>CBDCGV010000009.1:0-278289 GCA_965216955.1 Chitinophagales bacterium | reverse complement strand
TAGGCGCCACCTGCCGTTGCATTTCCAAATACAACTGAAATGGTAGGCAATCCCATTTTTGATCTTCTTGTGATTTCTCTAAAAGACTCTCCACCATAGTTAAATATTTTTGCTTGATCCGGGAGGTTAGCACCACCACTTTCAACTAAATTGATGGAGGGAAGTTTGTTTTCTCTAGTTATCTCTCCAATTCGAAAGGCTTTAAAGGCAGTTGCATAATCTACGGATCCTCCTTTGCGTGTTCCAACGTTTGAATTGATCATGCAGAGTTTTCCCGATACTATGCCTATTCCCGATACATTAGTCCCTCCAGCACCAAAACCTCCCTTTCGTTCCATCCCTGCTAAAGGAAGCAATTCTAGAAATGGACTGTCTTTATCCAATACCAATTCTAATCGTTCTCTTGCTAACAGCTTTCCTCTTTTTCGAGCTCTTTCAATATGTTTTTCCTTCCCTTGAAATCTACTCTCTATTAAATGCTGGTCTAGTTTTTCAACTAGTTTTAGCATCTCAGCATAATTGTTTTTATACTGTTGACTGTTCGCATTAATTTTTGATTTTAAAGATTGCATAGTACGTTGTTAAAAAGTAATTAAATTTTCTGCATCTACATCAAAAGGCTTGCCTAATGAATGATAATAATCTTCACCAAAGAAATTTTTAAAAGACTCAATGCCTTTTATAGTGAAGTGTGGTAATAAAATGCTCCATATTGTTTTTTTCGCCATCTTCCGATGTTTTTTCTCCTCTAATTATTTGTTGAGATAGCCAATAGAAAGCTAACATCCAAGTTTACAAAAGCTACATTATGATACATGCCTTGTATAGATTCTGGCTTCAAATTTCCAATTTTGATTGAAAAAGCAATAGTTTCTTTATTGTCACTAATGATGCGGTTTGTCATTTGACGAAACTGCTTTTTTATATATGGGTGATTTAAAACATGCGTGTCTAGAAAAATAAATGCGTATTCTTTTTGAAATTTATAAAGCAATTGTACCTCATTGTGTAAATTTTCAAAGGAGGGAAATTGTCTTGATTTATTTCGTTCAGCTTTGATTTTACTCCACATTTGCTTTCCAATAGTCTCCAATAGTTGATCCTTGTCTTTAAAATAATAGGTGAGATTTCCTCTGCTGATACCCACCTGTTTAGCTAATTGATGAAGTGAAACAGCAGAATATCCATACTGATTAAAGGCTTTAATGGCCTCTTTTAGAATTTTATTTTGTGTTTCATTTGACATTAGTCGTAAATATATAAAATATTAGTCACAAATGACTAATTAAATTAATTGTATACCTTAGAAGGGTGAAACGGACTTTATTATTTATACTTATCACGATTTTTATAGCAAATGAATTATATGCGAAGGACAAAGATCCCGAGTTTGTGAAAATTCAGAATCAGGAGTTGGTTAAGTTCAATAAGAACAATATAGAACTTAAATTGGAAGTTGTGATTTACAACCCTCGTAGAATAAAGGCAAAACTTAAGTCAGGGACTATAGAGGTTTTTGTTAGAGACAAGTTACTTGGAACCATTACAGATGTTGAGCCAGTAAAGCTGAGAAAGAAGGCAAATACTTCAATTCCTATTTATTTTAATGGTAAAACAGGACGTGCTATTGCAAGTGCTTTTACTCAAGGGGGAAAGCTATTTTTTGGAGGACGTTTAAAAGCCCATTTAAATGGGGAAATAAAAGTGAGAGCATTATTTATTCCTCTTAAGATAAATATCATGGAAGATATAAAATTCAAGCTTTCTGATATAAATAGTAAAAAAGAAATAGCTGAATAGAAACAACTTAATATTTCACAATCAACCTCTTATTTAACAACCTTCTAGTCTTTAAACTTTCATTTCGTATTGATCTTTCAACGAATAAACGTCATCCCATAGTTTTTTGGTACGATCAGTATCAAAATTAGGTCGCTTAATCATCTTTAAGCACTGTGCTCTTTGTCCTTCTGTTGCAGAAGGCTTATTATAAACATCTAATGCGAATTTTGAAAAATCTTCTACCAAAACCTCAAAAATCTGATCTAAAAGATAATCTTCAATATTATAGATCTTAGCATTTTCAATAATTAGTTGCCCATAAACGACTAATGTAAAAAGCTCACCAACTTTTAAAAGAAAATCAATGTTTTTTTTGCTGTTCAGGTGTAGGACCTGCTTTAATTAATGTTTCTACAAAGGCGTTGATTTGTTCTTTAAAGATATTAATGTTTGGCAAGTCTTTGCTTGCATATGCCTTTTTGTAATCATGAAAACGAATTCCTCCTAGTCCTTTAGTTGGGCCTTGATTGAAAAGGAAACTATCATTTACTGTATCAAACTGGCTTTCAATTTCTGGAAATTCTGCCGGATTAAAAAAGTAATTAGGCATAAATTTGATAATTAGAGCCATGTTTACATGTACAGTTCCTTCCAATTTAGGCAATGCTCTTATGTCTCTTGCGGCCATTGTGAAATACATATCTCTTTCAAAACCTTTAGCGGCCATTACATCCCAAAAATCATTAACCACATGCTCTCCTTCTGTGGTCACTTTCATCTTAACCATCGGATTAAAAAGTAAATATCTCCTATCTTCAGGAGAAGCCGCACGCATATAATCCGTTGCTCTTAGAATAAACAATTTCATTGCTATGAGTCGAGTGTAACCCTTTATAAAAAGGCTTTTCACGTGTGGAAAGTCAGTTACAAATTTCCCATATAAATTTCTATTAGAAGCGTGATTGATCGCTTCATATAATGCATGTGTACAAATACCCACTGTAGCCCATCCTAAGTTATACTTGTTAATATTTACAGTGTTTAAAGCGGCATCCCATGCATCTCTGCTTTTATGTAAAATATCTTCTTCTTTTATGGGGTAGTTCTCTAAATTAAATTGCGATACGTATGATTGACTATTTACAGTATTTTTAACAAGCTTATAATTGGGATGCTGTGAGTCAACGGCGAAGAAAACATATTCATTACTTTCTTCCATTTTTCCAAAGACAGATACAATCCCTGCTTTGTTCCCATTACCAATATAATATTTTCCACCATTTGCTACATAGGTTCCGTCCTCTTTCTTTGACAGAATCATTCCACTAGAGTAAATATCTGCACCATGTTCTTTTTCTGATAAACCAAAAGCAAAAATGTGGCCATTATCCAGTAAATCAGCTGCATGTTTTTTGACTTTTTCATTATTGCTCATCCAAACTGGACCCAAACCTAATGAAGAGACCTGGTAGGTATACCAGTAACAAAGTCCATAAAATCCTAAAATCTCTGTAAAAGCAGCAATTCTATTTGTATCCCACCGAGAATCTTCTGCTCCATATCCCTCAGGAGTCATCAACTTTGCAAATATTTTATTTTCCTTTACAAATTCTAGAAAATCAGCATACCAAACAAAATTTCTATCGTCATCTGTTAGCTTTTCTTTGCCTTTATTTTCAAAGAATTCAATAGTCTTATGCATAATAGCTCTAGATGCTTCGTCAAGATGCTTAAAGTCACTTTTTTTAGGATGTAGTAATAACATATCGTCTTTTTTTATCGAGTTGCAATATAGTAGAAGTTGTTTATACTTCAAGCGTTTAAATAATGAAAAGCGATTATTGTATAATGAATATGCTTAAAATAGTTGAAAACCTAAACAACCTGTTCAATAAATAGGAACATTCATTAACTTCTTTGTAATTTAATAGCCAAAATTTAAAAACGTATGTCTGAATTTGATTTATTAAGCGGAACTGAAAATAAGGTGTCTGAAGAGCGGCTTTCAGAGTTGAAAAATAAAATAGAAAACAGGAAGAAAGGAGGGTTTATGGATCTGTTTACTAAAACAGAGCAAAAAATTGACGAAACATTACAAACTTCTATAAAAGATGCTTTAGCGGATTCACAATTTACTGAGGAGAAAGCTAAGCAATTAGGTATCGAGATTGCTGAAGCAAATTTTGAAACCTTGGAGGATGATCGTTCTAATATGGAGAAGGATCTTCAGGATATGATGATTGGGCTTCGTGAAATGCTAGATGGTTTTGGAGGGGGGTTCGCTAAACTTCAAGAATTGAACGAAGATGAAACAGGAATGATTGATGAGGCAAAGGAGCAATTGGCTGATTTTGAGAGTAAACTAAATGCAGCAAAAGGAATGCCTGGAATTGCCAATGTACTTTTTGGTATGAAGAATCGAAGAACAAAAAAGTTTTCGGAGAAGGTTGAGGAGGCACAGGCAAATATCAAAGAGGTTGAGCAAAAGGCAGAGCGTATGTATAGAGAGCGATTACGAGATGCCACAATTGAAGAATCACTAAATAGAATTATTTCGCAGGTAAGTGGGATGATTGATATGATAAATGAAGAGGTAGCAAACGTTGACCAAAATATTGCTGGGTTAGAAAATAGAAAGCAGATTATTGCTGAAACTAAAGAGAGAGCTAGCAAGATGATGGAAGAAAAGGAAAAAGCTTTAGAAGAAGCTGAAGCGGCCGTAAGGGCGGCACAAGATGACTTGGTTAATTTTCAGAATGGAACAGAAGAATATGCAAAGCAGGAAAATCATATTGCAGATTTACAAAATAAACGTGCAGATATAAAAGCAGAATATCAATTGGCGTTAGGGGTTTTCCATTCTAAAGAAAGATTCTTTGAGCAAGTGATTACCCATATAGAAGCTCAAAAGACGACAAGAGCAAATTTGAAAACTTTAAGTGCTCAATTGAGGTCTGATACGGATGAAAGAATAGAAGTTTATCGTTCAACCTTACAATTATTACAAAGTGCCATTACACAAGAAGCAGCTTCTATATATGAAGAGGCAGGAGTTAAGACGGATGCTTTGACACAAACAATTGCAAGTAAGATTCTAGTAGCAAGCGAAAAAGACCGAATTATCAGAACTGAAAAGCAAGAAGAGCGCATGAAAAATATCAGTACTATAATCATAAACCTTGCTAAGCAAGTTCAAAGCTTTAAAGAAAAAGATGAGCAGCTTAGAAAAGAGTTTAAAGAAAAATATGGTATTGATAAGTCGGAGCAGTTTGAACATACCTATGAATCAGAGGCACTTGAAGGAGATAATAGTTCTTCTAAAGATGCGGCAGAAGATCTACTTTCTTAGCTTGTTTGTTTTGATATCATTTTGATATTGATTTTGTTTTTTGTAAATTTATTTTCGCAATAGCATTTATTGCTTTGACATGGATGTAACCAGAAAGTATGTTACCAGTAACCCTGATAGAACTCCTTTGAACAAGGATTTGTATTCACACTACTATTGGTTAATCGATACCATATTAGATAATTTCATTGATCAACTTCAGCATAAAATAATAAAAGAGAATGTTTGGGAGCAACAGGTAATTATCAGATTTACCCAAAAGCTGAAAAATACGTTTCATATTCTAAGGGTAAAGTATGCCTTTGAAGAAGAGTTAGCATTACAGATAGATACTACGGATTCCTGTTTTCCAAGTAGTGTAGAGATTGCTAAATTGGAACAAGATATCTTTACAAGAAATGAAAAACTTCAAAAATATCCTTCTGAAAAACTGATTAAAGAAGAAATTTTAACAGCTCTTTTTAAAGAGAAAAAGAAACCTCAAAGTTTAATTCGAACACTTAAACAACAACAATTTTATAGTCACTTAAATGAAATTGAGTATTTCTTAAACTTTAATAAGGGGGAAATTCAGCAGATCAATACAAATAAAGATAATAGGGGTAGAAAACAATATAAATGCTCGTGGGCTTCGTATTCGGCGATAAGCAATTGTCCATATGTTTATATGATGATTTTCGAAACTTCTTTTGGTAAGAAGGAATCGCTAGAAGAATCTCATTTTTGGCAGAAGATCAAACCTATGAGTGATTCTCTTTCGTTATCAGCTTACGCTGGTGATATTGATGCTTATTTCAAAAATGTGCATCCCAAATTATTGAAAAGGGTTTGTTTAGGGCCAATATTTAGTTATTACGCTCAGGATAATCAGACCTATACGGATATAATTAAGCAATTAACGATAGATGATTTTGCATTGGTGTTTGAAACGGAGGTAACAACATCTATAGATGAAAAGTCAAGTAAAAGTTTTTTTGGCTCTGGAGAGGTCATGCAAATTTTTCACATTGATCGTACAGATCGTGAATGTTTAGAGCGTCATGCAAGTCAAATTCATAAATATTTGATGGCGCCGCATAAGGTTATTCAACATCTTACAAGATCTAATGCTGAATTATTAAAAAACCTTACCAAACCGCCTTTAATTATTAATGCATTAAAATAGATGAATGTCAGAACATTTAGACAATCCACTTATTCCGATTACTAAAGATTTATACGAAGAACATAAGTCGTATGCAATTAATTTGGTGAAGTCAAAACCATCATGGTATCCGTCGGGCAAGGCGAAGCGCAATAGAAAAGGGGAAAATGAAACATCTATGACAGGATTTTCATTGAGTAAAGTTTTGCCCAAGGCAGAACCCGATAAGCTGGAGGCTGCGGCTTTGATGCAGCACGCGGTTGAAGTAAGTAATAATCGATTTGTTTTATCCGAACATGCTAATACATTATTGAATATTTTGGTTGATGGAATTTGTATTGCGAAATATATTGCAGAGCAATATAAAAAGTCGTCAGGACTGTTACAATTGGAAGAAAAAAATGAACGGGATGCGCTTCATCGAGTGGATCAGCCTAAATTTTCATGAGCTTAAATCTTCTGAATCAGTTGTTACTTTATTTGTGACTGCACACTACATTTCTTGGATGCTTGAAGAGCGATTTGAAGAAAAACTATCAAAAATAAATATTGATCAAATAGAAATTCAAGAGGTTGCTTTAAGAGACCCTTCTTCTGCATTGCGGTGCATGGCTTTTTACTTATCTAAAACAAATAGAACATCATAAGGTCAATACAGATCTAGAATTATTAAAAGTTACTCAGTTGTACTTTGACGCTTTAGTTCATGAAATAATTCAAAGATCTGAAGGAATAAGTCATTTATCACCTTTTGTAAATGATCATTACAAACTTGAGGGAACAGAATTTATCATCAGGGGATTTGAGATAAGTGCCGTATCTCCCTCAATGTCCGTTTCATTTAAAAAGGTATCAATGGATGCCATTGTTGGCAATAAAAGGGCGAAGGCGGACTTTATGCGTTTTATAGAAAGATTGCTTTGCTATGATCCAGAAACAAGAAGGAATCCTATTCATGATTTAGGTGGGTTGCCTCCTATTGTAATGGGCGATGGAATTCCTGGAACGGGAAAGAGTATGTTAATTGCAGCTGTAGCTACAATACTTGAAGAACGATGTTCCGTTTTAGGAATTCCATTTGATTTTGCACCACTTCCAGAAACGATAGTTTCTACTTATCAAGGTGGAACTGCTGAAAGAGCAGATGAGTGGTTTAGAAGGTTAGAGCGTACAGATAGAATTATCTTTGCACCAATTGATGATGCCGAAAATAATTTGGAAGATAGAACGAGGCAAGGGGTTTCTTCAGGGGTAAGAGAGTTTATTGGTGCTTTTCTTAGAAGGACAGAGGGGGCATCTGCGATTAACTATGGGAATAGATTGATTGGAGTATTTACTAATTTGGCCGATCAAATTGATGCAGCTGTAAGATCTAGAATTCAATATAGAACGCCTATTAATGGGGCTCAAGAGTATTTAGACTTTATGGATCAAAACTATATTTGGATAAGGAAATATGATGAGCAATTTACCGATTTAAAAAGGCCTGACTATGAATTTATGTCTAGTCAAAAAATAGTGGATATGCGTGAAGTCATAAAGGGAGATTATCCAATTGAAAATGATGACTTAGCAAAAATACTTTATGATGTTTCCAAAAAACATGATAAGAAATCACATGATTTTTTTGCGAAACTATATGATAAAGTACAGCAACGTTATCCTTTCTTCTCATCTAGATCAATTAGAAATATTCAATCGGCAGCAGATGCTCGAATAATGGATTTTGACTTTCCTAAGGAATGGTGGGAAGACTTATCGTTGTTTTTTAGAAAAGATTATGATACTAAAGTAGTTATGCTTACTCAATTAAGAGATGAGAATTTGGGGGGTATTGATTTTTCAGACTTATTGTTGTACGAATCATTGCACTATATTGAAAATGAAATTAGAATCCAAGAAGAAGGACTAGAAAGGGCGATTAACGATAGGGCGAAAAATATGTTTATTCATGAGCGTGCCGAAAAAAAGTACCAGCAAAAAGACTATTCTCCCAACAACTAGGATATTAAGTTGCTTTGATGATTAAAAAAGATATTATAAATAAGTTTTATGATAAAAGCTTGATAAAAATAAGTGATCAAGAGTCTATTGATCGCTATAATGAATGCTTGAAGTTTTTACAACTAGAGCCAAGTAGATTAACTTCCTTTAGTATTGATGCGATGGGTTGGAGTCCTGAAATTGCAGAAGAGTTTAGAAATGAATTCTATCTTACACATGGTGCTGCTAATCCATATGCAATAATAATTAGCCCAGATCAAGAGTTTGCTCCAGTACTATTTCCTGTCCATTCTTATGATTACTATCTTATTTTAAAGGTCTTTGAAAACTTTAGGTTTCAAATTGCAGATATTACCTTGGAAGTAGGCATTTGCATAGATATAGATCAAGAGATAACAACTTACAATGAGCCTGAAGATTTGCTTATGGTAGAGGATGTAATGTTACGTTTTTCAACCCCAAAAGGTATTATGCAAAAGGCTATTAAGCAGCGAGATTTAGTGAAAGAATTTCATGATGATAGTTTTTCATGGATGAATGAATCCTTATACGATGAGCTTATAGATAGTGTTGAAATGAATGGGGATATGAGGTTTCGCAGTCTTATAATGCATGACTTACCTTATACAGACGTAAGGTCTTTTTATACAAGAGCCTTTGGTGGTGTATTCATTTTCAGAGATATACCTTCTGAAAAATCTATTGTTATTCAGGTAATGAAAGATGAGATAGCACAAAATAATCTTCAACTAAATGCTGAAAACTATCAAAGCTTTTTTGTGAATGATCAAAAGCTTGTATTGCGATTAATCGAAGAACAAATAGTTACAATAGAAGCAGATTTTTGGAATCAAAATTTAAGCACTCTTGATGATCTAATGATTACTTTAATCATCAATCAATGGTTCGATCAATATGAAAATGAATTGGAGGCCTATGAATTACATGAATTTAAACATATAATTCGTGTAATGGATAAACAAGGGGTTTTACCAGAAGAATTTAAAACGTTAGAAGCATTTAGAAATAAATTAAAGAATAGGCAGTTCATTGATAAAAAATCTATGACAAAAGCTGCAACACGCTTGCTTTTGCACCCTCCTATGGAGCAAAGCATTGAACAACAAGATTTAACTTGGAAGTTGCTCTCATTCATTAATCAGATAGACTTTCTAAACTTATTTAAGAATAATAAGGAATTGTTTTTTAAAAAATATGAATCTTGGTCAGTGCCAAAGAAGAAATGGATAATTAATTATATTCAAAGGAGATTAAAATAATACTATGATTGTTACTATAATAATATTTGCATTAATTGGCTTTGGCTTAGTTCAGCTAGACAAAACCATTGGACTAAAAATTAATGATGCCATTCCAAATAGAAAGGAGAATGTTGTAGCCAATAAAAATAAAGGGTTTATCATTGGAAGGCCAATTGAAGTAATTATTCTTTTTGGGACTTTGATTGCTGTACTACTCTTTATAATATTTGGCAAGCTAAATATTTTTCCAAAAGAACAGGTGTTACTTACGGGTCTTTTAAGTATTGTAATATTAGTAGCTACGATGTATTTTTCGGCCTATACTTATGGAAGAGTTTTAAATAAAGATCAATCGATAGAAGAGGCTGAAGAAAAAGCTCCTGAGAAAGAGACAGAAACGGTAAAAGAGCAGACGATTGAAGATCAAAAAAAGGAAGCTGAAATTGAGGATGATGAAGGAGCGGATAAAAAATCTTGGAGGGAAAAGCTTAAAGACAATGATATTTTAAATTCATAAGGAATGAAGAAACCTATTACATTAAAAAAAATATTATTAATTGTTTTAACAACTTTAATATTGTTGGTTGGACTTTTCATTACAAGAGGGTGGTGGCAACCAGGCATATTAATCGTGAGGAGATTTATTCTTTTATTCATTTTTTTGGTAATTGCTATTGTCTTTTTGGTGTTTTTATGGAAGAGGACGGCTAATATATGGCAGAAGATAGCATTGGTGATGGTTGGCCTAGTTTTTGGAACCTTGGGGTATCTTTTAGGGCCAGGAGTATATGAATATATAAGTTTATATAATCACTATAGTAAAATAAACAAAATAGAATTGGATAGGCTTCCAATTACTGCACATGAAAGAATACATCCTTATAATTCTATAAAAGTGCATGCAAGACAAGCATTTCAGGATACTGAAACAGCGACAGATTTTCGTTTTGTGAAAGTTGGGAAGGACTATTATTTTACTGCTGCAGTTGGACCTGACAGGAAGTACTTATTTCAGCGATGGTCAAAAGGAATGTCAAAAGTCTTAGCAACACCTGGTACAAAAAACTTCATAGATTTTAGTCAGCGAAATCAACATGAAGTAAAATTTTATACTGGAGATTTTCTTCCCGGATGGAAGAATATAAAGAGGAATGTGAGAAGTAGATTCAATTTTGGCAAATTTTTCTCTTATGAGCCAGGTGAGACAAGGTTGTTAAAAAATGATGAAGGAGAGTGGGTGCAAGTTGTAGGATTAATAAAATACAAAGGTGTGGTTTTTCCAAGGCCTGTTTTTGGAGGTGTAATAGTGATACCTCAAAATAATAATAGTATTGTTTCAAAATTAAGACGAGGGTTTTTAGGTTTTGGTAAATATATTTCTCCTGACGAGATGCAAAATTATGATTATTTAAAAGGACAAAATGTAATGCCTGTTCGAGTAGTTAGATTTATAGCAAATAGCTTTAGGTTTCAAGAAGGTTTTTTGGCACCTATGCCGGGATATCATGAAGGCGACATACGAATTCCTGATATGCCGGAAGATATTAATCCGCAACCATTCATCGCTTATTTTAATATGGACTATAAAAATCCAAATCATACTGGATTATTAAATTTCTTTGCGCTGGAGCCGTATAGTAGTAGAAGAGATAGGGCAAATGATGAAGCGGCTCAGGGATTAAACACGACCATTTATATCCCCGGAACAACCGATGAAGCAATCTACTATTACGATCACGCCAAAAGAAAAGAAGGATTGTCAGGCCCTAGTGCCACAGCAGGGTATGTTATGGGAACTAGAAAGGAAGTAGATTGGAGTAGGAGTGCGGTACAAGAAAACAGGCCTTTTATAAAAGATATTTGTGGTACGAATAAAACTCAGTTATTTTGGTTTACGACTACTGTGACTTCTTCAGATACAAGCAAAAGTCGTTTAACGGCAGAAGGCATTCCAGATATTGCTATTCTTGATCCTCACTACAACCATGTGGTTTGGTTGGATCCTAATCCTGACAGAGATAGAGATTCTGTATGGAAAGCAGAAATAATTAGTGAATTCAAGTCTTGTGACTGAATTTTTAATTAAGTTATCCCTTTTTTGTAGTTGGTGATTTGTTAAACCACGTGTTAATAAATAAGTAATTCAGAAAAAAAAAGGACGCCTATCTTCAAAGTAAATCAATATAAATATGTGGGAGTTTTTGTCGCCTTACAAGTTAGATGCAGACATTATAACAAAAAGCATTGGTGGTAATACGCGTTTTTTTACTGGCAAAGAATTTTCTTTAGAAAACTATCAAATTGCAATTGTTGGAATAGAGGATTTCCGTGGAAATGAATTGAATAAAGGATGTGAAGATGGTAGCAACGCAATAAGACAGCAGTTTTACAAATTATATCCTATTACTCAGGAAGTCTCAATTTGTGATCTTGGAAATATCAAAGCCGGTGAATCTCTTAATGATACAAGATTTGCGTTTCAAAGAGTTATTGAAAACTTGATTAAAAATCAGGTGCTTCCTATTGTTTTGGGAGGAGATGGGTCGTTCGTATATGATCAACATTTGGCTTATAAAAATTTTGATAATCCAATAAATATTGTAGATGTTAGAGAAAGTATTTCATTATTAGAGGCGGAGAATGAAAAAAGTATAGATGAAATAAGTGTTCAAAATAGTTTGATAAAAGCTTTTTCCTCTCAACCAAATATTATCTTCAATTATAGTCTATTAGGATATCAGAGTTTTTTTATGAATAAGGAAGATATTTCTTTATTGTCAAAGATGCATTTTGAGGCCTATAGATTAGGGGAGATAACAGAAGATTTAAGAGAAATTGAGCCTATTGTTAGAGATGCAGACATGCTTTCGCTAAATGTATCGGCTTTGCGAGCATCTGATGCTCCTGGCTATTTTAACAGCAGCCCAAATGGTTTTTTTGCGCATGAAACATGCCGCTTAGCACGGTATGCCGGTTTAAGTGATCGACTGTCTTCATTTGGAATATATGATTATAACCCTCTTAATGACAGAGATAGTCTAACCGCAAAAACGTTGGCCCAAGTAATTTGGTATTTTTTAGAGGGTATTTCACAGCGTAAAGGGGATTATCCAATTGTAGAGGAGAGTAATTTTGAGAATTATACAGTTACTTTTCAAGATGCTGAGGAAGATTTGATTTTTCTTAAAAGCAAAAAAAGTGGGCGTTGGTGGATTAAGATTCCAGAAGCACATCTAAAGTATAAGAAATATAAGATCTTTCCATGTTCATATAGAGATTACAAAACGGCTCTACAAAATGAAATTCCTGAGCGGTGGATAAGAGCTTACAATAAAATGGTTTAATTAAAGATACTCTACCAATTGTTCTAAAGCCATTCCTCTAGACCCTTTTATTAAAAATTGATTGTTATAATAGGTATTTCTCTTTATAAAATCTATTGCTTGGGTAACAGTTTCAAAATAATTGATGTTTGAATTCCTTGTAGTTTTTCCGAATTCGTTGCCAATTAAAATCACTTCCACATTTTCAACTTTATTGAGAATTTCAACAATTTTTGTATGCTCTTCTATACTATATGTTCCAAGCTCAAACATATCTCCTAAAATAAGGACTTTGTTTAGTGAAGTTTTGTTAGTTACAAAATAGTCAATGGCCTCTTTCATACTGGCAGGATTTGCATTATATGCATCTAGAATTATTTCATTACCATTCTTATGAACTAATTGAGAACGATTATTTTTTGGGGAATAATTTTTAATGGCTTTTTGAATATTATCTGTAGAGACATCGAAGTGTTTGGCAATACTATAAACAGCTAGTACGTTATGTCTGTGAAAATTTCCTAATAGATTACTCTCGATTGGAACAATAGTCCCATTATCTGAAATACTAAGACATAAAGGAGTTGAAGAAGTAACTTGTTGCGAATAAATTTTGCATTCTTTCGTACCAAAAGGAATAGTTCCCGAATAGCTGCTTTCATAAATATGGCTTAATTCATTTATAGTTGCATTTAGAAAAAAAACTCCTTTATGTTGCTTAATAAAATCGAACAGCTCGCTTTTAGTATTGATTATTCCCTGCAAAGAACCAAACCCCTCCAAATGGGCTTTGCCAATACTTGTGATAATACCATAATTAGGTGCAGCAATTTCACAAAGTTGTTTAATTTCTCCAACATGGTTAGCTCCCATCTCAACAATTGCAATGTCATGATCTTTATTAAGCCTTAATAATGTTAAAGGCACTCCAATATGATTGTTTAAATTACCTTGTGTACTTAATGTTTTGTATTGTGTACTTAAAACAGACTTTAATAGCTCTTTTGTAGTGGTTTTGCCATTACTTCCTGTAACCCCAATAATTGGTATGGAAAGTTTCTTTCTATGAAAACTAGCAAGTTTTTGTAGAGTAGTTAAAACATCATTCACTAAAATAGTACGATTGTCATTTGTTTGATAAGCGCCTTCATCAATGATTGCAATTCTTGCTCCTTCATCAAGCGCTTGTTGTGCAAATTTATTACCATTGAAACTAGGACCCTTTAAGGCAAAGAAGAGTTCATCGGGCTTTAACTTTCTTGTATCGGTACATATGCCAATACTATTTTGGAATTCATCGTGTAAAAATTCTATTATATGCTCTTTATTCATAACTGAACCAAAAAAGAAAGCCTTAATCAATCAATTGATTAAGGCTTCTAAATATATTTAATATAAATTGTATTAATAGTCTCTTAGGCGTTTATTCTCTTTTGCTTTTTTCTGCCCTTCTTTAAATTCATTTCCTCCAAAACTGCCCATTTTATCCATGGCGCATCTAAAACCGATTTCAGAAGAAGCTTGATCTTCGTTTAGATATCTTCTTGCTCCTGGTGATAACCAATATGCTCTATCATTCCAAGAACCACCTTTATAAACTCTAGCTTTATCACTTATTAAAGAGGTCACTCCATAATTATAATTTGTTTCTGAAAGTGTGTCACCATCTTGATAATTTATAGCGTAAGGAGTACGATAATTTCTTCTATCCGCTACATCTTCGGCATCTTGTATTTTTCTTCTAAGTCTACCTGTACTATCTTTTGGTAAGATGTTTCCTTCCTCATCTTTTTCAAGCTCTGTAAATATATTTCCCCTGTAAGGGTTGAAATCCTCAGCATCTGAGAAAGTAAGTGGTCTGAAAACATCAAGTACCCATTCAGATACATTTCCTGCCATATTAAATAGTCCAAAATCATTAGGCATGTTAGATCTTACTGGAGCTGTAACTTCAGCATTATCATTTAATGCACCTGCTAATCCCATATTATCTCCTCTACCTCTTTTAAAGTTAGCTAAGAAATCACCTTGCCATCCATTCCTTTTTTGATATCTAAGTGTTGTTCCATCCCAAGGGTAAATCCTTCTGTTTTCAACAACTTCTTCTCCTTCATGAGAAACTGTTCCAATCAATGCTAAAGCCGCAAATTCCCATTCTGCTTCTGTAGGAAGCCTGTAATTAGGTAAAAGAATACCATCTGACATGGTTATTCCTCTTTCTCCTTCGCCATCTGGATTATTGTCTTTTTTCTGATCCTTAATAACTACATCATATTGACCAGCTAAGTAGGCTTCTGTGGTGAAATTCTCTTCGTTTACTTGATCTGTGCTTAATTCCATATACCCATCTTCAACCAACATCATTTCATTAACTCTGTCACTTCTCCATTTGCAGTAGTCATTTGCTTGAATCCAATTTACACCCACTACAGGATAAAAATCGTACGAAGGATGTCTAAAATAATATTCTACATATGGCTCATTATATCCTAATTCTTCTCTCCAAACCAATGTGTCCGGCAAAATTGCTTGAACTATTTGTTTGTTATCTTGTCCAAAAACCCTATTTGTCCAATAAACATATTCCCTATAGTGTACATTAGCAACCTCAGTTTCATCCATATAAAAAGATCTAACTGTAACTCTCCTAGGAACATTGTTGTATTCATACATTACGTCCTGTTCTGTGATTCCCATTACAAAGGTTCCACCCTCGATTGGTACCAAGTTAGGACCTGTTACTTGTCCAGGATCATCAGTAACGCTAAAACCACCCCATTTTTCATCGTTGTAGTTCCAACCTGTTGCATCAGATTTATTGCTCTTGCAGCCCGAAAGCACAAAGAAAAAACTCAAGACAATGAAAAACGATGTATTTGATTTAATGGAAATCATACTCTTTTAATTTTTAAGAACGACAAATTTAACAATTCAAATAGATTTCAGCAAAGTATTTTTGCCATATAGAGATAATGAATTTAACCAAGTTTTATTGCACATTCAATTATTTTTTAACTTTTATGAAAAAAATTGCAATACGACCATATCTTCGACGTTGGAATTAAATAATCAATTCGCACTATTTTAATCTAAAGAAATACCAACAGCTTGAATGTTTTAAAAACACTTTTTCTCACCCTTTTATTGTGTATCGCTGTAATTTTTAATCACAATGCAAGTTTTAAATCCAGTTCGGTTTTAAAGGAAGGTGATTGGTATAAAATAGGTGTTGAAAGTACTGGAGTGTATAAGATTGATCGTAGTTTTTTAGAAAGATTAGGATTAAATGTATCCAATATTGATCCTAATAAAGTAGCAATTTATGGACAAAGAGGTGGGATGTTACCTCAAATGGCGGGTGCAGAGCGGATTGATGATTTAGAAGAAATCCCTATTAAGATAATGGCGAGTAGCACTAATTTTGGATCAAGTGATTATATCCTTTTTTATGCTGAGGGCCCAGATAAATGGACTTATAACCCAAATACGGATGTTTTTTCACATGAAAAACACAGATATGATACTTATAAAGGATATTTCTTAACCATTAAGGATGAAAATAGCCAAACAATTTCGACTATATTCTCGTCTTCTAAAACACCCGATTTAACGATTACCAAGTTTGATGATTACGATTTTATAGAAGAAGAGTTGATAAATCTCGGACAAACGGGTGATCTTTGGTTGGGAGATGAGTTTGATTTTATTACAGAACGAACTTATAATTTCAACTTCTCAAATGTTTTAACCAGCGAACCTGCTTATATAACAACTAAGCTGGTAGCTTTTTCTCCTAATGGAAATGCTTCTTTTAATGTAACACATAATAATTCGACGGTGAATAGTGTCGGAATACTTAGAACAACCTCTACATCGGGAATTTTAGATTATGGTAGGAAAAGTGTTGATCGTTTCAGCATAAACCCAACTAACTCAAACTCGATAAAACTTGCCTTTAATAGGACAGATAATATCAGGAAAGGATGGCTGGATTATTTGCGTATTCAAGTAAGGAGGGGCCTCAGATTTGAAGGTATTACCCAAAGTTTTAGACTAGGGTTATCTCAGAATGAGACAGTTTGCAGGTATGAAATCCAGAATGTCACAAATGATGTAGAAATTTGGGATGTTACAGATCAGTTTGCTACAACAGCCATTAATTATAATTTGATTGGTAGTAAAGCGGAATTCACCATAGAGAATGAGGGTGTACTCAAAGAGTTTGTGATGTTTAATAGTGTCAATAACATTCCTTTGGCAATTGGGAAAATCAACAATCAAAACCTTCATGCATTATCGGTTCCCGACATGTTAATTGTGACAAGAGAAGCAGCAATGGCTCCTGCAAATGAGTTGGCAGATTTGCATAGAGAGAAAGATGCGCTATCAGTAGAAGTGGTGGTTTTAAGTGAAATTTTCAACGAATTTTCTTCTGGGAACCAGGATGTAACAGCTATAAGGGATTTTGTAAAAATGCTTTATGAGAGAGGACAAGTTGAAGGGAATGATTTAAAGTATCTTTTGTTGTTTGGAGATGGCAATTATAATCCTAGAGAGTTGGATGATTTTTATTTACCAACATTTCAAGGCGATTCTTCATTAAAGGCCACCTATAGCTACGTTACAGATGACTATTTTGGATTATTGGATAGTCTGGATGGTAAGGAGGTTGATGTAACAAATGGGATTGATTTAGATATTGGTATTGGTCGAATTCCAGCAGATGATCTTCAAAAGGCACAGATTGCAGTAGATAAGATTAAAACTTATTATAGCGCACAGTCATTTGGAGATTGGAGAAATCATATAACGTTTATAGCGGATGATGAGGATAATAATATTCATATAAACGATGCAGATGATGTCTTTGCTCCAATTGCAGAAAATAATTACAGAAACTATAATCTCGATAAGTTATACTTGGATGCATATGAACAAGTAACCATTCCGGGTGGAGAGAGATATCCCGAAGTAAGCGATGCTTTATCTAAAATTATTTTTAAAGGTACTTTCTTCGTAAACTATGTCGGACATGGCGGTGCCAATGGATTAACACAGGAAAGGGTAATTACGATCGATGAAATTGAAAAATGGAACAACCCAGATAAATTGCCATTATTTATAACTGCTACTTGCGAATTTACAAGATATGATGATCCTGAAGTCTATTCTGCTGGTGAGCGCGCTTTTTTTAAAGAAGATGGAGGGGCAATAGCTTTGGTGACCACTGTTAGACTTGTATTTTCAAATAGGAATGAAATAATGAATAGGAGGTTTTTGGAGAATTTATTTGCGGCTAGTCAAAATGGAGCTTTAAGATTAGGTGATATTGTTAAAAGTTCTAAGAATCAAGCAAATACGGGTACAGGAAATAGAAAGTTTGCATTGATTGGAGATCCTGCCTTAAAACTTGCGTTTCCTCAATATAAAGTGGTAACCACCGAATTTAAAAATGATTCTAACGGCTTGAAAAATGATACCCTAAAAGCTCTGTCAAAAGCAACAATTTCAGGAGAAGTAAGAGATTTAAGTAATACCTTGTTAAGCGATTTTAATGGTACATTGAATGTTAAAGTTTATGACAAACCCCGAAAAATAAAAACCTTAGTGAATGACCCTAATGACCCACCTAGCTTTAATACTGGAAGTCTGGAAAAGGAATTTTTTATTCAAAAAAGCCTTATTTATGCCGGTCAAGCTGAAGTTAAACAAGGAAAATTTAGTGTTGAGTTTATTGCTCCAAAAGATATAAATTTTTCATTGGGAGAAGGTAAAATCAGTTATTACGCTGAAAATGGTTCCATAGATGCTGCCGGCAATGATACTATATTTGTTGGGCAATCGGTTGATACGCTTGCCAATGATAATGAAGGGCCAATTGTGGAGGTTTATATTGGAGATGAAAATTTTGTTAGTGGCGGTCTCGCAAGTAGTTCTCCTAATTTATTCATAAAACTCTATGATGATAATGGAATAAATATTTCAGGTAGTAGCATTGGGCATGATATAACAGCCATCCTTAATGGTGATGATAGCAATCCATATATCTTAAACGACTTTTATATTAGCGATATAGGAGATTTTAGGTCGGGGACCATTATTTATCCATTGGAAAGCCTGCCTTCGGGCACCTATGACATTTCAGTAAAAGCATGGGATGTTTATAATAATTCTGGAGTTGGCTCTACCGAATTTATTATAGCGGATGAGGAGGCCTTTGTTTTAAGCAGAGTGCTCAATTATCCAAATCCCTTTAGAAATAATACAACCTTTTCCTTTGAGCACAATAGAGCAGATCAGGATTTAGATGTTCAAATACAAGTTTTTACTTATGACGGTAGATTGGTTAAAACAATTCAGACCACAGTATTTTCAGACGGATTTAGAGTAGATGGAATTGAATGGAATGGCTTAGGGGATGGAGGATACACCATCGGTAAGGGAATCTACGTTTATAAGTTGAATGTGGTGGATGAATTGGGCAGTGAAGCACAAGAACTTAAAAAATTGGTGATATTAAAGTAAATTTGCAAACTTCAATAAAAATTAGAATGAATTTGAGAGTAGAAAAGCAATTAACAATAGGACTTATTATGCTTTATTGTTTTGCAGGAATAACCCTTTATGCACAGGATGAACAACCTATTACCTCGGCTGTTCCATTCTTGCGAATTACTCCTGATGCTAGGTCTGGAGCCATGGGAGATGTAGGAATTGGATTATCGCCTGATGCGAATGCGGTGCATTTTAATAGTGCAAAATTGCCATTTGCCGAAAAAAGAGCGGGAGTGGCTTTTTCTTATTCTCCTTGGTTGAGAAGCTTAGGTGTAACAGATGTATACTTGGCACATTTTGCTGGCTATTATAAGTTTAACGAGCGCCAATCTATACAAAGCTCTTTGAGATTCTTTAGTTTAGGAAATATTGTTTTTACAGACATTAACGCACAAGAAATAGGAGAAGACAATCCCAACGAATTGGCACTAGATGTCGGTTATGCCATTAAACTATCTGATCATTTTGGTATAGGGGCTGCTGTAAGATATATTTTCTCTGATCTTGCATCAGGGCAACAAACAGTAGATGGTTTTGCTATTAAAGCTGGGCATGCTGTTGGTGTAGATATAAGTACTTTTTATCACAAAAAGAGGGATATTGGTAAGCGTGGAATGCAAGGTGAAATTAGCTTTGGAGCTACGATATCTAATTTAGGATCTAAAATTTCTTATACGAATTCATCGGATAATGAAGATTTCCTTCCTGCAAATTTAGGTTTAGGAACAGGTTTTAATCTTATTATTGATAGCTATAGCGAGATTGGCTTTTATGTAGATGTAAATAAATTACTGGTGCCATCTTTTTCATCGGATAGTTCAGGAGGAGATCCTAATGTATTAGATTTTAAAGAGAAGACGTCCATTGCTGCTGTTTTTAGCTCTTTTGGAGATGCAGAAGGAGGCTTTAAGGAAGAGTTAAGAGAAATGACTTTGTCTTTAGGGGCTGAATATTGGTATAACAAGCAGTTTGCAGTAAGACTCGGTTATTTTATGGAGGCTGATACAAAAGGGAATAGAAAGTACTTAACAGCTGGAGTAGGGGTTAGGTACAGTGTTTTTGGTTTGGATTTTTCTTATTTGGCCCCAGTTTCTAGTGAGAGGAGCCCTTTGGATAATACCATCCGCTTTACATTACAATTTAACTTTGGAGACAAGAAGAAAACTGTGGAAGAGAACGAGTTGTTAGAATAAAAATGGATTATTAGATCTTTCATGCCCAATCGTAGTAGATGGACCATGTCCGCAGTATACCTTAAAATTGTCTGGAAGCGTTAATAGTTCTTCTTTAATACTCTTTATCAAAGTTGGATGATCTCCCATAGGTAAATCAGTTCTACCAATACTCCCGTAAAAGAGCACGTCGCCTGCTATTACATATTGCTCTTCATGGTTAACAAAGCAAATACTTCCTGGAGAATGACCTGGCGTAAATCGTACTTCAAATTTATCTTTGCCTAGTGTTTGGACTGTTCCTTCTTTTATAAATGCTTGAGGTTTAGGTGAAACCTTATAAGTTAAGCCATAATTTTGAGCGATCATTGGACATGCATCAAGCATTACTTGCTCTTTTTCATGGAACTCTGGGAGTAAGTTGAAATGATCAAATACATAGTGATTTCCGAAAACATGGTCTATATGACAATGGGTATTTATCAATCTTATTGGATTAAGGTCATTTTCTAAAATATAATTTTTTAATTGAGCCCATTCATTATCATCATAACATCCTGGATCGACAATCCAACAGTCTTTTTGCTCATTAGATACAATAAAAGTATTTTCTTGGAACGGATTCGTACTAAAACTTGTAATAGTCGTCATATAATTTCGTTATAGATTATAATATTTGAGGTCGAAAATAATTTATTTATTTTTTGAATTTTGAATTATAATAGACATACTTTTATTTCTTCAAAAAGATAGTAGAAAATTTAATGATCCTTAAGCGATCCATCAATATAAAAACGAACCAATGTACAATAATACTTCTGTTATTTGTATTGATTTCTTCTATTGCTTATGGACAAGGGATTCAAACGACTTTTGGACAAAACAGGGTACAATACCAAGATTTTGATTGGAGTCTATATGAATCGAAAAATTTTGTCACCTATTTTTATCCGGGAGGGCAGAATATCGGGAAGTTCGTAATAATGACAGCTGAAAAGGAGCTTGCCAATATAGAAAGAGAACTGGACTATAGTGTAAATGGTAAATTGGATATTATTGTTTATAATGAAATAAACGATCTAGCACAAACAAATATTGGTCTATCTTCTGGAAATCAGAATTATAATATCGGCGGAACAACACAAATTATTGACAACAAACTATTTGTGTATTTTAATGGGAACCATCAAGATTTATATTTTGATCTAAAGCACGCTATTACAGAAGTATTTGTTGATGCAATGGTTTTTGGAAGTAGCTTTCAAGAAATTGTTCAAAATGCAGTGCTTTTAAATTTACCTACTTGGTATAAACCTGGTTTAGCAGCATATGTTGCTAAAGGATGGGATTCTAAATTGGATGATGAATTAAGAGATTTCTTTCGTAGTAATGAGTACTCAACCTTTTATGATGTATTGAATTATAATCCTGAGTTAGCAGGAAATGCCTTATGGCATTATGTTGAAAGCTTATATGGAAAAGAGAGTGTACAAAATATCATTTATATAACTCGAATCAATAGGAGTGCCAATAGTGGTTTTGCATATGTTTTAGGATCTTCCCTTGAAACCGTAATTGAAGATTGGAGACTCTATTTTAAGAATCGTTACAAAGAGGAAATTGGAACATTGCCTTCAGAAGAAGACATAATGCCTCTAAAAATAAGAAACAACAAAAATTATACGCATGTAAAAATATCTCCGGATGGAAGATGGTTGGCATATGCCGCTCATGATGGGGGCTTTTTTAAGGTTTTTCTAAAAAATAATGAAACAGGGAAAGTTAGAAAGGTTTTAAAAGGGGGCTTAAAATCAGATACACATCCATTTGACCATTCTTATCCGTTAATAGGATGGGGACCAAGAAGTAAGATGTTAGCCTTGATCTATGAGAAAAAAGACGTAATCAGAATTACAACCTTGGATCCAGAAACTAAGGAGAGAGAAACCAATGACATAAAGAAATTTCAAAAAGTAAATAATTTTGATTTTATAAGTCCAGCAGAGTTAATTATTTCTGCTCAGAAAAAAGGACAAACAGATATTTTCAAATATCGTTTAACGAATACACGGACGGTACAGATTACCAATGACTTTTATGACGACTTAGATCCTGCTTATGTTAATATTGGTGGTCATCGTGGAATTGTATTTTCATCTAATAGAGAGAGTGATACTTTAAAAGTAGAACGATTAGACACCATATTACCTATTAAGACCAATGATTTGTTTTTTTATAATTTGAATACTCAAAGCAAAATACTTACTCGGATTACCAATACTCCCTTTGCAAATGAAAAGGGAACAATCGAGTTAGATACCAGTTACTTCGCTTTCTTGAGTGATGAAAATGGGATATATAATATTTACAAGGGCTTTTTGACCAAAATTGGTGCTGGCTTTGAAAAAATAGTTGTTTTTGAAGGAGATACCATTATAAATCCTGAAGATTCTTTAGTTGCAGCTATCAAAGAAAAAATAGATACCTCTTTTCTAAGGGAAAAGCATAAATTGGTGGGTGTCACTTTTCCTTCTACCAATTGGAGGAATAATGTAGAACAGTTATCTACTTCATCTTTTGGAAGAGAAGTTGTTTATACACTTCATGATAATAGTACTCTTAGGTTATATAATTCAAAAAAGTTGTTATCCAAAGAAGATCCTCCTTCGTTAGAATTTACTGAATTTAGGAATCGATGGGAAAGTCTAAACAATATTAAAAAAGAAAAAAAAGAAAAAAAAGAAAAAAAAGAAAAGAAACTTATAGTTGAAGACATTTTTGAAGAGCGCATTGATTCTTTTTATATCCGTCCGTTTGAGTATTCTTTTAAAAGCAAGTTTGATAATTACCTAGGGATAATAGATACAACCAAAACGACAGCAGTTATTGGAAATTCAGAACAACAGAAAGTAAAAGCCAATTCAGTAAATCGATTTTTTAAATCCACCAGAATTATCCCTTATAGAGCCAGATTTTCATCTCATCAGGCAACTACACAATTAGACAACGGAATTAATATAACACCTTACCAAAGTTTTTCTACTAATGGGCCGGTTTTTGACAATCCTGATTTAGGAGGAATGTTTAAATATGGTATTTATGATGTGATGGAAGATCATAAAATATTAGCTGGATTTAAGATTCCTTTCAACTTCGATGGTACAGAGGTTTTTCTAAGTTATGAAAACTTAAAAAATCGTTTAGATAAGAAATTGGTTTTTTATAGGAAAAGTGATCTAGAAAATATCTCTTTTAATGATGTACTCATTAATGGGGAACCAGCTTCTGGTGAAGGTAGATCACGATTACATTTTGTACAGGCATCATTAAACTATCCATTAGATGTTATTAGAAGTGTACGGCTTCATGTAGGTTATAGAAATGAAAAGTTGATTCCGCAAACTAGCGATTTTTTCGGACTTGGATTAAATGCAGAAACGACAAAAGAGAATTGGGTTTCTTCAAAATTAGAGTACGTTCATGATAACTCAAAAGAACCCAATTTAAATTTGCCAAATGGTCTCCGATTCAAAACTTATTTTGAATTTTTCCAAAACTTTGAAGATAAAAAGGGCAGGGTAATGGTATTTGGTTATGATTTTCGACACTATCAAAAGATTTGGAGAAAAATTATTTGGGCCAATAGAATTGCAGGCGCATCTTCTTTTGGAAGTAAAAAGATCATTTATTATTTAGGAGGGGTAGACTCTTGGTTAAATAGTAGTTTTGTCCCTTTGAGCTCTATTCCAATCAATCCCAATTTTGATTACGCATTTCAGGCGGCGGCAACAAATATGAGAGGCTTTGATCAAAATATAAGAAATGGGAATAGCTATATAGTTTTAAATAGTGAATTGAGAATCGCACCTTTCTCAAGCTTTATTAAAAGAGCCATTAAGTCTTCATTTATTAGGGACTTTCAATTAGTTGGTTTCTATGATATAGGTGCTGCTTATCAAGGACTAACACCATTTGATGAAGATAATCCTTTCACTGTTGAGCAAATTCCAGTTGTAGGTTCTGTTGACGTTGAGGTTAAATATTTTCGCAATCCAACAGTTATGGGTTTTGGGGGTGGTTTTAGAGCAACGATATTGGGATATTTCTTTAAAGTAGATACTGGATGGGGATATGATGGACGAATTGTTAGTAAAAAACCCAAATGGTATGTTTCTCTTATCAAGGACTTCTAATGTCATTGGAATAAAATTAAAATGGCATAACTTAGCGGCATGATTTATTCAATGACGGGATATGGAAGACATACTGTTTCTATATTAGGCAAAGAAATAGTTATAGAGGTGAGAACTTTGAATAGTAAGTTTCTAGATATAAATGTGAAAATACCTCCTGCTTATAAAGCAAAGGAGTTAGAAATTAGAAATATTACAAGTTCGAAAATTAAGCGTGGAAAAACGGAAGTTACTTTTAATATAAAAGCAAATGATGATGAAGATGCCATGCTTAATACAAAAGCACTAAATAGTTATTTAAGGTCGTTAAAATCTATTGCTGAAAAAAACGGGCTCCCGTATCAAGATATATTACCCGCAATTATTCAAATTCCAGAAGTTATGCAGCCATCGGACGATGATCGCTTGGAAGAACTTTGGCCCGATCTTAAAGCATGTTTAGATAATGCGCTTGCAAAAGTTGTTGAGTTTAGAAAAACAGAAGGCCACGTTTTAGAAACGGTTTTTAAGGCTGCTGTAGAACAAATATTGAAATTGCTAGAAGCTGTAGAACCACTTGAGGAGGAAAGAATAGATCGCGTGAGAGACAGGATAAAAGAACGTTTGACGAATCTAGAAATTAAAAATTATGATAAAGATCGATTCGAACAAGAGCTTATTTTTTATTTAGAGAAATTGGATATAAGCGAAGAGAAGGTACGATTGAAGGCCCATTGTGTTCAATTTTTGGATTTCCTAGAAGATGATACAAGAATAGATAAAGGCAAAAAAATGGGATTTATAGTTCAGGAAATGGGAAGAGAAATAAATACATTGGGCTCAAAAGCGAATGACGTATCCATTCAACATTTAGTAGTTCAAATGAAGGATGAACTAGAAAAAATTAAAGAACAAGTATTAAACACACTGTAACTAATAAATTTACCGCCTATTACTATTAATGGAAAAGAAAGCCATCATTATAACAGCACCATCTGGAGCAGGTAAAACAACAATTACCAATCATTTATTGAAAAGGTATGATCAATTGAGTTTTTCTATTTCTGCAACTACTCGTGGAATTCGAAAGGATGAGAAGGAAGGGGAGGATTACTATTTCTTGGAAAAAGAAGATTTCGAAAATAGGATAAAAAAGGATGGTTTTGTAGAGTGGGAGGAAGTATATAACGGACTCTATTACGGAACACTTAAATCTGAATTACACCGCATATGGGAACAAGGAAAAGTAGTTGTTTTTGTAGTGGATGTTATAGGAGCAATGGCCTTAGAGCAATACTTTGAAAATAGTGCGCTTTCGATTTTTATTTTTCCTCCTTCAAAAGAAATATTGATAGAGCGCTTAAAAAAGAGAGGCACTGAAAATTCAGATATTTTAAAGCAAAGACTGCGAAAGGTTGACTTAGAAATGAAGTATGCCAATAAGTTTGATCATATCATTGTCAACGGAGATCTATCAGATGCTTTTAATGCAGCAGAACGTTTGGTAGAACGTTATATAAATGGTTAGTTGTCCCAAATTATCTTTGTTCAGTATTTATTAATAGCACTTTTTTTACCATATTTATATTGGTTGAAAGTAATTCGTTGTAAAGGCAATTGCATTATTTGTCTTTAAAGCGTAGAACTTTTCAGGATATGGTAACAGAAGTAACTCGACATATTAAGGTAAGTGTAGAAACTTTTTATCAAAAGGAATATTCAGATCCCTTTAAGGAGGAGTATATGTTTGCCTATAGAATTACCATAGAGAATGAAGGAGAATCAACAGTAAAACTACTTAGACGCCATTGGTTTATTTGGGATGCAAATAATACAACTAGAGAAGTAGAAGGAGAAGGTGTTGTAGGAGTGCAGCCTATTATCGTTCCAGGGGGAAGATACCAATACGTCTCAGGATGCCATTTGAAAACAGAAATTGGCAAAATGCATGGCAAGTATCTAATGCGTCAGTTAAAAGATGGCAAACAATTTTATGTAAATATTCCCGTATTTGAGATGATTACTCCCCAAAAGCTTAACTAAATTGTTGGTACTTTTTTTGCAGATATTTATTTGATGAAGTTTTTATACATTTTTTTTTTCGTTAGTGTTTCTGTAATGGTCAACGCCCATCCAATTCATGTTACTATTACGGATATGAAGCACAATGAGGAGCAAGGAAGAATTGAAGTCATTTTTAGAGGCTTTATTGATGATTTTGATGATGCCGTAGAAAATATGCATGATACTATTTTGGGTATTGATCAGGATACTTTTTCAAGAGTGCTCGCAGACTCCTTAATTTGCAATTACTTGAAGCAGAAAATTATAATTTCGATAAATAATCAATTGAGTTCAATTGATTATATTGGGTTTGAGAGAGAGGATGAATTTGTATGGTGTTACTTGGAGATAAAAAATGTTGAAAGCATTAATCTATTTGACATAGAAAATCTCGTTTTACTAGAACATTTTAGTGATCAAACCAATATGATACACTTAGATGCTAACGGTAGAATAAGCTCTACTTTTTTCAATAAATCTAGAAGAAAAGATTCTTTTAAATACTAATTTGATTTTGGTATTATAAACTTAAAATAATTCAAGTTGTTCTGGCAATAATCTAAAAGACTTCCTATGAAGTTTGGTAATGCCATATTTTGATATTGCCGCTCGATGTTCTTTTGTCGGATATCCTTTATTGGCTTTCCAGTTGTAATTTGGAAATTTATTGTGGTGATTTTCCATGATTTCGTCTCTATAGGTTTTTGCTAATATAGATGCAGCTGCAATCTCCAAATATTTACCATCTCCCTTAATAATACATTCATGTGGAATACTTTTGTATGTTTTGAATCTATTTCCATCCACAATTACTTTTTGGAAACTTATCCCAATTTTTTCCATGGCTTTGTGCATTGCAAGAAAGGATGCATTTAGAATATTGATTTCATCAATTTTTGTTTGACCGACAATCCCAACTCCATAAGCTATGGCCTCTTTTTCGATGATGTTTCTTAGAAGGTCTCTGTTTTTTTTGGTCATCTTCTTGGAGTCATTAATTAAGTTATTCTTGAAGTCTTTTTGCAGTATAACTGCAGCTGCAACTACTGGGCCAGCTAAACAACCGCGTCCTGCTTCATCACACCCACAAACCAATTCTCCTCTCTTATTGGGATATTTTACAATCATTATTACTTTAAATCCTAAATTAACCATTAATTTAGGACAATCTTAAATTTATTGAATTGGCAGCTGTTCTTACTATTAAAAATCTTAATAAATCTTTTGGGTGGGTTCAAGCAGTGAATGATGTATCATTTGAAGTTCCACAAAAAAGTGTATTTGGACTTTTAGGTCCAAATGGAAGTGGAAAGACAACTACTTTAGGGATTGTATTAGACGTGATTAGGCGTGATTCTGGCATGTACAGTTGGTTTGGTGCGGATTCTTCAAAAACAGAGAAGTCCAAAATTGGAGCAATTCTTGAAACACCTAATTTTTATCCATATTTAACGGGATATCAGAATCTTAAGATTGTAGCTGACATTAAGGGAGTGAATTATAATGCAATTGATCCTATTTTAGATAAAGTGAATTTATTGGCTAGAAAGAACTCTAAATTTCAAACTTATTCTTTGGGGATGAAACAACGATTAGCGATTGGTTCGGCACTCTTATGTAATCCAGAAGTACTGGTTTTAGATGAGCCAACAAATGGCTTAGATCCCGAAGGAATTAATGAAGTTCGAACGCTAATAAAAAATATTGCATCTGAGGGGAAAACTATTGTTTTAGCAAGTCATTTATTAGATGAAGTAGAGAAGGTATGCAGCCATGTTGGGATATTAAAGTCTGGGACCTTATTAGAATATGGTAGTGTTGATGAAATTTTAAGCGATGAAATCTTAATTGAGATTGGTAGTTATAATAGAACTATATTGATAGAATCAGTGCGGAGTTTAAAATATTTGAAGATCATTGATGAACAACTTACAGATGGGCGAATTTTAGTCAGTTTGGTAAATGATCAACAGAATGTAGCTAATATCAATAGAGATCTTATGGAAAGGGGAGTGATTCTTACTCATTTGGTTATAAAGCGTAAATCTTTGGAAGATCAGTTTTTGGAAATAGTAAAGGACTAATGCAAAAATTATTTAAAATAGAACTAGGGAAAATATTACCTAATAGGTCTTTTAAGATTTTGTTTGGTTTATATGTGGGTATTTTTTCTCTTTTTTTTATTGCCATACCTCAAGCTAATGTCTTTAAGGTTTTGAGCGAAGTTACCCGTAACAATCAAATAAACCCCTTTGAGTTTCCAGATATTTGGGTAATGCTCTCATATACTGCCCAGTTTTTTACAGTGTTATTGGCAATTTTAATTATTGTATTAGTATGTAATGAATTCCTATATAGAACAGCAAGGCAGCATGTAATAGATGGTCTAAGCAGGCTTGAATTTACTTTAGGGAAATTGATGAATGTAATTATCATTGCTGCATTAAGTACTATTGCTATGACAGTTATAGGATTGTTATCTGGTATATTTCAAGGGAGTGGAAGTTCTAATATTGCTTTTGGCAATACCATTCCCTATTTATTTGCTCTTTTTGTACAGATTGCTGGATTTTTGTCACTAGCAATGTTCTTGGGTTTTTTATTGAAAAAAACAGGGATGGCTATTGTTCTTTTTATGATTCTTTTTACATCAATACCAAATTGGTTTTTTAAAGCAAGGTTTTCTGAGGAAATAGCTGAAAAACTACCTATAAGCATTTTTTGGGGGCTTACTCAATTTGATAAAGATCTTAAAATAGAAGCGATTCCTAATGCAAATATTACGGATCTTATAGTATTAGGGGCATATAGTAACTTCATTTTGGCTTTTGTTTATATAGCAGTATTTACTGTTTTATCGTATCTGCTATTATTGCGAAGTGATTTAAAGTGAAATAGTTTATTTTTTTTCTACGGAGTCTGACTTATGTTTTATTTTTTCCAAATTTTCTTCTGGGTTTTGACTTATTGCTTTATTGGTTTTTTCATTTTGGGGATCCTTCTTTCTGTCGGTTTTCTTTTTTAATGATTTAATTGTTTTAGTGATGTCTATTATTTTATTCTTTGATGAAGCAATTTTATCTTTTATATAGGCTAGGCGTTCTTCAATCTCTTTTTCGGATAACCGTCCTCTAGTATAATGCACAATCTTATCATATTGCATTTTATAATTTTCCTCCTCTCTAGATATAGACTTTTCGAGTTTTTTAATGACTTCAGATAAATTTTTAATTCGGCTTTTTAAATGATTTTCTCTTTCTGTTTGCTTGTATTTCTTAAAATCTTTAAATATTTCATTTATTCTTTTTCTAAGTTGTCTTTCATGCTTGATCATAAAGGGGAGGTCATTCACTTCTTGCTGGATTTCTCTTAGAGTGTTAAAGGTTTTATTCCATTCTTTTGGATAGATCAATCTTTCTGCACAAGTGTCCAATTTTTTATTTAGTGCTTTAAAATTGGTAAGGCTAAATTGAAAATCATTTTCTTTATTCAATCTTTTTTTTGCCTTGAGCGCATTAAAGACATCGTCGATATTGAGCTTAAGAAGTTCTTTATGTTCTTTTATTAAAAGGGTTTCATTATGAGCACTGAGAATTTTATTCCACAACTCTTTGGCACTATTCCATGTCGTATCTAAATTGTTGTTTTTAAGTTCACTTTGAGATTTGATTTGCAGAAGATTCTTCTGAAATGCTTCAAAATGTCTTAAGCTCAGCAACTTTTTTGTCCAAATGTCATAAGATCTTTTGACAATTGCAGGCTTGTGAATTTTAATTTCTTTTGGAATACCATCATCTGTCTCATTCACTTCCCAATAGAAAGAATTAGAGGGGAATTTATACTCCCCTCCATTTTTCCATACTTGAAATAAACTGTCTTGAATCTCTTTTGTAATTTCCTCTTTTGGGAATGCATTGATGAAAATCTTTCTTTCTTCTTCATCAAAATTGATTGCAATTAGAGCTTTTCTATCTGTTCCAATCTCTCCCCAGAGCACTAATCGTTGTCGCATATTAAAATGCCTTTAGTTAAAACTCACTTAGTTTTTCTTGAACAGTATTGATAATTTCTTTTTGTATTTCAATCTGTTCCTGCTTTGTTGTTTGGTTTTCTTCGTTGTTTACAATATCCTGTTCTCTTTGAAGAATTAATGCTTTAGCATCTTCAATATTTTTGATATATCCCTCTTTCTCCTTAACAAGACTACTGAAATCTTTCTCCAACTCTTTTAGTTGCTTTTCTTCTGCCTCCAATTGAAGCTCAACAACTTTTTTAGCCTGACTTAAGCCAAATTTTCTAAAAACATTTTCAAGAGCAGTAAATTGTGCAGAATGTTCATCGGATGATACAAAAGTGCCTCCCAAATCTACAAAAGCAAGAACGGTAGTTCCATTTTTAGAATCAATGATCCTTGCATAGACGTCAACGGTATTTTCACTAACATCTTTTATCAAGGCGTTATCTGTAAATATTTCAGGAGACTTTTTTGAAGAAATGGTTTTGCCTTTATATTTCTTCATAAGTTTTTTCCACGCAGCTGTAACCGTTTTTGAATTTGCTTCCGGAATTTCAAATTCAAAACCTGTTTGCTCTCCTTTGCTCATATACTGTAATATTTCATTTACAGCAATGTCGGCTTGTGCATTAACTCTCAAAGTAAGTATAGCCAACAACATAGTACATAGTGTTACAATTCTTTTCATAATTTTCTTTTTAACGGTGAATACTAATTTTTTCATTATTAAAATAACAAACTATAAATGCGGTAGGCACGCCGCTATCCCGTACCTCTTGCAAATATTCTTTCGCTTTATCTAAGTCATCATAATTTCCCAAAGTGTATATAAATTGACCACTAGATGATTTATTGTACTTTACGCTTCCAAGGTCGCTGAATTCGTTGAACTTAATGCTTGATGTCATATAGGCTCCAAGTTGAATTTTATATACAAGTTGATTGTTTTCAGGTTCATTCTTTACTTTGTTTTTTTCATTTTTATTTTGAACAATAACTTCTTTTTCTTCAATTTTATTTGTCGTTTTATCCTCCTTTTCTTTTATATTTTGAACAAGCTCTTCTTGTACAATTTCTTCTTTAATATTCTTTTTATTGCTTTTACCTTTTTCTATTTCTTTAATTTTGTTTGCAGTAGAATTTTCAGTCGATTTGTCTATTTTATTCTTTTTGTTTTGAGCATAAACAGATTTTGTTTTTTCAAAAATGAATGCTGTTTCAACTTCTTCTGCCTTGTCATACCCATAAGTATGTAAATCATTCTCAATCTTCATGCCATTATGCTTTACAATGACTTTGTACTCGTTATTTAAATAAAGCTTTTGGAAGAATTTACCATCTTTATCTGTATTTAATATTTTTAATCTTCCCGAGTTGAGATTAATCAAATTAACCTCTGCATTTTTGATTATATTTTCATTTGGATATTTAACTGTAGCAGTAAGTCTAATATAATTAGGATTATTAAAGACAATCTTTTTATCGGGTGCCGCCTCAATAAACTGAGGATCTTTTTTTAACTGAACACTTGATAAAACATTTTCTCTATTTTTTTTACCAAAAGTATTGATTGTCTTTGTTTTAGGTAAAAACCCTTCTTTTTTTACAACAATTTCATAGTGTGCCTCCTTTCCAACTTGAAGTATTGCAGGTTCCTCTTTAGTCGTTAGTGCTTCCCCTAAAAGAACTTTATCTCTGAAAAGTTGAACTTCCGCAAGATCTAATAAACGACCGTTAGACTCATTAAAAACAGAAACCTCTAACTTTAAGTCAAAGGGCATAAATACATACATATCGTAACCTCCTTTACCACCGGGCCTGTCAGATGAAAAGAAACCGGAGTTTAAGCCCCATTCATATATAATGCCCTTATCATTATAACTTGAATTTATAGGAGGGGGTAATAATTCTGGTTCTGTCCAAGCATTTTTTGTTTTGTTTGTCCTATAGATATCGTATCCCCCAAACCCCAATGGTTTGTTAGATGAAAAATTCAAATGTCCGCTTTCGCTTATGTATGGATTCTCTTCGTTGTATTCTGTATTAATATTTCCTTCAATAGGTTTTGGTCGAGTCCATTTTTCATTTTTTAGTGTAGAATAATAAATATCATACCCTCCTTTACCTCCTTCTCTATTGGAAGAAAAATAAAGCGTTTTTCCATCGGCACTTATAAATGGATCCTTGCATGAAAATTCATCAGAATTAAATGGTATTTCTTCAACGTCTTGCCATTTGTTTCCTAGATTAACCGCTGTCATGATTCTATAATGCGGCTTAAAATTTTTAATTTTTTGTCTTTCCTTGGGTGTTTTATATGGGGAAATTGTATAAAATACTTTATTACCGTCTTTCGTATAATTAACTGAACTAATATTGAATTGATGATCATTTTCCCTAAGAAGTAATTTTTCAGGAAGCCACTTATTATATTCTTTTTCTAGAATATAAACATCCTGGAAATCATCTGCTTGTTTTTTAGAAACACCAGAAGTTAATGGTCTATTTGAAATAAAAACAAAACTATTTCGAAAATTGGCAATGTTAATTTCATCTTTTCCAGTATTAGGGGGTAACTTTTCTGCGGCATATAAAACAGCATTTTTTTGTGCCTTTAATAAATTTTCGCACGCATATGCTTTATCATATATCGACTCCGCATCATTATTTTCAATAGCATAATAAATATATGTATTCAGCGCATCTTTAAAGTTTCCAATCATCTTACTCGATTCTGCAAACTGCAATAACTTTCTATCGTCTTTTTTATAGTATTCAGGAGCCTTTTTGTACCACTCTACCACTTTTTCGTAATTGCTTAATTTGTAATGTACATTGGCAATTTTTGCAGTATATTTTTCTTTTCTAGTAGCACTGTATAAGTCGTTGTATATTTTGAGAGCACCTTCGTAATTCTTTTTCATATAGAGTTGCCTGGCTTTCTTTTCTTTCTTTTTTATGGCCTTATTTGACATTTGGGCATGTGCAACATTTAGGCTTAACACCAAGACTGCCATCAAAGTAATGAGTTGTTTCATATTTATTCGTTTTGAGCTTTACAGCTGTTTCAAAGGTCGTGATTATCAAAATAATTTAACTAGATCACTTTTGCACATTTTTTAGCAAATATTAATTATTAATGCGCTTCTAACCAGGTTTTACCATCTCCCATACCTACTTCAACGGGAACTTTTAAAGGTAAAGCATTCTGCATTTCAATTTCTACCATTTCTTTTAAGTAATTCATTTCATCTGGGACAACATCAAATATCAATTCATCATGTACTTGCAATGTCATTTTTGATTTTAATCCCTTTTCATTCATTTTTTTATGAATATTTATCATCGCAATTTTTATCATATCAGCAGCAGAACCTTGAATGGGCGCATTGATAGCATTTCGCTCTGCAAAACCCCTGACTGTTGCATTCCTCGAATTTATATCTCTTAAATAACGTCTTCTTCCCAAAATGGTTTCTACATAACCGTGTTCTTTTGCCCATTCAACAGTTTGAACCATGTATTTCTTTATACCCTCATATTGTTTAAAATACGCTTCTATAATCTCTGCTGCCTCAGTTCTCTTAATTTTAAGTCGCTGAGCAAGCCCAAAAGCTGATATCCCATAAATTATACCAAAATTAACGACTTTTGCTTTTCTACGCATTTCCCTTGTTACATTTTCAAGGGACACACCAAAAACATTAGCTGCAGTAGAGGAATGAATATCAAGGTTATTTGAAAATGCCTCAATCATACGTTTGTCTTCGCTTATTGAGGCAATGATTCTAAGTTCTATCTGGGAATAATCAGCAGCAAAAAAAAGTCGATCTTTTGAAGCTATAAATGCTTCTCTTATCTTTCTTCCTCTTTCAGTCCTAATAGGAATATTCTGCAAATTGGGATTTACTGAACTTAGACGTCCTGTGGCTGCAACAGACTGATTGAAAGTTGTGTGGATTTTGTTGGTATTTTTATTTATAAGCAGGGGAAGTGCATCTACATAAGTGGACTTAAGCTTTGTAATTTGTCTATAACTAAGAATTTTAGGAATAATTTCGTGGGCTTCTTCAAGTTTGAGTAATGTATCTTCACTAGTTGAGAATTGCCCTGTTTTTGTCTTTTTCCCTACATATTTTATGTCCATTCTTTCGAAGAGTATATTTCCCAATTGTTTGGGAGAGTCTAAATTAAACTCAGCACCTGATAAAGTATAGATATCGGATTTTAAGATGAGCAATTCCTCATTTAGTTTTTTAGAATATTCATCTAAGAAGGTTTTATTTATGGTAATGCCAGCCTCTTCCATATCAGCAAGTACATTAATTAATGGAAGTTCAACATTTTTAAAAACTGTTTCAACAGGTTGGTCTTTTATTTCTTTGTTGAGTGCTTCATATAATTGATAGGTGATATCTGCATCTTCACATGCATAAGGAGTGATTTCATTGATTGGAACATCCCTCATGTTTTTTTGTTTTGGGCCTTTTTTCCCAATAAGCGTTTCTATAGAAATAGGGGAGTAGCCTAAATAGTCTTCAGCAAGAATATTCATATTATGCCTGCTATCAGGTTTTAAAACATAATGCGCTAGCATCGTATCAAAATAAGGCTCATGAACATATATTCCATATTTTCTAAGTACTAAAATGTCATATTTTAAATTTTGTCCAATTTTAGTGATCGTCTTATTTTCTAAGAGCTTTTTTGTTAGTTCAATTATTTTTTCTTGAAGGTCTTTGCTCGAAGAATGGTATGGAATATAGTAGGCTTCAAAAGATTTTATACTAAAAGACAGTCCCACAAGTTCATTGGTTAAGGCATTAAGCCCAGTAGTTTCTGTATCAAAGCAAATGGCGGAAGCCGCATTTAGCTTTTCAAATAGCTTTGTAATTTCTTTCTCATTGTCAACACAAGAGTAATTGTGGTCAACGGTATCTATATTTTTTTCTTCGATTAGAACGGCTGTTTCATTTTGGTTGTCGTTTGAAGTATCAAATAGCGTAGGTTGGTTGGTTTTTACAGTTCCGATAAATTTGTAGCTATCACCAATAATTCTTTTTCCAAGTGTTCTAAACTCTAACTCTATAAATAGTTCTTCCAGTTTCTTTTTATTGGGCTTAGAAATTCTAAAAGTTTTTTTATCGAATTGAATAGGTGCATCAATAATTATAGTTGCCAGTTGTTTAGATATAAAAGCCATCTCTTCATTTTCGATAACTTTTTCTTTCATTTTTCCTTTTAATTGTTCTGTATTTTTATACAGTCCTTCTATACTTCCATATGCTTTGACAAACTTTTTAGCTGTTTTTTCACCAACACCAGGAATTCCTGGAATATTATCAACTGCATCTCCCCATAACCCTAAAATATCTATGACTTGTAAAGGATTTTCAACTTCCCATTTTTTCTTTATTTCATCTACGCCCAAAATTTCATGACCTTTACCCATATATGGTGGCTTATGGATGAATATATTTTTATCTACCAATTGAGCAAAATCTTTATCAGGAGTAACCATATAGACATCAATGGTCTTATCCACTTTTTTAGCAATTGTTCCAATTAAATCATCAGCTTCATATCCATCTAATTGTATTATCGGAATATTGAATCCTTCAATGATAGATTTTATATAAGGTATAGATACTGCAATGTCTTCTGGCATAGACTGTCTATTTGCTTTATAAAAATCATATTCTGCCTTTCTATCTGTTGTTGAGGGAGCATCAAAAACAACAGCTGCATAATTGGGATTGTATTTCGTCAAAATTTCAAATAGTGAATTGGTAAATCCCGAAATTGCAGAAGTGTTAAATCCTTTACTGTTAATCAAAGGATTTTTACTCATAGCGAAATAAGCTCTATATATAAGTGCATAAGCATCAAAGAGGTATAGCGTTTCTTTTTCTTGCATTCCTAAAAATAACGGAATAGAAGTAAATCCCCTAAATTGTTGGAAGTTTATTTGATGCTAATCGTTTAAAACTGTTATTTCTTTTTGGTCTTTTTTCTGTTGTCAAGTGTCTTTTGGTCAAAGCTTACGATAAGGTCTCCTAATTCTATTAGACGTTTATTGTTGGGTAAATAGTATATTACTTTGCCTTCTCTCTGTGTTATTACAAGATCAGCTTCTCTAAGGATTCTTAAATTTTGAGAGGTAATAGATTGTTCGTAGTTGAGTGTGGTAAAAATTTCGTAAACACTTACAGGGCCATTTTGATGAATAAAATTCAACAATCTTATTCTTAATTTGTGTGATAATGCTCTTAAAACCTTAATCGATCTATCTAGTTTTTCGAGTTCTCCTTTGGTTTGCAACATCAATACAAATTATAATACACATAGATAATTATAAAAAATATTGAAAGGTTTTATATGATGTTAATAAAATATAAAATTGGGGGTCTTAAAACTTATTGTCTTTATAAAAGAGGGGTTAATTCTAAAAGTATGTATTTTGATTTTTAAGATTTATTTTTGCACCAATTCTTCTATAAAAGAAGAAATTTCTCCGATTCGATCTTTATCTAGTGTGTAATAAATATATTTCCCTTCTCTTTCGGTATCAACAACACCTGCTCTTCTTAAAATTGCTAAATGTTGTGATGCGACAGATTGCTCTAGCCTTAGTTTGATGTAAATCTCTGTAACTGTTAACTTGTCTTCCTCTTCTAAAAGTTGAATCATTTGCTGCCTCAGATGATGATTTACGGCTCTTAAAATAAGTACAGATCTCCTCAATACTTCGTAATCCAATTTAATGGTTTCTTTCTCATTCTTTTTTAGTAATAACACGTTCTCATCTATAGTTAAAGCCGTCATCTTATTTTTATTTATTCCTAACAATTTTGATTATTATTTTGTCTCAACTTTTAAACGAAATTTAAACCAATGGGTCACATACTAAAAGGTTATTTTACAAATTTTTAACATATTTAAATAGATGATTTTCTCTTTGGAATGGTTGTGAAGGCAGGTTTTAAGTAGTTAGGCTCAAAATATGCGAGATCAGAGAATTCCTGGTTTGTATACTTTTTATAGCTAATCACTGATATATCTTCAGCACTATAATAAAAATTTTTGAGGAGATGAGAATTGTTTAAATCAACTGTATAAGGTTCAATCTTTTGTACCCCATCACCAAAGAAGATTATTGATTTATTGGAAATGCTTATTAACTCATTCGGAATTCCGGATGAAAGAGAATATGGGGTGGGAGATAAAATTTCTTTATTGTAGCCATCAAAAATAGATATATAAACTTCATCTTTTCTAGAGTTTATCAAAGGAACGTAAAAGTCAAAATTGTTTTTCTCGTACTTTGTTTTTATTCCTTCGACCATAGCATTAAAAGTACTTATAGTAATTAATGGTATTTGAAGTCCATAACAGAGTCCCTTGGCAGTAGACGTTACAATTCTTAAACCGGTATAAGAGCCAGGACCTTCTGTTATTGCTATAGCGGAGAGATCTGATAGTTTTATTTTATTTTTTAGAAGAATATCCTCAACTAATAAATTTATAATTTCTGCTGTTTTGAATTTTTGATCAGATATTTTTAGGTCTATTGGTTTCCCATTTCCTGATAAGGCAACCGAACAATTTCCTACCGCAGCGTCTATGCAAAGGAGATATTTCATTGTTGAAATAAGTTTTCTTAAGTATTGGTAAAGATTAGAAATAAATTTCTAATTATAATCAGTATTGCACCTATAAAAAAGGCAACCTTTAATTTTTGGGCATTAGCCTTTAGAGCAATTTTAACCCCAAGAGGGGTTCCAATAAGTGCCCCAAAAATAACAGGAACCACCATGTTCAACAAAAGTCCATGGAAAGAATAGGCAATTTCAATTTGAACACTTTTTGTAATTAGATAAAATAGTACGATAGAAAAAGAGGTAATTATGATTGAGCCTAAAGAAATAGAGAAGGTTTTTTTTATTGGGACTTTTAATACCCCATACAAAATTGGGTTGATTATAAATCCCCCTCCTAAACCAGAAAGAGCAGAACCTATTCCCGCAATGCATCCGGTTAGTGAATATTTAAAAGGAGAAATAGCATTTTCATTTTTGGTATTGCTTTCTTTTTTTAAAGATTTATTAGGGATAAATTTAAATAGGATTGGAATTAAAGCAATTGAAAAGAAAAGTAAGAATAACCTTTCATTATAGAATGAGAAAGAAGTAATGATTTTTGATATTATATATGCAGTAAATGCAGAAGATAATCCTACGATAAGAGAGGGTTTAAGATAAAAGTTATTTGATCTAAATTGTCGAAAGCTCCCAATAGTAGCGGAGAAAAAAATGGCAAACATGGAGTTTAACACGATGCACTGTACTACGACCTCTGAGGGGATGTATTCAATTCTTTGTATTTGTAGTAAGTAAGTGCTAAAGACAGTGACATATATAATACCTCCTCCAATTCCAAAGAGGCCTGCGGTCATTCCTCCAACAAAACCTACAATTCCTAAAAGAAGTATTTCTATGATCAAAAAGCGTAGATTTTACAATACTATTTTACGGCAAGGATATCAATATACTTGGCTTTATTTGTGAAGATATCTATAGCTTTTAAAACATCTATGTCGTCTTTTAGTGAAGACTCTATTCTCCCTTTTTGATAAAAATATCTGCTTGCAATCTCTATTTCTAAAGATCGAATAATCTCATCTTTATATTTATATAAATCTCTTTTTTTATCATGCTTCATTTGTTCTTCTAATTGACCTATGGCATCTGATAGTGCTTCATGATAATTTTCATTTTCAGCAATTTCTCTTAATCTCTCAAGTTGTTTTTCGGTATTTGTTTCGTAATCATAATCCTTCCCATCTAAGAAAGCTACAAAGTCTTCAAAACCCTTTTCGGAGAGATTGAATTTTGCACCATTCTTTAATTCCTTATTATTGAAAAAATACTCAGTCGCAAATCTAAAGATGTGGTCTTTTCTATATAAACTTCTTGTAATATGCGCTATTTCCTCTAATTCAGTAGTGAGATCAGGTTCTATACCAGCACCATCTTTTACTATTCTTCCTTTTGAAGTTTTAAACTCTCTTCTTAAAGAATCCGGGATTTTTGTTGCACGCTCATCAAGGGTCCTGTTAGAATAATCAATGGCTTGAATGCATCTTCCACTTGGAATATAATACTTAGAAGTTGTGACCTTTAACCTTGCATTGTAGGCTACAGGACGCGTTATTTGAACTAGTCCTTTTCCGTAAGTTTGTTGTCCAATAACAACACCTCTGTCTAAATCTTGTATTGATCCGGAAACAATTTCAGAAGCAGATGCCGACCCACCATCGGTTAATACAATTAATGGTATTTCAGCATCAATTGGCTTGTTCAGCGTTGTATATTTTTTTTCTGTTTCAGCAATTTTTCCCTTTGTGCTGACGATCTCTATCCCTCTGTCAACAAAAACATTACTTACGTTAATGGCTTCATGAAGAAGCCCTCCACCATTTCCTCTAAGATCTAGAACGACCCCCTCTATCTGATTTTCTTCTTTAAGTTTTGTCAGAGCATCTCCTACCTCTTTGCCCGCTTTTTCTGCAAAATTGGACAATTTTATATACCCGATTTTATCATTTAACATACCGTAATATGGAACATTATTGATCTTAACTTCCCCGCGCGTTAGAATTTTGTCTAATGTTTCATCAGTACCCGCTCTATATATTTTTACTTTAACATCGGTTCCTGGTTGCCCTCTAAGAATTTGACTAACTTCTTGAGTGTCATATCCTTTAGCAGACTTGCCATCTATTTCAATTATGGCATCACCTGCCATTAGTCCTGCCTTGTGTGCAGGAAAACCTTCATAAGGTTCAGTAATCGTCACGTAATCATCAATTTTTCCTATTCTGGCGCCAATTCCACCATACTTCCCTGTTGTTTGAAGACGATAATCATCTAAGTCAGCTTTAGCTAAATATGTTGTAAAAGGGTCTAATGAACTTAACATTGCGTCAATACCAATACGCATAATCTCATTTGGATCTACATCATCAACATAATGGTCATTGAGTTCCCTAAAAAGAGAAGTGAAAATTTCAATGTTTTTTGAAATTTCAAAATAACGATCTTGTGAAGAAGATAATGGAATTATCAATGCGATCACTAGAGTTAATGGAATGTATTTCTTAAGTTTCATTTTTTAATTTTTATGGTACAGGATCATATCCGCTTCCACCCCAAGGATGGCAAGAGGCAATTCTCTTTATTGCTAGCCAACTACCTCTAAAAATACCGTGTTTTTCAATACTCTCAACAGCATAATGTGAGCAAGTAGGTGTATATCTGCAATTAGATCCCAGTAATGGAGATACTAATATTTGATATAAACGAATCAATTTTATGAATATTTGCTTAAAAATGCTTGTTAAAAAAATCAAATTTTTGTTTTAAAACGTTCAAAAAGTTCTATAACAGCTTCATTTATACTGTGATAATCTTCTTTTTTATTGGAAAGATACATTATCATAAACACATATTTCGTGCCTTTTTGTGTCAGTACTGAATTTAAATCATGTTTTGAGAGCCTTACAGCTTCACGCATGTGCCTTTTAATTCGGTTTCTATCTACAGCATTAGAAAATTTCTTTTTAGAAACAGCAAATGCAAATTGATTGGAACGAATATCTTCCTCTTCAACTTTTAAGTACAATAATTTTAAAGGAATAACTTTTATGGATGAACCCTTATCAAAAAGTCTTTGAATTAACTTTTTACTTTTTAAACGTTCTCTCTTTTCAAATGTATGCCGTTGAATCTTATTGGATTCGATAAGAATGGATTATTTTAATCTTCTTTCATCAGAAACTGAAAGCTTTTTTCTGCCTTTAGCTCTCCTTTTATTAAGAACTATCCTCCCTGCTTTAGAAGACATTCTTTCTCTAAAGCCGTGCTTATTTTTTCTCTTTCTTCTCGATGGTTGATACGTCCTTTTCATTCTTTCAAATTATATTAGGGAGTGCGAAGATAATGTTTTTTTAGTATAAAGTAGCGCCTATTAAATATTAAGAAATTATTTTCAGTCTATTCTAATTACAATATAGAATATTATCTATCCATTCATTGAAATTAAAAACTCTTCGTTTGATTTAGTTCCTTTCATTTGTTGTAACAAAAACTTCATTGCTTCTTCAGTATTCATATCAGCCAAGTGGTTTCTTAAGATCCACATGCGCTGCAATACTTCTTTTTGGAGCAATAAATCTTCTCGACGAGTACTACTTGATGTAACATCAATAGCAGGATAAATTCTTCTATTAGAGAGTTTCCTGTCAAGTTGCAATTCCATGTTTCCGGTACCTTTAAATTCTTCGAAAATGACTTCATCCATTTTTGAACCTGTATCTGTAAGCGCAGTAGCTAAAATTGTTAAAGAACCGCCATTCTCTATATTTCTTGCCGCCCCAAAGAATTTTTTTGGTTTATGAAGAGCATTGGCTTCCACACCACCAGATAAGACTTTTCCAGAAGATGGGGCTACGGTATTATAGGCTCTAGCTAAACGAGTAATTGAATCTAGAAGAATAATTACATCGTGTCCACATTCTACCAACCTTTTTGCCTTGTTTAATACAATGTCTGAAACTTTTACATGTCTATCTGCTGGTTCGTCAAATGTAGAAGCAATAACTTCTGCATTCACACTTCTTGCCATGTCTGTTACCTCCTCAGGACGTTCGTCGATCAAAAGAATTATTAAATAAGCTTCCGGATGATTTTCAGCAATGGCATTAGCTACATTTTTTAGTAGCATCGTTTTCCCAGTCTTTGGTTGTGCTACAATCATTCCTCTTTGTCCTTTACCAATTGGTGTAAACAGGTCAATAACTCTTGTTGAAATATTAGATGCTCTTGTATATAAGTTTAACTTTTCAGTTGGGAAAAGAGGGGTTAGATAATCAAAAGGCACTCTGTCTCTAATTTCCTGAGGACTTTTTCCATTGATTGTTTCAATTTTTATTAGTGCAAAATATTTTTCGCCTTCTTTTGGTGGTCTTATTGTTCCAACAATAGTATCGCCTGTTTTTAATCCAAATAATTTTATTTGAGATGGAGAAACATAAACATCATCTGGGGAAGATAAATAATTATAATCAGAAGATCTTAAAAAACCATATCCATCAGTAATAATTTCCAGAACACCTTCGCCTGAAATTAGACCATCTAATTCAACATCGAAAGTAAGCGTTCTCTTGTTACTGTTTCTTTTATCACCATTTCCATTCTTTTTACCATTTCCATTCATATGGTGCTGCCTCTTTTCATTAGAAGGCTTTTCTCGTTTCTCTTTTTTTATTTCTTTTCTCTCTTCTACTTTCTTTTTCTCCATGCTTGTTTTCTCCACAACTGGCTTCATGTCTTTTTCTGCTGCTTGGGTTCTTTTTCGCGGTCGCTTTGGAGCTTCTTTTTTAGATGATTGTTCGGCAGCTTTTTCTTTATTAGGGTTTTCGCTAATTGCTTGAAGATCAAGAATTTGGTATATGAGGTCTTGTTTGTTGAGCGTTTTGAATTTTGGTACTTTTAATTTTTCAGCAATTTCTTTCAATTCAGGAACAAGCATTTCATTCAATGCTAAAATATCGTACATAATATGATTGTTTAATTAAGACTTAAATTTAAGATTAATCCAGTTTTATGGGATAGCTTCTTAGAAGGTGCGCTTCGAATTTTAACGCACTGCAAAGAAAACAACAATTTTTCACTTAAACAATAGAACACATAAAAAAGTGATTAAATGTAGATAAGTTCTGTGGTTGTACTACTTGTAAAACAAATAACGCTTCCATATGAATAAGCTTAGGTAAAAAAAACCTTACATCTGATATAGATAGAGTAAATTCTATCATCTGAATACTATCTTTGCTCCCTTAAATTTCTTTATATATGCTTTTAGTTGAACAGTTGAAGAATGACATTGAGGCGGTTAAACGTTTATTAAGGGTGAAATCCTTTGAACCTGTAGAGCTTGTAGATGATATCATTTTATTAGATGAGAGGAGAAAAGAACTCAAAACTTCTTTAGATAATCTGAATGCTAAACGTAATTCGGATTCTAAAAAAGTAGGAGAGTTGTATAAAGCTGGAAAAGCAGACGAGGCAAATGTTTTAAAAGAAGAAGTGGCACATATAAAAAGTGAGATTGGAAATACAGAAGTTCAACTTTCGATGGTTAAGGAGCAACTTTTTAATGAATTGGTTAAATTACCGAATTTACCCCATCTCAGTGTTTCTCCAGGAAATTCTGAAGAGGACAATGAAATTATATATACCGTTGAGAATTTTCCGAAACTTATTGATGAGTGTTTACCCCATTGGGAACTAGCAAAGAAATATGACTTAATAGACTTTGAATTGGGAGCCAAAATAACAGGATCAGGGTTTCCTGTATATCAAGGAAAGGGGGCTGTTCTACAAAGAGCTTTAATAAATTTTTTTTTAGATAAGGCTATTGAAGCAGGATATAAAGAAGTATTGCCTCCCCATCTTGTAAATGAAGATTCCGCATTTGCAACAGGTCAGCTGCCTGATAAAGAGGGCCAAATGTATCATATTGAAGCAGATGACTTATACTTAATTCCCACAGCAGAGGTTCCTATCACAAATCTTTTTCGTAATGAAATACTTGATGAAAAAGAACTTCCAAAAAAAATGGTGGGTTATACGCCTTGTTTTAGACGAGAGGCAGGTTCTTATGGGAAGCATGTTCGAGGTTTAAATAGGCTACATCAGTTTGATAAGGTAGAAATTGTTCAGGTAAGAAGTGAAAAAGATTCTTACACAGCACTCGATGAGATGGTGGCCCATGTAGAGGAATTACTTAAACTTTTAGGATTGCCTTATCGAATTTTAAGGTTATGTGGAGGGGACTTAAGTTTTGCAAGCGCATTGACCTACGATTTTGAAGTCTATTCTGCTGCACAAAAGCGATGGTTAGAGGTGAGTTCAGTTTCTAATTTTGAAACTTTTCAATCTAATAGACTGAAATTAAGATACAAGGACAGTGAAAATAAAAAATACTTGGCTCATACCTTAAATGGAAGTGCATTGGCCTTAGCAAGAATTGTGGCATGCCTACTTGAAAATTATCAAGACAAAAATGGAATTAATATTCCAAGGGTTTTACAGCATTATACTGGGTTTGATAAAATTGCCAAAATTTAATAATAACTCAATAGTATTGAATTTGCTAACACCTAATTTTGATCCTAAATGATATTGAAAGAAAAAGTATTAAGCGCATTGAAAAAAGTAATCGATCCTGATTTTAAAAAGGATTTAGTTACTTTAAATATGATCAAAGATTTAGAGGTTTCAAATGATTTGATCTCATTCATCATTGAATTAACTACACCAGCTTGTCCTTTAAAAGATCATCTTGAGCAAGAATGTAGAAAGTATATAAAAGAAGAGGTTTCAAATACTATAGAAGTAAAAATTGATTTTAGTTCAAGAGTTACTACATTAAGAGATAAGAAAGATGTTTTACCAGGGGTAAAAAACATTGTCATCGTTGCTTCTGGGAAGGGAGGAGTTGGAAAATCTACAGTTTCTGTAAACTTAGCATTAGGTTTAGCTAAAAGCGGGGCAAAAGTAGGGTTAATTGATGCTGATATTTATGGGCCCTCTATTCCAACAATGTTTGGTTTGCGTGGACAAAAGCCCACTTTAAAAAAGGTAGAAGATAAACACAAAATTATCCCTATAGAAAAATGGGGGGTGAAAGTACTTTCTATCGGATTCTTAATAGATGAATCACAAGCTGTTGTTTGGAGAGGTCCGATGGTTACCTCTGCCTTGAGACAATTTGTAACTGATGTTTTATGGGGAGAATTGGATTATTTAATAATTGATATGCCTCCTGGAACAGGAGATGTTCACTTAACCATTTTACAAACCATGCCGGTAACTGGTGCAGTTGTGGTGACAACTCCGCAGGATGTAGCATTGGCTGATGCCCGTAAAGCTATATCTATGTTTTCAATGGAGGGGTTGAAGCTTCCAATTTTAGGAATTGTAGAAAACATGGCCTATTTCACGCCACCTGAATTGCCGGGAAAAAAGTATTTCCTTTTCGGACAAGGAGGGGGAAAAGATCTTGCGGTAACACTTGATATCCCATTTTTAGGGGAATTGCCTATAGAACAAACAATACGAGAAGGAGGGGATGAAGGATATCCGGCAGCACTTAAAAAAGAAGAAGATGCGGCGGTGGCTTTTGATAGGTTGTCACAAAATGTTGCAAGGAATATTGCAATTTTAAATGCAGGAGAACCGCTTAAATTGGAAATAGAAGTGTAACTTTATATAAGCTTTATGACAGTAGTAGGGACATATAATGCTAAAATGGAACAGCTAAAAGAAAGAGTTTTAGAAGCGTTGAATGATGTTAAACCATTTTTAGAAGCTGATGGCGGAGATATAGAATTAGTGAATATTACTGATGACTTGGAGGTGCAAGTAAGATTGCTTGGTAATTGCGAAACATGTCCTATGAGTATTTCTACAATGAAGGCTGGAGTAGAAAGAAGTATAAAGAATGCTATCCCAGAGATTACTTCAGTCATTGCTGTTAATGAAAGCGTGTAAAAGAATTCTATAGATAAATGCGCAAACAAGACCTTGTTAATGCAATAAAAAAGAAAAAAACTGCACTTTGCATCGGCTTAGATGTTGACTTAGACAAGATTCCGCCGCATCTACTTAAGTACAAGAATCCTCTCTTGGCCTTTAATAAAGAGATTGTTGAGGCTACTCATGATATTTGTGTGGCCTATAAACCAAACATTGCTTTTTATGAGGCGTATGGTAAAATGGGATGGGAAGCCTTGGAAGAGACATTAAAAATTATTCCGAATGAAATTTTTACTATTGCTGATGCAAAAAGAGGTGATATTGGGAATACTTCTAAAAAATATGCAAAAGCTTTTTTGAAAAATCAAGGATTTGATGCCATCACAGTAAATCCTTACATGGGTGAAGACTCTGTAACACCTTTTTTAGAATTCGATGAAAAATGGGTGATAATTTTAGGTTTAACTTCTAATAAAGGAAGCCAAGATTTTCAATACATAAAAGATGTGGGTGGACGGGAGTTGTATAAAACAGTAATTGATAAATCGGCGAGTTGGGGAACAGATAACAATACAATGTTTGTCGTAGGCGCTACTCATCCTAGCGAATTGAAAGAAATTAGAGCAATCATTCCTGATCATTTTTTGCTTATTCCCGGTATTGGGGCTCAGGGAGGGGATCTAGAGGGAACTTTAGAAAATGGTTTAAATAATGATATTGGTCTTTTAATTAATAGTGCAAGGGGTATAATATATGCCGGTAATGAAGATGATTATGCCCAGAAAGCAAGGGCTGCTGCTCTTGAATTAAATAACAAAATGAAACCCTTCTTAGAAAAATATTTTTAGTTTTTTAAAGAAAATTTTCACCTGTTTTATGGAATTTGATGTCTTTTTCTCTCTCTATGGAGATGAAGAATCTTAGATATCACTTGACAGAAGAATTATTGCACTATGCATGGAAGCACAATCTTTACAACAATACTGAATTAAAATCTGTTTTTAACGAACCCATTCATGTAATACATCCTGGATATCAAAACTTTGATGAAGGGCCAGATTTTTTGGATGCACGTATTAAAATTGGAGAGGTACTTTGGGCAGGAAGTGTTGAAATTCATGTCGACGAATCTGATTGGGAGCAACATAATCATAATGAGAATATACATTATGAACATGTTGTATTGCATGTAGTTTACAATGCAAATAAAGGAGGAAATATAGTTGCTACCCTGCCAACTCTGGAGTTAAATGGACGAATACCACCATCACTCTTTTTTAAGTATAGCCGCTTGTTATATCAAAAAGAAGAAATTAAGTGTAGATCTTTTATGGCATCTATTCCAGAAATAAAAATTAATCATTGGAAAGATAGAATGCTTATAGAACGCTTGGAATCTAAATCCGAAGAGATTCTAATTTGCTTAAAACACAATAAAAATGATTGGGAACAAACTTTTTTTGAAAGCCTATCAAAGTATTTTGGAGGGAAGGTAAATAGAAGTGCTTTTTTTCATTTAGCCAAATCAATACCTATAAAGCTACTGAACAAATATAGATACAACCTTTTTCAATTAGAAGCATTATTTTATGGTAATGCGGGATTCCTTAATTCTAAAAGCAATGATGTATATCAAATGCAACTTTACAAAGAATTTAATTACCTATCTAAACTCCATAACCTGAAACGGATAAGCAATATCCGCTGGAAACACTTTAGAATGAGGCCATCATCTTTTCCGGCCATCCGCATTGCACAATTGGTTAGCTTAATTCATTTGCACTTTCCTTTTTTTCAAGAAATGCTTGATGAAAAATCTCTCGAAAAGGCATTTCGAAAAATCTCAGTGTCTGATTATTGGAGAGAACATTATCATTTTGGTAAGCGATCAAAAGTAATAACGAATAAGAGGCTAGGGGAAGAATTTATAAAACACATAATTGTTAATGTTTATGCGCCATATCAATATACTTATGGAAAGTACTTTCAAAAGAATAACTGGCAGGAAAAGGCCATAGAAACTTTAATGAAGGTCAAACCGGAACAGAATAACTTGACTAAACTTTGGAAAAACACAAATGTAGAAGTTGCAAGCGCGGCTGATTCTCAAGCGGTGATACAATGGCTCACTTACTATTGCAAGCCTATTAGATGTTTAAGTTGTCCAATTGGAAATAGCATTGTTAACACAAATTGTAATGCGGGTTTAAATAAATCTCAAGTTCATATCTTTGAGTAATAATTATTGGATAAGTGATAACAAAACCAAGAGATTTAATTGAGCTGAGTGTTTTTGGATTATGTACTTGGATAGGGAATAAGATCGATCTGCCGTCCAAAAAGATTCGTATGTTTTTTATCTATGTTACTTTTTTGGCACTTGGATCTCCAATTATCATTTATTTGATTTTAACTTTTGTACTCAATCTACGTTACATGGTTAAAACTAAACGTAATCCTGTATGGGATATATGATGAAATAGTTTATTCTACTTTTTCCAAAAAGGAAATAACAAATTCTTTTATTTCCTCCCTTGTTTGTCTAAAAGCCTCAATAATTTCTTTTACACTTCCAACCTTTTTTGATGGATCAGAAAAATTATGATGAGTCAATTGAGCGGAAGAAGGGAAATAGGGACAAACTTCTTTAGCATGGTCACAGACAGTAATTACGTAGTCAAAATCAATGTTTTTATATTCAACAATATGATTAGAAGAATGGTTAGAAATATCAATGCCCACTTCAGCCATTATTCCAATTGCAATTGGATTTACACCATGTGTTTCTACCCCTGCACTAAACACCACTATTTTATCTTTTCCAAAGAATTTAAAGAAACCATGTGCTATTTGACTTCTACATGAGTTTCCAGTGCAAAGGATGAGTATTTTAATAGTGTCTTTCATGAAAGATATAATTTAACAACAACCGTCACTGCTATTGCAGTGATTTGAGGTTGATACAGATGCTGAAAGGTCAAAGGCCATCGTATCTTCATTTGACTTTTTAATCTCATAATGTGGATCGTTAAATGAAACGTCTTTGTGAAAGTGATAAACCTCCCATTGGTAACCATCAGGGTCACTCACCCAAAATTTATCTTGTAGCGCATAACAACATTTAGTGCCTATTTCTTCGCGAATCTTTAGACCTTTCTGTTTCATCATTTCCATTTTTTGATTTAGGGTCTCTTCCGAATCAACTTGAAAGCCCAAGTGGCCAAAATTTGACTTTAATTTATCGGACCGTTCAACAAAAGAGATAACCAATGATGGGTTTGCCAAAATATACTTGGCATATCCGGGTTCTATTTTGCTTGCTTCTTGCTCAAAAAATTGATTGTAAAATTTTACGGTTTCTTCAATGTTCGACACGTAATACGAAACATGCATTCTTGGAAAAGTACTCATAGTAAAATATTTAGTTATTATTAGTAATCACTTCAACAACATTTTGATGAAGTATTGAAATCAAATAGTTTAATAAAATAATGCTTGAATTGTGCCCAATTCTCCATGTCAATACAATAACAAACACTGGTTCCTTCTATGGTTCCTTTAATAAGGCCTACAGCTTTTAAAGCTTTTAAATGTTGTGAGACTGTTGGCTGAGCTAGCCCTATTTCATTGACCAAATCGCCACAAATGCAAGAATCTTTTTTAATAATCTCGTCCAAAATGGCAATGCGTGCCGGATGCCCCAAAGCTTTGGCAATTGCCGCAATTTGATTTTGTTCCTCAGTATAAATATCTGTTTTTGTAATCCCCATTTGTATATCTATATATAGCAATATTACGATAAAAAAATTATTCTGCAAACTTGTTGGCATTTTTTATCTTCATATTAATGACATTTATTGAAAATTTTAAGACAAGTCTGCTCAAGTCTTTTGTTCAAGGACTTAGCAAGAGGAGGTTGCCAGTATTGGATGGAATACTTAAGGTAGACGGATTAGAAGGTAAGGTGGAAATTCTACGGGATAAGTGGGGCGTCCCACATATTTATGCGGATAGCCAACATGACGTTTTGTTTGCACAAGGATATGTACATGCCCAAGATCGTTTTTGGCAAATGGAAATTAACAGACGCATTTCAAGAGGAAAAATGAGTGAGTTTGCTGGAAAGGATGCTTTGTCAACGGACATAGCCTGTAGAATTATGGGTTATGAACGTATAGCTAAAAAAGATTTTGATTTTTTTTCTGAAGACGAAAAAGATATACTTCGAGCTTATTGCAAAGGAATAAACGCATACATTAATGATAAAAATGTTCGATTCCCCGTAGAATTAAAGCTTGCTAGAATTAAACCTAAGGACTGGGAGGTTTTAGATAGTACAGCATTTTCAAGAATGTTAACCTCGCTTATGTCATGGGGTTGGTACGACGAAATTTTGAGAGCTCAATTAATAGAAAAGGTTGGTGCGGAAGCTGCTTTAGAATTAGACAATACATACCCTAAGGGACACCCTGTTAAGCTGCCTGCTGGTATCGAGTTTAATAAAATTGATATAAATGGAAAATTAAGTGCCCTACAAGGACCGTACTTACCAAAAATCTCTGGGAGTAATGCTTGGTGTGTTGCAGGGAGCCATACAGATACAGGAAAGCCTTATTTGTGCAATGACCCTCACTTACATATATCCAATCCGGGGATCTGGTATGAAAATCATTTAGTTTGTCCCGATTTTGAGGTACGCGGCGTAACTGTTCCAGGTGTTCCTTTAGTACAAATTGGCCACAACAAGAACATTGGTTGGGGGATCACTTTGTCCTTTACTGATTTGGAGGATGTATTTATAGAAAAATTTGTTGATAAAAGCTGTAGACAATACGAATACAAAGAAGAGGTATTGGATGCAGTTGTCCATAAAGAAGAAATCAAAATAAAAGGTGCTGCCACGCATATCGAAGAAGTTGTGGAAACTATTCATGGAACAGTTATTTCTGATGTAATTGACCACCCTGATCAAAAGTTAACGCTTTGCTCTATGGCATTCAAGCCTGGACGCCCGATTTATGGATGGTATCAATTAAACAAAGCAAAAAACTGGAATGATTTTGTCGAAGGTGTGAAATCTATGACCGCACCCGGATTGAATATTACCTATGCTGATGTAATGGGAAATATTGGTTATTACAACTCTGGGAAAATGCCAATTAAAACAAGGACTTCTAGTGCTCTGCCTATGCCCGGATGGGATGGTAAGAGTGATTGGAAAGATTATGTTCCTTTTGAAGAAATGCCACATGTATTTAATCCAAAAAAAGGACATGTTGTTACATGCAATAATAAAATTGAACCTGAAGATTTCCCTCATTTTATGGGAGATATTTATATGAATGGATATAGAGCTGTCCGATTAGAGAACATGATTAAAACAAAAGAGAACTTAGGGGTTAAAGATTTTATTTCTATGCAAATGGATTTTCATTGTACTCCCGCTCAGGAATACATTAATCATTTTAAAATAATAAGGTTTGAAGATGATAAATTGAATGGTTTGGTTAGTATGCTATGCAATTGGGACGGACTTTTAAATAAAAAAAGTGTGGAGGGAGCTTTATATAAGGTTTCAAAATACTTTATAGTAAAAACTATTTATGAGTCTTCTATTGATGATAAAAAGCTAATCAATGGATTCTTAGGAGAAGGTTTTCATCCGGTTTTTGGCCCAACCAATACTTTTTTAGGGCACAATACTAATACTCTACTCAAATTATTGAAAAATGAAAATTCATCTTGGATTAAAAATGCCGGAGGAAAGCAAAAAATATTGCAAGATGGTTTCAGTAAAGCGGTTAATTGGCTAAAAGAGAACTACGGAAGTAATCAAAAAAATTGGGCTTGGGGAAATATACATCAGATTGTCATGAATCATGCACTTAGTGTGAAACCTCCACTTGGAAAAGTCTTTAATTTAGGGCCATACCCTATTGGAGGAGATACAGATACCCCATGCCAAATGTGCGCAACAACTCCAGGTGAATTTGGAGGAGATATTGCTGCAGCTTCTTATCGACAAATAATAGATTTTTCAAATTTCGACAGCTCTTTATCTGTTTTACCAAGTGGGCAATCAGGAAATTTGATGAGCCCTTATTATAAAAATCAGGTAAATGATTGGTTAGAAGGAAAATTTCACCCTATGTGTTGGAGTAAAGCACAAGTAGATAAATATAAGAAACATACATTAGTACTTAAACCTAAGACCAATTAACAATATTTTGTTTCATGGCTTGGTATCTAGGTTAATTATGTTCTAGGTGTTTCTCGTCCTAGCCTAGAAAATAGTTGTAATTTGTTTACTGGATTATAGAATATGTATAAAAAATTGCAAAAAAGCAATTCTTATTTAGTTGCTACGAATACATGGCTTCTTTTTGCTCTTTAACCTTGGCGCTATCAATATACTCATCGAAAGTCATTAACTTATCCAGTATTCCATTAGGAGTAAGTTCAATAATCCTATTAGCAATGGTGTTAGTAAAGGTATGGTCGTGAGAAGTGAAAAGTATAGTCCCTTTATAGTCCATTAATCCATTGTTTAAAGTCGTAATGCTCTCAAGGTCTAAATGATTAGTGGGCTCATCTAAAATTAAAAAATTGGCTTCTTCAAGCATTGTCTTCGAGAGCATACAACGTACTTTTTCACCTCCTGAAAGAACAGTACATTTCTTTAATGACTCCTCGCCACTAAAAAGCATTCTACCCAAAAAACCTCTTACGAAAGCTTCATCTTTGTCCTCAGAATATTGTCTTAACCAATCAATTAAGTTCAAATTTTCTGTAAAAAATTCAGCATTATCATTGGGTACATAAGATTTTGAGATTGTCACTCCCCATTCAATATCTCCACTTTGAATGGCTTCTTCTCCAGCAAGTGTTTTTAAGAATAATGGTACAGCCATATTGTTTTCTGATAAGATAGCTACTTTATCTCCTTTGTTCAAAGTGAATGTAACATCTTTAAATAAAGTATCTCCTTTAGAAGTTTTATAGGAAAGATTATTGACATTTAAAATTTTATCTCCCGCTTCTCTTTTTTGCTTGAAGAAAATTCCAGGATATTTTCTATTAGATGGTTTTAAATCTTCAAGGTTAAGTTTTTCTAGTGCCTTTTTCCTAGAGGTAGCTTGCTTTGATTTAGAGGCGTTTGCACTAAATCGATTGATAAAATCCATCAGTTCAGCTCTTTTTTGCTCTGTTTTCTTGTTTTTATCTTCTCTTTGTCTTCTTAATATCTGACTAGTTTCATACCAGAAGGTATAGTTTCCAGTAAATAGATTAATTTTCCCAAAATCAATATCTACTACATGCGTACAAACCATGTCTAAAAAGTGACGATCATGAGAAACGACAATAACGGTATTTTTAAAGTCTGCTAAAAAATTCTCTAACCATGAAATAGTTTGAATGTCTAAATCATTAGTGGGCTCATCTAAAATCAAAATATCAGGATCTCCAAAAAGTGCTTGAGCCAATAAAACCTTTAACTTTTGACTTGCCGGGATTTCTTTCATTAGTTTATAATGATAAGCTTCTTTAACACCAAGATTACTAAGCAATTCGGCAGCATCACTTTCTGCATCCCAGCCATTCATTTCCGCAAACTCTGCTTCTAGTTCACCTACTCTTAAACCATCTTCATCTGAAAAATCGGGTTTCGCATACAATGCGTTTTTTTCAACTATAATATCATATAGTTTTTTGTTCCCTTTTATTACTGTATTAATAACTTCTTCATCATCAAACTCGAAATGATTTTGCTTTAAAACGGACATTCTTTCTCCTGGCGTAATATCAATACTACCAGTCGTAGAGTCAATTTCTCCTGAAAGAATCTTTAGAAAGGTTGATTTGCCCGCACCGTTTGCACCAATTACTCCATAACAATTACCTGCTGTAAATTTGATGTTTACGTCTTCGAATAAGATGCGTTTTCCGAACTGAAGTGATAAATTACTTATTGAAATCATGGTGCAAAAATAAACTTAAATAGAGGTTTTTTTCAACTGATAAAAAGGTTCAAGTTAATTTAAAGAGGCATTCTCTTTTGAATGAGCTTAATTACAGTTATCAGTAAATAATTCCTATCTTAATGAGATGAAATTTAAACATGTCGTTCCTTTGATAACTTGGGTAGTTCCTACAGTTGTTATATCGTCAATCATGTTTAAACTAGATGCCCCACTTACTCCTACTCAGAACATTGGCTTTATTGCTTTAATTGTATCTGCGTGCATCACTTATTTTGTGGGAGTAAAATTGGCAATGAAAAAAGAGGACTAAGGCTTCTTTTCCTATATTTGATGCTTCTAAAACAAAATAAATTATGAAAAGAAAATTTTTACTTCCGGTTATAGTTGCTTTTTCGCTATTTCTGAGCAGCTGTGGTTACAATAAAATGGTGACGCTTGATGAGGGTGTCCAAGCTCAATGGGCTAATGTAGAAGATGCCTATCAAAGGAGAGCTGACTTAATTCCTAATTTAGTAAATACGGTGAAAGGGGCAGCAGATTTTGAACAATCAACTTTAACTAAGGTTATAGAAGCGAGATCAAAGGCAACAAGTATTAATATAGACCCTAGTAATTTGACGCCTGAAGCTATTGAGAAATTTCAAAAAGCACAATCTGGATTAAATTCTGCTTTGTCACGTTTATTGGTCGTTGTTGAAAGATATCCTGATTTAAAAGCAAATGCTAATTTCAGAGATCTGCAGGCTCAGCTAGAGGGTACTGAAAATAGAATATCTGTAGAACGAAAGAAATTTAATGATGCAGTAGGAGGTTATAATTCTTATGTTCGAAAATTTCCTAATGTGATTTATGCAGGGTGGTTTGGTTTTGATAAGAAAGGATATTTCGAAGCAGAAGCTGGTGCAGATGAGGCTCCAGATGTAGAGTTCGATTTTAAATAACTAACACCTCTCATAACAGGCTTTTCTAAGATGAATTTAATATGCCAAATGCTAGGAACTTCTTTCACCAAAAGGAGTTAAAAATAATTGCTGAAAAGATTGCTGAAGTTGAGAAAATAACTTCGGGAGAAATTAGATTGCACCTGCATAACAAATGTGCTGGCGATCCAATTCAAGATGCATGGAAAGCATTTGAAAAGCTGCAGATGAATGCAACCAAACAAAGAAATGGTGTGTTAATTTATTTAGCAGTAAAAGATAAAAAAGCAGCCATCGTTTCGGACGAAGGAATAAATAAAAAGTTAGGTGAGCATTACCTCAATCATTTGATCGATGAATTAATGGATAACTTTAGACAGGGGCTTTTTTTAAAAGGTATTCTTAGAACCGTCGAAAATGTTGGAAGGGAGTTAGTGAAGTACTTTCCCATTGAAAAAGACGATGTTGATGAGCTTCCCAATGATGTAAGTTTTGAGGATGATTAGAGCGTATCAACTAATATGGACAAGTTTTATATTAATATTTTTAACACTAAATATTAATGCCCAAAATATTCCTAAACCCCTAGTTCCTAAGCAGATTGTTAATGATTATATCCCACTATTAAATACTGGAGAAAAGAGGCAATTAGAGCATAAACTTGTTAAGTATAACGATACTTCTTCTACACAAATAGCAGTGGTTATAATCGAAACTACCGAGGGTTATCCGATTAGCGAATATGCCTTTAAATTAGGTGAGGATTGGGGGGTTGGCCAGAAAGGACTAGATAATGGCATTGTGCTTTTGGTGGCTAAAGAAGACAGAAAAGTATTTATTGCAACTGGCTATGGCGTAGAAGACGTAGTCCCGGATGTCTTAGCGAAGAGAATTATAGAGAATTACATTGTTCCAGAATTTAAAAATGGCAATTTTTATAGGGGAATTGATAAAGGAACAGATGTATTAGTGGATTTAACCACGGGAAAATATTCGAGCGATGATATAGATGCAGAAGAAATCCCTGTTGCAATGATCCTTTTCATCATCCTTGTAATAGTGATTTTTCTTTTTATGTTCTCTAAAATGAGTAGTAATGGTAGTGCAACTGTTTCAAGGAGGGGAACAACCTATCATGATGGGGGATGGTGGACGACTACTGGAGGCGGTGGTGGAGGTGGTTTCTCTGGAGGTGGCTTTGGCGGTTTTGGTGGAGGAAGCTTTGGTGGCGGCGGTGCTGGTGGAAGTTGGTAGCTTATTGCTCGTATAATCCCATTCGGAGGGGTCTAATATTAACTAATAATTATTTGCTTCAAATAATACAAAAGCCCTTTGTAACTCTGTGCTTTTTTCGTACTTTTGCAGTCCGAAAATTTTAAATAAAGTATGCCAACAATACAGCAACTGGTAAGAAAAGGAAGGAAAGTCGTTAAAACGCCTTCTAAATCAAGGGCTCTTGATTCATGCCCTCAAAGAAGAGGAGTTTGTACTAGAGTATATACTACGACTCCTAAAAAACCGAATTCGGCACTTAGGAAGGTGGCAAAGGTAAGATTAACAAATGGGAAAGAGGTCATTGCATATATTCCTGGCGAAGGACATAACTTGCAAGAGCACTCAATTGTATTGATTAGAGGTGGTAGAATTAAAGATCTTCCTGGTGTTAGATACCATATTGTAAGGGGAGCATTGGATACGGCAGGTGTGAACGATAGAAAACAAAGTAGATCTAAATACGGAACTAAAAGACCTAAATAGTAAGACAAGAAGAATATGAGAAAATCAGCTGCGAAGAAAAGAGCATTAGCACCGGATCCAAAATTTGGAGACACTTTGGTTACACGATTTGTGAATGATTTGATGCAGAAGGGTAAAAAAAGCGTTTCATTTAAAATATTTTATGGAGCGTTAGATTATATAAAGGAAACTAGTGGTGAAGATGGCTATGAAACTTGGAAAAAGGCATGTGCCAATGTGATTCCAAGTGTGGAAGTAAGAAGTAAAAGAATTGGAGGAGCAACTTTTCAGATTCCTACTCAAATTAGAGAGGATAGAAAAATTTCAATGACCAATAAATGGATTATCAGTTTTGCGAGAAAAAGAAACGGCAAGTCCATGTCAGAAAAGCTAGGGGCGGAGTTATTGGCAGCTTCAAAAGGAGAAGGAGCAGCAGTGAAAAAGAAAGAAGACACACATAGAATGGCGGAAGCAAATAAAGCTTTCTCTCATTTTAGGGTATAATATTTATAAAAAAGGAAATGGGAAAAGATTTAACATATACGCGTAACATTGGGATTGCCGCACATATTGATGCAGGTAAAACTACTACTACTGAGCGTGTACTATACTATACAGGTATTAGCCATAAAATTGGTGAGGTACACGATGGTGCAGCTACCATGGACTGGATGGAGCAGGAACAGGAAAGAGGGATTACCATTACTTCTGCAGCGACTAAAACATCATGGAACTGGAAAGAGAAAGAATATGCGGTAAACATTATCGATACGCCGGGTCACGTAGATTTTACTGTTGAAGTAAACAGGTCTTTAAGAGTGTTAGATGGCTTGGTTTTCCTTTTTTGTGCAGTAAGTGGCGTAGAGCCTCAATCTGAAACTAACTGGCGTTTGGCAGATGGTTATAAAGTGCCGCGTATTTGTTTTGTTAATAAAATGGATAGGTCAGGTGCAGACTTCTTTAATGTAGTAAATGATATTAGAGATGTGTTTGGTGCTAATGCAATCCCTTTACAAATTCCTATTGGAGCAGAAGATGATTTTAAGGGAGTAATTGATTTAATTACTGGTCAGGCTATTGTTTGGAATGAACATGACATGGGAATGACCTATGAGGTAATTGAAACACCGGCTGATCTAGTGGATACTGTAGCAGAATACAGAGAAAAATTGTTAGAAGCGGTTGCTGAATATGACGAATCGTTGCTAGAAAAATTCTTTGACGATCCAGATTCAATTTCTGTTGATGAAATTAGAGTGGCTATCCGTCAGGCAGTTTGTGATATGAGTATTATTCCGGTAATGTGTGGTTCTGCATTTAAAAATAAGGGGGTGCAGGCAGTATTAGATGCCGTTTGTGCATTTTTGCCTTCTCCGTTAGATGTAGATGCGGTAACAGGTACCAATCCAAAAACTGATGAAGAGATAGAAAGGAAGCCATCTGTTGATGAACCTTTTACGGCATTAGCATTTAAGATTGCTACAGATCCTTTTGTAGGTCGTTTGGCATTCTTTAGAGCTTATTCCGGAGCGTTGGATGCAGGGTCTTATATCTTAAACAATAGAACAGGTAAGAAAGAACGTATTTCAAGAATCTTCCAAATGCACGCCAATAAGCAAAACTCGATTCCTCGCGTAGAGGCTGGAGATATTGCCGCAGGAGTTGGTTTTAAAGATATCAGAACAGGAGACACACTTTCTGACGAGAAACATCCTATTGTTTTAGAAAGTATGGAGTTTCCTGATCCTGTTATTGGTGTTGCGGTAGAGCCTAAGTCTCAAAAAGATGTAGATAAGCTAGGTATGGCGTTAGCTAAGTTGGCTGAAGAAGACCCTACTTTTAAAGTGAGGTATGATGAAGAAACTGGTCAAACCATAATCAATGGTATGGGAGAGTTACACCTAGAGATTATCTTAGACAGATTAAAGAGAGAGTTTAAGGTAGAATGTAATCAAGGGGCACCACAAGTGAATTATAAAGAGGCCATTACTCAAAAGGTGACCCATAGAGAAGTTTACAAAAAACAATCTGGTGGTCGTGGTAAATTTGCCGATATCCAGTTCGATATGAGTCCTGTTGAGGGAGAAGAAGAGGGATTAGTATTTGTTAATGATATTTTTGGAGGGGCAATTCCTCGTGAATTTATTCCTGCTGTAGAAAAAGGTTTCAAAGAGGCCATGAAAAATGGAATTTTGGCTGGCTTTGAGGTTGAAAATTTGAAAATCAGATTGTTTGATGGTTCTTTCCACCAAGTGGATTCTGATGCTGTTTCCTTTGAGTTGTGTGCTAAAGTAGCATACAGAGAGGCTTGTAAGCAAGCTGCACCTGTATTGTTAGAACCTATTATGAAGTTGGAAGTGATTTCTCCAGAAGAGAATACAGGAGATGTTGTTGGGGATTTGAATAGAAGAAGAGGTGTAATGGAAGGAATGGAAATGAAGAATAATGCACAGGTTATTAAAGCGAAAGTGCCATTATCTGAAATGTTTGGTTATGTAACAGATTTACGCACCATTACTTCAGGTAGAGCAACTTCAATCATGGAGTTTTCACATTATGAGCCTGCGCCTACTGGTGTTCAAAAAGAAGTAATTGAAAAAGCACAAGGTAAAGTTAAAGTGAGCTAATAATGACACAAAGAATTAGAATAAAACTAAAGTCGTACGATCATAATTTGGTGGATAAATCTGCCGAGAAGATTGTAAAAACGGTAAAAAATAGTGGTGCTGTTGTTACTGGCCCAATTCCTTTACCTACAAACAAAAAAATATTTACAGTGCTTAAGTCGCCACACGTTAATAAAAAGGCGAAAGAGCAATTCAAACTGTGCACACACAAAAGAATGTTAGATATCTATAGTTCTACATCTAAAACAGTCGATGCATTAATGAAGTTAGAGTTGCCTAGTGGAGTAGACGTAGAAATTAAAGTATAACAGAAGATGAGCGGTATAATTGGAAAAAAAATAGGGATGACCAGCGTATATAATGACGCAGGTAAGCTAGTTCCTTGCACAGTTGTAGAAGCGGGGCCTTGTGTGGTAACGCAGATAAAAACGGAGGAAAAAGATGGTTATAGTGCTGTTCAAGTTGGATATGGCGTGAGGAAGGAAAAAAATACTTCAAAAGCCATGAAAGGACATTTTGAAAAAGCAAAAACTTCACCTAAAGCTAAATTGGTAGAATTTATTAAGTACAATGCTGATGCGGAGTTACAATTGGGAGATGTTATAGATGTTGGAATGTTCGAGGAAGGAGAGGAAGTGGATGTTATAGGAACTTCTAAAGGAAAAGGGTTTCAAGGAGTTGTAAAAAGACATGGTTTCCATGGTGTAGGTATGAGAACACATGGACAACACAATAGAGAAAGAGCCCCTGGGTCAATTGGTATGGCATCAACACCATCTAAAGTGTTAAAAGGAATGAAGATGGGAGGTAGAACTGGTGGTGATAGAGTTAAAGAACAAACTAAACAAATCGTGAAAATCGTACCGGAGAAAAATTTCCTTTTAATCAAGGGGAGTGTTCCTGGGGCAAAAGGTTCTTACGTTTTAATTGAAAAATAGCAACTATAAAGCTATAAAGATGAAAGTAGAGGTTTTAAATAAACAAGGACAATCAGCTGGAAAGCAAATAGAGCTCCCGGATGATATTTTTGCCATTGAGCCAAATGAGCATGTACTTTATTTAGCAGTTAAGCAACACTTAGCAGCTAAGAGAAGTGGTACACATAAAGCAAAAGAGAGAGGAGAAATCAAAGGTTCTACGAAAAAAATTAAAAGGCAAAAGGGAACGGGTACTGCGAGAGCAGGATCTATCAAAAACCCTTTGTTCAGAGGGGGAGGAAGAATTTTTGGCCCTCGTCCTAGAGCTTATGATCTTAAATTAAATAAGAAAGTAAGTGCCTTGGCGAAAAAGTCAGCACTTTCAGCTAAAATAGCAGATCAGGTGATTAAGGTGGTTGAAGATATAACTTTAGACCAACCTAAAACAAAATCATATAAGGAGGTGTTAAAGGCGTTCGAAGCGGAAAATAAAAAATCTTTATATGTATATGCTGAGGAAGATGCAAATGTGAATCTTTCAGCTAGAAATTTACAAAAAGCAAAAGTGGCTAGTGTAAATGCATTGAATGTTTACGATATTCTCAATTCCGAGCAAATTTTGCTTAGTGAGAAATCAGTAGAGGTTATTGTAAACCAGTTGTCAAAAAATTAAGAATTAAGAGATGAGTGTTTTAGTTAAGCCAATTATTACTGAAAAGATGTCTTTGTTAAGTGAAAAGCTTAATAAATATGGATTTGTTGTAGCAAAAGAGGCTAATAAAATCATGATAAGGGAAGCCGTTGAAGAAATGTATGGCGTAACAGTTGAGGAAGTAAAAACAATCAACGTGCCCGCAAAAGCAAAATCTAGATTTACAAAATCTGGAGTTATTAGTGGAAGAAAAAGTGGATATAAAAAAGCAATAGTCAGTTTGGCTGAAGGAGAAACAATTGATTTCTTCAGCGAAGTGTAAAAGACATTAAGACTATGCTTATTCTTAGGCGAAAATTAAGAAGATAAAAATGTCAGTTAAGAAATTTAAACCTGTTACACCAGGTACAAGACATAGAATTGGAAATGCATACAACGAGCTTACCATCGGTAATAAGCCTGAAAAATCCCTAGTTGCATCGAAAAAAAGAAGTGGAGGACGTAATCACTCTGGAAAAATGACCATGCGTTATAGAGGCGGTGGGCATAAGAAGAGATATAGAGTTATCGATTTCAAAAGAAACAAGCATGGTATCCCCGCAATAGTAAAAACTGTAGAGTATGATCCCAATAGATCAGCTTTTATTGCTTTAGTTTTCTATAAAGATGGTGAAAAGAGATACATCATAGCACCTCAAGGAATTAAAGTTGGTGATGAAATTATTGCGGGTCCTGGAGTTGCGCCTGAAGTAGGAAACTCGCTTCCTATGAGTAAAATTCCTTTAGGTACTATAATCCATAATATCGAAATGCAACCAGGAAAAGGTGCTCAAGTGTGTCGAAGTGCCGGTTCTTTTGCCCAATTGGTTGCAAAAGAAGGTAAATATGTCGTTGTGAAGCTGCCTTCGAGTGAAACGCGAATGATTTTGGCGACATGTTATGCAACGATTGGATCGGTAAGTAATTCTGATCATAGTTTGCAAAAACTTGGTAAAGCAGGAAGAAAAAGATGGTTAGGAAAGCGACCTAGAACTAGGGGGGTTGCAATGAATCCGGTAGATCACCCAATGGGTGGTGGAGAAGGGAAGTCTTCAGGAGGACATCCTAGATCTAGAACTGGAATTTTTGCTAAAGGGCAGAAGACTAGAAATAAGAATAAAGCTTCGAATAGATTAATAATTTCAAAAAGAAAAAAATAGGCTGATATGGCAAGATCATTAAAAAAAGGGCCTTACGTATCCTATAAATTGGAAAAGAAGATTGATGTGCTTAATGAATCAGGAAAGAAAACTGTAATTAAGACTTGGTCTAGAGCGTCATTAATTACACCTGATTTTGTAGGACATACAATCGCGGTACACAATGGTAATAAGTTTATCCCTGTGTACATCACGGAAAATATGGTAGGGCATAAATTGGGAGAATTTGCACCTACTCGGAATTTTAAAGGACACGGTGGTAATAGAAAATAATTGAAAAGAAATGGAAGCGGTAGCGAAATTAAATAATTGTCCAACGTCACCTCGTAAAATGCGATTGGTGATCGACAACATTAGAAATAAAGACGTGTACGAAGCACTTAATATCTTGAGGTTTACCCGGAAAGAAAATGCAAAAAGAGTCGAAAAACTTTTGTTGTCCGCAATTAACAATTGGGAACAAAAACACGAGTTAAGCCCAGAGGATAGTGATTTATACATAAAAGAAGCATTTGTAAATCAAGGGAGAACACTAAAAAGGTTTAGACCGGCACCGATGGGGAGAGCTACTAGAATTAGAAAAAGATCAAATCATGTGACAATTGTGGTTGCAAGTCGATCTATTGTTGCAGAACCGCAGGTAGAAGAAGCAACAGAAATTACTGAAACAGAAGAATAAATAAATGGGACAGAAAACACATCCAATAGGAAATAGATTAGGGATCATCAGAGGATGGGATTCTAACTGGTATGGTGGAGCAGATTACTCTAAGAAATTGGTCGAAGATCAAAAAATTAGAAAATATCTTAATGCTAGAATTGTAAAAGGAGGCGTTTCAAAAATTATTATTGAAAGAACCTTAAATAGAATTACTATTTCTATCTATACATCTAGACCTGGAATTATTATTGGTAAAGGTGGAGGAGAGGTTGATAGAATCAAAGAAGAGATTAAAAAATTAACCAAAAAGGATGTTCAAATTAACATAGTTGAAATTAGAAGACCAGAGATCGATGCAGCCATAGTAGGGGAAACAATTGCAAAACAATTAGAGGCAAGGGTAAACTTTAGACGAGCGGTAAAAATGGCTATTGCCTCAGCAATGAGAATGGGCGTTGAAGGTATTAAAATAAAAGTTTCTGGTCGTTTAGGCGGTGCAGAGATGGCGAGATCTGAAGAGTATAAAGAAGGAAGAACACCTTTACATACTTTTAGAGCAGATATTGATTATGCGTTAAAAGAAGCACATACTATTTATGGTATTATAGGTGTTAAAGTATGGATTTGTAAAGGAGAGGTATTGGGTAAGAGAGATTTAAGTCCAAACATTGGTGCTGATAGCAAGAAGAAAAGAAGGAGAAAACCAACAAGAAGATAGATCATGTTACAACCGAAAAGAGTAAAAAGAAGAATGGTCCAAAAGGGCCGTATAAAAGGAAATGCCAATAGAGGTAATCAATTGGCTTTCGGATCATTTGGTATTAAATCTTTAGAACAAGGGTGGATCACCAATAGACAAATTGAGGCAGCAAGGATTGCTATGACAAGAAAAATGAAGAGGGAAGGAAGAGTTTGGATCAATATTTTTCCAGATAAGCCTATAACGTCAAAGCCTGCTGAAGTAAGGATGGGTAAGGGTAAAGGTAATCTGGATAAGTGGGTCGCAGTGGTGAAGCCTGGAAGAATAATGTTTGAGTTGGAAGGTGTTCCATTGGAATTGGCGCAGGAGGCATTGAGATTAGCAGCTCAAAAATTGCCAGTAAAGACAAAATTTGTTGTTAGGAGAGATTACGATGGTAATTAATTAAAAGAAGAGTTACGATGGCAAATAAACATTACGAAGAAATAGCGCAGTTATCTGTTGAGGATATTAAAGAGCAGATTGAAGAAGCAAAGGTAAGGTTAAGTAAGTTGAGATTTAATCATACAGTTTCTCCAATTGAGGATTCAACACAACTGAGAAAATTAAGAAAAAGAATAGCTCGCTTGAATACTGAGCTTTTAAGGAAAGAATCAGGCGCAGAAGCAAAATAAAAGCAAATGGAAGGTAGAAATTTTAGAAAATCAAGAATTGGGGTTGTTAGCAGTAACAAGATGGATAAAACCATTACGGTTTTGGTTGAAAGAAAGATAAAGCACCCTATCTATGGTAAATACTTGAAAAAGAGTAAGAAGTTTGTTGCCCATGATGACAAGAATGATTGCAATATTGGCGATACGGTGAAAATCATGGAAACAAGACCTTTGAGCAAAAATAAAAGATGGCGTCTTATTGAAATATTAGAAAGAGCGAAATAAAATGATACAGCAAGAATCAAGATTAAAAGTAGCAGATAATAGTGGTGCCAAAGAAGTGCTTTGTATAAGAGTACTTGGTGGTTCAGGCAGGAGATATGCTTCTATTGGAGATACAATTATTTGCTCTGTGAAAGAAGCGATGCCGGGTGGTAACGTAAAGAAAAAGCAGGTCACCAAAGCAGTGGTAGTTAGAACAAGAAAGGAAATCAGACGTAATGATGGTTCTTACATCAGATTTGATGACAATGCGGTGGTATTATTAAATGCTAATGATGAGCCGAGAGGTACAAGGATTTTTGGTCCGGTAGCTCGTGAGCTTAGAGATAGGCAATACATGAAAATTGTTTCATTAGCACCAGAAGTTTTATAAAATGGGAAAAGTTCAACAAAAAAGGTTTAAAGCCAAAATAAAAATCAAGAAAGGGGATACTGTAAAAGTAATCTCAGGAGATGATAAAGGTAAGGAAGGTAGAGTCCTAGCGATAATGGCTAGCGACAATAAAGCCATTGTGGAAGGGGTGAGAATCGTTTCTCGTCATACCAAACCTAATGCAGAAAATACAGAGGGGGGGATCATTAAAAAAGAGGCACCCATAAATATCTCGAATTTAATGTTGGTTGTCGGTGGAGAAACTACTCGTGTTGGACGAAGGATTGAAGATGGTAAGATTAAGCGAATTGCAAAGAAAACAAATGATATTATAGACTAATGAGCTATTCAATAAGATTAAAAGAAAAGTATAACAAGGAAATTGTTCCTGAACTTATGAAAGAGTTCAATTACTCTTCTATAATGCAGGTGCCTAGACTGGTTAAAATATCCATTAATAGAGGTGTAGGAGCGGCAGTTGGAGATAAGAAGTTAATAGAAGGTGCAGTTAATGAATTGACTATAATTGCAGGTCAGAAAGCAGTAGCAACGATTGCAAAGAAGTCAGTATCGAACTTTAAGCTGAGAGAAGGAATGCCTATTGGAGCAAGAGTTACCTTAAGAGGTGAAAGGATGTATGAGTTTCTAGATAGATTGACCTCTGTAGCATTGCCGCAAGTGAGAGATTTTAGAGGAGTAAACAATAAGGCTTTTGATGGAAGAGGCAATTATACGTTAGGTATAACTGAGCAAATAATTTTTCCGGAAATTGATATTGATAAAGTAAATAGAATTAATGGGATGGACATCACTTTTGTTACAACTGCTAAAACGGATGATGAAGCATTAGCATTGTTAACTAAACTAGGAATGCCCTTTAAAAAGTAAGAGATATGGCTAAAGAATCAATGAAAGCGCGTGAGCGCAAAAGAGCAAAGTTGGTCGCAAAATATGCTGAAAAAAGAGCGCAACTTAAAAAAGAAGGTAACTGGAGCGAGCTCGATAAGTTGCCTAAAAATTCTTCTAAGGTAAGAATGAGAAATAGATGTGCACTTACAGGAAGGCCAAGAGGGTATATAAGATACTTTGGTATATCAAGAATAAAATTTAGAGAACTTGCACTGGAAGGAAAAATTCCGGGAGTAACTAAAGCAAGTTGGTAAAATTATAAATAGCAAATAATGGTAACAGATCCAATAGCTGATTATTTAACACGAATTAGAAATGCTCAATTAGCAGGGCATAAAATCGTTGAGATTCCATCTTCAAAGATGAAAAAGAAAATTACAGAAATTCTTTTTGATCAAGGATATATATTAAAGTATAAATTTGAAGACGAAACAGGTCCTCAAGGAACAATTAAAGTAGCATTAAAATATGATGTCAATAATGTTCCTGCTATTAGAGAATTAATTAGAGTAAGTAAACCAGGTTTAAGAAGATATACTGGTACAGGTAGCTTACCACGAGTAAAAAATGGATTGGGAATTGCAATACTGACAACTTCTAAAGGAGTTATAACCAACAAAGAAGCGGCTAAGCTAAAAGTAGGAGGAGAGGTATTGTGTTACGTATCTTAAAAAAGAAAGACAATGTCACGAATAGGAAATTTACCCATAGCATTGCCACAAGGCGTTGAAGTAAAGATTGGAGACAATAATTTAATTACAGTTAAAGGTCCAAAAGGAGAGCTTGTAGAGAAGATCGATAGTGATATGATCTTAAAGATTGAAGATGGGCAGCTAACAGTATCCAGACCAACAGAACAAAAGAGACATAAAGCCATGCATGGACTTTATCGCTCACTTATTAATAATATGATTGTTGGAGTTAGTGAAGGATATGTAAAGGAGTTAGAATTAGTGGGGGTAGGATATAGAGCAAGCAATCAAGGTCAAGTGTTAGAATTGATGGTTGGATACTCGCATCCTGTAGTGGTTTTGTTACCAGAAGAAGTAAAATTGACAACCGAAACTGTAAAAGGTCAGCCACCATTGGTAAGACTGGAAAGTATAGATAAGCAATTGATTGGTCAAGTGGCTGCAAAGATTAGATCTATTAGAAAACCAGAGCCTTACAAAGGGAAGGGGATTAAATTTAAAGGAGAAATACTTAGAAGAAAGGCTGGTAAAGCAGCTGGTAAATAAAATAAAGCTTAGTTATGGCAACTGGTAAAAGAGTTTTAAGAAGAAGAAAAGTTCGTAGTGGTATCAGAAAAAAAATTAAAGGTACCGCTGATCGTCCTAGACTTTCTGTTTTTAGGAGCAATAAAGAAATCTATGCGCAGCTAATTGATGATGTGAATGGAAATACATTAACAACAGCGAGTTCTAAAACGAGTGAGCAGAGTGCTAAAACAAGAATTGAAACAGCAAAACTTGTTGGAGAAGAATTGGCGAAAAAAGCAATAGCCATAGGTGTTGAAGTAGTAGTATTTGATAGAGGAGGATATTTATATCATGGAAGAGTGAAAGCTTTGGCTGAAGGTGCTCGTGAAGGAGGACTAAAATTTTAAATTAAAGAATAATTATAGATGGCAAAATTAGGCGGATCGAAGATTAAAGCTAGCGACATGGAGCTCAAAGAAAATGTTGTTAGTATCCAAAGAGTAGCTAAAGTAACTAAAGGGGGTAGAACATTTAGTTTTTCTGCATTGGTAGTAGTTGGCGATGAAAATGGTACTGTTGGCTATGGCTTAGGTAAGGCGAGAGAAGTTACAGAGGCAATTACTAAAGGAATTGATGATGCAAAGAAAAACTTAGTAAAAGTTCCTTTGTATAAAGGAACCATCCCTCATGAGCAACTAGCTAAATTTGACGGAGCAAAAGTTTTTATGAAACCTGCTTCTGATGGTACAGGAGTTATTGCTGGTGGAGCAATGAGAGCAGTTTTGGAGAGTGCAGGAGTACATAATGTATTGGCAAAATCGATGGGGTCTTCTAACCCGCACAATGTGATTAAAGCAACTGTGAAAGCACTAACTTTGCTTAGAGATCCATTAAAGATTGCTAAACAAAGAGGAATTCAATTGGATAAAGTTTTTAATGGCTAAGAAAATGGCAGCAAAAAAAATAAAAATTACTCAGGTAAGAAGTGTGATAGGGAGACCTGAAAGACAAAAGAGAACAATGTTGGCTTTAGGTCTTAAAAAGATGAATAGCTCGAAAGAGATAGAGTCGTCACCACAGGTTTTGGGGATGATAGAAAAAGTAAAGCATTTATTAAAAGTAGAAGAAGTATAAAATGGACTTGACAAATCTTAAACCAGCAAAAGGTTCAATAAAGAAAAGCAAAAGAATTGGTAGAGGGCAAGGTTCTGGTCGTGGAGGTACATCCACAAGAGGACATAAAGGAGCTCAGTCAAGATCTGGATATAAAAGGAAAAAAGGTTTTGAAGGTGGACAAATGCCACTTCAAAGAAGAGTTCCTAAAAAAGGATTTAAAAATATCAATCGTATTGAATATAGAATATTCAACGTTGCTCAGCTACAAGAATTAGCAGATAAAAACAATATTACTACTTTCGACTTTGACCAATACAGAGCTTTAAAACTAGTGAAGGCCTCTGATCTTATCAAAGTGCTTGCAAATGGCGAGATAAAAAGTAAGTTAACTGTTCATGCGCATTCTTTTAGTGCAAAAGCCAAAGAGGCAATAGAAGCTGTAGGAGGCTCAGCAATTACAATTGAATAATATTATCTCAAACTTCGCATGAAAGCATTTATAGAGACACTTAGAAATATTTTTAAAATTGAAGACCTACGAAATAGAATTTTCTATACGTTAGGTTTATGCCTCATTTATAGAATTGGTTCTTTTGTGGTACTTCCCGGTATTGATCCTGCACAGTTAGATGCACTTTCATCGCAAGGAAGTGGAGGACTTTTTGGAATCTTTAACATGTTTGCCGGTGGAGCCTTTAGTAGGGCCTCGGTATTTGCATTAGGGATTATGCCTTATATCTCAGCGTCAATCGTAATGCAATTGCTTACGTTAGCAGTGCCTTATTTCCAGAAAATACAGAGAGAGGGAGAAAGCGGTAGGAGAAAAATTAATCAGATAACCAGAGTCTCTACTGTGTTTATAACAGCTTTTCAAGCTTCAGCATATGTTAAGTTTTTGACTTTTTTAGCGCAAGGTGCTGTTACAATTCCTCCAGGACTGTTTTGGCTCTCAACAACAATTGTTTTAACAGGTGGAACCATTTTCGTAATGTGGCTTGGTGAAAAAATTACGGATAGAGGAATAGGGAATGGTATTTCTTTGCTAATCATGGTGGGTATTATTGCTACTTTGCCTGGAGCACTATTAAGTGAATTTCAATCTAAAGTGGCAGGTAGTACTGGTGGATTGGTATTCTTTTTCCTTGAAATGGCAGCATTGTTATTAGTGGTAATAGCTTGTATAGCTTTAGTTCAGGCAACAAGAAAAATACCTGTACAGTATGCTAAAAGAGTAGTTGGAAATAAGCAATATGGTGGAGTAAGGCAATATATTCCATTAAAAGTAAATATCGCAGGTGTGATGCCTATTATCTTTGCGCAAGCATTTTTATTCATTCCAGGCACAATCTCACAGTTTTTCCCTAATGCGCAAGCTGGAGGGGGACTATTAGCGCAGTTCTCAGACTTTACTTCTGTTCCATATAATATTCTGTCATTTTTATTAGTAGTACTTTTTACTTATTTCTATACGGCTTTAATTATTAACCCTGTTCAAATGGCAGATGATTTGAAAAGAAATAATGGATTTATTCCGGGAGTTAGGCCAGGAAAACAAACAGCAGAATTTATAGATACAATTATGTCTAGGATTACATTACCAGGGTCTATTTTCTTGGGTATTGTTGCTATTCTTCCAGCTTTTGCCATGGCTTTTGGTGTAAATAGTCAATTTGCAATTTTCTTCGGAGGAACATCGTTGCTTATTATGGTGGCCGTAGTGCTTGATACACTCCAACAGGTTGAGTCTCATTTGTTAATGAGGCATTATGATGGACTTACAAAAACAGGATCAAAAATTAAAGGTCGGTCTTCCATAGGGGGAATGTAAGTTGTCACATGATCTATTACAAGACAGCTGATGAAATAGAGTTAATTCGGAAAAGCTCCCTTTTGGTATGCCAAACACACGTTGAAGTTTCAAAACTTTTAAAACCCGGTGTAGAAACAAAGTTACTTGATAAAGTAGCAGAAGAGTTTATTAGAGATAATGGTGGAATTCCTGGGTTTAAAGGATTGTACGGCTGTCCTTCTACATTATTAATCTCTACAAATGAAGAAGTGGTTCATGGTCTGCCCAGTAATAGGGAATTATTACCTGGAGATTTAGTTTCTATTGATTGTGGTGTTAAAATGAACGAGTTTTATGGTGATTCAGCCTTTACATATCCAATTGGAGAAATAACAGAAGAAAATAGAAAACTACTCAGGATAACCAATGAATCACTATATAAAGGCATTGAACAAGCTATAGAAGGAAAAAGAATTGGAGATATTGGTTTTGCCATACAAAACCATACAGAAAAACAGAATGGATATGGTGTAGTTAGAGATTTAATTGGGCACGGAGTAGGAAAGAAGTTGCATGAGGAGCCTAATGTACCTAATTATGGTAAGAGAGGTAGAGGCCTTAAATTGCTGAGAGGATTGGTTATCGCTATTGAGCCAATGATCAATATGGGGACTAAAAATGTTATAAAATTGAAGGATGGATGGACCATAGCTACGGCGGATAAGAAGCCTTCAGCACATTTTGAGCATACGGTGGCAGTTGGTAAGGGGAAAGCTGATATATTATCAAATCATGATATAATATTCGAAGCGCTAAAAAACAATGATGAAATTCAGGATTTTAGATAAAAAATCCGATATTTGCAGTCCGAAAAAATTAAGATGGCCAAGCAAGAGCTTTTAAAATTAGATGGTACAATAACAGAAGCATTATCAAATGCCATGTTTCGAGTTAAGCTTGAAAATGGACATGAGATAGTAGCCACTATTTCGGGAAAAATGAGAATGTTCTACATTAGAATACTTCCGGGAGATAAGGTGGCAGTTGAAATGTCGCCATACGATTTAACCAGAGGAAGAATAACTTATAGATATAAATAAGCATAACATGAAAGTTAGAGCGTCAATAAAAAAGAGAAGTGCTGACTGTAAGATTGTCAGAAGGAAAGGGAAGCTTTATGTGATTAACAAAAAGAACCCAAGGTTTAAACAAAGACAAGGATAAGATATGGCAAGAATTGCAGGTGTAGATTTACCAAGAAATAAGAGAGGATGTATAGGACTAACCTATATTTACGGCATTGGTAATACGTTGGCAAAAGAAATTTTGGAAAAAGCAAGTGTTGATCCTGATAAAAAGGTTCAGGATTGGTCTGATGAGGAAGCTACCAACATAAGAAATGTAATCAATAATGACTTAAAGGTAGAAGGAGCACTTAGATCTGAAGTACAATTAAACATTAAACGTTTAATGGATATTGGATCTTATAGAGGTATTAGACACCGTAAAGGATTACCTGTAAGAGGGCAGAAGACAAAAACTAATGCTAGAACTAGAAAGGGTAAGAAGAAAACAGTAGCAGGTAAGAAAAAAGCAACTAAATAATAGTTAAGACAAATTTTTGGAATGGCAAAGACTAAAAAAGCATCTAAAAAAAGAAAAGTAAAAGTTGAAGCAGAAGGAAAAGCTTATATCAAAGCGAGTTTCAATAATATCATCATCACTTTTACAAATAAACAAGGACAGGTTATTTCTTGGGGTACAGCTGGGAAATCTGGATTTAGAGGGTCGAAGAAAAGTACACCTTATGCTGCGCAAATGGCGGCGACTGATGCTGCGCAAGTGGCTTTAGATGCAGGATTGAAGAGAGTGGAAGTTTTTGTAAAAGGTCCTGGTGCAGGTAGAGAATCTGCCATTAGAACAATCAACACGGTTGGAATTGAAGTAACCATGATAAAAGATATTACTCCAATCCCACATAATGGTTGCAGACCACCTAAAAGAAGAAGAGTTTAATAAACGAATAGAAGAAAGATTAAGTAATGGCAAGATACAGAGGTCCAAAGACTAAAAAATCAAGATCGTTCGGAGAATCCATTTATGGTTACGACAAAAACTTTGAAAGAAGAAAGTATGCTCCTGGTCAACATGGTAATTCCAGAAGAAGAAAGTCGCAGTCTGAATATGGTATTCAGTTGAAAGAAAAGCAAAAAGCAAAATACACCTATGGTCTTTTGGAAAGACAATTTTTGAACCTTTTTAAAGAGGCTTCTAGAAGAAAAGGAATTACTGGGGAAATCTTACTTCAATTATTGGAGCAGCGTTTAGATAATACTGTTTTCAGATTGGGATTAGCACCTACAAGAAGAGCAGCTCGTCAATTGGTAGCACATAAACATGTAACAGTAAATGGGCGTATAACCAACATTCCTTCTTTTTCTTTAAAAATAGGAGACGTAGTTGGTATTAGAGCAAAGTCAGTTGGAATGGATATGATTCAAGAAACTGTTCCATTGGATCGCGTAAAAAAATATCCTTGGTTAGAGTTTGATGCAGCAACTTTGCAAGGCAAATATATTGAGATTCCTAGTAGGGAAGCAATTCCTGAAAATATCAAGGAACAGCTCGTTGTTGAACTTTACTCTAAATAATATTTTTCACAAAAAGAAATTAATCAAATGTCAATTTTAGCATTTCAGAAACCAGATAAAATAATTCTTCAGAAAGCAACCGACTTTGAAGGTACATTTGAGTTTGCTCCATTGGAACCAGGATTTGGTGCAACCATTGGAAATTCTATCAGAAGAGTATTGTTGTCTTCTTTAGAAGGTTATGCAATTACTTCCATTAAATTATCAGGAGTAGATCATGAGTTTTCTACAATCAAAGGAGTAATTGAAGATGTAACGGAAATCATCCTTAATCTGAAGCAAGTTAGATTGAAAAAATTATTGGATGATGAAATTGGCGATGAGAAATTGTTCATATCAATTAAAAATCAAGCTTCTTTCAAAGCGGGAGATATTGAAAGTCATACCAATGCATTTGAGGTAACAAATCCTGATTTGGTAATTTGTAGTATGGACAAATCTGTTCACTTAGAAATCGAATTAACGATTGGTAAAGGAAGAGGTTACGTTTCTGCAGAAGAGCAAAATATTGATGACTCTCTAGTTGGAGTTATTGCTGTTGATTCGATATTTACACCAATTAAAAAGGTGAACTATAGAGTAGAAAATACTAGGGTTGAACAAAAAACAGATTACGAGAAACTAATAATTGATATTACAACGGATGGCACAATACATCCTGAAGATGCAATTAAAGAGTCTGCTAAAATCATGATTCAACACTTAATGTTGATCTCTGATGAGAACATTACCTTCGATACGGAAGAAAGTAAAGAGGAAGAGGTTGTGGACGAACATGTATTGCACATGAGAAAAATATTAAAAACACCTCTTGAAGATTTGGATCTTTCTGTAAGAGCATATAACTGCTTAAAGGCTGCTAAAATTGGCTCTTTGGCTGAATTAGTAAAATATGATACAAACGAACTATTGAAGTTTAGAAATTTCGGTAGAAAATCATTAGTTGAGATAGAGCAGTTAATTATTGAGAAAGGGCTGAACTTTGGAATGGACATATCTAAATTTAAATTAGACGAGTAAAAGTTGAACAATGCGGCACGGAAAGAAAATAAATCATTTAAGTAGAAAGAAAGGGCATCGTAGAGCTTTACTTGCCAATCAGGCATGCTCTCTCATAAAGTATAAGAGAATTCAGACAACTACTGCTAAAGCTAAGGCCTTGAGAAGATATATTGAGCCATTGATTACAAAGGCTAAAACAAATACTACTCAAAACAGAAGAGTTGTATTTGGTTATTTGCAAAATAAGGAGGCAGTGACAGAATTGTTTGATGCTATTGCTCAAAAAATAGGAGATAGGCCTGGCGGGTATACACGTGTAATAAGGTTGGGAAATCGTCAAGGGGACAATGCAGAGATTAGCTTAATTGAATTGGTAGATTTTAATGAAACATATGTTTTAGATAAGAAAGCAAAATCTACGGGTAAGAAAAAGCGAACAAGAAGAGGAAAGAAAAAGTCTAATGAAGAGGCAGCACCGGCACCGGCAGCCGAGAACAAAGAAGAGGTTGTTGAAGAAACTGCTGCTATAGTTGCAGAAGAAAAGACGGAAGCGGTGGTAGAAGAGGCAGTAGCGGAAACTACAGAAGCAGTTGAAACAACTGAAGAAATCGTTGCTGAAGCAGTAGAAGAAGAAAAACAACAAGAAGATGCTGCAGTTGAGGAGGAGACTAACAATGAAACAGAAGAAGATAAGGCATAAAATGTTGACTTGTTCATAAATTTAAAAGGATAGGCCCGATGGTTCTATCCTTTTTTTTTAGTTTCAAGTCTCGAATTTAAAAGCAAATTTTCTTTCTTGATTTTGAAAGGAAACAGAAAAAAAAGAATAAGTGATTTATGGAAAATAAAGCAGTTTTACTCTTAGATGACGGAACAGTTTTTATGGGGAAAGCCTGTGGAAAGATTGGTACTACAACTGGTGAAATTTGTTTCGCCACCAGTATGACAGGTTACCAAGAATTATTTACAGACCCTTCTTACTATGGGCAATTATTAGTATCGACTAATGTACATGTTGGTAATTATGGTATTAAGCATAGTGAAGAGGAATCAGATCGAATTCAAATAGAAGGATTAGTATGTAGGAATTTTACTAATAAGTATTCTCGTCATAAAGCAGATCAAGCAATTCAAGATTATTTTATAGATAATAGCTTAGTAGGGATTACAAGTATTGATACTAGAGCGGTTGTAAAACATATTAGGAGTAAAGGGGCAATGAATGCAATTGTCTCTAGTGAAGTAGATGATATAGACGAATTGAAAAAAAAGTTGAAACAAGTGCCTTCAATGGAAGGTTTAGAACTTTCTTCAAAAGTAACGACGAAAAAGGTTTATGATATTGGAAACCCTAATGCAACCCATAAAGTTGTTGTTTTAGACTTGGGTGTAAAGAAAAATATCCTTAGAAATTTTGTAAGCCGAGATTGCCATGTGAAAGTGTTTCCGGCAGAAACGCCTTATGCCGAACTTATTAAGGAAAATCCAAATGGATTCTTTATTTCAAATGGACCTGGAGATCCAGCAGTGATGGATTATGCAGTAAATACTGTAAAGCAAATTTTAAACGATAATTATCCATTATTTGGAATTTGTTTAGGTAATCAAATTTTAGCTCGCGCATTAGATATTTCTACGTATAAAATGCATCATGGACATAGAGGCTGTAATCACCCAGTTAAGAACTTGGCTACAGGTCTCTGTGAAATTACTACTCAAAATCACGGTTTTGCTGTAGACCAAGAATCACTAGAAAAATCTAATGATGCAGAAGTGACACATATCAACCTAAATGATAATACGGTTGAAGGACTTAAAGTAAAAGGGAAAAAAGCCTTTTCAGTGCAGTATCACCCTGAAGCTGCTCCGGGTCCGCATGATTCAAGATACTTATTCGATGATTTTATTCAACTAATGAATAGTTAACAATATAACCTTTTGATAGATGAGCATTATACTAAATATACACGCAAGACAAATTTTAGATTCAAGGGGAAATCCAACTGTTGAAGCGGATGTCATAACTGATAGTGGGTTTATTGGGCGAGCAGCGGTTCCATCAGGGGCGTCTACAGGAGTTCATGAAGCGGTTGAATTAAGAGATGGAGGAAAAATATACATGGGTAAGGGGGTTTCGAAGGCAGTCAAAAATGTCAATGAGATAATTACAGATACGCTTATTGGAAAGTACGTAACTGACCAAAGGGCTATTGATATGGCCATGTTGGAATTAGACGGCACAGATAATAAGTCTAAACTAGGTGCTAATGCGATATTGGCGGTAAGCTTAGCAGTTGCGAAGGCAGCTGCTCAGGAGCTTGATTTATCATTGTATAGATATATTGGAGGGGTCAATGCAACCACACTTCCAATTCCCATGATGAACATTTTAAACGGTGGATCGCATGCAGATAATTCTATTGATTTCCAGGAATTTATGGTAATGCCTGTTGGTGCAAAAACGTTTTCTGATGGACTGAGAATGGGGGTTGAGATATTTCATAATTTAAAGAAAGTACTAAAAGATAAAGGGTATTCAACCAATGTGGGTGATGAAGGAGGATTTGCTCCTAATATAAAGTCTAACGAAGAGGCAATAGAAACTGTTTTAGCGGCAATTAAAACAGCAGGGTATAAGGCAGGAAAGGATATTTTTATTGCAATGGATGCTGCAGCTTCTGAGTTTTATGATAAAAAGAAGAAAAAATACGTGTTCAAGGAATCTACTGGAGATGAACTTACTTCTTCTGAAATGGCGGGCTATTGGAAGGAATGGGTAAATAAATATCCTATTATCTCAATAGAGGATGGTTTAGATGAAGATGATTGGAAAGGATGGAAAGATTTAACTGATCAAGTAGGAAATCAATGCCAACTAGTAGGAGATGATCTTTTTGTGACAAATGTAAAAAGGCTTTCAACAGGAATTAGCAAAGGAGTCGCTAATTCTATTTTGGTAAAAGTAAACCAAATAGGTTCTTTAAGTGAAACAATTGATACAGTTTCTTTAGCGACAAGAAGTGCGTATACGAGTGTGATGTCGCATAGGTCAGGAGAAACAGAAGACAATACAATTGCCGATTTGGCGGTAGCATTAAATACAGGTCAGATAAAAACGGGGTCAGCTTCACGTTCTGACCGCATGGCAAAATATAATCAATTATTGCGTATTGAAGAAGAATTAGGAGCTCAAGCTTATTATCCTGGAAAAGAGTATAAATTCTTCTAGTTTTCTCTCCTTTTCTTGTTTAGGATCATTTGTAAATTTGATATTTGTAGTATCCATTCATCTGTGAATTTTGACCATTCATCGATTTTTTTCTTTTTTAGGGATATATAATAAAAAAAAAGAACACTTTTTTCAGGAATAATATATATTTAGCTACACTAAGAATATATAGGTGAGACGATATATTCATTTTTAACGTAATGTAAGTGCTTGAAGCGATCACGTTGTTAACATATTTTATGTGGCATGCTGCATTAAATAATAGCAATGCCTAGATCTTATATGTTTGATTTTTTAGCTGATAGATTTTGTATTAAGGGTATATACAAAGTCTATGAAACATAGTAGTCCGTATTTGTAAAATGGAAGATAATTAATCAATGAGTAGAAGTTTTTTGCACACGACTGCAACATGCGTTCCAATTCTGGTTGCGTCTCGCCATCAGGGACAAGTTGAGGCTTGCCCTTAGTCGCATGCTTGCAGCGTGTGCTTTTATAATTCATTGCTATTTATATACTTGACTTAGGTATAGAATTCACAATTGTCAATAAACTGAAATGAGTAGGTGTTATAGTATTTATTACTTTTATGATGCATGGATCTAAACAAATACAAAAATAAAATTCCATCCATATTGCGGAACAAGTTTGTACTGGTAGCGCTTGGCTACTTTATTTATATGATGTTTTTTGATTCAAATGATATACCTTCTCAATTTAAGTTAAGAAAACACCTTAAAGGTTTGGAAAAACAGCATAATTATTATGCCGAAAAAATTAAGGAGGTAGAAAAGGAACGTCAACAATTATTCTCTAATATTGAAAGCATGGAAAAATTTGCTAGAGAAAAGTATTGGATGAAAAAAGAAAATGAAGATCTTTATATAATTTTGGAAAAATAAGGATATTCTTTTGTATCTGTCAGATATAATTAAACCTTCTTCATAGATATAGATCATTGTTAAATGACTTTTGATGAATTAAATATTAGTAAGCAACTTTTAAATGCGTTAAGCGATTTGGGATATGTGAATCCAACACCAATTCAGCGCGAAGCATTTCCAATTATCATGTCTGGTAGAGATGTAGTAGGTGTTGCTCAAACAGGAACTGGAAAAACCTTTGCATATCTACTTCCATTATTGCGATCATTAAAATATTCTAAAGAGAATGATCCCAGAATATTGATTTTGGTTCCTACTAGAGAATTGGTAATTCAAGTAGTTAAGGAAGTAGAAAAATTGACAAAGTATATGAGTGTTCGTGTGGGAGGAGTATATGGCGGAACGAATATTAAAACACATCGTCAATTAGTTTATGATGGTTTAGAGGTTTTAGTTGCTACTCCAGGACGGCTATTAGATTTAGTTTATTCTAGAACACTTAATACAAAATCAATTAAGAAACTAGTGATTGATGAAGTTGATGAAATGCTTAATTTAGGTTTTAGAACTCAACTCACGAATATCCTTGATTTACTCCATAAGAAAAGACAGAACATTTTGTTTTCTGCAACGTTAAGTCAGGAAGTGGAACACCTTATAGACACCTTTTTTGAAGGTCCCCGAAAAATTGAAATAGTACCACATGGAACACCGTTAGATCAAATTATTCAAATTGGATATGATGTTCCTAATTTCTATACCAAGGCCAATTTTTTGTCCTATTTATTACGGAATAATGCTGACTTTGAAAAGGTGCTTGTGTTTATTTCAACTAAGAAGTTAGCTGATTTTTTGTTTGAAACAATGGCGCCACAATTTGCTAATCAGATTGACGTAATACACTCAAATAAATCTCAAAATTATAGGGTCAAAGTGGTAGATAAATTTCATGAGGGAGTTTGTAGAGTTTTGATTGCAACAGATATTATCGCACGAGGGATTGATGTCCAAGATGTAAGCCATGTGGTAAATTTTGATATTCCTCTTGAACCAATAAATTATATACATAGAATTGGAAGAACTGGGAGAGCAGATAAAAAGGGTGTTGCACTTAGTTTTATTTCTGAATTAGAAAGAGAAAACCAAGCTAATATTGAAATACTAATGGATAAGAAAATACCGGTAGAGACATTACCGGCGGATGTTGAAATTGATAAAAGGCTTATCGATGAAGAGCTAATAAATCCTGCAGACAAAAATTACCTTAAAGCGCATAAATTAAAAGATTCAGGAGGGGCATATCATGAGAAAAAAGAAAAAAATCAAAAGGTAAATTTAGGTGGTCCGTATAAGAAAAAACTAAAACTAAAGAAGAATAGAAGACTTCAAAAAAGAAGTGGAAAGAAAAAGTAATTAATCTCTTAAATGGTCTTTAAAGATCTAAAGCGTCTAAATACTTAGCTATATAGTCCATTTTTTTCTTGGACTTATACTGCATTACATATCGAGGGTGCTCAAGAGGAACAATGCGTTCAAATAGTTGATGTTCTTTGTTAAATTGCTCTAAAAATTTGTAGTTTTTACCTGTTCCTAGGCAATAACAAATATCATCTTTTAAACCCCAGCCGAGTTGTTCTCTTAATTTTTCCAAAATAAAACCTTCCAATGAACGCATTAATTTCAAATCATCATAATAGTTTACATTTACCTCGTTCCCTCTTTCATTAATTCTTGTAAAACCTAGTGGAACGACTGAACTAACATAAAAATTATTGTAGAAATGCTCTGCACCTCCATAATGCATAATTACATTATAGACGAAAACAGAAGAAGGCTCGTGTGTTGAAATACCTTCTATTTCAATATCACAATATGTATTCAACCTTTTTGTATCTGTAAAAGGTAACCCAGTAGCTCCGGCACCCAACCTACCTGGGTTGATGCCTAAAATCAATCTACGAGGTGTGTTTTGATTGTAGTATTTGCTATAAAAAGAATAAATAGCTTCTTTAATTTCTTGATTACAATTTTTATAGGGATTTAGCACCGAAAATTTCTTGGGTAAAGGGTGGTTTTCAAGATTTAAACTGAATAAAAAAATCTAAGATCTTTTCGGATAGTTTCATCTATCAAATCTAGATAAATATTTGAGATTCGTATAATAGGATTGCGATTTGAATATATAACAGGTAATCATCACAATATCTTATTATAAAACCTATAATAACAAAATATCTGTTCAATACCTTAGCCCCAATTTTTAAGGAATGGAAATAAGAAATATTGCAATTATAGCGCACGTTGACCATGGAAAAACAACATTGGTTGATAAAATGCTAATTCAAGGACAGTTATTTAAAGCGCACCAAGAAGTTGGAGAGCTAATAATGGATAGTAATGATCTTGAAAAAGAAAGAGGGATTACCATTACAAGTAAAAATGCTTCTGTTATATATAATAATGTTAAAATCAATATCATTGATACGCCTGGTCACGCGGATTTTGGGGGAGAGGTCGAACGAGTCTTAAAAATGGCAGATGGGGTTATCTTATTGGTCGATGCATTTGAGGGGCCGATGCCACAAACTCGTTTCGTTTTGCAAAAGGCCATTTCATTAGGACTTAAACCAATTGTTGTTATAAATAAGGTTGATAAGGAGAATTGCACACCAGAAGAAGTACACGAAAAAGTATTTGATTTAATGTTTGCATTGGATGCAACCGAAGAGCAATTGGATTTTCCAGCATATTATGGTTCAGCAAAACATGGTTGGATGGGAGAGGATTGGCAAAACCCTACTGAAGATATAACTCCATTGTTAAATGGAATTATTGAGCATATTCCAGCACCAACAACAGAGGAGGGTACATTACAGATGCAGGTAACTTCTTTAGATTTTTCATCATATACTGGTAGATTAGCCATCGGAAGATTATTTAGAGGAACATTAAAACCTAATATGTCAGTGGCTTTAATTAAAAGGGATGGTGCTATTGTGAAAAGCAAGGTTAGGGAATTAATGATTTTTGATGGATTGGGGAAAAAGAAAACGGATAAAGTTGAAGCTGGAGAAATATGCGCTATAACAGGATTAGATGGTTTTGAAATTGGAGATACAATTACTGATCCTGATAATCCAGAAGCGATGCCTCCAATATCGATTGATGAGCCAACAATGAGTATGCTATTTACGATTAATAACTCACCATTTTTTGGGAAAGAAGGGAAGTTTGTCACTTCTCGTCATGTAAAAGAACGTTTAGATAAAGAATTGGAAAAGAATTTAGCTTTAAGAGTAGAGCAGGGAAATGGGGCAGATAACTTTATTGTATATGGGAGGGGAGTTTTGCATTTATCCGTACTGATTGAAACAATGAGAAGAGAGGGGTATGAATTACAGGTTGGACAGCCTCAGGTACTTATTAAGCAGATTGATGGTCTTAAAAGTGAGCCTATTGAAGAATTAACGGTTGATGTTCCAGAAGTATCTAGTGGGAAAGTAATTGAGATGGTTACAAAGAGAAAAGGGGAAATGTTATCAATGCAATTAAAAGGAGATCGCGTATTATTGGAATTTGAAATTCCTTCCAGAGGTATTATGGGGTTAAGGAATGATATGCTAACAGCAACTGCAGGAGAGGCTATAATGAATCATAGATTTAAGGAATATGCTCCATTTAAAGGGGAGATTGTTGGTAGGGTAAATGGATCATTAATTGCACTAGATACTGGGACTTCAATTCCATATGCATTAGATAAATTACAAGAGAGAGGTAAGTTTTTTATTGGTCCGGGAGAAGAGGTTTATACTGGAATGGTAATAGGAGAGAATAGTAGAGATAATGATATGGAAGTCAATGTTACAAAAACAAAGAAACTATCAAATGTTCGTGCTGCAGGATCTGATGACAAAGTAAAATTGGCTCCTCCAATTAAGTTCAGTTTAGAAGAGGCATTAGAATATATTCAAGGAGATGAATATGTAGAAGTGACACCAAAATCAATCAGGTTGAGAAAAATATACCTTACTGAGGTTGAAAGAAAGCGAGCTAAGAATAAATTAAAATAATTGTCTACCTAGTAATTTAAATCTTTAGTAATGAACAATCAATTTGATCGACTTAGGGAAGCAGTTGCTAGGAAAAATACTCAAAATAGAACAATTTCTAATTGGAGTGTTGGGCAGCAGATAGAACATAGTGCAAATGTTGTTACAAGTATTTGTAAAGCACTTCATAAATCAAATCCTGAAAAATATAATCCAAAATTCAATTTTGGAAGAAGCCTTTGCTTAGCTACTAAATGGATTCCGAGAGGAAAAGGGAAAGCCCCTAAATGGGTAATTCCTAATGAAAAAGAGTTGGCAGAAGAAACGTTGTTTGGTTTGATTAATGAGGCAGAGGAAAACTTCATTTCGATTGATAAGTTATCTCCAAAAAGTTATTTTAAGCATGGATATTTTGGGCAAATGAATCTAAAGCAAGCGAAAAAATTTGTTGAAATTCATTCCAATCACCATCTAAAAATAATTGATGATTTGGTTAAGTCTTCCAATTAAAGATAAAGGCATCTAATAGTTTTTCAAGTAATTGATTATTTCCTTTTATATATTTCGGAGCGATTTCTGTTATTTTTTCAGCAGATTGTATAAAGCTGTCAGAGGTTAATTCACTTGCTCCATTCTTTATCATTTCATCAAGGGATGCATGATTCACTTCTAAATGAAATTGAAGTGCCATTACATTCTTTTTGTACAGAAAGCCTTGATTTTTACATCCAATCGAATTAGCAAATAGTATTGCACTTTTGGGTAGGTCAAAGGTGTCTCCATGCCAATGAAAAACAACAGCTTCTTTTAAGTCTATTCCTTTAAACGTATATTTTGTTATTTCTTTCGAAAATTGAATTGGAAACCACCCTATTTCTTTGTACTTGTTTCGGTAAATTTTAGATTGGAGTACTTCTGCAATTAATTGTGCACCAAGACAAATGCCAATTACTTTCTTGTTTGACTCAATAGCATTTTTTATAAAAGTCTTCTCCTTTTTCAACCATGAGTACTTGTCTTCTTCATAGATGTTCATGGGACCGCCCATAATAATTAGAATATCAAATTCATTGACGGGGGGAAGTTTTTCTCCATTGTATAAGTGGGTTTCACTAAGTGGTAAATTGTTTTTTTGAATCCAATCTTTAATTGATCCTAAACCTTCAAATTCAACATGATAAAGGGCGTGGACTTTCATTCTCCTAATTTATTTTTTGCATGTTCTATACCAAGGTTTATCCATTGCATCAGTTGTTCTTCAGATTGAAACCCTTCTTCATTCACAAAAACAAATTCTTTCATGGGGCGTTTGGTGAAATCCATTTCTCTAACAAAGGAGTTTTTTAGAAGTTCATTAATTTTATTTCCCATAACCCTAACTGCAAGCTCATCCTTAACAATTCCAACGGTCATTTTTCCCTTATATAAGAAGCTTAATCCTCCAAACATTTTCTTTTCAGCAATGTTGTTGTCCATAAACTTCATTTGTCGCCTTATCCTATTTGCCAATTCTTTGTTATATGCCATCCGAGATAGAATTTATATAAATTTAAATTTTATAGTCAACAAATTTGAATTGAATTTTATCGTTTGTTTTCTTTTGACTGAGTTTATCAATAGCTTTTTCTGTCAATTGCAAAATCCTAGGATAACCTCCTGTAGTTTGGCAGTCTCTCATTAAAATAATAAGTTTCCCAGATGGCGTTAATTGAACAACCCCTGGTATTACTGCAGAGGATATCATACTCGTATTTTTATTTGCTGGTAGATTTTCATTTAATTGATACCCCATTCTGTTATTGTGCTTGGAGATGGAAAATGATTGTTTTAGAATCTTTTTTATTTGTTCTTTTGATAACGATTCAAATTCTGGCCCAGGTAGCGCTTCTATTTCTAAAGAATCAAAGTGTGTTTTATTTATTCTAATGTTTGATTTTGTGTCAACTTTTAAAGCTGTAGGCTTATTGATAGTGATTTTCATTCCTTTGTAAAAAGATGAGTTTTTGGTAATATTGTTAAAAAAGGAATAACTCCCGAGTATTTTTTCCGTCTTTAGGCCTCCTTGTACAGATAAATAACATCGTGAACCATATTTTATTGATTGGAATGACAAAATATCCTTTTTCCTTATAGCAACTGCCCTATTTAACTTAATTTCTATATCATTGACTTTTGGAGAAATATCGGCTCCAGTGATTGCAATCACTGTATTGCATTCAAAAAGTAACTTAGGGCCACTATTAGTAATTTCTATGAGTGGCATTTTTATTGGATTATTAACTATTGAATTGGCTAATTTAGCTGAACTCATATCCATTGCTCCTGAAACCGGAACACCATACTTTTGATAACCCTTTCTTCCCATATCTTGTATGGTTGTAAGTAACCCAGGTGATATGACTTTTATAAAGTCACTCATGTGCTATTTGATAATTGTCTTGTTGTACAAGGTGTTCTATTTTACTATGCTCTTTCTTACTTATAGCGTAAAATTTTATTTTGTCTCCAGGTTTTGCGAAACAAGGAATTTTGTCTTTTACTTTAAAAAAGTTAATTGGTGAGTTTCCAATAATGTTCCACCCGCCAGGGCTAGTACTCGGATAAATGCCTGTTTGATTGCCTCCAATTCCTACTGATCCTTTTTTGATGGATAATCGCGGTTGTTTTTTTCTAGGGTGCTCCAATTGTTTGTTTAAATTGCCTAAATATAGAAAGCCAGGAAGAAAACCAATAAAATGGACTATGTAGGTTTGATCAGTATGGAGCGCTATAATTTTGTCAATACTAATGTTTTTGGCATTACTTAGCGCTTTTAAATCGAAACCAAAACCTAAATCATAGCAAACGGGAACCCGCCAGGTTGTGGAAGGATAAGAAACAATGGGGGATGCAGTTTTAAGTAAGGATTCAACTTTTTCGGTAACTACTTGGTGATCTATTTTTTCCTTAAAGAGTACTGCAAGCGAATGATAAGCAGGAATGGTTTCTTGAATTGAATTTTTAAAACACTCTTTTATTTGAAATTCTAATGTAATGATTTCATGTAGGGTTTGTTCGGAGATACTTTTTTCTGACCATTCAATAAGAAGCCCCTTATATCCCAGTGGTTTGTATTTTAACTTTGTACACCCCATTTTGACTTGGAAAGGTAGGATAAAATGTCTAACACATTGGGGTTGTCTCCATGAATACAAAAAGTAGAAGCATCTATAAAAACAATTGATCCGTCTTTCGTTTTTACTTTGTTATTTATTAATAGATTTGTATGGTCTAAAACCTCAATAGGATCTATTATAACCGCATTTTGGTGAGATCGCTCAACCAAAGTCATATCAGAATTATAATTTCTATCTATAAATACTTCATGAACAACGTCTAGATTATTTGCTTTTGCTACTTTTGATAATTCCGATTTATATGGAGTATATACTTGGAAATTGGAGTCAATTTTTTTTATAACCTCTACTACAAGTTGAGAAATATTAGCGCTTTTTGCACTTAAGTTATACAAGGCTCCATGCAGTTTTACATGTTTTATTGAAGTATTATTGTTTTCAGCAATTTTCTTTAACAATAAAATTTGTTCAGATAGGGTGTTTGCCAGCTTTTTATAAGCTAAAGCCATTTTTTTTCTGCCAAAATTCTCTTTGTCCGGGAAAGAGGGGTGCGCTCCAATTTGTACATTGTTTTTAACTGCTAGTGTAATGGTTTTTTTCATGATTTCAGGGTTGCCGGCATGCCCACCACAGGCAATATTACAGGCTGAAATATATGGCATGATTAAATGATCATATGGTGAACCTTCTCCTAAATCACAGTTAATATTTAAATTGATCTTGCAGTTCAATGTATAAAGTAGTTATATCATTCCTTGAATTTTTTCAAGTAGATCTCCTGAAATTGCGACGACTGAAGGTCTAGGTATATCGTTGCTGCCATTTGGCCAATTACTTGTTAAGTCTTCAAGCGAAGTGGATTGTTCTCCAGGATGTTGAACACTTAAAAATAGTGTTTTTTTATCAGGAGTAAAAAATGGGCCGGTAAGTTCTGCATCAATTGGAGCACTCGCCATCTGAATCACTTTTCCTGCTTGTGCTCCTGACCTTGGAACCAAAAACAAGCCATTGTTTTTAAATGTATTATAAGGTGCTTTATTCATTTGACTGCCAGAAATATCTGATGTAAACCATAGGTTTCCTGCATAGTCGAATGCTAAATTATCCGGACACGCAAATCCTGTTTCTTTTCCACCAGATAAAAAGGTATCAGCCTTAAAATTTAGACTGTCATATTTATTGTCGTGTTCGACGATTTTTAATATGGATCCATAATGATTGCGATTTGCACTGTTTTTTGTTAGTGCAACCAAAACATTTCCAGTCACTGGATCAATTTCAATATCTTCCGGTCTATCTTGTGGAGTTCCTCCAACCAATTTAGCTGCTTCTCTTAATCTTATTAATACCTCTGTTTGATTTTTGAAGTTTTGCTGGAGAATAGGTTGGTCTTCGTATTTAAGAGAAATCCATCTTCCTTCTTTGGTATTCGCAACATAAAGCGTCCCTTCTTTTAATGATCCGGGCTTGCTCGAGATGAACTTATAAATGCATTCGCCTGCTTTGTCGTCGCCCGTATAAACAACTACACGGTTATCTTCTAATTCTATAGTAGTAGCGCATTCATGTGCACATCTACCAAGCGCAACATGTTTTTGGGCTTCTCCTGTTTCTGGATTAACTTCAACGACCCAACCATAATGTTCAGGTGGCCTGTTATATATAGTATTCCATTTTCTTGTATATGCGGTGTCTATTTCTCCCGTTTGAAAATTACGTTCGCCAAATGCGTATTGATAATTTTCTTCACATGTAAGTATAGTACCCCATGGGGTTATTCCTCCTGCACAGTTTTGTAAGGTGCCATTGGCAGTAGTTTCTCCTTTTATGGGTTCATGCCAATTAAATGGGATTTTGGTGTGCGCATTAATTCTCCTATTGTAATTACTTGTTTTGTCAACTATCCATTGATTGTTTTCTTTTTTAAGATATAAAAGAGAGCCACCAACATTGTACATTTCTTTGTCGATTTGTTCTTTCGTTTTCTTACCGCCTATATAACCCGATACAAATTTTGGATTTATATATTCATGATTAACCCAAAGAATCCCTTCAGATTTTTCTTCATTTATTGGAATAAATGCAGTATAGTCATTATTGAATCCAAAAGTGTCAGATTTGTTAATTAAGTCGCCATACTGAATTAGAATATCAAATTTTAGCCCTTCTGCCAATATCAAATCATCGGCTTCGGAAGGGGAAATGCCTGGAATAGAAAAGTCAATTATTTTTGATTCATTTTTTATATGGGATTTACAGGAACTGATGAATGGAGGAAGTAAAGCAATACTTATAGTTCCTTTACCCAGAAAATCAATAAATGTCCTTCGATTTAATTTATCATTCATTTTTTAAAGATAAGATATCGTAAGATTTCTAAGGAGTTTTTTCCTCTAAATACCATGCTTGCGACATATAGCATCTGTTTCTATGACATCTTTTGTGTAAAGGTGGACAAACTAATAAACACTGTGTGCATTCTATTTTTCCAATCAATTTATAATGGTTAAAGTCTATGTTCGGTAGATAATTGGTTAATGAATCATGGAATAAAAGATAATAGTGTTGCTTATTTATAATAACAGTATCTTTTTCAAAGGTTTGTAGTGTCTCGGGAAGAATTATTTGTTTTGATGTTTCTTCTTGAGATTGAACTGAAAGTGGGGGCAATATCAAAACACAAAACAATAAGCGATAAAAAATATTCATATTGTAGCTAATCCTAAAATAGTGCCAGCCATACTTTTGGTAGGTATTTTTATGAATTTTAACAATTCTTGTCGAAATAAATTTTTTTAATACCTCCATTTGCTGCAACTTTGGAAAGTCAAGCAAATTCATGAATTTTTTTAAGTCCTTAGCCCTTATTCTTTTTGTTTCATTGCTATTCTTTATGAGTTGCAAGCATCATCTATCTAAGACAAAAAAAGATCTATATAGTAGTACTAATGCTGTTAAAGAAGGAGAATATTTGTTTGGAATTAGAGTAGACACCTTGGATGTTGAGCAAAACATTATTGGTAAGGATCAGTTTTTGGCGGATATTTTTTTAGAATATAATATAAATTATCCTACCATTCACAAAATCACAGAAGCGTCAGGTGGCATATTTGATTTTAGAAGGATGAGAGCCGGAAACCCCTACTATGTGATGCATGAAGGAGATTCAAGTAAGACGATGAAATATTTTATTTATGAAAAAAATAAAGTAGAGTATGTCGTATGCCATTTAACAGATTCTATATGTGTTTATATGGGGGAAAAGGAGGTGGAAGTTAGGCAGAAGTCAGCCTCTGGAGTAATTAACTCGTCTTTGTATATGACTTTGATCGATAATGGGTTACCCATTACACTTGCATTAAAATTGGCAGATGTCTATGCTTGGACCATTGATTTTTACCATTTACAACCGGGAGATAAGTTTAAGGTAATTTATGAAGAACAATTTGTTGAAGAAGCATCTATTGGGGTAAAGGAAATTAAAGCTGCTTATTTTGAACATTATGGAAAAGAAATTTATGCATGTCTTTATACCTCTCCAGAGGATACAATAGCTAAGTTTTTTGATCAAAATGGAGAGAATTTGCAGAAAGCTTTTTTAAAGATGCCATTAAAATTTGGTAGGCTTTCATCGAGATATAATCCATCTAGGTACCATCCAGTTCTTAAAAGGAGAAAAGCTCATTTAGGGACAGATTATGCGGCTCCACATGGAACCCCAATTCTTTCTACAGGAGATGGTGTAGTAATTGAAAGAGCATATAAAAAACATAACGGCAATTATATCAAAATAAAGCATAATAGTACATTTACCACTCAATATTTGCATATGTCGAAATTCGCCAAAGGGATAAGGGTGGGTACTTATGTAAGTCAAGGACAAACCATTGGATATGTTGGAAGTACAGGATTGGCAACGGGACCTCACGTATGCTATAGATTCTGGAAAAACAATAAACAGGTCGATCCATTAAGAGAAGAAATGCCTCCATCAGATCCTATTCCTCAAGAACATTTACCTATTTATAGTATTTTCTTTGATAGTGCAAGAGTTCATTTAGATACAATTGAATATAGTATTGTTGAAACAACAACAATGGATTCTGTGTCTTTATAAAAGCTATTTTACTTTCACATAATACTTGCTCTCTAAATCCATATAGCCCCAGCTAAGCATTAAAGTATCATTAGTGATGTAGTACATAGCAGGCGCCCTTTCTCCAATTTTGATGAATTGTTGTACAGAAGGGTCGTTATTTATTCCCTCAAATGTGAGACTTTGTTTTTCCTTTAAATAGCCCATTTCGAATTTTTTCATCTCCATCTTTTCTAAATCAAACTTTACATATTCTTTAGGGTCTTTTTCATTAACGTATCTTTCTTTACTCATTCTTCCGCAACAAACTGTTTTGAAAAGTTCCCATTTCCCATTTAAGGGGTTATTGACATGACCTTTTATAGAAGTTTTTTCTGATGTTTCTACATTATTTGATTTCCTATTGCAGGCAATTAAAATCATTGTTACACAGACGGAGATGAAAAGCAACTTTTTCATGAAAAAAATTTACATCGAATATATTAATTTTATATCAATGAGTCCTTTAGAGAAGGTAAGAGTTGATAAATGGTTATGGGCTGTGAGAGCCTTCAAGACAAGAACGCTTGCAACACAAGCATGTAAGTCAGGTAAGGTTAAAATTGATGAGAGAAGTGTGAAGCCTTCTTTTTTGTTAGAGCCTGGTTTTAAAGTTTCATTTATAAAGAATGGAGAAAAGAAAGTTTTTGAAGTCTTAAAACTACTTGAAAAGAGGGTAGGCGCAGGCGTTGCGCCTACTTTTTACAGTGACTTATCTCCTAAAATTACCATAGTCGCTTCGAATTTTATTGACACTATAAATGTAGGAGTGAGAGAAAAAGGTTTAGGAAGGCCAACCAAAAAAGATAGAAGAAAATTAGATGATTTTAAGAATAACTAATGAACTTCAGTTTAAAGTAGCTTCTTCAATAATAACTCCGATATCTGAAATACCTTTTAGCTTTTCCGCTCTCATATAATGAACAACATCAATATTATAATTGCCTGTATCAGCAAAATTATAGTTTGTCTGAAGTGGTGTAGAAATTAAACAATAGGTATTACTGCACTTACTTAGCCACTTGCCGTCCTTTTGTGCAAGTTTCGTTTCTATCATTCTTGCAGTATCGCGCTCTATAACTTTTAGCCATAAATTGTTGTATTCATAATTTTTATTATGTCGAATGCTCAAGTAAATATTATAAGGTTTTTGGTTCTCACTGATTTGAAAGGTAAAGTTTGAGGTGTCCATATATGGCCAACCATTTACGTCAATCTTGTTGAAATGCGAGTAATAAGGCTTTTCGCATGCACTTAAAAACATCAAAAGGAGCAGCATTACATTTATAGAGAAAACGTTCATATTTTAAATGTTCAATTATTCACTAATTAACGAAAGAAATTCATCTTCAGATATAATTTTAATAGTTTCAATTTTTTTTGCCTTAGCCAATTTGGAACCTGCTTTTTCTCCTGCTATTAAATAATCTAATTTAGCACTTACTCCACTTAAGTTTTTTCCACCATGTTCTTCGACCATTAATTTGGCCTTATCTCTGGAAAATTGAGCCAAAGTGCCTGTGAAAAGAAAGGTCTTTCCAGATAAAATATCTGATTTTTTTTCTTCTTCTACACTTTCGATATTTAGGCCAAACTCTTTTAATTTTTTAATAAGAAGTATATTACTTTCATCACTAAAAAATTCTATTAATGATTCTGCTACCTTAGGTCCGATATCTTCTAATTCTATTAAGTCTTCTAAAGACCACTCACTAAAATCTAAAAGACCTTTTACTTTTTTAGAGAGCATTTTAGCAGTTGTTCCGCCTACATGTCTTATTCCTAGTCCTACTATCAATCTCCAGAGAGGGTTGCTTTTTGAAGCTTCAATGCTAGATTTAAGATTCTCTACAGATTTCTCTTTCCATCCTTCTAATTGAAGAATTTGATTGAAATCCAATTTATATATATCCGTTAAATCGCTTATCAAGCCCTTACGGATGAACCGCTTAAGAATGTCTTTACCTAAGCCTTCAATATTCATAGCTCCCTTTGAGACATAATGAATAAGCCTTTCTTCTCTTTGTGCAGGACAGCTTGCATTTATACATCTCCAAACACTTTCCTCTTCGGGCTTAAATAAATCGTGATTACAAGAAGGACATTGATTAGGAAAGACAATAGGGTTTTCTTCCCCGTTTCGGAGTTCTTTAATGGGACCTACAATATATGGTATAACATCGCCTGCTCTTTCTACAATAACAGTGTCTCCAAGCATAATGTTTTTATCGTTAATGAAATCTTCATTATGCAATGAAACAGAACTTATTTCTACACCGGTTAGAATAACAGGCTCAAGCTTTGCAACTGGCGTGATGGCACCTGTCCTCCCAATTTGAAAATCAATGGACTTTAATTTAGTGGTCGCTTGCTTAGCCTTAAATTTAAATGCAATTGCCCATTTGGGATGGTGTGCCGTAATACCAATTAGTTTTTGCGCATGATGATTATCTACTTTTATCACCATTCCATCTATTTCATATGGATAACTGTCTCTCCGACTTTCCCAATGATTACAGAACTTAACAACCTTCTCAATGTCGTTAAACTTATCTTTTTCATAAGTAGGTGTTTTAAACCCCAAAGACTGAAGGAGTTCCATATTCTTATAGTGAGATTGGAGTAGCTTTGACTCAATAAGATTTCCTTCCTTATCTTCTGCATAGCCTATTTGATATATTGCTGCCTCTAATTTTCTTTCAGCAACACTAGAAGGGTCTTTTAATCTTAATGCTCCGGCTGCAGTGTTTCTGGCATGTTTAAAAAGTTCTAGTTCTTTCTTGCCTTGTTCTTTAAGAATTTTGTTTTTTGCAATACGATTTTTATTTAATTTTTCAAACGCTTCTAGATGAATAATCACTTCACCTCTTAATTCAACTTTATAGATACCGTATTTTGAAAAATTTGCTTTTAATGGAATAGATTTAATAACCTTGGCATTATTAGTGATTTCTTCTCCTTCAGTTCCGTTTCCTCTTGTGGCTGCTCTAATTAAAAGGTCATTTTCATAAACCAGAGCAATACTAGAACCATCATACTTGGGTTCAACGGTATATTCAGTAATATAATTTTCAGGAAGATTTTCCTTTACTCTTCGATCAAAATCTTTTAGATCGTCAGCATTGTAAGAGTTTTCGAGAGAAAGCATGGGTGTAAGGTGAGTAACACTATCAAACCTTTCATTCAATCCTTTTGCAACTCTTTGAGTTGGAGAATCTGGTGTTATTAAAGTCGGATTTTCTCTTTCAATTTTTTTTAAAAGTGCAAATAGTTGATCATAATCAAAATCTGTAATTAATTGATTAGAATTTATATAGTAACTCCAATCATGAAAATTAATCACTTGTTTTAGTATTCCTATTTTTTCAATAGGGTTTTCTATTTCTTTATTTAAAGAGGAAATTAATTTATTGGACAATTGAAGTAAATGCGATTGATTTTCTTTTGAATACATGAAGCCCTTCTTAGCAATTGCTAATTTAATCCAAAATATGTATTAGAAGAAAATCTATTCTAAGTATGCAATTGTGTGAAATAAGTATTTCATTGTTATTTTTAATTCTATCATCATTCCTATAGTGATATTGTTTCAAAACTTTCAAACAATGATACGAAATGTCATTATAGTTGGATAGAGTCAATAGCTTTTGCCAATAGATAATCTCTTTTAGTCACGATATTCCCCTTGTCGTGCGTTGATAAAGAGATTTCAACACGGTTATAAATATTATATATTTCAGGGTGATGATTATGTTGTTCTGCTAAGCGACCAACTTTTATAATAAAAGACATGGCTTCTTTAAAATTAGAGAATACAAATTTTTTACAAAGCTTGTTATTCCTTTCTTTCCATGGCTTCATGGAATAAATTTAAACAAAATTCCAATCGTACTTATCTAAGTTCTTAAGACAAGAAACTAATAATTTTATAGAATTAGAAACATCAGATTTATGTACCATTTCGATTACTTGATGTATATGTCGCGTTGGTACGGATATCGCTCCAGATATCGCTCCACCTTTGCTCATTCGTTGAATGCCAGCGGTATCAGTTCCACCTTTTGGTAACAATTCATGTTGCCATTTAATTCCTTTCTTATCTGCAATTTCACGCATGTATCTTACCATTCTATAATCACATACGACCGATCCATCTAAAATTTTAATACCGGTACCTTTCCCCAATCGGGTTACAACCTCTTCTGGTTTTGCACCTGGTAAATCATACGCAATAGTTGTATCTAATCCAAAGCCAAAATCTGGATTAATACTGTGAGAAGCAACATTAGCACCCCGTATTCCAATTTCTTCCTGAACAGAAAAAACCCCATAAACCGTATAAGCAGGATTTTTAAGTTTTTTAAGGGCTTCTATAAGTATATAAACAGAAATTCTATTATCGAGAGATTTACAATTAATGCATTCTCCCATTTCAATTAATTCACGTTCTCTGGACACCGGACTTCCGATTGGAATTAACCTTTTTATTTCTTCAGCAGGTAAACCAGTGTCAATATAAAAATCTTCTAGTTTTACTGGTTTACTTCTTTCTTCTGGAGACATAATATGAATAGGCTTACTACCCATCACACCAACAATATCTTTTTTGCCATGAATAATAACCCGCTGAGCAGTAAGTGTTTTAGGATCAAACCCCCCTAATGGCTGAAATCTTAGAAATCCATCATCATCTATGTAATTGATAATGAAGCCAATTTCATCCATATGGGCGGCAATCATGACTTTCTTTTTCTTTGATTTGCCTTTTTTAATGGCATATACATTACCAAGATTGTCTATTTTGATTTTGTCAACGTAGGGAGTAATTTCATTAATCACCAAAGATCGAATCTGCTGTTCAAAGCCAGGTATTCCAGGGGTTTCACATATTTGCTTCAGCAAATCTACATTTACTTTCATGATTCGTCTCTTTAGAAAATTGGTCTCACACTAATACAAATATACCTAAACGAACCGGCATTTTTGTATCCAAAAACCGTATTTTGTTACATGGTAAATTTTATCTTATATGGCTGATTTTTATCATATTAGTTCGCCCTCGATCTTTTATTGGCATACTCCCTGTGTTAATCATTACTTCTCCATTTTTGATCTTTTTCTTCGACTTTAAGATGTTTATTACATCTAATATTGTTTCGTCTGTGCTTACAAATTTGTCGTAGAAATGAACTTGAACGCCCCAAAAGAGACTTAATGTGTTAATGATTTTGGGATTGCTAGTAAAAATATGAATATCTGCTTCGGGTCTAAAACTAGCAATCATTCTTGCTGTATATCCTGAATAAGTCATGCCATTTATAACAGAGGCATTAACATCTTCCGCAATTTTACATGCGTTAAAACAAATAGCATCCGATAAAAAGGTTGGAGAATTTTTTTGTGGTCGTTTATTTCTATAATAAACATCTGTCTCTTCTTCTGTTCTTCTAACTATTTTATCTATGGTTTTTATTACTTCAATGGGATATTTGCCTATGGAAGTTTCTCCACTAAGCATAATGGCATCTGCCCCGTCTAAGACAGCATTGGCACAATCGGTGATTTCAGCTCTTGATGGTCTAGGAGAATCGATCATGCTCTCCATAACCTGAGTTGCGATAATAACTGGTTTTGCATGCTCTACGCATTTTTTTACTATTTCCTTTTGTATAATTGGAATATTTTCAAACGGAATTTCTACTCCTAAATCGCCTCTTGCGACCATTATTGCATCTGAATGATCTATTATAGCATCAATATTTTTTATAGCCTGAGGTTTTTCTATTTTGCTTATAATTCTTGCGGTAGAGCCACTTTCTCTAATTTTTTTTCTTAAAAGATTCACAATTTTGACATCTCTAACAAATGAAAGTGCAATCCAATCAATAGGTTGCGTTAGGATAAAATTAAGATCTAGTCTATCTTTTTTAGTAAGACTTGAAGCAGATATTTGTGTTTCAGGGAGATTAAAACCTTTATTAGAGCTTAAAATACCTCCATAGATAACTTTTGCTTTTATTTCATCTTTCTTATTGGTGGATAGAATTTTTAGTTCGATTTTCCCATCATCAATTAATATAATTTCCCCTTTTTTGACATCTTGAGGTAGTCTTCTATAAGCTACGGCAATACGTGCTTTAGTCCCTATACAAGATTTGGTAGTAAAGGTTACAACATCATTTTTTTTGAGCTCAATTTTATTGTCTTGGATTTTACCTATTCTTAATTTAGGTCCCTGTAAATCTGCCATTATGCCTATGTTGGCATTCATTTCTTTATTGAGTTTTTGAGTAAGCTTTATTACTTGCTCATGATCTTCATGAGTACCATGAGAGAAGTTTAATCTAAATACATTGGCTCCCTTTTCGTATAGTTTAATTAAAGTTTCATATTTATTGGTTGCAGGACCAATTGTAGCAACTATTTTGGTTTTTCTAAAAATTTTCTTTTTCATCTTATTGAGTAATGAGCATAGCCCTTGATTTTAATTTATTAATTGGAATTTCAATAGCACTTTGAATAACACTTATTCTATTTAACAATTGTCTAAACGCTTCAGGTTCAAAAAAATCTAATTCTCCTTTTACTAGGAGCAGGTAGTCTATATTTTTAAGCTCTGGTACTAATCTGGAAGTATTTGTTATATTTTTAATTAGTTCTACTTTAAAAATATTTAGTTGGTCTTCATATAAATAATAGGCATAGAAATCATCTGCTTTAAGAGGCTTATTTTCAATTTGAATATCCGCTTCTCTCACAAGATTAAATTCAAAACATTGATTTAAATTCCAAGCAATTCTATGACCTTCGAAAGGAGAAACAAGTCCCCAAATAAGGAAATTATAGTGTGATTTTACTTCTAATTTCTTTTTCCCCAAAGCTTTTTAAAATAGTCGATGGAGGCAAAATATGAATTATTTTTCTCTTTAAGTGGTTAAAAAAATTAACTTTGCACCAAATTATTAATAAAAAGTTAGATATGTCTGATTTAGCTGATAAAGTAAAAGCGATTATAGTTGAAAAACTGAGCGTTGAAGAGGGTGAGGTAACTAATGAAGCAAGTTTTACTAATGACCTTGGAGCTGATTCCTTAGATACTGTGGAGCTTATAATGGAATTTGAAAAAGAATTTAATATCTCTATTCCTGATGAGGAGGCAGAGAAAATTACTACTGTAGGAGAGGCACTTTCCTACTTGGAAGCCAATATTAGTTAGTAGTTCTCCAATTAAACCAAGCTTATGGAACTGAATAAGGTGGTGGTAACCGGAATGGGAGCCGTTACTCCTATTGGCAATAATATAGCTGATTATGCTACTGCGCTTATAAACGGCGTAAGTGGAGCAGGGTCAATTACAAGGTTTGATACAACTAATTACAAAACAAAATTTGCTTGTGAGGTTAAAGGTTTTGATCCTTTAAATTATATTGAAAAAAAGGAGGTAAAGCGACTCGATCTTTTTTCTCAATATGCTATTGCCGCGTCAAATGAAGCCATTACAGATTCAGGTATAAAGGATTTTGAAGCATTAGATTCAAATAGAGTAGGAGTGATCTGGTGTTCTGGTATTGGGGGAATTACAGCTTTTCAGGAAAACATAATTAATTATGCGAATCACCCTGAAATTCCTAGATTTTCTCCTTTTTTTATTCCTAAGATGATTATAGATATTGCTGCGGGGCATATTAGTATCAAGCATGGATTTAAAGGTTTAAATTATGCAGTGGTTTCAGCATGTGCGTCATCTACTCATGGTTTAATAGATGCTTATACCCATTTATTATTGGGGAGGGCAGATGCAATAGTTGTTGGGGGATCAGAAGCAGCCATAGTGGAAGGGTCTATTGGAGGCTTCAATGCAATGAAGGCCTTATCAACTCGAAATGAAAACCCTACAACAGCTTCTCGACCTTTTGATTTAGAAAGAGATGGTTTTGTAATGGGAGAAGGGGGAGGAGCGATGATTTTAGAAACGGAAGCGCACGCAAAACAAAGAGGAGCCAAAATATATGGAGAAATAATAGGTGTTGGAATGTCAGCGGACGCACATCATATTACGGCACCTCATCCAGAAGGGGATGGAGCTTATGCTGTTATGCAACAGACATTAAAAGATGCTAGTATAGAACCCCAAGAGGTTGATTATATTAATGTGCATGGAACTTCTACACCATTGGGAGATGTAAGTGAGTTAAGGGCCATTGAGCGATTATTTGGTGAACACGCATATCACTTAAATATTAGTTCTACTAAGTCAATGACTGGACATTTGTTAGGAGCCGCTGGAATTATTGAGGGGATTGCATGCATTATTGCAATGAACAAGAGTGTTGTTCCACCAACTATAAATCACTTTACAAGTGACCCTAATATTTCTTCAAAATTCAATTTAACTTTTAATAAAGCGCAAAAAAAAGAGGTAAAAATAGCAATAAGTAATACCTTTGGATTTGGAGGCCATAATGCATCTGTGGCTTTCAAGAAATATGAATGACCGTGCTTGACCTATTAAAAAATCTATGGAATAGAGATAAGCCTAAAGAAGTCAGTAATGATGACATAAAGGCTTTATTTGATCACTTGGGTATAGAAACGGAAAATCCGGCACTATACAAATTGGCCATAACCCATGGTTCCTATACTGATGATAGCAATGATAATGAACGATTGGAATTTGTTGGAGATGCTGTTTTAGGTTTGATAGTAGCAGAAGAATTATTCCATAAATTTCCAGAAAAAGACGAAGGGCAGCTCAGTAAATTAAGATCTAAAGTGGTTAATAGAAAGAGCTTAAATAACTTGGGTGATAAATTGGAGATTCATAGGTTTTTGTTGCACAAGATATCTGATAAGAGCTTTGAATCGACCAATAATTATATTGGAAATGCTTTTGAAGCATTAGTAGGAGCAATTTATTTAGACAAAGGTTATGCCTTTACAAGAAATTATCTTAAAGAGAGGATTTTAGGCCCATATATGGACTATAATGAATTGGAAGAAACCATTATAGATTACAAAAGCTATGTTATTATATGGGCACAAAGACATAGAAGAAATTTTGGTTTTAAATTACACTCTATTGATTCTGAAGGACATGAGGTTTATTTTACTATGGGATTTTATTTAGATGGAAATTTAGTAACTGAAGGATGTGCTAAGAATAAAAAGAAGGCTGAGCAAGAAGCTTCGAAGAAGGCATTAGAAAAACTAGAAATTCTGTAGTTTTAATTATCACTTAATTTATCATCAAGCGCATTTTTTTCTTCTTTGAACTGCATTTCGTATAACGTTCTATAATACCCACCCTGAATTTTTAGTAAAGACTGATGATTTCCAATTTCTTTGATCTCCCCTTTGTCTAAGACGATAATCTTGTCCGCTTTTTTTATTGTTGATAAACGATGTGCAATGATAATTGCTGTTCTGCCATTGATTAATTTATCAATGGCATGTTGTATTAATTGTTCGGATTCTGTATCAACAGAAGATGTTGCTTCATCCAGTATTAATATATCGGGATCATATACCAACGCCCTTATAAAAGAAATTAGTTGCCTTTGACCAACGGATAATGTTGCTCCTCTTTCCATAACATTATAATCGTATGATCCGGGAAGCGATTCAATAAATAAGTCTGCGCCTATTATTTTGGCAGCCTCGATAATCTTTTCTTCGGAAATGGAGTTGTTATTGATACTAATATTTTCAGCAATTGATCCTGAGAATAGAAATACATCTTGCAAAACAACACTTATTCTTGAACGTAAAAATGTAAGATCGTAATCTTCAATATGCTTATTGTCCAAAAATATTTCTCCTTTGTTTATGTTGTAAAATCTATTTAGAAGATTAATGATAGAAGTTTTTCCTGATCCTGTAGCTCCAACAAATGCAATAGTCTCTCCTTTATTTATTTCAAAGGAAATATCTTTTAATACATAATTTTCTTCATTGTAGGCAAACCAAACATGCTGAAATCGTAGATCTCCATCGATTTCAATATTTTTTATAGTACCATTATTAGAAATCATTTCATCTAGATCTAAGATTTTAAATACCCTTTCCGACGCTACAATACCCATTTGAAGGGTGTTAAATTTATCAGCCAGCATTCTTAAAGGCCTAAAAGCCATGTTTAGATAGAGCAAGAAAGAAGTAAAAATTCCAAGCGTTGCCTTTTCGTTTAATACTTCATTAGCTCCAAACCAGACCATTAGTCCAATTGCAAGTGCTAAAATGATTTCTACGACCGGGAAAAAAATTGAATAATACCAAACAGATCGAAGATTGGCATTTCTATGTGCTTTGTTTATCTTTTCAAACTTTTGGTATTCTTTTTTTTCTACATTGAATAGTTGGATAATGCGCATTCCCGTTATTCTTTCTTGTAAAAAAGCATTCATTTGAGATACTTTTTCTCTGACAATGTGAAAAGCAGCTCTAACTTTTTCTTTAAAGATGTATGTAGCTATAATTAATAAAGGAAATGTTGACAGACTAATTAATGCAATTTTCCAATTTATAACTAACATAAAAACAATTACAAAAATTAGTGTTAAAACGTCAGTAATAATGGCTATTATTCCTTGAGAAAAAGTATTATTAATAGCTTCAACATCACTAATGGTCCTAGTTGTTGCGGTTCCAATTGGTGTTTTATCAAAGAACTGTGGTTTTAGACTTTGAATATGCTTAAAAACTTTTACTCTAATATCTTTTATTACCGATTGGCCTAGCCATGCAGTGGCAAAATTAAACAGGTATCTAAGTAGAGACTCTGTAAATAGGATTACAATTAACAATAAGGATAAATTCCTCAGGCCTATCTTATTATAATGGATAATATAATCATCGATTATTTTTTGAATCAAAAAGGGCCTTATGGGTGCAACTATAGCAAGTAATACGCCAGCAAGCAATGCACTAATAAACAATTTTTTAAAAGGTAATGCTTGTTGCATTAATCTTTTAAAAGTTGTGAAGTCATTTCTTTTATTCTCTTCTTGTTTGTTCATTATTGTAAAAAGGGGTATTGTATCTTCCAAAGAAACAACCCGTGAGCAGGAACTGCGATATTAACTTCCAAATTTTTCTTGTTTAAAAACTTATCGTGGAAATCTTCAATAGTGAGTCGCTCTAATCCTATCATTAATAAAGCCCCAGTAATTCTTCGTACCATATTTCTCAAAAACCTATTCGCCGTAATTTCAAAAATTAATCCTTCAATATCTTTTCTTTCATACCATACGGCATGTGTTATATCGCAGATTGAATTTTTGTTGTCGCTTCCCTTTTTTTCAAAAGTGGAAAAATCATGTTTTCCAATTAATAAACGAGCAGCGTTATTCATTAGTTCTATATCTGGTCTATAACTTTTTACAAAAAAGCTAACGTCTTTGAAGAAGGGATTTTTATCATAGTTTAAAAAGTATCTATAAGTACGATTTAGTGCTGTAAATCGGGCATGTATATCATTTTTTACTTTGAAAAAATTTTGTACAGAAATGGAGTCATTGAGCATTTGGTTCAATTTGGTTTTTAGATCAAAGTGGATAGGTTTTTTTATCTCAAAATGTGCGAAAAATTGGTTTGCATGTACTCCGGTGTCCGTTCTTCCGCAACCATATAACACAATATCCTCTTGAAGTAATTTTTGCAACGCGTCTTCAATGGTTTTTTGAATAGAATCATGATTAGGCTGTTTTTGCCAACCAAAAAAGGCCTTACCATTAAAGCTTATTTCTAAAAAATACCGGTTTAGAGTCATGGATAGTGCGAAGCTAGTGTTTTCTTTACGATAGGTAAAGCTAATTTTCTATTTTCGTATTCTAAATCAATAGTTATGATTCAGAGAATTCAAACGATATATTTTTTTCTTGCAGCAACTGCTCTAGGTCTCCTGTTTGCATTTCCACTTGGAACAGTTGGCCAGACCCTTAACTTTATAGGACATCACCCCATTGCTTTAACTTCGTCCATTCTTGGAATTGTCTTTTCATTGATAGCCCTCTGTTTCTTTAAGAATCGTAAATTTCAAAGGAAGTTGGCTTTGCTTGCAATTTTTTCAACTGCTATAGTAATAGGATCCTTAGTATACATTCTTGTTTTTAACCCTACAAGTAGGGTTGAAACATTTGGATTTGGAACCCTCTTACCCATTTTAGCTTTAATTTTTCTGCTTTTAGCAATCAAAGGAATTAATAAAGATGATGCATTGATAAGCTCAATGGATCGTTTAAGGTAATTTATAAAAAACGAGGTTTTTGTTTATATCAATTACCGCCAGATAATTATCTCTGATTGCCATTTTGGTAATTGCCTTATCTAACTTTAGTGCTGTTTTTTCAAACGTAGTGAAATTAATTTTTTTAATTTCTTCCTGTTCAATATAGTAAACACCATCGTACCCAATATGTACTGAGGGAGAAGGTGGAACAACAAAATTATTTTTAAAGTTGCCACTGTTGTCAAAAATGTGAATTCCTAAGTTTGGATCTACCAAATAAAGTGTTCCCATGATTTCTTTTATATAATTTGGGAAGATAGGATATCCGAGTCCGGAAATATCTTCTTGTCTTTCTACTTGAAAGGTTTGATTAAGCTTAATTAAGCTTTGTAAAGTGGGATCAAATAGCCATAATGATTGATTATCTGCAGAGGCTCCTAAAGCGCTAATATCATTTTCACCAATTGTATAATATTCTAGATGACTTATTTCTGATAGCGTATTGTCTAAAGCAATTATTTCTCCATAATTAGGGTGAAATAATATTGTTTTAAATGAGTTTTCGGTTAATAAAACAGTACTCTTAGAAAATTTATTATCAGAATAACGATTTATAATGTTAAAATTGAGATCATATTTAACTAATTCTAACTTTTCATCAATAACATAAATATTATAAAGAGGATCAATCGATACGTCGTTTACTTTTTCTAATTCAAATATTTTTTGGAATGTGTTTTCTTGTGCTTTGATGGAAAAAGACAAGAGCAATAAAAGTACTGTGATCCAATTCGTATTATGCTTCATAATGGCATAATTTTAATGTATTGTTTTCGAAGACGGCATAAGTATAATTAATCAACCAGTCTCCAATATTTATGTAAACGCTGTTCTCAAATTGATATTCTTTTGGAATATGTCTATGTCCAAAGATGAAATAATCATAATGACTTTGTTCTAATTTCCTTTTCACATAGTCTGTCAGGAATGCTCTCTTTTTCTCTTCTTCGTAATCATGCCCCGCTCTACTATGTTTCGACCATGCAAGTGCAAGTTTGATGCCAAGATCGGGATGTAACCATTTAAAGAGCCAAATACATATTTTATTGGTAAAGATCTTTTTTAAGATTTTGAACTTAATATCCTTTGGACCCAAGCCATCTCCATGAGCAACAAAAATCTTCTTATCACCAACCTGAATTATTCTTTGAGATCTATGAATGGTAGCACCAATCTCTTTTTCCAAATAATCGAACATCCATAAGTCATGATTCCCAGTAAAAATATGAATAGGAATACCTTGCTCAACCAGCTCTGCTAAACAACCTAGTAGTCTCACACATCCTTTAGGTACAACATGATTGTATTCAAACCAAAAATCAAAAATGTCGCCGACCAAAAAAACAGCAGCAGCGTCATTTTTAATTGAATATAACCATCGGACAATCTTGCGTTCCCGTTCGATGCTCTTTTCTTGATTAGGAGCTATTAGGTGGAAATCGGAAGCAAAGTAAATTTTTTTATCGATAGGGAGATCGATATTGATTGTTGGATAAGTGTTATTTCCTTTCTTGTTCAAACAGTTCAATTTTGTCTTTGATGCTTAAAAGATAGTCAATATCATCATAACCATTTAAAAGACATTCTTTTTTATAGCTGCTGATTTCAAAGTGTTCTTTTATTTCAGCGGGCACTATTTCAATAAATTGATTTTCTAAGTCAACTTTTATTAGTGTCTTTGGATCTTTTTCAACGTTAGAGAATATTTTAGCTAAAAATTCTTTACTTACCAAAACGGGTAAAAGACCATTGTTTAGGGCGTTGTTTTTAAATATATCTGCAAAAAAACTAGATACAACTACTTTAAAACCGTAGTCATAGATGGCCCAGGCAGCATGTTCTCGGCTAGAGCCGCAACCAAAATTTTTTCCCGCAACCAATATCTGGCCAGTATACTTTGGATCATTGAGTTCAAATTCTTTTAAGGAGTTGTCAGCATTATATCTCCAATCTCTAAATAAATTATCTCCAAATCCTTCTCTAGTAGTAGCTTTTAGAAAGCGAGCAGGTATAATTTGATCCGTATCAACGTCTTCAATGGGTAGTGGGACACAAGATGATATGATTGTTTCGAATTTATCCATATTAGTTTTAAGCGCTTTTAGACTTAATTAATTTAATGACGTTCTAACATCTACTACTTTACCTGCAATAGCAATGGCCGCTGCTGTTAGAGGACTAGCTAACATTGTGCGAGCTCCGGGACCCTGACGACCCTCAAAATTTCGATTTGAGGTAGAAACACAATACTTTCCAGCGGGTACTTTATCTTCATTCATTGCCAAGCAAGCGGAACATCCGGGTTGTCTTAATTCAAATCCGGCGTCCTCTAGAATTTTATCAATGCCTTCTTTAATAGCTTGTTTTTCAACTTGTTTAGATCCAGGAACTAGCCATGCTGTAATATTTGGTGCTTTTTGTTTTCCCTTTACATAATTGGCAAATGTTCTAAAGTCCTCAATTCTTGAGTTTGTGCAACTTCCAAGGAAGACATAGTCTACTTTTTTGCCTAAAATAGGTTCTCCTTCTTCATAGCCCATATATTGAAGGGCTTTGTGATAGTTATTTTTTTCACTGTCACTCATTTCATTGCTCAAAGGAATCATTTCATTGACTTTAATACCCATACCAGGATTGGTACCATAAGTGATCATAGGGGCAATATCAGCAGCATCAAAGTGGTATTCTTTATCAAATTTGGCTCCTTCATCAGTGCTAAGTGTTTTCCATTCCTCTACTTTTCTTTCAAACTCATCACCTTTTGGGGCAAAATCTCGTCCTTTTATATAATCAAAAGTAACTTGGTCTGGTGCAATCATACCTCCCCTAGCACCCATTTCAATACTCATATTACAAATAGACATACGCGCATCCATACTAAGACTGCGAATAGCACTACCTGCAAACTCTACAAAATATCCTGTGCCACCACTAGTGGAAATCTTTGATATGATGTATAAAATAATGTCTTTAGAGCAAACACCTTTGCTTAAATCCCCTTCGACATTTATGCGCATCGACTTAGGTTTTTGTTGCATAACGCATTGAGAAGCCAAAACCATTTCCACTTCACTGGTACCAATGCCAAAGGCGATAGAACCAAATGCTCCATGTGTAGAAGTATGACTATCTCCACAAACAATGGTCATTCCTGGTTGAGTAATCCCTAATTCTGGGCCAATTACGTGCACAATTCCTTGGTAGGGATGACCTAAGCCATACAACTCTATACCATGGTTTTTACAATTTTCAGTAAGGGTTTGTACTTGCTTTCTAGATAAAGCTTCTTGAATGGGTAAATGCTGATTGGTTGTTGGAACATTATGATCGGCAGTAGCTAAAACTTGTTGAGGACGTAATACTTTAATTCCTCTTTTATCTAACCCTGCAAAAGCTTGTGGAGTTGTTACTTCATGTATAATGTGTCTGTCTATATACAAAACATCCGGGCCGTCTTCAATTTTTTGAACAACGTGGCTATCCCAGATCTTATCAAACATTGTTTTTGGCATCCTACTAACTATTAAATTTTGGAAATAGCGTCTACGTACGCTTCAACGGCAGCAGTTGTAATGTCCCTATCAGCGCCAAACCCGTAGTACATTTTACTGTTGTACTGTACCTGAACATGCACTTTACCTAAATCATCACTGCCCTTTGTAATGGCTTGAACTAAGAATTCCTCTAAGATAAATTCTTGATCCAAGATTCTCATTACAGCCTTGTATGCTGCATCGATAGGTCCTTTTCCTACACATGTTTTTTGTTTGATTTCACCATTTACATTTAATCGAACTGTGGCCATTGGCTCTAATGTTTTACCACAAATCACTTGAAGTAATTCTATTTTTAAACTCCTTTTCGCTCTTCTTTCTTCCCCGACTAACGTCAATAAATCATCTTCTTTAATGTCTTTTTTTGCATCTGCTAAGACCAAAAATTGTTCGTAAACTTCTTCCAATCGTTTTTTGTCTAATTCAAAACCCAATTCTTGTAAATGATGTTTTAAAGCTGCTTTTCCACTTCTTGCGGTTAAAACAATAGAAGTGTTATAACCTACATCTTCCGGGTTAATAATTTCATAGTTCTCTCTATGTTTTAAAACTCCATCTTGATGGATACCAGAAGAATGAGCAAATGCATTTCTACCGACAATGGCTTTATTCGGTTGGATAGGCATATTCATTAATGAGGAGACTAATTGACTGGTTTCCGCAATATATTTGGGGTTAATATCACAATAAAACGGATAATTGCTTTGCCTTGTCTTCATAATCATGGCAACTTCTTCCAATGAAGTATTGCCAGCGCGTTCACCGATACCATTGATAGTGACTTCTACTTGTCTGGCACCGTTTTGAATTCCAGCTATGGTATTTGCAGTAGCTAAACCTAAATCATTATGACAATGTGTTGAAAGTCTTGCTTTATGAATACCCTTAACATTGTCTCTTAAAAAAGCAATTTTAGCGCCGTACTCTTCTGGTAAACAATATCCTGTTGTATCTGGAATATTTAATACCGTAGCTCCTGCGGCAACTACTGCTTCAATGACTTTAGCCAAATACTCGTTATCTGTTCTTCCAGCATCTTCTGCATAAAACTCTACGTCTTCAACAAATTTTTTGGCGTGCTTAACAGCTGCAACAGCACGTTCGATGATAGCTTCTGGATTTGATTTGAATTTGTATTTTATGTGCATAGGAGAGGTCCCAATTCCAGTATGGATTCGTCCTCTTTTACCTGCAAATTTTAGAGCGTCAGCGGCTACTTCAATATCTTTCTCTACAGCACGTGATAATGCACAAATAACTGGATTCGTCGTTGCTTTAGAAATCTCTACGACCGAATTAAAATCGCCTGGACTAGATATGGGAAAACCAGCTTCTATCACATCTACACCGAGGGCCTCCAGTCGCTTAGCAATCTCAATTTTTTCGATTGTGTTTAACTGACATCCCGGAACCTGCTCTCCATCTCGAAGCGTGGTATCAAAAATGTGTACTTTTTCTGCGTCCATATCTTAATTTTTTAAAGTGCGGCACTTATATACTAAGTTGCTAATTAATTTGAAGTATTTGTTTATTTCATTTATTAATAATTCAGTTTTTAATAATCCCTTAATAAAAAAAGGCTCATCTCCACAAGAGATGAGCCTTTTCTCTTGGAAAAATTCATTTACAAACCTGTCAGTGCCAGTCCTACATGAATAGGATGCATTCCAGGGCCATTATTTTCGTCAAAGAGCGTAGAAATAGAATAATAGATAAATAAATTCACAGGACCATATCCTCCTCTTAAACTTACACCATATCTAATTCTCTCTATATTAGGAATCTTATATTCTTTAAATTTTACGTCACCTTGTTGAGCAAGGTAGGTGTCATCTCTAAATTCAGGACCTTTATATTTCCATTTACTTGCCAGATTAATTCCGAATCTAAATCCAACAGCTATTTTCCATGATTTGTTATTGTCATTAGGTTCTGACCTATATCTTAACTCAAATGGTATGTCAAAATAGCTAACCCCTAAATTATTTCTTTTAGGATCAATCGAATCTCCCCAAGCTATAAATCTAGTAGAGTCACCTCTATAATCTAATCTTTGATTTAAAGAGTAAACGTGCTTTCCAAATCCTAAACCAGGAGCAATGCTGATAGGCGATTTTCCTAAAGGAACATCATACATAAAATAGATATTAAAGCCTCTAGAAAAGAACTTTGCTTTAAGCCCATCGGGTTTATCAATAAGCTGAGCAAAGAAAACTTCGGTCATTATTCTGTCCTGTGGTTTTCTTTTTTCTTTTTTTTCTGTCTCTGTCTCGCTCTCTTGGCCGTATGCAAAAGCAACCAAAAGTAGTAATGTAAAAACTAAAATATTTTTAAACATATGCATTGTTCAATTAAAGCGTAAATACAAAAATAGAATTTAAAATGTTTTATGAAAGTAAAACTGCAATATTAACTACTAGGTAACATTGTTATTGTCTTTAGTAATTAAAAGCGAAATCGTGATAGTTATTAAATAGCTGTGTAGATAATGTAAAAAAGAACATATTGTTGTTAAGCGTATTGTTTTGATATTGCATAAACCTACTTACAACCTTTGCTTCTATGGTTAGGTTTATTTTTGGATTTAGGATGTAGCCAAAGCGTATAGCGTTATGAAATAAATTGTAACCATCGCCCTGTCCAACTGAAACATTTTCAGTTATAGTAGCGGTAGTATTGTCAACAAAAATATTGGAGCCATGATTTAAATTATCATTCAAATTGTCAACTGCTCCAGAAGCTACATTTACTTTCCATTCTGCATAAATACGTTTCCATCTATAATCTATAATTCCTACGAACTCATTAAAATTTGCTCCAAGTGGGTGTGCTAATGCCTGGGAATAATGAGAGTAGTGAAGCATGCTATCGCTATATGAATAAGCGTATGGCCTTACACGGTTAAACTCAAACTGTAAGTTGAGATTATTTACACCAAAAGCATCTAGATATTTAATCCCCCCTTGAAACCCTGTTCTATTTTCATAGGATGATAGATTTCCAAATTTGTCGATCATTAATTGTCCGTAAAAAACAAAGTTCTTTGGAGCCAAAAATTTTAAGTTTAAACCATATAGTGTATTGGCTTCAATTTTCTGAAGTCCTCTGATACCAATAATCGGATTTAAATAATTGAAGTCAAATTCTGTATTCCCTTCAGGTCCTGTTCTAGGCCATATAATACCCTCAAATACGCCTAATTGAAACCATTTTGCGAGATCGGCACTCACATAAATAAAAGATCCAAGTTTTCTTGGGAATCCTAACGCAAAGTCTCTGTCACTATTTATGTTGTTTTGAAATTCGGTAAATATGTTGGTATATCTAATCCTCCAAAAGTTTGTCGTAAAGCGTGCATAAGGATAGACAAAACTATTGTCGGATAATAGGAGTGAACGATAGCCATCACCGATAAAATGCTTGCCATGTCCAATCTCTGTTTCAAAATATTTATTAGGTCTGTAAGTAAAGTATCCCTCTATCCTAGAAAAGTCAAAACCTCGTTGTTTGAAAACTCGTACTTTTCCTTCACCGGGTACTACTGATTTATTATATGCACTTTCGGAGCCTAAAATGTAAGCAGGATATCTTGCTTGGTGCTCCATAAAAGCAGTATAAAAACTTATTTTTTTACCTATTTCAACTTTTACAGATAACCCTCTTAAATTTTGAGAAAGTGCATGATTTTGAAAGAAGGTTCTATTTTTATTATATCCTAGCTGCCTATACACACTGAGCATATCGCCATCGACTTGCTCGTAACCGTATTGAAAGTTTATAATAGGATTTATTGCAATATGAAATTTCCGAGGTTGATAAGAAATGTTTTTTTTGCCAACTTTAAGTTGAACAGTAGGATAGATAGTGTCATATTCGTAATGTCTAATTAAACCGTTTTCGTCAAAACTTAATATATCTTCATACCCAATAACATTGATGAATCTATTGAGTTTTCTTTCCGCATCTACAATTCTTGTTAATTGGTATAAACTATCTGGATAAACCACCTTATAAATATCCGCAGCTTTGTAAGGTTTGATAGAGGTGTGAACTCTGGCATCAGGAGCGTTAATATATTTTTCATAAATCCTAATCATATTTCTATTGGATGATAAGCTGGAAACTTGCGCAACCGAAATAGAAAAAAAGGAAATAAGAAAAAAGGTACAAATAAGAGCCTTAAAAAGCGTTTTCTTCACCTCGAATCATATTAATTATGGTCATAAAGATAATACGAATATCCAATAAAAGGCTCCAATTTTCAATGTACCACATATCATGTTGTACTCTTTGTTCCATAAGGCGAGGATCTTTGGTCTCTCCTCTATAGCCATTTACTTGAGCCCAACCGGTAATACCAGGTTTTATAAAATGGCGAACCATGAACTTGTCAATTACCTTAGAATATTCCTGAGTATGTTTTAGCATGTGAGGTCTAGGCCCTATAACAGACATATGACCAAAAAAGACATTGATAAACTGAGGAAGTTCGTCTAGGTTGGTTTTTCTTAAAAGTTTGCCTAAAGGAGTAATTCTGCAATCTCCTTTTACGGCTTGTTTGGTGTCAGAATCTCCATTTATATACATGGTTCTAAACTTGATAACATTGAATGTTTCATTTCTCTCCCCAGATCTTTGTTGTATAAAAAATGCAGGTCCTTTAGATGTTAATCTAACTAACAATGCAATCAATGGAATAAGCCACCAAAGAATAGTTGCAAATAGTAGCATGGTAAATGAAAAATCAAAAATTCTTTTGATAAGTCTATTGAAGGCATTTTCTAAAGGTTCTTTTCTAAATGTTAGAATTGGAAGCATTCCATAATGGTCAATATCCACTTTTGATAAATGGAGATTGATTATTCGAGAAAAATCAGGAACAATTCGAAGTCTAATTAAATTTTCATCACAAAAGTCAATGAGGTCTCTAATAACACCTTCTTGTTTATAGGGAAGTGCACAAAAAATTTCTTCAATATCATTTTTCAAAGCGAATACTTTCGCTTCTTCAACATCTCCATTAATTAAATGAGCTTGGTCCTTAAACTTATCGGGTTCATTATCAAAGAATCCAACAAACTTTAATCCATATTCTATTTTGTTGGCAAGTACTCTTTTTAATTCTTGTCCTGAGTCACCAGCTCCCACTATAATAACTTTCCTATTGTTAACTCCTCTAGATCTATAGAACCTTATGAGTTTGATTGCGCCAAATCGCCAAAATGTGGTTGCAAAAACAGAAGCTCCATATGTTGCTAACAACACCTCCCTTGAAAGTTTAAAGGTTTCTGTTACATCTTTAAACATTACAATGTAAGAGAAGGCCAATACAATTTGGAAGAAAAAAAGTCTAGCCAGTGAGCCGAGCAGTCTGTAGAACCTTGTATTTCGATACATATCGAAAGTACCGCTTATTTTGGCAGAGACGATGTAAATGATGTTTAAGTAGATCCATAACCACATGTATTTTGGATCGTTAAGGTTTTTAAGGCTATAAAAACTATAAAGATGACCAAAAACATAAGCAAGGTTTAGGATGATTAGATCACCAATCGAATGAAAAAAAACATAAAGATTTAGATATCTTCTTGCCATACTCTCAGAAATGTTTTTTTCTTATTTCATATAATGAATGAAATTAGAAGCGTACAAAAGTAGAGGTTTTTAATGGATTAAAGGTTGCATGGATTAAAACTATTTTTCAAATTTTGAAAAGAAAAATGTTTTGGACTCTTTTTGGATTTAACAGTAGTTATAAATACTGCTTAATTTTATTTATAATTCCTGAATTCAAATTGACTTGTCCACTTATTTGGACAAAAGTGATATTGTGTGTATTAATATGGATGAAGTGTATAAGATAATGCACAATTTAATTGCTACTTTTATCGCAACAATAATTTTTTAAAATACCTAGAATGGCAAATTCAGCAAAAGATAAATTGAAGGCATTACAACTTACAGTTGACAAATTAGATAAGATCTATGGTAAGGGAACAGTGATGAAGTTAGGAGATTCCAGAATAATAGAAACAGATGTTATACCTACTGGTTCGTTGGGTCTAGATATAGCGTTGGGGATAGGAGGTCTTCCAAGGGGTAGAATTATAGAAATATATGGCCCGGAGTCATCAGGAAAAACCACTTTAGCTATTCATGCGATCGCAGAGGCTCAAAAGAAAGGTGGAATAGCTGCAATAATTGATGCAGAACATGCTTTTGATAAGGCATATGCGCAAAATCTAGGTGTAGATGTGGACAATTTGCTTATTTCTCAACCCGATGATGGCGAACAAGCATTAGATATTGCTGAACATTTAATACGTTCTGGAGCGTTGGATGTTGTGGTAATAGATTCGGTTGCCGCATTGGTGCCGCGTGGGGAAATAGAAGGAGAAATGGGTGCTTCAAAAATGGGATTGCAAGCTAGATTAATGTCTCAAGCTATGCGTAAATTAACTGGTGCCATTAATAAAACTGGATGCTCTTGCATTTTTATTAACCAGTTACGTGAAAAAATTGGCGTTATGTTTGGAAATCCGGAAACAACGACTGGGGGAAATGCTTTAAAATTCTATGCTTCTATTAGGTTGGATATAAGACGTTCATCACAAATTAAAGATAGAGAGGGCAACGTTGTTGGAAATAAGACAAAAGTAAAGGTGGTAAAGAATAAGTTAGCACCGCCTTTTCAAGTAGCAGAATTTGATATTATGTATGGTAAAGGTGTTTCTAAGCAGGGAGAGATTGTAGATATGGCTGTTGATATGGATGTTTTTCAAAAAAGCGGAACGTGGTATAGTTATGATGAAACTAAATTGGGACAGGGGAGAGAAGCTGTGAAGCAATTGTTAGAAGATAATCCTGAATTAGCTGCAGAAGTTGAAGTAAAGATTAAAGATCACTACTTTGGAAATTTGGAACCTGTTAAAGAGGAAGAACCAGTAGAGAATTAGGAACTGAAGCTATAGATTTTAAGTAGTATATAAAAATAGAAAAGGGAGCAATTTTGCTCCCTTTTCTATTTTCATAATACAGTCCACTTATTTAAGCGTTATGCATAACTCTTTGTGGGAAAGGAATTTCAATGTTAGCTTCATCAAGTGCATATTTTACTGCTTCTTGAACTCCAAAATAAACATCCCAATAGTTTTCTGGTTTTGCATATGGCAACATCAATAAATTAACCGAACTATCTGCCAATTCACTAACATTGGCGGAAGGAGCAGGATCTTTTAAGACAGTTGGATAATCATTTAAGACCTTAACGATAACCTCTTTAGCCTTTTTAATGTCTTCACCATAACCAATTCCAACAGTTAAGTCTACTCGTACCATACCTTCAACAGTGTAGTTTACAATATCTCCATTTGAAAGAGGTCCATTTGGAATAATGATTCTTTTGTTGTGAGGACTTAATAAATGTGTTGTAAAAATTTGAATCTCTTTAACAACTCCTAAGTGTCCTTGAGCCTCAATAAGGTCGCCTACTTTAAAAGGTTTGAATAACATTATCAAAGCACCTCCAGCAAAATTACCAAGCGATCCTTGAAGTGCCATACCCACTGCCAAAGACATGGCACCTAAAACAGCAACAAAACTGGTAGTTGCAACGCCAAACATTGTTGCAACACTGATAAAGAGAAGTACTTTTAATAAGACACTTACAAGTCCAGAAGCGAATTTTGCCAAAGACTCATCAACATCCCTTTTTAACATGACTTTTTGAGTAAGTCTAACAAGTCTTTTTATGATCGCCAATCCAATTACTAAAACAACAATTGCTAACAAAGCTTTTGGAGCATATTGTATTATTGCTGTTCCAGCTTGATCTATATATTTTTGAATATCCATATTACCTCTTTAATTATTAACTTATTCTTTATTTTTTGTCGCCAAAATTGTATGCAAAACCTACTCCTAATACATTCTTAAATTGAACATTTCTATCAAAGGTTGCATTATCTGCTTGTGTATCAACATCGTAATCGTAAATCAGATGTATAAAGAGACTGGCTGATATATAATCATTCACTTTTAGACCAATATTTGTTTGCCAATCAACATCAATATTTTGTGCAGGACCATTTAAATAATCTTTATAAAGCTTCAAAGTACTTCCTATGGTGACATTTTTGAAAACTTCTTGCTTGTAATTTGCAACAGCTAAAGCACCAACAGCAGTATTTACATTTTTAAAATCATTACCATATAGGTTCATGGCTGCAATATCATCATCTGCAACGATGATAAATCTTGCCGCAACAGGAGATAGATACAGGTTGAAAATTTCATTTGGTACAAAATCAAATCCAATAGAGTATTCTACAATGGCAGGGGAGGCAAATTTTGAAATTTCTGGCTCTATTTTATTTCCATCACCATCAAACTCATAAGTTTTTGAGAATTGCGATCTAAAGCTCAACAACGTTGCGAAGTACCATTTCTCAGCAATTTGATAACCGTATTTAGATGAAAATTCCAAGATATCAGTATTCTTTCTAAAACTTTCCCCCTTAACCTTTTGAAGACCATATTGTCCATTGGCTCTATTTTGCCATAAGTGTTTACCTTTCTTTAAATCTGCATAATAGGCTAATGCAAATAAAAATGAAATTGAAGGATCTCCTCCCGCAGACCAGTTTTTAAGGCCAATTTGATTAAATGTGATAGCTCCGGTCCCTCCTTTTGTCCAGCCTTCATCTACTTTGTCAGCATTTTCGGACTTTTGCGCAAGCTCTGCAGTAGGTTGTTGAGCAAGAGCAAAAGAAAATAATAATGTCACAATTGTAACGACTGATAATAATTTTTTCATTTCTTTCAGTTTTAATTAAAATTAAGTTGCGGCAAATTTAAAAGCATTAATTGATTAGAAAGTATTGGTTTTTCAACACTTATGGGTAATTTATTATTGGGGTATAGATTTCTTAAAGTAGGAGAATAGCTGTTTCAGTAAATAAAAATTAAATATTGCGCACTATAAATGTGGTCATTTGCTTAAATAGGTGATATCTGTTTTTTCTTTCTCCAATGCCATGTGAACTATTGGGGTATATATATAAGTCATAAGCTTTATTAAAATTATTCATGACTTTTACCAATTCAAGTGTATTCTGAAAATGAACATTATCATCTGCTGTACCATGTGCAATGAATAAAGAGCCTTCTTTCCAATCTTTTGCAAAATTTATTGGAGTAGAAGAGCTATATCCGTCTTTATTTTCCTTTGGGATGTTCATATAGCGCTCAGTATAAATAGTGTCGTAAAACTTCCAATGTGTAACAGGAGCTATACTTAAGGCAGCATTGAAGATTCCTTTACCTTTAAAAAGACATAGTAGAGATAAGTATCCGCCATAGCTCCATCCATATATGCCGATTCTTTCTTTATTGACAAAGGGCCATTTACTGATATATTTAGCAGCCTTTATCTGGTCTTCTACCTCTAAATTCCCTAGTTGTTTGTAGGTGGATTTTTTGAAACTTTCACCTTGCCCACCACAACCTCTATTATCTACAGAAACGATTATATATCCCTTTTGAGCAAGATGTTGAAACCACATATTGGTGTTGTAGCCCCATTTGTTAGCTACTGTTTGGCTTCCAGGGCCGCCATACACATAAAACAATACTGGATAGGATTTTGTAGAATCAAAGTTACTAGGCTTTATCATCCATGCATCCATTTTGTATTCTTCCAATTGAATTTTGAAAAACTCTTTTGGTTGATAAAAATTACTAATGCTTTCTTTTAATTTTTTGTTTTCTCTAATTACTTTGATCTCTTTTCCATTTTGAAGATTAATAAGACTTGTCATTGGGGGGGCTTTATCTGAAGAATAGGTGTTGATCATATATCTCCAATCTCTTGAAAATTTGGCAGAATTATATCCTTTTCTAAAGCTCAACTTTTTTAAAGAATCTGTTTTAAAATTATGTGAGAAAACATGTCTTTCTAAATTGGGAATGGCAGCTTGGTAAAAAATAGTGTTTTTACTTTCATCTACTCCATAGATAGTCATAATGTCGTAATTCCCTTTTGTTAAAGAGATTTTTTCATTTCCCAATTCATCAAAATAATAGACATGGTTGTACCCTTCTTTTTCACTTGTAAGTAAAAAAGATCCATCACTTAAGAATCGAATTGAAGGTAATTCAATGTAGGTGTTATTTGTTTCTTCATATAGAATGGTTAAACTATCCTTTTTTAAATTATAACTCAACACTTTTAAGTGATTTTGGGCTCTATTTAAGGTAGCAATGTTTAATTGCTCATTGTTCCATTTAAGAAAAGGTATGTATGTCCGTTCATTGTGTAAAACGAGCTGTTTTGCGGTGCTTGTTTGAGTGTCATATATCCAAATTTCAACAATAGAATTATCTTCTCCTGCTCTGGGATATTTCAATACTTTTTGCTTTGGATATTGACCTTTATAAAAGGGCAAAGAAATTTCTCTTACGTTAGATTCATCAAATTTCAGATAAGCAATATATCTTCCATCTTGAGACCAATCAAATGCACGAGTTATAGAAAACTCTTCTTCATAAACCCAGTCGCTTGCACCATTAATTACTTGATTTGGTGCACCATCAAAGGTTATTTGTGTTTCTTTATTGGTGGCTAAGTGTTTGAAATATAGGTTGTTATCGACTATGTAGGCTAATTTTAGCCCATCTTTTGAAAAGAGAGGATATTGTTGTTTATGCTTTTCATTGACAGGGTTTATTTCTTTTGTAGAAATATGAAAAGTAAAGTAATTGGCTTTTGAAGACCTTCTGTAGATTCTTTCTGTTTCAGTAGAGAACAATATTGTTTTATTGTTTTCTGAAAAAGAGAAATTATCAATTGATAATTGATGGGGATTGTTAAACAAGAGGGATGTATCATTCCCATATAATGAACTTGATAAAATATGATTATGATGGTTTAAAAAAGCATGCTTGGAGCTACCATTTAAAAAATGATATAAGTTTATTTTATTGGGCGTATATGTTCCTTTAAGCCATATGTCTTCAAGGCTGGGTTGTTGTCCGTGAACATAACTTATTAGGTTAAAAAAAGTTAGGAGTAGTAGAATTTGCTTCATAATTTTATAGCAAAACGCATAAAAAAAGACAAAGGTATTTTAATTGTTATAATTTTGCAGCGAATTTTACGTATTAAGTGTAATAGATGAGTATGAAAAAAGTTTTTTTAATAAATCTCTTTCTAATGTTAGTGCTAGGTATAAATATGCATGCACAGGAGGAAAATTACGATAAAGATTGGGGGAAGGAAAATAGTAAAAGTACTGTAACCTATAATGATGATGGAACATCTTCAAAAGGCTGGGATTGGCAAAAAGCTAGATTTGGTGGAGCCTTTAGCATGCAGTTTGGAGATTTAACACAGATTGAATTGTCACCTAGCTTTGGGTATTACGCTATAGATAGATTATTAGTTGGAGGAGGGTTCAAATTTTTATTTTTGAAAGTTAAAGATGGACTTTATTTGGGAGATATAGGAGGAAGCCCAGTCTTTTCTAATGGAACAAAAGATGTGCTTTATGGACCAAGTGTATTTACGCAGTTTACGGTTTGGGATCAGTTGTATTTGCATGCAGAGTATGAATTAATAAATAAAGAGCCCGTATATGACCTTACAAATCAGGATAGAATTAATGTCTCTCATTTGTTAATTGGAGGTGGTTATGCAGTTCCTGTTGGTAATAGTGGTAATTTTTATATTTCGGCTTTGTTCAATGTCTTAGATACAAAAGAATCTATCTATGAAGGTACGTTTGGCACTTTTCCATTGATTCTTCGCATGGGCTTTGGTTTCGGAGTTAGTGGAAATAGATCAAGGAATTAGAATCATATAACCTATCCCTATCCAATTAAAATATTTTGGGAAAGCCAAAACTCGAAAAATTTGCTGAATTAGAGCATTTAAAAAATGTTTTTGATAGGGATAGTAGTATAAAGGGGAAATGGGCAACATATTTTGACAACAAAAACCCTATAGTTTTGGAGCTGGCATGTGGAAAAGGAGAGTATGCTAGAGGAATGTCGGTAATATTCCCAGACAAAAATTTTATTGGTGTCGATATTAAAGGTAATAGGCTATGGACAGCTGCTCAACTAAGTATTCAAGGAGAATTGAGGAATGTTGCCTTTATTAGAGAACAAATTGATTTATTAGAAGAGTATTTTTGCGAGGGGGAAATAGATGAAATTTGGATCATTTTTCCTGATCCTTTTCTTAAAAAAAGTAGAGCAAAAAAAAGGCTTACTGCTCCAAAGTTTTTAGAAGTTTATAAAAGGCTGCTTAAAAAAGGGGGTTTAGTAAATCTAAAAACGGATAGTCCTGAATTATATAACTATACATTGGAAGTAATTAGAGACCAAAGACTCACCATCATAGAGAATCATTCAGATATTTATAAAGAGGAGGTAACTTATAAAACACATAACATTCAAACGCATTATGAGAAGATGCATCTTAAAAACCTTCGAACGATTAAATATTTACAATTTAAATTAGATTGAGACCTTATTGATTCATTTAGTTTTTCTATATTTAGTTTAAATAACCTAACCAAATGGCATACAACATTTTATCAATTGATGGAGGAGGAATAAGAGGTATTATTCCATGTACAGTATTGTGTGAAATAGAGAAAAGAACGAATAAACCAATTTGCGAGCTATTTGATTTGATGGCAGGCACATCTACTGGAGGATTACTTGCATTAGGAGTAAATGTGCCAGAAAATGGTAGAGCAAAATATAGTGCTCAGGATCTTTTAGAAATTTATCAAAATCAAGGAGATAAAATCTTTCCGCAAAAATGGTCTAATGTTTTAAAAGGGGTTTTTGATCAAAAATATAATCATAGAGGACTTGAGGAGTTATTAGAAGCATATTTTGGAGATGCCGATTTAAAAGGGGTTTTGAAAGAAGTGCTTGTGACAAGCTATGAAACATATACTAGAAAGCCTTTCTATTTTTTGTCAAGATTGGCAAAAATAAATGAACACGAAAATTTTTTGTTAAAGGAGATAGCGAGGTCAACTTCGGCGGCACCAACCTATTTTGAACCTGCAAAAGTTAAAGAAGCTTTTTCAATGATTGATGGAGGTGTTTTTGCAAATAACCCTTCCGTTTTAGCGTTGTGCGAAGCAAAAGAAGCGAGTAAAACAGTTTCTATTGAACCTTCTGCTGCAATGGAAAAAGGGATGGGGGCAATAATCGCTTATGGAACACCACTAGAGGAGTATTTCATGCTTTCGCTAGGTACCGGAATGGTTAAAAAGTCATATCCTTATGAACAAGCTAAAAGTTGGGGACAGGTAGAGTGGTTGTTACCACTAATCGATATTTTGATGCAGGGAGTATCAGAAAGTGTTCATTATGAAATGCTACACTTGTTACAAGACAATAATGGAAGAAGAGATTATTTTCGTTTAAACCCTATTATTAAAGATGATTTATCGGATATGTCGGATGTTTCAAAACAAAATATTGAAGGATTAACGGCCACAGCAAAATCATTGATAATAGAAAAAGACAAGGAGATTGATGAGATCTGCCATCGATTATCAGAATAGGATATCAATAATAAAAGTAGACTATGGGAAAAAAAGGACCTGACATTAATCATTTCAATCATATAATGAATGATTATGTTTCTAATGGATTACAATCAGAAACGAGCGATAAAGCGCAGGAGCTGCTTGGAGTAAAAAGTAATATACGCTATATAGAAGATGATACCCGTGCAGGAAAACCTAACAGCTTATTAGGAGAAGTTTTAGTAATATATAGAGATGGGTCATGGAGCTTTGCTGTCAATAGTTTGTACGATTTCGAAGAAAACCTTTCTTGTGAATCCATTCAAAGGTCTTCTTTAGTGGTTGACGCTGGATTAAGTGCTCAAGTAGACTTTTTGAGTATGCTTAATTTAAGTCTCTCGCAAGACGTCGTTGCAAGTTTAACCATTTTTGATCAAATAAGGGGGAGAGTAGAAAAGAATCGTCGCTGGGATGACGCCATAGAAGAATGGTTGGCTAAGCAAAGTGCTCAAAGTGTTTTAAGAGACGATAATGTTGAATATGTTCTTTTGGTAGATGGATTTGTTCAAAAACACATTGTTCGAAGGAATTATAAAAAATTTAAAGGTGGTGCAAGAGGAGGGGCTTATGGCTTAAATTTTAATGGGGAGATTTATTTAGGGAATGAAGAGATTCAATTAGATATTAGATACGGATTGAGTACATTAACGCTAAAAAGAAAAGAAGCTGTTGTTAGAGGCATTCAGCGGAGTGAAGTGACTCGTGGAATAGAGGAAGAAGTACTTGTGCTTAATGATGAAGATCTAAAAAAAATAAATATATTGGGAAAAGCTTCAACGTAATTCATTTATAGTATGAAAGATAAAATCAGAGATCTAGTTGCTCAAAACAATATAAAAGGGGCATTAAAAGAAATTCACAAATTTGGGGAATCAAGTAAAAATCAAGAATTGGTTAAGAATGCTATTCTATTGCAAAATAGTTATAATAGCTTGAGAAATAAAGAGTTGATGGGCTTGTTAACCTTTGATGAATCTTCTAGACAAAAGAATACAATTGCTTTTAGAATTTTGGAGCTTGGAGAAGAAATACAAAGGTTCAAGCTTTCTGGAGGAGATATTCCAGAAGATAAATTAAAAATACTATTCCTGGGGAGTAGTCCAAAAAATGAAGCTGTTTTAAGATACGCATCAGAATATTATGATATTTCAGAGTCTCTGAGAGAATCTGCTAAATTTGAACTTATTCCTACAGATGATGTAACAGCTGCCATGATGCAAGAAGCTTTTCTAACTAAAGAGCCAGACGTTATTCATTTTACTGGTCATGGAGTAACAGGAGATAAAAAAGGACTGGTTTTACAGGATGAAAAAGGAATGGCAAAGGTGTTGAGAAATGATCAGTTGGTTAGTATGTTCAAGCTTTTTGACAGAATAAAAAAAATAAAACTTGTTTTTTTTAATGCATGTTATGCAGAAAATCAGGCAAAAGCGATTAAGCCATATGCAGATTATATAATTGGTGTTAGAGGGACAATTTTAGATAAAACAGCTTTAGAGTTTGCGAAAGTATTTTATAAATATTTAGCTAAAAAATCTATTGATATTGCATTTGCAGCAGCAATAAATGAAATAGATTTTAAAGACCTGGCAGATAAAGATAAACCCGTGTTAATTAAAGGGAGAGGTTAATGCAAATAATTTTAAGGCAACTATATGGATAGGATAGAAGCTTTTAAAACCACCATCAGGGAAAAGTTGGCTCAGAATAAGTTAGACGAAGCCATTGATATCTTAGAAAACTTTGGATTGTTCAAAGGGAACAACCATTTATATGCCCAAATTGGTACGTTAAGGGGTTATAGAAAACTAATGAAATACCAAGAATCTATGGGCATTATTTTTAATGATGAAATTGCTGCCAGAAGATTAGACCTTGCTGATAAAATTGCTGATTTGTTAATCAATTTAGAAGATGTTCTAAGCATAGAGGATCAACAATCTGATACTTTTTTGGACAATCGTGTGCTATTTATTACTTCCAATCCAAGACACTACCAATATCAACAGCTTAGGATAGAAAAAGAATTTATGAGAGTGAGCGTTGCATTACAAGGAAGGCCTTTTCTGGATTTAAAGGCTTCAATGGAATCGAGGATTAAAAATTTCAATGAAACCATTTTAAAATATAAGCCGCAAGTTATTCATTTTTCTGGCCATGGTTACGATGAGGGCGATAGGGATGGCAAAAACGATAAAGGAATCATTTTACAAGATGAAAATGGAGAGATAAAAAGATTAAGTGTTTCTAATCTTACGAAAATGATACGGGCATGGAAAAAAGTTTTTGATATTGACCTCGTTTTTTTATCGAGCTGCGATACATTAAATTTAGGAAAGCAAATAAAAAAGATACTAGGGGTTAAGAAAAATGTGATAGCAATGAATGGGGCCATATTTGATAAAACAGCATTAGAATTCAGTGCTGCCTTTTATAGTTTCTATGCGCTAAAATTGCCCATAGATGTTTGCTTTGAATCGGCAAAAAATCAAATCGATATTTTAGGATTAGATGGAGTCGAAATGCCTACGTTGTTATAATATTTTGAAAAGTATTTGGTTTTTAATTATTATATTTAATCTTGAACATTTTTAAAACACTCTAAACAAAACATTTTATGATTAAGAATTTTAAAGTAAGTCTCCACATTGGAATCAATAAAGTGGATCCGGCACATTATGGTAGTGAGCTTCGATTAAACCTCTGTGTGAATGATGCGAATGCTTATGCCGCTATTGCAAGGCAGTTAAAGTTTAACTCTGTAGTAACGCTTATCAACGAGCAAGCTACTTCTGAGGTGGTCTCTAATTTCTTAGAATTTTATACCAATTTTTTGAGAGAAGGAGATACGCTTTGGATTACTTATTCAGGACATGGTTCTCAAGTTCCTAATAAGTATGGCGATGATGAGGAAAAAGATTTCAAAGATGAAACATGGGTTTTATACGACCGTATGTTTATCGATGATGAATTTTACAATATCATTGCAAAGGCTCGGGAGAAGATTAATGTTGTAGTGGTTTCAGATAGTTGCCATAGTGGAACGGTAACAAGGTCTTTACATAATTATACCAATAATTTTTCTGGAGAAGGTACGTTTGCTCCATTAGCACGATTTGTTGAGGAAGCACGTTCAAACCAGGTGCTTATAGATCAGGAAGCCGTGTATAGATCTGCGTTGAGTGGCTTGCCAAGAGGCGAGGATGTTGACATAAAGGCAAATGTTTTATTAATGTCTGGTTGTGATGATGCTGAATCGTCGTTAGAATTTTATGGCGCTCAAAATGGCTCGTTTACCACTGCATTTCTAAGTGTTTTCAATAATGGTGCTTTTAAGGGTTCCTATAACGAATTTCACAATCAAATATTAGCAACAATGCCTAGGAAAAGTAGCGGTGAATTGTTTCAAACACCTCAACTAAATCTTTATCCTAAAAAGGATGAGGATCGATTAAATGAGCAAGTGCTTGGGTAAAAGCAAGGGAGAGTTTTATTATAGATAGATGTAGTGGTTTTTAGTAACATCTAACTTTGACAGCGCCTTCTTTGGAGTTAAACCTTTATGAGAGAGGGGAGAGAACTATAAAGTAAATAACCTTCAACTGCTCTGTAACCTATAGATGATAGCGCATCTATGTATATAGCAACTTGATCTTTATGTTTTTTTGAAACGCTTCCCGTTTTATAATCTATAACAATGCACTGTTTGTCTTTATTTACAATGACTTTGTCAGGTCTAATAATCGCTCCTTTATAATGAATTTCTCGCTCATTGTAGGCCTCCCATCTACCGGAAAACCAGTTCTCTAATTGATCAATTTCAAATATTTTATCAATAGATAACTGAATTTTATTTTTGAGCTTTAGAGAATATCCTTTTGCGGATAAATACTGAAGGGTAATTTTTTTATAGTTTTTTTTGTGATTTATCTTAAAAAGTATTTCATGCACGGCTAAGCCAACTAAGGTTGTTTCATCGCTCTTGGAATGGCCTTTTGAAGAAAGAGAAAAAGATTTGCTTTTTGCAAAGCCAGCAGTAATTGATTTATTGTTTAATGGGTTATTAGAGTTATTAGTGTTTTCTTTTTTACTCTTATAACCGGAGGCGAAAAATAAATCCTTTTCTGTATCAGGGGACATTTTTTTGAGCGCATCGATAGTCAGTTGTGAAGTGAGACTATAAGATTTAGATTTACTCTTCTTGAAAGGTGCCGATATTAAAAGTTGTTCAGATGCTCTTGTAAAAGCAACATATAAAAGATTAATATTGTCTATAAGACAATTATAGATTTCTTTATCGTAAGCATCTTTGAAGAAAGTATTTTCTAATTGACTGCTTATTTTTAAGGGATAAGGGAAGTGAACATCAAAAGGAGGTTGGTCAGTTGCTGCCCATAAGATGCCCATAGGTTTTGGTTTAACACTCCAATCCGCATATGGAATTATAACAATTGGAAACTCAAGTCCTTTTGACTTATGAATGGTAATTATCTGAACAGCATCTTCATGGTTAGACCCTAAAATAGAATTTTTATGCCCAGTGAGATCCCACCACTCTAAAAAATCACTTATCGTTCCAGATTTATTATTTACAAAATTGAGAACTTGAGATTCAAATTCTAGAAGGTAATCATCGATATCTATATCAAAAATACTTTTGAGCTTTTGAGTAGCATCTAATACATTAATAACTTGTAAATAGCCAATTTGTTCAAAGAAATCAGGAAAGTTTTCATTTAGTAAAATGGGAGATTTTTCCTTATCAAAAATATGATGAATTGATCGTACATTAAGTTTTCCTAATTTATAAAGATGGAATGCTAACTCTGATTTTGAAATCTCGTCATTAGTATCTACTAAAAACCTAAAGCAGGAAAGCAAAAATTGAATATTAACTTGGTTTTTTAATAATAAACCTTCCGCAGAAACGACATCAATTTGATGGCGTTCTAAGGTCTTAGCAAGATTTTCCGCTTCAGCATTTTTTCTCGTTAGAATAGCAATATCTTGTTTTTTATAATTGTAAGTCGAAGTCAGCTCTTTAATATCATTTATTAATTTTGTGGTTGCTTTGGATTTCCAGTCATGCTCTTTCTCATCTTCAAAAAACTGAAATTCTATATAGCCTTCATTTTTATCTTTAACAATGCTCTTTTGCTCTACTTTGTTGTAAAGTTGTTGGAGATGATCAACATTGACAATTTCGGTTAAGTTTGAAAAAAAGAGATTGTTAAAGGTTACGATTTCCTTTCTACTTCTATAATTTGTGTTAAGCTGTTTAATAGCAATGTCAGAAATGGATAAGTCGTTAATTGCATTTTGCAATAGAAGATTCATATTACCCCCTCTCCATCTATAGATAGATTGTTTTACATCTCCAACCAAAATAACTTTTAACTCATGACTTTGCGCTTGCGACAATAATTGTAATAGCAATGGTAGAATATTTTCCCATTGTAAGTTGGAGGTGTCTTGGAATTCATCTATTAAAACATACTTAAAAAAGGTGCCGGCACGTTCATAAATAAACGGATTATCGTCATTTTTAATCAGTAAATGCATTAACTGATTTGTATCTGAAATGAGCAACGTGTCGTTTTCCGCTCTATATTTTGCTAATTCTTTATTTAAGTAAGTTAAAAGTCCGAGGGAATAAATATTTGACAGGACAACTTTACAAGAGTTATATCTTATAAAAGGTTTTTCAAATAAATTAGTTACTTCGTTAAAGTTTCCTTTTACATTCTCATAAAAATTATCAATCTCAATTTTTATGTGTTCGTCACATTTTTTATTGTATAGAGGAATCGATCCTGAAAGGTATTTTGATAGCCGTATTCCTGGTGGAGTGACTAAACCATTAGCTATGCGTTCCAAGTAGTTAATAAACTCCCCCTTGTATGCGAAGTTGGTTTTGTCAATTTTTTTTGGGAGTTGCTCGATAATTTCTGATACAAGTTTTTTTAACGATTCTTCAAATTTTGATTTTACTTGATATAAACGCTTTGAAGTTGCTTTTAAATGTTGAATACTTGGTAACGTATCTTTCAACACCTGGAAGTCATCATAAAAAAGTTGCTTGCCAAAAGCAATAAGATTGCGCTCAATATCCCAATTTTTATTCTCATTAATTTGATGAAAAGTAAATTGTTTCATCCAAGAATTTAATTGAGGGTTATTTTCAATTTGGAGATATAAATTAGCTGTTATCTGCTGCAAAATCATATTTGTATCCATCTCAATGTTGTAATTGAATGGAAGTGCTAATTCTTTGGCAAAAGATCTAATGATCTGTTGAAAAAAACTATCTATGGTGGTAATCTGTAGATTCCCTAGATCTTGTAAAATCAAATTGTGAATTAGCTTGGCCTGTTTAGCAAGGTCATAATTGGGTTTTAATTCTTCCTCCAAAACGGAAAGCATTAATGTGTTTTCTCCACTTGCAATTGATGCGAGCTCTTTTAGAATTCTCGACTTCATTTCATTGGTAGCCTTGTTAGTGAAAGTAATGCACAAAACATTTTTGTATATAGAAGTATCAAACCGCCCTGAAACTCCAAGTAATATTTTGAGATAGTTTTTAACTAACGTAAAGGTTTTTCCAGAACCGGCAGATGACTGATATATGGCTGTATTTCCCAATTATTTGTATAGGTTTCCACAAAATGAATTCAAAAAGAATTCATTGTGGAAAATTAGAAATAAAAAATGAACTAAAACTGGACTTTTACTATTTATCTTCAAGTAATAATTTATTGATAGATAACAAAACAGTATATGAGAAAGTTGATTTTTATTTTGGTTCCTTTTTTAATGTTCAGTTGTAAGCAAGCTCCAAAGGGAGATTCTGCTGAAGTTGGAGAAGCACAAGACGTTGCAGCAGCTTCTGAAACAGCTAAAAATTATAGAGTTATTCTAGGAAGTAGCGCTGTAAATTGGATTGGAACTAAACCTACAGGCAGTCACAATGGCGCTTTAAGCTTAACTGAGGGAAATATATCAGTTGAAAATGGAAGCATTGTTGCGGGTGATTTTATTATTGATATGAATTCGCTTGTTGCATTGGACATGGATGAAGAGAATAATGCTAAACTTGCAGGGCATTTAAAATCACCTGACTTTTTTGATGTAGAGAATAACCCAACAGCAAAATTTGAAATAGTTTCTGTAGCAGGTTTACCTGAAAATCCTGAGGAGGAAATATTGTTTGAAGGAGCGACACATCAAGTAACTGGAAATTTAGAATTAAAAGGGACTACAAAATCAGTAACCTTCCCGGCAAAAGTTACTTTAAACGAGAGTGTTGTATCAACAGAAGCTAAGTTTAATATTGATAGAACAGATTGGGGAGTACATTATGGAAATGATAAAAGCTTAGGAGATAAATTTATACATCCGATTGTTCAAATCGGTTTAGATATTCAAGCAGGCACAGAATAGCCAGTTTACTATCCTACTTGGATAACGAGAGGTGGGGCTGCCGATAGGTAGCCCCTTTTTGTTTATCAATGGCTTTAAAAACAAGCCCACTATTAGAAAGTAAGGAAACATTGTCTTAATATTGCATTATAATCAAATATGATTTTGAACTAGATTTAAATTAATTAAAATGGAAGTTAAACGGTTATTCGACTTTATACATTATCAGAAAGAAAATTTTCCTCAGGAAGTAGCTTTTGCAGCTATTAAAGATGGAAGTTGGGAAAAATATGGCACTCAGAAAATTATTGATGAAGCCAATAAAGTTAGTTTGGGATTATTGAAACTAGGCATTAAGCCAGGAGATAAGGTGGCAACTATTTCAAAAGCCAATAGACCCGAATGGAATATATGTGATATCGGAATTGAGCAAATTGGCGCAATTAATGTTCCGGTTTACCCAACTATCAGTACTAACGATTACGATTATATATTTAATCATGCAGAAATAAAAGTTTGCATTGTATCAAATAATGAATTGTTCCAAAAAGTAAAAGATCTCCCTTCGAGAGTTCCCACCTTAGGAAATATCTATTCGTTTGAGAAGGTACCAGGATGCCAGACATTAGAAGAATTGCAAGGCTTAGGTGCTGATGGCGATATAGAAGAAGTTAAAAGATTGATGGAAAATGTTAAAGAAGATGATTTAGCGACTTTAATATATACTTCAGGAACAACAGGTTTACCCAAAGGAGTAATGTTAACGCATAAGAACATCGTTGAGAACGTAAAAACAGTCATTAAAGAATTGCCTGTTGAACCGAGTATGGACGCACTTAGCTTCTTGCCGTTATGTCACATTTTTGAGAGAATGGTGACATATTGTTATCAATATGGAGGAGTGAGTATTTGGTATTCTGATATCGATACACTAGCTGATCAGTTGCAGGTAGTAAAACCACATTTTTTTACTACTGTACCTAGATTATTAGAGAAAGTGTACGAGAAAATAGTGAACAAAGGACTTGAGTTAACCGGACTAAAGAAAAAGCTTTTCTTTTGGGCATTAGGACTTACGGATGATTATTACTACGATAAAAAGCCAGATCTGCAGTTTAAAATTGCTGATAAGTTGATCTTTAGTAAATGGAGAGAAGCACTTGGAGGAAGAGTTATCGGAGTTGTATCAGGATCTGCACCATTGTCTTTAAAAATTGCAAGGGTGTTTTCTGCGGCAGGCGTTCAAATTAGAGAAGGATATGGTTTAACAGAAACCTCTCCCGTTTTAACTTTTAATAGGTTTGATGAGGGGGAATCTTTATTAGGAACGGTTGGAATGCCAGTTGATGGAGTAGACATAAAATTAGCAGATGATGGAGAAATCTTAGCGAAAGGGCCTAATATTATGCAAGGGTATTATAAAGCTCCAGATAAGACTGAGGAGGTAATGAGTGATGATGGATGGTTTCATACTGGAGACATTGGAACGTGGGTAACTAACAAGAGAAACGGTAAGAAATTATTAAAAATTACAGATAGGAAGAAGCAATTATTGAAAACTTCCGGAGGAAAATATGTTGCTCCTGCACCGATAGAAAATAAATTTAAAGAATCCTTTTTTGTAGAACAGATGATGGTGGTAGGAGAAGGTAAAAAGTTTGTTTCCGCATTAATTGTTCCGGCTTTTGAATCATTAAAAGAGTGGGCTAAAGAAAATGGAATTAGTGCTACTTCAAATGAAGATCTCATTAAGAATGAGAAGGTAATGGACGAATTTAAAAAGATTATTAAAGAGTACAACCCTGAATTCAGTCACATAGAACAGATTAAGAAATTTAAATTGTTGCCAAGCGAGTGGACAACTGAAACTGGCGAACTTACACCTACTATGAAGGTGAAGCGCAAGGTCATAAGAGAAAAATATAAATCAGTAATTGATGATATTTATGGGGGATAAACAAAAAAAATAAATTACATTATAAAAGAGCGAGTCAATTTTTCGGCTCGCTTTTTGTATTCTAAAACACAATGAATTTGTCTAAAATTAAGATCTTTTTTTTCGGGTTATTGTTCACACCAATTATAACACTCAGTCAAAACTTAAAGACTGATATAGATCTATTAGAAGACAGCATAAGTATTCATGAAAATGTAATTGATCATATTTTTGGCAAGCTGGAGGAGTTGAAGCTACGACAAATTAAACAAGATATCTTAAAGTATGGTTTGCCGGCAAGTCTCCCAAATGAAGAAGTTGTTCATCATACAGCTTTTTCTTTGAGTTATAATGAAGAACATGAACAAGCAAACTGGGTAGCACATATCATAACTAAGGATGTTTTATATGGAGCTGTTTCTAGAACAAATGATTTTAGATTAGATCCAAAGGTTTCAACGATTACAGCAGATTCAGCAGATTATTGGGATTCTGGTTTTGATAGAGGCCATTTAGCACCATCGGCTGATTTTAGATGGAGTAGAAAAGCGTTAAGCGAGTCATACTATTATAGCAATATGGGGCCACAAAGGCCAGAGTTAAATCGAGACAGTTGGGCAAAACTTGAAAATCAGGTTAGAGAGTGGGCAGTTGATGCTGGACAAGTTTATGTGGTTACAGGTCCAATTTTAAATGACAATTTGCCTAAAATTCCTCAAGGAAGTAAACGAGTGAGTATTCCTGATTTTTTCTACAAGGTTATTGTAGATTTTGAGGCTCCGGAATTTAAAGGAATTGGTTTTATTTTGCCAAATAAAAAGGCAGATTATCGTGTAATTGATTATGCTGTGAGCATTGACAGTATTGAACAATTAACAGGAATAGATTTCTTTTCAAATATTCCTGATTCTATTGAGCATGAAATAGAACAAAATGAAGAAGTATTGAAATGGCCTATTAACTTTCAATCTCAGTCAGGAGATATCATGCCAATAGATTTTGCAAAAGGGCAAGTGGGTGCATCACAGGCGAAATATTTTATTGGTGATGAATGCACGGTATGTGGCAAAGTTGTTTCTGCCAAGTACAGGCCTAATGGAAAATCTGATCCAACATATATTAATTTAGACAAGAGATTTCCAGAGCATGTTTTTACGGTAGTTATTTTTGGAAGAGACCGTATAAATTTCACCTATAAACCTGAAGAAAAATTATACCAAAAGAAGATTTGCGTAAAAGGAAGAGTCGGAGAATTTAAAGGAATACCTCAGATAATTGTAAATGGAGAAGAACAAATTGAAGTTTTCGAATAGGGGATGTTTAATTTTCAAGTGTCATAGAAGTATTGATATACTTTAAAAGCAAAAAAATGAAAAACTTAATCATTGCATTTACATTTTTGATTGGATGGGCATCAAATATCTCTGGACAAGATTTAGCTACTGTTGCCCCAGAATGGAAACACGATTTTGAAGAAGCGAAAAAAATGGCTTCCGAGTTAAAAAGACCTATTTTAATGAGCTTTGCAGGCTCAGATTGGTGTGTTCCCTGTATTAGACTAGACAAGGAGTTTTTTAATACAAAAGAATTTATCTCTTTTGCTGATAATAACTTGGTTTTACTAAGGCTAGATTTTCCGAGTAGGAAGAAAAACCAATTACCTACATCTCAAGTAGTTCACAACGAAGCATTAGCTGAAAAATATAACAAAAAAGGAGCATTTCCTTTGGTGCTATTAGTTGATGACAAAGGAGCTGTAATGGGAAAAATGAATCACCCCAGTCATACAATAACAGCGTACCTAAATTCTATTCAGTCTTTGATTAACTAGTCTTATTTTAGAAGTACTAATTTCTATTTAATCAGTTTTTTATGAGAATTATATATGCCTTAGGGCTTTTCCTTTTGATTGGTTGTACTTCACAAAACAAGAATCAAGAGTTGGTGAAGTTTTCAAAAGAAGAAAACCACATGGGTACAATCTTCATTATAACCGCTATTGCAGAAAGCGAAGACAAAGCGAGGATGGCAGTAAATGCTGGGTATAAAGAAGTGGCTAGAATTGAAAAGTTAATTTCTTCTTGGAGTAATGGTTCTGAAACTTCATACATCAATAGAAATGCAGGTATAGCGCCGGTAAAAGTGAGTGAAGAGCTCTTCAATTTAATTCAACGCAGTATTAAGATTTCTGAATTAACAGGAGGAATTTTTGATATTTCTTTTGCTTCTATCGATAAGGTCTGGCGCTTTGATGGCACCGTTACTTCTATTCCGACGGAAAACCAAATTCAACAATCTATAGAGAAAATAAATTATCAAAACATCATACTTAATAGAGATAGCTTGACCGTTTTTTTGAAGGAAAAAGGAATGAAAATAGGTTTTGGCGGTATTGGTAAAGGGTATGCTGCCAATCGTTGTAAAATGCTAATGCAACAAATGGCCATTAAAAGCGGTGTCGTTAATGCGGGGGGGGATTTAATTACCTGGGGGAAACAGATAAATGGTAACGACTGGAACATTGGAATTGCAGATCCGCAGAAGAAAGAAGATGCTTTATCGTGGTTAAAAATTAGTGATTTGTCAGTAGTTACTTCTGGCAATTATGAAAGGTATATTCAAATTGATGGAGAAAAATATTGCCATATTATAAATCCTAAAACAGGATGGCCTGCAAAGGCCTTAAAAAGTGTATCTATAATTTGTTCTGATGCCGAGATAGGGGATGCGCTTGCCACAAGTGTCTTTATACTAGGAAAACAGAAAGGTTTGGAATTAATTAATCAATTAAAGGGAATAGAATGTTTTATAGTGGACGAGCATAACGAATTATCGGCCTCTGAAAATATCAATTTAAATTATATCGAAGAATAATGAAAAAGTTATTAGGCATTTTGGTTGTGACAATCTCACTGGTCTCATGTACCTCAGTTAAGGAGTATCAGAAGGTATATGTCAACGACAAAGACATGAAAGTGAGTGCTAAGAGTATAGAGCAGTATGAAAACAATATGACAACTTTTCGTGAAGGTGCAGCAGGTGCTAACGGGGCAAAATCAGGTGGAGGATGTGCATGCAATTAATTAAAAACATAGGATTTGGGGGAATATTATTTTTGTTTGCGATAACTGCTTTTGCTCAATCAGACAAAGAATTTAAATTACTCGATCCCATTGAAATAGATTTAATCTCAAATTATTACTTACAAGATGGTAATCATTCTCCTGTGAATGGAGGAGAGGGAACAGAGAAACTGGATGTAATTACAGAGTCGATTCAAATTAACATTCCTGTAAAAAAGGAAATTAAAATAGCTCTTAATGGAGGCGTTGAATTTTTTTCTTCTGCCTCACAAAATGGAAATGGAGGAACTACGAGTAATAATAATGAAGGAGAAAACGATGAAAGAAGAAGCGATGATGATGACGACGACGATGATGATGAATATACTTCTGGGGCTTCCCAATATGGGGGAAAAGTTAAGAGAGACAAGATTGTACTTTTTGGCGTAGGATTATCAAAAGAGATATTGAAAAAGAACATGGAAATCGGAGGAAATGCTGGTTTTTATAAAGATGGAAATGTCACATCATCATCATTGGGGTTTTCATTTAGTAAATCTACAAAGGACAATAACAATACAATTGGAGTCGATTTTCATCATTATAGAGATTTATGGAATGTTATTTACCCTGCTCAAGGAGAAACCATTAATGGAACGGAGCATCTAGCAGATAATATTCGACATACTTTTAGTACTTCACTAAGCTATACAAGAGTAATAAACAAGAAGTTAGTGGGGGCTGTGATGGTGGACATTGTTTACCAAAAGGGAATGTTGAATACCCCGTATCATAGAGTCTATTTTAGTGATCAAGAACTTCCAGCAGTAGAGCGACTTCCCACAAGTCGTTTAAAAATACCAATTGGACTGCGTTTAAATTATCATGCTTCTGATATAATTATTCTTCGAACATTTTATCGGTTTTATTTTGATAACTGGGGAATAAAAGGAAATACCTTTAGTCTTGAAATGCCCATTAAAGCGGCAAGTTGGTTACGGGTATATCCTTTTTATAGATTCCATACACAGACTGCAGCAAAGCATTTTGAAGGCTTTAAACAGAGTATTAGCTCAGAGACTTTCTATACGGCCGACTATGATCTTTCAGCAGTTAATACGCATAAGTTTGGAGTTGGATTTTCAGTGGCACCAGTTAACGGTCTTTTAAGAACTAAGGGGAGTGAAAATCGGGCAGCATCCATGTTTAAAAGCTTAGATTTTAGATATGCTTATTATACTAGAAATGATGGATTAACAGGACATATGATTACTGCCGGATTAAAATTCAATATTGGTAGAAAAAGATAAGAGTAATATTAGAATACTAATGGTGATCAAGAAAATAAGCTGAAAACGAAACCCAAATGGAAATCTATTTAATGTCTTTAATAATTTGCTCTAGCTCATCATTATGATCTCCTTCGATTATACCGAAGCATTTCATTTTAAAGTACTCTAGAAAGGCCTTTTCCAAAGTCAAATTATTTGATTCTAGTAATTCTGCATCTGCTAATGCATCCAAAAATAACTGGTCTGTTAGCACAAAAATATTAGTGTCAAATTGTTTGAAAACCCCATTCTTTTGTCCATTTTTATAAAAATCAGCTAAAATATTGGTTGCGTAATCTCTAAAAGTATCTACCAAAAACCATAAATGAGGAAAGCTGTTTTTTAGGTCTTTTAAGAAGATGTTGGAGACATCTTTTACATTATTGCAGAGTATTTGAACAGAGCCAAAGTATCGCTCTATATAAGTTAAGTCCTCATTTTTTATTATAGCCTCAAAATCCTTTATGTTGTTCAGTATATATTTTAACGTGTCAGAGACGATCTTTTCTTTAGTTGGAAAATGATTGTATAAAGTGGCTTTTGTAATATGAAGTCTCTTTGCTAAATCATTCATCGTAAGCTCATTTAAACCATATTTAGAATATATGGGAATGACCTTTTTTATGATATTTTCCTTTTTTTTAGTGTTGTTACTCCGCTTCTTATCTATTGATTTTCTGCCCATTATGATAATTTTTAAACTATTTATAGTTAAATAGTTTATTTTTTAGTTTAAAAATGCTAACTTTAAAGTACTAAAACTTATATTATGCTTAGAGAAATTAAATATTTATTTGGTTTGATAGTTCCTGTTCTGATTTTTATTTCATTGTATTTTAATGGAATTTGGTCTTATTTTGCAGTTGCTTTCGCTTTTGTTTTGGTTCCTCTTTTAGAGTTGATACTGCCTTATTCTACTTATAATATGTCTAAAGAGGAGGAACTAACAGCTAAGAAAAGGAAATTCTATGATTGGGTTTTATATATACAACTTCCACTTCTATATGCAGCGCTAGTGTACTTTCTGTTTATAGTTAGTAGTCAATCACTATCTATTTATGAAATTATTGGAAAAACATTTTCCATGGGAATGGGATGCGGCGTCTTAGGTATTAACATAGGACATGAATTAGGACATCGTCATAAAAAACATGAGCAATGGATGGCGCAGGGTTTTCTCTTATCATCATTATATATGCACTTTTTTATAGAACATAATAGAGGGCATCATAAGAATATTGCAACGCCACTTGATCCTGCTACCTCTAGGAGAGGAGAGTCTCTATATGCATTTTGGTTTCGTTCCGTAACGGATGGTTACTTATCTGCATGGAAGCTAGAAAATAGTCGCTTGAGGAAAAAAGGAGAGCGTATCTTTTCACTAAAAAACCAAATGGTTGTATTTCAGATGATTCAAATTACAATGGTTGTATTTATTTTCTTCTTTTTTGGTTGGATAGCCGGTTTAGCATTTTTAGGGGCAGCAACGGTAGGGTTTTTATTACTGGAGACAGTTAATTATATAGAACATTACGGTTTGTTGAGAGAAGAAATTCAGCCAGGAGTTTATGAAAAAACAAAACCACATCATTCATGGAATTCTAATCATCCTTTGGGAAGAATATTATTGTATGAGTTAACAAGGCATAGCGATCATCATTTTCATGCGGGGAGGAAATATCAAACGCTTAGACATTTTGATGATGCTCCACAAATGCCTACAGGTTATCCGGGAATGATGGTGCTGTCTTTTTTAACACCTCTTTGGTTTAGGGTAATGGATAAGCAATTGAGCAAACATCGACAACAATATTCTTTGTTAAAAGCAGCTTAGCTTTTGTGTTATGAGGCGCGCACTAAAAGAAGCTCAATTTTAAGTTCGTTTTATAATCGTTAATGGATTGGATGAGTGTCATATTATGTGGATAATCAAACCTAGATTAACCCTTTTAATCGACTGAAAAGCCGTATTTTCAAGGCTTAATTTATAAGCAAAAAAATGGCGGAAGAAGAATTAGAAAAAGGAGCGCAAGGAGGGGATTATTCAGCGGATAATATTACGGCTCTTGAAGGATTAGAAGCAGTGCGAAAGAGGCCTGGTATGTACATTGGAAGTACAGATGGAAAAGGGCTTCATCACTTGGTTTATGAGGTAGTGGATAACTCTATTGATGAGCATTTAGCAGGTCACTGTTCGCATATTGAAGTGATTATTCATAAAGATAATTCTATTACCGTTACTGATAATGGTAGAGGAATTCCTACCGGAATGCATGCAAAACTCAAAAAATCAGCATTAGAGGTGGTTATGACGGTGTTGCATGCCGGTGGTAAATTTGATAAAAACACCTATAAAGTATCTGGTGGGTTACATGGGGTAGGTGTTTCATGTGTAAATGCTTTGTCAGAGAAATTGAGAGCGGTAGTTCATAGAGATGGAAAGGTCTTTGAACAAGAATATCAAAGAGGAAAGCCAACCGAAGATGTAAAAGTTACTGGAGAAACGGACATTACAGGGACCTTCGTTACTTTTTGGCCGGATAATGAGATTTTTGAAACTTTAGAATATAAATACGATACATTATCTGCTCGCTTAAGGGAGTTGGCCTTTTTAAATAAAGGGCTTCATTTGAAGTTGATCGATGAGCGAGAAATGGATGATGATGGAGAATATGTTACTGAAGAATATTATTCTGAAGGAGGATTAGCAGAATTTGTGGCCTATATTGACGAGTCCAAACAAAATCTAATTGAAAAACCTATCCATGTAATAGGAAAAGAAGAGAATGTAGAAGTAGAGGTGGCACTTCAATACAATACGTCTTTTTCTGAAAATATTCACTCTTATGTAAACAATATCAATACACGCGATGGTGGTACACACGTTCAAGGTTTTAGGAGAGCGGTAAATAGAGTTTTTAAACAGTACGGTGAAGAGAATGGGTTGTTTAGTAAGCTGAAGTTTACCATTTCCGGAGAAGATTTTAGGGAAGGTTTGACAGCTATTATATCGGTAAAAGTGCCAGAACCACAATTTAAGGGACAAACCAAAGGCGAGTTAGGAAATTCAGAAGTTAATGGTATAGTTTCTAGAGCGGTAGGAGAAGTCATTAAAACTTGGCTCGAAGAAAATCCAAAACAAGCTAAAATCATTGTTGATAAGGTGATTTTAGCTGCGACGGCACGTCATGCGGCACGTAAAGCCCGAGAAATGGTGCAGCGAAAAAATGTGCTAACAGGATCGGGATTGCCGGGAAAGCTTTCTGATTGTTCAGAGAGAGATCCGGCTTTATGTGAAGTGTATTTGGTTGAGGGAGATTCAGCAGGTGGAACGGCGAAGCAAGGTAGAGATCGAAAATTTCAAGCAATTTTGCCCTTAAGAGGTAAAATTCTAAATGTGGAGAAGGCCATGGAGCATAAGATCTACGAAAATGAGGAGATTAAGAATATTTTTACAGCATTAGGAGTTACTCGAGGTACAGAGGAAGATGATAAGGCTTTAAACACGGAAAAGTTGCGCTACCATAAAGTGATTATCATGTGTGATGCCGATATTGATGGAAGCCATATTACTACGCTAATTCTGACTTTCTTTTTCCGTTATATGAAGGAGCTTATTGAAAGTGGATATATATATATCGCAACTCCACCATTATATCAAGTAAAAAGGGGTAAAAAATCTAAGTATTGTTGGAACGAGGAAGAGCGAAAAGCAGCTATTAAGGAGCTGGGAGGAGATAATGAAACAGGTGTAAGTGTACAACGTTATAAAGGTTTAGGAGAGATGAATGCGGAGCAATTATGGACAACAACGATGAGCCCTGACAGCAGAACATTAAGACAAGTCTCTATTGAAAAATGCTGCCGAAGCAGATCATATTTTCTCTATGTTGATGGGAGACTGAAGTTCCTCCAAGAAGGGAATTCATAGAATCGCATGCAAAGTATGCCAATATTGATGCATAGTTTTTGGTTCTGATTACATGTCGAAATCTAAAGTGTTTATTAAAAGAGAAGAACAAAAGGAGTTTTATTCAAAAACGACATTATCTATAAAGATCTCATGTGAAAATCCGTCGGCACTAGAAAATAAAACGAAGCCAGATCGGATGCAACTTAAGTCTAGCTTTTTTGTTTTAATAGAAAATTGCTTCCATTCTGTTGTTATAACAACATCTGTAGATTTCTTATCGGTATCAGGAAAAGGTTTGTCTTTATCAATTAATCCAAACCCTATAGTGGTTTGAATATTCATATCTTTTGCTTTTGCCCAAAAGCTGAATTTTTTGGCTCCCGTTATATCGTAACCACCTAAAATATCTCCCCAATCATTGGGAGGGTCTACAAAACCAACACCATACCAATCGTTTTTATCATTATAGGTAATTTTTATTGATGTTTCTCCAGAATATACTTCCTCTTTATTATTCAAATCAACGTTGATGGCTTTATAATTTCCCATATATCCAGAAGGGGAGTATGGGAGGTTATTGTTGTCTTTATAAATGTAAAATGGAAGATCGACTTTTGGTACGAGGTATTTTCTTTGTTTAGCATTTTCATCAATAACAACAATAGAGGTAGAAGCAATACCAACATTATTATAAGTGTCTTTAACATTGACATACACTTTTATAGCGCCATGTTCATTTGGTAATTGAATTTCAAAACCATTGTTTTCATTGCCTCTGAAATTAAGTGGATTAATTTGATTTCGCCTTTTTCTACTTCCTGTACGTTGGTTGTAATAAAAACTAATAGTCAAGTCTTCTTTTTCAATATCAGAGGTTGTTAAATTTACTGGAACCCATGTGCCGCTTTTAATTTTTGAATCGGGTAATTCAAAAGTTTCAATTTTTGGTACATTATTGATTGGTTTTTGACCGGTATATGCTTCGCGAATTGCCCAGTATTGAGGTCGGTACATATTATTGTGATGTGTAAGTAGCCATGGCGATACGAAGTCATTTCCATTGCTATAATGAAAGACATAAACCCCTAAACAGGAAGGTTTGTTTTTAATCCATTTGTGATAGCCAGTTACAATGCTATTGTATTTTTGCTCGTCCGTTGGTTCATGCTTAATGCCATTTTTTCTTCTTTTATATCCCATTCTCCAGTCACTCCAAACTCTGTGATGATATATGGTTTATCTATATTTCGCTTTTTTAATTCATTAGATAGATACGAGGCTCCAGGACCGTAACTGTTCAAACCATAAATATCAATAGAAGGGACAAATTGTTGCCACCAGTCTAATCCGAATGTCCATGCTTCGACTGAAGTAATTGGATGATTGGGATCTAATTCTTTGATTTTACTACAGATGCTTTCTAATAGCTTTGAGTAAGCTTCTTTTTCTGCATCTGTAGCAGTATTTAAATAGACTTCGTTACCGACCCCCCAAGTCAATACAGCAGGGTGGTTCTTGTATGTTTCAACCGTTTTTATGGCATCGTAATACATATTTTGCTTTCCAAACGGTATCTTCCAAATAATTGAAGCTGTCATCATCTTCCATTCCGGGACGACCATGCCTCATCCAAATACCTACCATAACTTTAATATCATGGATATGCGCAGCATCTAATAATTTCTTAGTGTGTTGGTTAGTAGCCCAAATTCTTATCGTATTAACGCCTAGAAATTTTAAATCTTGAAAATATTTATCGTAATGCTTTACATCCTTATCGTATCCAAAAGTTACCCCCTTGATTTCAAATGGATTTCCATCAACGATTAAATTCCACCCATTATCTGATTTTTTTATGGTTGTTTGACCATTAGCGTTAAAACTTATAGTGCAGATAATAAATAACAGTAATATAGAATAGAATTGATTCGTATGCATTGCTTAATGCTTCAAGTTACGAAAACCTTTTTTCGATTATGTTCAAATATCTTTTAAGTTTTAATGTGGCCTCTCCAGGACTCGAACCTGGATCTAAAGTTTAGGAAACTTCTATTCTATCCCTTGAACTAAGAGGCCATGGCTATTTAAGGAGGTGTATAATAAGTTTTATCAAATGACTTCTGATTTATCTGATAACCATGCCTGCTTCGGTATCACATGCCATAAAACTTAGATTGCCTTCATTGTCTTCAGCCATTAAAATCATCCCTTGAGATTCTATCCCTCGCAACTTTCTAGGCGCTAAATTTACAATAACAGATACTTTCTTATCAATGACATCTTCAGGTTGATATTGTTCCGCTATCCCTGAAACAATAGTGCGTTTTTCGAATCCTAAATCCACTTCAAGTATTAATAACTTATCAGCTTTAGGATGCTTGGTAGCATCTAAAACTATCCCTGTTCTTATATCTAATTTCGAAAAATCATCAAATGTAACTTCTGACTTCACTGGTTGATATTTTGATTGTTTACTATTATTCTTTTGAGCTGATGTCAGAAAAATTTATTTCTGCTTCTATAAAAGAATCTTCAATTTTTTGGAACAATAACGCTGCCCCTTCAATTTTGTGCCCACTATTGATTAGTATGCCTTTAGTTGTCCAATTTTCATTAGAAAAATTGAGCATTGCATTGATTTTATTTGCAGTAAAAGGAATGAAAGGCTTGGCACAAATACTTAGTTTAGCAACTATTTGGATAGCTGTCATCAATATTTGTTTTGCTTTTTCTTCATCTGACTTAATAGCCTTCCAAGGCTCGTTGTCAGCTAAATATTTGTTGCCAGTTCTCGCCAATGTCATTAGGTTAGCTAAAGCATCTCGGAATTTGAAATTTTTAATATTAGTTTCTATTTGTGTAATAATATCATCAGCGGTATTTAGCAATGCTATGTTAGCAGTATCAATATTTACTTGGGGAATAACTCCATCCCAATACTTATTAATAAGCACAATAACTCTATTTACAAAGTTGCCCAAATTTGCGACTAACTCATTATTTACCTTAGCCTGATAATCTTGCCATGTAAATTCTGAATCTTTGTTTTCAGGCATATTAGAAACTAAAGTATATCTAAGTTCATCAATTTTATCAGGATGTCTTTCTATATATTCATGCGCCCATACTGCCCAGTTTCTTGAAGTAGAAATTTTACTTCCCTGAAGATTCATAAATTCATTGGCAGGTACATTTTTAGGTAATATATAATCTCCATGGGCTTTTAAAAGAGAGGGGAATGTTATACAATGGAATACGATGTTGTCTTTACCAATAAAATGAATCAGGTTAGTATCATCACTTTTCCAATATTTTTCCCAATCCTCATTATGTTCTTTGGCCCATTGTTTTGTTGCTGATATATACCCTATAGGGGCATCTAACCATACATATAACACTTTTCCTTCTGCTTCTTCCAAGGGAACTTTTACACCCCAATTTAGATCACGCGTCATAGCTCTTGGAAGCAAGCCTCCATCAATCCAAGATTTGCATTGACCATAAACATTGCTTTTCCAAATATCTTTTTTGTCATTAACAATCCAGTCTTTCAGCCAATTTTCGTATTCATTAAGGGGTAAATACCAATGTTTTGTTTTTCTCAAAATTGGCTTTTTGCCACTTAATGTAGATACGGGATTACCTAATTCCGTTGGACTTAAACTACTACCACAATTCTCACATTGATCTCCATAGGCATTTTCATTACCACATTTAGGACATTCTCCAGTAATATATCTATCTGCAAGAAATTGATCAAAATCCTCGTCGTAATATTGCTCGGATTCTTTTACTTGAAACACCCCTTTTTTTAGAAGATTTAGGAAAAATTCTTGAGAGGTTTCATGATGGAGTTTTGAAGAAGTTCTATGATATATATCAAAAGAGATACCGAGTTCCTCGAAAGATTTTTTGATAATTGAATGGTATTTGTCTACAATTTCTTGTGGCGAAACGTCTTCTTTTTTGGCACGTAAGGTAATAGCTGCTCCATGTTCATCAGATCCACATACATATAAAACCTCATTCCCGCTCATTCTTAAATATCGGGCATAAATGTCGGCAGATAAGTAAGCTCCTGCTAAATGACCAATATGTAAAGGACCATTAGCATAGGGGAGTGCAGACGTAATTGTATATCGTTTGGTTTTCATTTGTCGCAAATATAGAACAACAAAATCTATCGAAAATAAATTTTGAATGATGAATTAAGAATAATTAAATAAATTGGTGGTCATGCGAATACCAAAATATTTAGAACGTGGCGATAAAATAGGGCTGACCTGCACAGCAAGAGGTATGACGGAAGCAGAATTGGATGTAGCCATAAAATTGATTGAAAGGCATGGGTTCAAGCCTGTTTTAGGAAGTACTGTTGGAAAAATGCATCATCAATATGGGGGAGTGGATAAGGAACGCATTAATGATTTTCAGAAAATGATGAACGACCAAGAAATCAAGGCCATTTGGATCTGTAGAGGAGGATATGGGACGATTAGGATCTTGGATCAATTAGACTTTTCGGCTTTTATGAATCATCCTAAATGGATTGTTGGATACTCTGACGTAACCGTTTTACATGCCCATTTAAATGGAGTTTTAGGAGTGGCTTCATTACATGCAACAATGCCTATTAATTTGGATAAAAATGAAGAGCAAGCAATTCAATCCTTGTTTGATGCATTGAAAGGTAAAAAACTTGAATATTGGTTTTCTTCATTAGGAGAAAAAAAAGAAGAAAATATTGAAGGTGAAGTAATAGGAGGTAATCTTTCAATTTTATATAGTTTGCTGGGGACAAGAACTGTTTTAAATACTTCAGGGAAGATACTTTTTATTGAAGATTTAGATGAGTATTTATATCATGTAGATAGAATGATTATTGCACTTAAAAGAGCAGAAAAATTAAAAAACCTGAAAGCTCTTATTGTTGGTGGAATGACGGATATGAATGATAATAATATTCCTTTTGGTAAAAGTGCTAAGGAAATAATAATAGAGCATACTAAAGCATATAGTTATCCTGTTTTCTTTGATTATCCTGCAGGACATATAGATGATAATAGGACCATAATAATGGGAAAAAAAATGTCTTTGTCAATAGGCGAAAAAGGCTGTTGTTCTATACAATAAAGACAAAAAAAGGGAGTGCTTTTGACACTCCCCCCTCTGATCAATAGGTTAGAACTCTAATTTAACCATTATTTTCTTTTCTGATTAAATTTAATGCACTTCCTTCTTTAAACCATTCAATTTGGCTTTCATTATAAGTATGCTTTACTTCAAATTCATCTGTTGTTCCATCTTTATGGTGAAGTACGACCGTTAAGTTTTTACCAGGAGCAAATGTTGTTACACCAAGAATATCTATTTCGTCATCTTCTCTCACTTTATCATAATCATCTGGGTTAACAAAAGTAAGTCCTAACATACCTTGTTTTTTAAGGTTCGTTTCATGGATACGAGCAAATGATTTTACAATTACTGCACGAACGCCTAAATGCCTAGGCTCCATTGCAGCATGTTCTCTCGATGATCCTTCACCGTAGTTTTCATCTCCAAAAACAATAGATCCAATTCCAGCTGCTTTATATGCCCTTGCAGTAGCTGGAACTTCATCATATTGTCCAGTAAGTTGATTTAAGATGCTGTTGGTTTTGTCATTAAAAGCATTCACACCTCCAATTAGCATGTTATTTGAAATATTATCTAGGTGCCCTCTATATTTTAACCAAGGACCAGCCATAGATATATGATCTGTTGTACACTTTCCTTTGGCTTTTATCAAAAGCTTTAAACCTTTAATATCTGTTCTTTCCCAAGGTGCAAATGGTGTGAGTAGTTGTAAGCGATTAGAGTCGGGATTTACAACAACCTCTACATTACTACCATCTTTTGCAGGTGCTTGATAACCGTTATCTTCTACACTAAACCCGTTAGGAGGCAATTCATATCCCGTTGGAGGATCTAACTTAACTTGCTCTCCATCTTTATTGGTTAATGTATCTGTAATAGGATTAAAATCTAATTTTCCTGAGATAGCTATTGCAGCAACCATTTCGGGAGAAGCTACAAAAGCATGCGTATTAGGGTTACCATCTGCGCGTTTAGCAAAATTTCTATTGAAAGAGTGTACAATACTATTTTTAGGTGCATTTTTAGGGTCATTATATCGTGCCCACTGCCCGATACACGGTCCACACGCATTTGTAAAGATAGTTGCGTCTAAATCTTCAAAAATTTGTAACAAACCATCTTTTTCAGCTGTAAAACGCACTTGCTCTGAACCTGGATTAATTCCAAATTTGGCTTTTGTTTCTAAGCCTTTTTCGACTGCTTGTTTTGCTATAGATGCTGCCCTTGATAAATCTTCATAAGAAGAATTAGTACAAGAACCTATCAATCCCCACTCAACTTCTAATGGCCAATCATTTTCATTTGCTTTATCAGTCATTGTTCCAACTTCTGTTGCCAAGTCGGGTGTAAAAGGACCGTTTAAATGTGGTTGTAATTCAGAAAGATTAATTTCTATAACCTGGTCAAAATATTTTTCAGGATTTGCGTAAGCTTCATCGTCACCTGTTAAGTACTCTTTAATACCATTTGCTAAATCTGCCACTTCAGCTCTTCCGGTAGCTCTTAGATAGCGCTCCATCGATTCATCGTATCCAAAAGTAGAAGTAGTCGCTCCAATTTCGGCACCCATATTACATATAGTCCCTTTACCAGTACAAGACATGGAAGTAGCACCTTCACCAAAGTATTCTACGATGGCACCAGTTCCACCTTTAACAGTTAGTATATCTGCAACCTTTAGAATTACATCTTTAGGGGCTGTCCAACCGTTTAATTTTCCAGTAAGTTTAACTCCAATTAATTTTGGCATAGCTAGCTCCCATGGCATTCCTGCCATTACATCTACTGCATCAGCTCCTCCAACACCAATGGCCACCATTCCCAAACCACCAGCATTTACAGTATGTGAGTCTGTACCAATCATCATCCCACCAGGAAAAGCATAGTTTTCAAGTACTACTTGATGTATAATTCCTGCACCTGGTTTCCAGAATCCGATACCATATTTACTGCAAACAGAGGATAAAAAATTGAAAACCTCATTATTTACATTTAGAGATTCTTGTAAATCTTTACTGGCTCCTAAACGAGCTTGAATTAAGTGGTCTGCATGAGCTGTTGAAGGTACTGCTACTTTTTTCTTTCCTGCTTGCATAAATTGCAAAAGTGCCATTTGAGCAGTAGCATCTTGCATTGCTACTCTATCTGGAGCAAAATCAACATAATCTTTACCTCTAGAATAGTTTTTTAATGGAGTATCCTTGTGAAGGTGAGCGTACAATATTTTTTCAGCTAACGTAAGCGGTCTTCCCAAAGTACTTTTTGCTTCGTCCACTTTTCCTGCAAATTCGGCGTAAACGCCTTTTATCATATCTAAATCAAAAACCATAGTGTGTTGTATTATATTGGATAATAAATTTGCCGCGAAAATACGAATTCAAAAGAGGATTAACAAATCTTACCTACCTTTATTATATGCTATTGTCTGATACTATAAGTTCTGCTGTCGGTTCTTTAAGAGATAATAAAACTCGGGCAATAATTACCTGTTTAATTATTGCATTTGGAATAATGTCATTGGTAGGAATATTGACTACAATTGATGGGCTAAAAGCATACATCAATCGTGATTTTAGTAGTATGGGAGCCAACACTTTTAAAATAAGGAATAAGGGGCTCGAGATTCATATTGATGATAGCTATGAGCCTCCTAAAGAATATAAAGAAATCACATTTAAAGAAGCCAAGGTATTTAAAGAAGTTTTTGATCAGCCTAATAACCCGGTTTCTATACAAGCAATGGTTACCTATTCTGCAACGGCATCTTATCAAAAAGAAGAAACAAATCCCAATATTTTTATTTTCGGAGGAGATGAAAATTATGTTGTTAATGAAGGGTATGAAATTGAGTATGGACGAAATTTTAGTGTAGCAGACCTTCAATACGGGACAAATGTAATTATTTTAGGAAGGGAGGTTGCGGATCATCTTTTTAAAAAAGAAGTGTTTGAAAGTGTTGGTTCAATTGTTGGAATTGACAATATCAATTATAAAGTAATAGGCATTCTAAAGGCGAAAGGTAATAGCTTTATAACAACCGATAAATTTGGAATAATTCCTGTGCAAAAGGCCAAGAAAACATACTTAGGTAGTGGAACCTCTTATGTAATTAGTGTAAAAACAGACGAGGCCAAACATATGGGAGGGTCGATTGAGCATGCTAAACTGGCCATGCGTAAGGCTCGAAATTTGAAACCCCGGGAAGAAGATAACTTTGCAATTTTAAAAAGTGATGGCATAGCATCGTTACTGCTGGAGCAGCTTTCGGCAGTAACTCTAATTGGTTTTATTATTGGTTTTATTACACTTTTTGGAGCTTCCATTGGCTTGATGAATATTATGCTGGTTTCGATTAAAGAAAGAATCAAAGAAATAGGTGTGTTAAAAGCTATTGGAGCGAATAATAGCGATGTTTTGAAGCAATTTTTATTAGAGACTATTTTGATTTGTCAATTAGGGGGATTAGTAGGCATTCTTTTAGGAATTGTTGCAGGAAATGTTGTGAGTATTGTAATGGGAGGACAATTTTTTGTTCCTTGGAAATGGATCTTTTTGGGAATTGTTATTTGTTTAGTGGTGGGCCTAATTTCTGGAATTTATCCGGCAATGAAAGCGGCTAAACAAAATCCAATTGAGGCATTGAGGTACGAGTAAAGTCTGATTTATATAAAACCTCTTGTTCAAGTGGGATATTGAAAATAAAAAAAGGCCGTTGAATCTCTTTCAGCGGCCTTTAATATTTTAAGTAGACTATTTAATCTTAATCTTCTACTACCTCAAAAGTGATTTCAGAAGAAATTTCCTTATGTAGTTGAATTTTTGCTTTATAAGTGCCTAAGTTTTTAATCTCTTCTTGAAGTGTTATTTTTCTTCTATCGACATCTACATTCTTTTGTTTTTTCAATGCATCAGCAATTTGAATACTGGTTACACTTCCAAAAAGCTTCCCACTGCTTCCTGCTTTAGCACCAATTGTAATGACTTCTGTTTTTAGAGATTCGGCAAGTGCATTCATATCTGCCAACATTTTTTCTCTCTTAGCAGATTGTTGTTTTTGAATTTCCAATGCGTGTTTTTTTCTTGATGCATTGGCCACCATAGCAAGTCCTTTTGGAATAAGATAATTTCTACCGTATCCAGATTTCACACTTACTAAGTCGTTTTTTGAGCCTAGATGCTCAACGTCTTCTAATAAAATCAATTCCATTGCTCTATTATTTTAGTAAGTCAGTAACGTAAGGCAATAATGCTAAATGTCTTGCTCTTTTTACCGCAGTTGAAACTTTTCTTTGATATTTTAAAGAGTTTCCTGTTAATCTTCTTGGTAAAATTTTGCCTTGTGGATTAATAAACTTCAATAAGTAATCAGGATCTTTATAATCGATATACTTAATCCCGCTTTTCTTAAACCTGCAATACTTCTTTACTTCTGTTCCAATTTGTGGTGAAGTAAGAAACTTAATGTCTTTTTTTTGTGCCATCTTACGCTTCTGTTTTTTCGGTTTGAGAACCTTTGTTTGCTAATTTGTTTCTTCTAATTTCAGCGTAATCCAAAGAATGTTTATCGAGCTTTACAGTCAAAAATCTCATGATATTTTCATCCCTTTTAAATTCTACTTCTAGCTTTCTCAAAAATTGAGGATCTAGCTTGAATTGTAAAAGTGTGTAAAACCCTGTAGTCTTCTTTTCAATCGGATACGCTAATTGTCGCATACCCCAGTCTTCTTTATGAACAACTTCACCATTATTTTCTTTAATGAAGTCGGCATACTTACTTACAGTCTTCTTATAGGCTTCGTTAGACTGGACCGGGGTTGATATAAAAACTACCTCGTAATTTTTCATAAAAAATGTTACTTTATTTAAAATGGACTGCAAAGATAGGATTTTCTTTTTTAGAATAACAACAATATGAAATTTTGCTAATGTTAAGTATTATGAGTGCTTTTCCAATCTTTTTCGTAGTCTTTTAAGCGATTGATTTTTCGTAAATCCAGAAGCTCGTTCTATTAAAATGTCATTATACTTTATATTTATTTTATCCATTGCTTGATGTAGATTAATCATCTTTTGAGTGTCGTCGAATAGATTAATTTGATAATGTCCGTGCACCAGATGACTGAATTTGACTCCTATTAACCTAATAAGCATTCGTTTCGTAAATAATTTGTCGAAGAGTTCCAATACTTTGGGTATAAGTATATGATCTGCGGAGGTATATGGGAGATGAGCTTGTAAAGTGTAAGTGTCAAAATTTGAATAGCGAATCTTTACAGTAATACAAGAAGTTAGCTTGGTTTGCTGTCTTAATTTAAAGGCAAGATTTCCCGTCATAGAAGTTAAGAGTGTTTTTAATTTTTTTATATCAATAGTATCTCTATCAAAAGTGCGTTCCTTAGATATTGATTTCCTTTCAGAGTAAGGTATTACAGGAGAAGAATCAATGCCTTGTGCTTTATACCAGATAACTTTACCAGATTTTCCTAAGACATTTTCCATAAGTTCTATGGGCATTTGTTGGAGGGTTGCGATTTTTTTTATGCCCATTTGGCCTAGTAATTTTCCTGTTTTGGGGCCAACCATAGGTATTTTTTTGATAGGAAGGGGTGCCAAAAATATTTTTTCACTTCCAACATCTACTTTATATTGTCCATTGGGTTTCCCCTCTCCAGTAGCGATTTTTGATACCGTTTTATTGATAGACATGCCAAAGCTTAGAGGTAACCCCGCTTCTTTTTTTATTTTTTCAATTAGTTCAGTTGTCCATTTATAACTTCCAAAAAAACGATCTATCCCTGATATATCCATATAAAATTCATCAATACTGGCCTTTTCAAGAATGGGTGCCTGTTCTTGTAATATTTCTGTAATTACTTTTGAATGATAAGCGTAAAGGTCGATATCTCCTTTTATAACAGTTGCATGAGGACATAACTCCATTGCCATGCGCATAGGCATAGCAGAATGAATTCCATACGTTCGTGCTTCATATGAACAACTTGCTACAACCCCTCTATCAGAAGTTCCTCCTATTAGTAAGGGTATACCATTGAGTGAACGGTTTCTGAGCCGTTCACAAGAGACAAAAAAAGTGTCTAAGTCAAGATGTACAATTGTTTTGTTCATAAAACGAGACAATTCGACTCTAAAATTAAATTTTGGAACCAAAGGTGTTTATTAAATTAGACATTGCACGTATTTTTGTATAGAACTATGGACATAGGACTTAGTTAATGGTATAGAAGAAATTATAGAGAATAAGATAAGATAGAAATTATGGCAACGGATATGCAAATAGGAACAGCTTTACGGGCTATGCTTATAAGGCATAGTATTAATATTTCTAAGATGACTGAGGAACTCGGTGAGTCAAGGTCAACGATGTATAATCTTTTTAAGTCTGATGACATTCGTATAGAGCAATTAAAAAAAATATGTTCTTATGCAGGGATTAATTACATAGAATTTTTAGAAGGTTTTGAAAACAAACGATTGCCCGATATTATGCCAGTACAATTTGATGATCCTAATGCTATAGTGCATGTTGACATTGCTTTAGAAGCAGGTTTTGTTGCAGAGTTTGATTTTAGACAGCAAGAATTATATTCAGAGGGGTTATTTGCTTATAAGATCCCAGGACATTTTGGAGGGGGGTTTTCTTTTACTATTGAGGGATGGTCTATGTATGGGGATTTTATAGATGGCGATACCTTTATTACCCATAAAACACCTATAGAGCGTTATGAAGATATTCAAGATGGTTATTGTTATGCTGTAGCAACGCAAAATAACTTGTTGATCAAGCGGGTGTTTAAGCGATCTAATAAACAAGGTTTAATATTAATATCTGATAATCCTGATAAAGAACTATACCCTAATCAAAGTTTAGATTTAAAAGAGGCTAGATGGTTATTAAAGGGAAAGCGTCATATTACCAGTAATTTAAAGGGTTTAAGGTAACAAAACAATTTGCAAGGTTTATATGTTAATGTTTTTGGAATATAGATTAAATACAATCAAAAGTATTAAGTTCGCGTTGTACTTTCAATAAATTTCAGATGGTTAAAAGCACTTTGCTATTTACGCTTTTTAGTTTTTTCTTGTCTTTTTCATATGACCTCCAAGCTCAGAGTAAAAATGAAAAATTTACTATTAGTGGTTATATTAAAGATGCAGAAAATGGAGAGTCATTAATCGGGGTTTCTATTTTCATAAAAGAGTTAACTACTGGAACAATTACCAATGAGTATGGTTTTTACTCGATCTCTTTGCCTTCGGGAGAGTACAATTTAATTTATAGCTACTTAGGATATAATAAGCAAGAGCGAAAAATTAATCTTAGTCAAAATCAGCAATACAACATTGAATTAAAGGAGGAAGGTTTGGCGCTGGACGAAGTCGTTGTTACCGCAAAAAAAGAAAACGAGAACATTACCTCTACGCAGATGAGTGTAAATACACTTTCTATAAAAACTATAGAAAAATTACCGCAACTTTTGGGAGAAACAGATGTAATAAAAGGTATTCAATTATTACCGGGTGTTGCAACGGTAGGAGAAGGGGCTACAGGATTTAATGTAAGAGGAGGAAGTATTGATCAAAATTTGATTTTATTAGATGAAGCGCCGGTTTATAATTCGTCTCATTTGTTAGGTTTCTTCTCCGTTTTTAATCCTGATGCTGTTAAAGACGTAAAATTATATAAAGGAGGAATTCCTGCAAGATATGGGGGGCGACTTTCATCGATTCTAGATGTACGTATGAAAGAAGGGAATAACAAAAACTATTCTGTAGCAGGTGGAATAGGTCTTATTTTTAGTCGACTATTAGTCGAAGGCCCCATTATTAAAAATAAAGCTTCTTTTATTGTTGCTGCTCGTCGTTCATATATAGACGTATTAGCGCGTCCTTTTTTAAAAGAACAAGGTGATACCAAATTGAACTTTTATGACGTGACCTTGAAGACAAATTTTATTATTAATGATAAGAATCGGCTTTATTTATCTGGTTATGTTGGTAGAGATAATTTTGGATTTGGAGCCTCAGCAGGGTTTAATTGGGGAAATTCTACAGCAACATTAAGATGGAACCATCTTTTTAGTGATAAGCTATTTGCCAATTTTACATTGTATTATAGTAATTATAAATACGAGCTTGATTTTGGTGATGAGGTAGAAAATCAATTTAATTGGAATGCTAGAATTGTCAATTATAGTCCCAAATTAGATTTTACCTATTATTTGAATACCAAAAATCAATTATTGTTTGGCGCACATGGTATTTACTATCAATTTGAGCCTGGGAATGCAGTAGGGGCAAGTGAAGGGGAGGTTATTGATGTGAGCTTAGATAATAAAAATGCAGTAGAGGCCTTTGCTTACATTGAAAATGAGCAAAAAATACATCCTAAGTTCTCAATGAATTATGGTTTGCGTCTATCGTATTTCAATTATTTGGGGCCGGGAAATGTGTATACATTTGAAGATACAGAGCCTGGTAGCAGAAAAGAGGTTGTAGATACTTTTTTCGTAGGGAAAGCAAAAGGCATTCAGGATTATGCAGACTTAGAACCTAGGTTGGCGATGACTTATAGAATTAATGAAAGTACATCTATTAAGGCAAGCTATAATCGGACAGTTCAATATTTACATTTGATATCTAATACTGCCGCATCTACCCCCATAGATGTTTGGACGCCAAGTACAAATAACATAAAACCTCAAAAAGCGCATCAGGTAGCATTGGGATTTTTCAAGAATTTTAAAGAAAACACCTATGCTATAACAGCAGAAACATATTATAAACATTATAAAGATCTAGTAGAGTATATAGATGGTGCGGATTTATTTCTAAATGATTTGGTAGAAGGAGAGGTGGCAGAAGGGAGTGGTCGAGCATATGGTCTCGAACTTCAGGTAGAAAAGAAAAAAGGCAAATTCACAGGTTGGATAAGCTATACTTTAGCAAGAACAGAAAGGAAAGTAGAAGGAATTAACGGTAATAATTGGTTCCCTGCACGGTTTGATCAGACACATGCTTTAAGCACTACACTATTTTATGATGTGCACCCAAGGTGGAGTTTGTCTGCAAATTTCATTTTTAACACCGGAACTCCGGTAACTTTTCCTGATAGCAGAATTGAATTCCAAGATTATGTAGTACCTCATAACAGTTCTAATTCAAGAGCCAATGCGCGTATACCAGCTTATCATAGATTGGATTTGTCGGTAACATTTAAGAGCAAAGAGGACAAAAGGAAGAATTTTAATTGGGAGTTGATTTTTGGAGCGTACAATGTTTATAATCGCTCAAACCCTTTCTCTATTTATTTTAGACAAGAGGAAACAAGAGCAGTAATTGGGAATCCAATTGTAACAGAAGCGGTACGTTTTTCTGTAATAGGAAAGGTAATACCTTCTATCTCTTACAACTTTAATTTTACTTCTTCTGGAGATAAAAGAAAAAAGATTAATGAAGAACTATAAAAAAGGAATACTTAGTTTATTTATGCTTATAACATGCATGTCTTGTATGGATGTCATTGATGTAGGACTTCCTGAAGGAACATCAGTTCCTGTTATAGATGCGTGGATCAATAATTTAGAGGAACCTCAAATTATTAGATTAAGGCGAACAGCTCCTTTTTTTAGTAATGCGGCATTACCTGCAATTAATGGAGCATTTGTACAGGTTACAGATAGTGATGGAAAAGAGTTCCTTTTTGTCGAGGATGGCAATACAGGAAATTATGTTTGGACCCCTCCTGCAGATAGCGCATTTGGTGAAGTTGGGAAAGATTATTTACTAACGATAATAAATGGTACTGATACCTTTACTGCCACTTCATCAATGAAAAGAACTGTTGCATCAATAGATTCCTTTATATACGAATTTAGAGAGGAAACCATCTTTGAAGATGAAGGTATATATGCCGAATTTTTTGCTCGGGATTTGGAGGGAGTAGGAGATGCGTATTGGATAAAGACATATAGAAATGGTAATTTCTTAAATAAACCAGACGAACTCAATTTTGCTTATGATGCGGGCTTTGATCCGGGCTCTCCAATTGATGGCGTAATTTTCATACAACCCTTTAGAGAAGCAATTAATGGTGACTTTGACGACAATTCTCCTTGGGAGATAGAAGACACTATTTTAGTAGAAATTCATTCTTTAACAGAGGAGGCTTTTTATTTTTTAGATGAAGCGCAGACACAAATGACCTTGGGAGACAATACCATTTTTGCTCCGCCAGCTTCAAACATACCTACAAATATTAATTCTGATGCTGCTAGTGAAGAAGCAGTTGGTTTATTTTCAGTATCTTCTGTTATTTTCCTGAGTGATATAATTCTAGAGGAAAATATTAGGGAGGAAGATTAATTTAACTGAGAGCTGATTTCTTTTCATTATTAACTTGTCGAAACCTTCTTGTTAATTTTGGCTTCATTTTTTTAAAAACCACACATACAAGTAATTGTATTGAAAGAATGATTGTATCTTTAAGACAGTAAATAATTTAGTTAAGCATGAAATTGATTAGTCTACCAGCCAAAGTTATTCTACTTTTTGCAATTTTTTTAAGTTCATTTTCTATTGTTTCCGCAAGTGATATTGACTCAAGAGCGAGTGATTTGCTAAATATGGAGGCGACAGGAAGTAATGGTATTAATAGATTAATTGCTCAGTCATATAATGATCAACCTTATGATCGTCCGGAAATTATAGATAATATTTTACTTGGTTTACCCTGTTCTAGGAATGTTGATTTTAGAATAACTGAACTAGTACGATTTCTTTTTATATCCGATGGCGATTTTGAAGATGAGATATTGGCTGTAGTTGATACATTTGATTTCTGGCTTAATTATGGAGAAGATAACCAGCAATATTGGTCAGAGAACCATATGATTATGTGGATGACAGCAAATTGGCTATTGCATGAAAGATATGGATGGGAAGCCAGAGAAACACTTCGACAAAATTTGGTACACTATTTAAATTTAAAAATTGATTACGGGTTTTACGAATATTTTTCATCTATTTACTATCCTTTCACTATCACAGCGTTGTTAAACTTAGTTGACTTTGTAGAGGATTCTGAAATTAAGATGTTGGCAGAACGTGTGGTCACTCGTATTTTAAAAGATTTGCTTTTAATAGTGAATAACCAAGGAGCTTATTATCCAACAGCCGGTAGGAATGATATGGGAAAATATATTCGTAAAAACCATCTTCGTGATATAATATATCTGTTAACCGGTATTGGAGAAGTTCCTTCGGGGTTAGGAAATGCAGGTATGGCAATTTCAACATCAGACTTTGATTTTAGTGAGATTTCAAACTCATGGTCGCCTGAGGTGAATACCACATTAAACTATGGACACCCTTTATCAAAAGCTAAACAAATACATGCGGGCATTGAGTTTAGGGATCGTGTTATTTTTCAATGGAGTTCAGGTGCCTATTTTCATCCAACTACCGCATCAGACACTTGGCTTCTATTAAGAAGCTTAAATTTATGGGGGCATTATGAGTTTCAATCTTTTGCGTTTGCACAAATTCTTCCTCCCAGCTTGGGAAATCTCTTTGGAAAAATATCGGCTTCTATTTCTAGAAGCTCTTATATAGGTAAAGTTGATATTGATATTTTTAAGGATGATGGAGTGGTATTGACTTCTTCCCAAGATATGTGGAAAGGAAGAAAGGGATATCAAATATATCCTATAGCTGCTACTATTGAAGATATTTGCGTGTTTCCTAGGTCTGGACCAATTCAAAGATGGGAATCGGTACCAAGCAGAACGTCAAATACACATTTACCTTATGTAGACCAGGATGAAAATGTGGCATTAATAATGTATCGTCCTAATTTCGATCTGCCTTTATTTGGTGGTACAGATGAATTTGGAGTTTCTCTTTTATGGGAAGATGACAATTTTGACGAGGTTAGAACTTTTGATAATTGGATTTTAGGTAAAAAAGAAGACAGCTATGTTGCGGTTAAGAAACATTGTGGAAATAATATAAGTAAAACTATAGAGGAGTGCAGGACAGAAGTTGTTAGGGCAGGCCCTGTTTGTAATGACTCGATTATTTCTGAAACAGAAATTTGTGAAACTTTTCCTGTTGATGTTCAGGCTTGCGAAGATTCAGATGGTCAAACTTGGGCTATTGTGGTAGGTAATGTAGATATGCATGGTAGTTTTGATGATTTTGAGGAAGTAATTGCTGCTGCGGAATATGAGGAAAGATGGTATTTTGATAGGGGGAAATTTCAGTGGGTGTACTATGGAAAAATTAATGTGGATGGGAAATTTATCGATTATCATTGGAGAGGAAGCTTCTTAAATGGGCCTGATGATGGTAATGCCGATAATAATTCAGAATTGAATAGGGAACTTGTCTCAGAGGCTGAAAATATAGATGTTTTTCCTAATCCTGCAATCAATACATTTACACTAGACTTGAGTCAGTACGAGAAGGATGTGCATACAGTTGAAATAATTGATATGAGTGGAAGAGTGATGTTTAAGCAATCAACATCGTTCAATGATCCAAGTATTTCCGTTAGATCTGATAACTGGGAAAAAGGTACCTATACCATTTTATTCCACGGTGATAATCATTCTGATATTAAGAGAATCTCAATACAAAAATAGTTTTTAGAGAAAGCGAAAGCCAGAAGCTGTCATTGACCCTTTTTTATTTCTAAAAGAATAAATAAGAGTAGAACCATTTTCTCAAACGTTGTATGTGCAGTATTGTTAAGTTTTACCGACTATCTTCAACATGGAGCTTTATAAACTAAAAGTTTAGTCTTTCCGCCAAACTTGAATCTAGTATAAAAGGATTGTCATTCCCTTGAATAGTTTTTACCTTTTTATTTCTGTCAAACTCTATTTTGCTAGGAGGGTCAATAACATTCCATTTTATAAGATCTTCTTTCATTGAATTAAAAAAACCTTCGTTGACGACATCATTATAAATCACATAGAAATAAAAGATAGATCTGGCAACATCTCCTTTAATTTCTTCTCTTGGTTCCCAAAACGAAGAGTTTCCTTCAGAATATAAATTGATATTATTATTAGGAATATTGTTCATGATAATTGTATCTCCATAATACCAACGGTCTGTATTAATATCAATAATTTCTCCATATGGCTTATTGCCTCGGTAGTTATTAATATTTTCTTTGCAAGAAAAAAGATTATGTATGTCGCTTCTTGCCGGATCTTTTCCGGCTCCCATGCTTTGTGGGAACAAGTGCTCTGCATTGACACCCATATTTAATGCTTGACTTCTTGGAGAAGTGTCGTCAGAAATACTAATTGTGAAGTTAGCATAAATGGTATGGGTCAATCCATCTTCCCATTTGTCAACCTTACTATACATTTCGTCTCTTGCTGTTGAGTACGATAAAATATTTGTTGGACTGAAGCATTTTCTGATTTTTTCAAAGAGTATGCTTCCTTGTAATTCTGGAAAAATAGTATTTGAAAATTCACATTCATTTAGCGTTTGAACATTTATAATATTACTGGGTTTAGATAGGGAGATATTATCGGAGGATTTTAAAAAGAAAGAATATCTTTCATTGATATTCAAACCTTTAATTTTTATCTCTGTTTCAACAGTTGTTGTATTTATTGTATCATTTAGAAATATTATGTAATGAGAGACATCTTTTACGGCATCCCATCTTAATATAACAGATGTTTGATTTATTTCAATAGCTTGAACATTTAAAGGTGTAGGAGGAATTTCATAATCTTCCCTTTTTGAACAAGCCCATATCAATAAAACAATAGCTAAAGCATATCGCATGGGATATAATAATTACTCTTCAATAGATATCTTGATAAATGATATACAAAATTATGTACTCTAAAATTTATATGTATAAGATGTTTTACCCATATTAACATATATCTAATTTGTTTTGAATATGCCTTGAGAGGGACAGGATTATATGGAAATAAAAAAGATCATAGCGAAACACTATGATCTTTAATCTATTGATGATTTATACCCATAAGTGCCCAAGACTGGACTCGAACCAGCACGTCCGAAAAAGGACACAAGGCCCTCAACCTTGCGTGTCTACCAATTCCACCACTTGGGCAAAAATTAAAAATATAACCTTTATAGTTATAATAGAAAACTCTTTCAATTGAAAAGTTTTCGTGTCTACCATTCCGAAACTTCGGAACCACCACCTGGGCAAAAAAATATCAGAAAGTTTTAAAACCTCCTGATATTAACATTCAATAAGCTTCTGATATTGACATATCAGATATAGGTTTTACCCTAGAAACTCTTGTAATTTCATTGCTTGAGACATATCACCATCAACGGTAATTTTCCCACCCATAAATGCTGACATAGCATCTAGTTCTCCACTTAAAAGTGCTTGAAAGTCTTCCATCGTAATGCCGATTGTACAAGCAGCATCTCCACCGTCGTTTGAGACTGCAATTTTCTCACCTGTTCCATCTAACATTAATGTTTCACCTCCAAAATCAAATTTAATAGAAGATCCAAAACCATCTAATTCAGCTGTTTTTTCTTTGATTGCATTTGTAATCGCTTCTAAGCTCATTTTTAATACATTTTATTAAGTTAATTAAAGGAGGTTGAAGATAACAAAAATGAATAGCTAACCAAACGCTCGTTTGGTTTTTGTTTATTATACAAATGAAAAAAGACTCGGAACTAACCGAGTCTCCTTTGTGATTCAGCTGGGGCTCGAACCCAGGACCCTCTCCTTAAAAGGGAGATGCTCTACCAACTGAGCTACTGAATCTCCACTATTTTTTTTAATAGTGATGCAAAGATACAATCTCTAAACATTTACGCAAGACCAAAATTAAACTTTGGAATAAATTAATTTTTGGATAATAGTTTAACACCACTTGCAGTAAAGACATATTCCTCTAGAGGTGCTGTAATTTGGGAGATTTCCTCTTCAGATTGACCATTATCTACTGCAAAATGCTTTAATTCTTCTACGGTAGTAATTTCTTTTTTGCCATACCCTTTAATTAATACCTCAGTACCAGTAATGTTTTTAGGAACGAAAAAGCTATAATCTTTAAATACCACTCTAATTTCTTCTCCTTTTGAACTCTTTAAATTTAGCCAGCAACCCTTTGTTTTGCATACTGCAGTTACTTCACCTTCAATAAGTAAAGGTTGCTCTTGTTTGTTATGGTTGATAGTTTCAATTAAATAATCAACTGTTTCTCCCTTTAGTTCTGAAAATGGTGTGCCGAAATTTTTTGAATTACTTGAGCAAGCGAGCAGGATAAATACAATTGTTACGGTAATAAAATAGAGCTTCATGTTCTAAAGGTTAATTAAAAATAAGTTTGAAATAAAACGAAGGTTTTTTTAACTGTTCTCTAATCTCTAAATCCATAAACATACAAGAAATAGTTTCTTGTAAAGTTGGATTCTTAGTGGCTTTATTGACTACAAAATTAAACAACCAAGGATATCTTGATAATTGCTGCATTTTGTGACTTAATTTTAATTCACTTCCTAATCTACGGTAGATCAATTGGTCATATTCTTGGTACTTTTCAGGAGTGTAGTGCTTTGTCTCAATTATTTCTTTTGAAACTTGTGCAGCAATCATTCCGCTTATCATTGCATTGCCTATACCTTCTCCTGTAAAAGGATCTATTAATGAGCCTGCATCTCCAAGTAACATATAGCCATCTCCAGATAGTTGTCGTTTTTTTGATCCTAAGGGGAGGCCAAATCCTTGAATTTTACCTTCTAAAGTGGCATTTTTAAATCGTTCTTTTAAACTTGGTGTGTTTTCAATAATTCGCGGTAGTTCTTTTTTGAGATTGATTTTTTTCTTGCTGACAAAATCACTTCTTAGACCGATTCCAACATTTGCTAATCCATTTGATAGCGGAAATATCCAGAAATAACCAGGTAAAAAATCTTTTACAAAATGAAGCTCAATAAAATTTTCATGATCAAGACCAGTGACTCCTTTGTAATAAGCTCTTATACCGGCGGCATAATGTTTTGGCTCTAACTTATGTTGAGCAATTTGCTTGCTAAACGCAGAATGTGCTCCATCTGCAGCGAGCACTATTTTTGATTTAATACATATTGATTGTTCTTTATTAGTAGACAACCAGTAATTATTCTTTCGTTGAAAATTATTAAGTGTAACTCCTTCAATAAGTGTTGAATGCGGACATTCCCTCACCTTTTTGAACTAAATAATTGTCAAAATCTATACGCTTAGAGATAAAGCCTGGAGGATCATCATCTTTTTCAAATTTTATTTTAAAAGGAACCCTTAACTTTTTCCCATTAGGAGCAATAAAAGCTACTCCCCAGGAGTCTATTTGAAAATCTGTCCCTAAAATCTCTTTGGCGTATTCAGGATTTATCTTTTTTAATGTATCTACAACTTTTCCGCTACAGGCATCTCCGCAAATCTTATCTCTTGGAAAACCGGATTTATCTACAATAACATTATCAATACCATATTTATCTAGGAATAAACTTGCAGCTGCTCCTCCAGGTCCCGCACCAATAATGCATATATCCGTTTCTTTGATAGGCAAAGACATTCCGAAAAATACAAAAATGAAATAGAAGTTGTCTTAGTACAGTATTGGGTTTTCGTTACGAAATATAATGTATAGAATTACAAGTATTTGACAGCTTGAATAAGTTCTTGAGCTGTTTTAAATCCGACAATTCTTTTAACTATATTTTCTGAGGGAGTTATTACTAAAATGGTCGGATACCCCTTGACTCTATATTTTTCTGCAATATCCATTCCCCAGAAGTAGTCTACATTTACTTTTAAATTGATGAATTTTTTGTTTAGTAAGTCGCTGACCTCCTGATTAGAAAAGGTTTCTCGATCCATTTTTTTACAGGGGATACACCAGGAAGCTGTGAAGTCTAAAAGTACTTTCTTTCCTTGAGCTTTTGCTTTTTGCATTACCTCTTCGTATGATTCTTCAGAAAATGTAACTCCTTCAGAACCAAATACATTGTTTATCGTAAGAGTTAAAAAGAAAAGACATGTTATATATACCTTCATTATAGAATTCTTAAACGCAAAAATAAGAATAAATAAAAAAAACCCTGTAAAGCAAATGCCTTACAGGGCCTATTATAACAATTATTATGCCTGTTTAAAACAGGAGCCTTTTTTATTTATTAATAATTAAGGCCTAATGCTTTTAAAGTTTGAACATCCAATTGACCTTGTGGTAAACTGTTGTCTTTTTGGAACTGCAATAAAGCACTTCTTGTTTGTGCACCCATTACACCGTCAATAGGGCCAGGATTATATCCCTTTTCTTTCAATGCAACTTGTACTTGACGAATGTTATATGGAGTTCTGTTAGCTTCACATAAAATTTCTCTCCACTCAGTAAAACCACCTTTTTTCACTAAAACAGTTTTAGTAACCGTTTTATATTCAGCAGGAATAGTGATTTCTCTAGTAGAAGCAGGTGCGTCAAGAACCGTTCTAGTAACTGTTTTGTAATCTGCAGGAATATCAAATTCTCTAGTAGAAGCAGGAACATCTAAAACAGTTTTAGTAACTGTTTTGTATTCAGCAGGAATAGAAATTTCTCTAGTTGTAGCAGGAGTTTTCAAAACTCTCTTAGTAACTGTTTTGTATTCAGCAGGAATAGTGATTGATCTACTAGAAGCAGAAGCATCTAAAACAGTTTTAGTAACCGTTTTGTATTCAGCAGGAATAGTTACTGATTTAGTACAAGTTGTACCATTGTCAGTAAATCCAGCAGGACATCCTTTTCTTACTTGCTTAGTAACTGTTTTGTATTCAGCAGGAATAGTAATTTCTCTACTAGAAGCAGGTGTTTTTAATACTTGTCTTGTAACTGTTCTGTATTGTGCAGGAACATCTACTAAACAAAGTACATTACAATCATCAGGATTAGAAGAAATACAATCTTTTGCTCTCTTTCTTACCCACTTAGTAGAAGCTGGTGCAGTTTGAACTTGCTCACTCATAGTTTCATAAACAGCAGGAACTGTTTCTAATCTACTTGAAGCTTCTTTCGCTAAAACTTGCTCAGTAACCGTTTCGTAAATAGCAGGAGCAGTCTCAATTCTAGTAGAAGCTTCTTTCGCTAAAACTTGCTCAGAAACTGTTTTGTACTTAGCAGGAATAGTTTCAATTCTGCTTGAAGCTTCTTTTACTAAAACTTGCTCAGTAACCGTCTCGTAAACAGCAGGAATCACTTCTAATCTAGTAGAAGCTTCTTTCGCTAAAACTTGCTCAGAAACTGTTTTGTACTTAGCAGGAATCGCCTCTACTCTTTTAGAAGCAGATTTTACTAAAACTTGCTCGGTAACTGTTTTGTACTGGGCAGGAATCACTTCCAATCTAGTAGAAGCTTCTTTCGCAAGAACCTGTTCAGTAACTGTTTGATACTCGTCTGCAATGTAACATTTTGCATAACATTTGCCTGGAACCGCATTCGGTGGCAGGTCTTGGGCAGTAGCAGAAAAAATGGCTACTGACATGACTGTTAAAATTAAACTCTTCAACGCATTCATAATTTAAGTCGATTTAATTAATATAATTTTTAAATAATGTGGGTCAAAGATATGAAATACAAAAGAACCTATAAAACAGTAGGGATAATATTTTTTAACAATTGTCTTATGAATGTTAAAGATAATATGTAATCTGTTTGTATAAAGCTTATAAGGAAAGGAGAATATCCTTTATTTATGATCTGTAATACTTTTCGTAATGTTTAGTTAAACTCTTCGTACTTCATTACACGATCCATTTCATAAAGAATCCTTTTATGAAGCTCCCCTTTTTTTGTATAAACCTTTACTTCTCCATGTTGTTGTTCGTCAACATAAACCCCCTCAGCAGCCATTATACCGTTCTCATGGTATTCTATAAATGGACCATTTTCGATATTATTCTTAAAAGTGACCGCCTCTTTGATTTGACCTGGAGGGTCTTGGTAATAAAATTTCCATGTACCGGTCATCTTATTTTCTCTATACAGTCCTTCAGACTCTATAGTGCCATCAGGGAAATAAGACTTATAAAGGCCCTCGTAGTTCCCATTTGAATGATGTTCAGTTATAATAAGTTTTCCTTCAGCGTTAAAAATGCGTCTTTCACCGTCTAAAGCTCCGTTTTTATAATTACTCTTTTCCTGAATATTCCCATTTTCAAAATAAGAGGAGTATGCTCCGTGCTTTATTTCTTTTTGTTTTTTTAAGACGTAATATGCTTCCATCTTTTGATCAGTGGTTTCATAAAAGGTGGTAATTTTCTTTTTATCTGAACAAGATGCAAATAGAAGAATCATCAATAAATAAATTGCGAACTTTCTGGAATAGTATTTCATACTTATTGTAAGTTTGTGACGAAATTAAAATATAAACTGTGGAAGAAATAAAAAATTGTATAGAACAAGCTTGGGAGAACAGAGAAATGTTAAAAGATCCCATGGTTGTTAAAAATATTGAAGAGGTCGTTGCTCAGTTAGATGTAGGAAAGTTAAGGGTGGCGGAGCCAATTAACGATGGATGGCAAGTTAATGAATGGGTAAAAAAAGCAGTTATTTTATATTTCCCAACAAGGAAAATGGAAACTATTGAATTGCCACCATTTGAATTTCATGATAAAATCAAATTAAAGAATAACTATGCCCAATTAGGGGTTCGTGTTGTTCCTCATGCAATTGCGCGTTACGGTTCTTTTTTACAGAAAGGTGTGGTTATGATGCCTTCTTATGTAAATATTGGGGCACATGTAGAAACAGGAACCATGGTAGATACATGGGCAACGGTTGGTTCATGTGCTCAGATCGGACGAAATGTTCATTTAAGTGGTGGTGTTGGAATAGGAGGAGTACTTGAGCCAGTTCAAGCGGCTCCGGTCATTATTGAAGATAATTGTTTTATTGGTTCTAGATGTATTGTTGTAGAAGGGGTTAGGGTGGAAACAGAAGCTGTTTTAGGAGCTAATGTGGTATTAACACAATCGACAAAAATAATTGATGTTACTAATAGTGAGCCTATTGTGTATAGAGGAAGAGTTCCTGCAAGGTCTGTTGTAATTCCAGGAACTTTACCAAAGCAATTTGCTGCTGGTACATACAATGTGCCATGTGCATTAATTATTGGTGAAAGAAAAGCCTCTACCAATAAGAAAACTTCTTTAAATGATGCATTAAGAGATTTTGATGTAGCAGTGTGAGGCTTCTTGTACGGTTAAGACTTGTTTTATTTTTTCTATTTATATCTTCTGTAAATAGCATAGCTCAATCTGAAACAGAGCTCCAAATCATTTTTGAGAAAATCAAAAAGTTCAAAGTGGAAGAAGATATGGTTGTCTCTATTGGATTTATTGATGGAGAGAAGACTCAAGCTTTTACTTTTGATAAAAATGGTATTGATTCAGGATCTACCAAGATCTTTGAGATAGGAGCATTTTCTCAGGTTTTTACGACCTATCTGATTATGGAACAAGTACTCAAAGGTAATCTAGATTTGAATGAAAATCTATGGAATTATTTCGAGGAAGACGCACTTAAGAAAAAAGCTCCTATTACCATTTATGATCTATGTATTCATGCTGGAGGCTTGCCAAAAAGACCATTTAATATAACGTCAAAAGATTTAAAAGATCCCTATAAAGGTTACAATAAGAGTGCTTTGTTAAAATTTTTCGATATGTACCCTTATCAAGATTATTCTAAAACCTATCGAAATTCTCATGTAGGATATGGGTTACTAGCCCTATTATTAGAGGAAATAATGCAGCAACCCTTTAATCTAATTGTAAATAAACATTTAAGTAAGCAATTAGGCTTTAAATGTGTGGGTCTTGAGGATAAAATATATGAGGAACAGAGCATTATGTCTGGAGCCGTTGGTATACAAGCTTGCATGGAAGATCTTTTATCATTTATTAGACTTGCTTTGAGTAATGAGGATTCGATTTTAAATACGATAGCTATCCCTAAGTCTCGTACCATTGTAGAAGGGCTAGATGTTGCTTTAGGATGGCATGTTACGAAAGATCGAAATCACGATTGGAGCTTAACAATGCAAAATGGATTGTCTCCTAAAGGGAGTTGTTTCATTAGTTATGTCGAAGAGACAGATAAAGGAGTTATTATTTTAACCAATAAAAGAAAATCTGTCGATGAATTGGCCATAGATATAGTTACTCTGATGCATAGACCACTAATGACAAATAAAAAAAAGAACAAGCGGAAAAAAGAGAAGAAAAAAAGGAGGGATAAGAATTAATATGACAGAGATAATAGAAAAGGCAATAGAGGTTTTAGATAATGATGGAGTATTACTATATCCATCAGACACCATTTGGGGGCTTGGAGGAAGTGTGCTTTCTCAGAAGTCTCAAGAAAAGATTTATGAAATAAAAAAAAGGGATTTTTCTAAAAAATTATTGCTATTAGTAAGTTCTGTGGAAATGCTCTCTGAATATGTTTCTAATGATTATTTGCCAATTGCAGAGGATTTTTGGCATAAATCGGACAAACCCTTAACCATTATCTTTAGTGCCGTAAATAAGATAAATAAAGCACTATTGGCCGAGGATGGATCCATTGGAATCAGATTAATAAAAAAAGGAATCATAAAAGAACTTATAGAGCAATATAATTACCCCATAACAAGTACCTCCGCAAACTTGTCCGGTCAACCTTCTCCTACAGCCTATGAACTGATCGATGAGCAGGTCTTAAAGCAAGTGGATTATATTCTTCCAAAGAAATACGACATTGGTACGGGGATGGCTTCATCAATTATTAAATTAAATATAGATGGAAGTTGTCTTCATTTGAGGTAATTTTATGGTATGGATATCGAAGTAAATGATATAGATGCTAAATTGCTCAATAAAATTGCAGAGGCTGGCCATGATTTATCGTACCCTACCTATCTGGTTGGAGGATATGTGAGAGATCGATTACTAAAAAAAGAATGTAAGGATATAGATATTGTATGTGTTGGAAGTGGCATTGAGCTTGCAAAAAAAACTGCCGAAAAAATCAACCCTAATCTAAAAGTGAATTATTTTAAAAATTTTGGTACTGCAATGCTTAAGTTGGATGATTCAGAGTTAGAATTTGTTGGAGCACGAAAGGAATCGTATAGAAAGGATAGTAGAAAGCCGATTGTAGAAAATGGTACACTGGAAGATGATCAAAATAGAAGAGATTTTACTATTAATGCAATGGCAATTAGCCTCAATCAAGAAGATTTTGGAAAACTCTTAGACCCATTTGGAGGAATTGAAGATTTAAAAAAAGGCATCATCAAGACACCTTTGGAACCTGAAAAAACTTTTTCTGATGATCCACTACGAATGATGCGTGCCATTCGGTTTGCTACGCAGTTGCAATTTAATATTGAGCTTAATACCTATGAAGCAATTTCTAAGATGAAAGATCGAATAGAAATTGTCTCTAAGGAGCGGATTATTGATGAATTGAACAAAATTATCTTAGCTCCAATACCATCCATTGGCTTTAAATTGTTATTTAACACCGGATTGCTCAATCATATTTTTCCAGAAATGGTTAAGCTTCATGGTGTAGAAGTTATTAATAAACATGCTCATAAAGATAATTTCTATCATACTCTAAAAGTACTAGACAATACGGCACAAAAATCTAGCGATTTATGGCTTAGATGGGCAGCCATTTTGCATGATATTGCTAAGCCAAATACTAAGAGATATGAAAATGGACATGGTTGGACGTTTCATGGTCACGAAGTAGTAGGCGCCAGAATGGTTCCCAAAATATTTAGAAGGTTAAAACTCCCTTTAGATGCCAAAATGAAATTTGTGCAAAAAATAGTATTGCTACATCTTAGGCCCATTTCATTAACAAAAAGAAACATAACGGATTCTGCAATAAGAAGATTGATCTTTGAGGCAGGAGATGATTTAGAAGACCTTATGAAGTTATGTGAAGCGGATATAACATCTAAAAATGAAGAAAGGGTCAAACGTTATTTAGAGAACTTTCAACGAGTAAGGGAGAAAATCAAAGAGGTAGAGGAAAGAGATCATATTAGAAATTGGCAGCCTCCAATAACAGGTGAAATAATTATGCAAACCTTTAATATTAAGCCTTCGAAAATCGTTGGTGTGATTAAAGATGCCATTAAGGATGCTATTTTAGATGGAGAAATTGAGAATAATTACGAAGCGGCATATAGTTTTATGATACGGAAAGCGGCAGAACATGATATTAAACCCGTTGCCAATAACAATTAATTACATTCAAAAATGAAAAAGCAAATATTAGTATTCGGTGCTGGAGCAGTGGGTTTAGTCTATGGGAAACACTTTTCTGATGCAGGACACGATGTTACCTTTTTTGTTAAGGAAAAATATCTCGAGCAATTATCGAAAGGGGCTGTCCTCTACAACTTAAATCGTGATAAACAAAAAAATAAGCCTATTCGTTATACAACATTTTCATTGATTTCTAAGTTTGAAGAAGTGAAACAGCAAGATTGGGATCAAATCTATTTGTGCTTTTCTTCTACTGCTTTGCAAGCCTTTGATTTTACGAGTCTTAAGAATAACCTAGCTGGTGTGCCTACCATTGTTATGCTTCAGCCAGGAACAGAAGATTATCAAGTTTTAACAAAGACTTTCCCTCCTGAACAAATTGTTGAGGGAATGATTACTCTAATAAGCTATACCACCCCTTTACCTACGGAGAAAGTATCTCCTGAGGGAGTAGCGTACTGGTTTCCTCCTTTGGCCCCAACACCATTTGCTGGGACAGATAAGAGAAAAAATGAAGTGATAGAAGTTTTCAAAAGTGGTAAGATAAGAGCAAACTCAACTAAAAGTGTACAATTACAAGCTTTATTCCCTTCCGCCTTTTTAGGTACTTTTTTAACTGCCCTTGAAGCGAGTGATTGGAATTTTAATGCATTGAAATCTAATAGGCATTTGTTAAAATTATTACAGCAATCTATAAATGAGGTTTACTTAGGATTAGAAAGTAAATACAAAACCGAAAGGCCTTTTTTAACTCGATTTATAAACACTCCATGGATGGTTAAAATGTTGCTCAAATTAGCTCCAAGAGTAATGCCTATGGATATAGAGAGCTATTTTGAATATCACTTCACTAAAGTGAATGACCAAACAAAAATGTTTATGAATGAGTATTTAATGATAGCAAAATCTTCAGGGAATACTTATAAAGCGCTAGAAGAATTAATTCAACTAAACTAAGGATGTCCCATCGCTACAAAAAATTATTGGTAATTGTAACAGGGCCTACTGCGGTTGGCAAAACAAAAATAGCTATAGACTTAGCCAAACACTATCAGACTTGTATAATCTCAGCAGATTCACGTCAGATTTATAAAGAGCTTAATATTGGAACCGCTAAGCCAGATGTAGAGGAAATGCAAGGAATAAAACATTATTTCTTAGATCATATTTCAATTAAGGATAATTATTCGGCAGGGATGTTTGAAACAGAATGCTTATCTCAATTGAAGATTCTTTTTGAAAAAAACCAAGTAGTAATTATGGCCGGAGGCACAGGCCTTTTTATCAAAGCTGTTTGTGAGGGGTTTGATGATATTCCCAAAGTAAGCAAGGAAACAAGAGAAAGCGTCATTAAATTCTACAAGAAGAATGGAATTAAAGCCTTACAAAAAATTGTACAGGAGTGTGATCCTGTATCATATGAATCTATTGATATTAATAACCCTCAGCGATTAATGCGTATTGTAGAGCTTTTTTGGGAAGTAGAAAAACCTTTGTCTTCTTTCAAAAAGCAAAAAAAAATAACAAGGGATTTTCAAATACTCAAAATAGGTTTGCATTTAGACAGAGACCAATTGTATGCTAAAATTAACGAAAGAGTAGATCGCATGATGGAAAAAGGCTTATTAGAAGAGGTTAAAAGTTTTTATAAATTTAAACACCTGAATGCTTTAAATACAGTTGGGTATTCAGAGCTTTTCATGCACTTATCTGGTGTTTATACCTTGGAGAAAGCAGTAGATCTTATTAAGCAGAATACTCGCCGTTATGCAAAACGACAAATGACATGGTGGCGAAAAGATAACTCTATAAAGGAGTTCAATGTATCTGATAAAGACGTAAAAACTCAATTAATTAATCTAATAAATAGTCGTTTAGGGTGAAACGAATTGGATTGATTTCAGATACACACGGCTTTTTAGATCCTAAAGTTTTTGAACTTTTTAAAAATTGCGATGAAATATGGCATGCAGGAGATATAGGAAGGTGGGAAGTAATAGAAGAGCTAGAGGCATTTAAACCATTACGTGCGGTATACGGTAATATTGATGGAGGAAAGGTTAGACAGGCTTTTGAGGAAAATTTGTTTTTTATTTGTGAAGAAGCAAGGATATGGATTACCCATATTGGAGGATATCCAGGTAGATATAATAAGAGAATAAGAGATTTTTTGAGTAGAAATCGAGCCCCAGATCTTTTTATTTGTGGACATTCTCATATTTTGAAGGTAACGCGCGATAAAAAGTATGATTTCTTACATCTAAATCCCGGAGCGATGGGACATATTGGTTTTCATAAGATTAGAACGGCTTTGCGTTTTGGAATAGAAAAAGGAAAAATAATTAACCTTGAAGCCATTGAATTGGGGCCACGTGGGAAATAAATATGCCTAAAACCTTAAATCCTCAATGGTTACGTCTGGGAAAGCCTCTTCATCAAAAGAGAAGATACTATTGTTAATGTCTTTTTTTGGAGTGTAGGTATTTATTTCATAAAGATATCTTGACCCATTACGATCAAAAACTTTTAAACCTCTAATTACCTTATTATTTGCATCAATCCATGTTCTAACCTTAAAATAGGAACGGTCACCATCAATAGGTTTTAAATCAACTACATGACATTTCTTTTTGTTAAAAACTTCATCATGTGTATAAAGAGATTCAAAATCGTCATTGTAAACAGTAAATAATTTTGACGGAGTTATTTCATTATCTTCAGGTTCATAATCGGTTATTTGAACCTCATTGATATCTTTTAAATACCTCCATACAGATTTGTTATCACAAATAATTTCTTGGTCAGGAAGTGAAATTTTATACATATCTCCCTTTAGTAAGATGTCTCCTACTTGATAAAAAATGTCACTTTCTGGTTGTTCTACAGTTAATTTAAAAGAGGCTTCTACGCCTTCAATTTTATTAAAATTATTTCTTGTTGCGTCTAAGATTTCTTTTGCAATAGGGTCTACTTGTTTTTTATGCTCCATCTCGTTGGATAGAGGACCAAAAACTAAACCCCAAAACGCCCAAACTAAAATTTTTAAATACATAAATTATTGTTCTTCCTCAAGAGTCTTCAAAAAGCGTTCCAATTCATACTCATCGGGAATATAAACTTCTCTTGCCTTACTTCCTACATTAGGACCAACAATGCCTGCAGCCTCTAGTTGATCAATAAGTCGTCCAGCCCTATTATATCCTAGCTTAAGCCTTCTTTGGATTAAAGAGGTAGATCCTTGTTGATGTTGTACGATTATTCGGGCCGCTTCATCAAACAAGTCATCCCGATCAAATAATATATCATCCGCAGAAGCTGATTGTTCTTTTGGATCTATGTATTCAGGTAGTAAATAGGCTTCCTCATAACCTCTTTGATCTCCAATAGACTGTACTATGGCATCTACTTCTGGTGTATCTACAAAAGGACATTGCAATCGAACAAGGTTTCCATTTATAGACAATAACATATCTCCACGACCAATTAATTGATCTGCACCACCCGCATCTAATATCGTTCTAGAATCTACTTTAGATGTAACCTTAAATGCAACTCTTCCTGGAAAATTAGCTTTTATTACACCAGTAATGATATTCACCGAAGGTCTTTGAGTAGCAATAATTAAATGAATACCAATCGCTCTTGCTAATTGGGCCAATCTTGCAATAGGCATTTCTACTTCTTTTCCCGCTGTCATCATTAAATCGGCAAATTCATCTACAACCAATACTATAAACGGTAAAAACCTATGACCCTTTGCAGGATTTAATCTACGAGCTGAAAATTTTGCATTGTATTCTTTAATATTTCTTACTTGTGCATTTTTAAGAAGTTCGTATCGTTGGTCCATTTCGATACAAAGTGCATTCAAAGTATGAATAACCTTTTTCGTATCTGTAATTATAGAATCTTCTTCTCCTGGGAGTTTGGCCAAATAGTGTTTCTCAATATGCTGATATATATTAAGTTCTACTTTCTTTGGATCTACCATCACAAACTTTAGTTCTGAGGGATGGAGTTTGTATAATAAAGAAACAATAATTGCATTGAGTCCAACGGATTTCCCCTGACCTGTAGCCCCTGCCATTAATAAGTGAGGCATTTTAGCTAGATCAGTAATGTATATTTCATTTGATATAGTCTTTCCGATGGCCATTGGTAACATCATGTCACTATTTCTAAATTTCTCTGAAGCCAACATGGATTTCATAGAAACAGTATTCTTGTTAACATTAGGAACTTCTATACCAATAGTCCCTTTTCCTGGAATTGGTGCAATGATACGTATACCTAATGCTGCAAGACTTAGTGCAATGTCATCTTCTAGATTTTTAATTTTTGAAATTCGAACACCTGGTGCAGGGACAATTTCATATAATGTTACAGTTGGCCCAACCGTAGCCTTTATTTTAGAAATCTGAATGTTATAATTGCTAAGTGTCTGAACAATTTGGTTTTTGTTTTGTTCGAGTTCCTCTCGATCTATTTGAATAGCATCTCCACCGTGATCTTCCAACATATCAAGTGTAGGAAATTTGAAACCCGGTAAATCTAGTTTTGGATCGTAAGAGGTAGAGAGATCTCCTTTATTTGTTACCACTTTCTTTTCTGAAATCTTTTCCTCTTTTACCTCTTCTATATCTAATGAAAGGTCTTTATCAATTTCAGGTTTCTTAGCGTGTTTTTTTGGTGGGTTTTTAAGAACGGGTTCTAGATTCAAGGCCTTTTCATCTTGTATGTCCTTTAAAATTGTACTTGGTTTCTTTTCTTTTTGAGTAATTGATCGTTTATCTAATACTTCGAACCCTTTATCATCAAAATGTGGCACAGGAGATACAATTTCTTCTGGAATTAAACTTTCTTTTTCAATTACTGTTTCTTCCTTATCAGGTGCTTCTTCGGTATGCTTTTCATCATCAGAGAAAAGGTTTTTTGAAAATAATTCTCTTACAAATCTTAACGAAGAGATATAAATCCCTCCAACAAAAACCAGTAAAATAATGAGACCTGTTTTCCCAATTAATGTAGAAAGCCAATCGAAAAGCATTTTGCCTAGACCTCCTCCAAAAGGGAAAGACTTATTTATAAAGATGAAATGAGCAGCAGTAGTAATAATAAGTGTTAATAGTATACTGTGAATGAACCATTTCCAAAACTTAAAAATCCTTTTTTGACTCACAAGGTTAACCCCCAAAACGAAAGATAGAATGGCAATGAAATAAGCGGCAATACCATAAAGCTTGTCAACTAAAAGAACACTTAGAAAGGCTCCCAAACGACCAAGTCTGTTTTCAACTTCCCAATCTTTACTGAATAACAATTTTAACGATAGGTTCCAACCCTCCATTTGATCTTGTTTCCAAGTAAAGAAGTACGAGCTGAATGCAATAAATAAAAAAATCGATAATAAAATAAGTGATAACCCCGCCGCCTTTATAATCAGTTCCTGATTTATAATAGGTGGTGTTACTTCTTTATTCTGTTTAACTTTTTGTCTCTTATTTCCTGCTGCTTTGGCTTTAGCCATAATTACACAATCATTGTATGGTGTCAAAGTTAACAAAACAGTGCTCTTCTTGTTATTAAGGTCTGTGGATAATAATTAAGAGACTAGATATGAGATACATTATTGAAAAATTACATATGAACAATTGTTAAAAACTCTAACTATTTTTTTCAAGATTAAAGTAGTTGATTTGCAAAATCATTCTTTGACCTGTAACACGAAACCTGTTTAAAGTAATTTAAGAATGATTTTAAAAAGTAACACATTTTCTTCGGCATGTCTGCTTGCATGTTTCATAAAAATTATGAGTGAAGCTCTGACCGTAATCACTTCTAAAAATCATTCTTTAAGATCCTTTATTCTTTCCTTGATTACATCTGGTTCAATGATTTTTGAACCGTTACTTTATTTGTTTAATGGTTTTCATTGGGATGTTGAACATGTATGTATTGATGATAAGGACATTGGTTTTAATGAATGGAGATTGAATTTAAGTTATAATTAGATAATCGAATTTTTGCACAAATAGAATTTATATAAATGGTTTGGTTTAATAAAATTTTAAAATTGTCACTAGCTCAAAAGCTCTTCTTTTGTGCTTTTATAATTAGCAATACAGTTGTAGGGCAACCTTTTTTCGAAGCTCTCGATGATAATGCGACGGTACTTGAAGGTCAAACAAAATTTATTCTTCCTAAAATAAATGATCTTATTCCCGATCCAGCGAATACACTTATTCGTATTACTTATACAGGGAATCCGGATATTGGTACTGCAATTTTAAAACCTAATCAACCAACTTCTGATACAATTGTATATACTCCAAATCCAGACTTGTTTCCTCTAGATGGCGGCAAGGCAGATAGTGTTAGGTATGATACAATACGATATGAAATTCAAGATTTAGGTACGGAATTATCTGGAGGTGAGATCTTTTTAGAAATAAGAAGAGTTTCTAAGCCTCCAATTGCTGTTTCTGATACATTTTATATGGATGAAGATACTAGAGAGATTTTTGAATTTTTGAATAATGATTTTGATAGAGAAGAGGATGAACTATTTATAAGAGTATCTTCTTTAAGTGGAACACCTCCATATCCATTGCATGGAGATATTTCTGCTGTAGATATACCATTTACAAAAGTACAATATGCCTCTGATAAAGACTACTTTGGTGTAGATTCATTTTATTATGAAACTTGCGAAACTGCTCAAACAGGAGGTAGTGTATGTAGTGATTCTGTATGGGTGTATGTAATAATAAATCCAGTGAATGATCCACCTATTCCGGTTAACGATACTATTGATATAAATGAGGATGAATTGGTGTGTTTTGATGACACCTTATTTACTGGGAATGATATTGATATTGATAATGATTTAACACAGGATGAATTTTTGTTAGAGGAAATTTTAAACGCGCACCCTGATGATTCTGCAGTGTTGGTAAATGGACAAGTTTGTTATCAAGCAGCACCGAATTATAATGGAACCAGAACACTTAATTATGTCGTTTGTGATAGAGATCCTCTTGGTAAAGCAGGACTTTGTGATACAGGATTGATTGTCCTTAATGTGGTTCCCGTAAATGATGTACCTATTGCTGTAGATGATACAGTGGAGGCTGTTGAAGATTCTTTGGTTTGCTTTTTAGGGCTAACAAGTTTGATTTTAAATGATTTTGATGAAGAGTTAGACGAAGGTCAAGCGTTATTTATAACCCAACTTTTGAATGTAGAGTCTGGTGATACGGCATACGTTAGAAATGATAACGAAGTATGTTTTCAAGCAGAACTCAATTTCTTTGGTGAGAGAATTATAGAATATAAAGTTTGTGATGATAGTGGTGATACTGCTTCTTGTGATATTGCAAGAGTGGCTATTAATGTAGCTCCTAGAAATGATGTGCCAGTAGCATTTGATACTACAATATATGTACAAGAGTACGATTCGGTTTGTATTTCAGTTCGTTCTGCAGATGTAGATAATGAAGTGTTAACTGTAGTAGCTTTTGATCCTTTTGCACCAGATAGTGGAGTAACATATGAAGAGGGAGAGTTTGTATGTTATCGATCTGATAGTAATACAGTTAGTGATGTGTTCGAATATCAGGTGTCGGATGAAGTTGCAAGTGATATTGGTGAAATAACAGTATTTGTTCTGAAAAATCAAGCACCGATTGCAATGGATGATACAGTATTCTTTATGCAAGAAGGAGGTCCACTTGATGACATTTTATTGAATGATGTGGATCCTGATTCAAATAACTTATTTTATGAAGTAATAGAAGGACCAAGTAATGGGACAATAACTACAGATCCTGTAACAGGTTCGATAATATATACGCCAGATTTCCTTTCTGAAGGTAAAGACATTATTGTGTATCGGGTTTATGATGATGCTCCTATTTCAAGATCTGACACAGCATCTGTATGTATTGTTGTAGATCCTTTCCTTCCTACGAATTCATTCACACCTAATGGTGATGGAGTAAATGATCTTTTAGTCTTCCAAGGTTTATGGCCAGCGTACCCTGATAATGAGTTGATTGTTTTTAACAGATGGGGAGAAAGAGTTTTAAATGAAGTAGGGTATAAAAATGATTGGGATGGATACTTGAGAAATGCAAAACGAGATTTCTTGGGAGATGAGGTTCCTGATGGTACTTATTTCTGGGTGTTGAAGGTCAGTAGAGATGGACTTAGTCGAGATTTTAAAGGGTTTGTTGTTTTAAAAAGATAGAATTTAATTATTAATATCATGTTTAAAAATCTATTAATATTATTTGTAGTTGTAGCAATGGCCCAGCAGGTTTTTGCTCAACAAAATCCATTGTATAGCCATTATGTCAATAATGAGTTATTGAGCAATCCAGCATACGCTGGGAGCAAGGGGATGATGGAAATTGGATTGTTGTATCGTACACAATGGGTAGGCTTCGATGGAGCTCCCAAAACACTTACAGCAGCTATCCATAGTCCAATTCCTAATAAGAATTTTGCTCTAGGTTTTTCTTTGTTCAATGATCAAATTGGAATAGACAGAACAACAGGATTTAATATTGCATATGCTTATCATGTGCCGCTAAATGAAAAGCTAAAATGGTCTTTTGGTTTTCAAGGAACTTTCTTTTTTCAGAAAAGGAATATTAACGAGTTAGATGCGGTACAAAGTAGTAGTGGCGATTTAGCTTATTCTGATATAAAAGAAAAGTCTTTCTTAATGAATTTTGGAGCGGGTACCTACTTATATGGTAAAAACTTTGCTGTTGGTATTGGAGTTCCTAATATTCTTGAAGGAGGTTGGTTTAGTAGAAATGAAGATGCCATAAACCAGCAAAACCATTATTTTATTACAGGAGCATATCAAATTGATATAAGTGATCCAATTAAAATTCAACCAACTGCAGCATTGAGATTTACAAAAGGAGCGCCAATGCAATTCGAGGGGAACTTAAACCTTATCTTCTATGATATGGTGTTAGTAGGCGGTGGATTTAGATCTGATAAATCAGCTATTTTAATGTTGAATTATTTTCTCGGAAGAGATAATGGAATCAGGAACAAAATATTTAAAATCGGTTATGCTTACGACTTAGCCTTTAAAGAATTAAGAGATTATACTAGTGGGTCGCATGAGGTAATATTGTCGTTTGGACTTTCTAAGAAAGGAGAAAGACACATTAGTCCAAGATATTATTGATAAACAGCAATAATTTTTATCAAAATGATATATAACATAAATCTTAAAATTATATCGCAAATTAAATAGTACTGAAAATGATAAAAGCACTATATCGAGTAGTTTTGCCAGCTTTTCTAATATTAATATCTATTAGTCTACAAGCACAGAAAAATATAGAGAGCACAGCAGATAACTTATATCAAAGACATAAGTTTGAAGAGGCTATTAAATTGTATGAAAAATTGGATGCGGAAACACCGTCTTCAAAAACTAAAATTAAAATTGCCAATTCTTATAGAAATTTGAATGATTATAAGAAAGCAGAGACATGGTATTCTAGAGTAGTCAATTTAGAAGAAAGCGATCCTGTTAACATGTATTATTATGCTGAAGTGCTTCGTAGCAATGGAAAATATCAAGAGGCACTTGAATGGTATAGAAAATACTTGCCCTTTAATAACAATGCAAAAGGAAATATTGAGGCTTCAAAGAACCCTGGTGTTTTTACAAGAGATTCCAACGCATATGAAGTAGTTAATTTTGGGTCTATTAATTCAGAAGATAGTGATTTTCCATGTTTTGCTGATAAGAACAATTTAATTATTTCTTCTTCACGAGCAGGTAAAAACACAAGTATAATTGGTGGATGGGATCAAGGGAAATATTATGATCTTTATGAAGCTAACCTCACAGATTTTAGCATTAATGAAATGAAGGGTGACATCAATACACAGTTACATGAAGGGCCTGCTGTGTTAGATAAGGATTCTAAAACATTGTATTTCACAAGAAGTAATTATCATTATAGAGGTAAGAGAAAACTAAATAAGGATGTAAATATTGACACACTTCACCTATCTATATTTACAGTTTCTACAAACAAAGAATTAACTAAGAGAAGACGTTGGAAAAAGGCAACTCCATTTACTTATAACAACGATGAGTATTCTGTTGGGCATGTTACGTTGACTTCTGATAAGAGTACAATGTATTTTGTAAGTGATATGCCTGGCGGAAAAGGGGGGACAGACATATATATATCTAAGATAGAAGGAGATGGGAAATGGGGAACACCAGAAGCTTTATCAGGTCTTGTGAATACTGAAATGGACGAAATGTTCCCTTATATTCACAATGATAGTGTGCTTTATTTTGCCTCAAAGGGTCATCCTGGTTTGGGAGGGCTAGATATTTTTAAATCAACAATTTCAAAAAGTACAGGCGAATGGAGCCGTCCTACAAATTTAGGAGCGCCTGTTAACTCTTCAACAGATGATTTCGCATTTATTATAAGCGAAAATGATAATGTTCGTGGTTACCTTTCCTCAGATCGAGCTGGGGGTAAAGGTCATGATGATGTATACCGGGTTTTTATAAAACAATCAAATATTATAAATATTCTAGCTGGAAAGGTTACGGATAAAGGTAATGGAAATCCATTGTATGGAGTTACTGTTTCTGCAACTGATGAGTTTGGGAATAGTCCGATTTCAACTAAAACTAATGGTAAGGGGGAGTACTTGTTACGACTCGAACCAGATAGAAAATACAAAATTCGATTCGAGAATGATAATTATATTCCTAAAGCTCAAACGTTAAATACGGTTCCAGAAGCGTATACTTTTGATATGGATGAGGAATTAGAAGAAGCCATTCCGGAGAGAAGCTTTATCTCAGGGATTGTTAGAAATGAAGAGGATAATTCACCCATTCCAGGAGTGAAAGTGACGGTAACGGATTTATTAACAAATGAACCAGTAGCTACGGTATTGACTGGAGATGATGGTAAATATAAAGTAGAAGTTGAACCAGATCGCGATTATCTGTTAAGATTTGAATTAGACGGATATTTTGCTCAGAATGCTCAAGTGAGATCTGGAGATCAAGACAATGTGGTTGAAATTAGTAGGTTGTTAAAACCATTTGTCGTTGATAAAGCTATTGAGATTAAAAATATATACTACGATTTAAACAAATATGATATTAGGCCAGATGCTGCAATAGAATTGAATAAACTAGTTGCTATTTTAAGAGATAATCCACGTGTAATTATAGAATTAAGTTCGCATACAGATAGTAGAGGTAGTGATAGTTATAATTTAAAGCTGTCACAGAACAGAGCAAAAGCTGCAGTTGATTATATTATCTCTAGAGGGATTGCTGCTAATAGAATATTCCCAAGAGGATATGGTGAAAGCCAGTTGGTTAACGAATGTGCCAATGGTGTATCTTGCCCTGAATACAAGCATCAAGCTAATAGGCGAACGGAGTTTAAAGTTACTGGGTTTGCAACGGGCGATATCAAAAGCACTTCAGAAGATAATTATGCTACAATAGTAGAGACCGTAAAAGGCACTGATAATTTTGTTTCATACACAAATGCACTTGAATATTACATTCAACTAGGCGTTTTCGGTAATCCAGACTTAAGTAAGTTTAACAATTTACTAGGATTAGGTAAGATACAATTGGAAAATGCGTCTAATGGAGCTAAGAGAGTTTTACTGGGTCCATACTATTCGTTTAGCTCAGCTAAATCTAACTTGAAAGAGGTTAAGAGAAAAGGAAATAGAGATGCATTCATTGCTCCATATAATAATGGACAACGTATTAGTATTGATAGAGCTAAGTCTCTCGAGAATTAGTATTCGCATTCTATTTAATTCTTAGCACTTTTTTTAGTGTGTATAGAGTTGGTATATAAATAATTGGTTATTGTAAATAACGTTCTATAGTCTACCTACTTATTATAATTTAATACCTAATTAACCTCAGATGCTATATTTTCACTTTAAATGAAAATCATGAATGAGGTATATATAGTGGCAATGGCCAGAACGCCTATTGGTAGTCTTGGAGGGAAGTTAGCGAAAGTTAAAGCTTTAGATTTAGGGATTACAGTAGTAAAAGGAGCCATTGAGCGTTCGGGAATTGATGCTTCTGAGATACAAGAAGTTTTTTTAGGGAATGTACTTACCGCTAATGTTGGTCAGGCACCAGCAAAACAAGTAGCTTTAGCTTCAGGAGTTTCCCCTAAAACGCCATGCACAACGATTAATAAAGTCTGTGCTTCGGGTTTAAAAGCTATAATGTTGGGAGCACAATCTATTATGCTTGGAGATAATGATGTTGTCGTTGCTGGGGGTATGGAAAGCATGACCAATGCACCACATTATATTCCATCTGGAAGAAATGGTTTGAGATATGGTAATGGGCAAATACTAGATGCGATCGTAAGGGATGGATTACAAGATCCTTATAAGGGGACAATGATGGGAAATACCGCCGAGATTTGTGCTAGAGGATATGATTTTACCAGAGAAGATCAGGATAATTATGCGATTGAATCTTATAAAAGAGCGTATGAGGCTTATGAAAAAGGATATTTTAAAGATGAATTGATAAGTGTAAGCGTTCCCCAGAGAAAAGGAGATCCTATTATTATTGAAGAGGATGAGGAGTTCAGAAAAATTAATTATGATAAGGTATCTAAATTGCGTCCTGCTTTTGAAAAAGAAGGAACAGTAACTGCAATAAATGCCTCTAAAATTAATGATGGAGCTGCTGCTGTAGTATTAATGAGTAAAACGAAAATGGATCAATTGGGAGTAAAACCGCTTGCAAAGATTGTCTCTTTTGCAGATGCATCTCAAGAGCCAGATTGGTTTACAACAACACCGGCTAAAGCCATTCCAAAAGCACTTAACAAGGCAAATTTATCTATAGATAAAATTGATTATTTCGAAATCAATGAGGCATTTTCTGTTGTTGCATTGGCGAATATAAAGGAATTAGATATTGACCATCAGAAAACAAATGTTTTTGGTGGAGCAGTTTCATTAGGTCATCCAATTGGCGCTTCTGGTGCTCGAATTTTATGTACATTAATTTCAGTTTTGAAGCACAAAAATGGAAAGCTAGGAGCTGCTGGTATATGTAATGGAGGAGGAGGCGCTTCTGCTATGATTATTGAGAGTGTCTAAGTTTTAGCCGTATTCACAACTATTGTCAAATTCTATTTAGCAGTATCTTCTTTTTTGTTTCTCTAAAATTTGGCATACTTTTTACAATAAAGTTTTTAATAAACTAGTTTTAGAGAATAATGACTATTTCTATGAAGAGAAAAGAGGTATTGCTTTTAGTTTTTATGGTGCTATCTAATTTTGTTTTTGCTCAGGTTAAATTGGATAGTCTAGATCAAGTTACGTTGAGGCAATATGAAAAAAAGATTAATGAGCTTGGAGCAACGGTAATAGCTTCTCTAAATCCAATTGAAAGGCAGCAAGCGAGTCATCAAAAAGTAAAGCTTTTAGTAGAAGCTTTAAAAGTAGAGGGTTCATTTAACTATCATTTTGATAGTTTAACTTCCATTTCTACAATAAATGCCCCTGATAACAGCTTTAGGATTTTTACATGGCAAATGTTGCAGAAGGATTATACTTACAGATTTTATGGAGCTATTCAAATGAATACTCCAACATTGAAATTGTTTCCATTAGTTGATTATTCTGTAATGATTGATAAGCCACATGATAAAGTTTTAGATAATGAACGTTGGTATGGGGCTTTGTACTATGATATCATTAAAACACAGCATAAAGAAAGTGCCTATTATACCTTATTAGGGTGGGATGGTAACAATTCTATGAGTACGAAAAAAATTATGGAAGTGCTCTGGTTCAATGATGAAAAAGAACCGAGATTTGGTGCTCCCATTTTTAGCTATGGAAAAAAAGACACTTTTGTTTGTAGATATGTGATGGAGTACAAGGAAAATTCAGTGGCAACGCTTAGAAGAAAGGGTAATGAAGACAAAGTTTATTTTGATCACTTAATTCCTGTAAATGAGCAATCGGAGGGATATTATTTTAATTACGTTCCCGATGGATCCTATTGTGGTTTTGAATGGGTCAAAGGGAAGTGGCAATATATCGATAAGATATTTCATTCAAAGTTAAAAGAAGGAGAGTTCCCTCAACCAAATGCTGCTGAAAATTCTGGCTTAACGCCTAAATGATACAATTCGGTTATTTGGTACAAAATTGAGCACAAATAATTCCTGTGGCTATTGATGCATTAAGTGATTCAGCATTACCAATTTTAGGGATCGTTATTTGCTCATCTACTTGGTTTAGAAGTGCCGCGTTAACTCCGTGACTCTCATTACCAATAATGATAATTCCTGGTTTTGGTTTCATTTTATTTATTGACTTTCCATTAAGTGTAGCGGCATACGTTGATATAGAATTATTCTTCTTTATGAGCTCCAGCAAATCCCTATAAATGACTTTAATTCTTGCAATGCTGCCCATGGTTGATTGGATTGTCTTTGGATTGTATACATCAACACAATTTGATGAACAAAAAATCTTTTCTATCCCAAACCAATCTGCAATTCTAATTATTGTCCCCAAGTTTCCAGGATCATTAATATTGTCTAATGCCAAGATCCAATTTTCTGGATTAACATCATCGATATTCTGTTTTGTTGATGTCATAGGAAAAATGGCCAATAATTTATTTGGAGTAGAAAGTGCAGATAATTTTTTGAGGGACTTTTCATCTATAGCACTTATTGTATCTTTTTTCTCTATGTTATAGCTCTGGATCAATTCCTTTTTTAAAGACTCATCAGAGCAATAAATCTTTTGGGGGGCATGTCCACTTTGGATTATTTCTTTAACAACTTTTGGACCTTCAGCAAGATATAATCTGTGCTTATAGCGGTATTTCTTAATTTTGAGCGAATGAATAAGCTTTTCTTCACGTTTAGAGATCATAATGAAGCAATTTAAGCATTCAATTGCATATATAGCGCTTATTTTTTTTGCTTTTACATCCTGTAAAACAACTCGTTATTTGGAAGACGGACAGATTTTACTCTCTTCCAGTAAAGTTATCATTGAAGGAAAGGATAATAATATTATCGATAAAAACAGCTTTAAGAATGATTTAAAATCAGTCGCTGTACAAAAACCGAATAAGAAGTTATTAGGTTTTTTAAATCTGAAATTAGGGTTTTACAATTTAGCTGTAAAAAGAAGAAACAAAAGAGAGGAAAAAGGAAAAACACCAGTTGCTACAAGATTTAATAAGTGGATGGCCGATAAGGTGGGAGAAAGCCCAGCGATCTTCGATTCTACTGTGGTAGAGTTCTCAGAAGAAAGAATGAAAAATTATTTGAATAATTCAGGATATTTCAATTCAGAAGTTAAAAGTGATTATGCCGTTAGTAAGAAAAGAGCAAAAGTTATTTATTATGCAAAACCCAAAGAAGTCTATTATATAAATAAGGTAAACTTTACTGCAGAGGATTCAATAATTAACGAGATTATTAATAGGGAAGAATATACTTTAAACTCAGAACTTAAAGAGGAAGATCCATACAATGCAAAAAACATAAAAAGAGAACGGGCACGAATTTCTGAGGTGCTTAGAGATGAAGGATATTTTACTTTTAATCAAGGATATGTCTTTTTTGCAATTGATAGCAATCTTGCGGGAAATAAAGTAGATATCTATACAGAAATCAGAAATCCAGTTGATGAGATTGATAATCTACACAAGAAATATTACATAGGAAATGTCTATTTCAACATAAATAAACCCATTTCCGCAAAGGATGATTTGTCAAAAGTAGATACTACAAATCTTAGAAATATAGATGTAATCTTAACTAAAAAAGATATTAAACCAGACGCAATTGTCCAATCCATCTTTTTTGATGTTGACTCGCTATATTCTAAAAAAAATCATGATCAAACACTAAAGAGACTTAATGCGTTAGGAATTTTTAAGTTTGTTAATGTTCGATTTGAACCTTATCAAGTCGCAATTGATGAGGGGGTCTTGGATACATATATAAGTAGTCGATTTAATAAAAAGCAGCGTGCAAGTATAGATTTAGAAGGGAATACGGATTCACAAAATAGCTTGGGATTAGAATTAGGATTGAATTACATTAACAGAAATACATTTAAGCGTGCTGACCGAATGCAATTTACGGTTTCTGGTGGATTGGAATTTCAATTTCGGAGAGAAAATGAAGAGGGGGTAAGTGAGTCTTTTATAAATACTGTAAATTTAGATAGTGACTTAAAGTTTATTTTTCCAAAACTTCTAATTCCGCTCAAAAAAAATAAAGAATTTAAACCCTATCCATATAATAGATATACTTCATTTAATCTGAACTATAATTTTGAAAAAAGAGTAAATTTCTACTCTATTAATAAAGCCACTTTTTCTTATGGATATGATTGGTACAAAACAAATAAAATAAGGCATGTATTGTATCCTTTTACACTGAGTTTAGTTCGACCAAATGAGAAGAACTTTACCTCCCAATTTGAAGAAACTTTGAATAGGTTCCCCTCATTGCGAAGAAGCTTTGAGCAACAATTTATTTCTGGAATAGATTATACCTTTACTTATAATTCGCAGGTACTAAATTCAGATAGGAATGTCTTTTTGTTCAAGGGAAATGCAAAATTATCGGGCAATGCACTGCATGGGCTATTAAAAGGCGTTAGTAAACAAGAGACCACGCCATTTAAAATATTGAATATTCCTTTTTCACAATTTGCTCGTTTTGAGTCAGATGTGCGATACTATTATAATCTAAAAAAGCCACATTCTTTTGTTATGCGCTTTGTTGCTGGAGTAGGTATTCCTTATGGAAACTCTTCTTTATTACCCTATGTAGAGCAATTTTATGGAGGAGGAAATCAGTCTTTGCGTGCATGGCGCTTTAAGACAATTGGGCCTGGGAGTTTCAATACAGATAGTTTAGGGAATAGCCTTTTAGATCAAACGGGAGACATTAAGTTAGAAGTAAATGCTGAATTCAGATTTAGTATTGTCAAATTTTTAAAAGCTGCTTTATTTGCAGATGCAGGGAATGTTTGGTTATTGAGAAAGGACGAAGACAAACCAAATGGGGAGTTTGCAATTAATAGGTTTGGTAAAGAAATAGCACTTGGCGCAGGAATTGGTATACGCTTGGATTTTAATTATTTTATAATTCGATTTGATGCAGCAATACCATTACATGATCCTATAGATGGTTGGGTTATAAATGACTTTAGTTTGCGTAAAGGGACTAGTTATAGAGATCGATTAGGTTTTAATATCGCTATAGGTTATCCATTCTAATAAGTAGTTTATTCGTGAACTAAATGATACTTTATAAAGTTATGTTTACATGAGAAATATCTTATTCATTGTAATGGTCATGTCTATACTTAGTCATGTGCAAGCACAAAAAATTCCAAATCAACCATTAGAACTCAATTCAAAAGCACCTTCTTTTGAGGGTATTGATCAAAATGGAGATACTATATCCTTGTCTGATCTCCTATCAGTCAATGATAATGTTGTACTTGTTTTTTATAGAGGAAGTTGGTGTCCCTATTGTCAAAAGCACTTAAGTCAAATTCAGGATAGTCTTCAACTAATATTAGATAAAAATACAAGTGTTATTGTTGTAAGCCCTGAGCAACCTGAATTTGTTGAAAAAATGATTGGTAAAACAAATGCAACTTATGCTGTTTTACATGATGAAGGATACAAAATAATGAAGGCTTTTAATGTAGATTACGTTATCAATAATGAAACAGTCACAAAGTTTTATGGAGCCGTAAAATCAAGAACGGCAAAAGCAAATGGAAATAATGAAGGTATTCTACCTATACCTGCGACATACATAATTAATAAGGATGGGATGATTAAATGGATTCATTTTGACTCAGATTATAAAAAACGATCCAGTATAGCTGAAATTTTGAAACAACTTTAATTGCTTTCTATAACGTTTTTATTTTATCCCCTCAATATAGAATAGCGGTATTTTTCTATCCAGTTAAAAAAACTACTTTTAGATGCCAATTTAAAATTAATGCAATCTTTGTAACGTTAATATATAAATTGCTTTTTCGATAAAGATCTATGCCAAAGCTTTTTGTTTTAATAGTAAGTATGCTTATCATAAGTAACTTTTGTTATGGACAAACCTATTCAAGGGTTTTAGACATACAAGTTATTGAGAATGACAGAGTGCTTTTAAATGGCTTTATGGGTGGTTTGAATGCACCCGTTCTCCAATTTGGAGATGTAAATAATGATAATAAAGCCGATCTGGTAGTTTACGATCGTAGTACCGAACGATTTCATGTTTTTCTGAATAAAGGAGGTAATGGTGAGATAAAGTATGTTTATACTCCAAAGCTTAGCCAAAATTTTCCAAGAATTGAAGATTGGTTTGTTCTCCAAGATTACAATTGCGACGGAATTATAGACCTGTTTACTTATGGTGCTCCAAGTAGTATTGCCGTTTTTCAAGGAAATTTTAATGGTGCTGAGATTGAGTTTAAATCAAGATATAATGAAGTCAGGTGGGGCTCAGGAAGTATTGCAGTATTTAGTAGCCCAACAGAATACCCTGCTATTGTTGACTTAAATGGAGACGGCGATTTAGATATTGTAGCGTTTAGCAGCTTTAGCAGTAGAGTTAGATATTATGAAAATCTTCAAAAAGAAAGAAGACTTGATTGTGACAGTCTTTTTTTTGAAAGACAGACTGATTGTTGGGGGAACTTTGAAGAAAGTGGTATTGACGAAATGATAAGCTTAAATGTTTGCGATGGAAGTTTTAGACATGAAGCGGTAAACAATAGTAATCTCAAGGTATTACACTCTGGAGGAAGCATTTCAGTAGTCGATCCGGACAATGATGGTATTTACGATGCTTTAATTGGAGACATAGCCTCTGACCATATGATTTATCTTACCAATGGAGGAACTAAAGAATCAGCTAATATGACAAGTCAGGATGCACAATTTCCATCTTATAATGTTCCCATTGAAATTTCTTCTTCTCCTGTTGCCGTTGAAGGAGATGTAGATAATGATGGCGTTAAAGATTTATTGGTAACACCTTTTGTAAAGTCCAATGGAGATAATTATAACAATGTATGGTTTTATAAGAATGATGGAGTAGTAAAGGGGGTGGAACTAGAATTTGAATCAAAGAATTTTCTTACACAGGAAATGATTGATGTGGGTAAAAATGCAGTGCCAACATTAGGAGATATAAATGGGGATGGATTGCTAGATTTGATTATAGGAAATAACGGCTTGAGAAGTAGTAATTCAGAGACGGATTTTACTTTGTCTTTTTATAAGAATGTTGGAGATAGTGTTTCGGCTCAGTTTGAATTGGTGACGAAGGATTATTTAGAGGTAAGCACTGCCGGTTTAAGAAGTCTGGCTCCTGAATTGGGAGATATTGACGGAGATGGAGATTTAGATTTAATTATTGGACAAGAGAACGGAAAAATTAGATTGCATGAGAATAAAGGTACAGATGAAGTGCCTAATTTTATTTTCATTGGTGAGCTGTCTGATGATGGTGGTAATATAATTGATATCGGTTCTAATGCAGTTCCAGAATTCTTAGATTTTGATGGTGATGGGGAATTAGATTTATTTATTGGAAAAGAGAATGGTAGTATATCTTATTATAGAAATATTGGAAGCCATGTTTTTAAGCTAGAGTTAGACAATCTAGGAGGGATTACCTTTAACAACTCAACAAGTGAGAGTTTTAGTGCTCCTGAGGTGGGAGACTTTGATGGTGACGGCCTAATGGATCTATTGGTAGGTGGAAATGCAGATAAGGTAGAGTTTTATAGTGATATTAAAGCGGATGCAATGGACAATTTTGTTGTAGATCAATTGTCTTTTTTTGATAGGTTGAATCATACAAGAATAGCACTTACTAGTGGCAACTTAGGAGATGATGGGGCAGTAGAAATTATTACAGGATTATTGGGAGGAGGGTTGGCTTTTTTTTCTTCAGAAGTTGTTTCGGGGATTAGAACAAATATTTTTTATAGAGAGTTGGGTATTTATCCTAATCCCGTAAAAGATCAAATACGGTTTGCACTTAATGATTTTGGAAAAATAAGGAGTATAGATATATTATCAATAAATGGTGTTTTGATTAAAACAATATCTATCGAAGCATATAATTCAAGTGGTATGTTGAGTGTTGCTGACCTACCAAGAGGTGTTTACTTTGTTAGTCTAACTGATGGTGAAACAAAATGGATTGGGAAATTTATTAAAGTCTAAAGAAGTTTTATAAAAATGAGTTTAGGGAAGATATTCAGGATTATTAATAAAAGAAGAATCCGTAAAGGTGAGTAAGAAATTCTTTAAGTCTTCTTTTTCTTGATTAGAGAGTTGAAGCCCTCTACTGCCCGTTTTAATAAATCTATCATTAGCTTTTGCAACCATTATGTTATCCAAAGAAGGAGAGGGTTTTGGTCCGGCATTGTAAAATTCAATTACTTCTTCTAGCGTTTCAAAGCGTCCGTCGTGCATGTATGGCGCAGTAAAGGCAAGATTTCTTAAGGTAGTAATCTTGAACTTACCATTGTCATTTATATCATTGGTAATACTTCCGAGTCCCTTATCTTCAAAGTCAGTAAGATCAGTGACATTATCTAAGCCGTTGTTGGTGAATATTTTTTCTGGATGAATAATAAGTTCATGTCCCAATTGATGACAATGGAAGCAATCACCTTTTTCTGTTCTAAAAATTTCTAAACCTCTTTTCTCAGAAGGAGACAAGTCTCTTTCGCCTCTTTCGAATTGATCATATTTTGAGTTATACGCTAAAAGTGTTGTTTGAAATTGCTCTAATGCCTTAGTTACTAATAGTTGAGTTATAGTATCAGTACCAAAAGCATCTTTAAAGAGTGCTACATAGTTGCTTCTTAATTGGAGCCTCTTAATTGCTTCTTCCCAGGGTAAATTCATCTCATTAGAATCTGGTATAGGAAAGTTAGCTTGATGACTGATCGAATTTGCGCGTCCATCCCAAAAGAATCCTTCATAAAAAGAAAGATTAACTAAAGCCATACTGTTTCTTTTGCCAATAGCCCCTCCAACACCTGGGGAAGTGGCCCGATTATCGGCAAAGCCAAATTCAGGTTTATGGCAACTTGCACAGCTAATAGTAGAATCTTGAGATAATACCGGATCAAAAAACAATTGTTTGCCTAGTGCAACTCCTGCTTTTGTGGCAATATTATCAGGTGATTGAGGAATTTCTCTGAAATTTAAGATGTCAGGAAATTCATATAATGGATCAAAAGAATCTTCTTTACATTGATAAATAATCGAAAGAGAAATAGATAATATAAGTACAGTTAGGCTACTTCTATTCATTAATTGATCATTTACCAGCTTCAATTGAACTAACCAAATTATCTAAAATAATATTTCCTTTAACAAGTGCTTCTTCATTTTCAGAATGATTACTAAAATGCTTAGTAATATCAATATTGTCAAAAAGGTCTAAAACTTCAAAAGTGACCTGTACTACTATAGTATTTTCATTGACATTAATGTTATTATCGATAGTTGCATTTCTAAGTAATGCTTCTGTACCCAAATGAAAGGAAAAAGATTTCTCTTCTATCGAATCTTTTTCAGTATAATTTCCTTCTAGTGTTACAAATCGGTATTTAAGCATGTCCCAGAACATATTTTGTTCTATACTTAAAGGGTGTTCATTATTAAAACTCTTAGGGTTACTGTTGTTTAAAGTACTATTTAACCCGATGTCAAAGTTTAAAGACTTTAGTTCTTTTTGATCAGAAAAAATGGTTATAAAATGACTAGATGTAGAACGACTGTCATATAAAATGATATCATCACTATGGCCTGTATTTTCATCATTGTAGAACGCTTTAAAATTTGACATATAAAATTTAATTCTATCAAATAAAATGGTGTTACCTGCGACATCTGTAATTTCTTCTCCAAAGATATATTCACCTTCATTGTGTAAGGCTTGAATATTTATTTCAACAATACTATTTGTTTCTTTATCGCAACTTACTGAAAGAAAGAAAACAATGGTTGTAAGTATAATCTTTTTAAAAGTGTGCATATTTATACTTAACGTTGAATTACTCTTAATAGTTTTTATTTATAAAAAAACAAAGGGATGTGGTTTAAACCACATCCCTTCCTTACTATAGTTTATAAAAAACCATTATTAATGGTTTCTTTAGTTGAAGAGATCCATTTTATCCAATACCTTCATAACGCCTCTTACTGCTTTAGCAGAGTCTCTTAATAAGGCTCGTTCGTCCTTGTCTAATTTTAATTGAATAATTTCTTCAATACCATTTTTACCTAACTTAACTGGTACACCAAGATAGATATTCTTCATTCTATATTCTCCTTGTAACCAAGCACAACATGGGAAAATTCTTTTCTGATCTTTTACAATAGCTTCCACCATTTGAGCTGCAGCAGCACCAGGAGCATAATATCCAGAAGTACCTAAGAGATTTACAATTTCTCCACCACCTTTTTTTGTTCTTTCAACAATAGCATTAATTGTTTTCTTCGGTAAAAGCTCTGTTACCGGAATACCACCAACAGTCGTATATCTCGGAAGTGGAACCATAGTGTCACCATGTCCTCCCATCAAAACTGCTTGAATATCTTTTGGAGAGCAGTCTAATTCTAATGCCAAGAAAGAACGATACCTAGCTGTATCTAAAATACCAGCCATACCCATTACCTTATTGGGCTTTGCTTTAGAAGCAAGTAAAGTGCAGTAAGTCATTACATCCAAAGGATTGGAAACACAGATTAAAATAGCATCTGGAGAGTACTTTATAACTTTCTCCGTTACCTGCTTAACAATCCCCGCATTAGTAGCAATTAAATCATCTCTACTCATTCCGGGTTTACGTGGAATTCCAGAAGTAATAACTACTACGTCAGAATTTTTTGTTTTTCTGTAATCATTGGTAGACCCGACTAATCGAGTGTCAAACGAATTGATAGGAGAAGTTTCCCACATATCTAAAGCTTTACCTTCGGCAAAGTTTTTCTTAATGTCCAATAAAACAACTTCGTTGCACACTTCTCTATGTGCTAAAACATTTGCACAAGTAGCACCCACGTTACCTGCACCAATTACACTTACTTTCATATTTATCTATTTGTGATTGATTATTAAAGTGCTGCAAAGGTCACAAAAAAAGTCAAAAATCAAAAATTCTAATTTATAACGATTTACCCATGCTATAATAGATCAGAATTCTTTTTAGTCGGCAATTTGATATAAATGGGTGTCAAAAGTTATTTGATGTGTTATCGGGGCAGGTTTTGCATTGAACAAACGATTACATTCTTAGTGTTTCTATCAACTTTAAAGCGATCATCTATTCTAGAGCCTACAACCCATACAAGTTTATTCCCTGAGAATAGTAGGGGGGTCTGCTCTTTTTCTAGAATTGAAAACTGCTCATCTTTGAAATACTTTGACAATTTCTTTTTACCTACTTTATTGGATTTAGGCTTTGTTAATCCGTATGGATAGAAATAGTCACCGTTTTTCCAATATCTAATGATCAATGGGAACTTTACTTTTTTTGCATCTATATAAGCAAACCTTTCTGATTTTTTTATTTGGAGTTTGCTAATTGGTTTTTGAACGACAGCAATTTTGTAATTATTGAATAGAATTTGCTTGGGAAGTTTTTCAAATACTTTGATGGTTGATTTTGATGTATTTAAAGGAGCTATAATTAATTGTTTTCTGTTTTGGATAATCCTGTGTGTTGAAGATAAAAATTGTTTACCCGTTTTTGGGTTCTGAATGAAGTTATAAACCTCCTCTAATTGATTGCTGTTGAAGTTGTAAGTTCTTAAAATTTCATATAAAACTGTTTTGTGAGCAGGAAGACTTTTTAAAGTATTGACATTTAAAATAGCACATTCTTGTTTTTGAGTTAATAATTTTTTACGTATTCCTTGATGATAAGATTCAACAATTTTTTTTAAATCATTCATCTGCTGACTAAAGCTCAAAATGTTGTTTTCAAAAGCAGGATTGATCGATTTAATTTTAGGAATGACCTCGTGCCTTAAAAAATTGCGTTGATATTTTATGGAGTCATTTGAACTATCGCTTTTAAATAGAATATTGTTTTCTTTTTGATAAGTTTCAATTTCTTGTTTAGATATTTCGAGTAAGGGTCTAATTATTTTTCCATTTTTTGAGGGAATGCCTTTGAGCCCTCTGACACCACTTCCTTTTATAAAATTAAGTAAAATGGTTTCAGCTTGGTCGTTTAAATGATGTGCAGTAGCAATATTGTGAAAATCATTTTCTTTTCTGATTTTTTCCAGCCAATCATATCTCAATTCGCGCGCGGCTAATTGAACGGATATTTTATTTTCTTGGGCATATTTTTCTGTTTCAAGTTTTGTTTCATAGAAAGGAATGTCATTTTTAACGGCATAATCTCTAACAAAAGCATTCTCACTATCAGATTCATTGCCCCTTAATTGGAAATTACAATGCGCCAACCCGATTTTGAAATTCAGTTTTTGCATAATATCGGTCAATACCATTGAATCTCCTCCACCGCTACAAGCTATCAATATAGGAGAAGGAGTGCCACATAGGTTATGTTTTTCAATATAATGAGATACTTTTTCTAACATTTATACTCTATAAGTCATTTAATTCGAAAAGCAGATTTTGCTTAGCATTCATTAGTTCTGATTTGGCATGCAAATCGTTTTGTTTTTCGGCAATAGATATACCCTTATTTAAAACTTCAATAGCTTCTTTTGATTTATTTTTTTTAATTAAACACATAGATAAATGATAATATACACCAATATAATCTTGGTCATTGCTTAAAAGCTCCTTAAACGTTTGTATGGCCAAGTCGTCCATCTCATTCTTTTCATATTCCTTTGCAAGTGCAAAAAGTGTAAAAGAATCTTTTGAATGATGCTTTAAGTGTTCTTTAAGTTTTTCAATGCGTGCATTGTACATAGAGAATATTATCAGAATTATTATATTTTTGGCTCACTTTCGAAAAATAAAATAAAATCAAAAGCGGTTAAAATTATGAAAATATTAGTATGTGTTAGCAATGTGCCCGATACAACTACAAAAATCACATTTACCGATGGCGATACTAAATTCAATGTTGATGGTGTTCAATGGATTTTGAACCCATATGATGAGTGGTATGCTTTGGTAAGAGCTTTGGAGTTAAAAGAGGCAAATGGAGGATCGGTAACGGTTATCAATGTTGGATCAGCTTCAAATGATACAGTAATAAGGAAAGCATTGGCAATAGGTGCAGATGATGCTGTCAGAGTCGATGCAGAAGCAATTGATCCATTTTTCACAGCTTCTCAAATAGCAGCAGTTGCGAAAGAAGGAGGCTATGATATCATATTTACAGGAAAAGAAACGATTAATTACAACGGTTCTAATGTAGGGGGAATGATTGCTGAGCTAATGGGGCAGCCTTTTATTTCTTACGCTTCGAAAATGGAAGTAAGTGGAAATACTGCGACTATTGAAAGAGATATTGAAGGAGGAAAAGAGGTCGTAGAGGTAAATACACCATTTGTTCTTAGTGCGGCAAAAGGTATGGCAGAACAGAGAATACCTAATATGAAAGGTATTATGATGGCAAAAAGAAAACCACTTAATGTAGTGGCACCTGTTGCTGTTGATACGCAAACAGAAATTGTAAATTATGAAATGCCACCTGCAAAATCAGCAGTCAAATTAATCGATGCTGAAAATGTTGGAGAATTGGTTGAACTATTACATAACGAAGCAAAAGTAATATAAGATGGGAGTTTTAGTATATGTTGAAACGGATAATGGCGCACCAAAGAAAAATGGTTTAGAAGCTGTTACATATGGTAGCAGATTGGCGTCGAAAGCAGGTACAGATTGTACTGCTGTAGTTTTAGGTACTGCAGATGATAGTACTATAGCTGGTTTAGGTGCTTATGGCGCAGGTAAAGTCTTGAAAGTAGAAGACGCAAAATTGGATAATTTTGATTCTCAAGCTTATGCTCAGGCAATTGCAGAAACTGCGAAGGCTGCTGGTGCAGATACTGTAGTGCTTTCTCAAAGTTTAACAGGAAAGTCAATTGCATCAAGAGTAGCTGTAAAATTAAATGCAGGTATCGTAAGTGGGGCAGTTGCAGTTCCAGATGTATCTAATGGATTTGTAGTAAAAAAAGGTGCTTTTTCAGGAAAGGCTTTTGCCAATGTAAAAATAAATACTGCAAATAAAGTGGTAGCAATAGTCCCAAATTCGATTGGTGCTGAGGCAGCAAATGGAGGAAGCGCGGCTGTAGAAAGTGCAGGGGTTACACTAGGAGATGGAGATTTTGGAGTAACCGTTAAGGAGGTTAAAAAGCAGCAAGGGGATACATTACCATTACCAGAAGCAGAATTAGTAGTTTCTGCAGGTAGAGGAATGAAAGGTCCTGAAAATTGGGGGCTTATTGAAGATTTAGCTAATGTTTTGGGAGCGACAACTGCTTGCTCTCGTCCTGTTGCTGATGTTGGTTGGAGACCTCATCATGAGCACGTTGGTCAGACTGGGGTTGCAATTCGACCTAATTTATATATCGCAATTGGTATTTCTGGGGCTATCCAACATTTAGCTGGTGTTAATCAAAGTAAAGTCATTGTTGTTATAAACAAAGACCCTGAAGCACCATTCTTTAAAGCTGCTGACTATGGTATTGTAGGAGATGCTTTTGAAGTAGTTCCTAAATTAACGGAAGCATTAAAGGCGTATAAAGGATAAGTCTTTAGCTACATAAGAAACACTTGATGTTATGAATCCCGACTATCTTTAGTCGGGATTTTTTATTGAGCCAATGAAAAGGTCATTAGAGGTTTAATATTTGTGCGTACGCTAATATTGTCCACATTGGCACCAATTTTGATAGCTTTAACTTATCTTTGAATAAGGACAACAATAAACTATGAAGAAGCTTTTTTTTATTTCAATAATGCTTATTAGTGTTTTCAATTTAACGATTTCTGCAGAAGAACCTAATGAAACATCTGAAGGATTGGTATGGTATAATAACCTTACAGAAGCACATAATATGTCACAAAAAACCAACAAACCTATTTTTGGCTTTTTTACTGGCAGTGACTGGTGTGGCTGGTGTATTCGATTACAAAGGAATGTGTTTGCGAAGCCTGCTTTTATTGAATGGGCAAAAGAGCATGTTGTTTTGTTAGAATTAGACTTTCCAAAAAGAAAAGTATTACCTCCCGAAATTATGCAACAAAATAGAAGCCTGCAACGGGCTTTTCAGGTGCGGGGATATCCTACCGTTTGGATCTTTACAACTGAGCTTATAGAAAATGGCACAAGAACTTCGCTGAAGGCAATGGGTTCTTTGGGATATCCTAGAGGAGGAGAGCCTGGTAAGGAGGAAGAGGTTTTTATTCAAAGAGCCAATCAAATAATTGGTAAATAGTTTATCGTAGCGTTCTTAATTTCTATTTAAATGAAATTAGATGCGCTATTCCTGCGAAAAAATTATATATTTTCTAATAGAATAGTATTTTTAAGAGGTGGATAAAAAACTGTTAGAAATATATGAACTTGTTGGGAGCAATGCCCAAAATCATTCTTATACAATTATTTTAGATGAAGTAGGGGGAAGAAGAAGACTCCCTATTGTTATTGGAAGCGTAGAAGCAAGAGCAATTGCTGTTGGAATGGGTAATATTGCACCAAAAAGACCTCAAACTCATGATTTAATAGTGACCATTTTAGAGAGTCTAAATGCCAATCTTATAGAGATGGTAATTAGTAATTTTTTGGAAGGGGTGTTTTATGCGAGCCTTGTTTGCGAAGATGGAAATGGACAGGAAATCATTATTGATTCAAGAACATCAGATGCGATTGCATTAGCAGTCCGATATAAATGCCCGATTTATGCCTACGAGACAGTATTAGACTCAGCAGGGATTGTTTTTGAAGATCAATTTTCAGAACATGAGACTTCAGAAGAAGGAGAGGAGATTTTGATTGATGTATTAAATACAGATTCAGAAGATAAGGATGCATCGGGGTTTAAAAGTCATTCTATACAGGAACTCCAAAAAATGCTTTCTGAGGCACTCGATCAAGAAAACTATGAAAAAGCAGCTCGAATTAGAGATGAAATTGAAAGTAGAAAATAGTTATTTAATCAATAGAGCTTAAAATAGATCAAAATCTTCATCGTCTGTGCCTCCTTCATTCATCTTTGATCCCCTAGTAATGATTGTTGATTTTTGGTAAGGATCTCCACCTAAATCTATATCTCCAAATGCATCAATGTTATCAAACTTTGCAAACTTGTCAATAAATTTCAATTTGACATTTCCAGTTGGCCCATTTCTATGTTTTGATATAATAACCTCTCCTAAACCCTTCGTTGAATTACCTTCTTCATCATCAACAAAACCATAATACTCCGGACGATATAAGAAAAGAACCATATCCGCATCTTGTTCAATAGCTCCAGATTCTCTTAAATCAGAGAGCATTGGTCTTTTATCTCCTCCTCTTGTTTCAACAGCTCTACTCAACTGTGATAAAGCAATAACGGGCATTTCGAGCTCTTTTGCTAAACTTTTTAAAGATCTAGAGATATTACTAATTTCCTGTTCACGATTTCCTCCTTTTCCTTCAGAAGTCCCACTCATTAACTGTAAATAATCAATAAAAATCATTTGAATTCCGTGAGCACTTTTAAGCCTTCTACACTGAGCTCGTAATTCAAAAATATTAATAGCTGGAGTATCAACTATGAATATAGGGGCTTCTGATAGTCTTTCTGCTTTAGTATTTAGTTCAGCCCATTCATAGTCTTTTAACCGTCCATTTTTAATCTTTTCTGCCTCAATTTCACATTCTGAAGAAATTAAACGTTTTGTCAATTGTAGTGCTCCCATTTCTAATGAGAACACAGCTATAGGAATATTATGATCAACAGCTGCATTTCGTGCCATACTTAAAACGAAAGCCGTTTTCCCCATTGCTGGCCTTCCTGCAACAATAATTAAGTCTGTTGGCTGCCATCCTGAGGTGATCTTGTCAAGTGCCGTAAACCCTGAAGGAATTCCAATCAGTTTACCTTCATTTTCTCTTACATCACCAATTTCTATTAAAGCTTTAGTAACCAAAGGTCCCATTTCTTGAGTTCCTCCTCTTAAGTTTTGATCTGTAATTTTAAAAAGATTCTGCTCTGCTCTATCCAGTAGGTCAAAAACATCGGTAGTATCTTCATAGGCATCTTTAATAATTTCTGTTGATACTCTTATTAATTCCCTCTGAACAAATTTTTGAACTATAATTCTAGCGTGATATTCTGAATGCGCAGAAGAAGCTACTCTATTGGTTAACTCTGTTAGGTAAAAAACACCACCTGCAGCCTCAATATCTCCTGTCTGTTTAAGTTGTTCTGTAACCGTTAATAAATCAATGGGTTTTGATTTCTCAAAAAGTGTGGCTATAGCCTTAAATATTAATGAATGGGCTTCTACATAAAAAGTCGCTGGCTTAAGCACGTCCATTACATCTCCCAACACTATTTTATCAATCATTAATGCTCCTAGAACAGCTTCTTCTAGCTCTCTGGCTTGTGGGGGAACTTTGCCAAAAACTAAAGTCGATAAATCCGCTTTTTTTGAAGCAAATTTGCTTAATTTTTTAATCTTTTGTTGGGTGGACGCGGTGTCTTTCATTTAATATATTTATGCTGTTTTGTTTAAATTCTAATAGGGCGATCAAAGATAGATTAATTGAAAGGATATTCTTTTTGCCTACACTTTTAGTTATTAATATTTTGTCCACCTGTAACTTAAACATAATGCCTAAAAAAGTAAATTCATAAAGTGCTGTTTCTCAGTATAGGTATAAGTTTTTACATTGTTAATGTTGATAAGTGCCTTTTTTGAGGATAAAAACATAGCTTATTTTGTTTAGAACTGAAATTTAGCTGTTTAAAATTTGGTGGATAATCGGATTTTTTTTGTTTTGCAATGTGGATTAAGAAAATGCATTGATGCCAGTTAAATCCATACCTGTAATTAGTAGATGAATGTCATGAGTCCCTTCATAGGTCAATACAGTTTCTAAGTTCATCATATGTCTCATAATGGGAAAGTGACCAGAAATCCCATTTCCTCCTAAAATTTGTCTGCATTCACGCGCTATTTTTAATGCAGTATCCACATTTTGCCTTTTTGCCATTGAAATTTGAGCAGGACTTACTTTGCCTTCATTTCCTAGTTGACCCACTCTAAGTGCAAGTAGTTGACATTGAGATAATTGTGTGATCATTTCTGCTAGCTTTTTCTGAGTAAGCTGAAATGCGGCTAATGGTTTATCAAATTGCTTTCGATCTTTTGAATAAGATAATGCTGTATGCAAACAGTCCATTGCAGCCCCTAAAGCACCCCATGAAATACCATATCTCGCTGATGATAAACAAGTTAAGGGTCCTTTTAATCCTGTGACTTTAGGTAATACATTGTTAATAGGTATAAATACATTATCAAATACTAATTCTCCTGTAATGGAGGCTCGTAAGGACCATTTTTGCTCTATTTTTGGTGTGGAAAACCCTTCCATACCTCGTTCTACAATGATTCCTGTTATTTTTCCTTCTTCATCTTTTGCCCAAACAATGGCAATATCTGCAATAGGAGAGTTGGTAATCCACATTTTACTTCCATTCAATAAATATCCATCTGCTGTTGCTTTTAAATTACATTCCATCCCAGCTGGGTTACTTCCATGGTTGGGTTCGGTTAAACCAAAACTGCCTATAATGTTTCCGGATGCAAGTTGTGGGAGCAATTTATTTTTTTGTGCCTCTGATCCAAATTTCCAAATAGGGTACATCACCAAAGAGCTTTGTACACTCGCGCAGGATCTAATAGCAGAATCCCCGCGTTCAAGCTCTTGCATAATTAGACCATAAGAAATTTGATCTAAGCCTCCACCACCAAATTCTTGAGGTATGTGAGGGCCTAATGCGCCGATGGTACCCAATTGTTGCATAATTTCTTTATTAAAAACTGCATCCTGAGCCCATTGATCTATGTGAGGCATAACTTCTTTATTTACCCAATCACGAATGCTTTGTCTGATCTGTTTTTGTTCATCAGTTAAAAGCGCATCGATGTTTAGATAATCGAATCCTCGGTATGAATCTTGATAAGTATTGATCATTAATTCGTTAATTTGGAACTTTAGAATTGAATAAGGGTTAAATATAAATATCTAAGAGTTAAACGTGGCAATTTTATCAATAGAAGGAATGGAGTTTTATGCTTATCATGGTTATTATGAAGAGGAGCGTAAAATAGGAGGATGGTACCGTGTAGATGTTTTTTTAGACGTTGAGGTATATGTACATGGAGCAGGTATTGAATTAAATGATACAATCAATTATGAAATAGTGTTTGAACTAGTAAAAAAAAGAATGCTTCACACTGTCCAATTAATTGAAGAATTGGCTATGAACATTTTAACGGATGTAAAAGAAGCTTTTTCTAAAGCGGAAAAAGTTAAAGTTAAAGTAAGCAAGTTTTCTCCTCCTTTGCCCGGAACAGTAGAAAAAACTTGTTTTGAAATAGAGGGTTGAGTAATGTTTATACTAATAAAAGTGAAGATATTTATATTAATCGCTTTTTTGTTTAAATTTGCCCCACCAAAATGATGGTCGGTTGGCCGAGTGGCTAGGCAGAGCTCTGCAAAAGCTCGTACGGCGGTTCGAATCCGCCACCGACCTCACTTTTTAGTCTTATAAATACTCCAAATGATTACAAACCCAGGTTTTAAAAAATTATTCTTGGTTGCTTAACAATTGCATTTACCTAGCCGTTTATTGTTTTTTATATAAATATCTATACACACTAAAATTAATTAAACGTTTCATATGACTGGTTTAGAAAATTTAGAAAATGAAATAGAAAATTTAGTAGAGAACGATTATAAAGAACAAGCTATTGAAAAATTAAGGGATGTAGCAAAGTATGACTCAGATAAAGATCGTTTAACTTATCTTCTTGGTAAACTAAATAATCTAGATAATGCTCGATTAGAAAATACCCTTTCTCAGGAGAAAATAGATGTGAGGAAAAATCAGATTCATATGTCCATTTTAGAAATGATGCGCAAAATGGTAGATGCGGAAGCTATTGATTTAACCTTATTGCGAGAGAATGATTCAACTATAGATACGAATACAAAGAAAAATGCAAATAATTTTATTTATACATTATTATTCTCTTTTGTAAGGTGGACTGAATTTTTGATTGCGCCTGTTACAAATACAGAAAAAGCAATGATTACTTCAAAAGAGGAAAAGGTTGCTACTATAACTCAAATATGGATAGTGCCATATCTTCTATCATGTGTTTTTCTTTTTACATTTTCTACAAATACTAAGGCAGCTGGTATATACATAATTGTCAGTACAATTTTAATTGGATTTTATCCAATGATACTATCTATATTCTTTAAACTATTCAAAGTAAATATTACACCGATAGATACTTATTTTATATACGCAGGATATATAGGAACCTATATGCCTATTCTGCAAATAATCTTTTTCCCTTTATTAATATTTGGAATAGTTATGGAAATCCATTTTGAAGGTCAAAATTTTATGGAAGCTTTGGGCTTTTTTTCTAATTATTATGCCATTCGTTTTAATATGGAACCAAGTGCAATTGAAACGGGATTCTACATTTACTCAGCAGTTTTTATTCCAGCGACTATTTTATTATGCATTAGAAATCAGAGGCATTATAACGCTTCAATAAGAAAAATATCTTCTGTAAAGAGCGGTAAGCTTAGGATAATCTTTGTGATGTCTGCTCTTATTATTGGTACCATTAGTTTCCCAATTGGCAGACAATTGGTGTTTTTGTTTAAAGACATATTTGCCTAAATATTTAATTGTAACAAATAAAATAATTGGATCCTCAAGAATAATATATCTTTAAGAACAAATATGCAAAGCTAATTGATAATTACGTGTATGTTTTGAGAGATAAAATGATTAGTCATTTTTTGAGATGAATATATTAATAGACCTTATTGTAATTCTTGCGGTTTCTTCCGTTGTTTTGTATATCTGTGCAAGATTAAACCTACCCTCTATTGTTGGTTTTTTAACCGCAGGTGTGTTGGCAGGACCTTATGGAATAGAGCTGATTTCTACTGCAGAGGAAGTAAATATTATGGCAGAGATTGGCATATTATTACTCTTATTTTCCATTGGTATTGAATTTTCGTTAGACAAATTAGTAAAGTCAAAGAAGTATGTTTTAATTGGCGGTGCTTTACAGGTGGGACTTAGTATAATTGTTTTTTCTGTTGGGGCATATTTATTTGGGTTAGAAATAAATCAGGCTATTTTTGTAGGAATGCTCTTTGCTATGAGCAGTACCGCAATTGTCTTACAGCTCTTTCAAGAAAAAGGCTGGATGAATACTGCATTCGGGAAGTCTTCGGTTTCAATATTGATTTTTCAAGACATAATAATTATTCCTATGATGCTTGTTACCCCCTACTTAAGTAGTTCAAGCAGCGATGGTGCTGGTTCAATAAGTAAGGCTCTTTTAGGGGTATTACTGGTTATTGCAGTTGTTTTTGCTGCCAGAAAGTTGATCCCTCCACTTCTAAGAACAGTTGTACATACAAGAAATCAAGAATTATTTTTACTAACGATTATTGTAATTTGTTTTGCTACCGCTTTTGCGACACAGCAATTGGGACTTAAACTTGCCTTAGGGGCCTTTTTGGCGGGTTTAATAATATCTGAGTCAGAATATAGTTATGAGGCACTTAAGAATATTATGCCTTTTAAAAAGATCTTTACAGCCATCTTTTTTGTATCTGTAGGAATGCTTCTAAATCTTAGGTTTGTAGTTCAAAATTTTCCACTACTTATCGGGCTAACTCTTGTTGTAATGGTTGTCAAGTTAATCATAATAGTGCCTATAATAAGCTATTTAAAAATAGGAAGGAAAAATGCCTTAATATGTGGATTGATACTATGCCAGGTAGGAGAATTTGCTTTCATTTTGTCTAAAGTAGGTCTAGATACTTTAATTCTTTCTGACTATACGTATCAATTGTTTTTAGCAGTTTCAATTCATTCAATGGTTTGGTCGGCAATTATTATTGGATATACTCCGAAGATTGCAGATCGATTAATAAATCTACCATTACTATCTTTTATTCTTAGAAATCAAGAAAAAGATAACGGTAGTGTACCAAAGCCCTGTGGTTTAATTAACCATACCGTCATCATTGGTTTTGGAAGAACCGGAAGAAGAATAGCTAAACATTTGGCTAAAAATGGTTTGCCTATATCTGCCATTGAAGTTGATGAGCGAATAATAGAAGAAGACGATTTTAAACTCGCCAGTATTATAATAGGGAATGCTGAGGATATTGATGTGTTGCACAGAGCTGCTGTTGAGTCTGCCAATCAGATAATTATTACTGTTCCTCAAGCGAGTATGGCTGAAAGTGTAACAAGTAAAACGCGCAAGTTAAACCACAATGCCAGAATAATTGTTCGGTCTCGCTACGCTAATGAAGTTGAACACCTTGAAAAATTGGGAGCCAATGAAGTAATTTCAGAGGAAATTACTTTTGCCGAAAGAATTTCGTTGTCAATCGTTAAAGTCTAGTTTTAGGATAAACCATTATCTATTTTAATTCATAGAAAACACCGACACTATAGGAAGGCGCAGCAAATATGTTTTTCGCAAAAAATGCTGAGGTATAAGCAAAAGAAACTCCAAAGTTTTTATATAGTACTGCTGCTCCTTCAAAACCAATACTAATGTATTCTGTATCATTGGCAAAAACACTAGTGCTATTTGTAGCGCCTAAACCACTTGGTGTGCCATTTTTAAAAGAAGTAATTCCTTCTATTCTACCAGTAAGCCACAAGTGCTGTTTGAATAATCCAGCACCCAATTCAACCCCCCATCTAAACTCTTCAGAAAATCCTTTTGTTCGGTGATTTAAACCTACATACGTTGTTGCATATAAATTCACTTTCTTAATACTAAATGGAGCACTAAAATCTACTTTCAAATATTGATTAAACTCAGTATCTCCTAGTTGTAAAGGAGATCCATTTTCATTGGAAGTTCTTCCACTAGGAATTCCTAAAAAAAGACTTGCTGCAATAGCAATATGGTCATTTTTAAATAGGCTGTATTTTATTCCTAAGTCTATATCTCCTATACCATTCAATGCATCTCCTTGTTCAAAAATAGTATCCTGACCTGACAAGATGCTAATCTGATTATTGATAGTGTTTCTTGCAAAAAATGGAAAATTTAATAACGCTGTCCATTTATCAGTTATTCCATATTCACCATAGAGAGCAGTGCTATAAAAACCAATAGTGGCATTGGGTTCAATTTCTCCACTTGAAATGTAGTGCTGATTGGCCTTTATCCAATATTCTGAAATTTTAAAGTAACCTTTGTTTTTTTCTTGTGTCCAGCCTCCGCCTGCATAAGAAAAGTAAGATGAGCATAATAGGAATACTAATATTGTTGCTTTCATAATGTGATGTAATAATATTAATTGATGGTACCGTGACCAACTCTGACCCTAAATGGTTTGCAAAAATAGAGTAAGTATTGAAAGTCGTCTATCCCTACATTAGCATTCGCAGGAATAGTATAAGTGTGTGATCCAGAAAAAACAGAAACCGCTCCAATTTCATATGCATTTACCGTTGAATTGGTAAAATCAGATAGATATACATACAACCCAGGAAGCCTTTGATCAGCTGTATAATTGGATGCTATAGAAATAAGTAAGGAGCCATCTTGTTGTTCACTAATGGTAAAATCTCCTCCTAAAGGATACGAACTTGTTGAGTTAATTGTACCCGATTTTGTTTCTAATTGAGGGGGTAAAATAGTGATGGATGTATCACAAATTGTCCACGAGGTATCTGTTACAGCAGTATCTCCCATAGAAATGGTCTCTGTAGTAATGGTCGTCGTCGTCTTTGTAATGGATAAAACAGAGTCTCCTTTCATAATGGTAGAAGTTGTTTTAGTTGTCATGGTATCTCCATTGACAATGCTTGTTGTAGAAGTGTCATTTAAAATTGTTCCGTCTTCTAAAATGGTAACATTATCAATCACTAACTCGAAGCTATCCATTAATAAGATTTCATTGATGATATATGACACTCCAATGATTACAGTGCCTAATTCTACACCTATCACTTGGCCAGTAGCATCGACAATTGCAATATTGGAATCTCTACTATACCAACTAAATTGGACAGAATCGTTGGTTGCTCCTTCTTTATTTATATAAGATGCTGAAAATTTGAATGTATCATTTATTCCTAGTGTTCTCAAAGCATCTTCATTTTCGATAGTTACTCTTTCTTCAACCTCTAAGAATATGAAATCATCTCCTATACATCCCATAAATAACAAGGTGATCAAATTGATGATAAGAAAATTAACTCCTTTTTGCATACGAAAAATTTACTATGCTAAGATAATGTCATTCTTTGTAAAAGAGTATCACAAATTGATAACATTTTGCTCAATAATAAATGTCTTTAAGCAGATTGCCTTTAGCATAATATACATGGTTTTTTAACCTATATCAAGTTAGGTCTTATAGGTTTTTATGTAAATTAAATGTCCCAAAATTTCAAATATGAAGAAAAAAATATTAATAACTGGAGGTTCTGGAACCGTAGGAAAGGAAGTGGTAAAGCAATTTTATGAATGGAGAGATTTGTTTGAAATCAATGTGTTTGATGTTGAAACAAAAAGAACAAAGCAATTTTATAAGAAGTACAGACAAGAGATTAATGTTTTTTATGGAGATTTAAGAGAAAAAAAAGATGTAGCAAAAGTTTGTAGCGATCTTAATGCAGTGATTCATTTGGCGGCAATTATACCGCCCTTAGCGGATGAAAATCCAGCATTGGCAGAAGCGGTTAATGTGGGTGGCACCAAGAACTTAATTGAGTGCATTGAAGAACAATCTCCTAAGGCAAAATTTGTTTATAGCTCCTCAGTCTCTGTTTATGGAGATAGAATTAAAAACCCATGGATAAAGGTTGGTGATCCATTAACACCTAGTGATAGGGATGAGTATGCACTTACTAAGATTAAATGTGAGCAAATGCTCCAAGAGAGTCGTTTAGATTGGACAATCTACCGCTTGGGAGCGATCATGAGTACTGAAAATAACAGACCCATCCCAACAATGTTTCACATGCCCCTAAATACAAAAATGGAAATTTGTTCGCCTGAAGATACTGGAAGAGCCTTTGTTAAAACCTTAGATCTTTTTGATCATGTAAAAGGTAGGGTCTTTAATTTGGGAGGTGGAGAAAAATGTAGATTAGAATATATAGATTTTTTGCGCAGGTCTTTCAATCATTTTGGCTTGGGAAAAGTGAATTTTAACGAGTACGCATTTGCCAGAAAGAATTTTCATTGCGGATTCTATGCTGATGGCGATGAGTTGAACAACATTCTTGATTTCAGAAGAGATACCGTGGATGATTATTTTGAAATGTTACGAAAGTCTGTATCTCCTGTTCAGAAATTCTTTACAAAACTTTTCAGAAGAGTAATTAAGTATTTTATACAAAAGATGTCTGAACCGCTGGAGGCAATTCGTCGAAATAATCAAACAGATATTAACCATTATTTTTAAAGAAGTTAGTTTTAATTTTTTCTTCTAATTAAACCTTTTTTAATTTCTAGGGTCATAGTCTTAGTGATATATAAAATTAAGAACTATGAAAAACAGAATATGTATAATATTATTTGGATTATTGATTGCGGGCACTTCTACTTTAAATGCGCAATCTGGTTTAGAGAATATAAAATCAAAAATTGATCCCTCTAAAATGATTGGAGTTTTTACTTATGAAGCCAATGACATATTTCAGAATATAAAGGTTAAGAACGTCAAAAGGAAAAGGTCTGTGACCAATATTCTTGAAGATTATAACAAAGATGTATTAGCCCTTAAATCAGAAAATATGAATTTATTAGTTGATTTAGGTGGAGATATTAAAGAGATTGTTAAAAGTAAAAATTTTATAGAATTATTGACTTTAAGAACTTCTCTTAATAAGGAGCTCGCAAAAATGAAGGAAGAAGTAGATTTATATCAGGAAAAATTGGATGAAGAAATGAGTTTAAATCTTAAAAAGAGAAAGTATAAGAAATGGATAAAATATCAAGAAGGGAAAAAGAAAGCCATGGAAGAGGCATTTAATTTAACTGATATCTTTACAAAAACGGGTTTGTTTGGATCATAAATAAATATTTGGTAGTAATTTTCTTAAAGCCGCATGATGTTTTTCATCATGCGGCTTTTCTTTATTATCACTTAATAAGAATCTGCTCAAAATCTACTTTTCTTTCGTAAGCAGCTTTATTACTATATATAGAATTGATGGTGTCATTTCGATCGTCACTAATAGAATCGTTTGCTTTATGCTCGCCAAAAGCAACTTCTTTTATAGCTAATTGACCGCTTTCTATATATTTATCTAAGCCCATTACCTGAATCTGATTTTTCACACTTTGTATTCTTCTTTTAGATAAATTATCATTGTAAGCACTACTACCTAAAGGAGAGGTATAACCCCGAAGAAATATTGTAACACTTTTGCCAACTTCAAGTACATTTTTAATCTCAGCTACTAATAAATTAAAACGATTCCACTCAGGAACTAAAGCACTATTAATAAATTCATTAGAGTTATTCTTTAATCCTATATTCTTGTCATAATCTTCAATTAACCGTAAGTAATCATTGTAAACTTCTTCATATGAAGTACTAGTAGTTGTTTTATAAGTTCTTGGGTCGGGATAGTCATTAGGGAAGTATAATAAAACGGACGTTCCCATATTTACTTGGTCAATTATTGATGGTTCCTTTACTTCTTCTATCACCGGTGTTTCTATCACTGGTTCTTCTACAACTATAGGCTCTTCTATTTCAGGTTCTTCAACAATAATTTCTTCTTCCTCTTCTTCCACGATCTCTTCAACTGTCAGGGTGTCTAGTATTAGGGTGTCAATTTCAATTTCAACTAGCTCGTCTTGCTTTTTTCTTTCCCATTCGTACTTCAACAATATTTCACCGGCACCGATTGTTCTAGTAACATCATTGAAAGATGAAGTATTGATATCATAATTAAATCCAATTTTGAAGTCCTTTATTTCATACGCTGCATATATAATTGCTGCGTCATCTACTCTATATCCTCCTCCAAAACTTACCGCAGAATGCTTTTCTTTATTTATATACTTTTTGGCATAAAGTAGTGGAAGTATGTTATTAGCACGTTCTTGCCTTTGAAATTGAAATACAGGATTAATGGACCAGGAGTTTCCTATACGTACTTCGGCATTGGCGTAAGTATTGTATCTGATTTGCTTTTCATCAGCAGAATTTTCCAGAATTGATAAATTAGGCTGATGCATATTGTAGGAAGAAAATCCAGTTTCTAATACATGTGCCTTTTCTCCCAATTGAGCGGAGAAATGTATGCCGGCACCTAAATTAAAAGCGGTAGCATTCCCATTCAATGCTTCACCACTTGGGTTATTAATTCCTATACCATCATACTGTGATTCGAAGATTAAAGCATCGGTATCTAAAAACCTATGAATAATCCCTAGCTGAGCACCAACCGATAGTCCAATCTTTTTATCATTGAAAAAATAGGTATAGGCAGGAGAAAGATCAACCTGTATTGTGCTCAAACTACCTTCACCAACTTTATCGTATAAAAACTGAAGACCTCCTCCTAATAAATGTTTTTCATTGGTAAAGAGCTTCCTGTCATACGAAATATATGCAGTAGCAAAAGGTGCAGGGACAGTTCTCCATTGATCGCGATATTGAAAAAGTAATCTATTTGCTTTTTTACCCAATCCACTTTGAGCAGGATTTAAATATATGTCATTGTCAAATTGTTGCGTAAAGTGAATATCTTGCGATTTTAATATCACAAAAGAGATAACGCATAGAATCGTTGAGAAAATGATTTTTTTCAAAGCTTAATTATTTATTTTCAATATTGTTTGTTTATCTACCTAATTACCGTAATACTTCCACTTTTTGTAAACGTATCACCATCTATACAGCGAACATTTAGCATGAAACCGAAAGCATCGCTTCCTAGTTGATGATTGTCAGTTGTGCCATCCCACCCTTCATTGATATCATTGGTGCTGAAAACAAGATTTCCCCATCGATCTCTAATTTCCATGTACATTTCCTCAACAATATCTCCTTGAATTCTAAAAACATCATTTAAGCCATCTCCATTAGGCGTAATTGCATTAGGAACAAAAACAGCTTTTTCACAGCCTTCCGGTATTAAAATAACATTGATAGAATCGGTTACCAGACAACCGTTTTCATCAGTTACAGTAACAATAAATAGTGTTGTTTCTTCTACAAAAGCAATTGGATCATTTATAGAGTTATCAGATAACATGGAATCAGGAGTCCATGTGTAACTATAATCTGCATCAAAGTTGGCAGATAGTTGCACTTCTTGGGGGATAATTAGACTTTGGGGATCTGCCTGTGCATTTGCTATTGGAGGATCAATAATGATATGAGTTGTCCCATTTTGATAGCAAGTATCTCCTGTTAGACTAATGGTTTGTATTTGTACTGAAAAAGTTGTTGTTTCTGAAATGGTAATTTTCGGATTTTGAATAGTAGGGTCAACTATAGCAGCTTCGGGACTCCATATGAAGTTATGTGAAGATCCTTCAATGCTAAAAGGAATTTCAAAAGTATCATTTTGGCAAGCAAATAAAGTATCGGCGAGGATAAATGTGTCTAATCTTGAAATTTCAATGTTCTGACTATAAGATGTTATACATCCATTTTTTTCTGTTACAGACAAGGTGATGGGATACAAGTCGCTTTGACTAAAAAAGGCTACAGGGTTTTGTAATTCAGATGTTAAACCATTCCCAAAATTCCAATTCCAAGAGGCTATTTCATTTTGATCCTCAGATAAATCGGTAAAAGTGATTCCCGAAACAGGATCATAGCAATCTGCTAAATCTTGTTCAAATGTAAAATCGGCATTTACTTGTTGGTATTGGATATTAATTAATTGTCGAAAGGTATCGGCACAAACTTCTCCCGGTGCTGCTATTAATGAAACAACATAAAAACCAGTGTCTGAAAATAAATGAATAGGATCTTGACTTGTTTGAGTGCCACTGCCATCGCCGAAATTCCATAATAAGGAACTGGTTTCTGAAACCAAGTTTTCAAATTGGACTGAAAGATTGGTATCACAAAGCAACGTGTAGCTAGAAAAAGAATCCGTATTTATAGGTACAATGTCTAAGAATGGTTCACCAGTAATCTCATAATCGCTGTTATACAGTTTATTACAATTAGTTACGTTAAATTGAAAGTCCCTTTTATTTTCAGATAAGAGTACTCCATCTCTATATTCTTGAACGCAAATACCAACAACAAATTGACCCTCTATGTCTGGGGTATTACCTGTTAATAATCCTGTCACAGGATCAATTGATAAAGGTTGACTCCCTCCAATTACATTATCCAATCCATATGGCGATACCCAAATCAATTCTTCATAGGGAGGAGGACCATCAATAACATTACTTCCTCCAAAAGGACCTGATCCAGTTCCTCTTTTAACATCAAATGGAGTACAGATAGAATAGACTAAAGAATCTCCATCGGCATCAGTAGCTGAATGATCAAAATTGATATTTTCTCCATTACATAGAACAATAGGAGGGAGTTCTTTATATTCTGGATTACTATTTGAAATGATGCCCGGTATAGTCGTGGTATAAATGGCACCTACATCTACAATGTCTAATGTGTCACCGTCACTATCCAGTCCTACGGCATTTACTACAGAAGAATTTCTGCAACACACTGAGAAGGTAAGTGTTCTAGGAGTTGAAGAGGGAGGGAGTGAAACAATCCCACTATAAAATCCAAACTCAAGGCAAAGTTCAGGGGGAACAATTAAGCATGGATTGTCTATGTCTGGATCAACAAATTCAATCGTTTGCCTGCTTAAAACGAATTGATCAATTTCATTCCCAAGAAAATCGTACACTTGTATATCTGTAGAAATTGGTAAACCAAATGAACCTGGTTTACAGTCTCTGTATAGCTTAATAGAGAGGTTATATGAGCTTCCTCCTAGATGTTGGTAATTAAGCTCTCCTCCGACAATATGTGTGGCTTCTACAATGCTTAAATTATATAGGAAAAAAATTAGCGGAAGAAGGAAATATCTTTTTTTGTCGAGCATTGAAAATAATTTTTGCTATTCTAATGGATAAATTTTCGAACTTGAGTTTCATAAATGTAAAACATATTTATTAAAGGACTCATATATTGATTTAGATTTTTGATGACTTATGATTTAATTATAATTGGAGGGGGAGCTGCAGGTTTTTTTGCGGGGAATATTTTTTTAGAGAAGTACCCTCAAAAAAGAGTACTCATATTAGAAAAGAGTAATAAAGTACTTCAGAAGGTTAAAATTTCTGGTGGAGGAAGGTGCAATGTAACCAATATCCACTTTGAATTATCCACTTTCGGGGAATACTATCCTAGAGGTTGGAGGCAAATGCGAAAATGGTTTGCAAAATTTAATAATCAAAGCATCATTAAATGGTTTGCAAAAAAAAGAATAAAGCTGAAGGCAGAGGAAGATGGGCGTTTTTTTCCCGTTAGCAATAGATCACAAACGATTATTGATGGCCTTAAGGGTTCTTATTTAAATGGCAAAGGAGAACTTCAAACTCAAAGTGGGGTAACTAAACTAGAGCTAAGGGATAATCAATGGACTGTTTGCATTCAAAAAAGTGGAGTATTTAAAGCAAATAAAGTGCTTGTAGCAACAGGAAGTAGCTCTTCTTTTTTTGCGATACTTAGAGACATAGGTGTTGGAATTACAGATTTACACCCTTCATTATTTACTTTCAATATACAATCTCCCCTTATCAAGAATCTACAAGGAATTGCAGTAAAAAATGCAAGAATAAGAATTGCTGGGCAAAAGAATGCTACAAATGGAGCGGTACTAATAACACACTGGGGATTAAGTGGACCTGCTATATTAAAATTGTCAGCTAAAGAAGCAGCAACTTTTGCTAAAAGAAACTACCGGTTTAAAATACTAATTAATTGGACTGGTAAACCGAAAGAAGAGATACATAGGGAATTAAGAAACTTGATTGATAAAAATGGGAAACAAAAAATGCTGAATATCGAATTGTTTAACCTTCCTAAAAGATTAAAGTTTGCTCTTTTGGAGTCTGCAGGGATAGATAAAAATGTGAAATTATCAGCACTAGGGAGAAAGCAGCTTATCAAGTTAGAAGAACAATTATGCAATTGCTTATTAGATGTAGATGGTAAAAGCACTTTTAAAGAAGAGTTTGTAACCTGTGGAGGTGTTAATTTAAAAGAGATTAATACTAAAACTTTGGAACACAAATTTTTAAAGGGGCTTTATTTTGCTGGAGAAGTTTTAAATATTGATGCCATAACTGGAGGTTATAACTTTCAGGCAGCATGGACTACAGCATATATTGCTGCCGTTAATATGTATGGATAAGAAGGCGATGGTTATTAAATGAATTCTTCATTTTTCATCATAACGTTGTATTTGGGATCATCAATAGCTTCTTCTATTACTTCAGAGAGGTGTGGGTTTACCTTACATAAAATAGCACTACAATCATGGCTTAGATGTTTGAGCTTTACTTTTTTTCCAAAGGATTCAAATCTATCGACTAAATTTTGGATGGCTTCTACTCCTGAATGATCACATACCCTAGATTCAAGAAAATCTATAACCACTTCTTCATGTTCTCCTCTGAAGTCAAATTTTTTATTGAATTCAGTAATAGAACCGAAAAACAGTGGTCCCCATATTTCATAAATGATTTTTCCGGGCAAAATGGTTTTTCTGGCTCTAATTCTCTTAGCATTTTCCCATGAGAATATCAATGCGCTTAGAATAACCCCTGCGATTACGGCTATAGCAAGATCATACTTTACAGTTAGTATAGTTACCAATAAGATAGCTAAAGCATCTCCTGCTGGAATTTTGTGTAATATTTGTAAACTAGACCAAGCGAAAGTTCCAATAACAACCATAAACATTACACCTACTAGTGCAGCAATTGGAACAGCTTCTATAAGCGAGGAGGCAAAGAGTATAAAAAACAATAGAGTTACTGCGGCAAATGCCCCTGAAACTCTAGATCTACCTCCCGAATTGATATTTATTAGAGATTGTCCAATCATTGCACATCCTCCCATTCCACCAAAAAAACCGGTGATTACATTAGCACTTCCTAAAGCAATACACTCTCTATTACTGTTGCCATGAGTTTCTGTCAGTTCATCAATTAGGTTTAACGTCATTAAAGATTCTGTAAGCCCAATTAAAGCTAAAATGAGCGCGTAGGGAAAGACAAAGGATAGAGTTTCCAAGTTGAGAGGGATTTTTTGAAATAGATCTAATTGCGGTATAGGAAGACCTCCTTTTAAGCCTGTTCCTCCACCATCTCTAATAAAGGAGCCTACTGTAGCAACGTCCATTTGAGTGAAAATTACTAACAATGAAACCGATACAATTGCAATTAGTCCTCCAGGAATTTTTTTATTTATCTTAGGAAGTCCCCACATCATACCCATGGTTCCAACTACAAGCGCAAGCATTGTAAAAAGATCCTTTCCTTTCAACCAAACATGCTCTCCATTAATGTGCTCTTTAAACATTTCCAATTGTGAAAGAAATATGACAATGGCTAGTCCATTTACAAATCCTAGCATTACAGGATGTGGTATTAAGCGTGCAAATTTACCTAGTTTAAATAGGCCAGCTAGTATTTGAATAATTCCCATCAATATAACAGTGACAAAAAGATAATAAAGGCCCATTTCGTCACCAGGGGCGCCCATTTCATTGCCTTCTTTTACCAGGCTTACCATTACAACTGCTAATGCTCCTGTAGCCCCTGAAATCATACCTGGTCGCCCCCCAAAGATGGAAGTAACAAAACCAACTATAAAAGCGGCATATAAACCTACTAAAGGATCAACTCCAGCTACAAATGCAAAAGCTACAGCTTCCGGAACCAATGCTAAGGCTACCGTTAAACCTGCAAAAATATCTCCTCTTAAAGTTTTCTTTAGTGTTGTAAAATCAAATTGTCCCATACAGGCGCGCAAAAATAGAGTTATTGCTCAATCGAAAAAGAAGTTTACTTAATCATTTTAAATGTTTAATAATTAAATTAAATTGACGAGGGATTTAATCATGCTCTATTAATTTTGAATTGAAAATTTTGTTTAGAGGTAATAAAAAGTACTATGCTTGATAAAGAATTTACAATAGATAGAACCATTCGGTTGTTGATTTATGGATTAATTGGTTGGGGTATGGTGGTGCTTATTAATAAATTAAGTGCTGTATTATTACCATTCGTAATTGCTTTGGTACTTGCCTATTTACTTAATCCAATTGTAAGTTGGATTCAAAAAAGAGTAAAAGGGAATAGGAGTGTTGCTTTAATCATTACTTTTTTGTTGATATTAATTGGACATGCAATATTCTATGCTATTGTTATTCCTTCTATGATAAAAGAATATAATCGCTTTGCAGAGATTTATATTGAGAATAAAGACACATTATTTAGCGGTAGCTTTATTCCTACCAATATTGCCAATTGGTTGAAGGATTTTTTTCAAAGCGATAGGTTTATGGAGTATCTCACTTTTGAAAACCTATCTCCTATGGTTCAAAAAGTATTGCCTGGAATATGGGGCACCTTTACTAATGTTTTTGGCTTTTTAGTGAGTTTTATTGGCCTTATAGCTGTTTTGCTTTATTTGGTATTTATTTTACAAGATTATGATGCGTTTAAGGAGAACTGGCATAAATATATTCCAGTTAAGTTTAGAGCTCAGGCCGTTGAATTTGTTGATGATTTTAGCCATAATATGATGGGGTATTTTAGGCAAAAAACAATCATTGTTCTTATCAATATTGTGCTTTTTTCAATTGCCTTTAGTATAATGGGATTACCACTTGCCCTGTTACTGGCAATAATGGTAGGTACGATGAACTATATCCCCTATTTACAAAATTTAGGGTTAATACCCTGTCTCTTAAGTGCGGGATTACTTTCAGTAGAGACAGGAAATCCATTTTGGATATATCTTGTAGTTGTAATTGGGATTTTTGGGGTGGTTCAAATTTTAGAAGATGCAGTTTTAGTACCTAGACTAATGAAAGAAGTCACTGGTATGAATCCAGCTATTATGCTTTTATCTATTGCCATCTGGGGAAGCTTGATGGGAATTTTAGGAATGATTATCGCTTTACCATTTACTACATTGATTATCGCGTATTACAAAAAATATGTTCTAAAAGGTACTTAGGGTTACCGAAACTAATGGGTTTTCTTCATGAAGTTATAATGGTTTTCTCATATTAATATGATCAATAATTTTTCCAAATTCATTTTTTAGCGAATCGCTCGCAATAGTCTTCTTAAAATCTTTAAAACCAAGTCTTTTATATAAGCGATAGGCATTTAGGTTATTATGCGCAACATCTAATTCAGCATATTTACGGTTTAGATCAATCCCCTTTTTTATAAGGTGGTGCATCAATTGGTTCCCGAATCCTTTACCTCTATATTTTGGATCAATGCCAACATGTGCAATATAGTGGCTACCTTTTTTGGGTGGGCGTAATACATTTTCTGTTCTTAATCCTCTCATAATAACTTTGAAAGCATCAAAAAAGTTATAAAAGGAAAGTATATTCTTAAGATTGTTGAACAAGTATTTGAAAGTTACATCAGTCGAATAATAGGTGGCACAACCAACCACTTCATCATTGATGAGCGCAACGATATGATTGTTACAACCTAATTGCCCTTTGCGCTTAAGAAAGCTGAATTTCATAAAATTTAGGGCACTTCCGGTTTTTTTTCCAGCAAATACATATTCCCAAGCAAGAGGACCTGAACTATATATCAAGGGTGCTGCTTTGTCTACATCTAGTGGTGTTGCTTGTCGAAAGGTAAGCTGCATAAGATTTATTCTATTAGGTTCACCTTATGATGTTTTAACTTATTTATATTGAATTTGAATGGATATCTAATATCCCCAATTACCAATGTCAATATTTTCAGTGCCATTTACTAATGCTGCCATGTATGCACCACCAATATGTTCTGGCATTATAACATGATTGGCTCCGGCAAGTCTTAGTTTACTAATATTCGCTTCTTCTGAAGCACGACTAATTACATTAATATCCTTGTTAAGCTCTTTTGCCGCCAACACAATAAAAGTATTGGTGGCATCGGTTGGGATGGTTGTTATTAATGTACTTGCTTTTTCAATACTTAAACTAGTAATTGTTTCATCTTTAGTGGCATCTCCCTCGTAATATAAAAAGCCTTTGGATTTAATAAGCTCAATTTTTTTGTGGTTGTTTTCTACAACTAAAAATTGCTTACCTACTTTATTTAAATCCTCACATAATACCTTACCTAACCTGCCATAGCCACAAATAATAATGTGGTTTTCCAAGTTATTAATTTTGTTAGTCATTTTTTTTAGTTTTATTAATTCCTTAAAGTCTCCATCAATAACGAAAGAAGTAATTACACTGATTGCATAAGCGAAAACACCAAAATTAATTACAATAAGTACTATCGTAAATAATTTTCCATACCAACTAAGGGGGGCTACTTCTCCAAAACCAACTGTTGACAATGTAATAACGGTCATGTATATAGCGTCGGTTAAGGAATAGCCCTCTATAATGGTATAACCTACAACACCAATTATTAACGCTAATATGGATATTGATAGCGCATAAAATATTCGCTTAAGGTATTTTCTTGACCAATTTCTTATTACCTCTTTTGCCATTATGTAAAGGTAATGTCAATTGATCAAATATTTATGCTAACAGCAGCCTCCTCCATCATAAAAGAAAGTAGAATCTGATATGTATATATCGGATCTTGATAAGCTAGAGAGGGCATTGGCCGTTTTGTCGCAAATGCTTAAAGGTTGATTTTGCATCAGCATATGTCCTTTTTGGTCATCAAAATATGCTTCTTGTCCAAAATAAATAGCGGTCTTTCCTGTAAAAATACATGGACCATCATCAGGAATAGGATCTTTGATAGCACAAATTTCTACACTTTCTGTGATGATTAATTGATCAGTATTGTAGTGTTTTGGAGAAAGGATTCTATAGGGGCGTTTTGCTCTAACTTCAATAGTTCCGAAACCGATATCCGTAATTAACTTAAGATATTGATTTAAAGGTAAAGCTCCACTTAAACAAAGTGCTCTAAGTTTGGCATCTTGTTTTAAAGCATTTGGCATTGCTTGCTCACATATAGGGTCCGATAAAACCAGTCTGCCATGCGGTTTAAGAACACGGTAAATTTCTTGAAGCGCTAACTTTAAATCGTTCAATTCAAAAATGTTAAATAAACAATTCTGGGCAGCAACATCAATACTACTGTCTTTAATTGGTAATTGTAGTGCAGTACCTTTCTTTAGCTCAATAAATTCTTTTTTGAACCATGAATTAAGTTGCTCTGCTTCTACAAAATTATTAGCGCAAGCTGTAAGCATCTCATCAACAATATCTACGCCTATAACTCCACCAGGTTTACGATTAAAATAACTGAACTGAAGTAATTCCATACCTCCTCCAACACCAACATATAGAATTTTAGGATTATTAGATAAGTCCCTAGGATGTACTGTTGAGCCACATCCATAATTCATTTCTAACATTGTTTTTGGAATCTTGAGTTCAGGTAGTTGCCAAATAGGAGTCGTTGTGCAGCACAAACCAATATCTGGACTCAATGCAGCTTCCTTATAAACTTTGCTTACGGTTTCTTGATAGTTGCTCATTATGTTAAATTAATACATCTAATGAATTATTTTCGTTTCAAATTGGTTCATCTTCTAACAAAAAATAAATTATGAGAACGCCATTATTAATTCTAGCACTTCTGTTTATTCAAAATGTTTTTGGAGTAAGTGATCATTTTTTTTCTGATGTAGATGCATTTTTGAAAAAGTATGTTCAAGAGGGAAAAGTAAAGTATTCATCAATTAATAAGGCAGAAATAAAAGTTTTAACGGAGGCCATCGCAAATACCAATTTAAAGGGATGCTCTGATGATGAGATTTTTGCGTTCTATATCAATAGCTATAATATTTTGGTAATTAAAAGTGTATTAGACAATAATATTCCAAAGTCTCCTTTGGATGTAAGTGGTTTTTTTGATGCTAAAAAGCATAATGTTGCGGGAAGTCTTTTAACATTGAATGATATTGAGAATAATGTCATCCGTAAAAAATGGAAAGAGCCCAGAATTCATTTTGTTTTGGTTTGTGCGGCCATAGGTTGTCCTAAAATTGAGAACTTTGCTTATCAACCTAAGCTTTTATATGATCAATTATTGACTCAAACAAAAAAAGCAGTTAATGACAATAGTTTTATTAAAGTTTCAAATGGTAAAGTTGACGTATCGCAGATTTTTGAGTGGTATATAGTTGATTTCGGAAACACCAAAAAGGGAATCTTAGATTTTATTAATAAATACAGAACCAATAAAATTCCCTCTACTTCTAATGTTGGATACTACGAGTATAATTGGCAGCTAAATAAACTCTAATCACAGTAAACATAGTGAATAGGGTGATTGAAGAGATTTTTTATTAATTAATCTTAATAAAGGTGTGATACTTTTGTGATACTCTAAATTTATTTTTGCATGGTGCATAGAGTGCTAATTATAGAAGACGATGTTCAAATAGTGGATTTGTTAAAAATTCATTTAAATGATTTGAATTGTGATGTGAAGTTTGAAACGGATGGGAATCATGGTTATTTAGTTGCAAAACAGGAGGAATTTGATCTCATTATTTTAGACATAATGTTACCGGGAATGAATGGGCTAGATGTTTGTAGAAATCTTCGTGCCGATAAAATCAAAACACCTATTTTGATGCTAACATCTAAGTCTGAAGAGATAGATAAGATTTTAGGTTTAGAAACAGGTGCGGATGATTATCTAACAAAACCTTTTTCCGTTAGAGAATTTATTGCTAGGGTTAAAGCAATTTTCAGAAGAACTGAAATGTATAAGTCTTCAATATCAGAAAATGAAAATCAAATTTTTAGATGCGAAAATCTAGAAGTGGATATTTCTAAGCGAAAAGTTTTATTAGATGATAAAAGAATTGAGCTAACACCAAAAGAATTTGACTTACTTGCTTTGATGATTCAAAACCCTGGTAAAAGTTATTCGAGAGACCGATTATTACAATTGGTTTGGGGATACGAATTTGAAGGGTATGAGCATACCGTTAATTCTCATATCAATAGATTAAGATCTAAGATAGAACCTGAAATATCACAACCTACTTTTATAAGGACTACCTGGGGAGTAGGATATAGATTTATGGATTAATTATATAAAGAGGGGAAAGTTAACTTAATGACGAAAGCATGAATAAAATAGCCAATAAACTATACATTAAGGTATCCCTAATCTTTTTACTATTCCTAATTGTTTTAGGACTATCCTATGTACTAATATCAACATATTCAGCTCAAGAATACTTTCAAGAAAGAAATCAAAAACTTCATGAAAATCTTGCAGAACAGATTATGAAAGAGGTAGAACCTTTCATGTACAATGGAGAGATGATCCCAGAAAGAATTGATGAAATAATGCATCATATGATGGCGATAAACCCAAGTATTGAGGTTTATATTTTAGACGTTAATGGTAAGATATTGTCTTATGTTGCTCCTTATAAAAAAGTGAAGTTAGATTATGTGAATATTGCCCCAATTAAAAAGTTCATAGAAAACGAATGTCAGCAAATAATTAAAGGAGATGATCCAAGAAACCCTGGAAAAAAGAAAGTGTTTTCTGCGGCAGCGCATAAAAATATGGATGGTGTTGTTGATGGATATGTCTATACTATACTTGCAAGTGAAGAGTATGAATCAGCAGCGTCGGTATTGTTTAAGAGTTACATTTTAAAAGTTGGATTAAGAACATTTGCGCTTACTTTAATTGGAGCATTGGTAATAGGATTATTAATTATTTGGTTGCTAACAAGAAACCTTAACAAGATTATAGCTACAGTACGGCGATTCTCAGGAGGAGATTATGAAGCGAGAATAGATATGAAACAAGGAGGAGATTTAAGTGTTTTGGCAGAGACTTATAATCAAATGGCAGAGACCATTCAATCTAATATTGAAGAACTTAAATCAACAGAAACCCTTCGACGAGAATTGGTTGCCAACATTTCTCATGATTTGCGAACACCGCTTGCAGTGATTCATGGATACTTGGAAACACTATCTATGAAGGAAGAAGATCGATCGCTTAATCCGGAAGATCGGAAAAAATACATCGAAATCGTATTGAGTAACACGCAAAGATTAAATAAGCTAGTTTCAGAATTGTTTGAATTATCAAAGCTAGAGGCGAAACAGATTATACCTAAAAAAGAACCATTTTTTATTCAGGAGCTGGCAATGGACACCTACAATAAATACAAGATTTTGGCCGAAAAGAAAAAGGTGGCTATTAAAACTGAAATAGAGGAGGGAGTTCCAATGGTAATAGCAGACATTTCTATGATTGAGCGAGTTTTACAAAATCTGTTAGACAACGCTTTAAAGTTTACAGAAGAGGGAGATGAAATTAAAATTGCTATAAATGAAACAAAGCAGGGAGTGAGTGTTCAAGTTCAAGATTCAGGGATTGGCATAGAAAAAGAAAAAGTCGGGGAGATGTTTGATAGATATAAAAAATACCAATCTACTACGCATAATAAGGAAGGCATGGGCTTGGGGCTAGCAATAGTTAAAAAAATTCTCGAACTGCATAATTCAGATATAAATCTTCAAAGTCAATTGGATGTAGGTTCAATATTTAAGTTTGAATTGGAACTTGCCCGATAATCACTAATTATTATCTGTTAAACCTTTAATTTCTTTAGAAAAATAGGCTGCTATTTATGAGACTGGTATGTCTATTAATAGCCTTTTAAAATACGTCATACTTTCTATATAAACCTATAACCTTTTGTGAAACTTCTGTGATACTTAAATCCCAATTTTGAAGTACACAAAAAATAAGTATTATGAAAAAAATTATGTCAATTATTCTTTTAGCAACAGTAATGATCTTTACTAGTTGTGATGATGATGAAATTTCAAATTTGGTGAATCTTGTATTAGCTTTTAATGGATTGGAAGATTTAGGAAGTGAGGAGGTGTATGAAGGTTGGATAATAGTTGATGGAAGTCCCGTAAGCACAGGAACATTTACAAATCCTGCTGGGGGGACATTTCAAGTTGACGAGGAGCAATTAGATTCTGCAACTGCATTCGTATTGTCTATTGAGCCGGCCGATGATAGTGACCCTGCTCCGTCAAATATTAAGATCCTTCAGGGTGATTTTTCAGGAAATCAAGCAGCATTGAATACGAACAATGTTATTGCAAATTTTAGTTCGATTGCTGGTAAATATATTTTGGCAACACCAACAAGTGAGGATACAACTGATGAAAAAAGCGGAGTTTGGTGGTTAGATAATTCTGGATCTAGTCCCGTTGCTGGATTAACATTGCCAGATTTAAGTGGTGTTTCCGACTGGACTTATGAAGGCTGGGTTATATTTTCTGGGGGAGATGGTTCTCCAATTTCTACTGGCACATTTGATAATCCTGGTATTGCTGATGATAATGCTGCTACTTCACCATATAAGGGTTCGAATGGAAATGGACCTAATTATCCTGGAGAAGATTTTGTAACCGGGTCTGCAAATGGCATAACGTTTCCGTCTGATTTAAGCGGTGGTAAAGTTGTAATTTCTGTTGAACCTGTGCCTGATAATAGTACTGCGCCATTTTTACTCAAACCTTTGGTTGGAAGTGTCGATGCAGCAGTTGTTGCGCACGAAGTACAAACTATGGGAACGGTTAATTCGTTGACTGGGACTGCAACACGAAATTAATTGTTACAATTATTGATTAAAGAAGCAACTTAGTTTTTCTCTTAGTTTGGAGGCTGCCATTTGTAAATGGTGGCCTCCTTCATTTTGGGTGGTAAATAGTTTTTGCATGTTTATAGACTTCCTTTTTATCTAATGTCATGGCTTTGGTTTTTTGATCGACAAACAGTTGCATTTGATCTGTATAATGTGGACTGTCTGCTTTGTTAGATGCTCCGTAGGCATTAACCGTTTCAATTATAGGTCCATCATTCGTAAATTTAACCAACATAATATAAGAGTCTCCAACAAAAGCTTTCAACGTGCCTTTTTTATGTGGTTGACTTAGATTAGATGCAATAACGTCAGGGGCTCCACTAATTCCTAATTCCACATCACCGCGCACGTGCTTTTGCACCTCATGCAAAGGAACTCTTAAAGATTTAAAATGTCTTAACATATGTTTTCTAGCTTTCTTTAAGGCCAAATAATAATCTTCTTCCTCAAAGCTGTTTTCTTCATATTGAGCGCCATCTTTCATCAATTGGTCAATTAATTCATTTACGGCAAAAATAAGAATAGCACTTTCAGTATCATTAAGATCACAAACCATATCCCAATCTTCAATTACACGTATTGCATCAGCAACTTTGGGGTATTTATTAGCATCCAACTTTGTTAATTCGATTAAATTATTAATACTGTAAGAGTACATCTCTTTATCGAAAGATTGGTCGTATTTTATTGTTTTAAAATCTTCCCAATCTATTTTATCATAACTTTCAATTAATTTTTTTGCAACAATTGTTCTATTATTAATCATCTTGGAACCTAGGTATCCAAAAGTAGGGTTGATGTTTTCTTCTTTAATATTCTCTTCATCACAGGTAGCAATAAAAGGGCTGCCATTGGTATTGAATAAGTAGCCACATTGAGGGTTTTCGTATTGGACAATTTCACTAGTGGGGTAAAACTTATGTTCCCAAAGTGTTTTAGATGTATTGCCTGGTAGTGCGCCTTTCCAGTTGTAATTTTTATTCCTATATGGAAATTGTCCGTTGCTTACATAGAAAATATTGTGCTCCTTGTCAGCACATATGAGATTTGTTCCAGGCAAGTCTCCTTTGTTTATAACAGCTTTAAATTCTTCTAAGCTCTTTACTTTATTAAGGTTATACATTCTTTCTGAAGAAGCAATACTCATATTGGCCGGAAATCGCACAGAGAAAAAGCCATCTTTATTTTTAATTGTTGTTCCGTATTTGCTCCAGTAAAATTTCTTTTTAATGGGTAATCTGAAAAAGCCAAGTTTTACTTTAACCCGTTTAGGCCTTTCTTCAAGCATTAGCCATTCATCATCAAACTTATATTTGAGTTTTTCATCTTCATGCATTTCTAGCTCATATACATCTGATAAATCTGGGTGGTTTAAGGTTGCAGCCCAACCTAAATGGCTATTAACTCCATGTAAAATATTTGGGCCGCATGGAAATGTACCTCCCAAAATATTTAATCCTTCTTCGCTTACTAAGTGTGCTTCATACCACGAAAACAAACCATCTAAAGGTTGATGGGAGTTAATCGCTAAATAGGTGTTTCCATCTTTTGTTTTGTTCGGGTTGAAAGCAAAGGCGTTAGAACCTTCTGGTAAAGGAACCTTGTAGTTAATACCTTCTTCGCTATTCCCAACCAACTTCCTGAAAATTTTAATGAAATCTATGTATACATTAGTAAGTAATACAGAAGTAATAGCGTTTCCTTTTAAGATGGTTTTGCCTTCAATTGGGAAGATATTTTTTCGTAAATGCTCTTCAGGGAAATGCGCTGCATAGCTGTTAATTCCGGCAGCAAATGCTTCAACATATTTTCTATAGGAGGATGAAAGTTCAACAGAATAATTCTTTTCAACCAATTCTTCTACACCTGAAATGTGATACATGAAATCAAGAATAGCACCATCTTTACCATCAACTTCTCCAAGCCTACCTTGAACAGCCAAAAGGAGTTTTTGAGTATTTTCAAAATCATCTTCACACATTGCCCAAGCCAGACCATAAGCTACTTCAGGGTCAGTTTTTCCAAAAATATGCGGCACACCCCATTGATCTCTAACAATGTCAATATTTTTGGGATTAATACCGCAGAATGAATTTAAATTCAATAAAATGAAAGAAGTAAAAAGGAAAAATTTGATCATGTCGTCAAAATACAAATTCTGATGTTGATTTTAAGGAAGGTCTTTCTTTCTTAATAAAAGTCAATTTTATGGTAATAAAAAAGGGTGGTTCTTTTAGAACCACCCTTTTATTGCTATTTAAACAGTTACTTTCTCAATAGCCCGCCCAAAAACTTCATGCCCATTTGAGCAATTTCATCTTTATAATCTCCATCACCGTCTTTATCTAAAAGACTACCTATCATATCAACTGCTTGCGGGTTTTGCTGTTGAGCTTGTTTTCTAGTGCCCTGAAGCATATTAACCAAAGTACCTACATCTAATCCTTGTTGCCTTTTTTGTTTACCCAATTGCCCCATTAACATTGGTGCCAACATTTGCATTAAACTTCCAACAGATTGAGCATCCAACCCACTAGTTTTACTTACAAATTGTTCTGCATTTCCTCTTCGATTACCAAGTAAGTGTTTTAAAATTCCATTGCCCGGACCATTTTGGAAATTTGATAAAAATCCAGGAATATCATCTAAGACACTTCCGTCATGATCTTTGTCCAAAGCATTAGCTAAAGCATTAGCTCCTTGTTGGTTTCCGGTATTTCTTGTCATAGCTTCCAATAAAATAGGAAGAGCTGATTGTACCGCACTTTGTGTTTGTTGTTCATTTGCTCCAAGCTGTTGGCTAATAGCTTTCATAGCTTGTCCTCCAAGTTGGGAGCTTAATAAATCCATTAAATTTGACATAGTTTTCTTTTATTGTTGAGATTTGCAAAATAGTCATTCTGAAGAACTCAATCAAATAATAATAATTTTCATACGTATATTGATTAGAATCATAGCAGATAATGATCGATGATATTTGATTTACTTTTGGCTTATTACTACATTGTTTAAATTTTAACACCTTTGTAGGTAAGAATGATAAAACGTAATTCATGATAAATTTTGAATACTTAGAAGCAAATAAGGAACAGTTTAGAAAACAGTTCTTAGAAGCAGATTTATTTCCTCACATAGGGGTCGATGGATTTCTTCTAGATGAAAAAGCAAATGAACTGTATAAGAGCGTTCCTGAGATAAAAACAAGAGCCGCTGATTATGCTTTTTCAAAAAACAAGTTTGAAAGATCGAAGATCAAGGATATTACGCCAATATTCGCAGAGTTTTATTCAGATATAACTTCTAAAAGGTTTCAAGAGTGGTTGAAGTATGTTACTGACGAAGATGTTTTTATTGATCCTGATTTTTATGGAGGGGGTATTCATCTTGGTGGTAAAGGGAGTTTCTTAGACATGCATGTAGATTTTAATTATCATCCGCTTAAACCTACATGGTATAGAAATTTAAATGTTCTACTTTATTTAAATAAAGATTGGAAACCCGAATATGGAGGGAATTTAAAACTTGAGGATAAAAGAAGTGGTAAAAAAACAGAAGTTGAAGTACCTTTTAATCGCTTAGCGATTATGCATTGTCGAGGATATACATTACATGGTTATGATCCAATTAATTTCCCTGAAGGAGTTAATAGAACTTCAATTGCTATTTATGCATATACATTGCATGATAGTCCCAAAGAAAAAGCACGAACAACAGATTGGAAAGTGGATAAGAGCAATCCATTTAAGTATTTGTTGTCGAAAATATGGGTGCCTGCAGTAAGACTTAAGAGTAAATTTTCGAAAAGTAAAACAGCAGATCATTGATGAATAATTAATAAGTTAAGTGCCTATTAAAATTTTATGATCGGTTAATCTTTTCAAACCTTCAACTTTTCTATTTTTGCAACTCACAATAAAATTGGAATAAAAAATATGGAAAAACCAAATATTACCTCATTTAAACCTTCAGTAAGAACTTTATTAGGTCCTGGACCTTCAGATGTGCCTAAAAGAATTTTAGATGCTTTAGCACGTCCAACATTGGGGCACTTAGATCCTGAGTTTGTAAATATGATGGATGAATTAAAAACGTTATTGAAATATGCATTTCAAACAGAGAATGCAATGACAATGGCCGTTTCTGCTCCTGGGTCTGCTGGAATGGAAATGTGTTTTGTGAATTTGGTAGAACCCGGAGATAAGGTAGTAGTATGTAAGAATGGTGTTTTTGGAGGACGAATGAAGGAAAATGTTGAAAGATGTGGGGGAATAGCCATAATGGTGGAAGATGATTGGGGGCAGCCTGTTGATCCAGAAAAAGTAAGAGAAGCGCTTGAGAAGAATTCGGATGCCAAAATTGTTGCATTTGTACATGCAGAAACTTCTACAGGTGTTAGGTCAGATGCTCAAATGATTACAAAACTTGCGCATGAGCATAATTGTTTAGTTATTGTAGATGCAGTTACATCTTTTGGGGGGTCTGAATTAAGAGTGGATGATTGGGAAATTGATGCGATTTATTCAGGAAGTCAAAAATGCCTGTCATGCACACCAGGTTTATCTCCGGTGAGTTTTAATGAAAGAGCACTCGATAAAATAAGAAATCGAAAAACAAAAGTACAAAGCTGGTTTTTAGACTTAAACCTTGTGATGGGATATTGGGGAAGCAATGTTAAGAGGTCCTATCATCACACAGCACCAATTAATGCACTTTATGGCCTTCATGAGGCATTGGTTATACTTTCAGAAGAGGGAATAGAAGAAGCTTGGGAAAGGCATTATCTCAATCATTTAAGCTTAAAAAAAGGGTTGTTAAAGTTGGGGCTCGATTATTTCGTTGATGAAGCATTTGGACTGCCGCAATTAAATGCGATTACTATTCCTGAAGAAGTGGATGATGCACATGTCAGATCAACTTTACTTAAAGAATTTAATATTGAAATAGGAGGTGGACTGGGTCCAATGGCTGGTAAAATTTGGAGAGTAGGATTAATGGGACATTCTTCTAGACAAGAAAATATAGATAAAGTACTGACAGCATTAGGGAAAATTTTGTAATTCCTAAAAGCGTGTTATTTTAGCTTTACCCTTATTTAATTTGCTTTTAATTTTAGATGGCACAAATATTGACTTAATGGGTTGAAGGTTATATTTTTCAATATAACTGACATTATTACTTATCCTTTAGACTTGTAGATAATATGCTTGACAACTTTTGGTTCGATGATTTAGTAGAAGAGGAGGTAGAGATGATGCCCATGCTTACGCTTGATGCAGATAAGGATGATGACAAAATTAAATACCCCAATACAATTCCAATATTGCCGCTGAGAAACAATGTTTTGTTTTCTAGTGTCGTAATTCCGATTTCTGTAGGAAGAGAGCGATCAATAAAAGCAGTCAAAAAGGCATACAAAACTGACAAGATTATCGGCGTAATTGCACAAAAAAATTCGAAAACAGAAGATCCTGAATACAATGATTTACATAAAATAGGAACCGTTGCTAAAATTGTTAAAATGTTGAAGATGCCGGATGGTGGTACAACATTGATTATTCAGGGGAAAAGACGATTTAAGTTAGAGGAAATCACTAAATCAGAACCTTACTTAGAAGCAAAAGCCTCTTATTTAGAAGATGTTAAAAACGATGATAGTGAACAGGAATTAAAAGCGTTTATAGCAACACTTAGAGAGTTGGCAACAAGAATTATTGAACTTTCTCCTAATATTCCTTCTGAGGCAAAGGTAATGCTTAAAAACATAGAAGACATTTCCTTCCTTACTAACTTTATTGCTTCGAATTTAAATATTGAACCACGACAGAAACAAGAGATTTTAGAAATCAATTCTGAAAAAGCTAGATCTCAGCGTGTTTTAGATCATTTAAATCAGGAGCTACAAGTGCTTGAGTTGAAAGATGAAATTCAATCGAAGGTTAAAACAGATATTGAAAAACAACAGCGTGACTATTTTCTGCACCAGCAAATGAAAACGATCCAAGAGGAACTTGGTGGGGATGTTTATCAAGAAGAAATATTGCGCATGCAAAAGCGTGCAAAAGAGAAAAAATGGGGCAAGGAAATTACTAAATCATTTGATAAAGAGATTAAAAAGTTACAACGTATTAACCCTGCAGCGGCGGAGTATTCTGTTCTACTGAATTATCTTGATTTAATGCTAGATCTTCCATGGAATGAATATACCAATGATAATTTTGATTTAAAACGAGCTCAAAATGTTTTAGATAAAGATCATTATGGATTAGAAAAAATTAAGGATAGAATTCTAGAATATTTGGCTGTTTTGAAATTAAAAGGAGATATGAAATCTCCTATTTTATGTTTTATTGGTCCTCCGGGAGTAGGCAAAACTTCTTTAGGGCGTTCGATCGCCAAAGCTTTGGACAGAAAATATGTACGGATGTCGTTAGGTGGCTTGCATGATGAGTCTGAAATACGTGGACATAGAAAAACATATATTGGTGCAATGCCTGGTCGTATCTTACAATCTCTAAAGAAAGTACAATCTTCTAATCCAGTTTTTATTTTGGATGAGATTGATAAAGTAGGAAAAGATTTCAGAGGAGACCCTTCTTCAGCGTTATTAGAAGTGCTTGACCCAGAACAGAATTCTACTTTTTATGACAATTATTTAGAACTTGAGTACGACTTGTCAAAAGTGCTATTTGTTGCTACAGCCAATGATATTTCTACGATTCAGCCAGCTTTAAGAGATAGAATGGAAATCATTCATTTAAGTGGTTATTCTGTTGAAGAGAAGAAAGAGATCGCTAAAAAATACCTTGTGAAGAAGCAAAGAACAGCACATGGATTAAAGGCATCTCAAATTAGCTTAAGTGCCAAGGTAATGGAGAAGCTAATACAAAATTACACTCGTGAATCTGGTGTCAGGGAATTAGACCGTGTAATTGCTTCTGTGATGAGAAATATTGCTAAATCGGTTGCTTTAGAGGAAGAGTACAATACTAAAGTATCAGAAGAACAATTGGAGAAAATTTTAGGTAAACCCAAGTATAAAAATGAGATTTACGCCGATGCGAATCCTCCTGGTGTTGCAATTGGTTTGGCTTGGACTTCAGTAGGTGGAGATATTCTTTTTATTGAAAGCACTTTAAATAGAGGAAAAGGGAGTTTGACACTTACAGGAAATTTAGGCGATGTTATGAAAGAATCTGCAACAACTGCCCTCACTTATCTTAAAGCTAATGCTGAAGGATTAAATATAGATCAAGAAGTTTTTGAAAAATGGAACATACATATTCATGTTCCTGAAGGGGCAATTCCGAAGGACGGCCCTTCAGCAGGAATAACGATGCTTACAGCCTTAACTTCTCTATTTGCACAAAGAAAAGTTAAATCGCACATCGCCATGACTGGTGAAATAACACTTCGTGGCAGAGTACTTCCTGTAGGAGGAATAAAAGAGAAAATATTAGCGGCTAAACGTGCTGGGCTTAAAGAAATAATCTTGTGTAAAGAAAACCAAAAACACATTGAAGAAATTAACAAGGAATTTATTAAAGGGGTAAAATTCCATTTTGTTGAATATATGAGTGAAGTGATTGATCTGGCTTTAGAAAAAAGAAAAGTATCTAAGGCGTTGCAATTAAAAGTAGTATACTAGAATATTTGATACCTTCCTTTTGGTGTATATTATCAGTTTTTAGGATTAGGGAAACTGGTTTGTCTTCTTCATAATTAATACGTAATTTGTGGTAACTCTAGGGGTGTCATGCTTATTGCAAGACTGAGAAATACCCTTTGAACCTGAACTTGATAGTGCAAGCGTAGGGAAGAGCAAAGTTTAGGAGCTATAAACGCTTCTTTCTTAATTCTTATTTCTTTCTAGAGTTGGTTGTTTAAGTGTAATTGTATGAGAACACACATATGTGTTTTTTGAATTTAATTGTATAATACAAAGAATGAGATTGTTTATAAATGATGAAGAATATACGTTTGAGGAAAACACAACGTTAGAAATAATTCTTTCTCATACTGGAATAATTAATAAAAAAGGAATTGCGGTTGCTGTAGATAATCAAGTAGTTACAAGAAATTACTGGGAACATTTTTATCCAAAAGAAAATGATAAAATTGTTGTTATCAAGGCTACTCAAGGCGGATAATAACAATACTGAATACAAAGTACTGTTTGCTTAATAATTAAATAGATATATGGTTAAAATAGAACGAATACCAAAAGATAATGTTATAAGTTGTGATCCATTTCCAAAGTCTGAGAAGATTTATGTAAAAGGAGAGCTATATGATATTAATGTTGCGATGCGACGTGTCAAACTTTCTCCCACGATGGTGAATGGAAAAGTGAAAGAAGAAAATGAGGATGTAACATTGTACGACACAAGTGGCGCGTATACTGACCCCAAAAAAAATATTGATATTAAGAAAGGGTTGGAACCCATTAGAAATAAGTGGCTTTTAGAAAAGGGGGGAGTGCAGCCATTATTTGAGTTCTCCTCTTCTTATTGCAATCAAAGGGCAGAAAATAAAGAATTAGATGAAATTCGATTCCCTAATATAAGAATGCCGCTTAAGGCGAAAAAAGCCCAAAATATTACACAATTGCATTATGCAAAAAAAGGAGTTATTACTCCAGAAATGGAATATATTGCCATTCGTGAAAATCAAAAGCTTCAAGAAGTTAAGCAATTAACACAACAGCATAAAGGAGAGTCTTTTGGTGCGGTAATTCCAAAAAAAATCACTCCAGAATTTGTTCGAAAAGAAGTAGCGGAAGGAAGGGCCATTATACCTGCAAATATTAATCACCCTGAGTTAGAACCCATGATTATTGGTCGAAATTTTTTAGTTAAAATTAATGCTAATATTGGTAATTCTGCTGTTACATCAAGCATAGAAGAAGAAGTTGAGAAGGCAGTGTGGGCCTGTCGTTGGGGAGCTGATACCATTATGGATTTATCTACGGGAAAAAATATTCATGAAACTCGTGAATGGGTAATAAGAAATTCGCCAGTACCTATTGGAACTGTTCCAATTTATCAAGCATTAGAGAAGGTAAACGGAAAAGCAGAAGATTTGACATGGGAGATTTTTAAGGATACCTTGCTCGAACAGGCGGAACAAGGGGTAGATTATTTTACCATTCATGCAGGGGTTCTTTTGAGATATATCCCTTTGACGGCTAAAAGAGTTACTGGAATTGTTTCTCGAGGAGGCTCTATTATGGCAAAATGGTGTTTAGCACACCATAAAGAGAATTTTCTGTATACGCATTTTGAAGAGATATGTGAAATAATGAAAGCTTATGATGTTTCTTTCTCTCTAGGGGATGGACTTAGGCCCGGTTGTTTGGCAGATGCAAATGACGAGGCACAGTTTGCAGAGTTAAAGACATTAGGGGAGTTAACTGATATTGCTTGGAAACATGATGTACAAGTTATGATTGAAGGACCAGGACATGTGCCTATGCACATGATAAAAGAAAACATGGATTTGCAATTGAAATATTGTAAAGAAGCACCATTTTATACATTAGGTCCTCTAACAACTGATATAGCACCAGGTTATGATCACATTACATCTGCTATTGGTGCAGCAATGATTGGTTGGTATGGGACTTCAATGCTTTGTTATGTGACACCTAAAGAGCATTTAGGGTTACCAAATAAGGAAGATGTTAGAACGGGGGTTGTAACTTACAAAATAGCAGCACATGCTGCTGACCTAGCTAAAGGGCATCCCGGTGCGCAATATAGAGACGATGCATTAAGCAAGGCTCGCTTTGAATTTAGATGGGAAGATCAATTTAACTTATCGCTTGATCCTGCACTTGCAAAAGAATATCATGATGAAACACTTCCTGCCGAAGGTGCAAAAATTGCACATTTTTGTTCAATGTGTGGTCCGCATTTTTGTTCAATGAAAATAACACAAGATGTCCGCGATTTTGCCAAGCAACAAAAAGAAATGGAGCAAGGGCTGAAAGAAAAATCTGAAGAATTCAAGAAGCAGGGTGCTGAAATTTATTTATAAACAATGAAGAACCTCTTTTTGTATAAAAATCTAAATGGTTTAGGATGAAGTTAGTCGTTTTTTCAAAACCAGAAAGCATTGATTTAGAGCATTTACATGTCAATAAGCTGTTTAACTTGGGGATGGATGAGTTTGTGCTAAGAAAGCCGACATGGACAGATAAAGACATAAAGGAATTTTTAGAAATGATAGAAGAGGAATTTCATGATCAGATTTATGTTTGTGATAGAGTAGATGTTCTTATAGATATGAATGTAAAAGGGATACACTTTTCTAATGCATTCTATGATGGATTTAGCCAACAAGAAAAAGAAGATATGCACTCAAAACTTAATGAAGAAGAAAGAAAATGCTCAATTTCTGCCCATAGTTCTGGTGAGTGGGAGTTAAGAAGTGGAAAATTTGATCAGATTTATTTGTGTCCCATTTTTGAAAGTATTTCGAAACCTGGTTACATAGGCTCTTGGGATCATAATTGGATTAAAGATCAAATTCAAGTTGAGAATTCAAAAACAAAGGAATCTTTAATTGCTTTAGGTGGAATATCAAGTAATAGAATAAGCGAAGTAGAAGAAATGGGATTTGATGGAATAGGCGTCTTAGGCGCAATTTGGAATAATACGGAGAAAACAGTGGACAATTTTTTGAGTCTTAAGTCTAAGATTAAAAAACAATATTCTAATATTCTGGAAAGTAATTAAATCTAAAGAGCCAACTGTATTGAATATAATATAATTGCTATGATTCATCGGTTTCATTATTTAACACAAGATATGCCTACGAAAACCCATGAAGAGCAGGCATTAATGGCATGTAGGTCTGGCGTTAAATGGATACAACTTAGAATGAAGAATAAAGATGATTTAGAGAAAAGAGCCGTTGCGAAAAAGGTTAAGCAAATTTGTAGTGATTACAATACAAGCCTTATCATTAATGATTATGTTTCTCTTGCTAAAGAAATGGATGCAGATGGAGTACATCTGGGAAAGTATGATATGTCCCCACAAAAGGCCAGAGCAGTTTTAGGAAAAAATAAAATAATTGGTGGAACTGCGAATACATTTAGTGATATATTGAATTTACATGACAATGTTGATTATTTAGGAGTAGGCCCATTTAAATTTACGACTACAAAACAAAATCTTAGCCCTATTCTTGGAACTTGTGGCTATATAGATATAAAAGAAGCGGCAGATATTAAAGGTGTAACAACTCCAATAATTGCAATTGGAGGAATAGAAGTAGAAGATATAGGTAATATAATGGCAACAGGAATATATGGAGTAGCGATTTCGTCTGCTGTCAATAAAGCAGAAAATCCGTCAAAAGTAATTGAAAGTATTATTAATCAATTAGTCAGTACTGGCTTAAAGTATCAATAAAATTCATAATGGAGCAGTTGAAGTTAGGAGATAAAATATTTGAATCAAGATTATTTGTAGGAACAGGAAAATATAGTTCTAGTAAGTTGATGGGGAAATCTATCGTGGCTTCTGGTTCCGAATTAGTTACAGTAGCGTTAAAAAGAATTGATGTTAATACGGTGGATACAGATCAGATGTTAGAACATATTAATACTGATAAAGTAAATTTATTACCTAATACCTCTGGTGTAAGAGATGCAAAAGAAGCCATTTTTGCAGCCCAGCTTGCAAGAGAGGCTTTGGAAACCAATTGGTTGAAACTCGAAATCCATCCAGATCCTAAGTATTTAATGCCGGACCCAATAGAGACGTTAAAAGCCACAGAAGAATTGGTGAAACAAGGTTTTATAGTATTGCCTTATATACATGCTGATCCTGTTTTGTGTAAAAAACTGGAAGAGGTGGGAGCAGCAGCAGTAATGCCTCTAGGATCCCCAATTGGAAGCAATAAAGGGTTGGAAACAAAAGAATTTTTAAGAATAATAATTGAGCAAAGTAATGTTCCGGTGGTAATAGATGCGGGACTTGGAGCACCTTCTCATGCAGCTGAAGCTATGGAAATGGGGGCAGATGCGGTTTTAGTAAATACAGCTATTGCAGTTTCTAATGATCCAATAAACATGGGTTTGGCTTTTAAATTAGCAGTGCAGTCTGGTAGAATGGCTTTTGAAGCAAAACTTGGAAAGACAAGTAAAACGGCGCAGGCAACAAGTCCGCTAACAGCATTTTTAGAATAAAAAACAATGGATGGCATATACATTATATGACTATGTAAAGATGAAAAGCTTTTTAGGTACATACAAGAACCTTAATTGGGAAGAAATAAAATCTTCTATTTATGCTAAAAGTAGAGAAGATGCAATAAATGCACTTCAAAAAAACAAACTAGACATTGAAGATTTTAAAGCCTTGATTTCCCCCGCTGCTTCACCATTTTTAGAAGTTATGGCTGAGAAAAGCCATCGGCTAACACAACAAAGGTTTGGTAAAACGATTCAGATGTATTTACCGCTTTATCTATCTAACGAGTGTCAAAATATATGCACTTATTGCGGGTTCAGTTTGGATAATAAAATAAAGCGAAAAACACTGTCAAATAATGAAATTATAAGAGAAGCAGAAATAATTGCTGGAATGGGGTACAAGCACGTATTATTGGTAACTGGTGAAGCCAATAAAACGGTAGGCATAGACTATTTATTGAATGCGGTTAAGATTATCAAACCTTATTTTGAAAATATTTCTATAGAAGTTCAACCACTGGAAGAAAAAGAGTATAAGCAATTGAGTGATATGGGTATTTATTCTGTTTTAGTTTATCAAGAAACCTACAATAGAATTGCATATGCAGAACATCATCCAAAAGGAAGGAAATCAAACTTTGATTATCGATTGGAAACTCCAGATAGGCTTGGTAAGGCATGCATTCATAAAATAGGTTTAGGTACTTTAATTGGATTGGAAGATTGGAGGACAGAAAGTATTTTTACCGCTTTACATCTTCAATATCTGGAAAAAAAATATTGGAAAACAAAGTATTCTATTTCATTCCCAAGATTGAGACCACATGTTGGTGATTTAAAGCTTAAATCAGTGATTTCTGATAGAGAACTAGTACAACTTATTGCAGCTTTTAGATTATTAAACCAAGAAGTAGAACTTTCTATGTCCACTAGAGAAAGTGCAAATTTTAGAGATAATATAATCAAGTTGGGTGTGACATCTATAAGCGCTGGCTCAAAAACGGAACCTGGAGGGTATAATAAACCTAGCGAAGCTTTAGAGCAATTTGAAATATGTGATGAGCGAAGTCCTCAAGAAGTAGCGGAGTCAATTCTTAGTCAAGGATATGAACCTATATGGAAAGATTGGGATAAAAGTTTGCAGATTTAATTTTGAATTCAAAGGTATTTTAATATCTATTATTCATTTGTTTTGTAGATCTCTTGAAAACTCTTTTTAGAGATCAAAGAAGGATATAGTTCTTTATTAAAGTTACCTTAGGCTATATTTGCCTCAAATATCTAGTGTAAAAGATCGTTTAAATTAAATACTTATTATTGCCAACAGTTTATAAATGTTATTAGTGAAAAAGGCGTATTTATCAGCTTTATTTTTAATAATTGGAGTAATGAATCTAGGTGCTCAGATTGGAGGCAATAGTACATTGGCATCTCTACAGTTAACAACTTCTCCTATTGCAACGAGTCTAGGTGGCAGTGCATTTAGTTTAACCAATGGAGATATTGGAATTGCAGTAGAAAATCCAGCATTAATTGATTCTACAATTGATAGGCAATTGGCATTTAATAATGCATTTTATATTGCAAGTAGTAATTATGGTGCCTTTATGTATGGGCATACCTTTAAAAGAGCGGGCAGTTTTACAGGGGCGTTGAAATATATTTCTTTTGGAAAGTTCGATGGGAGAGATGTCTCGGGAGTTTCTACCGGGGAATTCAGAGCAGGAGATTATACTTTTTCAGTAGGTTATGGAAACAATTTTAAGTCTTTTCGTTATGGTGTAAATGCAAAGCTGTTTTATTCTCATTTAGAAGAATATCATTCCTTAGGGTTCGCCTTTGATGCATCAATTGCTTATCACAATCCCGAAAAAAACTTGATTCTTTCCATATTAGGTGCCAATATTGGTGCTCAATTAAAAGCTTATAATGGGAATAATAGGGAAAAAATACCAATGAATATAAGTATTGGTTTTTCTAAACGATTTAAAAATTTGCCTTTTAGGTTAAATATTATTGCACATAATCTTCAAGAGCCTATTTTGTCTTATGAGTTCGAAAACGAAGAAGAAGATGCTTTTGGTTTTGATAATGGAAATACAGAGGCAACAGTTTTAGATAAAGTGTTTAGGCATTTAATATTTGGAGGAGAGATCTTTATTGCAAAGGTTTTAATTGTAAGAGCAGGGTATAATCACCTAAGAAGAAAGGACGCGGGACTTGAAAGTAAAAAAGGCCTGGCAGGAATCTCTTTAGGTGCTGGTATACACATTAAGCAATTTAAAATAGATTATGGCTTTGCAAAGTATCATCAGGCAGCGAATAATCATCATGTTGGAATTACTGTAAATCTTAATGAGTTTGGAACAAAGTAAAATCAATATTGCTATAGATGGTCATTCTTCGTGCGGTAAATCTACGACGGCGAAAGGTGTTGCTAAAGCACTTGGATACATTTATATCGATACTGGTGCAATGTATAGAGCGATTACATTATACTTTTTAAGAAATAATATTGTTGAATTAGATGAAGTAGAGAGTTTTGAAGACATTTTAACAAATATTAAAATAGACATAGAGACTTTTGATGGTCAAATGTATGTATTGCTCAATGATGAAAAGGTGGATAAAGATATTCGAAGTATGGAAGTATCAAATTTCGTTTCTCCGGTTAGCGAAATTTCTGCAGTAAGAGGATTTTTGGTGCGGCAACAACAACAAATTGCAGGAAGAAAGGGCGTTGTAATGGATGGCCGAGATATTGGAACAGTGGTTATTCCAGATGCAGAGTTAAAAATCTTTATGACAGCTGATGCTGATGTCAGAGCAAAACGACGTTTCGATGAATTAATTAAAAAAGGAGAAGTTGTTGATTATGAATCAATTAAAAAAAATTTGTTAGATAGAGATCGAATAGATTCGACAAGAAAGGATAGCCCTTTGACTCAGGCTGATGATGCCATTTTAATCGATACCTCAAGAATGAATATTCAACAACAAATAAATGAAATAATAGAACTTTCAAAACCGCTGATCGTAAATAAGTAGAAATTACGTCATATCATATTGCTTCAATAGTTAAATTCTTAATGTTATCGCCATATTCAGGCAAAAAAGGTATCTAAAAATGTGCTATCTTTGCACTCCGATTTGAAATTTATTGTTTAACCATTTAAAACTGCCCTTATGGGCGCTGTCAATTATGAGTAAATTTGACGAAGTCATAGAGCAATCTAAACAGCAGGTTGCAGAGATTAATGCTAATGTAGGAGATGATTTATTAGTAGCTGTTGCAAAAGGTTTAGGACCATCTATTTATAAAGCAGATGCATCTAAAGTTTCTAGTAGCGATGAAAAAGAATTAGAAACCGTAAAGAAGAATTTTTTAATCAAGAAATTGGGTCTAGAGGATGGACCAGAATTAGATCAAGCTATTCAGGAAGTTGTAGAAACTCTTGGTTCAGGAAATAAGAATAAATTAAGAGTTGTTTTTTACGCACTTTTAGCTCAAAAATTCAATAAAGAAGACATCTATTTAAGTGCGGAAGTAGCTGCAACAACAGCAGAGAAAGAAGAGGAAGTTACTGAGGTAATAGAGGAAGAAACGTCTACTGAAGAAAACATTTCTGCTGAGGAAGAAGCTAAAGAAATAGCTGAGGGGGTAGTTTTAATGGCAGCAGATGATGAAATAGTAAATAATGATGCTGCTGAAGAAGAAGAGGAGGAAGAGGAAGAAGAAGAGCTAGTCATTGAGATTCGCGAAAAAGAGTTCGATTGGTCAATTGATAAAAGAGGAGCAAACCAATATACGGAAGAACAAATTGAAGAAATGGGTAAAATGTACGATAGTACATTTAAATCTATTACTGAGCATGAAATTATTCCAGGGAAGGTAACTGCAATTACTGATTCTGACGTAGTATTAGATATTGGTTTTAAATCAGATGGACTGGTTGCTAGATCAGAATTTAGAGATTTGCCAGATCTTAAGTTGGGCGATGAAGTAGAAATCTATGTAGAGTCTAAGGAAGACAAAAAAGGTATGCTCAAGCTTTCTAGAAGAAAAGCAAAGTTACTTCAAGCTTGGGAGTCTATTGTTAAGGCGCATAAAGAAGATACAATTATCAAGGGTAAAATTATCAGTAAGACCAAAGGTGGTTTAATTGTAGATGCTTTTGGTTTAGAAACTTTCTTGCCTGGTTCTCAGATTGATGTAAAACCAATTTTAGATTACGACCAGTTTGTTGGAAAAACAATGGAGTTTAAAGTGGTGAAAATAAACGAGACCATTAAGAATGCGGTGGTTTCTCATAAAGCACTTATCGAAAGTGATATTGAGGCTCAACGTCAAGAAATTATTTCCAAATTAGAAAAAGGTCAAGTACTAGAAGGTACCATCAAAAACATTACTGATTTTGGTGCCTTTATTGATTTAGGAGGTGTTGATGGGTTATTATATATAACAGATATTAGTTGGGGAAGAATTAACCACCCTAATGAAGTATTAGAAATCAATCAAAAAATTAATGTTGTTGTATTAGAGTTTGATGATAATAAAAAGCGTATATCTCTTGGTTTAAAACAACTTCAAGAACACCCTTGGGATGCTTTAGGAGAAGATATTAAAGAAGGTGCAAAAGTGAAAGGTAAGGTGGTTAATATTGAAGATTATGGTGCCTTCTTAGAGATTGTTCCTGGTGTTGAAGGATTAGTACACGTTTCTGAAGTTTCTTGGTCAAGTCAACCAATTAACTCTAGAGATTTCTTTAAACTAGGTGATGAGCATGAAGCTGCTGTTGTTACACTTAACAAAGAAGAGCATAAGATGTCGCTTAGTATTAAACAATTAGTTGCTGATCCTTGGCAAGATGTTCCTAATAAGTATCCTGTAGATAGCAAGCATACTGGGTTGGTGAAAAACATCACTCCTTATGGCGTGTTTGTAGAGCTCGATGAGAATATTGGAGGAATGGTTCATATTTCTGATTTGTCATGGACTAAGCGTTATGGACATCCAAATGAATTTACGAAAGTAGGGGAGAATTTGGATGTAGTGATCTTAGAAATTGACATGGATAACAGAAAACTAGGGTTAGGACATAAACAATTAGAAGAGGATCCTTGGGATACTTTTGAAGGAGTGTTCCCTGTTGGATCTGTTCATGAAGCAACTGTCATCAAAAGAGAGGACAAAGGGGCGATTGTTCAACTTCCTTATGGTATTGAAGCTTTTGCTCCAACTCGACATATTAAGAAAGAGGATGGAAAACTAGCAGAGGTTGAAGAAACTTTAGAATTTAAGATCCTCGAGTTTGATAGAGATGATAAAAGAATCATTGTCTCTCATACCAGAATTATTGAAGATGAGAAATATGAGGAGAAGAGGAAGAAGGATGGTGATAGGAAGAAGCAAAGTAGAAAAAATCAAAGAGCGATTAGTGATTTGAATAGTAGAATTGAAAAAACTACGCTTGGAGATTTAGATGTACTTTCTCAATTAAAAGAGAAAATGGAAGGAGGCGATGCGCCGGAAGCTTCTGAATAATGTTCTATTTTAAACTAATAAAAAGGGCTTTTCGAATTTCGTTGAGCCCTTTTTAATATTTACATTATAGATTTAATAGTGTGATTCAGTTAAATAATATAGCTATACAGTATGGGGAGAGGTATCTTTTTAAGCATACTTCACTTGCTATACGTGATAAAGAACGTATTGGTTTAATAGGAAAAAATGGTGCAGGAAAATCTACACTACTAAAATTGCTTTCTGCTGATTTTGAGCCTCATGAAGGGAATATTTCAATGCCTAAAGATTATACAACTGGTTTTTTAAGGCAAGATCTTCCTCACGATAGTAAGCATACGCTGATAGAAGAGATTGAGAGTTGTTTTAGTGAGTTAAAAGCTTTTCAGAAAGAATACGTAAAGCTTCAAAATGATTTGGAGACAAGAACGGACTATGAGAGTAATTCATACATGGAACTTATTGATAGATATACAAAGGTTCAAAGTAGATTATTGCTTTTAGAAGGGGATAACTTAAATAAAAAAATAGAACAAGTACTAAAGGGGCTCGGTTTTAAAAGGAACGAATTTGATATGCCCGTTTCTACATTTAGTGGAGGTTGGAGAATGCGTATAGAATTGGCAAAACTATTACTTCAAGAACCAGATCTATTATTACTGGATGAGCCAACCAATCACCTGGATATTCACTCAATTATTTGGTTAGAAGATTTTTTACAAAAGTATTCCGGGTCGGTTATTATTGTTTCGCATGATAAGCTTTTCATGAAAAATTTAGTAAATAGAATCTGGGAAGTGGAGTTAGGTAAGGTCAATGATTATAAAGCAGGTTATGAGAAATATTTAATCCTTAAAAAGGATCGAATAGAAAAAAGCATTTCGGCATATAAAAATCAGCAAAAGGAGATTGAACAAACGAAACGTAACATTGAAAAATTTAGAGCCAAAGCATCAAAGGCGAAGTTTGCTCAAACGCTTATCAAGCGTTTAGAGAAAACAGAGATTATTGAGGTTGAACAGGAAGACAGTGCTGCTATGAGATTTAGTTTCCCGGAGGGAAAGCGTGCAGGGAATGTAACTTTTAAGCTTAAAAATGTAAACAAATCCTTTGGAGAAAAGAAGGTGCTACGCAACATTTCTCTAGAATTAGAACGAGGGGAGAAAATAGCTTTTGTAGGGAAAAATGGAATGGGCAAAACTACTTTAACAAGAATTATTGCAGGGGAATTGGAATCAGATAGTGGAAGTGTTGAGGAAGGGCATAACTTGCAGATGAATTATTTTGCTCAATTACAGTCTGGGACCTTAGATGAGGAGTTAACCGTTTTTCAAACAATAGATAATGTTGCAGTTGGAGAAATGAGAACTAAGGTTCGAAAACTTTTAGGGGCTTTTTTGTTCAGTGGGGAAGACGTAGATAAAAAAGTTAAAGTACTTTCTGGCGGAGAAAAATCTAGATTAGCTTTGGCTAAACTATTACTCGCTCCTAGTAATTTTTTGTTATTAGATGAGCCAACGAATCATTTGGATATTGCCTCTAAAACCATTTTGAAGCAGGCTATACAAAAGTTTGGGGGAGCAGTAGTAGTGGTTTCTCACGACAGAGATTTTTTGGAAGGTTTAACAGATAGAGTAATTGAGTTTACTGAAAACGGATTGAAAGAATATTTGGGAGATATAAACTATTTTCTGGAAAAGAATAAATTCGAGAATTTAAGATCTTTTGAATTGGATCATACAAAAAAAGTAAAGGTTCCTGAAAAACAGCAATCTGATCAAAAACTATCGTATGAACAACGCAAAAGAAAATCAAAGGAAGAGCGCAAACTGAAAAAGGCAATAGAAACTGCAGAGAAAAAAATTGAAAGGCTAGAATCAGAAATGAAAGAACTTACGGCTTTTCTTCAAGCAAGTTATGATGAAGAAAAAGCATCTCGGTATCATCAATTGGAACAAGAGCTGGAAAAAGAAACGGAAAATTGGATGAAGTTACAAGAGCGAGAAGGTAGTTAAATAAAAAAGGTAAGTAACTTTCATTGCTTACCTTTTTTATATTAATTGATATAGGGCTTAGTTCCTATTTACATTATTATGCTTTTTCCTGTAAATATTTCCGCTAGCCTTATGTTGTTTGGCATGTAGGTGCGCACGTTCTTTCTTTGTAACTATCCCGTCCGATTTTGCATTCTTTTTCGTCTGTTGAATGTTTTTTTGCTGATAGTACAACTGCTTGGCTTCTCCTTTAGTTAAAGAGCCATTATCAACGCCATTATGAATTCTCTTAATTTGATTTTTTTGATGCTGATTGACACCAGATGTGTTCGTTTGAGCGAATACTGTTGCGCTAAAAAACAAGGCCATCCCCGTAATAATAATTCTGTTTTTCATAGTGTAAAAATTTTGTTAAAAAAGATTCAACAATATGACTGCCTTAAGCGAAAAAGGTTTAATAGGGGGTGAAAAAAATGCCTTTTCTTATAATAATAGATGATTTTATTTATTTACAGAGATACGCTCTATAACAACCTCATTAGCATCATTAATATACTTGTAAGTCCCATTCTCAGCTCCTTTATTAAGCATTATAAAGCTTTCATCTAACTCTGGGGTGTTGGCAAATTCGGGACGATCACTCATATAGGAAAAAACATTTCTAAAGAGGTTAACAACACTATGAAACTTATCATCTAAACTTCCATCATAATCATTTGGCCATTTTATGGCAAGCATGCTACTAAAATAGGATCTAACTAGATTTGGATCTTCTGTTTTAATATAGGCTTGTTCTGCCGCTTCTAAACCAACGTATCCTCCATGGTCAGCGGCAACAATTATTAATGCATTTGTATCTACCTCATTAATATGTGCAATCACTTCTTTAAGCCATTCATTGGCTTCCATGACCCTTTCAATATATTCCTCTCTTTCTTTTTCAACTCCTTTTGATTGATGAAGAAATCCGGCAATATGTGCAGGAGAGGCACTATGCTCTAAGAAAATAAATCGTTTGTCATCTTTAAATGTTTCAATTGCTTCTTTTGTGTCTTCCACAACATCTCCAACAATAGTTTTTACTGGATCATCAAGTGGGGAAACACTATTGTTTTTAACATTGCAATAGTCATATATGATACTCGTTCTACGTGCAATCATAAATATGGTCGAGGAAACTAATGCTAATTTGTAATCGTTTTCTCGGAGAATATTAAGGACGGCATTTTCTCCAATTAAAGTTTCACGACCTCCATAAGCATCTATTAACGATCTAGCCGTTTGATAATGATGATGTCTCATCGTAAACAAAGAAAGGTTTGAATGTATGGTAGCACCGTAATTACTCCTGAAATTTTCATATAATTTAAAACCACTATTGTTTAGCCAATTATACATTTCTTGATTGTCGATATTGTAATATCCTTCAGACATTTCAGAAATATTTACATATGAATCTGGTTGAATCAAGTAAATGTTATGCCGCTTGGTGAATTTTGTTTTTTCAATATCATCAGGAAGCTCCATCCATTGCTTAAGTGCTTTCTTCTTCTGAATAGTTATCATTTCACTGATAATATTATATCCTGAAAATGCCGACATCAAAAATAAGAGCAACATTAAAGAAGTAGCTTCTTTATACATAAAAACTATGAAAAGGAGTGCCGCAATTAATGCAACTGCAATAAGAATTGGATTGAGTTCAAAGATGGTTAGTTTAAGGGAGGAGATCAGAAGAACAACCATTAAGCCAGGAATAATCCTTTTGCTAATTATAGGTGGAAGCTTTTTATACAAAAAATGATATGCCGTCGAAATTATGATAAAAGGTATAAGGATAAAAATTTTGGCAAAATCAAATATTGGTATGTATTCGAAAATTAAAGTGATGTTATTAGAAATGTAGAATAAAAAAGGAAATAACCCAATAGCTAAAGCTGCTAAAGCTGGAGATTCTATTTTTCTTTTAAAAGTTTTTTGAATGTGATCAATCCAATCTTTAAGGTCGGCACCTAGGTAACTAATCGCCAAACAGACAAGTAAACCATAGATAATATTTTCTCTGGCTTCAATAGGGGTGTTACTAAATATTTTTAAATGAAGCCCCCAATCCAAAACAAGAAAAAAACATGCCGAATAACTGATTATTAATAAAAGTAACCATAGGTAATTAGGTATTGTTCCTATAAAATTCTTAAGAAACTTCCCCAGTTTTAATAAACATAAAAAACCTAAAAGAGCTATAACTCCTTGTGATATTAATTCAATAGAGAGTTTGTCAAAGAAATATTTTTTATCAAGGTATATAGATAATAAATAAAAAGTTACAACACTAAGGCCCAATTTAATAACCCAAGAGACATCAATACGGTTAATAAGATTACCTACAGCATTTAAGGCACTTTGAAATGATCTCCCCATGAAATTACTTTTTACGCTGCATTAAGTAAAGTGTCCTAGAAGTATCGGCAACTTTTTTCTGTTCGAGAATATCAAAATATTGACTATACTCATTTTCAAAATTTGCTTTGTTGTAAAAATCGAAATGATCTTTAAATTCTCGTTTTCCCTCTAAAATCTTTTCTACCCAATAGTCATCTCTATCTATAAACTCTATAACAAGATGATCGGTAATTTCAGAAAAGAGAGCGGCTGTCCATTCAAATGGAGCATTCCCAGTTAAGGTAAGATGGTGTATCAATGCTAAAGCATAGCTTACATCTGGTTGAAGTGCTTTAATTCTTTTTAGAAAGGGGTCGCGTTCTTTATTGTTAAATCCAATACCTGGACTTGGGCTCAGAATATTAGAAACCATTGGCAAAATCTTGGTTTCTTTTTGTTTAAGCATAATTCTATAATTAAGTCCAACTGCTTCAGAATCAATATCGCTTATTAAAAGGAAATCAGCTAAGTCATATATACTTCTTCCAAATTTTCCATTATTGCCGCCAACATCCCAAATAACTTTAGGTTGTAGGTTCTTTGTCCAATTCTTAATAATGGTTTCTTTTTCAGCTAGATAAACATCTCCCTGTTTAATATCATCATAATAATCACCCCATTCAGTATCTTCTTTAAACTTTAAGTCTTTGATGTAACTATTCATGTTTTTGATAACGTTGTACAAAGACTTTCTAGTTACATTAGACTTGACTTCTTCGTTAAACGACCCCTTATATTTTTGCTGGTATTTTGCCGAAAGGTGGATATTAAAATATAAAAAGGGCTTAAGTTTTGTCTTAAAAGGAAGCATTTTGGATGCCACATCAAGAGGAATCCCATCAATAAATGAAGACATTCCCTGAATGATATTATTTCCATAGTACTTAGTGAGTACAAGTGGCGCTAAAAAATGCGAAATAAATTGCGAATAAGCATGCCACGGCTTACCCTCTTCGTAAAAGTCAAAAGAAAGTGTATCTACAAAAATGGGTCGTCCATTATGAAAAGTAATATTATAAGCTGAGGCGTCTTTAAGAACCATGTTGTGTTGCATTGCAACATGTTGAACCTTTAATGTTAATTGTGCTGCTTGTTTAAACTGGAGGGCTGACCATTCATATGGATAAGTGAAAAAAGGAATTTTTTCATGTTTAATGATAATTTCTTTTTCATTTCTTGTTTCCTCTGTGTGAGGAATCAGTAATTTTTTTTCTACGAGCTTTTGATAAAGACCACTTTTGTTAAGATGGTCAAATTGTTTAAAGTAAATAGGGTTTATACGTCTATAAATCTCGTTATTATCTATAAATACATAACCAGAAGGGTCTCTAAATGATGCTGAGTGTCTAGCACCTTTTAATTCATCACTCATTTGCAACGATTAATCAATGTTTATGTCAATATCTTCTTCTTCCTCTTCTTCAATTTTCATTCCGAGCATTTGCTTTACTTTTATCTTAATATTTTTATAAAAAATAACAAAAGTCGCAAACATGGCAACTAAAAATTGAACAACAAGAGATCCTGTTCCTGGATCAAAGTATGCATATATAGTAAAGGGAAAAACTAAAATCAGATAAATAATAATAATTGTAATCCGTTGTGTATTATTCATATCAATCTATATAGATTATAACTAAAATAGTAGTTAAAATTAACAGTTAAAAATAAAAAGTTGGATAATAAGACGTTATTGAATTATGAATTAGTTGCATCTGTAATTTAAGAATGAGCTTTTGTTTTGAAGAACATATATTAGCTACTTATTAATTGTTTTGATTAACCTATGTCGACAAATTTGGATCTTAAATATAATTTAGAAACTAAATTTTTTTCTGTTTCATGCTATTGTCCTTCGGATTTGAAAGCATATAGAAATACAGATCAAATCAAGGAGTATCGAATTTTTATCTTGAATGGAGAAAATGAAAAGGTAATGATAGATTTTGATACTTTTCAGATCAATGCTCCAACACTTTTTTTTCTTACTCCAAAACAAGAGTTCTCTTTATATGGCAATAATAAAAGTGGTTTGAAGGTAATAGCTTTTAGTCAAGATTTTTATTGTATAGATAAGCACGATAAAGAGGTGTCTTGCTATGGTTTTCTATTTGCAAATGCATTTCATTCTACAAAATTAGAACTCGAAGGAGGGTCGTTAGAAATGATAGAAAATATTGTTGAACAAATGAGATCTGAATTGGTTTCAGTTAAGGCTGTTCAGGAGGATATGTTGAAACTATTGCTGAAACAATTATTAATTATTTCGGTAAGGTTTAAACGAAAACAAGAAGAAATATCTGAAGCAGTTTATGACGGTAACTTTAGCTTAATAAGAGCTTTTAACAGATTATTAGATCAACAATATAAAAGGAACCACAATGTTTCTTTTTATGCAGAACAACTTAATTATACGCCTAAATCATTTAGTAATAAAATCAAAAAACTGACTCAAAAAACGCCATTGGAAATGATAAAAAACAAATTAGTTTTAGAATCTAAGAGAATGATGGTTTATGATAATGTCTCTGTTAAGGAAATTGCCTTTGCTTTGGGATTTGAAGATACAGCCTACTTTAGCAGATTCTTCAAGAAAAATGTTGGAATAAGCCCAGGTCAATTCAAAAATAGCTTCGTTAAATCCTAAAAAGGAAAAAAGTGCAATTATGCATGAAGTTTGTCCTACTTTTTGCTGAATCTACCTTATAATTTTACATCGTAATTGATTTGTAATTAAAATTTAAAACGATGAAAGATTCAAGAGAAACAGTAGAGAGAAATTTATTAGAAAATTTAGCCTTGCTAAAAGAAGGGAAGTTTTTAGAAGCGCAACACAGATTTTTAGCAGATAATGTAAAATTATATGAAGGAAATAATCCCCCAAAAGAAGGGAAAGATTATTGTATTGCAGAAGAAGAAAAGGTACTTGCAGGAGTTGGAGAATTTATAAGGTACGAGGTAAAGGATTATGCGGTATCTGAGGGCGTTTCTTTTTATGAGGGTATTATGGAATACGTTGAAAAAAACGGAACTCATGTACGTGTTGATCAGGCAGTCGTTACACATTGGGAAAATGGAAAAATAATATCTGAACGCTTTTACCATGCCTAGTGTTATAGAGCATTGAAGAAAGGAGTGGCAATAGCTCCTTTCTTCAAAATTATATTTTGAGATAAGTATAATACGGTGTAATTCAGATAAATTTAACTATGAAAACAAATGAACATTTAAAAAGTTTAAAATCTCCAATTGCCATTAAGCAATATGAAGAATTAGAACTCAATGTCCCAACACATGCATTAGTTAGTGATGTAGATTTAGTGATTATTAAATTGAAAAATGAAGTTTCAGTCTTATATGGTAGATGTTTACATAGAGGGGCGCTGCTAAGCGATGGATATATTAGGGATAATAATCTGATTTGTGGGGTTCATAATTGGGATTATCGCGTTGATACAGGGGTCTCTGAATATAATAATCAGGAGGCATTACATAAGTTTACTTCAATTGTATTTGAGGGAGCTGTATTTATTGATGAAAGTGAAATTCAAGGATTTAAAAGACAACATCCTCAACCGTTTAATAGAGCGGAATATCTCGGGCAGTATGCAGATACACATCCTGAAAGTACGGAGCCTTACACGAGGTATATTCAGGAACTGGCAAAGAATGGATTGAAAAATTTTGGGCATCATGGTCCTTCAGCTGCAATGGGAGTAGATAGAGATACGCTTCCTAAATGGGAAGATATTCAATTCTTGCCGGCACAATTGGCAAATAGACCTTTATTAGATGATGAAAGCGTGGATACAGAAGTTGTAATTGGGCCAAAGGCAAAAAAACCTTTGAAGTTATCCATGCCATTATTTGTCTCAGATATGTCTTTTGGGGCCTTGTCTCGAGAATCTAAAATTGCATTGGCAAAAGGAGCAGAAATGGCTGGGACAGGCATTTGTTCAGGAGAAGGAGGTATGCTTAGTGATGAGCAAGCCAGTAATTCAAAATATTTTTATGAATTGGCCTCGGCTCAATTCGGATTTAGTTGGGATAAACTAGAGCGTGTTCAGGCCTTCCATTTCAAAGGGGGACAGGGTGCAAAAACGGGTACCGGAGGGCATCTTCCTGGAGAAAAAGTAAAAGGTGAAATTGCCAAAGTAAGAGGTCTAAAGGAAGGGGAATCTGCTATTTCTCCGGCAACTTTTCCAGATTTTAATGGAGTAAGGGACTTTCAAAATTTTGCGCAGAAGGTTCGAGAAAGGACAGGAGGGATACCAATTGGGTTTAAGATAGCCGCGAGTCATATAGAAAAGGATATTGATTTTGCATTAGAGGTAGGAGTAGATTATATTATTTTAGATGGAAGAGGTGGTGGAACCGGCGCCGCTCCTACTGTTCTAAGAGACAATATAAATGTGCCAACAATTCCTGCTTTGGCAAGAGCCAAAAAACACTTGGATAAACAAGGTGATCACGGCGTGACATTAATTATTACAGGAGGGCTGCGTATAGCTGAGGATTATGGAAAAGCATTAATGTTGGGTGCGGATGCTATAGCAGTTTCAAATGCGGCTTTACAGGCAATTGGTTGTTTGGGAATGCGTGCATGTAATACTAATAATTGTCCTGTTGGAATTGCAACACAAAAAGAACATTTAAGAGCAAGAATTGAAATACAAAAGTCAGCAAAGCAATTGTTTAATTATTTTTCTGCAACCAATGATCTAATAAAAGTAATAGCACGTGCATGTGGTTATGATCATGTAAATAAATTCAATAAAAGTGATTTAAGCACTTTTAAATATGATATGCATCGTTTGACAGGGATAAATTATGCGGGAATAAGTTAAAATTATGGAAGAGGTTATTTTATATGGGGCAGATTGGTGTCCCGATTGTCTGAGGGCAAAAGCTTATTTAAAGGCCAATAATATAGATTATAAGTTTATTGATGTTGATTTAGATAAAGAAGCTACCAAGTTGGTAGAATCTATAAATAATGGGAAGAGGATCATTCCTACTTTTAATATAAATGGAAAATCTTATACCAATCCCGATAATGCAAAATTAGCATCTGTTTTAGGAATAAATGAATCAGGCCGGGTAAAGTTATTTGGAGCAGATTGGTGTCCTGATTGCAGACGTGCAAAGCGTTTTTTGCAAGACAATAATATTCATTATCAATTTATTGATGTGGATGAACATCAATGGGCAACAGATATGGTGGAAGAAATTAATCATGGAAAAAGAATCATTCCAACGATTTTGATTAACGAAATACCACATACCAATCCTGATAATGGAACGCTTAGAGAATTACTGTCTATAGATGTAGAAAAAGAACATAAGGTATTTGATACAATAATTATAGGAGGAGGTGCTGCAGGACTTACAACGGCTATATATGCGCAAAGAGATAGGTTTGATAGCTTGATTTTGGAAAAGAGGAATATCGGTGGAAATACCTTTTTGACGGAGAAAATTGAAAATTATCCCGGCTTTCAAAATATATCTGGTCCTGAGTTAATGAATAAAATGGAAGAACAGGCTATAACCTATGGTGCAAAAATTAAAACTGGAGAAGAGGTCTTAGAGATTAACAAAAAAGAAGAGTTATTTGAGGTAAAAACAAAAACTGAAAACTATCTGGGTAAGACGGTTGTCATCTCTGTTGGTTCAACTTATAGAAAATTAAAAATTCCTGGGGAGGATCAATTGATTGGATCAGGTATTCATTTCTGTGCAACCTGTGATGGAGCTTTTTATAGAGATAGAGAGGTAATTGTTATTGGCAGTGGAAATAGTGCATTGGAAGAAGGCATTTTTTTAGCAGGATTTTGTAAAAAAGTAAAGATAGTTGCAAACAAAGCACAATTTACAGCATCTGAAACGTACATAGAGAAATTAACTACATTAGAAAATGTAGAGCTTTTTATGAATAAATCACCAATAGAGTTTATGGCCAATGATCGTGAATTGTTTGAAGGTTTCAAGGTAAAAGATAATAGCACTAATGAAGAAGAAATAATACGAGCGGATGGCGCTTTTGTTTTCATTGGCTTAATTCCAAATACAAGGGCTTTTGAAGGATTGGTTGAAATGAATGAGCAGGGTTTTATCAGCACAGAGGGACTCGCAATGACTTCAGTAAATGGGGTTTTTGCTGCAGGAGATTGTAGAGAAGGAGCTATTGCACAGGTAGCGGCAGCAACCGGCGAAGGTGTATTGGCAAGCTACGGAATCAGAGATTTTCTAAAATAATATATCTTAGACATAAATTAATAAAATAGAAAACAATGTTAGTAGGGAATAAAGTTAGAAAGGTAGCCATAATAGGGGCGAATAGAATTCCATTTGCAAGATCAAATACAAAGTATTCGCATGCGAGTAATCAAGATATGATGACTGCTGCATTAAATGGATTGATCGAAAAGTATAATTTAGAAGGAGAATTATTAGGAGAAGTTGCTGGAGGGGCTGTAATCAAACATTCAAGAGACTTTAATTTGGTGAGAGAGTCTGTTTTAGGTACGAAATTAGATCCAAGAACACCAGCATGTGACTTACAACAGGCTTGTGATACAGGATTAGAATCTGCGGTATATATTGCTAATAAAATTGCATTAGGACAAATAGAAGTAGGCATTGCTGGAGGAACAGATACGACTAGTGATGCTCCAATTGGAGTTAGTGAAGGCTTAAGAAAGATCTTGCTAGAGGTTAATAGGAAGAAAGAAATGAAAGATAGGGTCAAGGAACTTCTTAAAATTAGACCTCAATATTTAGTGCCTAACCCTCCAAAAAATAATGAACCTAGAACAGGATTGTCGATGGGAGGTCATGCTCAAATTTGTGCTGATGTATACAAAATTTCTAGAGAGGATCAAGATCAATTGGCTTTTGATAGTCATCAAAATATGGCAAAAGCTTATGATGAAGGATTTCACGACGATTTAATCACACCATTTAAGGGGTTGGACAAGGATAACAACTTAAGACCATCAGGTACGTTAGAGAAAATGGCTACTCTAAAAGGCGTTTTTGGAGGAAGTGGAACCATGACAGCTGCCAATTCGACTCCGTTAACAGATGGTGCATCCTGTGTGCTATTGGCTAGCGAAGAATGGGCAAAGAAAGAAGGATTGCCGGTTATGGCGTATATAACAATTGCAGAACTGGCGGGTATCGAGTTCGTAAATCAGAAAGAAAATCTATTATTAGCACCGGTTCATGCAATGCCTAGAATGTTAAAAAAGGCTGGATTGACGTTACAAGATTTCGATTTTTATGAGATTCATGAGGCATTTGCTTCTCAGGTTTTGTCGACATTATATCTTTGGGAAAATGAAGAATATTGTAAATCTGTACTTGGTTTAGAAGGTGCCTTAGGAAGTATTGATAGATCAAAACTCAATGTGAAAGGAAGCAGTATTGCTGCAGGGCACCCTTTCGCTGCTACAGGTGGTAGAATCTTAGGTGTCGCCGCTAAATTGTTACAACAAAAAGGTAGTGGTAAAGCTTTAATATCTGTCTGTGCTGCGGGAGGTATGGGACTTACCGCTATCTTGGAAAGGTAAGGAGTTTAATTGAACAAAATTCCTGTTTTTTTGGTGGTGCTTTTGGTACCTATAAAACCTGTTAAAATACTACTTAATTAGTGGTTACAATTTATTGTTATGTCTCTTTTTTAGTAGGTATATGAGTAGTAAAACATAATGCAATTATTTTTTTAAAGATTTAGTTACAACCATGAATAAAAGGAAATACCAATGGCATAAAGTTTTAGAAGATCCCAATGAATTGCCTGAAAATAGAGTGATGACTGTTACAGCGGGACATTATACTTTTTGTTTAACAAATGTCAAAGGGCAATTAAGTTGTCTGGATAATAAATGCCCTCATCAAGGGGGACCTTTAGGGGAAGGTTCGATAGAGAATGGTTTATTAAGGTGTCCATGGCACGGATGGGATTATGACCCTATCACAGGCAAGGCTCCAGGTTTTGATGATGGGGTAGAAACTTTTCCTTTAGAAATAAGAGATGACGGAGTTTATATTGGTATAGAAGAAGAACAACCACATCAAGCAACGATAACGGATGTAATGGTGGAGACAATGGTCAATTGGGGGGTAAACACCATTTTTGGAATGGTGGGGCATTCAAATCTGGGACTAGCTGATGCGCTAAGAAGGCAAGAGAAAAAAGGGACCTTAAATTTTTATGGAATAAGACATGAAGGAGCTGCTTCTTTTGCAGCATCTGCTTATGGTAAATTAACCGGGAAACCAGCGGCATGCTTTACAATTGCTGGTCCGGGGGCAACCAATCTATATACAGGGTTATGGGATGCTAAAGTAGATAGAGCTCCAATTTTAGCATTAACCGGTCAGGTTGATACTCAGGTAATGGGAACAGGTAACTTTCAAGAGCTTGATTTAGTACGGGCTTTTGATTCTGTTGCAGTATTCAATCATAGAGTAGAAAGTGGTAGCAGGCATAGTGAGTTAATGCTATTAGCGATTAAAAATGCTATTTTAAGAAGAGATGTTTCACACTTAACGTTCCCTGATGAAATTCAAACTCTCCCTTCAGAAAAGAACAATGCAAAAACACCCAAAGGTAGGATTACTCCATTAACCATTGCACCACCAAAAGAACAATTAGATAAGGCTGTAGAACTAATAAAAAATGCTAAACAACCTATGATTATTGTTGGTCATGGTGCAAAATTTAGCATGGATGGTATTATAACTTTTGCCGAAAAATTGAAGTGTCCAGTAGCAACGACCTTTAAAGGAAAAGGACAGATTTCAGATCATCACCCTTTAGCGGCAGGTGTTTTAGGTAGAAGTGGAACTCCCATTGCTTCTTATTTTATGAATGAATGTGATTTATTAATTGTGTTTGGAGCTTCATTTTCAAAACATACTGGTATAACCTCAAAAAAACCAATTATACAAGTAGACTTTGACGCTTTGGCTTTAAGCAAATTTCATCAGGTAGAAGTACCTGTTTGGGGTGAAATAGGAGTTACAGTTGATCTACTTAAAGAGGAAATTAGTGGTGAAATTAAATCTGAAGATCAAACGAAATACATTGCAAAACGATGGGCCATTTGGCGAAGTGAAAAGGCAAAGCGATTATTAGATAACAGAGGTAAAGGCGTGAGTTCAATTGCGGTATTTGACGCAATGAATAAAACAGCTCCTAAAGATGCTGTAATGTGCGTCGACGTTGGTAACAATGCATATTCTTTTGGACGTTATTATGAGTCAAAATCGAACAATACGTTTTTAATGTCAGGTTATTTGGGATCTATAGGTTTTGCCTATCCAGCTGCTATAGGTGCATGGGCAGCTACGAAGGGAGATAGACCTATTGTGGCAGTAGCTGGTGATGGAGGATTTGGACAATACATGGCGGAAATAAATACTGCTGTTTTATATAATATGCCTATTAAGTTGATTTTATTAAATAATTCGGAATTAGGTAAAATTTCAAAGGAACAGCGCGCCGGGGAATTTGATGTTTGGAAAACAAAGTTGAGTAATCCTAATTTTTCGGAGTTTGCAGAGGCATGTGGTGCAAAAGGCTGGAGAGTGACAAAGAAAGAGGATCTCATAGTTGCAATGGAAGCACTTTTTGCACATCAAGGACCTGGATTGTTAGAAGTTGTAACTGACGTAAAACTATTATAGCAGAGTTATGATTTTTTTAGTGAATGCATTTTTATTTTATCTTTTATTTGGAGTACTGTTTTCTGTTGCATTTATAATCAGTGGTGTATCGGTGATTGATCCTGAAGTGAAAAATTCATCAAAATCCTTTAGATTATTATTAATTCCAGGAGCGATATTACTTTGGCCAATTTTATTAATTAAATGGATAAAGAAATGACTCCAAAACTAAGAAAGGTACATTTATTACTATGGATGTTTCTAATGGTCGTATTAACATTACTCTTTAGTTGGTCATTGGAGATTGTATTAAAATAGATGGAGCATGGGAGTTGGATATAAATCGGTACTTTGGAATTCACAAAAAAAGAAATATGACTTGCTTATTTTACTAGGTGTATTTACATACTTGGCAATTTATTCTTTTTTAGATTTTAAACTACATCCAACGATAACACTTGAGACTTTAATCATCAGAGCAACGGGTACTTTAGCATTTCTAATGCTGCATGTTATATTGTGCATAGGTCCTTTAACGAGATTGAGTGCCAAATTTTATCCGTTGTTATATAATAGAAGGCATTTGGGAGTTACTATGGCTGTAATAGCACTAGTCCATGGTTTATTTAGCATTGTTCAGTTTCACAGTCTTGGAGATGTTAACCCACTAGTTTCTCTTTTTACATCAAATACACACTACAATAGTTTATCAAGATTCCCTTTTCAGCCTTTAGGTTTTGTTGCTTTAATTATTATTCTTTTAATGGCTGCAACAAGCCATGATTTTTGGCTTAAAAATTTAAACCCCAAAGTATGGAAATCACTACATATGCTTGTTTATTTAGCATATGGATTATTAGTAATGCATGTGATGCTTGGAGCATTTCAATGGGAGCAATCTTTTATTTTGGCAATACTATTGTTTGGAGGGATGCTTATTGTTATTGGGCTTCATCTATTCAGTGCGTTGAAAAGAAATACTCATGAAGTAAAGATTGATGAAAGTAGTGTGCAAGAAGGATTTTATAAAGTTTGTCATATATCAGATATTCCCGAAAATAGAGCAAAGGTGGTTTTAATCAATGATCAGAATATTGCCATTTTTTAAATATGATGGAAAACTTTCGGCGATCAATAATATTTGTAAACATCAAAATGGGCCCTTGGGTGAAGGAAAAGTAATTGATGGCTGCGTTACTTGCCCCTGGCATGGATATCAATACAGCCCAGAAGATGGCTGCTCTCCACCACCTTTTACTGAAAAAGTTGCCACTTATGAGTTGAAAATAAAGGATGATTGGGTATTCGTAAAGCCTGATCCTTTTCCCGAAGGTACTAAGGTAGAACCGTTAAAATATAATAACTGATGGGAGATGATTTTTATATAGGATATCAGGATAAACCTCCCAAGCGAATTTCTAGGTTTATAAAGTGGGTCGTTTTAGGGGTATTTATTTTATTAATAGGAATTGCTGTTTTATTGATTAAATCCCAGCGGGGATTTAACAACCACGAATTTGAATTTGGAAAGCTGACAGAGGTAAGTGGACTTTTAACGATTAAGCCTGTTCCTATGCTAACCACATCAGATGAAAGTATTTTATTAATAGATTATGGGAAGTTTGGAGCTGAAAAAACATTATATGATTTATTTGAAGACAATTTAAATGATAAGAGAAATGTTAAATTGCTAGGGACTTTGATAAAAGGAGATGGAAGGACTTTATTGGAGTTGACAAAAGGTAAAGAATCAATTTTAGAAGTTAATACTTCTAATGAAAGTTTAACTGTAGATACCTTGGGTCAGGTTGTATTAAGTGGGGAGATCATAGATCCTAAATGTTATTTTGGAGTTATGAAACCAGGCGAGGGGAAAATACATCGCTCTTGTGCTATACGTTGCATTTCTGGAGGTATACCTCCCGTATTGAAATATGAAAGCAAGCCGGGTAAAATAGATTATGCTGTTATAAAAGGTGCAAATGGACAAATGGTTAATCATAAAGTTTTAGACTTTGTTGCAGAACCAATTCAATTGTCCGGATTTTTATATCAGTTCAACACTTGGAAGGTTATTTATCTTGATGAGTTGAAAGGTATTCAACGTTTATAATTTGAATGGTATGTTACAATCGTTATCTATTATCGTTGCGCTTTCTGCTTTCTTAAGCATTCTTAATCGAAAACTACTAAAGTGGCCTTCAACGATAGGGTTGATGTTTTTGAGTTTAATGGTGAGTTTAATTACCATAATTCTAAACCCTATAATTCCTAATCTCTATAATTTTTTATGTGGGGTGGTTACAAACATAGATTTTAGAGTTTTATTATTAGATATAATGTTGGGGTTTTTGCTTTTTGCTGGAGCAATGCATGTTGATATACGGGAATTGAAGAAGCAAAAATGGGCAGTGCTGCTTTTTGCGACCTTAGGAGTTGTTATCTCAACCTTTTTAGTGGGAGGAGCTTTGTTTGCTTTAACATCTCTTGTGAATTTCCCTTTGTCATTTGTTGAGTGTCTTCTTTTTGGGGCTTTAATTTCTCCTACAGATCCTATTGCTGTTATTAGTATTATGACACAATTGGGTGTTAAAAAAGATTTGTTGTTAAAGGTAGAAGGGGAGTCGTTGTTCAATGATGGGATTGGAGTCATTGTGTTTTTAACTATTTATTCTTTGAGTAGTTCAATGGAAGCACATTTGGATTTTCGACATTTAGGTTTTGTTTTTTTAGAAGAAGTTGGAGGAGGTATTTTGTTAGGGGTGGTACTAGGTGTGGCGGGATTTCAACTAATGAAATGGGTAAAAGAAGATGTGCAATCTAATTTAATGATTACACTTTCAGTAACTTTTACAGGATATGCTATAGCTTCTTTACTTCATCTTTCAGGACCATTAGCAATGGTAGTTGCAGGACTCTGGATTGGTAATAAAATGCGATACGCCTCTTTTCCCAAAAAAACAGAGCGTGGTCTGGAATTGATTTGGAAAACTTTTGATGAAGTATTGAATACTATTCTTTTTGTTTTAATAGGGTTAACTGTTCATACATTGGTTTTTAATATGGAAGTTTTTGTTTTAGGATTATTTGCTATTGTGATTGTTTTGAGTAGTAGATTTTTGGCTGTTTTATTACCATATAGCCTGCTGAGAACTGAAGAAGATCATCATAAGTTAAAAACGGTAAGTATATTAACTTGGGGAGGACTTAGAGGTGGAATATCCATTGCTTTAGCACTTTCAATTAAGGATGTAGGTTCTTATGAATCAATTTTACTTATTACTTATATGGTTGTGATCTTTTCAATTCTGATTCAGGGGCTAACTATTGGTAAACTGATTGAAAAGCTGATGTAATGTGGAGATATATTTACTCACTTAAAACAAAGGTTTCAAAAATCTGATCGGCTAATGTGATATAAATATCATACCTATCTTGTTCCGATGTAAAAGTTAATATATAAGCTTTGTTATGATTTATCCAATAGCGTTGCTTCCATTTTAGTTTTAATTGCCCTTGCTTTCCAGTATAGATAATCTCGTAATAAGGAATTTTTTTATCAGTTTTTTTCTGATTAGATATTATGTTGGATTGCGTGATCAACTTTTTTATTTGATTTTCAGATAACGAAGCATATTCATCTAAGGTGATTTTAGATTTGGATAGGTCTTCAATAATTAAATTGAAATTCTCACTAAAATTATCATGCTCGTTTTCAATAGGGGAGAAGAATATATACTCTGTTCCAAATTGCTTAGATTCATCTATCATCCACTCATTAGGGCACTCATGCCTATAAGTACTGGTTTCTATAGTTTTCCAATTCTGCGCATTAAGTGTTATTGTCAAAATAGAAAAAAACAGGTTAGATAAAAGCAGTTTCTTCATTGTAAATACTTTTTAATACGTAGTTAAAGAGTTGTCAATTTCTTTAGCATATGCAATAATTCCTCCCTTTAAGTTAATTAAATTGTCGAATCCTTTTTCTCTTTTAAGCGCTTCTATGGCTTTCGCACTTCTTCCACCTAATTTACAATGAACAATAACAGGTTTATCTTTAGTAATCTCATTCGACTTATCTAAAATCTTTCCAAGTGGGATTAGTTTTCCATTTAGATTGGAAATTTCATATTCATGGTGCTCACGAACATCTATTAATTGAAAGTCTTTACCGCTGTCTATCCAAGCTTTCAATTCTTGCACAGTGATTTCTTCTAGTGTAGTCTGTTTGTCATGCGCTTCGATTCCACAAAATTGTTCGTAATCAATCAATGTGGTTTGACTAGGATTATCACCTGTTAATGGGTTTGAAGAGTCTTTTCCAATCTTAAAAGTTCTACTTGTAAACGACAAAGCGTCAAATGAAAATAATCTACCAACTAATGGTTCACCAATACCTGTAATTACTTTTATAACTTCATTAGCTTGTAGGCTTCCAATTATACCTGGCAGCACACCTAATACGCCGCCTTCTGCACAACTAGGTACTAATCCAGGAGGGGGAGGTTCTGGATATAGGTCTCTATAATTCGGTCCTGTCTTGCCATTTTGATCTGTCCCATTAAAAACAGATACCTGTCCATCAAATCTGAAAATAGAGGCATATATATTTGGTATTCCTGTAAATACGGCGGCATCGTTTACTAAATAACGTGTTGGAAAATTATCTGTTCCATCAGCAACTAGATCATAGTCTTTAAATATTTCCAATGCATTAGATGAGTCTAATTGAGTATTGTATGTTGTTACTTTGATGTGTGGATTTAAGTCTAGCAATCTTTTTTTTGCAGCTTCAACCTTTGGCTTACCAATATCTTCTACGCTGTATAAAACTTGGCGCTGTAAATTGCTATCATCTACTATGTCGTAATCAACAATTCCTAAATGTCCAACTCCTGCAGCTGCTAGGTAAAGCAAGAGAGGACTGCCTAGCCCTCCTGTCCCTATTACTAGTACATTAGCTTCTTTTAATTTCTGTTGCCCTTCAATTCCAAATTCCGGAATAATAATGTGTCTATTGTACCGGGCTAATTCTTCTTTTGAAAACATAATGCGTAATTTTCAATTATTAAATTCATTTTTAAGTAGCAATAATTTATTGCTTTATTTAGAGTCCTCCTGCAATAGCCGGAACAATGCTTACAATTGCATTTTTTTCTATTTCGGTGTCTCCACCTGCCAATGCATTGATGTCGTCATCACCAACAAATACTTTAATATAGCTTCTCACCTTCCCCTCATCATTCATTAAATGTCTTTTAATCTCTGGATAGGTATCGACGAGTGCTTCCAAAGCTTGATCGATGGTAATACTGTCTGTTTCAAAAGTTGAATCGTTGTTAGTATATTTTCTTAATGGTGTTGGAATAATTAATGTTGCCATGTTTTATAGTTTACTTTGTTAATATTTTTGTTTTTTCTTCAAAAAAATGATTCTCCCGTTTCGTTAAGCTGCCAGGATTTTATATCGTTTATTTGTTGGTCAATGATGGAGTAAATGACATAGGAAAAAAAAGGCATTGCTGATTTTAAGTCGTGCTCAGAAGCAATAGCAGGATGTTGTGGATGTGAGTGATACACCCCAAGTAACATCGTATTTTGTTTAATAGCAAATGCTTCAGCCTTCATGTAATCAAAAGGGGATATTTCAAATCTTCTTCTTTGATCACCTTCTTTATTGTTCTCTACGCGTTTTGCCAATGTAATAATGCGCTTATCCTTAGTTTCATGTCCATACATAAAGCCGCAGCACTCATTAGGAAAATCCTGGATAGCATGATTGCTCATTACTTTATCTGCTTCATCACTAATTATTAAAGTTTTTTCCATTCAAACATTATTTGTTTTTAAAAATAAAATCCATTACTTCCTGATAATTAGAACCATGGTCGGCAAAAGTAGTCACTATTACTCCTTTGTCAATTTGTTCGGCAATTTGTATTGCTCCTATTAAATTAGCAGCAGCAGAAGGACTTAATAGCAAGCCTTCATGTTTAGCAACCTCTTTTATTAAACGATGGGATTCGAGTGTATCGATAAATAAGTTTTTATCTGCCACAGTTTCATCAAATATTTTTGGAATTTTTGCAGATTCCAAATGCTTCCATCCTTCTAATCCATGCATCGCAGTATCTGGCTGTAAAGCAATAAGTTCGATCTCTGGATTAAGTTCTTTTAGTTTTCTGGAAGTGCCGACAAAAGTTCCGGTAGTTCCTAGCCCTGCGACAAAATGGGTGATCTTTTTATCGGTTTGCGTCCATATTTCATTTGCAGTGGTTAAATAGTGGGCGCTCCAATTATGTTCATTAGCATATTGATCTGTATAGAAATATTGATTCGGGTTTTCAATAGAAAGTTCTAACGCTTTTTGCTGGGCTTCATCCGTTGTCCCAAATCGTGATGTGAAAATAATATTTGCTCCCTTTGACAGTAAGGCCATTTTCTTTTGGTCCGAAGCATTTTCTGGGACACATAGGGTAACCGGAATATTTAGTGCTGTGCCAATTGTAGCGTAGGCTACGGCAGTATTTCCGCTAGAGGCATCAATCAATCCTTTTTTTGGATTAATATTATCATCAATAATTGCATTTTTGATAATATTAAATGCTGCTCTTGCCTTAACACTATTAGATAGTTGCTGCCATTCTAACTTAGCAAATATTTTAACTGCATCATTTTGCCAAATATTTTGAATAGGATACAAGGGGGTGTTCCCAATAAACGGAGCAATTTGATTTAGTCTAGATATTATTTTTTCCTTTACAATCATTTTAATTAAAAAAGCCCCACTAAAAAGTGAGGCTCAGTTTATTTATAATAAATATACACTTATGCCTCGCTCTTGATTGAACAACAGCAAGTAAGTGCACGTGATATTAATTTACTTCTCATTATACTGTAAAAATAAAAATTACTTTTAAAAAGTTCCTTTAAATTATCATTCCAGCTCCAACTGTAACATTTGTAGCTTCATCAATTAATACAAAACTTCCTGTTTGCCTGTTTTCATGGTAGTTATCATACATTAAAGGAGAAGTCGTTCTTATTTTAATTCTACCGATATCATTTAAGTTTATTTCTTTATCGTCCTTCAATTTATGTAAAGTATTAATATCCATTTTATAGACAATCTCTTTAATTACACATCTTGCTTCTCTGGTGGTATGTTTTAAAGCATACTTACCTCTTAATTGCAATGGCTTTTTATCATCCATCCAACAAATCATAGCATCAATATCTTGGCTTTGCTCAGGAAGGTTATTAACTTTTGCAATCATATCACCTCTACCAACATCAATATTATCTTCTAATGTCATTGTAACTGACATTGGAGCATGTGCTTCATCTAATTGCTTTCCGTTTAATTCGATTGTTTTGATTGTTGACATAAATCCAGAAGGAAGCGACATCACCTTTTCTCCTGGCCTGAAAACTCCTCCTGCAACGCGACCCGCATATCCTCTAAAATCATGATATTCATTAGAATGTGGACGAATTACATGTTGCACTGGGAATCTCCCATCAATATGATTATTATCATTACTTATATGAATAGTCTCCAGAAGATACATTAATGTAGGCCCTTCATACCAATCTGTATTTTTAGATCGCTTAACAACATTATCTCCAAGTAAGGCAGATATTGGGATGTATCTAACATCTTTTACATTGATCCTTGTAGAAAATTCTTCAAACTCGTCAACAACTTTTCTAAAAGCGGCACGATCATAATCTACCAAATCCATTTTGTTTACGCATATAACTACATGCGGAATTCCTAATAAGGAGGCAATCAAAGCATGTCTTTTTGTTTGCTCCACAATACCATTTCTTGCATCTACCAAGATAATTGCAAGATTAGCTGTAGAAGCTCCGGTAACCATATTTCTTGTATATTGAATATGACCGGGTGTATCGGCTATAATAAATTTTCTACGAGGAGTAGAAAAATATCTATAGGCAACATCAATAGTGATTCCTTGCTCGCGTTCAGATTTTAAACCGTCTGTTAGCAATGCTAAATTTACATTTTCATCACCTCGCTTTAAGCTTGATTCTTCAACGGCCTTGATTTGGTCTTCGAAGATGGATTTACTATCATAAAGTAATCTTCCAATTAACGTACTCTTTCCATCGTCAACACTACCTGCAGTTGTAAAACGCAGAAGCTCCATGTCTAAGTAGCTCTTACTATCAAAAATTTCTGTATTACTCATTTAATTGGTAATTGATCGTTAATAAATTAGAAGTAGCCTTCTTTTTTTCTATCTTCCATAGCTGTTTCAGATCTCTTATCGTCTGCTCTTCCTCCTCTTTCTGTTTCTCTGGCAGCAGCCACTTCTTGAATTATCTTGTCTAAAGTATCTGCCTCAGATTCATAGCATCCAGTTATAGTTGCATCTCCCATTGTTCTAAAGCGAACCACTTTTTCTACAATTTCTTCTTCTGGCTTGTTTGTAATAAACTCTGATTCGCTCAAATAAACGCCATTTCTTTTAAAGACTCTTCTTTTATGCGCGAAATATAAGCTAGGTAGTTCAACACCTTCCATTGCCATATATTGCCAAACATCCAATTCTGTCCAATTACTAATTGGAAAAATTCTAAAGTTTTCTCCTATATGTAATTTGCCATTAAAAATGTTCCAGAGTTCTGGGCGTTGATTTTTGGGATCCCACTGACCAAATTCATCTCTATGTGAAAAGAATCTTTCTTTGGCTCTAGCCTTTTCTTCATCTCTACGTGCACCTCCAATACAAGCGTCAAATTGATTTTCTTCAATGGTTGCTAAGAGTGTAGGTATCTGCGCCTTATTTCTACTAGCATTGATTCCTGTTTCTTCATTGGCAATTCCTTTTTTTATCATTTCTTCAACAGAACCAACAATTAATTGAACGCCCAAATCTTCAGCTAATTGATCTCTAAAATCAATACACTCTTTAAAATTATGACCTGTATCAATATGTACTAAAGGAAAAGGAATTTTAGCCGGGAAAAAAGCTTTCTTCGCTAAGTGCGTTACCAAGATAGAATCTTTACCTCCTGAAAAAAGGATGGCGGGTTTTTCAAATTGAGCCACCACTTCTCTCATTATGAAAATAGCTTCTGCCTCTAATTCTTTTAAATGATTAATTCTATATGACATATTTATAGTTTGATTATGGGTATTAGAAAATCTATAACTTCTTGTACCGATTCTTCAATGGATTGATTTTCTGTTTTAACTTCTAATGCAGGGTTTACGGGCGCTTGAAAAGGAGCATCCAAGCCAGTAAAATTTTTAATTTCACCTTTTCTAGCTTTCGCATATAAACCTTTGACGTCCCTTTGCTCACAGATTTCAAGTGGCGTATTAATAAAAACTTCCTTAAAGTTTTTATCACCAATAATTGACTTTGCTTGATTTCTAATATCAATAGTTGGACTTACGAAGCTGCAAATAGTAACAATTCCGCAATTCAAAAACAGTTTAGCTACTTCAGATATTCTTCGAATATTTTCTATTCTATCTTCTTCAGTAAAGCCAAGATTACTATTTATTCCTGATCGAATGTTATCTCCATCCAATACTTGTGTAAGAAAATTTTTATTATGCAATGCTTTCTCTACACCTTTTGCAATAGTGCTTTTACCGGATCCAGAGAGCCCTGTCATCCATAAAACAACTGATCGTTGATTTAAAAAATTTTCTTTGTCAGATCTTTGTAAAAGATCTTCAAAAATAGGATGTATGTTGGTTGCTTTTCCCACTTAGATGGAAATTGTAAAGTTGGCAAAGTTAATTTATTTGTGTCTTTTGCCCAAAATCAAAAGTTATGATTGGTTTAACTCACAGATTGCTAGCCATGTCAATAGTCCAGCACCTACTTTTAACGCTTTTTCATCAATATCAAAAGTGGAGGTATGTACTGGAGAAACTATTCCTTTGTCGGGGTTGCCAGTCCCTAGTCTGTAAAAACAGGCATTTGCATGGTGCGTATAATAAGAAAAGTCTTCAGCAGTCATTCTTAATGGCATTGGAATTACGTTTTCATCACCTAAAAATGCTTTAGCATGGTTAACTGCTTTTTCGGTTAAGGCTTCATGGTTTTTTAAATATGGGTATCCTTTTTTTATATTCACGATACATTCTGCTCCCATTGATTTTGCAAGATTTGTAGCTATATGTGTGATTTTTTCATGGGCTTTGGCTCTCCACTCTTCATTAAAAGTTCTAAAGGTTCCCTCTACTTTTACTTCGTTAGGAATAACATTTGTAGCCCCATTACCAACAATCTTCCCAAAAGAAAGAACTGTTGGAATAGATGGTAAAGCGTTTCTGCTTACAATTTGTTGCAATGCAACAATAATGTGTGAGGTAATTAAAATGGGATCGATCACGTCTTGTGGTAAAGCAGCGTGCCCCCCTTGCCCTTTTATTGTTAAATAGATTTCATCAGCAGAAGCCATCATCATACCAGGTCTAAAGGCTACTTGACCTGCTTTAATAGGGGGGTGCACATGTTGTCCATAGATGGAACTTACCTTGGGGTTTTCAAGTACGCCTTCCTTGATCATTATAGAGGCTCCTCCAGGTAGCTTTTCTTCAGCAGGTTGGAATATTAATTTAATCGTCCCTTCAAACTGTGATTTTAGTTCGTTTAATGTTTTTGAAGCACCAAGAAGACAAGTGGTATGTACATCATGACCACATGCATGCATCTTGCCAGGGTTTTTAGATTTGTACGAAACATCGTTTTCTTCTTGTATTGGAAGTGCATCTATATCAGCTCTTAGGGCAATCGTTTTTTTTTTTTGAAGGATTTTTTCCTTCAATTAACCCCACAATCCCATTGCCACCTATTTTATTAGTATGATTAATATTGTACTCTGATAGTTTTTTGCTTATGAAAGTGGCAGTTTCTTCCTCTTCAAAAGAAAGTTCAGGGTACTGATGAAGGTGCCTTCTAATAGCCACCAATTCATCAAAATTATCTTCGATTTTATTTTTTATTAAGTCAATCATTGTGTACAAAATTAGTTAAATTGTTTTTTTCAAGGATATTATATGGATTATGATATTATAGTGTTAGGATCTGGACCAGGTGGTTACGTTGCTGCAATTAGGGCAGCACAACTTGGATTTAAGGTTGCTATTGTTGAGAAAAGAAACTTAGGAGGCGTTTGTTTAAATTGGGGCTGTATTCCAACCAAGGCATTGCTTAAATCAGTACATGTGCTTCATGAAATAGAAGAAGCTTCGACTTTTGGAATTGAAGTGGGGCTGGTAAAAACCAAGTCTGAATGCTATGGTTTAAACGGAGTAGGAAGGTTGCAGATAAGATGAGCAATGGAGTACGGTTTTTTTACTTAAAAAAAACAACATAGAAATTATAAAAGGCTATGGAAAGGTTAAACCAGGGTAAAAAAGATCGAGGTTACATTCGAAGATTCACGGATTAAAATATTTATGGCTCGCTATATTATCATTGCTACGGGGGGAAGTGCAAAATCTTTACCTGGTGTTCAAATTGATAATAAGCAAATACTAGATTATGTTGGAGCATTGAAAATGACAAGAATCCCAAAGAGCATTGCTATTGTTGGGGCTGGGGCTATTGGTGTCGAATTTGCACACTTGTATAATAGGTTGGGTTCAGAAGTTACTTTAATAGAATATGCAAATAGTATTTTTACCATTAGAAGATAAAGATGTTTTCTAAAGAATTAGAACGATTGTTTATCAAAAGAGGCATTAAAATAATTACAAGTGCTTCGGTAAAGGAAGTAGTAAATAATAAAAAGGAGAGGAAAGCTTGTTTATCAAAAGGATAAGGCTACACATATTTTAAAGGCTAGTAAAGTGCTTGTAGCTACTGGTGGTAAAAAGCAAATATCGAAAATATTGGTTTAGAGGATGTAGGAATAAAAGTGTCAAAAGGTAAGGTCGCGATCAACCAACACTATGCTACCAATATTGATGGATTCTATGCTATTGGTGATGTTGTAAATGGCCCTGCATTAGCTCATGTTGCCTCAGCTGAAGGGATTGTTTGTGTAGAACATTTGTCTGGAAGGTCTACAGAAATTATTGACTATAAAAACATTCCTTCCTGTGTATACGGTGCTCCAGAGGTTGCATCAGTTGGAATAACTGAGCAGCAGGCAGAAAAAGAAGGATATGAGATAGCAGTTGGGAAGTTTCCTTTTTCAGCTTCTGGAAAGGCTTCAGCGATTGGTAGCAATGAAGGTTTTGTTAAAATTATTTTTGATAAAAAATATGGAGAGCTCCTTGGCGCACATCTGATAGGTGCTAATGTTACAGACATGATTGCTGAGATTGTTGTAGCCAGAAAGCTAGAAACAACAGCCTATGAAATATTACACTCGATACATCCACATCCAACAATGAGTGAGGCAATTATGGAAGCTACGGCTGCTGCTTTGGGAGAAGTGATACATTTATAATTAGTTTTTATGCATGCATAAATGTATTTGAGCTATAAAGTGGCTAAGTATTGTTTTGTAATTTGGCAATATAGAATCCATCTGAACTAAATGGATGAATACGCTCTTCTGTTTCCAAAGAAAAATTAGAATTTTGTTCGAGAAACCATTGAATTTGGTTTTCCCCTTCTGATAATAATATGCTACATGTAGCATAAACTAGATGGCCTCCGATTTTTACCAAATATTTACTTTTTTCTAGGATTTCTCTTTGAATTTGTAGGTACTTGTCGATTTTAGATTTGGTTAGTTTCCATTTTAGGTCAGGTTTTCTTTTTAAAGTTCCTAAACCCGAACATGGGACATCCAATAAAACTAAATCTGCATTGTTTGGCAATTCGTTTAAATCGATACAAGAGATAATAGTAGTACCTGCCCTTTTCATTCTCTTCTTTAATTCATTTAATCTGTTTTGATGCAGGTCAGCGGCATAAATTTGCCCTTGGTTTTTCATTAGAGCAGCTAAGTGTAGACTTTTTCCACCGCCACCGGCACAATAATCTATTATCGTCATTCCTGGTTTTGGATTGCAAATCATTCCCACTTTTTGTGATCCCTCATCTTGAAATTCGAAATGTCCTGATAAAAACAATTTGTCATGTAGCAATGATTGACGTTGCTCAATAATTAGTGACTGATTAGAAATCTTTCCTTTTTTTACATTAATATTTTTCTCTGCGAATTTTACTTTTAGGCCTTCTACGGAGGTTTTTAATGTATTGGTTCTAATTGTTAAGGGAGCTGTTTGATTAAGCGCTTCTATTATTTGTTTCCAGTCCTTATTATATTGATGTTTTCCGATTTCATGTAACCAATTGGGGATAGACTCTTTTATTGCTATATCTAAGTCTATGGCATTATAAGTTGTGTTAAAATTACTAGGAATAGTGGCTAATTCTTTTTTGTTTTTTACGATATAGTTTATTTGCAGTGCAGCCGAAATTATTTTTTGAAGTTGCTTAGCCTCATTTGTTGGTGAATGATCTATCGCATACCATAATTTCTTCCACCATCTAATTATATAGTAAACAGTTGAAGCAATGATTTTTCTATCCCTTGATCCTAACTGCTTATTTCTTTTAAAGAAGTTTTGAATGGCTTTATCTCCGTAAGGTCCTTTTTTTTGAAATATGCCCATTGATAAAAAAGGTGGTGAGAAGGATATGCTCAATGGCCTTTAATTGTGGCTTGTGGATGTGAATAGATTGCATTATAGGTAGCAAAAATAAAGGTCTTTTGGGAAATATGATTTATAAAATAAAATATATGAATAATATTTACCACAATTGTTTGATTAAGTATTTTTAGTTTAAAATAATTGTAAATTATAATTGTTTATTATTTTTTTTGTTAAAAATGTATATATATTTGAATTGAATTTGTTAATAAAACGAAAAATTATGAAAAAAGTAGTGGCGATAATTAGAGCATCAAAATTTGAGGAAGTCAAAGAAGCCTTAGCCGATGCAGGAATTAATTTCTTTACCTATTACGAGGTAAGGGGGTTTGGTTTACAGAAAGGAGAAAAGAAAGTTTATCGAGGGGCCGTTTATGATGCGGGATATATAGCTAGGTATAAATTAGAAATTTTATTGGCCGAATCTCAAGTAGAAGATGCAGTGAGTGCAATAACAAGTACTGGTAAAACAGGAACCATTGGAGATGGTAAAATTTACATTACTGGCTTGGAAGATGTAATAAGAATAAGAACAGGGGAAAGAGGCACAGAAGCTGTCTAAATATTAAAAAGTAAAAAAAGAGTTATGGAAGAATTAACATTAGAAGGAGTAGCAAGTATGGTTGGACAGTCTGATCATATGATACATAATTTATGGATATTATTGGCGGCAGCGCTTGTTTTTATTATGCACTTAGGGTTTTCTGCATTAGAAATTGGATTTGTGCGCTCAAAAAACGTTGTGAACGTTTTGTTTAAAAATGCGCTAATACTTCCAATAGGAGTATTGACTTATGCCATTTGTGGGTTCAATTTGATGTATCCTGGAGATTTTAATGGCTTTTTGGGATTTGCAGGGCCATGGATATCATCACCAGAAGGAGCTGCAGGCTTAATAGCATATGCGGATGGAACTTACGGTTATTGGGCAGATTTTATTTTTCAAGCAATGTTTGCTGCAACTGCCGCAACAATAGTTTCAGGAGCGGTTGCAGAGAGGATTAAGTTAGGCCCCTTCCTTACTTTCTCTGTAATTTTTGTAGCTATTTTTTATCCAATTTTAGGAAGCTGGAAGTGGGGTGCTGGATGGCTTGATAGTAAAGGATTTTATGATTTTGCGGGTTCTACCTTAGTTCATTCTGTTGGTGGTTGGGCCGCATTAGCTGGAATTATGCTATTGGGACCACGAACCGGAAAATATATCAATGGAAAAATGAAACCAATTCCGGGTCATAGTATGCCGTTTGCAGCAATAGGTGTTTTCTTATTATTCTTTGGATGGTTTGGCTTTAATGGAGGATCTGTATTAAGTGCTGATCCCGGTGGAATAGGATTAGTTTTTGTTACTACTGCTATTGGTGCATGTGCTGGAGCGATTACCTCTGTAATTACGGCTAAAGTGTTATTCAAAACATATGATCTTTCTATGGCCTTTAACGGAATTTTAGGTGGTTTGGTAGGTATTACTGCAGGAGCAGATTTGTTTACTCCAATGACTGCAATGATCGCTGGAGGAGTTGCTGGTGTGTTAATCCCGTTATCCGTTTCCATGTTTGATAAATTGAAGTTGGATGATCCAGTTGGAGCAACATCAGTGCATCTTATTTGCGGAATTTGGGGAACTTTAGCCGTTGGTATTTTAGTACCTGAGATTGGTTTTGGAGTTCAACTTTTAGGTGTTGTCGCCTATGGATTGGGTGCTTTTATTCCAGCTTTTATAATATTCTTCCTTATGAAGAAAAGTATTGGAATTAGAGTTTCAAAAGAGCATGAATTAGAAGGCTTAGATTTAGCTGAGCACAACATGGAGGCATATCCAAACTTTATTGTAACACCAGCAGATGGAACAAATCTTTAAGGTGTAGCCAGTTTTTCAATAATAGTTTTATGGTTAGGAAAGAGGGACAGTAATTCGTCCCTCTTTTTTATTTCAAAATCTTCAAATTCAAAACCTGGAGCTAATGTGCACCCAATCAATGCAAAATGGTTGGTTTCTGCAGCCAACCAATGTTGTTTAGGAACTAATGCTTGGAAACATGCTTTATGGCTTTTATTGGTAAGCATAGTTGAATTTAGAACTCCTTCACTATTAATGGTATGAATTTCAACCTCTCCATCGTATAAATGCCAGATTTCATCAGTTTGTAATCGATGAAATGTAGATGGGTTGTCATTTGTAATTAAAAAATAGATGGAAGAATATAAATGGCGTTTTCCAAAATATCTGGTTGGCAAAGCATGCTTTTCTATTGTCTCATTTGAGCGAAACATAGAAGTATAGTATCCACCTTCTGGATGTGGAATCATGTTAAAATGATTAATATAATATGCTGCTTTATTTATCATTCTTTGTTTTCTTAACTTAAAACTTAACCTTTTCCTTAAAATACCTTTGTAATTTAGTGTTTAATAGCTATGAAAAAGCCAATTCTTATATTAAAAGTAGGAACTTCTTCTATTACACTTAGTAATGGTGAAATAGATAAATCGGTAATTGGTGAGATTGCAAGACAGCTTTCGGTCTTGCAACATTCTCATAACATCGTATTAGTTTCCAGCGGTGCAGTAGGAACAGGTAGAAGATTTCTAAATAATTTTTCAGGTAAGTTGATTGAAAGAAAGGCAGCTGCAGCTATTGGCAACCCAATTTTGGTTAATCTTTATGCGTCTTATTTTAGTGAATATGAAGTTTCTATAGCTCAAAGTCTATGTGAACGTGGGCACTTTTCAGATAGGAATAAATTCTTACAGTTAAAACTTACTTTTGAGGAACTTTGGAAAAACAATGTAATTCCAATTGCTAATGAAAATGATGTTGTTAGTGATTTAGAGCTGAAATTTTCTGACAATGATGAGTTGGCAACACTTTTGGCAGTTGGGTTAGGTGCAGAGAAGTTATTAATTGGAACTTCTGTAGAAGGCCTGCTAGATGAGAACAATAACCTAATACCTCAAATAAATAAATTTACAGAGTCTATTCTTGGAATGGCCAAAGGTGAAAAATCAGCTTTTGGATTAGGGGGGATGATTTCAAAGTTAACATTTGCTCGAATGGCAACAAAGCTAGGGGTAGAGGTGGTTATTTTTAAGCTGGGTAGAGAAGATGCTATTCTTAAAGCTTCAAGAAAGCAAATTGGAACGCTTTGCATTGCTCAGTCGGTTAATACAAATGCACGTCAAAGATGGCTAGCAAGTGGAAGCATAGTAAATGGACATATAGTGATTGATAAAGGCGCTATTAAAGCTATTAAAGAACGAAAAAGTTTGTTAGCAGTTGGGATTGATAAAGTAATGGAGAATTTTAAAATTGGGGAGGTGTTTGAAATTTCAGATGCTGATGGAAATATTTTAGCCATTGCTAGAGCCAAAGTTGCTTCTGATCAGATTATGAAAAAAGAAAAGAATATGTTGGTTGCAAATGCAGATGATATAGTACTATTATAATGGAAACAATTAAAAATATATTAGAAACTGTCAATAAGGCTGCTGCTGAGTTACGACGATTAGACCATCAGCAGAAAGGTGAAATTTTAACTGATTTAGCTGAAATTATTGCTCAAAATGTTGAACAGATTAAAATAGAAAATCAGAGAGATCTTGTTAGAATGGAGGATAGCAATCCGAAGAAAGATAGATTGCTATTAACTGATGCACGTATTGATGGTTTGATACAAAGTCTTAGAGAAGTGGCTTCATTAGCAGATCCCTCAGGTGAAGTTTTAGTTGAAAAAACTCTAGATAATGGACTTAAGCTCCAAAAAATAGCAGTGCCTTTAGGAGTTGTAGGTGTTATTTATGAGTCTCGTCCTAATGTTACTATTGATGTAGCATCTTTATGTATTCAATCTGGCAATGGTGTAATACTTAGAGGAGGATCGGATGCTATTTATAGCAATACTTATTTAGTTTCGCTTATTCATAAAGCGATGAACAAAAATGGAATTAACTCCGATGCGGTACAATTACTTCCTACTGATAGAAAATTTGTAAAAGAATTATTGGAGGCAGATAGGTTTGTAGATATAATCATTCCGCGAGGTTCACAAAGCTTAATTGATTTTGTACGAGAAAATTCAAAAGTACCTACTATTGAAACTGGAGCAGGTGTTTGTCATACCTATATAGAAAGTTCGGCAGATTTAGATCGAGGTGCAGCAATTGTTGTAAATGCTAAAGTTCAACGTCCTTCTGTTTGCAATTCTTTAGATACCATTTTAGTAGATAGAGCAGTTGCGGCTGCATTTCTTCCTAAAATTAAAGCAGGAATGGAGGCATGTAATGTTGAAGTTTATGCAGATGAAGAATCGTTTTCCATCCTTAAAGATGCTGGTTATACAGAGTTGCATGTGGCCATGGAGGAAGATTTTGGGCGAGAATATTTGGGATATGGTTGCTCGGTAAAAGTAGTAAACGGAATAGAAGAAGCGCTTGAGCATATCAGTTTATATTCTTCTAAACATTCTGAGGCTATTATTACAGGGAACGAAGAGAAAGGCGAACAATTCCTGAAAGAAGTAGACGCTGCTGCCGTTTTTGTAAATGCTTCTACACGTTTTACAGATGGAGGTGTTTTTGGTTTGGGAGCAGAAATTGGAATTTCTACTCAAAAACTACATGCAAGAGGCCCATTTGCATTGGAAAAACTCGTAACAGAAAAATGGATTGTTAGAGGAAATGGCCAAGTTAGAGAATAGTAGAAGTTAAAACTTATTCAAGACATTTTCCTTTAGTAAAATGTACTACACCTGCGCATTTTGCTGTACAAGCATTACCATAGGTTTTTCCATCACAACCACAAACTGGTCTATATTCTTTCGTACACATGCAATTGTTAAGTGGTTTGCCTTTACATTTTGAATCAGAATTTTCTTCTTGTATAGTTGTTGTAATGCATTCTCCAGGAGTGTATTTTTTTATTCCATCACAATTGGCGGCACAAGCGTTCCCATAGGTTTTACCATTACAGCCGCAAACAGGGTCATATTGCATGGTACACATACAATCTTCTATAACGGTTCCTTGGCAATCGTCGGCTACTGTTTCAGGTTTATCGCATTTAGACGCCGAAAATAAAAGGAATAGCAGTATATAAAATGGAACAATTATTTTCTTCATTTCATCAATTTACAACAATAAAATAGAAAAAGGGGCTATTACCGAAGTAATAACCCCTCATCACCAACCTAAACTAATTCATCATTAAAATTTTCCTCCATGTGGATGGTTTTTCCAATGCCCTTTTCCTCCTTTATTCGCTCTGTGTTGTTTTAATTTTTCTATCTGTTCTGTTGTTAAGATGCCTTTTAGCTCCCCTTTGGTTGCCTCTTTAACAGATTTTATTTCATTACGCATAGGTTCTAAGCCGCTTTTATACTTTTCTCTTACAGCTTTAGCATTTTCTTTGGCTTCTTCTTTAGAGGCACTATATTTTTCTCTCACTTCTTTTAGTTCAGCCTTCATTTGATCTAAAGTGGGTTGGTATTTTGTTTTTATTGTTCTTATTTCTTGCTGTTTTTTAAGAGCAATTTGATAAACTTCAGTCTCTTGTGCATCTGTAAGTACTAGGTGTTCATCCATTCGATCTACCATCTTTTGAGCGCGTTCTTCTGGCGTTAGATTTTTCATATGTTCTATATGCGCTTTTTTACCTCTATTTCCGACTTCAGAGCCATTTGGAGGATAGGCAAATGCACTTGTAAAAATTACGACCGCTAATGCTATTAATGTTGTTACTTTTTTCATGATTTTAATTTTTAATTATTTGAAAGTAGGACTTAAGACCTCAAGAAAGGTTTAATGGTTAACAACAATTTAACGTTTCGTTACAATTTAATTTTACCAAACGATCGGTCAAATTGTTATTTTCGTAGGGCTTAGTTCTAATTATTACAAAGGCCCTTGTAGGTCAAAAATTATAAATCTTAAATTATGAGTACAACAGCAGCGGAAGAAGTGAAAATAAGTTTAAAAGGAGGAGAGTTTCTTATTAAAGAATCATCACCTAAGGATGTTTATATAAGAGAAGATATTAATGAGGAGCAAGAGATGATCGTGCAAATGACACGTGATTTTGTGGAACAAAATGTTGTACCTGTTTATAGTAGAATTGAAAAACAGGAAGAGGGTTTAACGCCATCTTTATTAGAAAAAGCCGGTGAACTTGGGTTATTAGGGTTGTCTATTCCTGAAGAATATGGTGGAATGGGACAAGGTGTAAATACTAATTCTTATGTTATTGAGGCCATGGGATTAGGGGGCACATTTAGTCTGTCTTGGGGAGCTCATACCGGTATTGGTACTTTACCCATCTTATACTTTGGTAACGAGGAACAAAAAAACAAGTATTTACCAAAGCTAGCTTCAGGAGAGTTAAAAGCAAGTTATTGCTTAACAGAACCTAGTTCGGGATCAGATGCTTTGTCTGCTAAAACGAGAGCAGATCTTAGTGAAGATGGGAAATATTACATATTGAATGGTCAAAAAATGTGGATCACCAACGCTGGTTTTGCCGATATTTATATCGTTTTTGCGCAGGTTGATGGTGATAAATTCACCGGGTTCATTGTTGAAAGAACTATGGAAGGACTCTCATTAGGTGCTGAAGAAGATAAAATGGGAATAAAAGGATCTTCTACTCGTCAAGTCTTCTTAGAAAATGTGAAAGTGCCAGTTGAGAATTTATTAGGTGAAATAGGGAAGGGTCATAAGATTGCCTTCAATATATTAAACATTGGACGATATAAATTAGGTTGTGGTGTACTAACAGGAGCGAAGATTAGTAATAATCATGCTATCAATTATGCTAATGAGCGAATTCAATTTAAAAAGCCGATTTCAAGTTTTGGGGCAATTCAACATAAACTGGCAGAGCAAGCAATCAGAATTTATGCATTAGATTCAGCCGTTTATAGAGCAAGTGATTTGATAGAGCAAAAAGAAATAGAATTGAAAGCCGCTGGTAAGCCATTCCAAGAGGCCATTTTGGTCGCTGCTGAGGAATATGCAATAGAATGTGCTGTGCTTAAATTTTATGGTTCAGAAGTATTGGATTATGTTGTTGATGAGACTGTTCAAGTTTTCGGAGGTATGGGCTTTTCTGAGGAGGCTCCAGCAGCAAGGGGATATAGAGATGCTCGTATCAATAGAATTTTTGAAGGGACCAATGAAATCAATAGAATGTTAACCATTGATATGTTGATGAAAAGGGCTATGACAGGAAAATTGAACATCATGGCAGCTGGTGCGGCCGTACAAAAAGAGTTGAAAGCTGGAGTTAGTAATAATGGAAATGGACATTCAAATGGAACTTTATTTTCTACGGAGTTAGCAGCGGTAGAAAATGTTAAGAAGGCAATTTTGATTGCAGTTGGTGGTGCTGCTCAAAAATTGATGATGAAGCTAAAAGAAGAGCAAGAAGTAATGATGAATGGTGCAGATATGATTGCAGAGGCTTTCGTTTTAGAATCTATGTTATTAAGAACAATGAAATTAGTTGAAAGGCATGGTGAAGAAAAAATGGCCGCACAGATTGCGGCAGTTAAAGTTTACTTCAGTGATGCTATGGAAAGAGTTTACCTCTCAGCTAAACATGCTATTCAAGCTTTTGCAGAAGGCGATGAATTAAAAGGAATGTTAGGAGGAGTTAGAAAATTTACTCAATATCCTATTACGAATACTAAAGCTTTAAGAAGGCAAGTTGCAAATGCGTTAATTGAGGCTAATGAATATTGCCTATAACATTTAAGTTAGAATATTTTAGAAAGGGTGCTTAATTATTAAGCACCCTTTTTACTTAGAAGAACCTAAAATATTCATGAATATTGTTTTCGAGGCTAATTGAATTGATCTCATCTATTTCATTGGGAGAACTAATAGCGGTAATTACTTGACTTTTTAACCCTGTTGTTAAAATAGAGGTGTCTTTTAGATTTATACCATAAATCTCTCTGCCAATTTTATTTGGATTGTTACAAACCCAATCAAAGGATATCTTGGAATTAATTAAAGTATGAGCCAACTTTTTTCCTTTTTTTCCGGCACCCCATAAAATTAAGCGCAAAGCACTATTATAATCTTGATCTATAAAATGTTTGATTTTTAATTCAGAAAACCTATTGTCAGAGTAATTGCTGTCAGTTCTGGAAGTTCTTGTATTATAATCTCTCCAATGATGAATAATCGTTTTAACAGGTGCTATTTTAAATCCAGCCTTCCGAAACCGAAAGGCTAAATCGTAGTCTTCAGGATAAACTTCTGATTGAAAACTACCACATTTTTCAAAATCACTTCTTGCAATCATCCAGCATGGTGAAGGGATAGGGCATTCTTTGTATATATCTTCAAAGTTAGATTCGTTAGAGGTTAAATCATTCAACCAATTGGCATATTTAAAATATCCGTTTCCAACACCTCCTGCTCTAAAGTACTTTACTAAACCAATAGCCAGATATCCGTTGCCTTTTAATTGTAATTGGCTTAATAGTTTAGCTATTTTATTTTCAGCCATTAGATCATCTGAATCCATTCGAGTAATGTATTTTCCAGATGATTTACTATAGGCTAATTGCAATGCCGGAATAATACCATGATTAATATTTTTATAAACTTTTATTCTAGAATCCTCTTTTGAATAGGAGGTTAATATTTTATGGCAATTATCTATAGAATAATCGTCAATAGCGATGAGTTCCCAATTTAAATAAGTTTGATTTCTAATTGAATCAAGACATTCTTTTAAATAGTTTTCTGAATTTTTTACAGGCATTAAAATGCTTACCAATGGCTCTTGTAAACTCATTATGCGCTCAAAGATATGGCGCAAAAAATATACTAAGAGGTGTTAAATTTCAAATTGGCAAAATAACAGGGTGCATATTAGCAATTTAAACTAAATAGTATCTTCACTTGATGATTATTGCGCAAATAACAGATACTCATATTTCTGCTGATTTCAAGCAAGTTCAAAGAGTAAACGTAGTTGAAAATTTTGAAAAGACACTTAAAAGCATTTGTGCTTATAACCCCAATTTGATCGTTCATACAGGTGATCAATGTTATATTGACTCTTTTTCGGAAACATTCAGATGGACAAAAGAGAAACTTGAAGAAACGGGTGTTCCATACTTTGTCATTCCTGGAAATCATGATAATAGTTGTGAAATGGCTTTGGCATATAATATGGAAAAATATTTATGCGAAAGAGAATTGTATTATTCAAGAGATTTTGAAGAAGGTAGAATAGTTTTTATGGATTCTTCCCGTGGGTATGTTTCCCAAAAACAATTAAGCTGGTTTGAAAAGCAGATAGATGTAGAACAAAATTGTTTGATTTTTATTCATCATCCAATGGTTGAAGCTGTGCCATATATGGATATGAACCATTCACTTCAGAATAAAGACGAATTGTTGGCCATAATTTCTAAAAGTAAAAATGTAAAGGGTGTTTTTTGTGGACATTATCATGTAAATAAAATAATTTATATTAATCAGATTCCAATATGTATAACACCTTCTACTTTTTTTCAAATTGATGATAAACAAGATACTTTTAAGGTAGGAAGTTTAGAAATTGGATGGCGGAAAATAAAATGGAATAACAATCTTTCAAAGATTAAAACAGAAGTTATAACAGTATAACAAAATTATATGTACACACCTGACCATTTTAAAATTAATGATTCTAAGGTATTAGCTTCTTTCTTAAAGAAGTATAATTTTGGTATGTTACTTAGTCATCATTCGGGTGCCGGATTTAATGGAACCCACTTGCCTTTTGTTGTTTCTTTTGATAATAATCATTTAAGGTTAGAAACGCATGTAGCGATAAGTAATAGTCATGCTAAGCTTGAAGATGGGGATGAAGTGTTAATTATTTTTCAAGGTCCTCATGGTTACATTGATCCAATGCTATACGATAAACATCCCAGTGTGCCAACTTGGAATTATACTGCTGTTCATGTACATGGGAAAGTGGCAATGGTTCAAGAACTTATAAAAAAACGTCGATTATTGGATAGAACAATTGATTTTTTTGACAAAGAATATTTGAAAGTATGGAAGGAAACGGATGAATCCTATAAGAACAATATGTTGAAGGGAATCATTGGAATAGAAATAGTTTCTCAAAAAGTAGAAGCAACATTTAAATTAAGTCAGAATAAATCTGAAAAAAGCAGAAAGAATATAATGCAACAACTACTTTCGGCACAAAAGCTATGTGATCAAGAGTTAGGTTTATTTATGAATGAGTTTTTCAAGGAGGATGAAAAGTAACCTTACATCAATCAATGAGTTTAGTTTAGCACTTGCTTCTTTCCTATAAAACAATAAATTACCATCAATAAAAAAGATAATGCAACAAATGCTGCCATGATTTCATTATAAACGCCACGATTAATTACAGCAGGCAATGCAAAAATAAACGATAAAAAGCAGGTTACACCGATCATTTTTTCAAACCATCTTCCATTGATAAAATATCCTGAAAACATGAGTAATGATGCGACTAAGCTACCCCATTTCAGCCAGGTAAATAGTTTTAATTTGTAGAGAAACTTATCGATTGGTTGCTCCTGAAAATTATTAATAATATTTCCTATTGAAGTATTTTCAAGTGCATCAAATATTAGGGCTAAAAAACTTAAGATAATAGAAAAAAGAAGTGCATTAGACAAGGTTATTTTGTGCAGTGTAAAAGCGAGAAATATTAAAAACCCTGTATAAGTAAACATAAAAAAGTAATCAATCTTATTTCCAGTTAGCATTTTTTGTTTGTAAGCTTCCACATCCTCTACATCAAAAAAAGCGTTAACTTCTTCTGGAGTTTCTATAAACTCAAATGCAAGTATAGGTGTACTAAAGCCCTTAGGAAGGTGCTCATTTTTTGAAGGATTTACAAAAACTAGAATAATGGATAATAGGATCATTGGAAGACCTGCAAGGAGACACTTTCGAAAGTTGATGGTAGAAGACATCTAGTAAAATACCGACTTTTTATTAAGATAGAGAAATACTATTTATTAATTTTTAAGTAGGTGGCGGTGAAAATTTAAGAAGAGATATGTCTAACATTTTACCAATATTGAAAGCCATAGTCAATTTTTTTTAACATATGTCAATAAGGGTGTAGGTGTTTATATATTAAACTTGATCATTTTTGTTAAATAACATATAACAATATTACTATTGGCAAACGCTTTTCAAATTTATAGAGACCAGTTAAATCATTTTGTTAGACTATCAGATGCTGACTGGTTGTTACTCAAGGGGTTTTTGTGTGAAGAAAAGTATGTGAAGAATGATTTTTATATGAAGGAAGGAGAAATTTGCAAAACTGTAAGTTTTATTGTTGAAGGGGCATTTAAGTCTTATCATGAAAAAGGGAACGAGATTATAATAAATGATTTTTTTAATGAGACTGACTTCGTTATTGAAGTAATTTCATTTTTAAAACAACAATCATCAGATTCTTCAATTATTGCATGTAAGGATTCAATAGTTTTATCTATAAGCTACAAAAATCTTCAAGAGTTCTGTGATTGTTCAGAACAAGGTAATCGATTGATCAGAAAGATATATGAATATTATTATTTAAAGAGATTTGAACAAGAAGTAGTATTGCGTTTAGTTGATTCAAAAACGAGGTTACAATATTTTATTAAAGCAGCACCATTGATGTTCGAATCATTTAGTCAAAAAGAAATTGCATCATATCTGAAAATGAGTCAAGAGACTTTAAGTAGAATAAAAAAGCAAATTTATGCCTCTTGGTGAAGAAATGAAATATGAAAGGGGAGTAGTTAAAGCTTATATTGACCGATTCATTGAGTTGGAAAAAAACGATTATGAAGTCCTCTATCAAAGCTTAAAGGTCAAAACATTTTCTAAAGGCTCGAAGATTGTTTATAGCGATAATAATAGGAACATATATATAGTTATATCAGGTCTTTGTAGGGGGTTTGTTAAGGTTGCAAAGAGTGAAGTTACTGTCGCTTTTTACCAAAAAAGCGACTTAATGGCATCTTTTGAATCGCTATTAGAGAACGACTTTTCAAAAATGTCTTTCGAGTTTATAGAGCATTCAAAGGTTGTTGAATTAGATTCAGAAAGTTTTGTGGAGCTAAGCAAAGGGAATAGAAACTTTGAAAAATTGTGGCGATATACAATGGAAGACTATTTAATAAAAAGGAGCTTTAATGTTAAAAGACATCTTCATTATTCTGTTAAGGAACGTTATCTCCTATTGTTGAAAGAACATCCTGATTTTTTTATGAGGATTTCATTAAAATATATTGCGTCTTATTTGGGAATAAAACCACAGTCCCTAAGCAGGATAAGAAGGGAGTTAACCCAACGTATTCATTAATTAAATGACTTTTATGATGAATGAAAGTTAGTTTATTACTTGTGTTATTCGTAATTAATGCATAACAATCGGAACAGAAAAGAGAGGAGAGATAACAATGATTGATTATAGAGTTACAATCCCATCTACATCAAATTTTGAAAAACAAATAAATAATGTTTCTAACCGGTTATATACTTTAAGGAATAAAAACGGAATTCAAGTTCAGGTTACCAATTTAGGAGCGCGAATTGTATCCATTCTTACTCTTGATAATAAAGGTAATTGGGCAGATATTGTTTTAGGACATAGTTCCATAGAGGGATATGAAAAAGACAAGATGTATCTGGGATGCATTGTAGGTCGTTATGCCAATAGAATAAAAGAAGGTAGGTTTTATTTACATGAAGAGGAATATCAATTGTTTATAAATAATAATTCTAATAGTTTACATGGTGGGCAGGAAGGTTTTGATAAGCAGATGTTTGAAGGGTATCAGGAAGGAAATATAGTCACTTTTCAATATACTTCAACTGATATGGAGGAGGGGTATCCAGGAAATTTAGTGATTACAAAAACATATATTTTAAACGATAACGATGAGCTGATTTTAAAATATCATGCAATAACCGATAAGGCTACAGTTGTTAATTTAACCAATCACACTTATTTTAACTTAAAAGGTGAAGGAGACACCACAATATTGAATCATGTTTTGCAAATAAATTCAAACAATATTACATCTATTGATGAAGCCTTAGTTCCAACAGGAATTTTTATGGATATTAGCAAAACGCCTTTTGATTTTAGAATAGGAAAACCAATTGGACAAGATATAGAACAACTCAGTGAACAACTCCTTTATGGAAAAGGATATGATCATAATTGGGTTTTGAATAAAAAAAATGGTGTGTTAAGTTTTGCAGCTAAATTATCTGAACCAACAACGGGAAGGTTTGTTGAAATACGAACCACTGAACCGGGAATTCAATTCTATAGTGGGAACTTTATGGATGGAACCGTAATAGGCAAATCTGGTAAACCCTATGTTTATAGAGCAGGCCTTTGCCTTGAAACGCAACATTTTCCAGATTCACCCAATCACTCTCATTTTCCATCTACTGAGTTAAATCCTGGCCAAGAATACAAGCAAACAACTGTTCTTAAGTTTGGAGTTGAATAACTTATGTTATTTTTTGGTAACTATAATTTGAACAACATAAGAATTCTATAATCTAAGAATATATAAAGGCTTCTTTATCTGGTATTTAGTTTTTAAAGTTTTTTTTGTGGATAATTTGTAATTGGAAACTGTCTTTTGTCAAGGCAAAAGCGGGGCGTTTGGTTTATCTTTATAAGACATTTTTGGAAGTAAATGGTTTGAATGGTTAAACTTTACATTTCTATTTTTTTTATTGTTTTTTCTTGTTCAATTACTCGAGCTCAACATAATTATGAGTTTTATGTAAAAGGGGCGCATGTAACAATTACCTCTGGTGCATCAGTAGGTTTACATGTACAAGGCGATGTGCATTTAGATGGGGTAGATGCTTCTAATAAGGCAAGGTTAAATAATAATGGGGAGCTAGAAGTAAGAGGTAATTTCTATATCGAAAACAATAATGTAGAGCAAACGAATGGATCATCTGCAACATTGCCAGCAAATAGTACAGGATTAGTTCGCTTTAAGAATGCTGGTTATGGGAATGATGGTTTAGGGGCAAATGGAGAGACGGATCACAATGATGAGAATCAGAGAATAATAATCAATGGTTCTAATGCAAAAGAGGAGAGGGCATTTTACAAGATAGAGCTGGAGAATAATACAACGAATATTGGTGGTGGAGACGATGGTGATAATACGAATAATTACGTAGATATGAATGGAGGGGTAGAAGTAAAGGGAGACTTAAAGTTTAACAACAATAGTCGGTTGAGAACAGATATTACCTCACATGGAGAAGCCGGTCAAGATTATAGTCATGAATTATTTTTAAATCGTTCTGGGGGAACTTTGGCAACTATAACAGGTAGTGTAGGAACGGGAAATGGTTCGGTGAAGTATATAGAGGGTAAATTACGAAGAAAGATAAGTGGCTTTGGAGGGAATTATCTGTTTCCTGTAGGAGTGGAACCTGGGATAGCACAGACCAATACAGATGGCGCGGAGCCCTTTGAGTTAAGGAACCTTTCTTCTATATCGGTAGATTTACAATTGGCCGAAGGTATATTAGGTTATGTGGGAAATACAAATACCTATAATTTGGATGGAGAGATCGTTATGTGTGATATAGGAAAGTATACAGGCAAGGTGTATGACCTGCAAACCTTGTCTGCAGCTGACGCTTC
>CBDCGV010000008.1:0-237220 GCA_965216955.1 Chitinophagales bacterium | reverse complement strand
AATATCCTATGTGTCCCTCCTCCGGTTAGCGTTACATTCTCTTCTCCAATAATTGTTAAACTCTTTTGAAGTGTTAGCTCCTCATCTATTATTGAATTTTCCAAAATGTAAATGGTTACACCATCGCAGGCGGCATTAATGGCATCTTGTAAACTGGTAAACGGATCATTATCTTTTCCTGAACCACTTCCCAAAGCCTGACTGCCATCGTTATAAACATATACTGGACTAAAACATTCAGGTAGCACATTGTTAAACTCATATGCTCCAGCAGTTGGGGGATTGCTTCTTATTGTTCCCTCTATATCATGTGTCCAGTTTGGATCGGAAACTGCCAAACCTATAGCATCACTAGGAAACTGGATGTGGTAATCTCCATTGCCTACAAAATTAGGATCGCTAGATCTATTATTATCCAGATATATAGAAGTTTGAGCAGCATCATTGTTCAAATTAATTGCTCTATCATCTTGAACAACTGAGTTGGTTATATTTAAAGTATTATCATCATAAGGGCCATGATAAGCGACAGTATAAAGATCCAAGCCGTTCCCTTCATTATTATAAATAATAGAGTTATTTATATTTAATGTTGACCCTAATAAAAAAGAAATACTACTAGCATCCCCTGCTGGATAAGCTGCTCCTAAAGAAGAAAAATTGTTATCTGCAATTGTGCAATAGGTAAAATCAGTTACCGCATTACTTGCAAAAAGTATATAATTCGTATTAATATCTGTAATTAAACAGTTTACAAAGGAAGTATTTGCAATGTCGCTGCTCCCAATGACTCCACTATTCACAAAACCATTAAAATAATCTCCTCCTTGAAATGCACTATTATAGACCTGTAGATTACCATTACAATTCAAAAGTGCAGTGGTATGCCCCACGAAAAAGGAATTTCCAATGTAAAACTCTCCTCCCTTGACAATTACCATAGAAGACACTATTCCAGCTTGTCCATCACAAGCTGAAATATTTTGCAGTTCCCTGCCCCGATTGAAATGTAAAACCAACTACTGACTGACAACCATCTCCACCAGTACAAGTATTATTCTCTGCTACAATCAACTCTAAATTATTGCCTGTTATAATCGTTCCCTCAAGATTTTGGGCTCCCGAATTGTTTAAATCATAAGATTGAATAGTTACATTTTCCTTATTAGTAAAATGTATGTAACCATCTCCCAAATCATAAACATTAGGCGCAGCATTACTACCAGCAATAACATTTATAGTACAAAAGTCTCCAGAGTTATCTAACGCATACTGAATGGTTGCATAGGGAGCGCTAATAGTACCGTTCCCAGGAATGTCGCTTCCATTTACATCTACCCAGATAATACATGGAGGAGTTTCAAAAGCTCCAATATTTGAAAACTGAGGCCCTCTGGCATCTCCATTGATGTCTATTGGAAAACTTGAAGCATCGTAAGGTACGTAATCAATTGCCTGACTCCCTTCTTGTAGATAAAAATCACCTGAGGGATCCACAAATAAAGGGTCTACTGTTAATAAATCAACTAGAGGATCAGGGAGTATATTTGCAACAACCGTCTCTCCAGGAACAACAGAAAAAGTGGGATTGATTCCATCTAGCGTATAAACCAAAGAGTTTTCTATGAACAACGCTCCTGGTTCATCGAGAGGTACAGGAAACCCTACGACAGCTCCTAAATATCTGAAGGGATTTACATCATCGCTCCAAATAATACTATTAGTAATTTTAGCGTCCGCCTGACCTCCCAAAGAAATAGAGGACTCTTCCGTTTCATATATGGTTACATGATTTAAATTCAATGCGTAATCTGTTGCTCCTGAGGTTGTAATTAATGCATGAGCAATTGCAGTACCTCCAAACCCAACAGAAGTATTTACCGAGTTGTTATAAAACAAGCTATTGGCAACATTCAATGTAATATTCCCACCCTGATCAAATATGGTAATCGCTCCTCCTATATCGGCATGATTGTCTTTAAAAATGCATTGCTCAAAAGTGTATTCCCCTCCTTGTGTTATAAAACATGCGCCTCCTGGATTAAGATCTCCCTGTGCCATATTAGGATGAGGTGGCAAAAAGCCATCCTCGAATGTTATGTTTTTAATTGATACTTGCCATTCTTCTGCAGGATCTCCCCCACCAATTTCCAATATCCTATGTGTCCCTCCTCCGGTTAGCGTTACATTCTCTTCTCCAATAATTGTTAAACTCTTTTGAAGAATTAACTCTTCATTTATAATCGAATTTTCCAGAATGTAAATAGTTGCATCATCACAAGCGGCATCAATGGCATCTTGAAGGCTAGTATAGGGATCCACATTACTTCCTGAACCATTGCCCAAAGCTTGACCGCCATTGTTGTCTACATATATTGGGTCATCACACACAGGTGTGGTGGTGGTATTATTAAATTCGTACGCTCCTGCATCCGGATTACTTCCTAGCGGATTAGGGCGAATATTGTTTTCAATATCAGAAAGGAAAAATAGGTTAGGATAAACAAGTGGATCTATACTCTCACCCAGTTGAATCGCCGGGCTATTGCTTTGTAATTGAAACATGGCCCCACTTCCGTTAATAAATAAAGGATCTCCAATTTCATTTCCATCAGTATTGAAGTTACCTGAAAAGTTTCCCTGAGTTTCAACAGATTCATATTGCAACACGCAATTTTCAACAGTTATATTTCCCGGCAGATTACTTCCCGATCCATCATCAAACCAATAGAATTGATTAAACCCATGATTCCAAACTATAGAGTTCTTCAATGTAAGACTGGCTCCATCCAAAAATACCAAGGCTGTTGCAGTGGCGCTGCTATTATTATAAAATGTACAATGAAAAAAAGTTCCGTTGGCCTGCCCACTCAAAACGAGGGCTGGCCCCAAATGAGCAGTATTATTACTAATCAGCAAATTATTTGCTTCAATACTATTGGTTGCCCCATCGATATGAAATGCTCCTCCAGACCCATCAGCAGTGTTATTCGTAAAATAAACACGATTTAAGAAAAGCGAGCAATTATCTTTATCGCCTGGAATTACAATTCCTCCTCCAGACCCGGAAGCATAATTATTGGCGAAACCCGCATCCGTAATATGTAATTCGACACCATCATTGCTTAAAATTATTCCTCCGCCAAGTTGATTGGTAGCATTCCCATTTTCAATACGAACTCCTTGTATGGTATATGTTCTATTTGGACAATCAAAAGTAAAAACACTTCCACTCGCACCTCCATCAATAACAACCGAACTTGGAGATGTAATATCTATATGTTCAGCCTGCAAAGTAAACCCTTTATTAGCTGTCTCTTGAACAACTAAATTTTCGTAATAGGTTCCATCTTTAACATTAATAATTCCCTCATCACAAACATTATCAATTGCATATTGAATGGTTTGAAAGGGCTGTGCTACTGTTCCATTTCCTGCTACATCCTGTCCGTCTGTCGCTACCCAAACGTTGTTACAATCAAAAGTGGTTTCTCCTGATTCCAGTGCTCCTATATCCGGGAAGCTCCCTCTTGCATTTCCAATTAAATCTGTTGTTAAACCGGAAACCGCCGCTTGATCCATTCCAGGACTATTGGCAAGTAATGTATGTCCAAAAGCACCTAGGACATCAAAAAGAGGTGCTTTATTTATCATAGCTTCAGTAGACAAATCAATATCAGGAATAATTACAGGATTAGCGGTGCTCGGTAATACTTCCACCCGAGGATCTGTTATATAGGTATTCGTTATATTAATATCTGCAGCAACATCTGCTCTGGCCTCAAAATCAGCCCACGCAAAGGATTTCCCATTCTCATGCTTAATGATGCTATTTTGAATATTTATACCAAACCAATTCCCAAAAAGTATAGGCAATTCTCCCTGTTCATCAACGGTGACGTGATTCAGTGTTAAACTAGCCGGATCGGTAATATTTGTGGTTCTATCAATTAAACCAACTGCTGCTATAGAAGCACTTAGATTAATATAAGTAGAATTTGTAGAGGTTCCCGAATTGTTTGTAAAAATGGTGTTATTGATCTCAACAGTTGAGGCAATCATCACTATGGCTCCTCCAATATCTGCAGCATTTTGTTCAAACACACAATTATTGATTACACCATTTGGTAATTGATCAATGAATAAGGCCCCTCCAAAACTACCATCTGTAACAGTAGGTGCAACGCCATTTTTAAATACTAGATTTTCTAGCGTAACGCTATTTATAGATGGATTATTAATGGTTTCAATTACAAATATGCGACCATTCCCTTGTGCATCAATTACACAATGCTGAACAGCTTCTCCTCTAATGGTTATATTCTTGGTAATTTCTATATCATGCTCGTTGTATGGCATGCCAGGTGAACTTTTTAAAATCAAAACACCTCCATCACAAACCCTGTTTATACCATAAGCAATACTTTGAAATGGAGTCGCAAATGAACCATCTCCGGTAATATCATCACCAGTAACAGACACATAAATTTCACTTCCAATACAAGGCAAACTATACGATTCACTTTCGCTAGTTAACGCTATAGGGGCAACAGATGCCTGATTCACATCATTGGTTATTACACAATAATAGTCTCCCGGCAATGTGGGTGTAAAAGTATTATCTCCCTCTGTTACTCCCAAAGAAACACCCTCTCTAAACCATTCGTAATTGTTATCTGCCAAATTTCCTCCCGCATCAACAGAAAAAGTAGTACCATCAAAATTTAAAGTCAAATTGTTTTGAGGAGTATAGCCATAAATGTTACTAACATTAGATACATTTAACGCAAAGTCTGCATCAAAATTAAAGTTGTTATTGTTAAAATAAAGATCAACGAGGTTTGTATTGTTTGAAAAATCGGGAATATTGCCCGTTAGCTGATTTTCTTTTAAATCTAAATATAGAAGATTTACATTCCCAGAAAAATCGGGAATACTGCCACTAAGTTGATTACTACCTAAATATAAATTTTGTAGATTTATATTAATCGAAAAATCAGGTATACTTCCAGTAAGTTGATTTTCATTTAAAATTAATTCTTGAAGGTTTAAACTACTTGAAAAATCAGGTATACTTCCAGTAAGTTGATTACTACCTAAATGTAAGCTTTGAAGATTTGTATTATTTGAAAAATCGGGAATGCTTCCAGTAAGTTGATTGTAACTCAAATGCAAATATTGAAGGCTAGTGTTACTAGAAAGATCCGGGACATTACCAACTATTTGGTTTCCGCTTAAAAGAATTCTTTCAATAATTGTATTAGAAGTAAGATCTGGGAAAGAAGTAAACTGGTTATTATAAGCATCTAAAATTTCTAATTGTGTACAAGTTGAAACGTCAGAAAACGGACCAGTTAGGGCATTTCCAGAAAGGCTTAACAATCTTAATTTTGGAAATGGCAAAATAGAAGGCAACGTATTAATCAAATTATTACTACTCAAATTAATCTCCTCCACATCACATCCATCGCTGGTTACGGTTATTCCATACCAATCGCTTACCGGCGCAGAGGTATTCCAATTGGTGCTATTGTTCCAATTGCCACTACTACCTCCTGTAGCATTGTATAAATCGATTAAAGCCTGGCGTTGCGTTGCAGCTACATCTGAACAAGTAGTTGTTCCGAAATTGTAGACTTCAGTTGCCAATGCTATAGGTGCCGTTGATGCCTGGTTTACATCGTTAGTTATCAAGCAACCATACACTCCTGATAAAGTAGGTGTAAAAGTATTGTCCCCTTCAACAACCCCTAAAGAAACACCATCTCTAAACCATTCGTAATTGTTATCTGCCAAATTTCCTCCCGCATCAACAGAAAAAGTAGTACCATCAAAATTTAAAGGTAAATAGCTCTGAGGGTCATAGGCATAAGAACTTATAGATGCATTCAGCGCAAAATCTGCATCAAAATTAAATTCATTAGAGTAGATATAGAGATTAGCAAGATTTGTATTACTTGAAAAATCTGGAATATTTCCGCTTAGTTGATTATTATATAAATTTAAAAATTCAAGACTTACATTACTAGAAAAATCTGGAATACTTCCACTAAGTTGATTATTATTTAAATCCAATTCTTGAAGACTTATATTACTTGAAAAATCTGGAATACTACCTGTTAGTTGATTATTGTATAAATATAAAGTTTGAAGATTTACATTGCTAGAGAAATCGGGAATGCTTCCACTAAGTTGATTATCGCTTAAATCTATAGCATTAAGACTTCCATTACCAGAAAAATCTGGAATATTTCCAGTTAGTTGATTACCAAGTAATCTTAAGGATTGAATATTTACATTGCTAGAAAAGTCTGGAATACTTCCAGTAAATTGATTATAAACTAAAGATAAATGTTGAAGATTTACATTATTAGATAAATTGGAAATATTACCACTCAATTGATTATTATCTAAATAAAGCTCTTTCAATTCTGAAAACAATGTAAAATCGGTTAAGCTACCGGACAAGTTATTACTACTCAAATTAATCTCCTCTACATCACACCCATCACTGGTTACGGTTATTCCATGCCAATCGCTTACCGGTGTAGAAGTGTTCCAATTGGTGCTATTGTTCCAATTGCCACTGCTACCTCCCGTAGCATTGTATAAATCGATTAAAGCCTGCCGTTGCGTTGCAGCTACATCTGAACAAGTAGTTGTTCCGAAAGCATATGTTTCACTTGCCAATGTAATAGGCGCCGTTAACGCTTGATTTATATCGTTGGTAATTACACAATAATAATCACCTGATAATGTGGGTGTAAAAGTATTGTTCCCCTCAATAATCCCTACAGAAACACCATCTTTAAACCACTCATAATTGTTATCTGCCAAATTACCTCCTGCATCAACAGAAAAAGTAGTACCATCAAAATTTAAAGGCAAATTGTTTTGGGGAATGTAAGTATAATTGCTGATAGACGCATTTAGTGAAAAGTCTGAATTAAAATTGAAGTCGTTATTATCAATAGACATGAAAGATAATGCAGCAAGATTTTGCAAATCTGGAATAATTCCATCTAACTGATTACTACTCAAATACAGTACTTCAAGATCTAAGTTGAAAGAAAAATCAGGGATACTTCCTACAAGTTGATTATTACTTAAATTTAAATATCGAAGATTTGCGTTGCTAGAAAAATCTGGAATGTTACCTTCTAATTGATTATTAGAAAGTGTTAAACTCTCTAAATCAACATGATTCTGAAAGTTAGGGATACTTCCCGATAAACCACAATTTGCCAATGACAATTCTCTTAATTTTATATTGGACGAAAAATCTGAAATGTTTCCTGTTAACTGCGCATCCTCTATCCGCAGATATTCCAAATTAATGTTTGCTGAAAAATCTGGTAAACTTCCAATTAAGAGATTACCAGATAACTCCAAAACTACTAAAAGCACATTGATAGAAAAATCAGGCACACTGCCAGATATCATATTGTCATTAATTTCCAAACTCTCTAAAAGTAAATGATTAGAAAAATCTGGAATATTACCAGTTATCTGGTTCCCACTTAAAAAAATGCTTTTAATATTTGTATTTGATGCAAGATCTGGAAAAGAAGTAAATTGGTTATTGTACCCATCCAAAATTTCTAACTGTGTACATGCTGATATGTCAGAAAAAGTACCGGCTAAAGTATTTCCAGAAAGGCTTAACAATCTTAATTTTGGAAATGATAAAACAGAAGGCAATGTATTGATCAAATTATTACTACTCAAATTAATCTCTTCAACATCGCACCCATCGCTGGTTACGGTTATTCCATACCAATCGCTTACCGGTGTAGAAGTGTTCCAATTGGTGCTATTGTTCCAATTGCCACTGCTACCTCCCGTAGCATTGTATAAATCGATTAAAGCCTGCCGTTGTGTTGCAGCTACATCTGGACATTGCGTATATGCCTCTTGAAAAGTTGTTATAAGCACAACCATCAAAAGAAAGCTTTTAAAACTCATAGAAGATTTGGTTAGTGAGATTATAGATGGCAGTTTCAAATCAGAAAAGGTTTTATTTTATCATTAAAAAATAGGCTGTAACACAATCTACGACTATTCTACCTAATCCACAAAGTGTTTACAACTTTTATTGCTGTTTTTTTTACACAGAACAAAGACACGACAAGGCCCATTATCGTTGCATCATACTTCACATCATCCCACTAGATAGTAAAAGCTATTTTTATGTCCTGTCCGTATGCTTCAAACTACGGACGAAATATGTAAAAAGCAGTTTTTAACTACTAAAATCGAATTAAACTTATTGACTCACTGTTAACCATATCTACAAGAACCAACATAAAGATTACCAGTAGTGCGATGGTTTTATTGCTGAAAGCAATGTGCATATTAGGTTCATAGGCACAGCCTACGAACAGTTTTCCAAGTACAGTCCGTATGCTTCAAGCTACGGACGAAATATGTAAAAAGCAGTTTTTAACTACTAAAATCGAATTAAACTTATTGACTCACTGTTAACCATATCTACAAGAACCAACATAAAGATTACCAGTAGTGAGGTGGTTTTATTGCTGAAAGCAATGTGCATATTAGGTCCGCAAGTATAGTCGTACAGACAGTACTGATTTCAAAAGCTGTATAAAACTAAGGACTAAACTTCTACCTAAAATACGATATCCACAATGCAATTAATTTCCAACATTGTTTACCAAACGGTTGTTTGGTAAACAATAACAAAGTCGCTATCTTTGCAGTCCATTTTAAAGCATGCCTAAACAAAAAGTTAGTGAAGAATTTATACTTAAAGAGTCCTTAAAACTCTTTAGGCAAAAAAGTTATCACAATACATCAATGTCTGATATTGCAGAAGCTTGTGGTTTGCTAAAAGGAAGCATCTATCATTACTTTAAAGGAAAGGAAGACCTAATGAAAGGTGTCATCAACTATGTACATGCCTTTTTTCAAAATGAAATATTCAAAATCGCCTTTGAAAAAGGAAGTCCACTTGATAAATTGGATAAGATGTTTAAAAAATCTGAAAAAATGTATCTATCCGATGAAGGCGGCAACATTATGGGAAACATAGGGGTGGAAACAGCTCGTGTAATTCCGGAATTTTCAGAACTTATCCAGAACTTTTTTATGGAATGGACCAGCGCTATGGAGCACATTATGAAGGAGTTAACGACACCTGAAAAAGCAAAAATTCAAGCAGAACAAATGGTCGCTGAAATTGAAGGAGCAGTTATGATGACTAGAATTTTTAGGGATGCAAAATTCATGAAGAACACTTACAAAAGAATCATTGAAAGAATTAAAAATGAACAATTAATATCTTCTTAATTGTTTTAAAAATGACTATAGCTAAATTTCGAACCAATTAAATAATTAATTAAATAAACTATGAGTAGAAAGATCAAAAAAGTAGCAGTATTAGGATCCGGAGTGATGGGTTCAGGTATTGCTCTTCACCTAGCAAATATAGGTTGTGAAGTATTGTTATTAGATATTGTACCATTTGATTTAAAGGAAGAAGAAAAAAATGATGTTAAAGCAAAAAACAGAATTGTAAATGGAGCGCTTGCTTTTGCACTTAAATCTAGGCCAGCACAAGTGTATGATAAAAAATTTGCGTCTAGAATAACCACAGGAAACTTTGATGATGACTTTGAGAAAATTCAAGATTGTGACTGGATTATTGAAGTAGTGATCGAACGACTAGATATTAAGAAACAAATTTTTGAGAAAGTTGATAAATATAGAACGCCAGGGAGCTTTGTTACATCAAATACTTCGGGAATTCCTATTCATTTAATGGCAGAAGGGAGAAGTGATGACTTCCAGAAAAACTTCTGTGGAACCCACTTTTTTAATCCACCAAGATATCTAAGGCTATTAGAAGTCATTCCACATCCTGGAACGGATCAAGATGTAGTGGACTTCTTTATGGATTATGGAGATAAGTTTTTAGGAAAAGAAACAGTCCTTTGTAAGGACACGCCCGCTTTTATCGCCAATAGAGTAGGCGTTTACACGATGGCAAAAATTATGCAGCTTACTGATGAGCTGGGCTTATCTATTGAGGAAGTAGATGCGCTAACTGGTCCAATTATTAAAAGGCCTAAAACAGGCACGTTCCGATTATCTGATTTAGTAGGTAATGATACAGGAACAAAAGTAATGATGGGGATCAAAGATAATTGCCCTAATGATGAACAGGCAGGTGCTTTTGATGTACCTAAGTATGTGCAATTTTTATTGGACAATAAATTTTTGGGGAATAAAACCAAAAAGGGATATTATTATAGAGAAAAGGATGCCAATGGTAAACGTATTACCTATGCGCTAAACCTAAAGACACTTGAATATGCCCCTTCCCAAAAACCTAGTATTCCAAGTTTAGCAGCAGCGAAAAAAGCAAAAGGTTTAGCAGGTAAACTTCAAGTTTTTGCAGAAGCTGACGACAACGGAGCTAAATTGGTCACTAGATCATTAGCAGGTTTATTTGCCTATGTGTCGCAACGTATTCCTGAAATTTCTGATAACTTATATGCCATAGATGATGCCTTAAGAGCCGGTTTTGCTTGGGAGGTTGGTCCTTTTGAATACTGGGATGCCATGGGTATTGAAAAAGGTATTGAATTAGCAGAAGCTGAAGGGTTAGAAATTAACCAATGGGTGAAAGATATGGTTGCTGCAGGGAACACTTCTTTTTATAAGTTAGAAGATAACCAAAAACAATACTACGATGTAGATTCTAAATCATATGTAGCGATGCCAGGAGGTGATGCTTATATTATTTTAGATAACATTAGAGGTAAGGCCCCAGTATTTAAAAATGATGGCGTTATCCTTCATGATATTGGAGATGGTGTTTTAAACCTAGAGTTTACATCAAAAATGAATTCCATTGGTGAGCACGTTTTAAGAGGCATTCAAGAATCTATCGCTATAGCTGAAAATGATGGTTGGAAAGGATTGGTGATCGGTAATGATGCTACCAATTTTTCGGTTGGAGCCAATTTATTTATGATAGCTATGTTGGCCTCCCAGAAAAAATGGGAGGATTTGGACAATGCCGTAGATCAGTTCCAAAAAACGACTATGCGTTGTCGATATAGTACGATTCCTGTAGTGGCAGCGCCGCATGGCATGACACTTGGAGGTGGATGCGAAATAACAATGCACTGCGATATGGCAGTGGCGGCGGCTGAAACATACATCGGTTTAGTAGAAGTTGGCGTTGGGGTTATCCCTGCCGGAGGTGGAACCAAAGAGTTTGCTTTAAGAGCTTCTGATGCTTACAACACCGGAGATGTGCAAATACCTGTTCTACAGGAGTATTTCTTAAATATCGCTCAAGCGAAAGTAGCTACTTCTGGCTACGAAGGCTATAAAGTTGGTGTTTTAGAGGAAGGTGTTGACATTATTGAAGTAAATCAAAAACGCCTGATTGCAAATGCTAAACAGCAAGTGTTAAATATGGCTAATGCTGGTTACACGCAAGCACCTGAAAGAAATGACATTCTTGCCTTAGGAAGAACTGCATTAGGTTCCTTTGAAGTTGGAGTACAATCTTTCAAAGCTGGAGGTTATGTATCTGAACATGACGCATTAATTGCCTCTAAATTGGCATATGCGATTTGTGGAGGAGACATTTCTGCACCAACAAAAGTTAGCGAGCAGTATTTATTGGATCTTGAAAGAGAAGTATTCTTAAGCCTCTGTGGTGAAGAAAAAACGCTTAAAAGAATTCAGCATATGCTAACAACTGGGAAACCATTGAGAAATTAATTGATAAGTAATCAGTAAATAGAGTATTAAGTAACCAGTATTTAGATATGCATGATTTTAAAAAATTAATTGTTTGGGAAAAGTCGGTAAATCTTTCTGTCAATCTATATAATTCTACCAAGGAATTTCCGTCAGAAGAAAAATTCGGTCTTATATCGCAAATAAGAAGATCAAGCATCTCTATTCCTTCAAACATTGCTGAAGGTGCAGGAAGAAATCACCCTAAGGAGTTTGTAAACTTTTTAGGAATTTCAAGTGGTTCTTGCAATGAACTTTATACTCAATTAATGATTGCTCAAAAAGTAAATTTTATTAATGAAAAAGACTTCGAAAATTATATTATTCAGATCGAAGAAATCAAAAAAATGATTTTTAAACTTAAACAAAGTATTTTGGTTGCTTAATACCTAATACTTTATACTTAATACTAAAATTAAATTATGGAAGCATATATAGTAGCAGGCTTTAGATCTGCAGTAGGTAAAGCAAAAAAAGGTGGATTTAAATTTTATAGACCAGATGATTTAGGTGCAGATGTTATCAAACACTTGGTAAAGTCTGTTCCCAACTTAGATCCTGAAAGAATTGAAGATGTAATTTGTGGGAATGCCATTCCAGAGGCAGAACAAGGCATGCAAATTGGAAGGATGATTGCTCTGAGAGCGGGATTGCCATTAGTAACAGCAGGAGTTACCGTAAATCGTTATTGCGGATCGGGTGTAGAAACTATTTCAATGGCTACTGCAAAAATTAAAGCGGGAATGGCTGATTGTATAATAGCAGGGGGGGCTGAATCCATGTCACTGTTGCCAATGACAGGCTGGAGAGCAGTATTAAATTATGAGATAGCTAAAAGTACTCCTGATTATTATTCAAGTATGGGTTTGACTGCTGAAGCTGTTGCTAATCAATATAACATCTCAAGGGAAGCACAAGATGAGTTTGCCTACAATTCTCATGTGAAAGCCTTGAACGCAATCGACAATGGCATTTTCAAAGATGATATTGTACCTGTTGAAGTTGAAGAAGTTTATATTAAAGATGGGAAAAGAAAAACCAGGAAATATACTGTAGATACAGATGAAGGACCTAGAAGAAGTACCTCAATTGAAGGTCTGGCAAAGCTAAGAGCTGTATTTGCGCAAGGTGGCTCCGTAACAGCGGGAAATTCTTCTCAAACTTCTGATGGAGCGGCTTTCGTTTTAGTTATGTCTGAGAGAATGGTAAAGGAACTAAATATTGAGCCTATTGCCAGAATGATTACCTGTACAACAGTTGGTGTTGAGCCAAGAATTATGGGTATTGGACCAGTTGCAGCAATACCGAAGGCACTAAAATTAGCGGGACTAACCATAGGTGACATTGAGCAAATTGAATTAAATGAAGCATTTGCTGCTCAATCTTTAGCAGTTATTCAAGAAGCGGATCTAAATCCTGACATTATTAATGTTAATGGCGGAGCAATTGCATTAGGGCATCCTCTAGGATGTACAGGAGCCAAGCTTACCGTTCAGCTATTAAATGAAATGAGAAGAAGGAATCAAAAATATGGTATGGTCACTGCTTGTATCGGAGGTGGACAAGGTATCGCATCTGTATTTGAGAGACTAAATTAAATTATTTTATAATGAGCCAAGAGGCAAAAAGTCAAGAATCAAGATTTATATTCTTGATTCCTGATTCTTTACTCTTGATTCTAAAATTCTAACAAAATGGACACAGCGCAAATAACAAATACGTTAAAGGGTGGTGAATTTGTAATTGCAGATGCCACTCCAGAAATGGTGTTTACACCAGAAGATTTTAGTGAAGAACAAAGTATGGTAAATGCCATGGCCAACGACTTCGTAGAACAAGAAGTATTTCCCAATGTACATGCCATGGAAAAGAAAGACTGGGACAAAGCAGTTGAATTAATGAAAAAGGCTGGAGAGCTTGGTCTTTTAGGCATTGCTATTCCTGAACAATATGGAGGGGCTGAGATGGATGTTATTACAGGATGTATTGCAGCCGAGCAAGTAGGAAGAACGGGTTCTTTCGCTACTACTTTTATTGCTCATGTAGGTATAGGTACCCTTCCAATATTATACTTTGGTACCGAAGAACAAAAGCAAAAATATCTTCCAGGATTAGCTTCTGGAGATATGATTGGTTCTTATTGCTTAACAGAGCCAGGCTCAGGATCTGATGCATTAGGCGCTAAAACTACTGCCGAATTATCTGATGATGGAAAACATTGGATTTTAAATGGGCAAAAAATGTGGATCACCAATGCAGGTATTGCAGAAGTTTTTATCGTTTTTGCTAAAATAGATGGAAAAGAATTTACCGGATTTCTAGTAGACAAAGGGACCCCCGGTCTTTCCTTAGGTGCTGAAGAGGATAAAATGGGTATTAAAGGATCTTCTACACGGCAAGTATTCTTTGAAGACTGTAAAATTCCAGTAGATAATATGCTAGGAGAAAGAGGAAAAGGGCATAAAATAGCGTTCAACATTTTGAATATTGGTCGTTATAAATTAGGTGCTACAGCTACTGGAGGAGCTAAAGAAACTTTGAAACACGGTATTAGATATGCTATTGAAAGAAAGCAATTTAATACACCAATTGCAGAATTTGGAGCTATAAAGTACAAAATCTCTGAAATGGCCATCCGCACCTTTATTGGAGAAACGGTATCCTATAGATGTGCGAGGGATATTGAAGTAAAGGAACAAATATTACTTAGTGAAGGTAAAAATTTGGCAGAAGCATTGCTTGGTGGTGCTGAAGAATATTCTATCGAATGTGCATTGGCAAAAATTATTGGATCAGAAGTTATTGATTATGTAGTAGATGAAACGGTTCAAATACATGGTGGAATGGGATTTTCTGAAGAAACGGAAGCATGTAGGGCTTACAGAGATTCTAGGATTGCACGAATTTATGAAGGAACTAGTGAAATCAATAGGCTATTATCAATAGACATGCTTTTCAAAAAAGCGATGAAAGGACAATTAGACCTCATGACTCCGGGAATGGCGCTTCAAAAAGAACTAAAGGCACCAGAAGTAGAAGAAGACAATGAAGGGTTATTTGCCAAAGAAGCAAAAGCGCTGTCTAATGCTAAAAAAGCGTTACTTCTTGTTGCAGGAAGTGCTGCTCAAAAGTTAATGGCTAAGTTGAAGAATGAGCAAATGGTTATTATGAACGCCGCTGATATATTAATTGAGGTTTATGCAATAGAATCCATGTTAATGAGGGTGATGAAGATTGTAGAAAAAAGAGGAGAAGAAGACGGCGGTGTTTTCATCGATATGCTTAAAGTATATATAAATGATGCTGTTGCACGTATAAATAAGAGTGGGAAAGATGCGCTGCAATCATTTACTGAAGGTAAAGAGTTGAAAGGAATGTTAATTGGCCTAAATCGTTTGACTCAATATGCTCCAGTAAATGTTAAAAATGCTCGACATAGAATTGCCGATTATTTTATTGAAAAAGAAAACTATATAGTTTAGCAATCTTTTCCATATAAAATATAAAACAAAAAAAGCTTGGTTAAAACGACTAAGCTTTTTTGTTTTAAGAAGCTATTTATCCACATTTTAAATCGCTATGCAACCATTATTTTGGAAGATAACTCTCTCATTTTGAATATTTTTTTGCAAATTTGTAGTAACACTAAACAATTAATAACTAATAAACACCTTTGAAATGAGCGATGAGAAAATCTTTGTCAGCCTACTTGGAGTAGTTGCAGCTTTCTTATTTATCTTTTTGGCATCTGTTTATTTAATTGCCATAGGATAAGATAAGATACTTACATAAATGTGCTTCTATAACTATTTTGTAAATAGGCACTAATCTATTGATATCATTCACTTAATTTTTATTTAAGCGAGGCTTCTTAATTTTGTATAGAAATTATTTATGAACGCTACTGCCATAAAACTACAAGGAGCTTTAAACGGAGCTATTGGAGATTACCTAGAAAAAACAAATAATGGGTTAGCTATAGAAATGGTTTTAATTCACAATGGTAAAGAATTAAAGCTAAGTAAGGCAGCCCTTCAACAAATTATTTCCACAAAATCAAAAAAGATAGCCTTTTTCTTACATGGTTCAGCAGATTGTGAATTAAGTTGGTTATCAGAGAAAGAAGAAAATGTACAAATCGGTACCTATTTCCAAGAAAATTACGATTATACACCTATCTATCTAAGATATAATTCAGGAAAGGCTATAGCTCAAAACGCTCATGAATTTGAAATTCTGATTAAGCAGTTATTGGCAAATTATCCGAATAAAATAAATGAAATTATTTTTATTGGTTTTAGCATGGGCGGTTTAATAACAAAGGAAACCATTCAAATTGCTTTAAAAAATGATGCAGATTGGATTAAAAAAGTAAAAAAAATCTTTTTTATTGGTTCTCCCCACTTAGGATCTCCAGTAGAAAGGTTTGCACATTATACTTCAAGGGTTTTTGATGCCATCCCCCTCTCCTATATGAAACTCGCTGCCAAACTTATTAATTTACGAAGTCAGGGGATTAAGGATTTGAGAGACGGTTCTGAAGGAAATAGAATTCATTATCCTACTGAACTAGACGATAAAAAAATTGCGCACATTGATTTGTATGCCGTTGCTGGAGCGTTGTTAAAAGATCCAGATAAAATAGCCACCCAATGGTTGGGTGATTTCTTAGTTCCCATAAAAAGTGCTACGAACTTCTCTCCTAACAACTCCATTCAATTTATGTTCTCAAGAGAAAATATCTCCGTTGTAGATCAAATAAGTCACCCTGGATTAACAAAATCAAAAAGAGTCTTAGATATTTTAGTAAATTGGATGCACTAAAATTTCAAAATCATGACAAAGAAAATACAAGGAATTATTGACCTCGTTGAAGATGCTATAGAAAATGGCGCTAACTCTATTGAAGAAGTACATATGAGCATTGCAGAAAAGCCATTTGAACTATTAAAAAATATTGCGCCTTTAGAACAAGCTGCTGATAGTATTTTAAACATTCAGGAGCAAACCATCGGCAATGTTTATCAAACCATTAGAAGAATTAATGAAGAAGCGGCCAACGTAGCGCGTGATATGCTCGCCAAAACTTCTAAGTAGAAGCGTTCTCTAAATGAATAAACGCGGTCTAACTTCAATTAGCTGATGCACTAAATTTTGTACAAGACGTAGCTGCTGATACTCTATAGACTTATTAGTTTTTTTCTTGAGGGAGAGATAGTATTCTACCATTTGGAAAACAACGATGTTAGTAACTTTAATTGCGCTTACATTACTTACGATATAATTTGTTTTAACTAAATCAAATTATTATGGAAAATTTAGTCCCATTAATCGTTTCTCTAGCTAGTGGAGCTATTGGCGGTAATGTAGCAGGATCTCTAATGAAAAATCTATCATTAGGAACCTTGGGTAATTCTCTGGCAGGTATAATTGGTGGTGGACTTGGTGGACAACTACTAGGCCTCTTGGGCATAGCAACCGGAGGAGAAATGGATATTGCCGGTATTTTGGGGATGCTTGCCAGCGGTGGTGTTGGTGGTGGTGTCCTAATGGGTATTATTGGATTAATAAAGAGTCTTCTCTCTAAATAAGATACTTTTAAATAGGACACTTCCTATTTAATATCAAAGCTTAAGTACTTCTCGGATTCTATGTTTAATTTAAGTAAGTAGAAAATAGTTTACTATGTTTGCTTAAATGAGCAAAGAGAAATACATAGCATTTTGTTCAAACTATAAGGAATTTATTCCTTTATTTTATCAACCTTATTGGCTAGATGCGGTTGTTTCAGGGGGAAACTGGAATGCTTGTGTTGTAGAAGAAAAAAATAACATTGTTGGTCTTTTACCTTATTGCTACAAAAAAAAATTAGGGTTTAAAAAAACCTTCGTCCCGCACCTTACTCCATATCATGGCTGTTGGCTCATTTATCCCAATGATCAAAATGAATATGAAAAAAGAAGTTTTGAGAAACGCATTATAACCGCCCTTTTAAATCAACTTCCTGACGTTGACGATATAAGACAGAAATTACATTATCAATATGATAATTGGTTACCATTTAAATGGAATGGGTTTCAACAAACAACTGCCTATACATACACAATTGATAACACCCAAGATTTAAAAATGTTATACGACAACATCAAACCATCCACTAAAAGGCAAATAAATAAAGGGCGAAAAACATTAACGATAAGTGAATTAAAAGATATAAATGACGGCCTTCAATTATGGGATGAAACAATGAAAAAACAGCAAATAACGCCCTCTTTTCAAAAAAATCTATTACCAAAAATTCATGATGTATGTATTACTAATGAATGTGGTAAAACCATTGCAGCATACGATGTAAATGGAAAATTGCATGCCTTTCTTTTTTTGGTTTGGGATAACTTAAGCGTTTATTACCTTTTGGGAGCCTATAACGAGAACTTTCAAACTTCTGGAGCCATGAGCATGCTTTTTTGGGAAGCCATCACACTCGCATCTCAAAAAGGGCTAGCCTTTGATTTTGAAGGAAGTAAGATTGAAGGTATTGAGCGCTTTTTCAGGTCTTTTGGAGGCACTTTAAAACAATGCCATTTCCTTTGGAAAACAAATTCTAAAATTTTAAAACTGGCGCAAGCCTAACTCAAATTCAACAAATCACCGCTTTTCAAATTCAACCGCTCTAATCTCTACTCTCCTTTCAAAAGCCTGTGCAGGATTAAACACGTTTTTACCTAGGTATTTCCATTCCTCATTAAACTCATCCGTTGCCTCTATTTCACCAAATGGTCTTTCAGTCACCTTCAATTGCCCATTATTGAAATAGTTACTTAACTCTCCACCTTTTGCATTTAAAAGATAGTTTTTGACACTTGAAATTCTTCGCTTGGAAAGGTTCGCATTATATTCCTTACTTCCTATAGAAGAAGCATATCCCTGAATAACTAATTCAATATAGTGTCCGTCAGCAAGGACTGTATTTAATTCATCAACAAAAAGTTGAAGATTCTCCCATCCCTTGTCAACAGTGTTTTGATAAAAGGTATTCAATTTATCATCCTCTCGTCTAAATTGAGATTTGTAATCATCAATTTTACTATCGTAATTTTGGAATAACCTTTTATAATTAGCATTCGTTGTCGTATTTGTAGAACCTGGGTCTGGCTGATCATTTTCAAAATATATTTTTACAGGCAACCGCTCTCTCATTCGCTCTATGGAAACGATAACTTCTTCCTTAACCCCTTGAAATTCTATAGGAACAATACTTTCCTCCTCTTCAAATTCTTCCTCCAAAACTTCTTCATTAAGTTCATACTCTTCCATTTCTTCCTGCAACACTTTCTCTTCTATCGCTTCATCAATTGGAGATAGCACTATAGGTCCTTCTTCCTTTTTGCGCTCAAATTGATAACGAAGACTTACTTCTAAAGCACCATTTCTATTGGTCGCATCTGAAAAAGAAGAAGTGTTTATATCATAACTTATTCCCAGTAATAAATCTTTAAATTCAACTCCTGCATAAGCAATTGCTGCATCTTTAACTCTGTACAGCCCACCAAAACTCAATTCAATAGGTTTTTTTGTGTTTTTAAATTGATGGGCCGCTAAAAGTTGAACTAAATATTGCCTACTTACATTTTGATTTTGAAAATAATAGGCCGGCTTTAAAGACCACTGTTCATTTATATGGGCATCTCCCATTACATAAAGACCAAATCTATAATCCCTGTCTTGCCGATTGACCTCAGAAAAGCTATTATTAGGATCTATTAAATTAAATATTGTCCATCCTAAATCTAGACTACTCTTTCCTCTAATTTTTGTTTTAAAGCCTATCCCTAAAGCCATATCCGCTACAGAAAGTTTACTACTAAAACTTTCTCCCGACTCTATGGATGGGTCTATTTCAAAACCATCAATCTGCGAACCAAAACTTAATTTTGATAAATCCACTGATCTTTGAGCAAAGCCCGCTTGAAAACCAACGGTTAACAACTGTTTATCAGAATTTAAATATTTCCCATATGCCCCTGAAATATCAAACTTCAGCGTGCTTAATGCACCATCTCCCGCTTTATCATAAAAGAAATGAATTCCCGTCCCAAGTCTATGCGTATTTTTTTCAAATAAATTCCTATCGTAAGAAAAGATCGTGGAAGCATAACTCACAGGCACCGATCTCCATTGATCTCTGTAAAAACCAACTAACCGATTTTTCTTCTCTGCCATTCCCGCATTAGCAGGATTAAGATATAAGGGGTTATTAAATATTTGACTAAAGTATACATCCTGCCCTTTGGCAATAAAGCTCATCACCAAAATAGAAAATGTTAAGTAAGTTGCGAGTTTATTTTTCATCGTAGTAAAGTTATATTGCCTTTTTTAATGATTCTTTCTTCCGTATCTCCACAAACAATTTCTAAATAGTAACCAAATACATCTGTTGAAAGCTCCTTATCTCTAAACCTTCCATCCCACTTAAAATCGATTGCATTGCTTTCAAAAACGAGTTCTCCCCAACGACTAAAAATTTTGATATACAGTTCTGAAATATTTTGAGATTTTATTTCAAAGTCATCATTCCTGCCATCTCCATTAGGAGAAAATGCGTTAGGAACTACATATTCGCAAGTACACTCAGGATCTACAGAAATGGTAAGCATCCTTTCATCCTCACATCCAGTAAATAAATCTACAACCCTAACCGTATAGGTAACGCCTTCCTCTATCGTAGCAATGGGATTGGAACTTGTCGAATCGTCTAAATCTAAAGAGGGAGTCCAAATGTATTCAAATCCAAATACTGGATCATCACCTAATTCTAACGTAAAATCATTAACTGGACATACGATCGTATCTCCAATAATATTGAACTGAGGTACATCATTTACAAATATTTCCATTTGTGCCGTATCTATTCCACAATCATCTTCTATAATTAATATCACTTCATGTGCTCCCGGAGTTGAAAAAATAATATATGGAGGCGTTTCCCCGTCAAAAACAGCAGGATTGCCGTTCTCAAATGCCCAACTATAAGTAACCGCTCCACTTGTAATACTCGTATTGGTAAATAAGACGGAATCTCCAATACAAATGGTGGTATCACTTGCAAAAAAATCAGCTACACCCCCACAACAATCCAGCACTTCTATATATACATAAGCAGAATCTTTACAGCCATTTGAATTACTTCCTACAACTTTATACTGGGAAGTAATCGAAAGAGCAACAATTGGATTGGCAATAGAGGAATTGTTTAAGTTGCTTGTTGGGGTCCATTGATAATTTTCAGCACCTATAGCTAATAATTGAATGGTATCATTAGGACAAATTATTGCGGAATCCGGACTAGCCTCCACAGAAAGGTTACTATTAACTATAATATTCAAGGTATCCATCAAACTACATCCGTCCGCATTGACATATGAAACCGTATATATGGTATTTTCTATAGGATAAAACCTTGGATTTTGTACCGTATTATCAGAAATATTGGTATTAGGCAACCAAACATAATTATTCCCTTCTCCAGCTGAAAAGCTTAAGGTATCTCCTATACAAATTTCCTGATTGTAGGTTTCACTATTGGGGCATTCTATGGTATCACATAAATTTTCTATGGAAAGAATATAAAAAGCACCTCTATCAGTTCCTCCATCATCATCTGAGTTAGTGGCCACAGCCAATTCTTTTTCCCCATCATTATTGAAATCAAAAACTGATAAAGTCCAGCCCAATTTGTCTTCCACATCAATTAGTCCACTAAAAATATTCGAACTTGCATCAAACCTTTCATAGTCTTTAACAGTAAAATCTTTATTTAAAAAAATAATATAAAATGCTCCTCCATCTTCCTTTCCAATATCTGTTCCTGGAGCTCCAACTACTAAATCGGAAATTCCATTATTGTCAATATCTCCGAGAGCTCCAATTCCTACGCCAAACAAATCATCACTTGATAATACATTAGTAAAACCTTCTGTACTTCCATTTATAACATGATTGTCTAAAACAGTTCCAGAACTACTTAATTCTAATATGAATACACCACCACTATTTTCATTTCCACCATCCTCTTCTTTTGCTCCAACTGCTAAATCATTAATACCATCACCGTTTATATCTCCAATACTAGCAAGACCAGACCCAAAGTCATCACCTGCATCTAAAGCCCCGTTAAGCCCTCCTTGTAATGAACTAATTTCTTGATGCGATTTTACAGTACCATCTCTGTTCAAGAATAAAATAAATACTTTTCCAGATACACTACTAAAAGAGTTTGATGAAGGGCTACCAACTGCTATATCCCCTATGTTATCTCCATTTATATCTCCTAAATAAGCTAAGCCCACTCCGAAACGACCATCATTAACCAACGTTCCTGTAAATCCTCCAGCAAGGTCACTGATTTTTTGATGCGACTTTACGGTTCCGTTTCTATTCATAAATAGTATCCAAACTGCTCCTTTTCTTAGTCCCCCATCATTTGATCTATTTTCTCCAACAGCTAAATCTGTTACTCCATCATTATTCAAATCCCCAATGGGAATTATATCTGCTCCAAAATCACCGCTGATATCAAAACTCCCTGTAAAACCACCTGAATTTTCACTAATTTTTTGATGTGTTTTAACCGTACCATCACTATTCATAAATAGAATAAACATGGCCCCCTTGTTTGTACCACCATCATCATCCAACCTAGCACTTACTGCTAATTCATTTATCCCATCTCCATCAAAATCCCCGATGTCATTTGGATTTAACCCAAATCCATCTCTATTAGAAAGGTTTCCATCAAAATTGCCTTGTGTATCGCTTATTTTTTGAAGAAGAGATAAGTTAATACAGTTGTCTTCCTCACAGTTAATGACTCTAGCGACTATATTGGGTAATCCTCTACGCATGCTAGTTCCACTGGGTAATGATATAGCGTTCAACTGAAAATCACAGGCCAGACCATTATTATTGGGCCTATTAATAACACTTAGGCTATTCCCCCCTATTTCAAAGTTTGGAGTTGGATTATAAACAGTATCATTTGCCACATAAATTTTCCCATTTGGGGCTAACTGCAAAGAAGCATATTCATGTTGTGTATTGTTGTCAGAATGAATAATAATTATATCATTTGTCGATAAGTTTATCTGCAAAATTCTTGATCCAGAAGTTCTTAGAATTGAACAATACAGATATTTTCCATTGGGAGAAAATTCTATTCCATATATGCCACTCGGAACAGTATATAACTTATTATTTGAGATTGTCCCATTCAAAAAATTAAAATCTCCTACTTCAACTACATTTGAAGATAAATCTTCGTTAAAAAAGGCTACAGCTATCTTTGTTGCATCAGGAGAAAATTTCATTTGGCCTATTTGCCCATCAGCAACAGTATTAATACTAGATGAAATAACAGGATTTAAACTCACTCCATCAGCGTTTACTAGATGTGCATAATATTGCGAAGCCTCAAAATCGTTTAACAGCACCCATATAGAATCAGTAGAATTCCTAACAGCTGCTAGTTTTTCAGATTTTGTATTTTCAAGCAATTGATTTTTAGGTGTTTCATAGCTAGCGGTTGGATTTATAACCATATCCCCCATTCCTCCATCAAGAGAAGTGTTAATTGTACTGACTCTAACACCGTCACTTCCACTATACTTAAATCCCGCTGTGAATAAATAAAAAATATTGTCAAGTTGGGGATTTTTAACAAATAATGCAGCTTGTGTTGAACTTCTATTTCCTCTTAAATTATTTCCGTTTGGAACTTCGCTATGAATACCGTTATTAACCCTATATAACTCTTGACCATTAGAATAAAACAACAAATTTCCTGACTCGTCTGAAATAGATGCGCACCCTTCAAAAAAAGCATCCATTAATGAATTGTTTGATAGTATTGGAGGATCATTATTAAAATCCATGACTACATTTTTACCAAAAGCCCACACATTGTTTATTTTTTCACAATCATCCTCCACACAATAATCAATCACTAACTTAGGCCTTACCGAAGCATCTGCAGTTTCACTGGAGCCAAACCATAGGTTTTGATAATTAATTTCACTAGTTAATTGAAGCATAAAACCATGTCCCCGATTTGGATTCGCAACCATATCTTTTATCAGCTCGGTTACATCCATATCGGGATAGTCTTCAGGACTATTCATATTATCCTGAACAACCACTTTATTTACATCTGTAGTTGCCGGTTGGTTATTCCAAGTTACTGTTTGCTCATTCCAAGACTCTGTAATTCTTAAAATTTCAAATTCCTTTGCCCTGTCATCAAAGTTGGGTTCGATAGCATCATTTTGATATACACTTAAATAAGCGCTAGTAACCGTAGCTCCTGAAGGAATAGACGAAAGATCAAAATCAATCAAAGACCTATGCTTGGTAGGTGTACCATCATTTGTATGTGCTGCCGTACGTATCCAGGTTTGATTTCCAAAATTTTCATTGGGCTCAAAATCAAAAATACGTGCATCCTTGCCCGTTGAAGCATCTGGTTGGAGGATGAGTGTTTGACAATCTAAACTACCTGCTCCAGATTCTATTACAATTATTTCTGCTTCTCCTTCCACATCTCCATCACAACCACTATCTTCTATAGAGACAAGTCTATAAGTTGTTGTTTCTATTGGCCTTACCGAAAAGAAATATGGGTTAGATGTAATATTATTGATGGGGCTATTATTACTTCCATCCGCATAGGTAAAGCTATATGGAGAGTTTCCAGTAAAATCTACTCGCAGATTCACCGTACTTCCATTGATAATCGTATTACTTCCAGATAAAGTTGCAGTAGGTTTACCAACCGTGATAAAATCTGTTTTAGTAATAGCGTCACTTCCTTCTGCATTCGTAACCGTAAGACTTACAGAATAGGTACCTTCCGAGCTATACACTACCGAGGGATTTTGCTCTGTTGAACTGCTTGGTGTTCCTCCAGTAAAAGTCCATAACCACGTTGTTGCAGCTACGCCACTTGATTCATCTGTAAATTGAATGGTTTGTCCCGTGCAAGCAAAAGTAACATCGCTACTAAAATCTGCAATAGGTGGTTGTTTCAAACATTCCAATGCTTGCTCAGCGTTGATTCTGCCACTCCCTAATTGTCCTGTATATGATGTATTCAAGTCATCAATATCATCTGATGAAGATTTCAAACAACTTTCAATTTCTTCAGGAGATAGGCCTTTGCTATACGAAAGCATTAAACCACATAATCCGGCAACTAAAGGAGAAGCCATTGATGTACCTTGCAAGTTTCTATAAGAAGAAGTAGAATTAGCAACAGTACTTAAAATGTTTGTTCCAGGAGCCATTACATCTATATAACTTCCGTAATTGGAGAAAAAAGCTTTTCGGTCACTTTGCGTAGAAGCCCCAACACCAATTACATTATTATAAGCTGCCGGATAATGAGGTGCTGAAGTATTACTATTCCCTGCTGCCGCTACAAAGACAATTCCCTTTTCGCGGCCTGCATTAATTAAGTTCTGAAAAGTTCTAGAATACCTAGAGGAACCAAACGACATGTTTACTACATCAACATAGCCGCAATTAATAGCATAATCTAATCCTTGAAAAGTTGCACTTAAAGTAGGTCCTGTTGAGGCATCCCTTTTAGTCTTAACAGGCATGATTTTAGTTCCATAACCAATAGACGCTACACCGATATTATTATTAGTTACTGCGGAAGCTATCCCCGCAACATGGGTTCCATGTGTAAATAAATTATTAGATGGAGGGGAAGGATCATTGTCAAAATTGGCCGCATCCCAACCATTTACATCATCAATGTAGCCATTGTTGTCATCATCTATTCCATTTCCGGCTATTTCATTAGGATTTATAAAAATTGCTGATTGCAAATCTTCATGATCCAAACGAACGGCATCGTCAATAATTGCAACAACCACTTCATTACTTCCCAAGCTAATATCCCATGCATTTTGCGCATTAATTTTATCTAGATGCCATTGACTACTAAAATTAGGATCATTAGGAACGACACTCATCTCAAAAAGTGGTACCCGTTCCACATATTCAATAAATTCTTGTTGTTCTAAAAATTTTATAATACCCTCCTGCTGAGCTTTTCTTTTTTGAGGACTAGAAGTCTGATCTAATTCCAGTAAAAAAGTTTGCTGTAATTTTTGGTCCCTTGTAATAAAGGGACTGGCAATTGATTTTATATCATAAATTTCTGTCAGTTTTCTAAACGCGGCTTCATTGTTATTTGCAGTTAGCCGTTTATTACTAAAGTCAAGTTCAATTTCAGCATCCACATTCTTAAGCTTAAAAAAGAATTGATTTTCAACAAATTGTGCTTTTAAACAAAAAGAAAACAATACCAATAAAGCGGGAAGAGTTATTTTTTTTATCATAAGGAAGTAATTATCTAGACCTTAAATATAAAAATACTTAATGAAGTAACGTTATGTTCCCCTTTTTAATAAAACTTTCTTCCCTATCCATACACTTTATTTCCGCAATGTATCCAAAAACGTCAGTAGTGAGTTTTTTACCACGAAATCTCCCGTCCCATTTAAAATCAATATCATCACTTTCAAATACCTTTTCTCCCCATCTATCAAAAATTTTAATATGAAATTTTTCTACATTTTTATAGACCACTTCAAAATTATCATTGAGTTGGTCATTGTTAGGAGAAAAGGCATTTGGAAATACATAATGGCATTCACAATCCCTTGTTGCAACAACTAATGAATCTATTGCAGCACTACATCCGTTACTTACTTCTAACCAATAAACACCTTCATTGCGCACTACAAAGCTTTCATCATCACTGCCATCTTGCCACTGAAAAATTTCTGCATTGCTTTGAACAGTCACTATAAATTCTTCTCCAAAACAAATAATTGTATCCTTATTTATTTCAACCATTGCTAGTTCTGTAATATCTATATCTATAGAATCTCTTCCCGTACATCCATTTCTACCGTAATCAACATAATAAGTACCTGAATTAGCCTGCGATACATCCTCAATAACAATAATAGTAGAAGAGGAAGAAATTACTCCACTAGGGCCTTCCCAAGTGTAATTAACATCAGAAAAATGGGTTGTTTCAATTAGTAATGAATCTCCAACACAAACTGGAGCATTATAACTGACATCAAAGAATAAATCTGGAATAGCATTCTCGACCATAATTGATGTAGGATCATCAACAACCAACGTGGACGAATCGTCACTATAAATAATAGGTGGGAATGGTCCTGGCAAATTACTTAAACTCGCTTGATTCAATAAATTGCTACACGAATTATTTGCTAAAGTTGCCGAAATAGTAAAAGTAGTATCTATCCTAGCCGGGATTGTAAAATTGGTAATCTCAATATTCGAAAATCCAACTCCTGTTCCATCGGTAATACTTCCTCCGAATAAAATAGAAGGGTTACTACTAAAAGTTAATCCCGATGGTAAGGAATCTACAAAAACTACATCATTAATTGCATTTCCAGAAGTATTGGTAATTGTAAAAGAAAAAGTAACCTCCTCCCCTGGTAAATAGGAAGATTTGTCTGTCGATTTTAACAAACTTACTCCACTTACACATGAACACCCATCAATACTGCTCGACTCAACACCTGTGCCTAATAAAGTTATTTGCCCTGTATTAACATCTATTTTAAACAATCTTTTTTGAGCACCATCACCACTCAATAACCCGTACCCAAACAGTTCGCCTCTATTGTTGAAAAATAATGCCGCAACATCGGCAACCAAGCTATTAGTAACACCATATGGGGTCACCACTCCAGTAGTGTAGTTCAGTGTAGCCATTTTTTTATTAATTCGATCGTATCCATAACAAATTCCGGAAATAGGATGGAAAGCCAGATCTGAGAATGAAGGAATTAAATTGTTTGCGTTATTATATCTTTTTCTTACAATGTTTTCTACCGAAAAACCATTTAAATCGATCACATAAAAGTGTTCGCTAGAAGCAGATCCTGAAGTCACATAGATCCCTTGCTTATTTATATCTCCTGCGATCACGCCATCGAGTCCCCTATAAGGAATTCGGCCTTGTAACGTTAGAGACCCATCACTATCAATACGAAAAACTTCTCCGGTTGGAGGTACTGTTGCATATAAGAAATTGTCAATAGGATTGTAGGCTAGCGCATTGACATATCGACCAACATTAACCTCCTGCGTAAAAACTGGTACTGTATCAATTTCAATTGAAAAAATCCTACTATTATCTTCATTTAATCGTCTTTCAATAAGCAAGGGGTTCCCATCACAAATAAACTGCGGAAATACATTTTGAAAGTATAAACAAATAGCCATCAGAAAAAAAGCCTTCTTCATTAAAGTTTTTTAAATGTTCAACTTTTAAGTTTAACTAATAGACTACTTCCCTTCTTAGATAGTTGTATCAGAAATAACAATTATAAGGAGGTTTCACATTCTACTATTCAGGCTTCCTAGCTTCAATAAAAATAGAAGGTGTAAAGAAGGGCACCTTTGTAGTATCATTTTTTAAAATATACTTTTGAAAAAATCGCTTTGTTTTACTATCTTTTAATACATCCAATGGAGCTGTTATATTCGTAATTTTACCCACTTCAAATCCTGCTTCTGTCAGCAATTTTCTTATTCTTTTTTTTGTATAAATTCTAGCATTAGCATATCGCTCATGAATAGGTTTCGGTAACCAAGAAAAAAACGGCACTCTATTCCATGGCAAAAGTGGAAGATTTGCACCATGTGTTTCAAAAATCCACCATTTATATGGCACTGTAAAAGCAGCCATTCCTCCCGGTTTCAAGGCATTAAAATAATGCTTTACACTTTTTTCGTCTCTTAAATGCTCAATTACCTCAAAGCTTAGAATTCTATCATACTGTTTTTCTATTTTTTCTTCCTCTACATTAAACAAACGAAAATTACAATTACCAATTTTATGTTTCTCTTTGTACCGCTCAAACTCTTCCTTATGATTTTTTTCTAACTCTAAGCCATCTAAAGATTTAAACTCATCTGCTAATAGAAACATTGTTGCTCCATTACCACAACCTATATCTAGCAACTCATAGTTTTTCCCAATAAACCCTTCAAAAGCTCTAGTTAGTTTGACTCTTACGTGAACAAATTTATCACTAAAATCTGCGGGTCTACCTCTGTAGTGACCATCACCTTCAAATAAGTCTTCCGGTATTCTCTCTTCAAAACGCATAGTGCAAAATTATTTTCTCCATATTTTATTTACAAATTCTTCAATTGAAGTAATTATTGGAGGGGATATTTTTAGTTTAAAAAAAGTGTAGGCGAACAACAATGTGACAAGCGTATTAATTGATATAAGTCTAAGAATATGGTGATGCAAATGTTCCCCAAAAGAAGGTACTAAACTAAAGACATAGAGTGCAATACTTCCCATTAAAACAACAAAAATTGTTTTTTTACTAAATGGATGTAAGCCAAAGGTCTTCCAGATAAAAATCATCTTACATAAATTAAAAAGTGCTAAAGATATAAATGTTGCCAAAGCCGCCCCAATTATATCGAACCTTGGAATCAATATTAAGTTAGCGCATGCATTAATAATGGCCATGATAATCATTGCATAAAAGTTAAACTTATATTTATTAGAAAACATTATAATCTCATTGTTGGTACTTGTTATCATATCCACCAACTTCGCAACCCCTAAAATCAAAACAACATATTTCCCCCCACTATAAAGCACTCCATTGGGGATTAAACTAAAGATATCGTCTAAAGAAGTATAGATACAAGTAAATACAAAAAAACCGACAAATAATTGGACCAGAGAAACGCGTTTATATACTTCACTGATTTTGTCAAAATTACTTGCTTTAAAGTACTCGGCTAAATGCGGTGCTGTAATTCTTAAAAGAGACTTTCTTGGTATGTCAATTATGCCTGTAATGAAAAAAGCCAATGTGTATACTCCTGTAAAAGACAGATCTTTCAAAAGTGTTCCTAACATTATTATATCCATCTTTGTGGCCATTTTGGCCCCCAAACTAGTTGCTATATTAAAAAGTGAATAGCTTTTAATTTCCTTTAAATATGGCCCAATTCGCTTTCTATCAAAAACTAATTTAAACCCGTTCAACCATCTTAAATACAAGAATAAAATCAGCACAACAAATGCATAAATAAGCGTCAGTCCCTGAATTACATTATTAAAATCAAATTGCGAAGAAAAAGCATAAAGCAATACCATAATTGGCAGTAGGACCTTAATTATTGATTCACTAATGAGAGCAGAAACAGCGGTTCGCTTCAATGATTGGCAATAATTTCTAAATATGGATATATAGAGCATCAAAAAAACCAATGGCACTATATAAATTTTGAACTCTTGTATTAGAACAGATTTAGAGGCAAAGAAAGATTCTATAGGATTTCTTATAAAAAAGAGTAATCCAATAAAAATTAAGAAACTAATTAAAGGAGTTATAGTAACCATGGTTAAAAACTCCCATTTCCCCTTATGCTTTATATCATCATTAAAAAAGGGAAAATACTTAATAATTACACTCGGTAGGCCCAAACCGATAAGCGGAACAATTAATAGTGCGGTTTCTGTTATATAACTTATTAGGCCTAATTCTTCTGGGGTTAGGAATTTTGGATATATGAACATATAATTCAATGCTCCTATAAAAACTCCCAAGTAGAGTACTAAACTTTCCTTAACGCCTTGCCTTATAATTATTCCCATACAGCTCTATGGGTACAAAAATAGGTTTTAATAAAAGATCATTAAAGAATATATTTGCACAAGGTGTAAAAGCTCAAAGTATTATAAGCCTAATGAATTATTCCAATTAATTAAGTGATTTTCTTCTTCAAAAATATTACTAGATGAAGATATTGATCATCATTCCTGCCAGAGGAGGCTCCAAAGGCATTCCAAGGAAAAATTTGCGTAATTTAAATGGACTACCGCTGATTGCCTATAGTATTAAAATGGCTTTAGCTTCTTCTTATCAGCCAGATGTATATGTTTCTTCAGATGATGATGAAATATTAAATATCTCAAGTAAGTTTGGAGCAAAAATCTATAAAAGACCTGCTAATCTTGCAGAAGACATTACAACATTAGATCCTGTTATTTATGATGCTACCATCAATATTGAAGCCAAGGAAGAAAAGCAATATGACATTGTTATTACCATCCAACCAACTTCTCCTTTGTTAGCAACACAGACACTTGATAAATCTATTGATGAGCTCATTCAAAAACAATATGATACGTGCCTTTCCGTACTTCCAAAAAAAGGACTTAGTTGGAAACTTAACGATGACAAGTTCGCTCCGAATTTTACCGAAAGAGTAAATAGACAATATTTAGAAGCGACCTACTATGAAACGGGGAGCTTTCTTATTTCAAAAAGAGCATTTATAAAACCTGATTCCAGATTGGGAGAAAAAATAAACTGTGCAACTTTAACTGAAAGAGAAGGCATTGATATCGACACCTATGAAGAATGGTCTCTTTGTGAGTATCACTTAAGCAGGAAAACCATTGTAATCAATACTATTGGATATAATGAAATTGGTTTAGGTCATATCTACAATACACTTATTCTAGCTAATGAGTTAACACTACATAAGATCATTTTTTTAGTAGATGAAAAAAGTCATCTGGGGTTAAAGAAAATTCAATCATACAATTACGAAGTCCATATTCAACAACAAAAAGACATTATTGATGACATCACAATGTTAGCCCCAGACATTGTAATAAATGATTGCCTAGACACGACCAAAACATTTATGTTGAAGCTAAGAGCAGCATGTCCCTCTTCCCTATTGATAAACTTTGAAGATTTGGGAGAAGGTGCGAGGGAAGCAGATATTGTTTTTAATGCCATATACCCTGAAGAAGAAAAATTACCTAAGCATTTTTTTGGTCCCGATTATTTTTGCTTACGAGATGAATTTATCTACACAAAAAGAAAAGACATATCAGAAAAAGTGACCAATGTATTGATCACATTCGGAGGTGTAGATCCAAACAACTATACATTGCTAACTTTAGAGGCCATTGCTGATTATTGTCAAAATCAAAACATTAGTATTGATATTGTAGCAGGAATGGGATATCAATTTTATGAAACCATTGAAAAATTCAAAGACAAAAATGTGACGATTAATAGTGACATCAAAGATATCTCATCATATATGGTAAAAAGTGACATCGCTTTTACCTCTGCTGGAAGGACGACGTACGAGCTTGCTCAATTAGGCATCCCAAGTATTGTAATGTGTCAGAATAAGAGAGAGACCACTCATTTCTTTGCTTATCCCGAAAACGGCTTTATTAACTTAGGTGAAAAAGAAAACATAAACTCAACAATCATTTTAAATACATTTGTTAATCTTATTGAAGACTATAATAAGCGTTTAACTGCTCGGGAAAAAATGATAAACACCAATATTGGCAACGGGAAAAAACAAGTTATTAAAATTATAAAGAAGGCAATTGAAACTTTATGAAATTAAAAGAGCTCATATCTACGCATCCAAGTAAACTTCCACCAGTTATATCTCCATATATAATTGCAGAAGCTGGTGTAAACCATGAAGGATCAATGGATTTAGCTAAGCGGTTAATAGATGAAGCTAAAGAAGGTGGTGCTAATGCAATAAAATTTCAAACCTATAAAGCGGGCACTTTAGCATCTAAGCATAGTCCTGCTTATTGGGATTTAAGTAAAGAAAAAACAACCTCTCAATATGAGTTATTTAAAAAGCATGACAAATTCTGGAAAAAAGAATTTGTAGCGTTAAAACAATATTGTGATGCTACTGAAATTGAATTTTTAAGTACTCCTTTTGATAAAACATCGGCCCTTTTTCTGAATGACTTAATGCCGGTATATAAAATTTCTTCTTCTGATATCACTAACAAACCTTTTATAGAACTAATTTGCACGTTTAATAAACCACTTATCCTTTCTACCGGTGCAAGCTTTGAACATGAGGTGCACGAAGCTGTTTCTTGGATAAAACCTTTCGGCAATGCTCTTGCACTACTACATTGTATCTTAAATTACCCTACCGAAGATAAAAATGCGCATCTAGGAAGAATTTCTACTTTAAAAAAGCGCTTTCCAGATCAAATAATAGGCTATTCAGATCATACATTACCTAAAGACATGACTACTTTAATATCCGCAACATTATTAGGGTCAATAATCATTGAAAAACATTTCACCTTTGACAAAACATTACCTGGAAATGACCATTACCATGCAATGGATAAAGTAGATTTGAAAAATTTTAGAACGAAATTCAAAGGATTTCTAGAACTAATTGGTAATGCTGAAATAAGTCCTCTCCAATCAGAGGAGCGCTCCAGAAAAAATGCAAGAAGGAGCCTCATCACGGCTCAAGCCATATCAAAGGGGGCTATTATTACTGAGGAGATGCTTACATGGAAAAGGCCTGCCCACGGCATCAGCCCAAAAGATATAGCCTTAGTTGTTGGAAAAACAGCAAAAAGAGATTTAGAAGAGGACAGCATTATTAACTGGAGCGATTTATGTTAAAAAAGTATTCTCAAATTGGTCCTATAAATATTATCCTCCATTATGATTCTAATAATCAATTGGCTGATTTCGTAAGTACAGAATTAGAGGCAATAGAAAATAGTATCTCTTCAAATACGGATATAGAAATTTACTTTATAAATGAAGCAAGTGAAGTAAAATATACCCCTTCTCATTATTCTGCAAAAGAAGCTTTCCACTTTAATGACAATACTATATTTGTTGGACAAAATAAGTTTATAAAATATTGGGTAAAAGGTCTAAATTATTCATCTAACCCTTTAAAAATATACGTTCATAAAAAACAGACCAAATTCTATACAAAAGATTATTCTATCGCAGAATCTTTTATGACTTATAATATCTTCTGGCATTTATTTTATTTCGCATTATTAAAAAAAGAAGCCAGTTTTATTCACTCAAGTGTACTCAGCTTTAATGGAACTACAATAGGAATAACAGGAACAGGAGGTGCAGGAAAAACAAGTGTGCTTTTTAAAATGCTGGAACATTCAAAGAGTAAATATCTTTCAGAAGATTTCGGAATATTAGATAAAGCTGGTAATGTTTATTATAATCCAAAAAAGATATCCGTTTATAAATCTGACTTACAAAACAATCAAAAACTCTTAAAAAATTATATTCAACATAATCTTTCTGCAAAAGAACGATTTCAATGGTTTTACAGAGAGAAACTTCTAAAAATTACCCCGAGAAAGAAAGTTGCCCCAAGAGCAATTTTAGAAGAACAAAAAATTCTCAAATCGGGTAAACTGAATTTCCTGTTTTATCTTATTAGAACAAATCAAAGTGAACTTACTATTCAGGATGCAAATACCGAAGATTTAGCTCAAAGATGTTTAATGGTTATACAAAGAGAAACATATAGAATTAGGCAATGTCTAAGACTTGTATTAGCAAATAAAGACGTTAGTTTTGAATATCCAACTTTAAAATCAATTGACAATAGAAATACTGAAATTTTGGTACAAGGTTTTAACCAAATTCAAAAAAAATATGTTTATGTTCCTCGAAAAGTTTCACCAAAAAGATTAAGCGACTTTATTATCAACAATATATAGAATAATGCATCTCGAATTAAAAAATATATTGAATGATCAAAATTTAAAACAAATAAAAACCCTTGATAAAAATGATCATAGACAAACCTATACCCTTTTAGTACAATCAAAAGATCAAGAAGAATTAGTTTGCAAAATATGCTTATCCCAAAACCCTTTATTTGAGGTAGAGAAAAAGTTTTACCTAACTAATGACAATGCACTATATCCTAAATTAATATCTTATGGTGAAAATTTTTTCACAATAGAATATTATAATTATCCAACCGTAAGGTCTTTTATAAAAGAATATTTATCTCAAATCGAAAATGACAAAATTGATCCAAATTTTTATAAGAATTTAGAATTCATTTTTAAAAAATTCAGCAACTATAAAATCACTTACGATAACAATACAAAACATCCAAGCGCAAAACATCCAATAAAAAAGTATAGGGGTATACTTTTACTAAGTAGCGCTAAAAGTCAAAAAAGTAAAAACAATTATTACATCAGTAAGATTTTTAATTACTTATGCGCGTTGATAAATTACAGAAAGGAGAAAAAGTTATCTAGAAATAATTTTCCGATTCAAATGGCACATAACGATCTACATCTAAACAACCTGTTGTTTTCAGCCGAAAAGAAAGATTTAAAGATTATAGATTTTGAAAATGTCAATTTAGGGTTTCCAGTTTATGATTTGCTATATTTCACAGCCAATCTTTGCATTTTATTTTACCCAAATAAAAATCATATTGCATTAGTAAAAAAATTATTCTTCGAACTAAAAATGGCAGACAATAATCATGCTTCTGAAGTCTTAGAATACTTTTTTTCTCTCGCTTTATGTAATCCCAAACTAAACACTAAAGAAAAATTAGGGGGAATTTTAAAAAATATGTTATTCATGGTTATCAATAAAAAAATAACTCCTTCTAAAAGTCCTTATTGAAAATGAAAAAACTAAACTTATACTATATAATAGCAGACAAAGTACAAACTGATCTTTTCGAAAAAAAAATAATCCGCTTAAGACAGCAATTCGACAGAGGGAAGTCACCTGTGGTGACTGCTCTGGAACATCATTACCTAGTTTTATCTTATCATTTCAATCTTAAAAATTTCTTTTCTAAACCTCTGAATCAAAATATTCCAAAAGAATCAATTATTTATCACTTACCTGCTGGAAGAGATTCAAAAGGTGAGTCGGTCACTAAATTATTAGAAAAATTAAAAGGCAGCATTCCTATTGTCATGAGAAGTTACGATGCCCATTCTCCAATAAAAACCCACAAAGATTATATGCTAAGATATCATGATATGTGTGTAACCTATTTAAGAAAATGGGTAAATGATGAAGATATCTTGTTTGGACAACTATGCTTTGATAGTTATATGCATTTTAAAATAGATAAAAATGTCAACAGGCGTAAATTAGCTTGCATGATATTGCGTAATAGGAAAAATTCGGAATACCATGTGGATGACAAGGCCTTTCGAAAAAAAGGCCTTGAACTAAGGAAAAAGTATAAACTAAGAAAAGAAATAGTAAAAAAGCAGCAAATATCAATATATGGAAGTGGATGGTCATCAAAGATGAAAAACTATAAAGGTCCCATATACCCATTTGATCAAAAGTATTTCACCCTCGCAAAATATAAGTTCAATATTATAATAGAAAATGCGGAAGTAGATAATTATATATCAGAAAAGATACATGATTCATTAATGGCACTAACTGTTCCTATTTACTTTGGGTCACCGGTGGTAAACGAGTTTATCCCCAAAACCTGTTTTATTAATGGAAGTAATTTTAAAAACCTAGATCATTTACTTGAACATATATCTAGCATGACTCAAAAACAATATGACAAAATTGTAGAGAATATGTTAAATCATAGACTAGAAATTTTTAAGTCATTCAATACTCAGGTAAATTTTTCTGAAGTTGTTTATAATTGGTATAATAGGAAATATGATGTTAAATATGGGCCAAATCAAAATGAATATGCTGATGTTGAGTCAAAAATTTCTAGCGTTACCATAAAGAAAAGCAATTCAATAAAATCTAATTTATTAAGAGAATATAAGCGTCTTACAAGTAAATAGATTAACCTGCCAGATATACTATATTTTCTTAAGATAAAGAACATGTTGATTAAAAAATCAGCGAAAAGTCAAAAAAACGGTAATTTGAGGCCTTATTTTAAGAAATTATAAATGACAAAGGAATTAAAACTTCACCTAGGATGCGGTGATAAAAGAATAGAGGGATACATAAATATTGATGTTAGATATCTACCAACAGTAGATAAAGTAGATAACATTCGTTTCTTAAGAACATATAAGGAGAACTCTGTAAATACTATTTATTGCTCTCACGTGCTAGAGCATTTTGGTAGATGGGAATATATAACTGTATTAAGAAGATGGCATGAAATACTAGAGCCAAATGGAATACTAAGAGTTTGTGTTCCAGATTTTGGAAGTATTTGCGAACACTATATTAAAAATAGAGAAATAAACAAAGTTAGAGGAATGTTGTATGGTGGTCAAGATTATGCAGAAAATCATCATTACTGGTGCTGGGATTTTGACGCATTAAAAACCGATCTTGAATCAGTTGGATTTAATTCGGTAAAAAAATTTGACTGGAGAGATACTGACCATAGTCATATTGATGATTGTTCCCAAGCCTATCTTCCTCATATGGATAAGGATAATGGTCAATTGATGAGCTTAAATGTGGAAGCTGTCAAGTAAAAATCAAAAGTTATTTGCCAATAGCTTACCTTATTGCATCAAAATATAAATACTTATGAGTAAGGATAGAAACTTCAATATTACCCATACGTATTTCAATGGCTATATTGATCTGTTCGAAAAAACTATATGGCAAAAAATCAAATACCGGCTAAGTGCTTATTTCCTAAGTATCGGAATATTTACTAAAAGACTAATCTTATTTGCAAGAAACCCTAAAAAGAACTTTATTGGAAAAGAAATAGCAAAAGAAAAGACTTGGCTACTGTTATCTTCAAAAAACAATTATGACACCTTACTGTTTCTATCAGCTATTAAAGATGCAGCATTTGTATCAACCAATATCAAAGTTCCCCTTCCCTCAGATAACATCTACAGACTAAGTTTCCACAGAAGTTTTAAATATGGCTATCAAATACCAAAAATTTTCTTTCAATATTTAAAGAAGTATGGTTTAAAGGTCACACAGTCTCCTGATAAAATTGTAGAAATATCCGGACTTTTTGAGACAGCCATAGAAGTGCTAAAAAAATACCAACCTAAAACCATCATCTTTGCCAATGACCATATACCAAAACATCGTGCACTGTTGTTAGCTGCAAAAGATCTTCAAATACCAACCATCTACCTACAACATGCAAGTGTATCAAAATATTTTCCGCCATTACAATTTGACTTAAACTTGCTTGAAGGAAAAGACAGTCTAGAAAAATACGAATCGATAGGCAACATAAAAGGAGTAGTTCATTTAGTTGGTATGCCAAAGTTTGACAAATATCTTTCCTATAGAAATTCAAAAACAACCATATCATCCATAGGTATTTGTACAGGATTAATAGATGACCTTAAAGATATTGAGCAATTTATGACTGCCATTGAAAAAGATATTCCATGGGCAGAAATCCACTTTAGACCCCACCCTAGAGATACTAGAAATTTTAAATTAGCGCCATCTATCAAAGTTTCGGACTCAAGAGAAAATATTTTTGATTTTCTCCAAAAAATAGATGTGGTTATTGGTGGTGATACTTCCACACATTTGGAAGCGGTGTTGTTAAATATTTATAGCATTTATTATAAAATATCTCCAAAAAACTTATTCAGTGATTATTACGGATATAATAAAAATGGACTAAGTCATTTTTGCGCCAATAAAGAAGAATTAATAGAACATCTTAACAAGATAAAAACCCATAAACCCGAAGTCTACAAAAATGCTGCTCACTATAATGCATTAATTGCAACACATGAAGAGGGAAAGTCAACTGAAAAATCACTAAAAATCATTAATGATTTTATAAATGCATTTTAGTCTATCCACTCTTGAACTTTACTAGCTTGATGGCTCCTGCTATATTTCAAATACGCTTTCCCCATTAATTGAGTGCTTCCCTTCTCTAGTTTAATTTGCATCCATTTTAAAATATTCTCTTCTATCAAACTAGAATTCCCACGCTCAAAGATCTCTCCAGCATTACACTCATTAATAATATCTGCCGAATCGCCCTTAGTAGGCCCTAAACCAACTATTGGCCTTCTACTTGCTAAATATTCGAATAATTTTCCAGCAACCCCCCTATCTTCTTTTGTATTAGGAAAAGCATACAATAATAAATCTGCCGATTGCATATATTCTATAGCTTTTGAATGATCTAAATACCCTAAAACATCCGTTATTTTATCTAAACCAAACTGATTGATTCGCTTTTTTATACCCTCAGAAATATTCCCAACAAACAATAACCGAATTTTCCTATTATCATTCATCAGATTGCGAATGGCTTCAAAAAAAGTCTCTGGCTGATAATTATCATGCATCGTACCTATATAGGTTATGGTAAAGTCTGTACCAGTGTTATGATCAATTCCATCCGCACCAAAATCATTTTGATCAAAACCATTTGTAAGTACCACAAATTTATGCTCATCTACAGTCACCTTACTCTCTAAAAGATTTTTATTAGAATTACAATTTGCAACTACTAGATCCGCATTTTCTAAAACTTTTCTTTCCAGGTTGTGATTCCATCTTTTTGTTGGCTTAAGTTGATAGAACATGTCCTGGTAATATAAATCAGTCCAAGGGTCTCTAAAATCAGTAATCCATTTAATCGAAAGCTGAGCACTCAATTTTAAACCAATCAAGTGGGTAGAATGTGGAGGGCCTGTAGTGATAATTGTTTTAATATGATTATCTAGAATACATTTTTTTGCAGCACTTATAGCATATCTGTTCCAGCCTCTTCTTGCATCCGGAACAAACAAATTACCTCTTATAAATCTTGTTATTTTAGAAAACCAGCTATCTTTTTTCACATTACCAAAACCGCTATAAGGAATTTTCTTTTGCCCAAATAGTTTTCCAAAAATACCTAGTGGTTCAAATGAATGTGTCTTTAATGTTGTAATATCTTGATGGACATCCTCTAATAAACTATTATCGATTAGCGGATAGGTTGCTTGTTTTGGATCAACGGTAACTACAAAAACTTTTACCTCTTTTGCTAAATATTTAGACAATTTTAGCCACCTCTGCACGCCGGGTCCCCCACTCGGAGGCCAATAATAAGATATAATTAAAACCTTTCTCATATAAAGAAAAGGGCTATTCTTTACTTTCCCTTTTTTGAAGAAGTGGTCGTCCTTCTACAAATAAAGCTAATAGAAGAAGTAATAATATTAATCCTGAAGCAGCCCTTGAAATATTTTGTCCTTTAAAGTATGCTTCAGGTTCAAATTTAAACTCAATGGTATGTTCGCCAGAAGGAATCTTCATCCCTCTTAAAACATAATTTGTTCTAATATGGTCTACAGGATTACCATCTAACAAAACCTTCCACTCATTAGCACCCGAATTGTAATAGATCTCTGAAAAAACGGCAAATAAATCCTCGTTAGCTGGATTAACAGCCTTATAGACCATATGCTTATTATCAAATTGAGTTAGTACAATTGTTCCAACAGTATCAGCTTCTTTTAGCCCTTCAACATAATCTTTAAACTTCCCTGCATCCACCACGGCTTCTGTTTTCACGTCGATATTATTCAATGCTAATATTTCTTCATCGGCAGATTCCGCCTTACGAATTGTTTTAACAAACCATGCATTTCCTAACGCATTTGGATTTCTTTGAACTTGTGGTTTATTTGTTTTCCTATCATTGACTATCAGATATTTGGTATTAAGCATATCTAGAACCTTGAGATTATTTCTCGATATATGATGCTCTATCAGTTCTTGATATCTTTGAATTTTAGCACCATGATATCCTCCAATAGACTTATGAAAATAGGATGGTTTATTTTGATTAAAAGTACTTACCGTTAGATCCATTACTCTATAATGTGGATCTTTATCTTGCAAAATTTGTAAGTCTACCGGTCTAGGCTCAAAATTAGCATCATATTGACGTTGTGTCTTGTAATCTTTTTCATTTAAATATCTTTTATCTACTAGCATAAAATCCGCACAGATAAGTAATCCGAGGCCGACTATAAAAAAAGCTTTGTTGATTTTTCCTTTTAAAAAGGCCCATAAAATTCCGGCTGATGCCAATATTAAGGCTAATGACCTAAATGAGTCGGACCTCATCATTTCTGCCCTGTCTAATCGCAAAGCATCAATAGGCCATTTATTTTTAATAAGTTGATCATCAATAAGCCCTTCAAAGCCGTATAAATAGCTTCCTATAATTCCAAAAACCAATACAAAACCACCCGTAATTCCAGTAGCTATTAAAAGCTTCTTTTCCGCCTGTTTAAATTTCACCTGCTTCTTCATCAGCTCTTTCAATCCTAATGCGCCTAAAAGCGGTAATGTAATTTGTAGAAAAAGGATAATCATAGAAGGTGCCCTAAATTTATTATACATAGGCACATGATAAAACCATAAATCTGAAAACCAACTAAGATTCTTTCCCCAAGAAAGTAACACAATAAGTATCGTAAAAGAAACTAGCCACCACTTTAAATAGCCTCTAACAAAGAGTATTCCCAACACAAATAAAAACACAACAATTGCCCCTTGATATAACGGGCCAGCCACAAAAGGTTGCTTTCCCCAGTAAGTAGGAATATGTTCTAATATTCTTTTGTTGAGACCCGCTTTTGCCAAATTAGAATTTCCATCTAAAGCTTCCTGCGAAGCACCGCCCATAAAATTTGGAATTATAAAAGTCCCTGTTTCCATAATTCCACTACTCCAACGCATAGCATACTCCTTATCTAACCCTGTTGTTTGATCCTTTTTCCCAAGTGTCAATTCTGTGTTTCCTCCACGCATGGATTCTTTTGTGTACTCAAAGGTCGTCCACATTCTCGATGTATTGGTTCCTATTGATACAACAGCGACAAGTATAAGCCCTAAGGTAACTAGTGCAAATCGTTTAAGACTGCCCTCTTTAAAATGTTTGTACAGTTCTAATAAGCCATAAATAAGCAACCCTATAAACAGGTAATAAGAAATTTGGAAGTGATTTGACGCTACATTTGCTGCAAAGCCTATCCCAAACAGGGCCAAACCAAGCAGTTCTTTCCTATTATAGGCCAGTATGATACTTGCAATGATCAAGGGAGTAGTTGCTAAAGCACTTATCTTGGCATTATGACCAGCCTCAATACTTATTATGTTAAAGGTAGAGAGTGCAAAAGCCAGAGACAAAAATATTCCTAACAATGGATTTACCCCAAGCACCAACATCAGAATATAAAAACAAACAGCACTTTTTAATAAAATATTACTAGGCGGTTTTATTGATTTGCTAAACATTTTATTAAACGCTTGACCAATGCTTCCTTTATGCTTCAAATTGCCTTGAAATGCTGGCATTCCAGAAAATAGGTTAGGATTCCATATCGCTTCTTCTCCCTTTTCTGCACGATACTCCACCATATTATTGCTTTGGTATATTCCTTGAAAAATATCATGCTGATAGATTTTTTTACCCTGCATTAATGGCATCATAAAAAGCATTGGAACAAGAATAAATGCTACCAATGCCAAAACATGGATGTACCAACTATTGACATTAAAATTCATTTGCTTCTTTGGTTGTTTCTTCCCTTTACTCATTCTTTATGATTTATAACCAAAAATATTATTATTAATCAGCAAATTTCACTCTTTACTAAGGTCTTTATACACATAACCAAAATACTTGTCAAAATTAGTTAGTATCCTTTAGATTGTATATCTTCAATTAGAGATTTTCTATGTTAAAAATTGGAATAGGCAAAGCAGACATTACTGCATTTTATGAAGATGCCGGCATGTTGGGATATGCTATGTATTTTCATATTATGAGGGGGGTTGAATCTCCTTTAAATGCCAGGGCTTATGTTTTTGAAAATGAAGCAAATAAAGTCTGTTTTGTGAATTGCGAACTCTGTTTTATCACACCTTCAATTAAAACTGGGGTTTTAAGGCAGCTAACAGAAAATCACCCTCACCTGAACTACACGGATCAAACTTTGATGATTTCTGCGCAACATACGCATTGCGCTCCTGGAGGTTATTCCCACTATCCTTTATACAATACTTCTATACCAGGTTATATAGACAAAGTCTATGAAAAAATTGTAACTGGTATTGTATCTTCCATTTTAAATGCAGAAAACAATAAGCAACTAGGAATTATTAAAATAGGAAGAAGTTCATTTGCAAAAGAACAGCCTGTAAGTTTTAACAGATCAATAAAAGCTTACAATAGAAATCCTGAAGTTAAACAAGTTACCTTCGAAAATAGGCACTTAGCAACCGATCGAGAAATGGTGCTTTTACAATTTGAGTCAGAAGAAGGGGAACCGCTTGGTTCTATCAATTGGTTTGCTGTTCATACCACCAACTTACCTAATAATTTTTTAAAAATTAGCGCCGATAATAAGGGCTTTGCTTCTACTTATTTGGAAGAAGATATGGAAAGTACCAACGCTAATTATACAGCTGCTTTTGCGCAAGGAGCCTGTGGAGATGTATCTGCACGGTACATTTATAATTCAAAGCATCCTTTTACTAGAGGTAAATATGAAGGGAAGTTCCCAGATGATGTAGAAAGTTCTAAATACAATGGGCATCTACAATTTGAAAAGGCTAAAGACATCATTAAAAATATTAAAAACAATGAAGATGCTGGCAACCAAGTTGATGCTGCCATTTTATATACCGATTTTGGAAATATAGATATTGATCCAAAGTTTACAGATGGCAAAAACGATTGTCTAACTAGTCCTTCGTGCATGGGGGTAGCTTTTTTAGAAGGCTCTAAATATGATGGACCGGGTATGCATCCCATTGTAGGCTTTTTTGCAAGAGGGCTATCTAAATCTATTCGCGCGGTGCAACTAGCCACAATACCCTTTAGAAATGACAATGATAAAAAAGCGGTAAAACGAAAAGTGAATGCTCAAGGAACTAAATCCATTGTATTAGAAAGTAGTAAAAATACCATTTTCAGTGCACGTCATCCTAAAAGATTTATTATTCCAGGGTTTATCGATGAAACCATCCGCAACTTAAAATTATTCGACGAATTGGGCGCCTATAATATTAGACCCTTTACACCACAGGTCTTACCAGTACAAATGATACAACTTGGCAATATCGCCATTTGTGGCATCCCCTTTGAAATTACAACCGTTGCAAGCTGGAGATTGAAAAAAACAATAGAAGATATTTTGTTGAATAATGATAAGGGAATTGAACATATCATTCTAGCCCCTTATTCAAATGCCTATTCTGGCTATATCACTACTTATGAAGAATATCAGCAACAAGATTACGAAGGAGGACATTGTGTATTTGGTCAATGGTCGCTGAATGCGCTACAACAGCAATGTTATGAGTTGAGTCAGCAATTGTTAAAACCACAAAATGAGAGAAATGATCGTAGGAGTTTATTACCACCCGAACTTACCGATGAAGAGCTTTATATACTCAAGCATTTTAAAAGTAATTATGTCAAAAAGTTAGAAAAAAAGCGACGAAAGCCAAAAGCAATAGGCGGATAGTTTTCTATCTCTTCAGAAGCACTTATCTTCGCAGCCAATGAAAGCAATAGTTAAATTTTTTCTCAATTTAATTCCAAGGCCAATATTGATTAGCCTATCTCCTCTTTTGAGCAAGGTTTTGTCTATAGCACTCATAGGCAACAATGTTGAATGCTTTATTTGCAAAAAGAAATTCAGAAAGTTTTTGCCTTATGGATATGAAAACCCAAGAGACAATGCCTTATGTCCCAATTGCCTGTCATTAGAGCGGCATCGACTTATATGGTACTATTTGAATGAACGAACCAACTTTTTTACAGCTCCTTTAAAAGTATTGCATATCGCTCCAGAACAATGCTTTTATCCCTTGTTTAAAAAGATGGATAATTTAGAGTATATCACTGCCGACTTAGAATCCCCATTGGCGCAAGTTAAAATGGATATTCAGCAAATGCCTTTCGAAGACAATAGTTTTGATGTAATACTCTGTAATCACGTTTTTGAACATATACCGGATGAAGATAAAGCGATGAAAGAGGTGTTGCGGGTAATGAAACCCAATGCATGGGCCATATTGCAAGTACCTCAAAGATGGGACTTAGCTACTACCTATGAAGACAATTCTATTACTGACCCTAAAGAAAGAACCAAGCATTTTGGACAGTATGACCATTTACGTATCTACGGCAGAGATTATGGAGACGTTTTACGCAGTAAAGGTTTTGAGGTACAAGAACTAAAAATTCAAGATGAAATTGGAAAAGCTTTGAGCGATAGATATTGCTTTTCGGATAACGAAGTTTTGTATGTTGCTTCGAAAGGGTAAGTTTAAATGTATAAAAATGTTATTCATCCTAAAAAAAATGCAGTTTGTCGAAAAAAAAGCTGCTAAAAAATATAGTTTCCTAATATTACATTCAACAGTTATCCCGGAAATGATTTGCAATGAATCGATTCTAATTTAGAGGAGTTTTTGGGGGTTTCTTCTCTAATGGGATAATTGTTTTTTTTACAATTTTAAGCTCTATTAAACTCATAAAGTACCATTCCCATCGCCACCGACACATTGTATGATTCCATCTGCTTAGAAATAGGAATAGAAAATACTTCATCACATAAATCTAAGTTTTCCTTCCGAATACCCTTATCCTCGGCACCCATCACAATAACTGTTGGAATACCCTTTTGACAAGCATCTATAGATCCCTTTCCGGCAACATCAATACCCACAATATTAAATCCATTGAGTTTAAAATCTTCTAATGCTTGAGCTGTAGAATTCACCCTGCATATTGGTAGTTTATTTAACGCTCCGGCCGATGTTTTAATAGCATCTGCATTAATAGGAGCACTGTGCTTACTCATAATGATGATCGCATCCACATTCATACCTAAGGCAGTACGTGCAATAGCTCCAAAGTTTCTCACATCAGTAATACCATCCAACAATACAAAAAGTGGATTCAATCCCTTTTCAAAACTGTGCTGGATAATATCGTTATAGTCGTAATACTTTATTAGAGATTTTATGGCTATTACCCCTTGGTGACTGCCATTGAAAAGTTTGTCTAGTTTAATTTTGGGTACCAGATTGATGGGAATGCCTAAAGCATGTGCTTTCCTTTTTATTTGAGATAAGTTTTCTCCTTTTAACTTGCTTTGAACAAACAGCTTATCGACTTGATCATTACTAGCCAGTAAATCCATTACCGGATTACGACCCGCAACAATCATTGATCGATTTTTTTTCATTTTACCACTGCATTGCTATTGAAACCTTATTTCAGGAGCGTTAGCCTTTTCTCCATTCGGTTTTACAACATTTGGAAAGTTCTCAACCAATAATGCTTTTAAATCATTATCGCTGTACTGTTTTGCAATGTTATCTAACCTACCAATAATGCCCAATGCCGTTTGCCTTTCACTTTTATAGTGCTTCGCAAATGTTGTATTCAAATCGTAAAAACGCATGCAATCGGCCAAATCTTCAATCATCAAATCCAAAATGGGTTTCGCTAATTCACGGGCATTATTTCTATAATATAAGTCTACCCATTGAGAAGTATAAATATTGAAAACCGAATTATTAGGCGCATAATAAGGGGCATTTTCATTGGTAAACTGCTCTTTTACCCTTTCCAATACATTTATTGACTCTTCTTTTTTGCCTTTTCTATTTAGATCTTCAGCCAATGTTAAGTGTACACCTCTTAAAACATGCATCATTCGATGTGTATTCTCATCTATAAAATGTTCCTTTTCTCCTAACCCACCATATTTAAATTTCTCCATAACATTGTTATACATCACTTCGTCATTTACAGCAACGGCACCTCTCGAATTAGAAGGAAAGTTTACTGGAACAAATTTATAAATCAATCCTTCTTGTATAAGGTATTTCTCTAAACCCTTATAATATCTTGGACTTACAGTATTGGCGAAACAAAGTGGACGCTCCCAATCTAAAGCAGCCAACATTGCCATAATTGCTAAATCATATTTTATAATGTTTCGCTTGTTATTTTCCCATTTAATTTCCGAAACAATTCTATTCTTTAAGCTCTCTGGTATTAAATTGGCTCTTAATACGGCAGCGGTATCTACTTCAAGTAAAAATTTCTTAGTAGGCATATAATTCACTTCATCCCCTCTTCCACTTCTCGCTTTCGCATTTTTATTATCACTTAGCATAAATTCTACAATATCATCCACTGGATAATACCTTCCGGGCTTAGCAACTTTCTTATTTTCAAAAAATTGAATAATATCGCGTTTGTTCCCCCTATACTTATCAATTGTAAAATCGGAATGGAAAGGAATAGGTGCCGCATCGTTGCTTGCTTTTTGTAAATGCTCTATATACCAATCTACTCCTAACAAACTTAGATTAGCAATACGAACATCTGTTCTTATTCCTTCCACTTCCTGTGCATACCAAAGTGGATAGGTATCATTATCTCCTTGAGTAAATAAAATGGCATTAGGAGGACAACTCTCTAAATAGTTATTAGCAAAGTCTCGTGCCATCCGTCGGTCATGACGATTGTGATCATCCCAATTGTTAATGGCCATTACTGTAGGTACGGCAACCATCCCAAGAACGGTAGCAAAAGTTGCCGAGGCCATTGCAGGTATTTTATCTTTCAGCCAAGAATATAAGGCAATTACACCCATGCCTATAAAAACACAATATGTAAAAAATGAGCCGACAGAAGTATAATCTCGCTCACGAGGTTCCCGAGGTGGTGAGTTGAAATAAACAATTAAGAAAATACCTGTCATCAAAAACAGATAGAAAAAGATTAATGCCCAACGCTGACTCTTATTAAATAAAAATATCAACCCTATTATTCCAAAAAGAAAAGGGAGCATATAATACATATTACGGGCTTTTTGGTTCTTTATTTGCGCTGGTAATCCTTGCTGACTTCCTATTCTGGCATTATCGACAGGCGGTAATCCCGAAAGCCAATTACCATTGATGTATTGATTAGAAAAAGTTCCTTGAAAATCATCTTGCCTCCCCGAAAAGTTCCACATAAAATACCTATACCACATATATCGAATCTGGTATTTAAAAAAGTATTGAATATTGTGGGCAAAAGTTGGCTTGCCTTTAAACCCAACCCAATTTCGATACAACTGAATATGTGTTCCATCTGTAGAATACATTCTTGGGAAAAGCACTTTATCCTCATTTCTATAGATGTATTCTAATTTTTCTTTTTTGACCTCATACTTTCCAGTTTCCTTATTAGGAAAATAGTCTACACCTGTCACTTTCGTATCTACTGGTTTCGCATCAAATAACGGCCCCTTTAGCAATGGCCTATCCCCATATTGTTCACGATTCAAATAGGACAATAAGCTAAAAGCATCTTTGGGTGCATTCATATTAATAGGTGTCCCCGCATTAGCTCTTATTGGAACCATTAAATAAGAAGAGAATCCAATTAAGACAAAAAGCATACTCAAGAGTGCTAATTGTATATCTGCATGGTTGACTTTTGTTGCATAATAAATACCAAAAATCAGCAAACCAAATACAACTATGTAAGTCAATGCAATACCAATATTAAATGGTAAACCAAAGGAGTTTACGGCCATTAGTTCCACTTTGGTAGCAATACCCGTAAGAATTTGGATAACGCCAACTTGTACTATTCCAATCAATATTAAGCCCATTACAAGCGCAATCACAACACCTAAAGGTGTTGCTTTAAATTTCTTAAAGTAGTATATAAGTGCCAAAATAGGCATTACCAATAAGCTCAATAAGTGCACGCCTATAGAGAGGCCTAACATAAAAGCAATAAAGAGTATCCATTTATTTCCATGAGGTTTATCTGCATTAGCTTCCCATTTCATTGCTCCCCATAAAACAATGGCAATAAAAAAGATAGATAATGCATACACTTCACCCTCTACTGCCGAAAACCACATTGTGTCAGAAAACGTACAAGCTAAAGCACCAACGGCCCCCGCTCCAATTACAGCAATGATCTGATCGACCGTCATATTTTTTTCCTCTCTAACTCCAATAATTTTTCTTGCCAACATAGTTATTGTCCAGAATAAGAACATTACTGCCAGCGCTGTCGAAACAGCAGAGAGTAAATTAACCATTACAGGTACCTTTGCTTCACTTCCTGCAAACAGTGTAAAAATTCTCCCAATCATTAAAAACAGGGGTGCTCCTGGAGGATGCACTACCTGCAATTTATAGGCTCCAGAGATAAACTCCCCACAATCCCATAAGCTTGTTGAAGACTCAATTGTAGAGCCATAAACAAACAAGGAAATTAGAAAAATTAAACAACCAAATAGATTATTGATTTTTTGGAAAGATGTCATGTTAAAACTATTTATTTAGCATCAAGGCACAAATATCCAAAAGTAAGACAACTAATCAAGTTAATAAACATAAATAAATTTATTAATCGTTATGAATTTACTTATATATAATCGGTATAAAACTCATTTATTTATTTGATTTTAAGGTATTTATAACCTATTTTACAGTTATAATATCACTTTCAAATAGTTTTGAACATTATATTAAAATGTTTTAACAACTAAACGCATTAATATTTGATAACTTTGTGCTGTATTTAATAAATCCAAAAGATGTACGATTATAAGAGCTACGTTCAAAGAGCTACAAAATTCATAAATAATCAATCTCGGAGTGGGAATAAGAAATTAGCTACTTTGATGATTTATGCAACAGATCTATGTGATAGTGCTTGTAAACACTGTCTTATTTGGGCAAAAAGACCCATTAAACATTTACCAAAGGACAAGATAATTGAGATAATGCAAAGCAAATGTGTTACCAAAAATACTTTGGTTGGATTAGAGGGTGGAGAATTTTTACTTCATCCAGAAGCTTTTGAAATATTGGAATGGTACTCAAAAAATCATCCAAATTTTGATTTACTATCGAATTGCCTTAAACCACAAAACACTATTGATGCAGTCGATAAATATCCTCCTAAAAGGTTGTATATCTCTTTAGATGGCACTAAAGAAACCTATAAATATATGAGGGGGAAAGATGGTTATGATAATGTGCTGCGCGTTATTGAAAACTGCAGATCAAAAGTGCCTATTTCTGTAATGTTTACTCTATCTCCATACAACAACTTTGATGATTTACAGCACGTAGCAGAAGTTTGTAAAAAGTATGATGTTGATTTACGTATTGGTGTGTATAATGATATCGCCTTTTTTGATACCGTTGAAAAAGCGCATGAAACTGATCTTGGTGTTGTAAAAGACGAGAAAAAAGTTCTTAAATATAAAGATGTGAGAGAAGCTCGTGAACAAGGCCTATTAACTAAAAATGAAGAGCTCGCAGTTTTAGAAAAAGAAGAAATTAGCAACCCTAAACACAATGAGCAAAAAATTCGAGAATCGAATTTCTTTAAAGAAGGAATCCCTCCTATTGTTAAAGAATTTAAAGAAAATTACGATTTCCTAGTCTTATATGATGAATGGCGAAAGAAAAAGCTCAAATTAAACTGCTATTCTATTTTAGATAGTTTAATTATCCTTCCTGATGGAACCGTTCCTATTTGCCAAAATTTAGACTTAGAACTTGGTAATATCTACCAAAATGACTTAAATGAAATTTTCAATTCTGAAAAAAGTCAATCGGTCCAGAATGAATATGTTCACAATTGCAATCAATGTTGGGTTAGTTTTCATAGAAAATATGATGTTGTACTTTACAGGACTTTTGAAAAATACTTCTCAAAAGCCGTAACTAGAAAGCTTTTTGGATATTATCAATGGGAAGAAGATGCCTCTCTTACCTACAAAAAGTACCTTAAAAAAATGGAAGGTATGTATGGTGTATAATGAAGTAGTGAAAAGACAAATTAATAATATCAATTATTTACTTTGATATTATCTTCTTAACAAGGTCGCTGTCCCTAAGTTTCATCATAGGAATCTCATAATATTTGTAAATGATAATGGAGCAAAGAATTGTTAAGGTCCAATACAAAATGTTCTTTACAAAAATTACAAGCACTTCATTACTAAATACTTTATACCAAGGAATTCTATTTATTACAAATCCTTGAATCACTGAAAAATGTAATAGATACATTGAATACGATATTAAACTTATTAGTGTAATCCACTTAAACAACAACCCCTTTCCTGTTTTTAAAGTACTTAAAAATGGTAATAAACATAAAGTTGCTATTGAAGTTATCAGAAAAGATAAAACACAATTATAATAACTTCCCATTGACATAATCCCAGATGCATATAAGAACTTGTTAGCAGCAAAAATAAATAGCCCGGTCATAAACAAGTCAAATTTGTATTTCTGCCATAGGTCTTGATAATAAAACTGTACATAAGCGCCAACAACTCCTAACATTAAACCATCGAGTCTCGTAACGACTTGCTTTCTGAACATAGCATCCCATATAGGCTCTGTGATTTCACCCATTTGAGAAAATCTAAAGTGCCTAAATAAAATGGTAAATGTTAAAATTGCAAGTGATGTAATAAGAACAGATTGCTTGGGTGTTGTCTTAGGAAGACTAAGGATTACAAACATGCAAAGCGGCGTTATAATGTAAAACCATTCTTCGATACTTAAACTCCATGCCTCATTAAAAAATTGAGGGTGCGGGTAATATATATTTTGAATAAAAAAGAAATACTGTTTTATGCTCCCTATTGTAAACCCTTTAACAAAGATCAGTTGCACAACAATTATTATCAAAAGCACTAAAAAATAGTTAGGCAAAGTACGAAACCACCTTCTTATCCAAAATTCAATAAGAAGCCCTTTTGTGGGTGCATTATTTTGCAAAAGTTTTATGAGTATTCCTCCTATTAAAAATCCACTTAAAACAAAAAACATTGAAACACCGTCAAGTACAAACTTATACTTAATAAAACTTCCTAGCTCCATAGGAAACAAATAGGTACCATGCTCAACTACTACAAATAATATTGCAAACGCCCTTAAAATATCTAGTCCATAAATCCTATTTGGATTAATTTCAACGTTCAATAGGCGCTTCATTAGTTATTTGTTTTATTGACTATTCATTGTCAATTTATCGATGAAGTTATAAGTTGGTTCAATATCAGAAAGTGCGCTTGCAACATCTCCTTCTACACCTTCTACTAACGACACAAAAGACTCTATTTCAGGCAAGTAACCTTGTGTATATAAATTATTATTTGAAGCTACAGGCACAAACCCAGAATTATTAAACAAGATCTTTTTACTTGGATTTAAATCGAATGCTTTTTCCAATGGCACCCCCATTACATTGGGCGTGTTGGGGGTAAATTCTAAATGATTAATTCCAAGCGACTGATAGCTTCCTTTGGTAGTCAACATTAAAAATTCCTCTTTAGGGTCTTTCCATGAATAATTTGTTGACAATTCTAACATTCCCAATACATCTTGATGTTTTAACATTAATTGTATGGTCGAATCTTTACCGATCATTTGACGCTGTACTCCATTAAGTTCTGCTGGTCCAAATAGATGAAAGAGAATATCAATAGGGTGAATAAATAAATCTAAAAATGCATTTCCTTCGGGATAGCTTCCAGTTAAAAAACGGTAGTTGTATGACTTAACTTGTTTAACATCTTCGCTGAGTAATCTATAAATAGTTGCATATCGCTTTTGTAATCCTACTACACAGTTTTTTGCTCCATGAGGAATGCTTAAAAGGTTTTTAAATTCTTCATACGTCTGACATGGAGGTTTTTCAACAAAAACTTTTTTCCCTGCTTTTAAAAGCTTCGAAACTATAGTATAATGTGCTTGAGGCGCTGCACATACAAAAACACCTTTTATACTATCATCATTCAGTATAATTTCTATTTCATCGATACCTGTACAATCTATATAACGTTGTGCCATCAATTCGGCGTTAATCTTTTTTCTTGTACATATGTATTTGAGGGGTACTCTCAAATAATCAATGCAAGGATATAAGTTACTTATACTATGATTTCCTACACCAATAAATGCATACTTACAATTGTAACGATGGTGCTTTTTAAGAAACTTTTGTTTCCTGATTTGTTTATATCTATCTATAACCCTTCCTATCACAACAAAATTTTGAACTAATATACTTGTATAATACTTTATATTAGGTTAAAATGTTTAACGACTATAATTTTTAACTTTGTAGTACAAAGTTTCAATTAAAAATAAGTAATGATTCAAACTTCAGAAATTACATCTCAAAGCATTGCATCTGACAATGTTGTTCATAACAGGCTTTTATATGGATATTTTGCCGCAAAGGATTACATAAATGGGAATCTCCTAGATATTGGCTGCGGAGAAGGAAGAGGCGTTGAACATTTGAGTCAGTATGCAAGTTCTTATACTGGTATTGATAAAAATTTACATGCAATAAATAAATTAAAAGAACAGTATCCGAAACATCATTTTTTTAATGGAAATGTCCCACCGCTTGACTTGTTTGAAGATAATTCTTTTGATACAGTAGTTACTCTGCATGTCTTAGAACATATTCAGGATGACGTTTTATACATTGATGAAATTTATAGAGTTTTAAAACCTGGTGGTCAGCTAATTGTGTCTACACCAAATATTAAAATGTCTTTAGCAAGAAATCCTTGGCATGTAAGAGAATATACAAAAGAACAATTAGAGACATTACTTAAAAGCAACTTCTCATCTATCAACAAGCTTGGACTATTTGGAAATAAGAAGGTAATGGAATATCATGAAAAGAACCGCAGATCAGTCAATAAAATAATGAAGTTTGACATTTTCAACCTTCAGTATAAATTACCAGCTTCATGGTTACAAAAACCATATGAATACTTAAATAGAAGAAACAGAAATAAGCTTTATGATAGTAATGATAGTTTAGTAAATGAAGTTGGATTAAATGATTTTTACTTGGACAATGTTAATGATCAATGTTTCGAGTTGTATTATATAGCTAAAAAATAAGCGTCGATGTCTTTAGTAAACGATTTTTTCTTTTCAAAAGAAGGCAAAGCCCAGTTAAGAGAGCAATTTAACAATGCCATACCCTATCGGAATCTAGTAATAGATAATTTTCTAAAAGAAGATGTTGCGCAAAGTTTAGTTAAAAACTTCCCCTCTTCAGAACAGATGCGCCGTCATTATAAAGGTCTTAACGAACAAAAATCTGAAGGTTCCAATTTTGAGAACTACCATGAAATTTTCACACAGGTTAAAAATTATCTCCAAGGTGAAGCCTTTTTAAGTGCTTTTTCTGAAATTACTGGAATAACAGACATTATTTGCCCCGATGATCATAGAGGAGCTGGGGTACATCAAGGATTTGATGGTAGCTTTTTAGATGTTCATGTAGATTATAGTGTACACCCTATTTTAAATATTCACCGAAGGCTCAACCTACTTGTTTTTCTCAACCCAGATTGGGAAGAACAGTATGGAGGTAAACTAGAACTTTGGGATGCCGAGGTAAGAACTTGTCATCACAAAATTGTTCCTACATTTAATAGAGCGGTAATTTTTGAAACAAGTAAGTATTCATATCATGGATATGACACTATAAATGTTCCTGAAGGTGTCACTAGAAAATCGATGTATTTTTACTTTTTTACGCCCATCAATGATAAATCAAAAGTTGAATATCACGATACCATCTTTAAAGGAAGACCAAGCGAATCAGCAGCTAAAAGGACAAAAACAGCACTAAAAGAAAACGCTAAGAATATTATAAAAAAAGGATTATTCAAAATAGGAGCCAAATCATTATTCAATAAATATGAATAATACTATTTAAATAAGATTTCTTTACATACCATTTTTTAAAAAACCATATATTTGCAGCCGCAAGTCATGCAACTTTTTATAAGTAACGCTTGTCTTTGACCCATGGTGTAACTGGCAACACGTCTGGTTTTGGTCCAGAAGAGTCTAGGTTCGAGCCCTAGTGGGTCAACGCTCCCCCTCTCGTAAATAGTTGGAAATCAATACCTAAGAATTGAAAATCAACAACTTAAGCCCCTGAATTTGTATCTATTTTCTATTATTGTACTATTATTGTCGTATTATTGCTACCTGATTGTTGTCTAAAACATACAAAAAACATACAACGTTTTTTATGGTAGTTAAACCAGTGCTTGTAACATGGAGATCTAAGAAGGATGGAACCTATCCTCTTAAGCTAAGAATTTCATTAAACAAAAATGGAAAACAGGAAATAAAGTTCTTCCCTTTTGGTATTTCATTAAAGAACAGTCATTTTAAAAAAGGAAGGGTTACTACTCACGTAGAAGATTATGACGAATTGAATAATGAAATTGACAATAAAGTCAGTAAGGCGAGGCTTTACTTTATGCAGCACCCGGAATCTTCTGCTAAAGATATATTGGATTATTTATTAGGTAAAAAAATCACTCCAGAAGAAAACAAAATTACTTTTAAAAAATACGGTGATGATCTAATTGAAAGATACAACACTGATGGCAGTAAAATATTAATGAGATCCATTTTTAAAAAAGTGGTATTATTCAAAGGTGGAGAGCATGAGCGTATACATGGCTATAGTTTCAGGCTGTCAGACATCAAAGGTGGTGATTTCTTGATTTCTGAAATTGACTATTCCTTTCTAAAGGACTACGAAAATTATTGTCGAAAAAAGGGCAATTCCACTAGCACAATCCAGAAAGATTTAAAAAAAATACAGGTTCTAACAAATGATGCACTTAAGAGAGGCTATCTAGCTAATGATCCATTCAAACACTATAAGAAGCCCTCTCCTTCTCAAAAAGAAGTTGAAATTCTCACATATGATGAACTAGAATTGTTTAAAAAAGCCAAATTAGAAAAATCATTAAGTGATATTCGAGATATATTCTTATTCCAGGTTTATTGTGAAGGTTGTGGAATATCTGATGCAATGTTAATGCCATGGGAAAATATAGTAGATGGAAGTATAAAGTTCATCCGGCACAAAACTAGAAATAAGAAGCAAATGGTGAAATATGTATTTATAACTGAACCACTTAAAGAAATACTAGATAGACAAGAAAAGGACCGATACAGGATATTTAAATTTTTAGACGAAGATTATACCTATGTTGAATTAAATGGAAGGAGAAGCACTATAAATAAAGGGATAAAGGTTATATGTGATAAACTTGGAATAAAAAAGCATATTACATCTCATTGTGCTAGACATACCTTTGCAAGCCTAATGGATGAGCACGGCGCACCGCTTAAAGCTATTTCAGATTCTTTAGGACATTCAAGCGTATCAGTAACAGATGCCTATATGAGAAAAATAAGAAAACACAATAATTCACATTATTTAGACAAACTGTTTAACAAGGGTCAAAATTAATCCTTGGCAAGTCAGTGTTTTCAATTTCATCATGACCAATATTTCTATCGTCAGGATGAACTATTCCGTCTTTATTAATTCCAAAAGCTAAAACAGAAATGAATAAGAATGATATAATTGATATGTGTTTTATAGTATTTTTTTCTAAAATTAAAAAATAAATTGTTTTCACAACGGCTTATACTCTCCATTATCCCTAACGTATTCTACCAATGCCCGTTCTACCCTAATTCCAAAATACCTACAGCATGGATTTTTTACTCTAGCCTTAACCTTATCCCCTTCTATTCGCACTTTAATAAATACAGTTTGCGGGCATCCATTTGAACAACCACTAATAACTTCAAAAGCTTTTCTATAAAAGGCATCTATTTTGTGACCTATTACTTTTGATTGCCAAGAACTCATAATTTGAGGTAGCTCGTATTTTATCTTTTCCATGCCAGAAAAGTATTTTTTCTAAAAGATTTATGGAATAGGTAGAATTATTTCATATTTACAATGTGTATTATTTTAAACATCTCAGCATTATAGCAAATGGCAATCTGGCAAAAAGAAATAACCGTAGTCCCTTCTGTTTGGGGCATTTTACCTAAGTTGGACACTAAATCGTATCACAGGTATGAAAAAGCCTGGAGGAAATTAAACATAGACTATAAACCCATCGTTGACCAGATTGATTCTTTTATTGCTAGATCTGATTGGGTTCGTGACAAAGATTATTTTTCATGGAAAGGAGACGATACCAATGATAATGATGCAGAAATATGTATCGATCCTAAGTTGGATATTATAATTTCATTTAGCTTTAGATTTGATTTAAGAATAACACCTTTTAAGTTTCTTGAAGATATGTGTACCATTTGTAGTGAAAATGAATGGAAACTTGAAACACTTGATGGGCAGATCTTTGATTCTGAAGCCTCAATAATTCCTAAGCTATGAGATGAAGAAAAACTGACCTTTATTTTAATTAACCATTCTTAATGCACTATTTGATACCCTCCTTTAGAATTATACCTCCCCCACTCCTTAACATATTCTGTCAATGTTTTATGAAGTGTTTTCTTAAATTCGCTGCAGCACGCTGAAACTCTTGCTTTAATTCTTTCTTCTCCAGGCTTACCATATCTTAAATAAATGTATGTCTTTGTTGTACAATTAGGACATTTAACACCTTCAAATACTTTCACATAGAATTGTTGAACCTTAGCTCCTAGATCGCAAGATTCTTTAAATGATATTCCTTTTGGTAGAACATATTGAATCATGAAGGAAAAATATAGTCTTTGTAGGATTTGGGGAATAGATAGAATTATATCATATTTTTATTGTACAATTCATAATACAGTTTAAGAACATAATAAAATGATAGAAGGAATATTAGAAGCGTTTGTTCACATGATTGCTGCTATTGTAGATCTCTCTTTCAATGTAGGGAATGCCATTTATGAACTGGTTTTTAGCAAAAAAATCAATGAAAGTGATTTAGGGCAACCAGTATTAAGGTTCTTTATTCATTTAATAGGTATTGTGGCCATATCATCAGTTATCTTTATTGTTATATTTTTGTTTGTGTTCAAATTATAATTTTTCACGAAATAGATTCAATGTCATTGTACGAACAACTTCAAAAAGAAGACAAGAAAGAGCTCACTAGGGCTGCCACTGAAAGAGCATTAATATTTATGCGTTATGTTCTACAACATCGAAACACCTATCAAATTAAGAGTAGAAATGAGTTTGCATTTATATTAGATATGAAAGGGCCGTTCCTGAATAGAATTGAAACTAATAAAGGCTCAAATTTCACGGTTGAACATTTAATATCTATTTGCAAAATATTTAAGGTTAGCCCGGGTTGGTTGTTTCTTGGAAATGGTGAAATGCTAGACGATTTAGACTACACTTCAGAAATTGAGCAAATTAAAAAAAGGCTTGATAAGCTGGAAGGTAAATAATTATAATACCCTATTAAGGATACTTCTTCTTCAGGTGTCTTTTAACAAAATGTGTCAAAATAACCAAAACTAGAGCAAAGAAAAGAGATGCCAATTTACTCATCAATTCACTTAAAAATGGATTAAGGGAAGCTTTACTAACAAAATAAGTTGTTAAAACTATTGGATATTCGATATGCTCCTTAACAGAATTGAGAAGGTTTGATATATGTCCTTTAAATATTACTAACCTATGTGGCATCTCTATTTATTTTATATCCTCTAGGTTGTTCAAATAAAGTCTTAGAAAGTGCTCCAGATGCAGAGACAATAACTAACATTGCAGTTCTGACAATAGCATCTGTATTTTCAGAAAAATTAAACACTTCTAAATGGTCTATAATCCCACCGGCAACATAACCAAAGAAAAGTAGAATAGAAATCCCAACCGCAGTATTTTTAATTAATGGGTCAAAGTATTGTTTGATGCCATTTAGAATAAGCATTGTAAGAATTAAAGAACCTCCAATAATAGTTCTTATGTCATCTTCCAAACCAATCGAGTTAATTGCATCAAATGCTATTTGAATAGTTGGAATAAGAGCAATTAAGATTTGATATAGTTTTTCGTTTTTCATGTCTCTAATATTTACTTAAAAATTGCTCATACTTTTTGAGCATTAATTCTGTTTTCCTTTGTGGCTGATTATAATTATTGTTAGGAAATGAAGCCCAGACTCCACCCAATTTTTGGATAGCCTCATCAATACACTTTTTTATTATGTCTTCAATAGCTCCATTTTCATTAATAAGTACATAAGCCATTCTATCCTGAGTTTCTGGACTAAAGTCTTTGAAGTTGTATCTCCTGCATAAATAACTATATGTGTTTTGAATGATTTGATAACGACCAGCAGCACTAGAAAGAAGTCCGGGACGCACATGGATCAATCGTTCTGGATGCGTACTGAAACTATCAAACAAGATCGGACTATCAAGACGTGAGGTAACTAGCACCTTATACGGATCTGCATGATCAGTACCTTCTGCCCATGAAATGAGATCTAAAAAAGCCTTAAGTTTTCTATGGTTAATATGCTTAAACATCTACTTTTATATCGATAGATTTAAATGTTTTACTTATTTCATGGATGCTTGTATTAGGTTTATCAATTTGGTTAAAAATTAATTGTAAACCATATCCATTTTGAAGAAGGTTTTTCATGAGCTTTGAAGCTTCCTCCATGTGAAACTTAATTTTGTCTAGTTGTTGTTCTTCATGTACTCCCCAATTAGCCATGTTTGTTGTTTTTCCTTTTATTCTTTCTTTCCCACCTTGGTTTTTTCTTATGCTCTAACTTTTCATTTTTGCGCCATTGCTTTTGAGCTTTATTCTCCTGCTTTTTAACTCTCACATCTTTATTTACTCCAACTTTAGATATTGCGAGTAGAATAATTTCTGATATGATTTTCAGCATCCACATAGTTCAATAAATAACACCACTAAAAGAGGCCGCAAAGTCCTGGCCATTACTATAAAGTGTGACAGCTAAAACATAAGTGTCATATGTTCCTCCTAATTCTTGCCCAAGTCGTAAGGCGCTATTAATTATTTGATCTGTACTTGATCTTGCACTTCCAACTCCTGAAGCTATAACATGACCTTCATCAATTATTGTTATAGATGAATTTCCGGTTGCCACATCTACAAAAGTATTTTCCAATGGTGAGTAACTTAATGCACTTGAAAGTGTAGGATTCAAAAGCAACCTCCATCTATACAATTCTGATGCAGCACCAGTACTTGCAATGTCAATATTAAGCGGATACAATTCTGCCCTTGCATCATTTTTTCTTATAGATAAAATGGGATATTCAATTGAGGCTGTTGGATAGTTTATCAAAGTACTTCCAGTTGATACTGAAATAGGCATACCAAAACCTTCATTTATAATGCCCTGACTACCAACGTTTGCACATATGAAAGTAAGATTTCCAGATCCTCCAATACTTCTAATCTCTGCCCTAATTGGTTGAGATGGATGGCCAATAAAAACATCAGGAACATGATTGGCATGATTATATCGAAATGCCAATTGCTTTTTACCATCAAATATTTGATAAAGACTAACTGAAGAACCTCCTAAATAAAGAAAATCTACCAGACTAATATTAAAGTTTGACCAATCAATTCCATTAGATAATTTCCATGTAGATTGTTCCATTACTGTATCAACACCTTCTTTAGAGATAACAAGTTTAACTGTACCATTTGAGCTCTCTAACCAAATACCATCTAAATTGCTTGTGTAGGGAGCTGTTGTTGAACTACTGAAATAACCCACTCTTTTTATCACTCCGGATTCTGGTTCTAAATTTATATAAGTAAATTCAGGCTGTTGAGGATGTCCAGGAAAATAGGGATGTCGTTGTTTTGTTTGAAAAACAGCATAGTCGCCATTTGTTGTAACTTCCATTCGCTGGCCATTGCGGATGCTATCATAATATTGAATTGCAGATCCGTTTGAAACTTGGTCAAAGTATAATGGTAAACTATCCCTTGCGAGGTTATAATCTCCTACAGACGTTGTTTGTGTTACTTCTAAACGACCGGCAGCGTCTAAAGAAGCTAACCGTTCAACAACCCCTACATATGAAGCTGATCCAAGAATTAAAACAATAAATAACCCGATAAATAATAGCTCTTTTTTCATATCAAATTCATTAATAAATAAAGTATCCTTCTCCTATAAAACCAACAATCGAATAAGACTGTCTATCTGTATTTATGACAACAGAGGTTAATCCATTTATGGTTTCTGTACCTCCATCTACATCTATTGTTATATTTCGTGTAGACGCTGTTCCTGAACCATCAATAATAGTGCACTTCCAACCGTCATAAGGTATATTTGTTGGAAGGGAAATCGTATTCCCAGAAGCTTTTATATTCTTATATAAAGCAAAATTGTATTCTGTGGTTAATATATAATTGAGAGAATCAAGAACTATGGATTTATTATTGCTAAATATTGTGGTCCATTGAGTACCATCCCAACGCTCCCACTGATCTATCGCTGTATTCATTCCATATTGATCAACAAATGGATTGTCAGGCCTTGTTGCTGTTGTCCATATTTTTCGAACCCACCTAGACAATCCGTCACCATCAACATTAGCTATTTCTCCACCTTGAACATTTGAAGGAATATCTATAACAAACTGTCCTAACGAATCAACTATTGCAATCTCAACAAGCCCGTCTGGAGCAACCAAAAATCTATTAATTTCTACTCCTCCTGGTCCTGTGTTTCCGGTCTCAAAACCTTCATCCCAATTTACAGTTGTGCCTCTTCTTGCAAAAGTTGCAGTATCGAATATTGTCATTATAAGCTGAATCGAATCTGACACTCCAAAAGATGGATCCAATATTTCACCTCCTAATGCATATATTTTTCCATCAGGACCTATAAACTCAATTTTTCCGGACTTATTCGCTTGATTGCCTCCAAACAAATTTAAAATCTGATCTGCTAAATAAAGTCTGAACCCATGTGGTGACTTGACTTCAAAGAAAGATTCTGCTTTTATACTGTCAACATCTTCAGAAGGTCTTAAAACACCTCCATTGTTTTGCCATAAAGAAGGGCTTGATTCAGGTAGTAATATAGTATCACCATTTTCAATTGCAATTGCTGAATCTCCTATAAGAATCAAATTTTGAATTTCGTTGGTATTACTTAAATCATTATCTAAAGGCAGCACCACAAACCCACCATTTTCTAAATAAATAGTGTCATTAGAAATACTTATTTGCTGATATCCAATGTTTGGAACAAATATTTGAATGGTATCATCCGTACCACTTATAACAAATGAGGTGTCGCTTAATTGAGTTAAAGCCTGAAGTTCATTCGTGCTGTCCGCATCTGAATCAGCAATACCAATCTTTATTATATTGCCATCTGATATTTCAAGCATTATGCTATCTCCTAATAGAGCACCCCAGCTTAAAGTTTGAAACTCATTTAAACTATCTGCATCCAAATCACGAATTGGAATTTTAATCGAATTACCATTACTTATAGCGATGGTGACACTATCAGGTCCAGACAAACTCCAACTAAGTATTTGATTGGAAAAAGCAGCAGTATCACTTAAATTGAATAAAGAATCAATAGCTTTTAGTTTCAATTTCTTGCTAACGCCACCAGTTTGTGAGTAAACAAAATCGTCCAAACTAGGTTGCGCAATTGGAAATTCTTCTGGATTTTTAAGTTTCTTTGATTGGCCTAAACATATTAAAGGCATCAACAACATTAGAATCGATAATATTCGTATCATTTTAAATAGTTTTAATTAGAATAAATCCCAGACATAACCGTCTGGTGTTGCCCATACTTCACTTCCATCTGGAGTGATCCATCCATGTGTAACATCGGGGCCTGATGTTACACTATCTGAAAACAACTGAAAATGCCTTCAGGTGTGTCATGTGGTAGGAGTAGATTTTTTTGGAACCACTTAATTGTTACATTCCAATCTACATTTGAATTCAAGGCTTCCTCAATTGAATTTTTAGGAATGGTTGTCACTGTATTATCAGAAATATGAACTTGTGTCTCCGTTCTATATGCTAGATGATAAGATGACTTCCCTTTAATACTGTTCCAAAAAAGACTATTCCCCTTGTAGTTTGGATCTTTAATTACAGGTGCATGATTATACCCTAGTAAAGTTTCAGAGTTATCTCCATAACCTGGTCCTGTTTCCTCCGAACCACCATCAGTTGATCCCAAAGTCTCATGAATAACCTTTATGTATCCTTGGGCAATTCCATTTTGCCATAATTGCTGACTAGTTGGATCTTCAATTAAAATTGGATAGTATTTTTTATGAATGAATGCAACACCCCTTATTCTTCCTTTTTCAGGAATTAAGCATGGATCACACTTTGGATCAATTACTTCGTTTTCGCAATCGGCATCTGATTTATAATAAATTTCATATGGTACCATTTGTTCAATTAATTTTATTCATTACATGGTTTACATATGTTAAAGCAAGACCTGTTAAACTCACTTTCTATTGAATAGACCATTTCAAATAATATGGTCTCAGGTTTTAAAAAATATTCCGTGTTTCTGTATTCACGGCTATATATCTCAAAAGAGTTATAATTTGTTTTTGTGTGTTTTATTGAAGCCTTGATAATAGTTTTGTTAGTGCTATTATTTTTAATATTGATAATATCACTTGGGAACAATGATGATATTCTATCTGCTAATGAACGAGGTGACATTCGGACTTTATTTCTCATTCCAGCAACAACCATATGCACAATCGCACTTCCACTTTGATTAGAATTTAGGTCGCCATATTGCTTACTGGATGGCTTAAAGGTTTCTGATAAACACTTATGATAAATTTGAATATCATAAACATCATCTAAACCCATATATTGAGCATTGCCATCATGATCAACTATACATGGAATCCACTCTAACTTATTTTCATCGGTTTGTCTTGCAGTATGTTCTGCAACTCCGCCAATAAAAACATTTCCATGCTGCTTCAAATCAGCTTTAAACAAATTATTCAAAGAACTTACTATCTCGTCAACTAATGGCATCTGCTACATGGTTTTGAGCGATTTCATCAATTACGTCTAACTCATTATCAGGATGTGAGAAAATATCTTTACCAAAATGATCTTCATTCCACTTACTTTTTTGAAAGTTGAAATCATTCTTATATCCAACTCCGTATCCTCTTTCAGTTGCAATAACAGATAAATCATTTTCCATTTGACCAGTTAAAGAAAGTATTACTTTAGTGTCTGCAGTACGATTAAACTTCTTTTGTCTTACTGTTAAGTAAGGATCTTCATATTCACCAATGCTTTGATTATCACTATCTAATCCTTGTCCATGAACCCTGTCTTTAATCATGGCCACAGAAGCTAATGCCATTTTGCGAAGCATCTCCTCAACATTACCTATTTCTGCAACCTTCCTGACTAAAACAGAAATTACACCTTCAATATTTGAGCTATAAACTACCATTTACATTACACTTTCATCAAGTTGATAATTATTGTCACATTCTAAACATTCACTACAATCAAGGCTATCAATTGCTAAGCCTAAAGCTCTTTGAAATTCAACTTCAAATTCCGCTCTTAATGATTTAGCTTTTTTTAGATCAATTGATGTGTATCGATTTATCCTGTTACTATGAATCCTTTCTGCACACCACTCTACACCGTACAAATACCATAAAGGCAATTTGAATTTATCAAGGTTATCACAAACCAAATTTTCCAAAGAACATTCCTCACAATCTACAAGTGAGTATTTATTTACCATTCCAGCCTGAAATTCAGAAGAAAACTTTTGTACAACTCTTTCTTCAATATCCTTCCAAGCTCCTAGAAAATTTCGCTGTTCACTATCAGCAATCTTTTCAGTTATTTCTAGGCTTATCCCGGGAAGCGAATTAATATATAATCCACTTCCGGGTATAACTGTTGAAACACAGCTCTTAATTCCTATGTATCCCCTTACGCATTCCACTAAACGTGAGTTGCCTCAAATCTCATTGTTCCATTTACTTGATACAATCTATCGTCAGCGCGATAAATGTCAGCAGGTGGATAATAGCTATCATACTTCTTTTTCAAGATCAAGTAATACCCCATTTTTTGAGTTTGATTTACGTAAGTTTGAGTAGCAACATCCAGTACAGGTATGTCTTTAGGACATTCATTGAACATTAGCATTGCGTCCATTTCAATAAATGGATACTCACCAACTGAGTTTAAAGACATAACTGGAATTGGAATAGTAAATAATGATACTGCTCCATGTTCTCCCGCAGAAAATCCTTTATGCTCGTTAATGTCCAATAACTGTACACTACCTTTTTCAAAAACTCCTACATGATTTGCACCCCAAGTTGTCCTTGTATATGGATCATAATAGAACCTATAGTTATTGAAGTTTGAATCATTAAGACCTCCAGAGTTAAGCCCCTTTACATTGTTGCCTTTTTGAATCTGATGACTATTGATATGGCCTGCACCTACAATATCAACATTGCCCATGAATTCATTTTCCATAGCATCAGACAATATTTTTGTTAAGCCAGTGTCGTAATCGTTAATGGTTCCATCTTTAGGGAAATTAACAACTGTTGCAGCATTATTAGCACTTATGATATTTACACCAAAGTTAATTGCTTGCTCAGCTAATAGAGTGTTATTCATGTTACCAATTATGGCATTCGATGCATGAACAATGGTATCCCACAACTCCATCATAATTTTAGTAGAGGGTGATCCAACTTGAACAGGCTTAGATGCTGCATCGTAGTATTTGCGAATTTTTTCAAATGGAATGAAAATCCCAAGTTTCGCAATCTTTGTAACTAAAGCATCATCTGTTTCCCACGTCGGAATGTGTTCAATGTTACAGTCATCATTTGTGCTTACAAATGATGGTGTAATTCTTTTCTGGTATCTAACCTTTACAGGCACACAATGACCATTATTCTTATCGCCACTTAAATCAACACTTTCAAGTTTAGCTTTGTTATTAAGTAACATGGCCATAAATCCTGCCGGCGTTATTTTATGTCCGGCATATCCAGTACCATATAATTTGCCTGCAAAAATATTTATTGCTTCAGCGAATCCTTTCATCGTAAAAAATATTTAAAAAATAATTAGTTGGCGCTACTCAACGCTTGGGCATTTTCTTCTGTTGCCTTAAAGAAATCATCAGAAATGTTTGGCCCCTCTCCGCCTTGAGCAACTGTAATAGGTGTTTGAACACCTCCTGGATTTTGCTGTTGATGATTACTAACAGCCAATAGTTTATTTTCCGCTAAAATTGAATCAACAAAAGCAGAAAAACTTACAGGTTTATTATCCTTGAAATACTCCATTTCAGGATTTTTAATCTGTCTAAGGTTTATGTTGTTCCCATTTAGAATAGGCTTAATTTGGTTGCTATTAAAAGCATCCTGAATTTTTTGATAAATACCAGGCAATAACAATTCTTTAGGCGTGTTTTCAGATTCCGCCGCATATGTTTTCCCTGATAAATAGTTGTTTATCATTAGGTTTAACAACTTGGTCTCATTGCTTGCATTTAGCTCTTCTATTGCAGTGCCATGGTTAGTCTTTAAAGTCTCAATTTGAGCATTTAAATCCGTTATTTGCTTGTTAAACGCTTCAACATCAACGTTTGCACCTTGACCTGAATTAGCTGCTCCTTCTAGTTTGCTTTTTAAAGCTGCTAAGACAAGAGGCAATTTAGCATAAGTGTTTTTTTCCGATTTAACAGAATTAACTGAATCTTCGCCTAACTCCAAGTCATTCATTAAATTCATAATGCTTTCATCAATTGGCGCTAGGTTTGATGCTTTAAAATGGTTTTTAAGCTCCCAGTTGTTCTTAGCTGAATCTAATGTCATCAAACCATTCATAATAGCATTAGAAATACTATTAGGAACATTGATTTTAGTTAGTTCTGCATTTGATAGAACACCAATAAGGTCTTGGTCGTCAGATTTTACTCCTGTTAATTGGCAAAGTTGGCTTATTAAGTCTGAAAAGGTCGTCATTCGAAAATTTTAGTATTTAACAAATTATTTTGCTGGTTCCTTTTCCACAGGCTCTTTGTATTCCTCAATCTTCAATTCCCGATTAGTCTTAAAATCTTTCAAGTTCTTCAACTTTTCATTTTGAGATTTATAAAACTTCTTATTTGCTGCTGGAACAATATGTTCTGAACCATCTTTTTTAGTAACCTTAATTTTCTTTTGTTTCTGATTTGACATAACAAATTTTTTAATCAATAAGTGTGGAAATAAAATTAATTATTAGTTAGTTATATTTCTAATAAGTTAATAAATTAGTGCATCCAAATAATGCAAATCATGTCAAAACCGTATGTAATAACACTGAAGGATGTTCCAGAGGATATAAGAGAAATAATTTTTGAAAAACAATATGAATTGTCTCGCTTAAAAAAGCGATCAGCATCTATTAAAGAGACATTATTTAGCATCATTCGTAAGAGCAAAAAATCAACCAGCCCGTCTTAATCTCTTTTCAAATTCCATTCTTATAATTAATGGAACTACTTCTTTAGGAACTGGCATCCATTGGTGATTACAATTATATCCCCCTCGATAAGTTTTAAAATTGAAAGCATTTGTTCCCGGTATCATCCCATAAGGAAGTCCAGTTTTCTTATAAATAGGCACCTGCTTGCCATCGATTAACCCTGTTATAATTTTAGGGAGTTCAGAAATATGAACATACTTCTTATCAACCAATGCTTTGCAAAAGGCCCTTGAAGTTTTTTTCAAGGATCCTAAATACATGCCCCACTCCAAACCAAGATTTTCAGCAACTAAATGGGTATAATTCGCACTATATTGATTTAGTGAATCAGTAGTTATTTGCTGGGTGTACTTTAACAACCGTCCATCAGTTTCACTATTGCCTATAATGAAGTTCTTAAGCTGGTCATTTAGGTCTGAATAAGAAACACCAGTAGTAACATTTTGAATTAATAAATCTCTAATAGGGTTTGTGAGGTTAGCTTCAATACCGGCTTCCATCAATCCATCTATAGTGCTGCTTACCGATAATTTTTTAAACTCTCGAATAACTTCAGGAGCAGAATATGTTGAGGTAAGGCTCTTGAAATATTGCTTTTGAAGTTTATCAATGGTGTCATATGCTTTGACAAATTCTTTAACTCTTCCTACATATTCGTCATTGATAACTGCTTTTTCAATTTTACGATGGATGGAAGCAATCAACTTAAGATTGTGGGAATTGTTTAATACTTTCCCATCCCTAACTTCAAGATCTTTGATTAGTAGTAGAATGTTATCATAAATATTCTGCTGAGATTTAGGCACAGATTTATTAAATGAAAGTATAGCCCCTTCTATACCGTCAAACAATTCTTGCGAATTTTGAAGTATTTTTTTTTCATTCACCTGGTTGATCTTCTAGTAATTCAACTTTTAATTTTTCTGATGGCTTAATTGATTTGATTTTTTCTTCAGCAAATCCAATAAGTATATCAAGTTTATCTTTCCTTTTCTTCGATGCAAAATTTTCGTTTTCTTCTAGCGCCTTTTTTACAAAAGAGATAATATTAGAGCTCAATACATAATCCAAATGTGAAATACCTTTATTAGATAGCCTTACCACTTTTTCATCATCTGTAAGTCCTGGAAGTGGATCCAAATCAAAAACGCATTTGGTTAGGTCAGAGATCTCAGGATTGTTTCTAAACTTTTTAGCAGCTATCTCATATTGTGAATGCATTAGTATCATAGGTGATAGTTGAGCATTTTTTGCTGACTGATATTGCTCAATTAAGTGTTTTGCATTCAGTAAATCAAATCTATCGGGAACAGCAATTTTAGGATTTAAATCAGATAAAACTTGTTTATTAAGATTAACAATTGTTCCATATCTCATATCAATTGATATACGGTAAACCATTCTTATTATATCAATGCAATCTTCTGCAATGGAATAGACAAAATTATTTAATTCGTCTCTATCGATTTCTTTTGCTTTGCCAGATTGATTTAATGGAGTGTCGGCTAAGAATTCAAAGTTAACTGCTGATAAAGCGTCATATAAATGCCCCTTAATTCTTTCATTCTGGACTTTTACTATTTCAGTGTTTTTTTCAACATAGCCGGCTGGAGGAACAGGAATGTTCTGTTCGGGGTTTAGCTTAGAGGTACTTATTTTAATGGTTGTATAAGGAGATGTTTCAGGTTTTCCAGTACCCTTACATTCACTGCATGTTACAGGTCCTTCTTTTCCTGCTACTCTTCCGATACCCTGACATTTCTTACATTTTTCATTTTCAATAAACCATTTTTGTGAATGTACATGCTGAACAACTTCCGCTTGTAAATCACTGTATTCTCTAGCTGCTTCATCCAAATGGTCAACCATAGCATAAATGCGAGATTCATAAAGAATTGAGGTGTCTCTGGATTCTTTATATTCTCCCTTTACTTTAAAGGCTGGTAGATATCCTAAGTCATGATCATACTTACGTACTTGCTTATATTTGCCATTCTCCAGCTCTTCCCATCTTTGAATATCTTTCTTTGTGATTACCCAATAAACAGCACCTTTTATATGGTTCTTATCATTTGATTTGATAGAATTGTCTGTACTTTTTAATATTGCGATCTCCCCTTCTACATATTCTATTACCTTATCACTATTAAATAAATAAGGAAAAGGCCTGATATATTCATTTTTTAAAGGATTAAATTCTAAAGGTATGATTGCAACAACAGCATTGGCATCCAATAGGTATTGTTTTAATCCTATGGAAAAAAACCAATTCGTTACATTGTTATAAAATGGATAGTTTTGACTGAAAAACAATGATGGCGTTTCATCTTGTGATATTGTACTTGGAACTTTATCAGCGTCAAATACTATGGACCAATCAGGACTACGTCTAATTTTAGATAAAGAATTTAAGACCTTTTTAACAGGATTTTTTGTCTTTGACTTATATATTTTATTACGATATTCCTTTACCTCTTTAGATTCAGAAGGTCTTCGTTCTTCAATTATTTCTGTTGGCTTTTCTCCATTGGCATGTACTCGAAGATTATCATATAGCTTTTTAGTATCCTCGTATAGCTTGCCTTTTCGCTTTTCAGTAAAATAATCAAGTAATATTTGTTCTGTGATTTCCATAACTAAATTTCAGCGCGTTCAGTTAAGAAAGATCTTTTGTCTTTCAATTTGTATGGGTGATGCAGCCCAAGACGTGCAAATGCTGATGCTGCCAAAATGTTATAATTATTTTTTGCAAAAGGTGGGTTATAACTGCCTCCAACCGAATAGGCAAGGTATTTGTCTTTTAATTCGTAGGTCCTTAAATGTTTCTCTTTGTCATCTCTTACATACCACATTACAGGGTTAAAGTTCTCCTTATGTGGGTACTGTCCTGTTACAATTGAAGCCAATTCGAAAGCCAATTCATCTGCAAGTCTGGCACCTCCAAATATTCGCAACTCTGATAGTTTTGGATTTAAATATCGCCTCTTAACCTCTGTAAAATACTTTCTGGTTTCCTTGCACTTCTTGAAATAAACAAATTCACTGTGGTAATTCCATAATGGATTTTTTGTCTTGTAAACTTTTTTCACCTCTTCAATATCACACCAGTAACTTTCGTTCGCAATACCAGTATTTGCCATTGTCCAGTTATGTCCACTTAGTTTTTGAATGGCCATTAATGGTGAATGTCTTAACAGCCAAATCATATCAACATCCAAGAACAAAGTTTCATTGAATGGAGATAGATCATACATCCATGTTTTAGCCTTGATATACTCTGTTTGCCCATTAGTCATATATGCTTTACTAGGACAACTCACGTATTTATCAAATAGGAATTTTTGATTTTCCTTTAATACCTTGATGGTTTCATCATCATGTACAATACATATTGGACAATTGTAATCAGTAGCTTTTATTGAAGCTGCTAAATTGATGGCCATTTTCATGTAATTACTGTGGCCAATAGCAATTAATAATATTCCTTTTTTCATTAGCAATTTTTAAGTAAAAAATCTTCTCCAACTTTATGTAAAAAAATAAGTATTGGAGCTTCGTTTGTATTGTCATTCCATTCTGGTTCAAAATCCTGTTCTTCTGCAATTTGATAGAGTTCTCCATCGATCTTAAATTCTGGAAACATCAATGCGGTAGATAAAGCTGTTAGAATTTCTACAGGATAATATTCTGTTAGTTGAAGCTCCCATATTATTCTTTGCTTACTTCTGGTATTTTTAAGTTTGGCATTTGAGGATTCAATAATGTTTTCATTCTTATTTAATTTCGGTTTCTGTAGGATGCCTTTAATAAGTAATGAATGCTCATACCCTTCCTGAATTAATACATCGTTTCCTACACATAAATCTTTAGCACTTGAATATTCAATTAGTAGATGATCATTACTTTTCTCCCCTATAGTATTGAAAAGATTTGTGCAATATGAGTTATCACAAGTATCTGTCAACTTTAGGTAGTATTTCCCATTTTCAATAACCGCCCAATCAATGCATATTTGTTTTTGATAGTCATTTATGTCAACAGCATTAATTAATGGTCGTGTTACCCACGCTGAACCAGGTTCAAGTGTTCCTGTTACAGTTGGTGTGGTAGAACTTGTTGTGGTTGTTCCCGTTCCTTCATTTATTGGGAGTATTAATTCTCCTGTAAATGGATTATCAAGTGGTCCATTGATCCAAGCTATTCTTAAATTGTAAATTTCAATTGCTGGATCTCCTATCCCTAGAGTTCTACCCATATAAGTAACATGGTTAGCTGCAAACGCCGGACTAAAGGGTCTGTCATCAACAGCAACATTATAGGCTCCTGCTGTAGCTCCAACCAGAGATGAAAAATCACCTTGATCTATTCTAAGCTTTAAGTTGTAAACACCTTCTTTATCATTTGTCCACTCTTGAACCTCTATTTCCCAAAAAATAAACTTACCAAGACCATCAGAGTTTACATAGATAATTTTATTATCGAAAATAGATATCTGCCAAAAACTTCTATTTGGGGTTGGTGATTCATTTCCTATAATAACACCATTGATTAGTGGCGTCCACTTCAAATTTATGTCTAACTCAATGGATTGATCGGGAAGCAATGGGATAACGGAATCTAACAATAAACCATTTGTTTCTTCAAAGCCAATTCCCACTAAATCAATATTGTTGCCTTTGCAATCAAATATATCAATCTTATCAAGGCTGCAGACGCATTCTAACAGTGTTTCATAAATGCATAAGCTTGTCTCTGTATTTTGGTTGTTAGCTAGTAAATACTCTATGTCAATATTGGGTTTTATTTCTATAGTTATGTTGGTTGAAGTCGCAACAAAGAACAAACTTTCTTCGCCATATTCATTGGTGTAAGATTCTGTTTTAATTTGATTACTGGATACGGTTTCGAAAACATTCACATCAAATCTTCCTGATAAAGTGTGTTTCCATGAAAACTTATACTTTTTATCTACTTCTAAAGTCAATTCCTGATATATCCTGCTACCCCAAAACACATCAATAGTTATGTTGCTGGCAAATACGGCTGCAAACCATGAATTTGTATTAGGCTTAAAAACTCTATCTATATGTATTTTCCAGTTGACCACATCCCCTGCATTAAGTGGAACTGATATCAACTCATTGTTTAATGATGGGTCTGCCTCAAAGTATGTAAACACCTCAGTAAGGTATGCTACTCCATTAATATAGGGCACTACTGCATAACCTTCGTCTGTTGTTCCTGGTATGTTACCATCTAGTAAGTTATCTTGCCAAGTTTTCCAATAAAACTTGTGGGTCTTTGTTTCTGTGGCTGTAAAATCATTAATTGCTTGAAATGCGAAATCAAAAATATTTAAACCTGCATTTGGTTGTGTGTCAAATTGTACCCCCGTACTCCCGGTTCCTACCTTCTCTAAAAAATTGGTTCCACATATTTTGCCATTCTCTTCAGTTGCTTCATACAAGTCTTCTATTGTCCAGGTGGAAAGTAAATTATCTCCAACCACATTTTCAACCAATTGAAAACAGGTAGGCTTATCAGGGCAGACATCCCTTACAAAATTACTTTTTGGATTTAGGGCTACTCCCTGTCCTATTGGTATGGTTAAACCCATACTTTGAAATTATTTCTTTTGCCCTTTTGTGTCTTGCAGTCACTTTATTAAACTCCTCCTCCAAAGTTTTATAGTGCGCCATGAATTCATTAAATTTTTCTTGTAGCAATTTTTCTAGCTCCTCTTTTGATAATGAGGTATCTAATACAGAAGTATTTAACTTTCCTTCTGATGCTAAGAATTTGACAATATCTCCAAGAAGCTGTTTTTTGCTTGTCAAAGCTTCATGTTTTTGTGCTTCCTTACGAGTTGCGAAAATGGTACCATCAGAAGTTTGAAAAGCCTTTTTTATTTCTGTGATTGAACCCATATAACAAATATATTAATTTTAAGTTAGTTTTGATAACTATTATAAAATAACCTATATTTATAAATACTGTTATATTTGATTTAGTTAAATTCATTGAAATGAAATACCCTGTATTGTTTACCCTTCTATTTTTGTCAATATCTTCTTTTGGTCAAACGACACAATCTTTAGATCAATTATTAGTAGATAAAGAATCTCTCAAAAATAAAGTAACAGTTCTATATAAGAAGCAAGAATTAATTAAGGAAAGAATTGATAGTATTAATCAATTGATAGCCGACAAGATTCACAAAGAAGGAATAAAAATTGAAGTTAGAACCTATAAGAGTGTAGAAGCTACTGAGAATCCTGGTTATGGAAAAACTGTATATACTGTCAACGACGGAGATAGCATAACAATTTTTGGGGTCAAAAGTGTATACTTTGAAGCTCGTTTTAACAATTCCAAAGGTTATTTATTTTTACCAAATACAGATTTTCCCGGAAGAGATGTAATTAATAATGTTAAATACAGAAAAGATTTAAACAATAATTCTAAACAAAAGTCTTCTTATTCTCGCAGTTATTACAATTATAAAAGCAATTATAGTACTGCTGTTAGATGTAGCGGATATACGCAAAAAGGCACTAGATGCAAGAATACTACTAAAAATTCTAGCGGTAGATGTTATTTACACTAAAATATTAAAACTATGAAATACTTATTTTGTTTATTAATTGGATTCCTTTTCATAAGTTGCAGCGACGACAACTCCAACCCTTTAGGACTTTCTGAAGAAGAAATAATCGATATCCTAATTGGTGAATGGCAAGAACAAACTGTTACACTTGCTCCTAATGAGCTTTGTTTTAATAGTTCTGTTGTTGGTGGTGTAGGGCTTGGATCTACGAACTATACTTTAAGTGGAAATCAAATATCTGTTACCAACCATAACTCTACTTCAATAATATTGACTTTAACTTCAGATTCAATGGTGCTTAATTATACTTTTTTTACTGATTTTGACCCTGTTGAAGCTATTTATCTTAAAACTGAAAACTCTTGTTTTCCTTAACAAATTACATCATTAGTTATGACTTTAAATCTTGCTATTGATGTTTCATAATTATAAAACACACTCTTAATGCTTGAATGGAAGACAAGCTCTTCATTGTCAACTTCTATTGTACCACGTTTTTTTGCTACCAAATTTTCAAACTCATCTTTACAGATTACATGATTGAATGAAACCTCATTGATTTTGTTGTCCTTTTCATCTGTATTAATATCAAAATCAAAAACCACTTTTTTATGTGCAACCGCCTGTTCCAGTGCATTGGAAGGTGAAAAGAATCCTGCTCCTGAAAAACCTGAATCAACAGCTCTTTTTACCTTATCAGTAACACTTGGTGCTGTAAATCCAGCTTTCCAAGATGCTGTAGCATTTCCAATACTACCAAATGGACCAGTGCCATCACTAACATGTTCAAACCTTATCCAAAATTGTACTCTTTCTCCTGCATTCACATTAATTTGAGGAGATATGAAATTAAGTTCATGTGTAGCACCATCTGTTAAATATGTTTGCCACGAAGAATCATAGGTGTTTAGTATTGCATTGGATGCATCTAAATGGTAAAGGCTTAATCTTACCCTATATTGCCCATCATTTACTGGTGTTTGAGTAGCTTGATAGCGTGCTTGCAGAGCTGCTATTGTTTTACACTCAAAAGAAATATTCGTATAATTCTGTTTTGCAATCCATCTACCAGTATCATTTATTGCTGCTAGGCCAGAAATAAACGGTCTATATTCCCAAAAGGTATCTTCATATGCAGATGTCCCAACAATATCATTTATTTGCTCCTGTATTTGTTCTTTCCACCTTTGGAGCTTTTTAAAATTCATCAGGTTTTCATTGTAGTAGGGCTTTGTGCTATACGTTAAAAACTGTTTTGCTCTTAGTTCACCATTTACTTCTTCGGCTTGGAAAAGGACAATATTGTCATCAAAACTGTCATTTCCTTTTAAGATTTCTTCAATCGTATTAGAACCAATAATAAACTTGTTCACTAAGTCCAATACTTTATTACGGTTACATCCATTCTTAATATTGAAACTTTCTTCTCTGTGGGTAGTTAAATTTAATTCTCTAAAACTAGCAGTATCATCATTAAATGGAGAGTAGTTATCAGCTCCTACTTTTATTCTTGAATACAATCTATTGGTATCTGTTTTAAATTCAATATTAGAAACATTTTTAAGGGTCAATACTACTTCATCATCAAACATTTCATCCCTTTGTTCGGTAAAGAATTCTTTACTGCTTATGTTATATTCTCTACCTAAAAAATATATTACATCTAATTCATTGTGGAGTTCTTTATATGATAATTGAGGGATTTCAGAACCATTCTGATTTCTAAGTTCGTATGCCTTTGAGAGGTACAAATCTTCACCTTCACCGGAATCAAAGTAATTTGTAATAAGTTCAACCTGACTATCACTTAAATAGGAAATTAAATATTTTAATACATCAGATATTTTATATGCTTCAATTGTATATTCATAGTCACCGTTTGTTGGATTAAACATTTTTGCTGACCGTGGAATCAATGGAGAAATAGTTTGCTCATTCAATGATTTTTCTTCATTTAGATATACCTCCTGTTCTTGGTTTTGTTTTATATTGGCCTGATAGGAATCATCAATAATATTAGTCTCACATGAACAACCTGTTTCTTCATCAAATAGTGTAAAAGTTAGACCCGGACCTTTAATTTGTCCATTGTATTCTAAATTAAATCTTTCATTAGGTTTTTCTCTAAAAAGTACTTTAACCGGAAATTGAGCACATATGCCATCTGCTTTTATTATATCACAGATCTTCTTATAAGCATCATCATAGAATGTTGGCTTTATATGGGGAACATCACGCAAAACATTTTCATCATCCCTTCTAATTTCATATTCAAAGGTATTCTGTCCACCTATATCCAATGAATTTACCTCATCTCCATCAATTAAAAATCTAAATTCACTCATTGTAAGTATATTTATTGTTATTAGTTTTTCCGATCACTTGATATAGTTTATTCCATCTCCTGTTAGTCTTATATTCATCTCTTTTCTTTTGAATGTACTTTTCCTTTGATTTTTTTCTATCACTAGAGTTAAGTTCTTGTACCATGACAACCGCTAGTTTTTTATAATCAATATTGTTGCCTACACTGTTGTTATAAATATTCTGAATTACTTGTTTTGGTAGAGATGGTAATGTAGTGTTTTGTAATGCCCTGACTTTAGGTGCATCAGGAGGTTTGATACTATGGCTAATGCTGTATTTATCAAGTAGTGAGGCTAATTCTTCACTGTCTTCATTTGTTATAATTGGATAACCACCACCATCATGTATTAATTCAGGTCCATCTTCACCGACCCACTTAAAACCAGAAGGTGCCTTAGGAGTACCTTTTCTAAACTGTGGTATCTTTCTAGAAAGTGCAAACGTGAGCTGGGCAGCCCCAATTGTTCCTGCAATAATTGATAAAGGAATATTAGGCAATGCTTCGACAATTGCACTTGCTGTATTGATTCCTATTTCAAATACAGCCTGTGCCCTACTTGCGATAGCTTGCTTACGTTGAATGGAGGCTTTTTTACGTGCAAATTCTTCTTCTGATATTAATTGTTGATCTTTCTGATTTTGTAAAGCCTGTAGTTCCGCATTGAAATAACTTTGAGTAATATCAAAGGCAGATGAGCCAATATTATCTGCTGTTCCAATCCTTGAAGCTGCTAGAACTAAACGTTGTTCTTCAATTCTTTTTTCCTCTGCCTCTTCTTGTTTTCGTAGTTGATCTTTGAGCTCAAAATATTCAATTGTAAATAGCTTCTCTTTTTCTAGAGCAGCAATCTTTTCTTTTAGATTGTCCTGAATGATTTCGCTTTCAGATTTCAGACCATTGTTAGTTGCTAATTGAAATCTAAGAATGGTATCATACTTAGAAGTTATGGAGTTAAAATCAGATTCATCTATATCTGGTTCAATTGGTTGATCAGATAATTCTTTAAAACTTTCATTGAGTTGTTTTCTTAATGGCTCATAAATATCTGTGTCTTTGAATTGCTCTATAAATTCATTGGTAAAACCATCAATGTCAACATCTTCAGGTTCTAGTCGCAAAAACTCAATTCTTCTTTGAAGGGAATCATAAGCCTTTTCTAGTTTGACAAGATTAAAAAGTGCCTTCTCAAACCCTGGAGTACTAGAATCCAACCTTTCGAATTCTTCTCTAGCTTTTGTTACTTTATTTTTTAAAAACTCTAATGAACCAGAAGCAGCGTCAAGTTTCTTTTTAGTTTCATCAGTTTTAATTTTAAACAACTCTAATTCTGCATTAACCTTTTCTAATTCGGTTTCAAGTGCGCTAACTGTTGTGTCTGCTAAATTCTTATCAAATTCGCCCTGTGCATTTGCAGCATCTCGCAACGCTCTACTAAGATTTTCTTCCAAAAAGAGTTTTAAACTTTCAAGCTCTCCTTTAGTAAGTAATTTTATTGTACCTCCAATTTTCTGCAAACGCTGATCAAAAGTTTGAAGTCCTCCATCTACTTGTGATAGAGAATTAAATATCTCTTCCCCAACTTTAGAACTAATATTGTCTACTTCCTGACCAAGTTCACGAAGTGAATCTGTTGATTCATCTACCCTTTTGTTGAATATTGACAACCTAGTTAAAAGTGTTCCAAGTGCAATTATAAATAGTCCTATTCCTGTGCTGGCCAATGCTATTTTAAACGCTTTTAACAGTCCTGTAGATGTACCTACAACAGCATTGTAGGCTCTCTGAATAGATGCAAGTGCTTTCGTTCGTACAGACTTTAATAAAATCGTTCCAGCACTTTCCTTTTGTAAGATATTTTGAACCTGAGTTAATCCATTAAGAATAGCAATTAGCCCATTAAGCTTAACAAGTGTTCTCTGTAGGTCTTCATTCTCAGCGCCTACTAATGCAATAGCTCCTTCCCATGCTGAAAATATTCCTACTGCTGCACCACCAACATCAACTAAACCACTTAATGTAGCAGTGTCGTTGGCCATGCCTCTGATTTCACGAGAAGCATCATCTAATGCATCCTGAAGAGTGGCAGCTTTTTGAGCCATATCCTTGAATTCTTGGGTGTTTTCTTTTCCTTCAATTTTAAGAAGGGCTAATTCTTCTCTCAAATCCCGCAGCTCGGTTGTTAGTTTTTTCTTCTTCTGTGTAACCTGTTCAGATTGATTTCCAAACTGCTTTAAAGTTTCTTCTCCGGCACCTATTAAAAAATTAAGTTGTTCAAATTCTTCAGGACTAAGATCTAACTTATCAAAATTGTTCTTAACTGCATTGAGTATGTCATTTAAGTTTTCAAATTCATCTTCTGATTTACCAGCTGCTTTTTCAATATCCTTAAGTGCTTGAACAGACACCTTTCCAACAAAGGCTTTATCTGCTGTTTTAAAAGCCGTGTTAAGTGCATCAATTTTAGAGGTTGTTTTATCAATTGCTGCATCATTCTCTTTTTGAATAGATAATGATTGCTTTAACGCATTATTTCGTTCTTTGAAAACCTTGTTAGTATTTCGATATTGATCGGCAAGCTTTTTATCGATTAACCCTTGCTCTTCAAGAATATCAATAGCAGTTTTTAACTCTGTGGTTTCTGCTGAAAATTCAATTAGTATGTTTTGGACTGACATCGCTCTTCATCTTACTATGCATTTTTAGTTTTGTATTGAGTAATGTTAAGTACTCCCAAATTGTGATGTTTCTCGCTTCATGTAGCTTACTTGGATCAAAATCTACTATGGCCATCTCATTTTCTAATTGTCGCTTGTCAATTGCTCCAATAAAATAGCCTGGAGGCTTTCCAAATGTATCTTGTTCACTTTCTGAACCGCCATCGAATAAATATTCAAATTCTCCCCGTGCTCTTTCAAAAATGGAAGTAAGGTCACGATAGGCTGTTGCAAAAAAAAATCCTTTGCGCTTTTATGCTCCTTCCATGAATCAATTTTCTTGTAATTATATTTATAGTTGTAAACCCTTGGATCTTCTGTCTCATCAAAGAAAACAACGCTACACAGTTTATACATTGTATCAATATCATAAGCGAGATTTAATCTTTCTCCTAATTGATCATTGAGCTTTTTAACTTCAAACAGGTTAATTTTCTTTGGATCAGTAAGCAGTTTATCTAGTGCTTTTTGATGCTTAGTGATATACTCATACGTACACTTCATTCGTAACTCTTCAAAAAAGATGATTGATTTTAAAGCTCTCTCGTATGGAATATTGAAGGAATCTTCAAATTGATAATATTTAACACCATTAACTGTAAAAGCATAGTTAATGGGATGCTTTATTTTGGTAAAATCTATCTTCTTTTTCCTGTTAAATAAATTAGCTAATAAACTCATATTCTTTCATTGCTGATTCTAATTCGTAACCATGGCCATTCTTGACATTATAATTGTCTTCATGTATTGAAAACATTCTATGCTTTGGCCTAATTTTTATAATGTAATTCATGTATTCAGGATTCGTATAAGATTCCTTAAGTGTACCACCACAAATGCATGAATTAAACATGTGCCATCCGTTTTCTTCCAATAATTCCTTCACCTATTAAGTGGGTTGTGTGAGCAATAATTGATAAAGCTATCTATCAAAGTATTTATTCCACAAACGATGAAAAAGCTTAAGAGATCAATTGGTGTTCGAACACTGTCAATCAAGGGGTACAATAATAATGTCCATAATGAAGCCATACACGGCAAGCACTCATATAACGGTTTTTTGATTAATTCAGGTAAATGTTTATCAAGTACTTCAACTCTAAAACCTCCTAAGATCATCCCTTGCCACATGGATACATGAACTGCAGTAATGCAAAGACTAATTACAAAACAATATTCCAAAATCTCACTCATCACAAACACATTTTACTATTGCTTCAGGTATTTCCCCTTCATACTTTCTAAATAACCAACGAATTATTACATCTTCTTGAACATCACATATATTTACTGGAGTATTACATCCTTCATCTACAACTTTAAAAATTGAAAACTCAAATGCTCCTGCATGTTCATTGAATATTGCGGGTTCAGGTACCACTAGCAGTACCTTACCTTCATTATCTGAGGTAGTGATAAATCTTGTCTTGATATTAAACTTATCTTCTACAATGATTTCATAGTCTGTATTAGCTTCTAACCCTATATCAATTAGAATTTGACTTGGACATGATGGCAATTCAACTTCAACAACCTTTTTGCAATTAACAGATAATTCCATATATCAAATATATTAATAAATAATTACTATAACTAACATATAATTATTGATACATTAAGTCTAGAAACCATTTCATATTCACATTGCACCAATAACGAAGACCATCTAATGTATCGGCTTGTTTTTTCTCATCACTTCTGTTGGACTTATCGATCTTTTTATCTGGAGTTACCTTAACCCATTCAAGGTCAAATATTAAGTCCTTTGCATTTTCTTCATCAATACACCAATCATAATTAGCTAGAATGGAATTAACTAAAACTCTGTTTTCTTCCAATCTTGGGTTTTTACTAGGAACAACAATTTGTTCGTCTGATAAGATCAATTTTGACTTTATTACTTTGTAGTGATTAAGATTGTCCTTAACAAGTGATGAACTGTTCATCCCGGTAGCATCCCCTGTAACCATGTATAGGAAATTAGGAAATAGGGTTAAAATATGATCACATAATGCATAGATATCTGAATTGGCAAGCTTAATTGTATAGGGAATAAAAATAGTTTCATCATAATGCTGAATAATATTGCATGTTATTGGATTCTTATTAAAATCAAAGGCTAACCATAATGGATGAGCACGATTAGCTAAACATCTTCCAACGTGTCGTTTCTTATTGAAAGCAAATGCCCACCTCGCATTAGCATCGTCATCAAAGTCTGTCCAATCTCCTTCAACAAATTGTTTCTGATATCTAGCAGCCATGTTGGCCCATGCTGCCCATTGATCTTGTGTAACAAATGGATTGTCTTTAGGAAGCGCAGATTCAAAATAATGTGGTGACTTTAGTTCGCCTTTTATCCATTTGTTATAGACTAAGTCTCTTACCCAATTTTGACATGGATTAAAAGTTTGGAAGATAAATGCAGGGGGCATTGGGTCGATGTACCATGATCCGGAACGCTCTAATGCTTTTTCCCATAATAGCTTTGATAATTCTTCTGTTTGTTCTAAAAAGAAGCCATTAGTTTCCAAACCTAAAAAATCAAGTAACATAGGATCCCTTTGAATGTTTTCAGCTTTAAAGAAAATTTTAGATCCAGTTTTAATATTTTCCGCATGATAATTGGATGGCTTACGCTTCATTTTCCAATTTGGAGAGCCTTTGATCAACTTTTCAAAAGAAGGTATAGTGGTTGATTCGAGAACAGGAAAATCAGACCTCACAACATGCCATTTACTTTCAGGAAATATATTTGATAGCAAAGCAAGAATTGAGAGAGTTACATATGTCTTACCACCTCTTACTGCACCACCATAGCTAAAATATCTATAGTCGTTTTGACCAGCAACAGCATCAAATACAGTATTAAAGTACTTTTCTTGTTTTGAATTACGTGATAAGTCAATATTTGGTAACGACACTACATTTCAATCTCGGTTCCGTTGCTGAGTTTAATAACAGCTTTTGATGGAGATATTGCTTCTCCCTTTGTGGTCAGGTCAACATGTTTCTTTGAATCTAAATCTTCAACCACTTTAAACCATAATTCCATGTATCTTGGTGACTTCCCTTCCATAGCTTTTTGAAATAATTTCAATAACACCATTTCAGAATTGGCTCTAAACTTTTGTGTAATGTCCTTAAAGTCAACCTCCTCCATGTGTCGCTTTACAGTACGAGTTGCTAAACCCGTTCTATTAGCAATCTCCTGATAGGTTGGCATTTTTAGTTTTTTCTTGATAAGATCAAACACAGCCTTAGATATCATCGAATTATTTACTTCCCAGTCCTTACGTTTCTTCTTTGCCATATCTATTAATTTTATTTGCCTTTTGACCAGTATAAGACTCCCATCTATTAATAATTAGATCAACAAAAACAGGATCCCATTCTACAATTCGAGCCTTTCTATCAAGTTGCTCACATGCCATTAGTGTAGTGCCACTTCCACCAAAGAAATCAAGAACAGTCTGTCCTGGATGAGTGCAACGCTTCAAAGGATTTTCAAGTAAACTGATCGGCTTTTGAGTTGGATGAACATAGCTGTTTGATTGTACTTTCTTAATCAACCACATATCAGTTATCTCCATTACCTTCTCATCAATATTACGTGGATTGTTATCCACGAGCTCAATTGAATCAATTGGGACCAGTTTAAAAGCAATATTGTTATTAGTTATCGTTTCTTCCAATTCAATAGATTTTATCTATAAAGTTAGTTAATAAATTACTTTTGTTTTGCTTTGTTCCGAAGTCTTGTAATCCATGCTTTTAGACCACGGTTAGATCTTTCAAGTTGTTCGCATCGATTTTGATAATATTTCATTCTACTTTTTACGTAGTCGAAATCTCTTTGAAGATCAATATGATTCTTTGCCATTGCTTCAGTTGCATCTGCTATTCTTTGCAGTGACCCTGCATTTATACTTTCGAGAGTCTTATTTCCCTTCCAACTATGTTTTGATTCCTCTATTAAATTTGCCATAAGATTAAATTAGGTCTCCAATATTTCAATATTATAAATAGCTTTCATTAGCTTTTTCTTAATTCGGTAAACCGTGTTCTTTCGTGTAATTTCTGATTTCACATCCTCGACAATGTATTTACCTTCCTTGTTGAAATAAGTAAAGTCAGCCTTGTAATAAGTGACCAAAAAATCATTGATCTTGAAGTCATATCGTTTCTGAATTTCAAGCTTTGATATCAATCCGAACTTTTGCATCATTCTTAGATCTAAATACCTCTGTGATTCCTTTTTTGAATCAAATTTTATCCCTTCAACAATGGTCAACTTGTTGTGGTATTTACTTTCTTTATTTGGACATTTAGTGCCATTAGAAGATTTATTCTTCAGGTATTTAGTCCAATCATTTCTATTGAAATTGCTCATCTCATTAGAATTTTAAACTGTTCAAATTGTTTTTCAAATGGCTCTTGAATTAGAGATCTAATGAGAGAATTGTAGAACTCATCAAACTGAATTTCCATATTTGTTTCTATCAAAGAATCTCGAAATAGTTTATACTGCAGGAGGTTCATTTTAATATTAATAAAATCCGTTTTTTGCTTGCCAATTGATTGAATCTTCTTTTTGTGTAAATAATCATACAAGTTTTTTACGTTTAGAAGCCAAGAGAGATAGTTTAAATCATCTTTTCCTGCTTTTGAACAGTATTCCCCAATAAGATTGAGAACGTTCATTACGTCGCAAATTTGACACACTTTAATTTTGGTCTTGAATTCTATCTTCATCCAGTTTTCTTTTTAGGTTTACTCCATGTTGTTCCTCCAGGTGCTGCATTCTTCTTCCATCCTAATTCTTTGAGATGCTTATGGTATTGCATCAACCTTTGGCCTCGTAGAATTTTCTCAAACTTTGGATCATAGAAATCCGGAAACTCTTTTTCTTTTTTTTGCGCAACCTTTTTTTCTTTTTCAATTCGAAGCCAACTAGAAAAATGCTTTTTGAAATCTTCAACGGATTTTTCTTTAACATCTTCTCTTTTCAGTTTAGCGAAGAAGGTTAACAGATCTTCCCTGATGTCATTTTGAAAAGCTTTATGCCATTGGTGGTCAGAAAAACAAATATTAAAACATTTTGAGAGTGAGATTTTTTCCTCGCGCGTACGCGCGCGTATACTCTCTCCTTTCTTTTCCTTTTCTTTCCTTTCCTTTCCTTTCTTAGCATTGGGTTCGCATTGCACTTGCAATGCATCTGCATTACGGTCGCATTGCGGTTGCATTACAGGTGCATTTTTTTTGTGTTTTTCCCAACGAGCTAAAGCGGCCTTTTTTCCGTTTTTTGACTTCTCATCTTTAACACGCATTCGGTTAATTAAACTCTCAGAATAGAATGAATTTTCATCAATAATAAACAAGCCGAAGCCAGTAATAATTGATTTAATTATTTCATTATTTGTTCTAAGATCATAAGCTATTACATTGTAATTAGTTGACAACGTATAGCGTGGACTTTCTCGCAATTTTTCAATAATTGCCCAGTACAGGCCATACCCTTCCCAACCATGCTTCATACGCAATGCTACAATCTTTTCATCGTGTCTAGAATTGCTATCATGTGAGAACCAATATGCTTCTTTATCACTCATTTATGGTGTAATTTTAGAGTTACATCTATTACATAATACTCTTAGATTTTCTTTAGTATTCAATTCAGAATAATGAAACTCTTGTCTAGCACATGCATGAACAGACTTAATATGATCAATAGTTGGATTTTCTTTAGAACCACATTCGGCACATATTTTACCATCTCTCAAAAAAATATATTCTCTTACATCCTTACGCCTAACAAAAGAGCTACTAGAATTCCTTAATGCCTTATACCTGACATCAAATTCTTTATGATTAAACCTTTTGATTGTAGAATCAAATGGGTTCCATTTTGGAAAATAATCTAAACCTTGTTTTCTATGTCTTGCCATTAGATATTAAAATGTTTAAGTAATAATGTTATAAATGCTTTTTCTGCTGTTAAATAAATATTCCAAGTTCATTTTTAAGCCTTTTATTTGCTATTTCAATGTATTCTGGGTTTAACTCAAACCCTACATAATTCCTATCCAGTTTTCTTGCAACAAGTGCTGTAGTTCCTGCACCCATAAATGGATCCAACACAATGCACTTTTCAACAGAAGCATTACAATTACAATTAGCCTCCCAATCGGTTGTCTTAGATTCATAACACCAACCTGGCTTATGACCGTCTTTTGAACGATTACTGCCTTGATCTAATTTATCAGCTGCTCTATCTCTATCATCTACTTTTGAATTGTAACTAGCCTTCTTAGTAGGCACTAACTTTCTATCAATAACTCTTTTATAAGGGGTTTTACAATTTGAGCAACATCCAAATTCAGAGGTTCCAGCCTTGATACAATCAACTATTAATTTTTCTGGAAATGTTGCAAAGTGAGCTTGTTTAAATCCCTGAGTAGCTACTTCCCAAACAGACTTTTTGTTTGCTTTGGAAGAGTGTAATAACTCTCCATTCTCTTTTAAGTAGTTCTTGTGGTTTTTAAAAGATGATCCATTTAAACCTATTGGAATTCCTCCAGTACCTTGATTTCCTTTTCGATTATCTAACGGCCTAGGGGTTCTTTTAGGGTATCTTGGATCCGTATCATGATATTTATTACTGTTTGCCCATCCTTGAGGTTTTTTCTCAATACTTCTAATCAATGCTGCAATACTTTGATCTTTCAATGGCGTTTTTATAGACTCATGATCATAGAAATACTTCTTAGATTTAGACAATAAAAAAATGTACTCATGCGATTTAGTACATCTATCCTTAACTGACTCTGGCATTGGATTAGGTTTAGACCATATAATATCTTGACGGAGATACCAACCACTTTCTCGTAATGCAAAAGCAAGCATCCACGGGACACCAACCAAATCTTTAGGATTGCATTTTGTTTTCTGGTTTTTCTTTACTTCTCGAAGTTTTTCTCGTTCTAATATGGTTCCTCTTGATGTTGATTGTAAATAACTATTTGATTCATTAAAATATCCAAATCCACTTCCTGCATATGTGTCACCTATGTTTAGCCATAAGGTGCCATCCTTTCTTAAAACTCTTTTTACTTCAATAAATATTTGAACCATCACTTCAACAAACGCTTCAGGAGTATCTTCTAAACCAATTTGCCCATCAACACCATAATCACGCAAGCCCCAATATGGTGGAGAAGTAACACAGCAATGCACACTTTCATCAGGAAGTTGTTTTAATCCTAATATCCATTCTTTGCCAATACAAATGCCCTTTACAAATTTGGTCTGTTGTGTTGTTGCATCCTTGCATCTGTGGAGTTCATCAATGATAATCGACATGAATATTTTGATATTATCCTTAAAAACAACATCCCGAAGGTAAAGGCGCTTACCTTTTTTATTGATTTGCTTAACAAAGTATTTCTTTAAACTTTCATAATTGGTTATAACAACATCTGCAAACCCATTTTCACAATAGAGTGGCCAAGTATCTTTTATAGAATCCTTTAAGATTATAGCTTTCTTATTGGTCCACATTTCCCATTCACGCTTCCAATTAATTTTTAATGATGAAGGACAAATAACTAGACATGGAAATTGTTTAGCACCGATTATTGTTGCAATACTTTGTGCCGTTTTTCCCAATCCCGGTTGGTCGCCAATTATCAGACGTTGCTTTTTAAGTGCATAAGCAACTCCTTTACGCTGATAATTATAAAGGTCAAGCTTAAGTGGAATAGATTGGTTTAAATCAGGAAGTGGAGTAATTGTATAATCAATTTGTTCTTCTGGTTCATCATTTATAAAACCATGCCTTTTCATAAGATTGTGAACCTTATCCGCATGCCTTTTCGGCACAATCCAAGTCTTTGAAGATGGATTCCATCTTCTCCCTGGAATAAGCTTCACATCTCTTAAAATATTAGGATGAAAATCAAATCTCAAATGTAAACTACCACCAACTTCCTGAACCACCATTACTCAGCAATTTCTTCTTCCTCTTGGAATTGGTTAAATAAATTGTGATCGTAGTCGGACATCTTATCTTCAAAAACTTCTCCGGTATCTAGCCTTTTTAGAGTTTTCATGTTCTTTCTAGGCTTATGATATTCAACCTCACATTCTACATTTCTTACTTCATAACCAGATGATACTTTATCCGACAAAGAGGAAATATGTTCTTTTAGAATATTAAGTCTGGACCCATATTCAGATGTCATGGATTTCTTTTCATCTTCAACTCTTCTTAGTTCCTGATTCTGATTAGCAAGATCAAGCGATAGGCCTTTTAGTTCATCATCTTTAAAGAAATACCTTAATGATCTTGTTTCTGTTTGTACTGCAATTTCTGCCATTGTTTAAACTGTTTTTATAATTAAAAATTAGAATACAGAGCCCACCACTTGAATGAAAGGCTTTGATACTTTTGTTTGCCCGATTTATACCACTTGCTATCATGATCAATCGGAACTTTGAATATTTTCTTATTTACTTTACTGATGCCAATAAGAACATCCTTTTTTGATTTGGTAATGTCCATGTACCAAGCTCGTTGTCGATCATAATCGAAATAGTCTACAGCTGCTTCAAACTCTTTTTGTGTTTTAGCTGTTGTTGATTTTATATCACCACCCCACATTAGTAAGGAGCTCCATAAATCGTATTTACATCTTACTGGTAATTGAAATTCAAAACCTGAATACTCGATACTAAAACTTGGATCCGAAAACACATCCTGACCAGTTGATTGTGACATTAAAGACTTACAAAAAGGATCTTTTACAAATGCCTTTTTCATTGCCTTGGCATTTTCAAAATCTTCATTAGAATATTGATCATCACCAATAGTTAAATTGAAATAATCGATTATTTCAGGTTCGGTTATCATGGCATCTATTAACCTTCCGAACTTATAAGCTTCTGCACAATCGATAACATAATCTCTCGTACTGAACTTTAACTTTAGTTCTGACAAGTCGCTATTTGATACCTCGTGTCGTCCGTAATAATTCATGAAGAAATTATGTAAGAGGTTAAACCATTCTTTTCTACAAGCCAAAGCGGAAGTGTGATATCCTTATCTTTTGTATCAACATGAACTTGGCTTTTAGGAAACCAAACTTCCTCTCCATTTTCAAAGGTCATTAGATAAGCCTTGTCAGTGGACCTTAGCATTTGATCATATGCAATTTGAACATCCATTAACTTGCTTTATTGATTGCTTTAAAAGTTTCTACATATCTTATGTATTGGCTATCAATAAGCTCATCATGATTATGGGCATAACGCTCACAATAAGTTTTTAGAGATTCTAATTTCTTCCCTGGAAACTTATCAAGCGGAGTACTTGCTCCCTCTTTTTGAAACCAAAATTGAAATATCAATTGCCACCCAACAGGATTAAGAATTTCAATTCTATAGCTTTGACGTGCATTTCCTTTTCCTAAATCAGAAACTTCTAACTCATTATCAAATAGAGCATTTGTTGTTGCAGCATTTTTCTCAGCTTCTACTTTATTGGTATCTTCTTGTTTCTTCTTTTCTTCTTCCTCCGCCATTCGCTTCATCTCTTCAATTTTCCGTTCTCTAGCTTTCTTTTCCAACTCTGCTTTTTCTTCCTCGTTAGCTTTTAAAAGTTGCTCTAATTCCTTTTTCTTAGAAGGAGCTTTATCAAGTAAATCCTGTTTGTAATCTTCAATTGCATTTTGAAACTTGGCATCAAGTTCTTTAAGCAATTCTAACTTAACAGCCTCTAATATTTCATTTCCTTCGTCTTCCGATAGATAAATAGGATTTGCTTTTAATCGAGCATTCTTAATCAATGAATAATTAAATTCAGTTGGCCAATCTGATATTTTAGAACAATCATCCACAAATGATTCAATAGACATTTCTTCGAAACATTTTAGCATTGATCGTTTGTAAGACATTACTAAACCATTGAAAGCATCAAATATTTTTTGTTTTAAAGAGGACTTAATTTCAATTTGCTCCTTTTGAATATTCAATTTTCTGTTTGCTTGTTTTCTCCTTTCTTCTTCCTCAGCTGCTTTCTTTTTAGCAAACTCATTCCGCTTAGTTTGTACTTTGAAATAGATACTTTCTGATTTTTTTGGATCCAATTTCGATTCAATAAGAGTAAAATTCTTTTTGATTTGATCAAACAATTGTGTAATTGGTTTCCTATCTGTTTGAATCTTACTAAGTGTCTTTTTTACTTTAACTAAATAATCATTGCACTGCTTATCTAATTCGTCATTCATTCCTTCGGCTTCAATAGTATCTAATAATGATTGTCCAAAATCGACAGCATTCTTTACAGATGTTTGGTTACTTAGTAAAACACCTTTTGTCTTTTCAGAAATTTTTGCAATGTTATCAGATAACAATAATTGATTTTTTTGATCAGTCATGATATTTATTTTAATGGTGGATAATTGATTAAAATGTTTCTGCAGGTTCTTCTACTACTTCTTCTACTTCTACTTCATTTGCCTCCATCTCTGCATGTTCATCTACAAAACCAGCATCTGCACCCTCCTCTAAATCGTAGCTTATTTCTTCGGCTTCTTCAACATCCGTTTCTAACTGAGAGAATTGACCGATTCGTACTTTTGCATAAGTTTTAAAAGCGTGTTTTATAGTTTTTGCCATAAACATACCAGCGTAACCCTTTGTCCATGCTGCACTGTTTGGTGATTTAGAAAAACTTCTAATTTGTTCCAATTCTTCAGCAGTTAGAACCTTAAAATCTACTGTATCATCATTCCTTACAATTCGAAGGAAGCAAGCAATTATTTCACCGCCTGTTTCTTTAAAGTTCTTCTTATGAGTTACAGTTGTACCATTCCCATCTGTTGTAACCTCAAAGTCATCATTCTCATATACCAGTACCGGATTATCAGCATGTTTTATTTGTCCTGTTTGTTGACGAATAAGAAGTTCACCATATGGAGATATTTGTAGTTTCGCTTTATTACCATATGGCACCAGATAAACCAATTTCTTAGTTGGATCAAAGGACAATCCATTAACAGCGACATCAAGGAAAGCTCCATATAAGCTTAGTTTATCACATTTTTGTAATGCAACATTTTCCTGTAGAACTTTAATAAAATTAAATTGTTCTGCCTGATAAAAAGCATCCGCTTTTTTACCATGTATAGCACCATATAATTGCATAAACTTTTTAGCAATCTTTTCATCCTTCACTAATTGAAGGGGAGATAACCTCTCCAAGTGGTTGCCTACTTTTACCTGATTTTTAGCTTGTACGCTCATAATTAAAATATTTAGTTATTGTTTGATTTTTAATTCAGTATTGACAACACCTCTGCTGCTTTTATTTTAAATATCTTGTCGTGCTTTATATAGTCCTTGCATTTGTTAACACCATGCATAATTGTAGTATGATCTTTTCCAAATTCCTTTCCTATCTTTTTATATAACCACCCGAAATAAATTCTTAAAATGTAAAAGCACATAAACCTTGCTTCTGCAATAGGCTTTCTTTTTTTCTTACTGAAAAGATCCTCATACTCAATACCAAAAACTGCTACCACTTTTCTATAAATTTGCCCTTTGTATGTCCTAGAGTTTAGAACCATTCGGTGTAAATCGATGCCCTTTAGTCCAGGCGCTACATAAGGACTAATTTTTATGTCTTTATTTGTGTATATTTTTTCTGCTGCCACCCCTTAAATCTTTTCAATTACTATTTGATCTTTCGTTACAAAAAAGCTCATCAACATTGCATACAACCAAGCGAAAGGATATAGCCTGAACCTCTCTACTTCAACCTCTGCATTCATTGGCCCTACATAGTATATTGTCACTTGCCAGTTATCTTTTATTAAACCTTCCATAGTATCCATAATTAGGTCCTTTGTTTTTATTCTTATGTCTGATGGACTTATAGTCTTTTTCCCTTATTTTCTGCTCTTTTAGCAAATGATAGTATCATTACTGCCATCATTAAAAAAACCACCGCTAACCCTATCAATACCATAACCACATCACGGCCTAAAAGCATGGTTAGTACATCGAACAAAACAATTGCACTAAATATTAACAACATGCCCGCTATTACTATATATCTTAATTTCATCTATTTGAATCTTTTTCTACCCTTTTTGAAAGCAGACTTTATTTTTAATATGTAATCCTCGGCATCACTTCCACTATACTTTTCTTTAATAGCTTCAATACTTTCTTTTTCTGTACCATAAAAACAGCCTAGAGATATTTTTAACCCTTGATTAGTTTTGTAGACATATATCTTTCTTTTACTGTATCCGCAATCAACCTCATCATGATTCGTAAGGCTGCGCAAGTACACATAACCCTGATTGTTGAACTGTACGTTCTCAGGTAGTGTCGTAAGGCTGCGCAAGTACACAAAACCCTGATTGTTGAACTGTACGTTCTCAGGTAGTGTCGTAAGGCTTTCCAAGTCCACATAACCCTGATTGTTGAACTGTACGTTCTCAGGTAGTGTCGTAAGGCTGCGCAAGTCCACATAACCCTGATTGTTGAACTGTACGTTCTCAGGTAGTGTCGTAAGGCTTTCCAAGTCCACATAACCCTGATTGTTGAACTGTACGTTCTCAGGTAGTGTCGTAAGGCTGCGCAAGTCCACAGAACCCTGATTGTTGAACTGTACGTTCTCAGGTAGTGTCGTAAGGCTTTCCAAGTACACAGAACCCTGATTGTTGAACTGTACGTTCTCAGGTAGTGTCGTAAGGCTGCGCAAGTACACATAACCCTGATTGTTGAACTGTACGTTCTCAGGTAGTGTCGTAAGGCTGCGCAAGTACACATAACCCTGATTGTTGAACTGTACGTTCTCAGGTAGTGTCGTAAGGCTGCGCAAGTACACAGAACCCTGATTGTTGAACTGTACGTTCTCAGGTAGTGTCGTAAGGCTGCGCAAGTCCACATAACCCTGATTGTTGAACTGTACGTTCTCAGGTAGTGTCGTAAGGCTGCGCAAGTCCACAGAACCCTGATTGTTGAACTGTACGTTCTCAGGTAGTGTCGTAAGGCTGCGCAAGTCCACATAACCCTGATTGTTGAACTGTACGTTCTCAGGTAGTGTCGTAAGGCTTTCCAAGTCCACATAACCCTGATTGTTGAACTGTACGTTCTCAGGTAGTGTCGTAAGGCTGCGCAAGTCCACAGAACCGTTGGTGTTCTCAATGTTAATTACACCTTTTTCGATAGAGAACTTAATCTCTTTTTCTTTTAAAATTTCGATAAATTGATTCATTTTTTTCATATTCATTTTCTTTTAAAATGTGGGTGCTTTCGCACCCACCGGGATAACCGTGCGATAAGAGAGACTTACCTATAAACTATCGCACATTATTTCTAGCATGACCGAAACATATTGAGATGAAACATTTTGATTGACTTAGTTATGTACCCGGTCATGCTATTTGTTTTTAAAGTTTAACTTCTACTCTTTTTCCTGATTGATCGTATGTCCTATATTCCCTTATCTTCCCCTTCTTGATATAAATTGTTTTGTAATGTGTTATTTTATCAATCATTTCTATTGGGTAATTATTTCTTAAAAAGTTCAAGTGCCATTTTTTAACCCTTCGTTTTATACAATTCATAGTTGTTTGTTATTAATGGGTGCGGACGCAAACCAAGAGGCTTAATGCGCCCACACACCATGAGCTTAACTATTTATAGTTTCAAATACTTTTTTTAGTCCTTTAGCCTGTGCCGCTCCTACTCGTATTTCGGGATTTAGAAATACTGTGCTATCTGTGTTGAATTCATCTTTGATATACTCATAAATTAAATCCATCGTCTGACCATCTGGTATTTCTTCTACTTCTCCTTCATGCAATAAATTGGCTATTTTAATTTCGATAGCAGCTTCATAACTATCTGGATCATTACCACCAGAAGGTGTTGACCCATTATGTGTTTTTTTGAAGTGCACATCCCCTTGAACTTGTATGTAGAAATCTTCGTTATTTATCTCCCCTGAAATTTCTATTTCAAAAGGCCCATCATCATAATTGAAGTCCGTGAAACTGTATTCGTTCTCCTTCTTCTCTAAAAGAGCCTTGATTAGAATGTGTTGTAAGTTTGGATGTATTAAGCTCATGGTTAAATATTTTATGCTGTTTTTGACAATTCTACTTCTTCCATTAATTCGTCATTCATATCCTTTACTTCATTGTATTTTTTAAGTATAGCAAGCCAGAACCTTACTGTTGTTTCCTCGTAATTTCTAAGCATTCTTAATCCGTATACCCTAGACACTTTGGGTTTTAAGTTTTTACATATCTCTGCAATAAAAGGTCTAACTACTGGTGCAATATGCTCCAACATCTCCTGTGTTGCATTTAGTGGGCTGTCCTTTAATAAAATTGATCCTTTAGGCATTTCGCTATATTTAGTTATTTTTGATACATTATTGTTGTTTGACAGCACTAATATATGTCATGTTTGTCAAGTTATCAAAATATTTATGTAGTTTTTGATAATTTAATTATGCACATTATGTCATTTAAAATGTTAATAATTTGATTTTCGGCAAGATATTACTGGAATTTTTGGTTGACAATAACCTAACGCAAAAAGAATTTGCAGCTACGATTGATAAGGACGAGTCAGTTGTAAGTAGATGGATAGCAAATCCAAAAATGAAACCTCATTCAAAAACTTTACAAAATATACAAAAAAAACATCCTTCTTTTGTTAATTACATGGAGAATGCAATCAACTCAAACCCCAACATCCACGAACTAAATTCACCGAAAAAACCATTTTATGAGACTCATTCTCTAACTATACCTATAGGAACCAAACACGGTAGGCTAGAATTACCGTCAGGGGTTAGACAAAGACGACCTTGACCTAGTGGGCAGTATTATAAATAGATATTTGAAAGACTTGAAAAGTAAACTATAGTTTACCTTCTTCTTGATAAGAATAAAATCCTTCCTCACTTACAATTACATGGTCGATAAGATTTAAACCAAAGTAGTTGGCTTTATCCTTAAGCTCTTTAGTGAATTGATCATCTCCAGGTGAAGGATAAAAGTTGCCATCTGGATGATTGTGCGCTACAATAAAATAAGGAGTTTCAGAAGCATAAGCATGTAGTATTAATTTTTGAATTTCGACTTTAACACTTTTAGCATTGCCTTTGAACTTTTCATCAAAAAAAACAACTCTCCTTCTAGCATCAAGACAAAGAATATAACATCGCTCTACTTCACCTATATCATCATTCCAGTTCATAAGGAGAAAGTTTTTAAGAATTTGAGGTGTTTTAATTTCAATAGATCGAACTGGATTCTTTCTAATGGTAACTTCAAGACTTTTAACAAGGTTCGTTTCTAATAACATGAGATTTATGTTTTAAGGTAACAAAATAAGATTTAAGGATCGTTTGTTTTCATACTTAAATTTTATTAACAAATAATGTCTATACATTAAAACAAAAGCGCGGAGCAACTATCACGTCATTCAAGCATCACCATGCTCACACTCAATGATTTAGCCCCACGCCGTAGCGAGAGCGTCATCATCTAAAGCCTGAGTTTCTTAATTTGGTGATTCTGAATGACAGCTAAAGATCGACACCTTTATTTTATATGATGAAAATAGACATAATATCTCTATATTTATGCACGATTAGTTCTGTAAAATAAGGGAAAAGCACCTTGAAAATTGACCAAAAAATGGTCGAAAATTGGTTCAAAAAAAATTAAAAAAAAGTAAAATTTTTGAACTTTTCCCCTAAAATGTTGAATATCAATGATGTTTAATGACCTAGTGGGTCAACATTTAAGTCTGGGAAATAGCAGTGCAGAGATAATTTATGAGGGACTTTCAAGTCCCTTTTTATTTTAAATAATAAGCTACAATAAATGAAAAAAGTCTTTTTAGTAATCTCTTTAGTATTAACCATGTTCTATAGTTCGAATGCTCAAGAACAAGAGGTTGAATATGTTGAAAATAAAAAATCGATTGTTTTTGAAACAGGATTTGAATTCCAAGGTTATTTCACTGGAATTATCCCTGGCGTACGTTTTGAAACAATTATTAATGATGCGCATGGAATCAATCTAAGATTGGGTTACCAACTTATTAGACATAGAGATCTGGGAGAACATGATGATGAAAGAGGAAATGGCTATGGTTTCTCATTAGGATACAGAGGCTATATGAGAAATGTAGGCTTTAAGGGAGCTTTTGTAGGTATAAGAGGAGATATTTGGTTTAATTCAATTGACTGGACTGACGAAAACATTCTAGTTACAAAAGGCACTTCTGATATTGTAGTATTTCAACCTACCATAGAGGCAGGGTATCAATTTTTGTTGGCTAACGATAAATTGAGTATTGCTCCAAGCTTAGCTTTCGGTTGGGAATGGAATGTTAAAACCGAGGGAAATGTTATCTCTGGCCCAATTACAGAATCTACTACTACTGAAACAGGAGATGGACCTATCCTACTTGCTGGCTTTTCAATAAGCTATCGATTCGGGAAATAACGGTACACTTACTTTAAGATTTATTACCACATTTGCGTAAATTACATCAAAATTATTGAGCAATGTCTGCGTCATCTAAAGAGATCAAAAGAATTACTACCCATATTCTGCAAGAAATGAAACATAGAGGTGAAAAAATCTCTATGATTACTGCTTATGATTTTTCAATGGCAACAATAATTGATGATGCAGGTATAGATATCATTCTTGTTGGGGATTCTGCATCTAATGTTATGGCAGGCCATGAAACCACCCTACCTATTACATTAAACCAAATGATATATCATGCTCAATCGGTCATAAGAGCAATAAAAAGATGCCTAGTGGTGGTAGATCTGCCATTTGGCTCCTATCAAGGAAATTCAAAGGAAGCATTAAATGCTTCAATAAGAATAATGAAAGAATCAGGAGCTCATGCAGTAAAACTTGAGGGAGGAAAAGAAATTGAAGAATCAATAAAAAGAATACTAACGGCAGGAATTCCAGTTATGGGACATCTGGGTTTAACACCACAATCTATTTATAAATTTGGCACTTATACGGTTAGGGCTAAGGAAGAGGAAGAAGCTGAACGTCTAATAGAAGATGCTTTGCATTTGGAAAAATTAGGATGCTTTGGTATTGTTTTGGAAAAAATACCTGCAGAATTAGGAAAAAAAGTTGCTGAAATGGTTAAAATTCCTGTTATAGGAATTGGCGCTGGAAAACACGTTGATGGACAAGTTCTTGTAATGCACGACCTATTGGGAATTACAAAAGAGTTTAATCCACGGTTTTTAAGACGCTATTTAAATTTATACGATGAGATTAAAGGAGCAATTGAAAACTATATTACCGATGTAAAATCTAAAGACTTCCCAAATAATAAGGAACAATACTAGATTCTAAAGACTTTAAGAGAAGTAGGGTAAACTACTTTTTCTATTTTATCTACCCTCCACCCTTTTTCCAACTCAATTTCTAAAGCCTTAACGGGGTCAACTCCATGCATTGCAACATAATTTTTAACGCTAGACCATGTCCTTAAATAATTTAAAGCATCCATCATTGACATTTCTTTTGTCATAGGCAACTCATACTCGCCAATTAATTTGAAATTATCTGGAAAGGGAATTGTATCGTATTTTTGATCTACGAATGCTCGCTCTTGAGGCCAATACTCTTTTATCTGCTCAAAAAAATGATGTAAATAAGCGTCAACAGTTTTATTTACTTTCATCAGTCTATAGGTCCATACTGCAAGTATGGCATTAGGCTTAGCCACTCTTTTCACCTCTTTCCAAAATAACTCAAAATCAAACCAGTGCAATGCCTGTCCAACCGTTATTAAATCAAAACTGAGATCAACGTATTCTGTATGTTCTGATTTGCTGACTTTATAATTAATATTTGTTTTTTTTATTGCATGTTTAATCTGCTGCTCACTTGCGTCGCTGGCCTCTACTCTATTAAAATAACCTGATAAATAACTTGCTACTTGACCATTTCCAGTTCCACAATCCCAAGCAGCATCAAAATGAGTAACATGCTTGAAAATTAACTCATAAAGCTTACTAGAATAATCTGGTCGATATTTGGAATAATTTTTAGAATTCCCAGAGAAATGATCTTTAAATACTTTACTCATCTATTTCCAGCGCAACTTCGTTAATTTTTGATCCCGCCTTATAATGATGTACTCTATTCAACCAATTTAAAATATCTGGTAAAACAATATCTGCATCATTTATAAATATGTTATGAGATCTACCTTTATAGGTTTTAAGTTTTTTCTTAGCATTTAATCTTCCTAAGATTTTTTCAGATGCCTCAATAGAAAAAATAGAATCTTTTTCAGGCTGAATGATAAAAATTGGTGTTGCAATTTCACTTACAGGTCTTGCTAGCTTAGTATATGTAAAACTCATTAGTGATCTTAATCTGATAAAATCCAAAGCTAAAGGGTCATTTTTGAAAAACTCATGTACATTTCCAAAATAACGAAGATGTTCCTCCTTCAAATTAATATACGATGTAATAGGTATTTTTGATGCCGGCAACAAACTGGAGACCAGATTACCAAATTTTGAAATCAACTTAACAAGTCCAGGGTGTTTCATCAAAGAAAAAGTTTCCTGTTCCTCCAGAATGGCTATGCCATGACAAATAATACTTTTAATACGTTCATCAGAAGCTGCAGCATAAAAAGAAACAATTCCACCCAAACTACTTCCTAAAATAGAAATTTCTTCATTAAATCTATTTATAGCATAGGTAACTATATTTTTCAAATCGAAAACAAGTTCATTGATGGTATAATCTCCTCTCTTTCCTCCACTCCTTCCATGACCCCTGCTATCTACTCCTATCACATTAAATCCTGCTTGCGATATTTTATAAAGTAATTCACTATAGCATAAGCTATAAATTGAAATTCCATGCATAAAAATCACCGTTGGAGCATTCTTATCAATTTCTATTACATCCAAATGAATCTCTATACCCTCGGATCTAATAAAATCTGTCTTAAACGCTCTATGATAGCGTTTTAATCCATTTTTAATCGCAATACTATCAAAATATAACTTAAGATCTTTACTTCTTGACTTCAAATGCCACTATTTATGCTTGAAAAGTAAAAATTTACAACAATTCGTCCAAAAGAGAGCTACTTCATACTTGCCTTAGACCTATTTAATAATAATCCCTTAACTATAAACCCTTGACCCGCTATATAAGTGCTCATAATAGCTCCTCGAGAATAATCAAATGGTGTAACAAAATTGCTAATAGCAATCATAGAATCTGAAATTACAAATAAAACAGCTCCTATAAATACCCCTTTAAACGAAGTTTCACTTACAAGGTTTTTTCTATTTAAAGCCAAAACTGCCATGGATAAAATGACCAATGCATATATAAAAACTGGCAACTTCATTTCAATAGAGAGCGTAGGCAATACGTATAGCATTAAAGCAATTCCATAAAACAGGAACGGTAAAACTAAAGAAGGTATGGAGCGTACAATTCCATAATTTTGTCTTTCACTAAGTTCTTTAACAAAACTACCTATGTAAAAAAGATGTCCAATCAAAAAACTTATTAGCCCAAGTATAAAAAAGGCCCCTCCCTTTCGAGCGTAAAAATATAAAAAGACATCTCCTCCCCAACTAGCAAATAACGCCAATCCAATTAACCATTGCCATTTGAGGTGCTTACCCTTTAATATTACAATGGCAATTAAAAGTGGCATCAATAATATTTTACTAAAAAAAATCAACTTGTCAATCTCAAGGATTTCACCAATGACATTAACAATTCCATCAATTAAATAAAGCCACCATAATATCATAACATCAAATATTATTGCAAATTTGAGAATCGTACTAATTTCTGTAATATAGAGTGATTTTATTAATTCTTAGAAGATAAAAGATGGAAGTATTAATTGTTGGAGGTGGAAACATGGGTAAGACTTTCGCACAAAGTTTTACTCAATCTAATATTTTATCAAAAAAAGAACTTCACATTTTAGACAAAGATCAATTAAAAATTGATCTTTTAAAACGTTTTAACCTAGGTCATACCTATACAAAAACTGGTGATTTCATTAAAAAAATTCCACTGATTATATTGGCGGTTAAGCCACAAGACACCGCTACGCTATATAATGATTTAAAGCCCTACGTAACAAACAAACATATTGTATTGTCAATTATGGCTGGAGTCAAAATAGCCACTATTCAAAAAAACTTAAATACTAAAAAGGTCGTTAGAGCAATGCCCAATCTTCCAGCACAAATTGGAGTTGGAATGACTGCGTTTACTTCTAGCAATGCATTGAATCAAAGAGAAATCAACTTTGTTCAGCAACTCTTAGACTCTACAGGAAAGGCCATAAAAGTAGAAGATGAAGGAATGATCAATGCAACTACTGCTATTAGCGGAAGTGGACCAGCTTACATTTTTTACTTCATGGAATCAATGATTGAAAAAGCTATTGAAATGGGTTTCAGCTCCTCTGAAGCTGCACTAATGGTAGAGCAAACTTTTTTAGGAGCAAGTTATTTGTATAAAAGAGGTAATTTAAGCTGTGATCAATGGATAGAAAGAGTTTCTTCTAGAGGCGGCACTACCGAAGCAGCAATTAATAGCTTTAAAAATAACAACATCAAAAGCTTAATAAAAAAAGGGCTTGAAGAAGCACTTAACCGTGCCAATGAATTGAGTAAAGAATAGTTTATACATTTAGATGAAAGAAGTCAAAGACTTAATTGAGCATTTACAATTAGAACAACTAGAGCACCATATATTTAGAGGATTAAGTAAAAATATTGGGAGTCCAAATGTTTTTGGAGGACAGGTACTCGCGCAAGCACTTAATGCAGGTATAAGAACCGTACCTGAAGACAGATTGGTTCATTCTTTACATGCCTATTTTATCTTACCTGGAGATTTAAATCTTCCAATAATTTATGAAGTCGAACGAATAAGAGATGGTGGTAGCTTTACCACTAGAAATATAAAGGCCATTCAAAAAGGACATCCTATTTTTAATATGTCTGCATCTTTTCAATTAGAACAAGAAGGATATAGCCATCAAATTGATTTTCCCAAAAACATTAAACCTCCTGAAGAAGTGATGAGTTGGGACGACATACTTGATAAGTTTGAAAATTTTCTACCAGAAAGATACAAAGCATGGTTAAACCTAGATCGACCTATTGAATTTAGACCTGTTGAACTACACAACCCCATGGAAAAGAAGAATCTACCTCCTTATAGACACGTTTGGATTAGAGCCAAGGGAAAAATGACTGGAGGAAAAAAAGAACAGCAGCAGGTACTTGCATATGCTTCGGATTATAATTTATTGGCAACTGCATTACTTCCGCATGGAGCAAATGCCACATTTGCAAATACACAGATGGCAAGTATTGATCATGCTATGTGGTTTCATAGAGCATTTAATATTGAGGATTGGTTATTGTATGCAATGGATAGTCCAAGTGCTTCCAATACAAGAGGGTTTACAAGGGGGAACATCTTTACAAGGGATGGGAAACTTATAGCTTCTGTTGTTCAAGAAGGGCTTATGAGACCCATTAAAAAGAAAAATTAAATTACAATTACTGCACCTTTGTTAGTAAGTATTGGTACTTTTAAACAATTAAGCCCTTTATTTTACAACTAAACATTATAACTTTTTTATTTATTTACAACATAAGAAGAAATACGAGCAATGAAATTTGAGGAGTTTGGTTTAAGTGAGGCGTTAATTGAAGCAATTTCATACATGAATTTTAAAGAGGCCACCCCTATACAGGAAAAGGCCATCCCTAAAATATTAGAAGGAAAGGATTTAATCGCCTGCGCACAAACGGGAACTGGAAAAACAGCTGCCTTTTTACTTCCTATACTAAATAAATTAGCCAATAAAGGTATAAACTATACCGCTGTACTAATTATTACCCCAACCCGTGAACTTGCTATTCAAATAGACCAGCAAATACAAGGTATATCTTATTTTTTAGATGTTAACTCCATTGCTATATATGGAGGCGGTAGTGGTGTCGATTTTGCAGAACAAAAAAAAGCACTTACGCAAGGAACAAATATAATTGTAGCTACACCAGGTAAATTAATTTCGCATTTAAATTTAGGATACGTCAAATTTGAAAAAATTGAATGTTTGATCTTAGACGAAGCAGACCGAATGCTTGACATGGGGTTTTACGATGATATAAAGAAAATAATGACCTATCTCCCTGAAAAAAGACAATCACTTTTGTTCAGTGCAACCATGCCTTCGAAAATTAGAAAACTAGCCCAAAAAGCATTAACAGAACCTGAGAGTATTAACATCGCAATATCAAAACCTGCAGAAGGAATTTTACAAGCTGCCTATTTAGCATATGATAATCAAAAGGCAAAGCTCGTTGCACACCTTTTAAAGGAAAAAACAAGCTATAAGAGTATTATCATCTTTAGTTCTTCTAAAAAGAAAGTGCAACAAATTGTAAATGAATTGAGAGCTAGCAAGTTCGAAGTTGCTGCTATCTCTTCTGACTTGGAACAAAAAGAAAGAGAAAGTGTATTGCAAAAATTTAAAGCCAAAAAAATAAGAATCCTGGTTGCTACAGATGTTATTAGCAGGGGTATAGATATAGACGATATTAACTTAGTTATTAATTATGATGTCCCTAGAGATCCTGCCGATTATGTTCATCGTATTGGCAGAACAGCTCGAGCCGGAAAGTCAGGAATAGCTATTACGCTTATAAATGACTATGATGTAGAAAACTTTCAAAAAATTGAAAAACTGATTGAAAGAGAAATTCAAAAATCTCCATTGCCCGATTTTTTGGGGAGAAGCCCTAAATATGTAGTACGTCAGACGACAAAAGACAGAAATAGAAAATTTAACAAAAACAGTAGGTCTTGGAAAAACCGTAATAAATAACTAGCTATATTTCTAAAACTTATACTTTTTAACATTTAATCAAAGCAATTTTAAAAGAAACCTTCTAATTTTACGTAACTCTATATATGAGAAAACGGTTTTTAAATATCCTAGCACTTATGATGACATTGGTTATACTGATGTCAAGTATTGGTATTAATATATTTGAACACGTTTGTAAAAAAGAAGCTCTATACAAGTATTCGATGTTAGATATTACTTCTTGTAGTTCACATATTCAAAAAGAAATTTCTTGCTGCTCAAAAAAGACAAATAGTTGTCATATAGAATCTATAGAGACAGAAAACAAATCATGTTGCAGCACTGGTTTTTCTTATGAAAATTTAGAAATAGAAACACTCTTATCAAAAATTCAAGAAACAAGCACTGAAGATCTTCTTGTCTCATTTGTACTCAACTATAATATCAAAGAGTCAAATGATTTTATTAAAGACTCTAATAAATTCCTTGACCATCTTTTTGACCCACCTTTATTACTGAGAGATTGCGAAAAAACGCTTTTTTTTCAGTCATTTCTTTGTTAGCATATTTTGGATAGTTTTTAACTATCCCCTCTGCTTAATGTAAAGTATCCTTACGGCCATATTTGTCCGAAAGGATAAAATTCAAATTTAAAATTCAAAGAAATGAAATATTTAATTATAGTACTTATCATAATTAATGCTTTTACAAAAGCATACACTCAAGGTAATGACATGATGGACCATTCAAAAATGCTTCATGTTACTGTACTTGATAATGAAAAAACACCTTTGGTAGGAGCATATGTATTTTGGGCCAATACATTAAAAGGAAATACCACTAACGAATCTGGAATGGCCATGCTGAATATAGAAGAATTACCCAATAAGATAGTAATCAGTTATGTTGGATACGAAGTCGATACAATTTTGATAGAACATCATTCAGAAAAACACTTTAATGTTGCGTTACAAAACATTAAGAGTTTAGATGAGGTGGTTGTTTCCGAGCGTAAACAGGCCTCTACAATTTCCAGAATAGAACCTATTAAAACAGAAATTATAAACGCACAAGAACTAACTAAGGCAGCATGTTGCAATTTATCTGAGAGTTTTGAAACCAATTCCTCAGTAGATGTCAGCTATAGTGATGCCGTCACTGGCGCAAAAGAAATTACTTTCTTAGGATTAGATGGAGTATATGTTCAAATCCTAACAGATAATATTCCTTCTATTCGCGGTATGGCCTCATCATTTGGTTTAACGTACATTCCTGGCAGTTGGATCAACAGAATTGCTATTTCAAAAGGAAGTGGATCCATAATTAATGGCTATGAATCTATTACAGGGTCTATTAGCTTAAATTATAAAGATGATTTTGAGAAGAACAAATTCTATGTCGATATTTTTGGCAATCATCTTGGAAGATTAGAATCTAACTTCTTTACTAATATAAAGGTGCATGAAAAATGGAGTACAATGCTGGCCGGAAACTGGGGATTAGTAAAAAACAAAACGGATAACAATGATGATTCTTTCTTAGATCAGCCTTTAATCAACAGATATGCGTTCATGAATAAATGGAGATATAAAGGCGATAAATTAAGGCAACAGTTTTCCATCAAAGTTTTACATGAAGATAGAGATGGTGGACAAATAGATTTTAATGAAGCCACTGATAGAGGCACCAATAATGCTTACGGTATTGGTATTAAAACAAATCGCATTGAAGGGTTTCACAAAGGAGGCATAATCCTAAAAGGGAACCCCAAAAGCATTGCACTATTAAATTCAATTATATGGCATGATGAAAGCAACTTTTTTGGAACCAATGAATATAATGGCACTCAAATTAATTATAACACGAACTTCATATTTGAATCTATTATTAATACTACCGACCATCATATAAGTGTGGGTGGTAGTTTCATTTATGACAATTACGATGAAACATATAATAATGTAAATTATGACCGAAAAGAGCTAGTTCCGGGGGTGTTTGCAGAATATACCTACTCTTATCTTGATAAAATAAAAATTATTGGAGGTCTAAGAGCCGACTATCATAATATTTTTGGTGTTCAGATAACTCCAAGAGTCCATGCCAAATTCAATTTATCTGAAAAAACGATTTTAAGAGTTTCAGGAGGAAAAGGCTTTAGAACCACTAATATTTTTGCAGAAGAGAAATCGCTATTAGCAAGTTCAAGAACACTGCAAATTGAGGACAGTAGAAATTTTGAAAGCGCGTGGAATTATGGAATAAATATTACGCAAAACTTTGAGCTTGGTAATAGAGAAGGCTATGTTTCAGCAGATTTCTATAGAACTAACTTTATAGAAAAACAAGTGATTGATGTAGACCAAGGAGACAATACAATACACGTTTACAATTCAAAGGATAAAGCTTATTCAAATAGCTTTTTAATTGAAGCCAGTTATGAAATATTTCCAAATTTTGACTTGAAAATTTCATATAAATTGGATGATACAAAACAAGTTTATAACGGAGTATTAAGACAAAAGTTCTTAACTGACAAACACAGAGGCTTAATTACAGCTTCTTATACAACTCCAAATAAAGAATGGCAATTCGACTTAAACAGTACCATTCATGGGCGCCACAGACTTTCAGATGAATTTGAAGGTGCTAGTGCATTTGCGGAAAGATTTGCAATACTAAATCTAAAAGTGGAAAAATTCTTCAAAAAGGGAATTGATGTATATGTAGGAGCTGAAAACGTAACAAACTTTAGGCAACCTAATCCAATTATTGGTGCTGACAATCCATTTGGAGATGAATTTGACACTTCGCAAGTTTGGGGACCTATCATAGGAGGTCTATTTTATGGCGGAATGCGCTTTACACTTAAGTGAAAGAAACTATAGGGTAGCTACAATTGATGTAAATTAGCATCCATGAATATTGTAATATTAGATGGGTATACTGTTAACCCAGGTGATTTATCTTGGGAGCCTTTAAAAGCATTTGGAACTGTTACCATTTACGATCATTCAACACAACAACAGTTAATTGAAAGAGCCAGAGAGGCTGATATCCTGCTAATAAACAAGATTAATCTACGGGAAACAGAACTTGAAAGACTTCCTAACCTAAAACACGTGGTTGTTACAGCTACAGGTTACAATAATTTAGATGTTCAAGCATGTAAAAATTATAATATCTCTGCTTCCAATGTGAGAAATTACGGAACAGAATCTGTTGCACAGCATACCATTTCGCTGATATTGGAATTGTGCAATAGAATTGGTCAACATCATCAAGAAGTAATCTCCGGAAAATGGAGTAATCAGCATAATTTTTGCTATTGGAATGGTCCTATTATAGAACTAAATGGGAAAACATTAGGTATAATAGGTCTCGGAAATATAGGCGAAAGAGTTGCAGCGCTTGGAAAAGCATTTGGAATGAAAGTGCTTTTCTATAATAGATCCGTTAAGAATACAAAGGAATTTGAGCAGACTACACTGAAAAAAGTTTTTGCAACATCCGATTTTATCTCTTTACATACTGCACTAAGTGATGAAAATGAAAATTTAATAAATAAGCAAACGCTCAGTCAAATGAAACCTTCTGCGTTTTTAATAAATACCAGTAGAGGCGGATTAGTCAATGAGCATGATTTGTTTTGGGCTTTAAAGAACAAAATAATAGCGGGCGCAGGAATCGATGTTTTAACACAAGAACCTCCTCCCATCGAACATATACTCATCAATGCTCCAAACTGTATTATAACACCACACAACGCATGGGGGTCTATTGAAGCAAGAAAAAGAATGATAGACATCGTTTCAAAAAACATAAAGTGTTTTATGGAAGAAAAGCCATTTAATCTTATAACCTAATCGACATAATTAACAGCCTATCAAAACTCGCTTTATAGATTAGAAAATATGGTAATTCAAACAGGTTTATTACATTTGCAAGCATGACAGCAGAACAATATCGATCACTCGAGCAGCGATTAGCTACTCTAAAACAATATCTTTGACGTTGCTAATAAAATTGAGCAAATAAAGGATGATGAAGCCAAAACTTTAGCCCCTAATTTTTGGAATGATCAAAAAAAGGCGCAAAACCTACTAAAGCAAATCAAAAACAACAAAATCTGGGTCAATTATTTTAAGGAAACAGAACAAGTATTTGATGATCTTACAGTATTAAAAGAATTTAATGAATTGGGAGAAGCCTCTGATGATGAGTTAGCATTACAATACACCTCCACACTCCAACTTGTTGAAGAACTAGAATTTAAGTCTACACTAAATAGTGAAGAAGACAATCTTAGTGCTGTGCTTACTATTAATGCAGGTGCTGGTGGTACAGAAAGTTGTGATTGGGCTTCAATGCTTATGCGTATGTATTTAATGTGGGCAGAAAAAAATAAGTTTAAGGTAAAAGAGTTAGATTATCAGGCAGGAGATGTTGCAGGCATTAAGTCCGTTTCTATAGAAATTGATGGAGAATTCGCATATGGTTTACTTAGGGGAGAAAATGGCGTTCATCGTTTAGTACGCATCTCTCCTTTTGATAGCGGTGCTCGAAGACATACCTCTTTTGCCTCTATATCTGTATATCCATTAATTGATGATAGTATTGAAATAGAGGTTAAACCATCAGATATTGAAATTACCACAGATCGATCTGGTGGTGCCGGCGGACAACATGTTAACAAAGTAGAAACAAAAGTGAGATTAACACATATTCCTACAGGAATTGTAGTTGTCTGCCAAGAGAGTAGGTCGCAACATGGAAATAGAGAAACGGCGCTTAAAATGCTTAAATCAAGGCTCTATCAATTAGAACTTGAAAAACGCAATTCTGAAAGGGATAAAGTTGAAGCAGGGAAAATGAAAATTGAATGGGGCTCACAGGTAAGAAACTATGTATTACATCCATATAAATTGGTTAAAGATTTAAGAACTAACGTGGAATCTTCAAACCCTCAAGCAGTTTTAGATGGAGAAATCGACAACTTTATAAAAGCACTATTAATGCACAAAGGATAAAAACTAATAACTTTATTAAAAATTAAAAAATGATATCTATTTACCATAATCCAAGATGCACAAAGAGCAGGCAAACACTCGAACTCTTAAAAGAACAAGGGATTGAACCTAAGGTTATAGAATACTTAAAAGAATTGCCAAGTAAACAAGAGTTAAAAGATGTCATAAAGTTATTAAAAATCAAGCCCATAGATTTAGTTAGAAGAACTGAATCTGTATATAAGGATCAATTTAAGGGAAAAGAATTGTCTGATGAAGAATGGATTAATGCGATGTTGCAATATCCCAAACTAATTCAAAGACCCATAGTTATAAATGGTAAAAAAGCGGCCCTTGGAAGGCCCCCTGAAAATGTACTTGAAATTATTTAGTTGCAAAATAAAAAACACATACTCGTTACAGGAGCTCACCGCTCTGGATCTACTTGGATAGGACATATTCTTAGTCTCTCAAAGGAAGTAAGATATATACATGAACCTTTTAATTTAGATATTAATTCGAATTCTCCCTTTAAACATTGGTACGAATATATTTCAAATGATTCAGAAAAAATTAAACAAGAACAAGCTTTAAAATATTTACAACATCAATTCAAAGTTACACCTAAAGAATTAGCTAAAAACTTATATAAATCAAGATCTACAGGTGAAATCAAAACTTATTTTAAGAAGTATTTGAAAAATGAGCACCATACATTGTTAATGAAAGATCCACTGGCCTTAATGTCCGCAGAATGGCTCTATCAACAATTTGGAGCTAAGGTTGTAATTACAGTAAGACACCCAGCTGCATTTGTGGCAAGTTTAAAAGTGAAAAACTGGCAGTTTAACTTCTATAATTGGTTAAACCAAAACGACTTAATGGAAGCTTATCTTTCCCCTTTTAGAGATCAAATAAAAGCTTTTGCAGAAAGCCCTCCAGATATAATAGAACAGGGAATACTACTTTGGAACGCTATTTATAATACTGTCCATACACTTCGCAAAAAATATCCGGATTGGATAATTGTTAAACACGAGAAAATTTCTCTAGAACCTGTAGCAGAATTTGAACAGCTTTTTAAGCAACTTGATTTAGAATTTACTCCATTTATTACTCAAAATATTATCGAAAGTACTTCAGGAGGAAATGACAAACTAAAAAGAGATGCAAAGTCTAATATCAAAACGTGGAAACAACGACTTACTGAAAAAGAAATTTTTAGTGTTTACTACAAAACTGAAGACGTCGCAAAATATTTTTACAAGGAAGATGATTGGGAATAATTTCTACAGCTTCCCTTCTTCCATATATCCTAGGTAAGCTTTGTGTAAGGTTGTATGAAGGTCGTTTTGGGCAACCCATCCCAGATCTTTTGAAAGTGCTTCACCAGAACAAACGAAATGATTAATTAATTGATTGTACTGTTTAATATCCAATTGATTTTTTATTCCAACCAAATCTGAAACAAAAGTAGAAACCTTCATCGCGGCAAAAAGGAAGGGTTTAGGTAAGGGTGCTATAAATACATTTCGATCCATGACCACTCCCAAAGTTTTAAAGATTTCTTTGTTAGAAATCTTATCAGGATGCGCCACAAAGTATTTCTTATGTACTAAAGAAGTATCTGATATCATTTTAACAATGGCCTCATTTAAATCGTCAACATCAACAAAACTTATGTACTGCGGTTTTCCATCCACACTCATACCTACTCTATTTTTCGCCATCTGAAATAATGTAAGAGAATTCTCATCTCCAGGACCCAGTACAATTGCAGGCCGAAAAGATGTAGTCGGAAAGCTACTAACCGTTGACAAAAATTCTTCTGCTGCTAATTTAGCCCTCCCATATGGATCAACAGGATTAGGAATATCCTGCTCAGTTAATATTTTGTCTCTTCCTGAAGGGCCTGCGGCGGCCAATGAAGAAGCAAAAACAAACCTTTTCAACTTCCAATTTTGACGTTGCAAACACCATATCAACTCTTTAACAGCTGTATAGTTGTATTTCATGTAACCTGCATCATCCGAAGCGAATATGACCCCTGCCAAATGCACTACAACATCGAAAGGGGGAAGCTCTAAATCTTCTTTTTCGAAAAGAGATAAATCTCCTTTGATAATATCTACCTCCGGTGGAAGTAATTCTTTCTTACTTTCCGTTCTCAATAATGCCGTTACTTCGTGTCCATTATTTACAAGTAATTTAGACAAATGTATACCTATAAATCCAGTAGCACCTGTTATAAAAATCCTCATTCTAGACGTCTTCAGAAATATTATTCATTAAAAGATTCATTTCTTGTACCACCAAGTTGTGCCATTGATCAAGCGCATTATTGAAAGCTGCTTCATTTTGTACATCTACTTTTGGCGGCATTAAAGGGGGCCTTATGTAATGTGTTAGTTTTACTTTCTTAGGTTTTACGGCCCTCCTTCCTCCTTCAATCATAGGTAAAGGAAGCTTAAGGTTTTTATATACCAATTTGGTCAATTTGCTCTCATTCACTTCATATAAATCATCAGCATGAGGACAAGCAGCCAATATTATTGGTGTCTGTGTTTTAAGTGCTAACTTTACAAATCCCTTTCTTTTTTCCCATTTAACCTTATACTTTTCCTGTTTAGGACGCAAAGCTTCTCGCATGCCTCCGGGAGCAACCAAAACAAGCTCTTCCTTTTCTTTTAACAAAAATTCTCCAACATGATGGCGACCCGGAACCGCACCACTTTTCCCAGCAATTCTTCCAATCAGTGGAATCTTAAAAAAAGCATTGTCTGCAAAGCCTCTTGGAAAACGTCCACAATGTTTATAAATCTGATACTGTAACATACCAATATCGTAGGTAGCTAAGCTATGATTGACTGCTATCAGGGCACGTCCTTCTTTGGGTATATGCTCGATACCAAAAACCTTATGTTTATGGTACTTAGAAAATACTTTGTAAACGCGATTAATTTGCTTTACATAAGCTTTATCTGTTTCGTGGTATCTAAAATCAACTTTATCTGCCATTGCTACTATTGCTAAACAAAATTTGAAGTAAACTCGGTTCTATTTTCAAATACATGTGGGTAGTATCGCTTCAATTCTCGAACAAACATATCATGAGGCACATCATGAAAACTTCCATAATCATGTTCATATACCATAAATGTACCCCCATTTCTATCAAATTCTTGAAAAATTTGATCCTTTACACCATCAAACTCAAGTGTATTGACTCCCAATCGATCACAAAGACTTTTATTAAAAGCTACCGTACTTTTCACCCATCTTCCATTTAGGTATGTTTCATTATATCCATGAAAAACCATTAAATCTGTTCTTAGTACTTCAGTTAATTTAGAAGTGCCAATATGATTTCTAACATTGCAAAAAACCAGGCGAGACGGAATCTTTTTAACTCTACATAATGCGGCAAATAAAACGGCCTTTTCTGTACAATACCCTCTGCCCACTTTATCATCTTCTCTTGTTAGGATATGACTGGCTTTCAACAATTTAGGTGTGAAATCAATATTAAAGGGATCATACAGATACTCATCTCTCACATAATAGAAAAAAGCCTTCGCTTGTTCTGTAGGGGTCATTAAATCATCTACCAACTCATTAGCCTTCCAGACTACTTCTGGATGGTCGCTATCAATAAAAAAGGTTGGTTGTAAATACAATTCCATCTTTGACAAAAGTTTCTTCTCGAATATAACATTTTTTTCAATGCATGCATTGAAAAAAATGTTATCAATTGACAACTAGCACAACACCATTCCTGTATTAAAATTTCTATCCAATTCATAAGAAAGAATGATCTCATTTGATGTGAGTGGGTATAATTGTATTATTAAAAAAATACAAAAACAGAGCTAGATATTATTGTAAAAGTATTTTTATATAATCAAGGCTTATTTAAGATCACTTAAAAGTTTACCTCATTAGAACTACCATGCCTCGCAAAGTTTCTTCTTTTACGACTCCTTCTCTAATAAATCTTACGAAGTAGATATATGAATCTAGTTCGGCTTCTTCATCTTTAAATCTGCCATCCCAACCAATATTGAAGTCATTGCTAGTAAACACTAATTCACCTAACCGATTAAATACTTGCAATTCAAATTCTTTAAATTCTTCCTCACAACTTGTTAAGGCCCTAAATACATCATTTAAATTATCACCATTCGGTGTAAAAGCACTAGGTATTGTAACAAAGCAATCCTCTAAACAATCATCATAAGTTTTCAATCCAATATGACTAATAATAATACTATCGCAATTACTCACAGAAATAAAAGTATCTATATATGTTCCTGTGATATGAGCCTTATCTCCACCTGGTAAAACAAAGAAGCTTCCATCACAAATAAAATTATACCTGTTTTCTATGCTGCCATCAGCAAAAACATTAGTATGAATTATTTTGCCGCAAAGACCAATATTAAAAGTGTCCAAGTGAACACCGGGAACTGTTACAATTTCTCCATCAGGTAAAATATAACTATCTCCGTTACAAATAGGAGCATGAATAGAATCCCATTCAAAATCAATGACTTGAATAATTTGAGAAGCAGTGTCTGAACATCTACTACCATCTGTATAAATGTAGTCTATATTATGTTGTCCAACGCCGTAATTCAGGGGATTGAAACTACTTTGGGGTACCCCATTTATCTGGTAAGCTCCACTAATCGGAGTTCCTCCGTTTAAGGTCAAAACACTTCCATTTAAACAAATATCAGTAAATGGTTGTAGAGAAACAGTAGGTGTTTGATTAACATTTATATTGGCAGATGCGGTATCAGCGCAGCCATTTGCATCAATATATACATATTCTAATGAGTGAAGCCCTATTCCAGCCAAAGAAGGATTGATAGTATTATTCAAAACTGCATTGCCATAGTAATTACCTCCAGTGGGACTTCCTTCTGTTAAAATCTTTATGGTATCATTGATACATAAATCACTGATGGTCGAAATGCTAGCGCTCGGTAGGTTGTGAACAGTGATTATTTGTGAAGTAGTATCTATACACATCGAATCATCCTCAATAATTAATTCGATAGTATATGTCCCAGAAGTTTGATATACGTAATCAATGGCAGGTTGATTATCTATATCTCCATTATCAAAACTCCAATTGTACTTAATAATATTTGCAGAAGGACTTGCAAACGATTTTGAAGCTGACAAATTCAATGTATCGCCCAAGCAAATATCTTGTGCGGAAAATAAAGCAGTACAAGTCTGGCAATCGGTGTCTAACGTATCAATAAATCCATCCAAGTCATCATCAATACCATTGTCACATATTTCATCTTGAACAATCACCACAACATAATCTTCAACCTCTCCACCAAAGGCATCTCCAATGCTTCTTTCATCAACATTTGTTGTACCTGCGTTATCCGTTAAATTTTGAGTAGTAATTCTAAATCTTGCATAGGTAACTCCCTGCTTAATATCCGTAGGCACGTTGAAATTTATAGCAATATTGGAATTCCCACTTAATCCATTTACAGCAGAAACCGCACCTTCTTTTACTTCAAATTCTCCATTGCCATTAAAATCTATCCAACCATAAACATTTGCTGATGAATTGGACAAGTTTGTTGTGTTTATGGAAAAAGAAAATACTTTACCTCCTGAACTCATTTTTAAAGTATCTATCTCCAGTACACCATCTTCATCATCTGTAAAACTATTGTCATCACCTAATGCGGGCTGCCCTATCGCTGTTGGATTGCCATCAATCTCTTCATCTGGAGCATTACCGCCCAGAAATAGTGAAGAAGAAGACTCATGTGTTAAATAGTGATTTGCTCCATTATTTATTTTGAGTGTTTTGTAACTATTAGGTGCATCACCATAGTCATAAACTGGTTCGATAACCAATTTGACCGTTTCATTATCCTCACCACAAACTGCAATGGGTGATTTAGCGGATATGTTTAGAAAAACAGTATCTCTATTATTTAGGTCGTTGTAACCCGGAGTGTAAAAGGTGTTTTCATTATTTGGAGCAGAAAAAACACCATCTCCACTGCTTGTCCAAGTTACATTTGCCCCGGACGCATTGGCATTCAATTGCGCTCGCTCATTGGATTTTATTTTTACCAAGGTGTTTGTTTGTATTTCCGGATTAGCATGAACATTTACCGCAGCACTTGAAGCTGATAATGCATTTCCGTTTCCATTAACAAAAGCGGGAAAGCCATTTAAGTTTGCCGTATTGCTCAGTGTGCCTGATGTAGTCCAATCTCCTAAATAAGCATCCATATAAAAAGTTGCAGCGGTGTTGGCTTTTACTTTTGCAATGGTAAAGTCGGCATTATTGCTTCCCGTGATATTGGTGTTTCCAATGCTTAATCCATTTAATAGGTATGGTTCAGCTGCCCATATAACGGGAGAGGGTAAATTATCTTGAAAAGACAGACCTGTTAAATCAATATTGGTTTGGTTATCGATGGTAAATTGATAGGTCACAAAACTTTCTTCACAAATATCAGTTGTATTGACCGTTTTATTAAAAGTAACTGTGGTAGAAATACAATCAGATGTACCATCAATTTCTACATCTTCCGCAGTGGTAGCACTGCCATCAAAGTTAATATAGGTTTGTCCACCTGGGCCCGATAAGGTAACTCCTTGATTTTTATATAATCCATTGGAAGCACCATTCGCATCATAAGTATAAGTGATAGACAAACAGCATCCGGCAGGAATATTATATGTGCCATTATCAGAAGAGCAATTGTTTAAATTTACATTTGTACTTTCTAAAACAAAACCCGTAGGAGGGTCATCGGTAATTTGTATGCCTGTTGCATCAATGCTACTTATGTTACAAACATCTACTGTATAGATTACGGTATTACTACAAGTGGGTTTATTATTTAATACATATTTTGTTGCCACCACAGTAGCAATTGGATCGGTGCAAACAGCTATGTTATCAATATTGTTTACAAAAGTAAGCTCCTTTATACCTGTAACAGGTAATTGTAAAGGCGGTGACTGACTTCCATCATCATTTAAGACAGCATATATGTTTGCAGGATTATTTACAGGAAGGGTTACGGTTATATTTTCGCTACTTCCTGCCGAAACAGCACACGGAATATTATAGGTTAAGATGGGAGTAGCACTAAACATAGCCGGGTTGTTATAATAAAAGGTAATGGGTGTACCCGGTGGTAAGGACAATTGCTGCAAAGCCTCTACAGTTAAATTAATTTCTACATTGTCAGGGTTTGGGCAAGAACCGTTAACCGTATACCCATCAATCTGAAGTCTCCCGTCTCTTCTCAAAAACACGGTCGCCGTACTTCCGGGATCAACCGGACAAATATAGAGATTGATAATTTTTTCTGCCAGATCGTTGGTTAAATTAAAATAAGTATCTGCTCCGTACACCAAACCTTCAACCGATGCAGTTTGGCGCAAAATATTGTTGGTAAAACCATTGGTGAAGGCATCGTCAAAAGCAATAGTGACAATGTGATAGCCCAAGGCTTTATATTGATCAGCTAAGGCGATTAAAGAACCGCTGACCTGAAAGGAAGCAGCATCCGTAGACAAAACCAGCACTTTAGGTACATTTGGTCTACCATTGCTTTCTAGATATGTTTTACCAAATTCTAAAGCATCAAGCGGGTTAGTGCCGCCGTTATATACCCGATTGGCATTGCTATAATTTTGCAGGATGGCTCTATTGCCGGTTAATGGGGTTACAATATTTTGTTCGCCTGTGCTTGACCATTCTACAATGGCTGCCCTTGCATCATCAACACTGTTTCCAATATTTAGGGCATTGATGAAATCAACAAAGAACTGTTTTGACTCTACATACTCAATAGCATCAACCGAGCCTGAAACATCGTTTAAGATAACGATATCCAACGGTCCATTGCAAGTACTGCCAGATACATCTTCATCGAGAAGCGTAATCGTATAACTTGAAATAGCTCCTCCACTTTCTTGCACGATAATTTGATAATCTCCAGCACTCAAATTTGGAATAGTAAAAATTGGAGTTGGAAGGGTTTGATTCCCAGATGAAGGCCCTGACCAAGAATAGGTATAATTAGGTCTCCCTCCATCTACCACTACTTCAATAGCACCGTTACTCAAACCCTTACTAGTATTGGTAGTGGTTAGATCCACAATTTCAAAAGAACTACCGGGTGTGGTATTGAGCATGATTCCATCTTGCTTTACAATATCACTATTAGCATCAACAACTTCTATTTCGTAAATACCAGCTGCTAAATTATTTATAGTAAATACATCTTTTTCAGAAGTACCTGAACCTGTTGTGACGCCACCGTCTCTTGACCAAATATAATGATATGGTCTTTCATGTAACCCAGATAATTCTACAAGCAAAGAGCCATTAGAAGTACCAATACAGGAATGGTTATTGATAGTTACATTTATTTTAAATCCCATTAGGTTCTCATACCATGCTATTTTATTATCATCCCAGGAAGCCGACAAGACATCCATATCACCATCACCATCTAAGTCACTAGTATAAATAGATATTACTCTATCAGCAGTTGTAGCAATTATTTGCTGAACATTAAAGTTTCCATTGCCGTCATTTTCATACCAGGCTATTTTATCGTCAAATAAGGACCCGGACAATACATCTAAATCACCATCATTATCTAAATCACTAGCATAGACAGACCGTGCACCATCAGTATTTGTAGTGATCACTTGCTGAACGCCAAAGTTACCACTACCGTCATTTTTATACCAGGCTATTTTATCATCGGATATCGAAGCTGACAGGACATCCTCATCGCCATCACCATTTAGGTCACAAGCATAAACGGAAACCGCACCATTAGTATTTGTAGTGATCACTTGCTGAACGCCAAAACTACCACCACCATCATTTTTATACCAGGCTATTTTGTTATCTCTTAGAGAAGCAGATAAGACATCAATATTACCATCGCCATCTAAGTCACTAGCATAAACACAGGCCGCAAAATCAGCATTTATAGTAATCACTTGTTGAGTGCTAAAGTTACCATTTCCATCATTTTCATACCAAGCTATTTTATCATCATCACTCGAAGCTGATAACACATCCATGTCACCATCATTATCTAAATCACTGGCATAGACAGATCTTGCTCCATCAGAAATTACACTAATTATCTTTTGTGCACTAAAACCACCACTTCCATCATTCTCATACCATGCAATTTTATTGTCAGATCTGGAAGCCGATAACACATCCATATCTCCATCACCATCTAAGTCACTGGCATAGACGGAGGTGCCCAAAATAGCATTTGTAGTAATTACTTGTTGCATAACAAAGTTACCGCTACCATCATTTTCATACCAAGCTATTTTATTATCATCATTCGATGCCGATAGAATATCCATATCTCCATCACCATCTAAGTCACTAGCAAAGACAAATGTTCCATCATCAATATTCGTGGTAATCACTTGTTGTGGGCCAAATTCTTGACTCAGAAGATTCACACTAATTGACATTATAATCAATATTTGAAATAGTTTTTTCAGATGTTTATCTACTCTTTTTTTAGAACAAAAGTACAGATATTAATTACATTGATAATGTATGGTTGATAAACTTTAAAATTGCATTGGATAAGTGCTCAAGAAAAATTAATAATAACAAACCTCTTACACAAAGACATTATTTTATAAATCGCAAATTAACAGAAAACAACTTCTATCAATCAAAATATCGTAATTAATGAGCTCATTAAAAAAAAGACTATTTAGTTAATCCTTAACAAACCTAACGGATGAATAACCTCCATCAAATTCTACTTTCATAAAATAAATTCCACTAGGCCAATTACTTACATCAATGATTTCTGAGCGTTTAATTTTATTCGAATAAATAATTTCAGCTGTTGCAGTATATATTAGAATACTTACCTCTTTATTAGAGGCCTTACTATTATCAAGATTAATGAAAAGCTCATCGCCTACCGGATTAGGATAAATATTGATAGTACCAAACTTTGTTTCTATAATATTTGTAACAAAGGGACATAATACCTGATCGGGATTTATTGTAATGGTTTCAACCAGCTTTCCTTTTTTTAGCCCAGGGGCATAGTATACACCAAAGGTATCAGCAGCTATTTCAGCAAGTATTGAATCTCTACACGCTAAGTCTAATTGCAAGGTTACGGTATCAAAGCAATTATTGTATATGCGAAAAGAATCAGGATTATTGAGAATCCCTATAATAGAATCTTCACAGGAAGGATCAATTTGCATGGTTGCAGAATCAAAGCATACTTCATAAACCGTGACGGAATCAGGATTATTAAAAATACCTAGAATTGAATCTCGACATGACGAATCCATTTGCATAGTCCTAGAGTTAAAGCAAATGTCTTGTATAAATTCATATTTTGCAATGGAATCTCTAATTGGACGAAGTGTATCCTCTACTACCCTACTATTCGTAGCGATATCTGGAAAATAATTGTAATAGATTTCAACTTTATATGCTCCATAATCCTCTTCGGTAATTGCTGTTTTAGAATAGGTTAATCCCGTTTCTCCAATCAATTCTGTATCATCCTTAAACCACTGAGCAGTATAATCTGTCAAGGATGTGGAAGCTGAAATAGACAAAGGATCGCCTGGACATATTACGGTATCTGAAGAAGAGATATTGGAAGTAGGGAACTCGAATCTTGCATATACTGGTTGATGATCTCCCATATCAAAAATACCCCAAGCATCTCTACTTAAACCATTATATCGATATACCTGTGTTTCATTAAAATAAACAGTTGGGAATTTGAAATATTCTGAAGTAAAAACATAATCAATTAGGTTTCCATTATCCTCTCTACCTCCGCCATAATGGTTAAATCCCCAAGTAGTCCCTCTTGTTTGTAATTGATTCCCTTTTAAACTGTTATAAGTGGGTTCTAATGCTCCTAGAGAATCCAGCATTCTATAATAGCTTCTTCCGGTAAAACTCGTATTCATATCGCCACCCATGATGGTAATCTCATCATAATTTGAAGGAGCGATTTCTTTCATCCATCTTCCCATTGCATCATTTTCAATGGCCTGACCACTAGTATGTGTTCCAAAGGCATGAATAATTTGTCCCTCTTTATTCACTTTAACATACTTAACGCCCTTATCTGCTAAAACACTTTCTCCAGAAGCTTCTATTCCTGCGTCATCTAAATAAGAAAAATCTTTTTCATCAATTATAGGGTGCTTACTCATAAAAAAGACTCCTCCATTTTTTGTTAGGCCCGGGATGGTTGCTTCATTATGCGTAAAGCCTGACCTATACGGATAATGATCTTTAAGGTTATTATAAATTTGAAATAAAAATGCTGTCTCAAACATTTCCTGCCAAATAATGATATCCATATTTTTAGGAATAACTTCATGGATTACCTTCACTCTTTCCCTCTCCTCTTGATCATTAGATCCTGCCGGCATTAAGAGCCCTATGTTATAAGTAAGCACATTTAACACGGTAGGATCGTTAACTTCTGAGGCAGGAGGATCATAATGAAGCGAAACCGGATTTGTTTCACTTAGAGAAAAAAGTACATTGTTGGTAGGATCAATGGCATCATGAAAGGTTCCATAAACTAACTTATGGGATACACCGTTAATCATTATTTCTCTAGTCGCTTGATGAGGACTATTCTGCTGTTCACTCAATAATGAATATGGAGCGCTCACATCCAATGTACCATCTGGATATTTAACATTATAATTCGTTGGATTATCTAATCGATTGGGATAATCAATAAAATCAAAAAGAATGGTGAAAAGCAGTTGATCTCCTTTTTTAATATCAATTTCAACACTATAGTTTTTATTCCCAGAAAATGAGAATCGATTAGACTTTACTAAAAATGGTTTTTCCTTATGATCTACATCCAAGTTAAATACAACATTTAAAATAGTGGTTACTACTCTATTTCCTAAATCGTGATAATGTGCATTCTCCCAAGGATAAATTTCATCCACTCCTGTCGTAACCATATCTTCGTCTCCGCTTACTCTATATTCTGTAGTTAACGTAAGATCTGTATGATTTCCGAAGAGAACAAAACTATTCGCGTCTTGGGTATAAGAAAGTCCTATGCTAGATATTAAGCATATAAAGAATGTAAAAAGACGCATGAATTAAATAGTTAATAATTTATTTTCGATTTAAATAAAATTTTGTCAAAGATATAAGATATTATAAGTAGTGCTATAGAACCAAGTGCTGGCGCCATAGAACCGTAATCCGCAATAATATGTGCACTTATTGCCAACATGTAATTAAAAAAGAATCCAGCGTAAGTCAATTCTTTAATAAACGTATTTTTTGTTAGCAATAAAATTAGCGCACCAATGACCATAAATATTGCTAAGGGATAGATCAATTGTGTTGGATACCCTAGCCTAGAAAAGACTGCTTCAATTTTTTCTGTATGTAAAAAATAGCCAATTGCTGAAATAATCATAAATCCACTTAATATGCCAGTGGATAGCCAGTAGATGAGTTTATTTGTATTCATTGTTTTTGAATTTAGTTAACGTATATCAATTAACATGAATATAATGTTTTTTTGACAATTTATTATTGATTAACTGCTGAATTATAGCTTCTAAAAGCACTTTGAACTCAGATTAAACGACTCAGCCTAATTTTGTCTATCTAATAAGATTCTACAAAAGTGCCATTCATGATTTTTACTGCTTGTTCAACCATTGCTTTAGAACCTATAATGATCGGTGTTCTTTGATGTAATTCCGTAGGTACTATATCTAATATTCGTCTTTCTCCATCAGTTGCTTCTCCTCCTGCCTGCTCTGCAATTAGTGCCAATGGATTACACTCATACATTAATCTAAGCTTGCCTTTAGGCGCATCCTTTGTTGCAGGATATACAAACACTCCCCCTTTTATTAAATTCCTATGAAAATCAGCTACCATTGACCCAATGTATCTGAGTTTATAAGGCTTCGATTTAAATTTTCTTGTGTCTAAGCAATAATCTACATAGCGCTTAACATCCTCACTGAAGTTATTATAATATCCCTGATTAATAGAATAGGTTGATGCTTTAACAGGCGTAATGATGTCAGGATGTGAAAGGCAAAACTCCCCTATTGATGGGTCAAGCGTGAACCCATTAACTCCTTTCCCAGTAGTATATACTAACATCGTAGAAGATCCATAAATAACATAACCCGCAGCTACTTGATCTACCCCTTTTTGAAGAAAGTCGTCTAGGTTACACGGATTTCCTGTATCAGACTTTCTTCTTAAAATTGAAAAAATAGTTCCTATAGAAACATTTACATCTATGTTTGAAGAGCCATCTAAGGGGTCAAAAAGCACTACATATTTAGCATTTTCATTTTTCTTTGAAGGGTCAAAGCTTAAAAAACTGGTTTCCTCCTCAGAAGCTATACCACAACATTCTCCGCTGGTTTTCAGGCACTTGATTAAAACGTCATTAGCATATTCGTCTAATTTCTGAACTGTTTCTCCTTGAACATTTGTAGAGCCCGCCTCTCCCAAAATATCAACTAACCCTGCTTTATTAACTTCTCTATTAACAATTTTAGCGGCGACTCCTATGTCTCGCAACAATCCTGACAATTCGCCCGTAGCGAATGGAAAATCCTTTTGTGAATCAACAATAAATTCGTCCAGCGTTATGATCTTGTTATCCATTTACTCGCTTATTAGAAGACAAATATGCTTGAATTTAATTTTTTAAAAAAAAGTATTTATGAAATATATTTTAAGAGATGCATTTATCAATCATTTTTAGTTCCCCCAACACACACTGTATAAGTTGTTTAATTTATATTTGCCGATTAAAATAAATTAAGCATAGTAATGAGGGTATTTAAGTTTGGAGGCGCTTCCATTAAAGATGCAGATTCTATCAAAAATGTCTGCAGCATCATTCATAAATTTAAAGAAGAACAATTAGTTATTGTTATATCGGCTTCTGGAAAAACCACCAATGCCTTGGAAGAAGTGGTATATGCCTATTATCATAAAACGGAAGATCCTAAAGAGCTGCTAAACAAAATTAGAGACCACCATATTAATATTTGCAAAACATTATTTAAGGAAGAACAGCATCAAGTTTTTGACTTATTACAAAATTTATTTGTTGAAGTTGAATGGCAGTTGGAAGAAGAAAGGCTAGAAACTTTTAACTATGTATATGACCAAATTGTCTCACTAGGAGAATTGCTTTCTACGACTATCGTCAATGCTTACTTAAACGAACAAGGCGTTAAAAGTACTTGGTTAGATGTTAGGGATGTTGTAAAAACGGATGACACCTACCGAGAAGCAAAGATTGATTGGGAACAAACCCCTGTTTTAATAAACAAAGCTGTTACACCTTTACTAAAAGATTCTATTGTGGTGACACAGGGCTTTTTAGGGTGTACCTCTGAAAATGTAACCACTACTTTAGGACGTGAAGGCTCGGATTTTACAGCAGCAATTTTCGCCAATGCCCTTGATGCAAAAGACCAGAGTATATGGAAAGACGTTCCAGGAGTTTTAAATGGTGATCCTAGAATTTATGCTGACGCCGTTTTAATGGAAGAATTATCCTATAATGAAGCGGTTGAGATGACCTATTATGGAGCTCAAGTAATTCATCCCAAAACAATTAAACCTCTCCAAAACAAAAAAATACCTTTATTGGTAAAATCATTTATCAATCCTGATGGAAATGGCACAAAAATATATGATCCTCAGCATGCAATAAGTTATCCGCCTGTTAGGGTACTTAAAAAAGATCAAGCTCTAATTAGTTTGCATACCAAAGATTTTTCGTTTATTGAAGAATACGTAATGAGCAAGATTTTAAGGGCTTTTTCTAAAGTAAATCTAAAGATTAACTTGATGCAAAATGCAGCGATTTTGTTTCAGGCCTGCATTAACAATATTCCTGAAAAATTAGAAGCCATTACAAAAGACTTGGAACCATATTTTAATGTAAAGGTGGATAAGGATCTTACACTATTAACCATTCGGCATTATAACGACGAGAGTATCTCTAAGCTTACCAATGGTCATTCTATTATAATTGAACAAAAAAGGGCAACGACCTATCAGGCTTTGATGGAATAAAAATCTTTGAGTCTTTCATTCTATTAATAAAATCACTACTTCTTGGTTGCCCATGATATTTGTTTGAAAGATCTATGAATTAGTTTTTATCAATCTCGATAACAAATCCAATAGCCTCTTTTTTCGAAGCGGTACTAAAACCTATTGTATTTCCTGTGGTAAAGCGAACATTATTTAAAGAGGGATTTCCCAAGGCGTATTGCAATCTTTGCGCATAACTTACTTGTTTGTTTTTGCTTAGTGCAGCATTTAATGCGTTGTAATCAATTGGGTCTTTTGTAAATACAACGGCTATATAATCTCTATTACCGATATTATCTGCTACTAACGAATGATCTCTCGGAAAAACTCTAGTACCTGTAATACCACAATAAGGAGAGTGCTTTTTTGTATATGGAAATAATACATAGCTTGATCCATCGGTCTCCATTCCAAAAATATAGGTGTAGCATTCTACACTATTGGTCACTTCTACCTTAAATTTATCTCCCTTTTTAATTGGTGTTTGTGACCCAAAAACCGTTTCTCCTTTCTTGACCATTGATAAATTTCTTCCTGATACAGTATTAATTAATCCAAAATTTACTTTATACTCGGCAGTCTGCACTCTATTGGCATCTCCCATTGGGAATAGCCCATAAGCCTCTTTCACGAAATATTCAAAATCTTTATACCGAACCCAAGCTATTCCTTCATCTCCCCATTCTTCTCCCCAACTATTCATAATTTGAAAAGCTCCACCAGCTTTATAATCATCATAACCAATTACACACATGGCATGCCCTCCAAAACCCGATTGATTGTAATCTCTTTGCGTTGGAATCCATGTATCTCGTCCTCTCATCCCATTGAAAAAACTTCCTCCTACCATCATTCCAATAACAACGGGTGCTCCCTGTGCAAGATTTTGTTTAATTGCCAATAAGTCTGTTTTATAATTATTTCCATTTTTAGAAAGTCTATTAAACCCTCTAGTTCTATATTCTATAGCATTTCTTGCCTGCATTTGATCGGGCAACACATTACATCTACGCTCATCGTAAGCGAACTGGGAAAACGGCAAAACACCTCGTTGCTTCATTGTTTCCATCGCATTGTGCAAATATGCCCCTTGGCATCCTTTTAAAGCAATTTGATTATATAAATATGAAGGACTAAAAGCAGTTCTATTAGGATTGATACCTGTGGCTCTTGAATGCAAAATAGTCCGCGCAGCATAAGAGCTAGCCCACCCAACACACGATCCTTGTCTTCCTTGATTTAACCTTACAGGGCAAAACTTCTCAAGTGATATGCGCTCTGGCATTGGATTCTTCGCATTGTCAGCTAGAGCTTCGTACACCAATGCTTTATCATAGACTTTTTGATCCATATTTAATCCCGTACCAAAAAGTTGTTCTATATCAATGTTCCCTTCATTACTACTAAAAAGGCTTCCTCCTCCAAGGAAATAAAATAATGCAGCTGCAACTATTAAAAGCATGGCCATTTTAGGTCTTTTAAACAATACGCTTAAAAGTAAAGGGAGCAACGATGTTAGCCCTCCACCTCCTGTAGATGGGCGTCTAGGATTATTATCTTGAGGGTAATTATCTCCACGCTTATTTTGATTAGCGTCTTCTTCCATTCTTATTGGCATAGCAAACTGGTTTTAACTCAACTTTCGTAAATTAAACATATACAATCTATATTTCAAAATATAGAAGAAACTCATTTAATTTTTAAATTAAAAAGTATCTAATTGATTGTCTCTATAAAATCTATCACTATCTCTTTAAAAGCTCTTGGAGATTCAGCATGTAACCAATGTCCTGCATTTTCAATGGTTTTAAGCGTAGCTTTTGGAAATAATGGCGAGACTTGCTTATCAAATTTAAACGGATCAATGTAATCAGATAACCCTCCCTTTACAAATAATGTTTCTCCACTAAAAAAACGATCCTCCACATTTGGAAAGCCTAAAATTTCTTGATACGACTTTAAAATAGCTTCTAGGTTAGGGCGCCAGCTATAATTTTCTTTTGCTCTTTTTAAGTTCTTCAGAATAAACTGACGAACGGAATAAGATGGTATGAATTTTTGGATCCACTCATCTGCCTCCTTTCTAGAGCCAATATTTTTTAATGGCAATTCTTTCATAGCTCTAAAAATATATCCATGACTTTCATTATATTTTTTAGGCTCAATATCTGCTACAATCAATTTATTTACCCGCTCTCCTGTTAAAATAGAAAAAAGCATAGCCACTTTTCCACCCATTGAATGTCCTAGCAAATTACACTTGTCAATTGCATGATGATCCAAAAAGGTATGTAGATCTTTAGACATTAAAAAATAATCAAAATCTTTATGGTGTGGCGATCTCCCATGATTTCTTAAATCAAGCACATACACAGGGAAATATTTTGCCCACTCCTTTGATAGCGTTTTCCAATTGTCAGACATCCCTAGTAGCCCATGTAATATAACTAATGGAATGCCCTCTTTTTCAGTACCATAATTTTTTGAAAACAAATGCATATTTATGCTTAAATAAGATCCAACACCTAATACATCCTAGATCTTTTAACTAAATATGGAAGCAGTACTTGTTCAAAAGGCTCATTAATATCTGCCTCAACCAAATCAATTTTATATTGAGCACATTTTAGTTTTAAATCATTCTTTATTTGATTCATTTTTTCAACGTAGTACTGTTTTACTTGATTAGATTGCAACTTTATCTCTTCACCAGATTCTAGATCAATAAACTTATGTGGACGATTTTCAAACTCAAATTCCAGCTCTTTTTGCTTATCAACCACATGGAAAACAATTATTTCATGTTTATTGTGTTTTAAATGCTGCAAACCAGAGAATATTCGATCATGCGCTTCAACATTTTCCATCATATCACTAAAAATTACAACCATAGATCGCTTGTGTAAGCTTTCTGCTACTTGATGCAAGCACTTCGCAGCGGCAGTACTCTTATTTAACTCCTGACCTTTAATGACTTCGTAAAGATGATTCTGCAATAACTTATGATGCATAGATGTAGACCTTGATCTCGTGTGCACTTTAATAATATCATTAAAAAGTGTCAATCCAACTGCATCTCTTTGTTTTCTAAGTAAGTACATTAACGCCGAAGCTGATGTCGCAGCAAATTCTAACTTGTTGTATTTGTTCTTTTCTCTTTCCAGAGGAAAATACATTGATGATGAAATATCTAAAACTATTTGACACCTCAAATTGGTTTCTTCTTCGTATTTCTTAACGTACATCTTATCTGTCCGAGCAAAAACTTTCCAATCAATATTTTTAACGGACTCCCCTTGGTTATACAATCTATGTTCCGCAAATTCAACAGAAAATCCGTGATATGGACTTTTATGCAGACCAATAATAAATCCTTCTACTACTTGTTTCGCAAGAAGCTCAAGGTTATCGAATTGGTGGAATTGCTGCTGATCTATCATTTGTAAAAAATGAAGTTATGAAAATGCCTCACCAATTTAAAATTAGTGAGGCATTCAAAATTTAATTGCTATTAAAAGGAATTACATCAATCCTTCTATTTTCTCTTGCAAAACATTCTTAGGAGCTGCACCAACATGTCTATCAACCACTTCTCCATTTTTAATAAATAAAATTGTAGGGATGCTTCTTATACCAAACTGTGCTGCAATATCAGGGCTTTCATCAACATTGACTTTCCCAATATTAACTTTTCCCTCAAAATCTTTAGCCAATTCATCAACAATTGGCCCTACCATACGACATGGTCCACACCACTCTGCCCAAAAATCAACTACCGACAATTGAGTCGCTTCCATCACATCTGTTTTAAAATTTGTATCTGTAAATTGAACTGCCATTTCTCTCTTTTTAAAAATTTGTAAAATTGATAATTGCAAATATCACTCTATTAAACAAATTTTCCTCAACTAAGTTCCCATAAGTTTTTAACGAACAACTAAATCCTTGATAATTACTTTGCCTAAATAATCGTTTAGCTTCTCTATAACCTTAGATTTTGCAATCATTAGTTCATTTTTAAGTGCTGCCGAATGCACTTGAACAAACAATACATCTTTTTTCAAATAAATCTTACCTGTTCTATTTGCTATAAAAGGTCCCAAAATATCTTTCCACCCAGCAACAATTCTCTGTTCATCAATTTTATCTTCTACTCCTAAGTCCTTGAATAAGGATCTAAGTACTTCTTTTATTGCTACGCCCTCATTATATTTTGCCACTTACATTGCTTTTTCTTCTATATTGATAATATTACCATTAATTCCCAACTTTTCAAACAATACTTCTACTCTATGCTGATGTGTATCACTTAGAAAAACTTGCTTTGGATCTTCTATTTTTATAGCCTCTAAAAAACGTATCAATCTTTCTTCATCCAGTTTTGCAAAAATATCATCTAATATCAAGATAGGTTGTTGGTGTATATATCTTTTTAATAATTGATACTGAGCAATCTTTAATGCCAAAATGAAAGACTTTTGCTGTCCTTGCGAACCCGTTTTGCGAAGTAGCATATCGTTAATTGTAAATTCGAAATCATCTTTATGTATTCCTTTTGTAGTTCTACATTTATATTGATCCTCCTTAAAACTCTCTTTCAATAACGACATGAAATCTTTCTCTAGCAAATCGGATTTATAATTCAGTCCGATTGCCTCTTTTGAATCAGCAATTAACTTATAATAATCTTTCACAAGACCTTTGATTTCATCAATTATTTTTTTTCTTGTATTAAATATTTGATTTCCAAGCAAAACCAATTGTTCATTATAAGTATCTATTAATGCTTTATCATAGTCCTTCCTTTTGACTCCAAGTTCCAAGGCAGCCTTTCTCGATTTTAAAATAGCCCTGTATTTTATTAAATTTTTAAAGTAGGTTTTGTCTATTTGGCAAATGATACTGTCAACAAATCTTCTTCGCTCATCACTATATCCATCAATTAACCTTCTATCACCCGGCGCAATGAAAACCACCGCAAATTTACCAAAGTGTTCAATGACCTTTTCATATGGAACTCCATTAAATTCAACTTGTTTTCCTAGTTTTTTTGAGTTTTTAATAACAATGGATGATTCTTTTTCATCTTTAACAATAGCTTCAATTCGAAAAAAGTCCTTCCCTTGTTTATAATTATACATGTCACTTTTAGACAAATAACTTCTAGTAAAACATGTATAATAAATGGCATCTAACAAATTGGTTTTACCAATGCCATTAAATCCAACAATGCTATTAAACCCAATTTTAAAATCAATCTTTTTGAAATCATAATTTCTATAATTGGTTATAGTTATTTGCTTAAAATGGTAATTATTCACTTTCATATGATAACTGTGGCTAAATTTAGAAATTACCTATTAAAACTATTCAGTAAAATAGTACCTTTGTGGGCTGAAATAAACTTTTAAGCTACATCATGGCAAAGAGGAAAGAATTAGAACAAGAAGAAGAAGGAGCAATTAAGTTGGATGAAACTTATGACAAATTAGAAAACTTCTTAGAAGAAAATCAACAAATTGTAACCGGAGTTTTATTAGGGTTATTATTGATAATTGGAGGCTATATGCTATATAAGAATCTAATTGTAGCTCCCAGAGAACACGAAGCACACGAACAAATATTTAAGGCACAGCAATATTTTGAGGCCGATTCTTTTAGATTGGCATTAGAAGGTGATGGCAATTACTTGGGTTTTGAAGATATTTCTACTGATTATAAGGGTTCAAAACCTGGAAAACTAGCAAAATATTATGCTGGAATTTGTCATCTAAACTTAGGGAATTTTGAAGATGCCATCTATTATTTGGAAAAATTCAAATCAAAAGATCCTGTAATTCAGTCTATTGCATATGGTGGACTTGGTGATGCTTATTCCGAATTGGATAATATGGAGAGAAGTGTTGATTTTTATAAAAAAGCTGCCAAAACAGGTAACAATGAAATTACAACGCCACTATATTTGATGCGAGCAGGCAAAGCCCTAGAAAGTCTTTCAGAATATGGCAAGGCAATGGATGTATATAACGAATTAATAGATTTATATCCTAATGTAAGTGATGCTACAGATGCTCGTAAAAACATTATGCGTATTGAAACGCTTAGTAGCAACTAACAAATTTCATAGATAATACCATGGCTACTTCACTAAAGAATCTTTCTTCCTATAAATCTGATGACATTCCATCAGGAAATGGGAAAAAGGTAGGTATTGTGTGGTCTGAATGGAATGAAGATATAACAGAAGCACTCTTAAAAGGCTGTATTGACACATTACTTAAGTATTCCATTGGTGATGAAAATATTTTTGTAAAATCGGTGCCAGGCTCTTTCGAACTTCCTTTAGCTGCACAACAAATCATGGAAGAAGAACATGTAGATGGTGTTGTTTGCATTGGTTGTGTCATAAAGGGGGAAACCAAACATGATGAATACATCAACCATGCGGTTGCGAAAGGAATTATGGATCTTAACTTAAAGTATAATCGTCCATTTATTTTTGGTGTGCTTACACCAAATACCCATCAACAAGCAGTTGACCGAGCAGGAGGCAAGTATGGTAACAAGGGTGTTGAAGCAGCAGTTACGCTTTTGAAAATGATGTAGGACATTTTAATAAACTTTACAGTTTATTCTATTGGGGTTAGAAAGTCTTAATATTCCAAATTTCATCTTCTCAAATATTATCGACAAAACTTAATACAATATGAATTTATATTCTATAGATACTGGCTTATTCAAATTAGATGGGGGAGCCATGTTTGGAGTAGTGCCCAAAGTCCTTTGGAACAAACTTAATCCTGCGGACAAAAACAATCGTTGTACATGGGCAATGAGATGCCTTTTAGTTGAAGAGGGAAATAGGCTTATGCTTATAGATACCGGTATGGGCAATAAGCAAGGTGAAAAATTTATAAAGAATTTTGAGCCTCATGGTGATGACACATTGGAAAAATCGTTAAATAGTAAAGGTTTTAGTACAAATGATATAACTGACGTCTTGCTTACTCATTTACATTTTGATCATTGTGGTGGAGCAATTTTAAGAAAAAGTGACCAACTAATGCCTGCATTTAAGAATGCAACTTATTGGACCTCAGAGAAGCACTGGAAATGGGCTTTAACAGCGAATCCACGCGAAAAAGCATCTTTTTTAAAAGAAAACATTCTTCCCATTCAGGAAAATGGACAATTAAAATTTACAGAAAGCACACCTCTTCCAATAGAAGGAATAAGTTTAGAATATGTGAATGGGCATACAGAAGCGATGGTTTTACCACATATTAAATACAAAGACTACGTTATATCTTATGCTGCAGATCTCATTCCTAGTACTCATCATATAAAGCTACCATATATCATGGGCTATGATATCAGGCCCATGAAAACGCTAGAAGAAAAGGTGAGTTTTCTTGATTTTGCCACAAAAAATAAGCATATTGTAATGTTCGAACATGACAAAGACATTGAATGTTGCACTTTGAGACGAGAAGAAAAAGGCATCATTCTTGATGAATGTTTTAGTCTGAGTGAAATTTAAAACATAAAAACATGAAAAGAATATTGCCTCTCCTTTGTATAATTCTTTTATTGAGTATTTTATCTAATGCTGCTCCTCCTTCAAAACAGATGAAAAAAGCAGATGCATTATTCAAGGAATATAATTATAGTGAAGCTGTACAAATTTACCATAAGCTTGCTGATGAAGGAAGCAAAAAGGCTGTTCGAAAAATAGCAGAATGCTATTTAAAGATGAATGATACAGAAAACGCTGAGCAATTCTTAGCTCAAGTAGTCGCACAGCAAAATGTGCATCCAAAATACTATTTTAAGTACGGGCAGGTATTAATGAGTTCCTATCAGTATGAACAAGCTAAAAAATGGTTTCAAAAATATAGTGAACTAACACCTGATGATTCCAGAGGTGAAGCAATGATTAAAGCCTGTGATGAAGCATCAAAACTTGAATATGCTGCACAACCTTATGAAATTTTCAATTTAGCTCTAAATAGCAGTGCTTCAGATTTTGGAGCTGTTGCTTATAATGGCAACCGTGTGGTTTTCACTTCTTCACGTGGAGAAGGAATGCTTAGAAAAACTGACAAATGGACCAATAGCAGTTTTTTGGATATTTATATCGCACCTTTTACATTAGATACGAGCACAGTTGTTGAAAGAGTTAAAGGGGTTAATACACTAAATTTTCATGATGGTCCGGCATGTTTTGATTCTGCCCAAACCAAAATATTCTTTACTAGAAATAATGTTGTAAGTGGTTCTGCTAAAAGCAGTAGAACGGGAGAAGTTAAACTTAAAATCTTTATGGCTGAAAAAGACGGCAATGATGGGTGGAAAAAGCCTAAAGAACTTGGTTTCAATGGAGATGAATATTCATGCGCCTATCCTTCCGTAACCAATGATGGAAATACAGTCTATTTCACTTCCGATAGAGCTGGGGGCTATGGAGGCAAGGACATTTACAAAAGCACTTTTAACCCGAAAAAAGAAAAATGGAGCCGGCCTGTTAATTTAGGATCCAAAGTAAATACCTCGGGAGATGAAAGATTTCCATTTATTCATCAAAATGGCAATTTATACTTCTCCTCAGATGGACATGGTGGTTTTGGCGGCCTCGATATTTTCGTAGCAACAAAAGATACTTCAAATAAGTTTACAGAAATAAAAAACTTGGGTATACCCTTCAACTCGCCAAAAGATGATTTTTCTTTTACAACAGATAAACATTTTGTTAGAGGGTTTATCTCATCAAATAGACAAGGTGGTAAAGGGGATGATGATATTTATTTCTTTACAAAAGCCATTGTTCCTTTTGAAGTAAATGCAATGATTCAAGATACCGTTAAACTTGAAAAGGGAAAAATTAAGATAATCGATGTACAAAGAAGAATCTTCATCGAGCATGGATTGACAAATGCTATTGGACAATTCAATACAATGATTGAGCCCAAAAGAGATTATTTAATAATTGTAGAAAAAGAAGGATATAAAACCATTAAGTACCCATTAAGAACTGCTAACAACAAAAAACAAATCGAGCTAAGTTTCAATCTAGAAAAAGAAGAAAGCTAGATTAAACTATCTTTTTATCCATACTTCTATAAATCTTTAGGCAATCCTCTAGATTCATAGTGTCTTCATAATTAAATTTCAAGGCTCTTAATAAATGCCTAGATGCAGTTAAGACTTCCTGATTCGTGTAAAATTGATCTCTGATATAATGACAGTATTTCATAAGTCTAAATGCATTAAACCATCTGTAAAATCGCTTAATAAACTGCGCTTCAGAGCGAGTATTTCTTTTAATTTCTAACACTGCATTTTCAAAATCTACTTCTTTGAAAAAACTAGACACTTCAAATGGAATAGCGTTTAAAAAAGCACCTGCAACTGGCTCTTTGACTAATAAATCCATTTGAAAAAATGCTTGTCTTAGCAACTGAAAAGACCTAAAACTATATGTATCCCAACTCTTGTTCTTGAGTAACATATCACTCACTGCTCTTCCAGTGCCAAAAGGCACTCTATCACTACTTCTTGAAGAGGGAAAAACTGTTGTATTAACGATATTACCAAGCTTACCGACTGATGAAAACTTATGCAAAAAATAAAAATCTTCTCCCGCACTATTACTCACCATTCCCCCTTGAGCAGCATAAGCTTTAGCGCTCACTGTAAAGGCAGAACCAATCGTTTGAAAGGCATACGGCAAACCAACCCATTTTTGTGCATTAATAAAATATCTAAGATGAAGCTCATAAAGCATAATGGCTTCCTTCTGCTCAGCAGTTTCGCATAAAGATAGATCATGTTCAAAATGAATGGAAAAGGCTCCTATTTCAGATTGTTTTTTATAGGCATTCGATATCTCAACAAAATAATTTTGTTTTACGGTGCTATCTGCATCCAAACTTATTATCACGCCCTGCTCCTTTGTTCCTCCAAAAGTCAAAATATTTAACGCCAAATCCATTCCATATTTTCGCACCCGACCAACACCTGATTTACTGGAATTAAAAGACTTCAAGATCACACTATAATCTAAATGATGGTTTTCTTGAATAATCCATTTTCGAATTGCTATTTGTTGATTGATATGATATTGACTTATCGCTTCAGCATCATTAGTCTTAAAATTCAATACAATTAAAACCAGAATTTTTTTTTGAACTTGAATACAAGACTCCAAACTCTTTAGCGTATCAATTAGTTTTTTTTCTTTATAAGATGGAATAACTACAACAAAATCATAAGCGTTGGATCTTAGACCATCATCCGATGGAATTTCCTTTTGTTTATTTAGATATTTTTGGATAACATTCATGTTCTGGATCTAAATTTAATCAACACTTATATATTATTATTTTTATATCTAATTGTTTTAATGATGGACGAAATAAAACTCTTAATTGCATATGAACAACCAATATTTATAGAAGGCCTTTCTGTGCTTATAAAAGAAAATCCTCATTTTACATTATCGGCAATTGCTTATAATGGACTTGAAGTTTTACAAAAGATACCTATTTCACAACCCGATATTATAATAATGGACACATGCCTTCCTGAAATAAATGGCATTGAAACATGCAAAATAATACTCGAAAGATATACTTCTATAAAAGTAATTCTGCTCACCTCAAATGATAATATCGAGGTAATTAAAGAAGTTTTAGAATCAGGAGCTAGAGGTTACATTTTAAAAAATACTTCTAAAGAAGAATTAATTAAAGCCATTGAAACTGTATTTGAGGGAAAACCCTATTTATCCCATAAGATTCAGGAAAAAATGATTGAATCCCTTCAAAAAATTAATGAGCAAGATGCAAAAACATTAGAAAATGACAATTTAATTACAAGCATTACTAAAAGAGAAATTGAAGTTCTTAACCTTATTGCAGATGGTATGACAAGTAATGATATTGCAAATAAACTTTTGATAAGTAAGAATACCGTTGAAACACATAGAAAGAACTTACTTTCAAAGGCAAAGGTTAAAAATACTGCCGCATTGCTACAAATAGCCTATAAAATGGGGTTATTGTAATTACCTTTTTTTATCTATTTTTAAAATAAATGTTCAAGATGATAGTTTCTAAATCACAATTTATCGTGCTTTTAGTTTTCTCAACTATATTATGGGTATTTACTTCTTGTGAAAATAATTTAAACGCTCCTATAGCTAAAGAATTAGGTCCCTTTGTAGGAGGAAGATTTACTGGAATTGCACCAGACCATGAAGATCCAAATAAATTAGCCATTTCTAGTCCTGGTGGTGGAGTTTGGGTAACTGTAGACAATGGCGCAAATTGGACTTCCATCTTTAAAGGATTAAATGACCCTTCTGTTCACTCAATTGAATGGGATATTGTCGATAAAAAAAGACTTTATGCCATTACACCTAGTACTTTATTTGCGTGTGACAATCCTTTTGGAGAAAGTCCTGAGTGGATTGAATTGGCTGGAGGAACAAATAAGAATCAAATACCAATCATCGATTTCTATCTTGGATATGAGAATTATAGCGCATTCAAGCAATTAGATTTTGGAAACCAAAAAAGAGCAATTATATGGGCACGACAAGGAACTGGTATATATTATTCTTTTGATGGAAAAAAATTTGAACACCATACACCTATTACTACTGATATTTCTAAAGAAGAAGCATTTATAACTACAATAGGTGCAGATGAAAACAATGTAGTTTACTTTGCAACCACTAATAAAATAAATGCATCTCCTCCCCCCATATATAAAAGTAGTGATATATGGAAGTATAAAAGCCCCTCTTTAAAATGGAAGAAAGTGAATCGCGGAATGGGGATAGACCTAAAGGCTATTGATTTTGAATGGTTATCCGATGTAAAAAAATTGGCTCTGCTTACTCAAGGTCAACATAGAAATATTACTGGATCACACGTTTTTTTATTTAATCAAAATACCAATACTTGGGAAACTACAAAAACTTCGATTCAAAGTGCTAGTTGGGCTACTTCTTGCATAACTGACTTAGGTGATAGCAGCTTTATTCTAGGAACCGTTTTTAAATATCAGACTGATAATTTAGGTAGAACATGGGAAGAAAAAGGTAAAGGAGACGAACATGCAGATACTAGAATCATTATAAAACAATATTATCCTAAATTATCTAAAACTTTTGTTTGGAGTGCAACTGATGGGTTTAATGGAACACAGGATTTAGGTTCCATTGGAAACTTAATGCGTTGGGAGCTGAACAATAAAAAAGAAGAAAAAAACTTCCAATATATTTCTGTAACAGGTGCTGGTGCTTTACAAGCTCATTGCGGAGTGATGGTTTATACTTCCAAAGGAAAAAGAAGATACCTTGTTGGATCACTAGATAACGGAAATCTTCTCCTCGACGAAAATAACCAATGGGAAAGAGGGTTCAATAATAGCGGCTGTGGCGACACATGGTCAGCGGTTGTTGCTCCTTCTGATAGTAATAGAGTTTATCTTAGGTATTGCTCACGTGTTTTTACCGTTATTGATAATTTTAAATCTGCATCAACTAGCAAACAAATAAAATACCAATATTTAAACAAAGATGAATCCTTAAACCTTTCAGCTCCACACATACTGTCAAACGGAATGACTGCTGTTCATCCCAAAAATAAAGACAAAGTGTATCTAGCGACCAGTAGTACTATTGCAATAAGTAATGACGGAGGAAAGAAATTTAAATTTTCAAAGCTTCCAAATGATGCACAACCAATTTGCACTTATGTAACAGAGAAAGAACTATATGCTGGATCAGCTAAAAAGGGCATCTTTATTTCTTATAATGATGGCAAAAGCTGGAAAGAGTTTGGATTAAAAAACACATTAAATATCTATAACATTACAAAAAGCAAATATAAGGGAGGTACGCTTTATGCTGCTACAAGTGATGGGCTCTATAGAAAATACCCTAACGAAGATTGGAAGTTAACAACCGTTAAAGGGACTGTTGTTTCTGATGTTGTGGTGCGTCCAGGAAGAGAAAATTTTGTTTGGATAAGTTTAGGATATACTGGTGTAGAATCTCAAAAAGGAGGCATATTGATTAGTAATAATTACGGTGATTCTTGGCGTACCTTATATGAAGAAGGAGTTCCAATATCTGATTTAAGCTTAACTATGGGAACAACACCAAAATTAATTGTTTCAACCTATGGCAGAGGACTTAAAAGTATAGACTTATCAAAGTGATTAAAGGATAAAATTTAGTAAAAAAGACTTCTTTATTATCAGCTCAAATCTTCCACTGGTTGCTGTTCTTTTCTTTTGCGTTCCCATTCTGAAAATTTATCGATTTCTTCAGAAATCAATGCCAATACATATGTAACTATTGTAAAATCATCTAGCAGTCCTGTCAAAGGAATAATGTCAGGAATAAAATCCATAGGATTGACCAAATATAAAAGTGCCGCTACAGCAATAACAATAGTTTTTGGGCTTACGTCGGTATATTCCCTTTTTGCCCACGTTTTTACCAATCTAAAAAGTGCCAATACTTTATCTTGAATCTCGTAAAAGATTTGACTTCCGTCACCCAGTTTATCAAAAGCGGCGTCTATTAACTTAGAAAGCCCGGTATCATTTCCAATTACTTTTTCAGCTTCTTTAATGGCCTTATCATATAATTTTTCTAAAGGCTTTGGTAATTTCATCTAATAACCTATTTATTTGTTAGAACCTATTTTTATATGCTTCAAAGCCAAAAGTGTCAATCGTCTCAAAACTCCCATCCATCTTTATCATCCCAAATGATGGCAAATTTACACCATTAAAAGTAGTAGTTTTTACCATAGTATAGTGCATCATATCCTCAAAAATAACTTGATCACCCACATTTAAAGGTTCATTAAAATGATAAATGCCAACCTGATCTCCTGCTAAACAGCTAACGCCTCCTAAAATATATTTAAACGTGCCTTCCATACTTGTTCCTCTTACTCTAGGTTGATAGGGCATTTCCAAACAATCCGGCATATGGCAAGTAAAGGAAGTGTCCAAGATTACAATTAGCACATCTTCTTTTTTTATAATATCCAAAACAGTAGTAGCTAAAAAACCTGTTTCCCATACCACAGCAGAGCCAGGCTCTATATACAATTTTAAGTTATTGTATTTCTTTTGGAACGCATTTAACAAAGCAACTAAATGATCCACCTCATATTCCTTATCTGTTATTAAATGTCCTCCTCCCATATTTAGCCATTTTACTTCTTTAAGAAATTTGCCAAACTGCATTTCTAAAGCTTCTAAAACTTTCTCCAATGTGTATGAATTATTTTCACATAAAGCATGAAAATGTAACCCTTCTATACCTTCTGGCAAGCCATCTGCAAGCATCCCATGAGTAACTCCTAGTCTAGAGTATCTATCGCATGGATCATAAAGAGGCACTTCTATTTCGCTATAATTTGGATTCACCCTTATTCCACACGATATCCCCTCTAACACTTGATCTTTATACAAGTGATACTGTTGTAGAGAATTGAAAATCAAATGACTTGTATACTGATTTAAAGCCTTAAATTCTTTTGGAATATATGCTGGTGCATAAACATGAGCCTTATAATTCATTTCCTCATAAATTAATCGCGCCTCATTTAGAGAACTTGCCGAAGCGCCATTTAGATACCGCTTAATAATTGGAAAAAAGGTGTGAGATGAAAAAGCTTTTAATGCCAATAAAATTTCAACTCTGCTTTTTTCATGTACACTATTAAGTAGCCTTAGATTTTGAAGTAGTTTAATTTCTTCTAAAACGTAACAAGGCGTGGGAAAATTCATAGATCAAAAGTATTTAAATTCCTTTAAATGAATAAATACTTGTACGGCTAAATAGGATTAATATTTATGTGGCAAGTCAATTCCGATTTCTTGCTTCCATGGCAATCCATAAGTATTTAAATCGTTCATAAAAGGATCGGGGTTAAATTCTTCGACATTAAATACACCCGGTTTCATCCACTCACTTTGTAGCATAAGCTTTGCGCCAATCATCGCAGGCACTCCTGTAGTATAGGCCACTCCCTGCGCACCAACATCATTGTATGCTTCTTGATGCTTACAATTATTGTAAACATAATAGGTTTGAGGTTTTCCTTCTTTAATTCCTTTTATTTGACATCCTATTGAAGTTTCTCCCGTATAATTTATACCTAACGTTGAAGGTTCCGGAAGAACGGCTTTCAAAAACTGCAGAGGTATTATTTGATTGCCTTCAAAATCAATGGGATTAATACTTGTCATACCAACATTCTGCAACACTTCTAGATATTTGATATAAGCATCTCCAAAAGTCATCCAAAAACGTGCTCTTTTCAGCGTTGGAAAATTCTTAACCAATGATTCCAATTCTTCATGATATAGCAAATAGGATTCACGCGCCCCTATTCCAGGATAACTAATTGGCTTATGAATAGACATTGGTTGGACCTCTATCCATTTTCCATTTTCGTAGTACCTTCCATTTTGGGTGATCTCACGAATATTGATCTCCAAATTAAAATTAGTTGCGAATGGTTTGCCATGATCTCCAGCATTACAATCGATAATATCCAAATAATGTATTTCATCTAAATGATGTTTTGCAGCGTAAGCAGTAAACACGCCTGTAACCCCAGGATCAAACCCACAACCCAGTAATGCCATAATACCTTTTTCCTTGAATCTATCTTGGTATGCCCACTGCCAACTATATTCAAATTTAGCTTCATCCTTAGGTTCATAATTAGCTGTATCCAAATAATGGACACCTGTTTCTAGGCAAGCATCCATTATTGGTAAATCTTGATATGGCAAAGCCACATTAATAACAATATCGGGATTGAATTGGTTAATAAGATCAACTAATTCCCTCACGTTATCTGCATCAACTTTTGCAATCGAAACATCTTGCTCTTTAACTTCATCAGCAATCTTTTTGCATTTTGATAAAGTTCTACTTGCTAACATTATTTTGCCAAAAATTTCTGGCAAGCGAGCACATTTTTTCACAACCACATTTCCAACCCCACCGGCACCAATAATAAGCGTTTTTGTCATGCTTAGCTTAAATTGTAAAAATCACTTCTTTTTCATCTACTCTAATTCTTGGGCCATATATACCCTCCGGCTTTGCCTTCCCAACAGAAACAATCATCGTTATTTCCGCAGCGCTTGGCAATTTCAACAGCCTTTTTGCTCTTTTAGAATCAAATCCCTCCATAGGACAGGTATCATACCCTTCTGCTTTTATACTTAACATAAATGTTTGAGCTGCAAGTGCTACACTCTTATGTACCACCACTCGCACATCATTATTGTCTACTTCACGCACTGTGGGCTTAGACATTCCAACAAAAAACATCATTGCGTTTTTAATTTTCCCGCTTATGTCCAAGGGTGTTTTTCTATATAATAGTGGTATTAAAGAACCATAATACTTTTGAACCATCTTTTGCCGGTCTTCATCCATGCTTTCAAAGTCTTTCATTATTTCGTTTAAAACAAATTGACTTCTTTCTTTCCATTTATCTGCTCTCGCGACAAATACGACTAATTCTTTAGCCGTTGCTGCAGCTTTTTGATCTAAGCAAATCTCTGCTAATGCTTCTTTTTTATCTTTCGATTTAACACGATAAAATTCCCACAGCTGTAGGTTACTACTGTTAGGTGCCAAAACAGCTCTTTGGAGACTTCGCTCTACAACTCCTTCATCTATTTCGATACCTTCATTGTATATTCTAACAGAGCGTCTCTGCTCTACGATATCATTAAAAACTAATGCTTCTTTATTCATAACAAAATTATTGGTTGCAAAATTAACGTTTATAGCGTTAATTTGGTTTTAAACAAACATAATTGAACTTAAAAAGTCAAATATCAAAAAGGGTCAGCAGATCAGCATTAATAGAAATTGCCGTTGAAATTGCTTCTTCTCAAAAAAGTTTTAATACATGCTGGAAACTTGTAAAAACAGAATCACACCCTACTTCTTATCAAGCTTCATGGATTATGTGTGAAGCTGTGGCCCTAAATCCAAAGTTATTGAACAAAAAACTAATTGTAGAGGTTATTGATCAGTTTAAAATTGAAAATACTGACGGAATAAAAAGACACATGGGGAAAATGCTCACTTTTAAAAAGTTCTTTCCTGAGGATTTAGAGGCTATTATTTTTGACATGACACTCCTTTGGATCATTAATCCAAAAGAACTTGTTGCTTTAAAGGTTCATGGTATGCAAAATGCCTTTCATATTTGTAAGAGACACCCTGAACTAAAAGAAGAATTAGTTTTCGTAATTCAAGAGGTGTATGAAAAAAATTCTGTTGCTTTTAAAGCTCGAGCAAAACAAATTTTAAAACAGCTCAACAGACTTTCGTAAAAAGAAAATTTATGTTTCATTTTATCTATAAATACTTTTCTATAATAGTTTTGGCTTTTTTATTTGGAGTTTATTTTTTTCCAACTCCCCTATCAAAAGAAAATGAAACTTTTATACAAGAAAAATATGATGAATACAAAAAAGAACTAAACTTAAAAGAGCACATAATTTTTATTGATTTTAGAAAGGGGTATTTACAAAAACGGCTGTTTATTTACAATATTTCTAATCAACGATTAGTTTATCGATCGCATGTTGCACATGCACGAAAAAGCGGCTGGTGGAAACCTTATACCTTTTCAAATACTCCAGAGTCTTTATACTCTTCTTATGGAGATTTTATTACCGCTGAGAAATTTGAAAGTCAATTTGGCAAGGGAATATATAAAATTGGTATGCGAATTAAAGGATTAGAAAAGGATATTAATGACAATGTATATACTAGAAATATTGTTTTCCATCCTAGCAATAATCTATGGAGCAACGGCTGTTTTAGCTCAAAGCCAAAATCCAATAAAAAAGTTATCGAACTAACTTATAATGGATGTTTGATGTTAGTAAGAAAATAGTTTTTCAGCAATCAAATACGATCCGTTTCGCTTAATTCCCCTGAGGCAATACCGGAACAGCATTATTATCAGGCGTTGAAGGAATAAATGTTTCATTAACCACCTCCTCTGCTTTTGTTCTTTCGGGTGTATCCCCCCCTCTATCGATAAAGAATGTAGTTAATAAACTAAGTACCAATAAAGCAATTGCACTTCCCCAAGTAAGTTTTTCTAAAATGTCACCAGTTTTTTGCACCCCCATCAAATTAGATGCCGAGCCTCCTCCAAAACCCGCACCAAGCCCTGTACCCTTAGGGTTTTGAACCAATACTATAAGCATTATAAAAATACAAACAAGGATTATTAATATGGTTAAAAAGATATACATTATTCTTCGATTTTCTCTATTTGAGCCGCAAAATAAGCACTTTTATTCGGATATTTCAAGCTTAGTATTTTATATAATTCTTTAGCTTTTCCAATTTTGCCTTGTTTAACATATAATTTAGCCAAAGTTTCCGTAGCTAAATTATGATTAAACGTAATACTAGCTTTCGCTAAATTATCTGCGATAGCGTTTTCCTTTTCACTTAACTTAAGTTTAGGATCTAACTTGTTTTCTGTTGTATTTGTAACAAAAGCTTTCTTTTCTTTTTTTGAGATCGTTGCTTTTTTTACTTTCTTTTTCTTCTTTTTAACAACAATTTCCTCGGTGGCTCCTTTCTCTTTTTGTTCTTTATCAACAATTTGCAACCACTCTAAAAAAGTATGTGTTCCAATACTACTACTTTCTATAGCCTTTTCTTTTTTTGTTTTTTCTTCTTTTCGTATGGTCTCTTTCGGCTTAAAATGCTCAATTGCTTTTTCTGTCTTTACCTCTTTGTTATTAACTGCCTCCTGAATTTTGCTAATGATAGATTCTTGCTTTTCTCCTTTGACCTTTAGCTTTTTACTTTTTTTATTTATTGGTTTTTCTCCTGTCTTACTCTTCGTTGATTTAGCTTTCTCTTTTACACGCTCCTTTTTAGCTTTGACATTTTTACTAGCCTTTCTTTTTCTGCTAGTTCCTTTACTTGCTTTTTTTACTTTTATTGCAATTTTCTCTTCCTCTAAAGACTGCTCTTCTACCATGGGTTTTGTAGCCATATCTCTTTGAATAAAATCATAGAGTTTTTCTCTATCCGGCAATAACAGAGCCGCCTTATTCAATTGTTTTTCGTAACGTAAATCATTTGACAACTTATATCTTTTGGCTAGCATTGCATGTACAAAACCACTAGCTGGAAAGTTCACAGCAAGCGCTTCCAATTCATTGATATCTATCAATAACAACTGGTTTAGATTTAATATATCATTACTATAAGTATCCATCTAAGATCCCTACCAATTTACGAAAGCTTTATTAAAAATATTCTCTACTATCTTTTCTGTTATTGACTCAATCAGCACATCCTCTACATTAGTTAAATCGTCTGCTGCATCATAATTATCTCCATCCGTAAATGTTGTATTGAAACTATTTTCGGGCTCTATCTTATTAACACAATCGACTTTAACACGTATAGTTAATCTGTTTTGCGCAACCGTCTCATTTCCAGATACAGCAACTGGGCTAATATCATATCCAATGATACTACCTGTAAATTGGATATCTCCATCTGTTTGTATAACCTGTAAATTGGTTTCTCGCAAAAATCTTTGTTTCAATTTATCCGTAATCGTTGGTGCTAACGATGGTTGTTGCAATGGAGCCAAGTTAGGAAAATTCTCTACGCTGACGCTTCTGATATTTGGATTTACACTAGTATCAGAAAATTTATAGATTTTACAAGAAGAAAAACATATAAGAAAGCTTCCCATTAAAATCAAGCTCCTAATTATTCTACCTATTCTTAATGACTCAAATATAGATTCTTTACTATGCACTTATATCGTATTCTTTTATTTTTCTATAAAGGGTTCTTTCTGATATCCCCAAATCAAAAGCTGCATTTTTCCTTTTCCCTCTATGTTTTTCAAGTGCTTTTTTTATTAATTCTTTCTCCATATCAGACAAAGACAAGGATTCTTCAATATTTTCTTCAGCATATTTACCATCATCTTCGATAATTATGGTTTGATTAGGTCTATCTACAGCATCATTTTGTCCTTGCCATGAACCATATATTTCCTCCTTTACATCAGAGGTACCTGTTATTGTTCGAGCAGACGCAGAATTTGATGCATTGCTATCTAATAGATCTGCAAAGAGCTGTGAGTTTCCAAGCTCAATCTTTTCACCTTGAGCCATTTTCCATATAAACTGCTTTAGGTCATTCACGTCTCCTTTTATATCAAAGAGCATTTTATAAAGCAGCTCTCTTTCTGTCATTGACTCCTTCTCTGCACTTTTTGCCAAAGCCGGTAAAGTTGTTTGCTGCAAATTGGGAAGATGCTCCGCAAGTATTTCTTTAGAAACAATACGCTGAGGAGAAAGTACAGATATTTTTTCTGCAATATTTTTTAATTGCCTAATATTTCCAGGCCATCTATAGTTTATTAAAAGTTGTTGAGCCTCCTCTTCTAAAACAATTGGTGACGTTCTATATTTATCTGAAAAATCTGAGGTAAACTTTCTAAACAACAAATAGATATCTTCTTTTCGTTCTCTAAGCGGCGCTACATAAATAGGAACGGTATTTAACCTATAGTACAAGTCTTCTCTAAACTTACCCTGAGCCACTAGTTTAGGCAAATCAACATTCGTTGCTGCCAACACCCTTACATCCGTTTTTTGCACTGTAGAAGAACCCACCTTTATAAACTCTCCAGATTCGAGTACCCTTAATAATCTAGCTTGAGTACCTATGGGCATTTCTCCTATTTCATCAAGAAATATAGTTCCTCCATTGACCGTTTCAAAATATCCCTTTCTAACACCTTGTGCCCCCGTAAACGCTCCTTTTTCATGTCCAAATAATTCTGAATCAATTGTCCCTTCCGGAATTGCTCCACAATTAACTGCAATAAACCCCTCATGTTTTCTAGGACTCAAATAATGTATAATTTGAGAAAAGACTTCCTTCCCAACACCACTCTCTCCAGTAATTAACACCGATAAATTTGTTGGTGCTACCTGAACAGCTACCTGCAAAGCATTATTTAGAGCTTTTGAGTTTCCTATAATTCCAAACCGTTGTTTTATTGATTGTAATTCCATATTTATTTAAAGACTATCATCTAAAGGGTGTTTAATCAATTACTTTCCCAACCAGTGTGGCAGCAGTACATGATTCTATCAATACATTTACATACTGACCAGGCAAGTATTTTCCCTTGGGAAAAACAACCATTTTATTTTGATCATTTCGTCCACACCATTCATCAGCAGATTTTTTAGAAAGCTTTTCAATTAAGACTTTATGCACTTTTCCTATTTCACTTTGATTTCGTTCCAAAGCATGTTTATTCTGAAGCTGAATTACTTCCTGTAGTCTTCTTTTTTTGGTTGCTAAGGGGACATCATCATCATATTTACGCGCTGCCAAAGTACCTGGTCTTTCAGAATAATAAAACATATAAGACATATCATATCTTACTTTTTTCATTAAACTTAAAGTTGCCTCATGGTCTTCTTCTGTTTCCCCACAAAAGCCAGTGATAATATCTGAAGAAATACCACAATCCGGCAAAATCCGATGAATGGCCTCTACTCTGTTCAAATACCAAGAACGATCATATGTTCTATTCATTCTTTCTAAGACCTTTGAACTTCCTGATTGAACAGGCAAGTGAATATAATTACAAATGTTATTGTACTTAGCCATGGTATAGAGCACCTCATCTGTAATATCTTTCGGATGTGAAGTTGAAAATCTCACTCTCAAATCGGGATGAATTTTTGCTACTGATTCAAGCAATTGAGCAAAATTAAAATGAATTTCTTCTTCCTTATTCCATTTATACGAATCCACATTTTGTCCTAAAAGGGTTACTTCTCTATATCCTTCATTAAAGAGGTTTTGCGCTTCTTTTATAATGGACTCGGGATCTCTACTTCGCTCTCTTCCTCTTGTAAAAGGTACCACACAGAAGGAACACATGTTATCGCATCCTCTCATAATAGAGATAAAAGCAGTAATTCCATTTTTATTTAATCGAACCGGACTAATCTCAGCATACGTTTCTTCTCTAGAAAGCAAAACATTAACTGATTTTTGTCCTCCTTCTGCTTCCTTTATCAAGTTAGGAAGTGATCGGTAGGCATCAGGGCCAATTACTAAATCGACTAATTGCTCTTCTTCGAGCAGTTTAGTTTTTAATCGCTCTGCCATACATCCTAGCACACCGATTAAAACATCTGAATTTTCTTTTTTTGCCTTCCTAAATTCAACTAGGCGCTTCCGAACTGTTTGTTCTGCCTTTTCTCTTATGGAACAAGTATTTATTAAAATTAAGTCTGCGTCTTCATAATTTTGTTCAATACTGTACCCTTCTTTAGCTAAAATCGAAGCAACTATTTCACTATCACTAAAATTCATCTGACAACCATAGCTTTCAATGTAAAAGCCTTTACCATTGACATTATTTTTCAAAATACTTTTATTCAGTACTTCCCCCTGACGTTGCTCGTCAATAGATTTTGTTAAAACACCACTGAATTCCCCCATTATCTTCTTTTTTGATTGAACCGTATAAAACTCAAAGCTTAGATCCATTGTGCTTTATACCATTTCCAATCATAATCAACGAACAAAGATAATCAAATACATAGCCAATGACAATTTGTCAGTGTAAGTTTTTTCTTAAATAATGTTAGCATTCGGCAAAAACTCATTGTAAAACCATACCTGCATAATTAAATATATTTGTACTTATATACCATGCATTAAATAGCAAGTAAAGGAGGCTAATATTTTAAACACAAAAGGCTCTATTTACTTTTCAATTCACTTTTTTGAGCAGAATATCATCAAAAGTTTTATTCCATGTTAAAAATAGTTTATCAACTTATTTTTGAATATTTAAATAAAGCTCTATTTTTAGCCCAAAGAATGATAAATATTAAAAAATGAAGAATCTATTATCTATCCTTACAGTATTTGCAATTACAATGATGAGTTCAACTATCGCCTTTGCTCAGGAGGCCGAGGAAGTAGTTGATAAAGAAGCGGTTGGCCTTACCCAAGTATTAAAAAAACAATTTATCGATGGTGATCCATTATGGATGTCACCCGTATTAATTTGTTTAATAATTGGATTGGCATTGTGCATTGAGAGAATAATTTCTTTAAGTCTTGCGCAAACTAATACCAAAAAACTACTAAGCAGCGTTGATGACGCGTTGGCAAGCGGAAATGTAGAACAAGCTAAAGAAGTTTGTAAATCAACAAGAGGGCCAGTAGCTAGCGTATTATATCAAGGATTAGATAGAGTTAAAGAAGGTATTGATGTTGTTGAAAAATCAATTATTTCATATGGTTCTGTTCAAATGGGCAAATTAGAAAGTGGTCTTACTTGGATCTCTTTATTTATAGCATTGGCTCCAATGTTGGGTTTCATGGGAACAGTAATTGGTATGATTGGTGCTTTTGACGCTATAGCAGAGGCTGGAGATGTAAATCCTGCTTTAGTTGCAGGAGGTATTAAAGTGGCACTTTTAACAACTGTATTTGGTCTAATCACTGCTATAATACTTCAAATATTTTACAACTATATAGTTTCTAAAGTAGATGGGTTAGTGAATAGAATGGAAGACTCATCAATTTCTCTTTTAGATATGCTTATTAAGCATAACATCAAGTAATTAAAACTAAATAATAACCACAATGGACGGTTTAATTAATTTCTTTACCAATGTAGGCTTGCCCATCGCATATGTACTTTTGGGGATCGCATTGTTAGTATCTATTATCTTTCCCTTATTGAGTTTAATTACCAACTTTGGAGAAAAGAAAAAAGCACTTTTAGGCTTTGCAGCACTAGCTGTTTTAATATTAATTGGTTTGGCTTTAGCTGGAAATACGTTACCCGATTTTGCTTCAAAAGCTGGTTTAAGCTTAATGCAGTTCAAATTAATAAGTGCTGGAATTTTTACGGCTATATTAGCAACTGTAGGATTATTAGGGTTTATCATTTTTGATGGCATAATGGGACTCTTTAGAAACTAGTATAATTTTAATATCTAGAAAATGGCAAGAAAAAAGAGAGAAAGTCCTGAAATTAATGCAAGTTCTATGGCAGACATTGCCTTCTTGCTATTAATTTTCTTTCTGGTAACGACGACTATAGATACTGATACAGGATTATTGGTAAAGCTGCCTCAATGGTCTGAAGAGCCTCCACCAGATGATGTTCAGGCGAACAAAAGAAATGTACTTCAAATCTTAGTAAACCAATACGATCAGTTATTGGTAAATGGAGAGTTAGAAACTATTCGCTCTTTGAAAAAAAGAACTAAGGAATTTATCGATAATAATGGTGATGGATCATGTGATTTATGTGGGGGAGATCAAGATCCGCAAAAGTCTGACAATCCAGATAAAGCTATTGTTTCCCTAAAAAATGATAGGGCGACCAGTTATGATATGTACATTCAAGTATATAACGAGTTGAAAGCCGCCTATAATGAATTAAGGGAAGTTGGTTCAAATAAGAAATTTGGAAGGTCATTTAGTGATTTAAATAAAGACCAAAAGAAAGAAATTAGAGGAATTTATCCAATTAAGATATCAGAAGCGGAACCTGATTCTTATGGAAAGGAATAATTTCTAAATACGATTTATTATGTCTCGATTTAAAAGAAAAGTTGGTAAAGAAACACCTAAAATTGGTACTTCATCGTTACCAGATATCATTTTTATATTGCTGTTTTTCTTTATGGTAGTTACCGTTATGAGAGACGACTCTTTGCTTGTTAGATTTCTTGTACCCAAAGCAACCGAAATTCAAAAATTAGAAAAGAAGTCTCTAGTAAATTATATGTACATCGGAACGCCTGTTGACAAAGCTACTTTTGGAACGGCACCACGTTTACAACTAGACGATGCTTTTGCAACACCTGATGATATTGGCACCTATGTAAACTTATGCAGAAGTAAGGTGAGTGAAAAAGAAAAAATGGCACTCATCTTTTCTGTCAAAGCAGATAAAAAGGTTACCATGGGTTTATTGACAGATATAAAACAGGAGCTTAGAAAGGCAGATGCCCTTAAACTCAATTATTCAACGGTAGATAGAGGGGAAGTTTATTAAAAAAGCCTAGTTCTAAACAGCGCCCTCTTTAATTATTTCAACAACACTAGCATCTAGCAAAGTAGAAGTATCTCCTAAATTAGTCGTATCTCCACTAGCAATTTTTCTAAGTATTCTTCTCATAATTTTTCCTGAACGCGTTTTGGGTAATCCAGGAACAACTTGAACCTTATCTGGTTTTGCTATCGGGCCAATTACCTTATTTACCACATCCTTAATTTCTTTAATTAGTGTATCTCCTTCGCCTTCATGACCATCTGTGATCACATATGCATAAATACCCTGACCTTTTATATCATGAGGATAACCCACTACTGCCGACTCAATTACATTTTCGTGCTCATTGATAGCGTTTTCCACTTCAGCAGTACCCATTCTATGACCCGAAACATTAATAACATCATCAACTCGACCTATAATTCTATAAAAGCCTTCTTCATCTCGTCTGCAACCATCCCCTGTAAAATACTTATTCTCAAAAGAAGAAAAATAAGTCGTCCTACATCGTTCATGATCACCATAAGTCGTCCTAATTATTGATGGCCAAGGAAATTTCATACACAGTAATCCTTCCACCCCATTTTCATTGATCTCATTACCCTCTTTATCTACTAAGCATGGTTGTACCCCTGGCAGTGGTAAAGTAGCATATGTCGGCTTCAATTTGGTTACCCCCGGAATTGGAGCGATTAACATCCCTCCTGTTTCAGTTTGCCACCAAGTATCTACAATTGGAGCTTTTTTCTTTCCAATATGTTCATCGTACCAGTGCCAAGCCTCTTCATTAATTGGCTCTCCAACCGAGCCAATTACTTTCAACGTGTCTAATTTATATGGATTAACATACTCCAACCCCTTTGCCATTAAAGCTCGAATTGCTGTAGGAGCAGTATAAAACTGATTTACTTTTAGTTTATCACAAACTTCCCAAAAACGACCTGCATCAGGATATGTAGGCACACCCTCAAACATTACAGTAGTCGCCCCAGCTAAAAGAGGACCGTAAACAATATATGAATGTCCCGTAATCCAACCTATATCTGCCGTACACCAATATACATCGTTCTCTTCATATTGAAATACATTGAGAAACGTGTAATATGTATATATCATATATCCTCCACAACTATGGACCACCCCTTTGGGTTTTCCAGTAGAACCAGAGGTATAAAGTATGAACAAAGTATCTTCTGAATCCAAAATCGTTGGAGAACAATCTTCATTTACTTTCTCTAGCTCTTCGTGCCACCAAACATCTCGATCGGCATTCCAATTAACCTCTTGTTTAGTTCGCTCATATACAATAACCTTTTCAATTGATGGACAGCTTTCCAATGCTTCATCCGCAATGGACTTAAGTGCAATTTTTTTGTCTCCCCTAAAAGAACCATCTGCAGTAAGTAAAATATTGCATGTTGCATCATTAATTCTATCCGCTAATGACGTTGCTGAGAAACCAGCAAAGACAACAGAATGAATCGCTCCTATTCTTGCGCATGCTAAAACAGCAATCGCTAACTCAGGCACCATTGGCATATACAAACAAATGCGATCACCCTTTTTGGCACCATTATTTTTTAGCACATTGGCAAATCTGCAAACTTCCATATGAAGTTCAGTATAAGTATATGTTTTAACAGGTTCATTTGGATCATTTGGTTCCCAAATAATGGCTGTTTTATCTCCTCTGGTTTCCAGATGACGATCCAAACAGTTTTCCGTAATATTTAATTTACCATTCAAAAACCACTTGACGTTTGGTTCCTTAAAATTCCATTCTAACACCTTATCCCACCTTTGCCGCCAAGTAAAACTACCTGCAATTTCTTCCCAAAATTCTTCAGGGTCTTCTACACTTCTTTTATAAACTTCTTTATACTGTTCTAATGAAGTAATCTTATGATTCATAATTAAATTTTCAATGCTCAAATTAAAAATAAACCCGTTATTCTCCTATTCTTATCACTGAATAATTCTTAGATATTCAATACGATGTATTCTAGAGTAGAAGAATGGCTAAAGTAAATTTAATTCTAATGTCTTAAGAATTAATTGTGCCGTATTTTTAACATCAAGTTTAGACATAAAATTGCTTCTATGCTTCAAAACCGTATGGGGGCTAAGATGTAATTCAGCTGCTATTTCATTGCTGTTTTTACCTTGTAAATATAATCCCAATATGATTTTTTCGCGTTTTGTCAAAGAAACATCCGAAATGGTGTTTGTAGGAAATTGCAACAATACCTTTTGCAGTTCATTATCATAAAGTTGAGCAGTAACATACGGTGGCTGAATATTAATTTGACTTACGTCACTCATAATACCCATTTCTCTTAATACTTGACCATTACCGGTAACATCAAGTACATAACTCCTATGTAGTATATTCTTTACTCTTGTAGAGTCTTTGCTAATTATCCTATATGTATATTGAGAAAACAACTTTTTAAGTTTATTCATAGGAAGAGTTCCTGTCTTTTTCAGTAATTCGCTAACATATTCAGCAAATGTAACCACATCTTGAGGGTGCATTACTTTCTGTAAAATCATTATTGCATCACTCTCGTAATACGCATCTGTATTATAACCTGTTATTTGTTCAATTCCTTTTGAAACTAATTCAAATTGAAGCATTCGATAATTAAAAATATAATAGCTTATGGGAGATTCGACGCTAGACTCAAGTAATTTATAGTCTCTAACTGCAAGACTTACGTTCTCGTTCAAATATGTACCATTAAGCCTCCCTTTTACGTCTTGTACAAAATGCTCTAATGCCATTATCTGTCTAAGTCAAAAGTAGAAAATTTAAGTGTCACAATTTCTAAATTACAAAAAAACTTAGCCTCGCCAATTACCGACACCAATTGAAATTGTAATTTGCAATAAAGATCAATGGTTGTTGCACGATTATAAAATAATATACGCTGCAATTATTGCTTAATCTTAAATGAAAACTTTGAATTTTATTAAAAGATTGTAGGGAGCGTCTAAAATGACAAGTTCTGCTTTTCAAAATAATCAATAATTTTATTTCGTTCACTTTCTGAAAATTCATCAACCAATTTAATAATGCGTCTAAGTTGACTATCATTCATACTTTTCAAAATATCGACAATTTCATCAGCCCTTTCAGTTTCAAAAGCTCGTTTGATAAGCTTAGAAATTCTTTGATCCTTTAAATTTTGGACAATACTGGCTAAGCAATCTTTATTTTCAACAAAGGAGGCAATAACCAACAAATCGTCATCACTTTTTATGTCGTTGGATAGCTCAACTACTTTGGAAAGATCCAATACATCGACAAAACTTGCGACAGTATAAAACTTCTCATTTTGCAACAGCTGATTCATCACTTTACGAACCATTTTTTGTGGAATAGCATTAATTAAATCCGCACTTTTGTGTGGAATCAAGTACTCCGAAACCTCTGCTAAAAATGAAATGCTCAAATGCTTCAATACCTTTAAGGCCTCCTTTATATCCATATGCTGACTTACGTTGGCACACACTTGAGGTCCCATTACCAATTGTGCAATTTTTCCGGTTATAAAAGCTGGAACAAACTTACTTACCCTTGCTAATTTTTCCCAAATATCTCCTTGATCCGTTTCAATTTTATTAATGATGGATAGGCGAAGTCTTTCCAACTCCTTCTCTTCTAACTGATCAAGAAAGGATAATTCGTCTTTATCTATATTTAATAGATGTGCTAATTTATTTAGAATTACTTGCTTGTTCATGGTTCATTTTAATGCATCTGCGCCTGCCCTGCTCCTTTTGGAACTCGAATATCTTCTACCAATTCCTGAACACGTTTTGGGGGTTTTGCGGTTAATCGACTAATTATTAATGCTGTTCCTAAATTGGCCAACATACCAATAAACCCAAAACCTTCAGGAGAAATTCCCAAAAACCAATTTTCGGACGTATTCAACTCAGGTTGAATAAATTTAAAGTAAATGATATAACCAGCTGTTAAAGAAATACCTAAAATCATACCTGAAATCGCTCCTTGTAGATTCATTCTTTTATCAAAAATACCTAGCACAATTGCTGGAAAAAAGGAGGACGCTGCTAGTCCAAATGCAAAAGCTACTACTGCCGCAACGTAATCGGGTGGATTTATACCAAAATATCCCGCAATCACAACAGCTAAAGCCGCTGCAAATCGTGCGGCAATTAATTCTCCTCTTTCTGACAAATCAGGGTGAATAGCTTTCTTTAATAAATCGTGAGAAATTGCACTAGAAATTACTAATAATAACCCCGCTGCGGTTGATAATGCAGCCGCCAATCCTCCCGCTGCTACTAATGCAATAACCCAATTGGGCAATTGGGCAATCTCTGGATTAGCTAATACCATTATATCCCTGTCAACCGTTAGTTCATTAATTTTTTTGTCTGCAACGTATTGAATCGCGCCGTCATTGTTTTTATCATTAAATTCAATCAAACCTGTTTTTTCCCAGTTTTTAACCCAGTCAGGTACTTCATCATACTTAGCGTCAGATACGGTTTCTATCATATTGGTTCTTGCAAAAACAGCAACTGCTGGTGCTGCCGTATAAAGTAATGCAATGAAAAGCAAAGCAAAACCGGCAGACTTCCTAGCGTCTCTAACTTTTGGCACTGTAAAAAATCTAATAATCACATGCGGTAGTCCTGCAGTACCAACCATCAATGCGGCTGTAATACAAAAAACATCAATTTTTGATTTTATTCCTGAGGTATATTCAGCAAAACCCAGTTCAACGTGCAGACCATCTAGCTTGTCTAATAAATACGTCCCATCTGCCAGCTTAGATCCAAAGCCTAGTTGAGGAACTGGATTATTTGTCATAAGAATGGAAATAAAAATAGCTGGCACCATAAAGGCAAAAATTAAAATGCAATACTGCGCTACTTGAGTGTATGTTATCCCCTTCATGCCACCCAAGACAGCATAAAAGAAAACCACTAACATACCTATAATAACACCAGTGCTAACGGGTACCTCTAAAAATCTTGAAAAGACAACTCCTACACCTCTCATCTGTCCTGCGACATATGTAAACGAAACAAAAATGGCACAAACGACTGCCACTATCCTCGCTACCTGAGAATAATATCTGTCGCCAATAAAATCGGGCACCGTAAACTTACCGTACTTTCTGAGATAAGGAGCCAACAATAATGCTAAAAGTACATATCCTCCAGTCCATCCCAATAAATAAACAGATCCATCTCTTCCAACAAAAGAAATAATACCTGCCATTGAAATAAAAGACGCTGCAGACATCCAATCGGCAGCTGTTGCCATACCATTCGCAATTGGATGCACTCCACCACCGGCGATATAAAAATCTTTAGTTGAACTTGCCCTAGACCAAATGGCAATGCCTAAATATATTGCAAATGTCACCCCTACAATAATATATGTCCAAAGCTTAATTGAAGAAACAAGAAATAAAGTTGTTAAAACCATTGCTGCAAAATATTATTCAGAAACATCGTATTCATCATCTAGCTTACGCATCCATCGTGTATACACAAAAATCAAAATAACAAATACGTAAATAGCCCCTTGTTGTGCCATCCAAAACCCAAGTTTAAAGCCACCAATCCTATATTTATCCAACTGATCTACAAATAAAATAGACAGCACATAGCTCACCAAAAACCAAATGAAAAGGAGTATCCCTAAATACTTAAGATTAGTTTTCCAGTATTGTTTTAAATCTTTACTCATATTACTAAGATAATAATTCACCAAACAAAAAAGGAGCCTATAAAATAGGCTCCCTATTAGATAATGGGATTAAAAACCTCTCTTTAGTTAATCCACATTATCATGTAAGAAACCATTATCCTTGATCTCAAAAGTATCATCGAATTCTGGATTATAAGAATCATCTAAAGAAAACCGAGACATATTTTCTTCTGTAGAATACTCTCGATCTTCAAAATGAATATTTTTTCTCATGTAAGCTGGCTCATCTTCAATCTCCTTGATTCCATCATTATTTCTCATCTTATTAATACTCACCATATTTTTAAGCTTTTTCATTCTCTCAATATGCAATTTCTTGAAATCTTCTTCATTAATCTCGCCAGCATCGCTCTTTTCATTTTTGAGTGTTGTTTCATCAGATTCGACAAAGGTTAAGTTAGATTCGCTGATATATGAAACTTCCTCTTCCACTTGCTTAACATAATCATTCGTATCATTGATATTATTACTTTGAGCTGAGGTGTCGTCAGTTATAATAGCTGACTTATCTAAATTACTAAATAATTCCAACTCATTATTAACTATTTCTTCCGGAGTTGGCTCGATGTTTTTTTTGACCTCCGTCGTCTTATTTTCACTTAGAGAGTGTATTATTCTCTCTTTTTGTGGTGGATTAGACTGAATTTTATTAACATCAAAGCCCGTTGCTATTAAGGTCACTGTTAAATCTTCAGATGCCACATCATCATAACATACACCCCATATGATCTCTGCATCATTAGCGGCTGCTTGTTGCACATACTCTGTAATTTCTGTAATTTCATCCATTGTTACTTCCTCTGAACCTGAAGAAATATTTAACAAAATACCCTTTGCACCATAAATATTATCATCATTCAATAATGGAGACGAAAGTGCACTCTCAATTGCTTTTACTGCTCTATTTTCTCCATTTGCGACACCTATACCCATTAAAGCAACACCACTTGACTCCATAACAGTCTTTACGTCTTCAAAATCAACATTAATGAATCCTGGCTTTGTTATTATTTCAGCTATTCCTTTTGCAGCTGTTGCTAAAATATTATCAGCATTTGAAAATGCTTCTGTTAGTTTCAAATTACCATAAACCTCTCGGAGCTTATTATTTGATATCACAATCAGTGCATCCACATTTTGCTTTAATTCTTCAAGTCCCTTCTCTGCTTTTTCTCGTTTTCTCTTCCCTTCAAAATCAAAAGGGATTGTGACTATGCCCACTGTTAAAATGCCTAGCTCTTTTGCAATTTGTGCCACAACAGGAGCTCCTCCCGTTCCAGTTCCGCCACCCATTCCGGCCGTTACAAAAACCATTTTTGTATTCACAGATAATATTTCTTTTATCTCGTCAATGGACTCAAGCGTAGCATTCTTCCCAACTTCTGGGTGAGATCCAGCCCCACGACCGCTTGTTAAATCAGGCCCTAATTGAATTTTATTAGGGATAGGACTTAACTCCAATGCTTGTGCGTCTGTGTTACATACAACAAAATTAACTCCTGTGATTCCTTGCTCAAACATAAAGTTTACTGCGTTTCCACCGCCGCCACCTACTCCAACGACTTTTATTATTGATGATTTTTCTTCTGGCATATCAAATATTATAGACATAGCAAATAGTTTTACATTATTTTTAATTCGTTTATATATTGTTACTTTGTATCATGAAAATCCTCGTCAATATCCTGTTCTAACCATTTCTTTCCTTTAGATAAAATGGACTTAAACCAATTATCTCCCTTTTCTCTGTTTTTATTTTCTATTTCATCATTATATATCTCCTCAGTTTCATTCAATTCTTCCAATTCACTAACCACTTCTTCCATTTCTTCATTTTCAGATTGAGCTTTACTAAAAGAAGAATTTACAGAAGCCTCAATTAATTCTAACTCTTTTTCATTTTCAAGTTCATTAAAAGCTCTAATAGCTAAACCTATTCCTGTTGAAAAAATTGGATTACTAACTTCTTTCATTTTCGTTGGAGCCAGATGTTCATTTGGCAAACCAACACGAGCCTCCATTCCGGTAATTAGCTCTGATAATTGAACGATATGTCGCAATTGAGATCCCCCGCCAGTTAACACGATACCGCCAATAAGCTTCTTATCGTAATCAGAACTTCTCAATTCAAAATGCACATGCTCCAAGATCTCTTCCATTCTTGCCTGTATTATATGAGACAAGTTTTTAATAGATATTTCTTTATGATTCCTTCCCCTTAAACCAGGTATTGCCACAATTTCATTTTCTTGTGTCTCCAACGCCAACGCCGAACCAAATTTGACTTTCAAACTCTCTGCTTGATCTTTTAAAATCATGCATCCCTTTTTAATATCTTCAGTTATAATATCGCCCCCGAAAGGAATAACAGCGGTATGTCTAATAATGCCTTCCTCAAAAATGGCAATATCAGTAGTACCACCGCCAATATCAACCAAAGCTACTCCTGCTTCCAATTCCTCCTCACTTAAAACTGCCGCTGCAGATGCTAACGGTTCAAGCACAATGCTTTCAACTTCAAATCCAGCCTTAACAACACATTTATTAATATTGTGAATTGCACCTGCTTGCCCGGTTATAATATGAAAATTACCTTCAAGTCGAATACCGGCCATACCTATAGGCTCTTTAATCCCCTGCTCATTATCAACAATATATTCTTGAGGCAACACATGAATAATTCTCTCTCCAGGAGGTAAAGAGAGCTTATACATATCCTGAATAAGCTTATCAATGTCTGTTCTATTAATTTCTATATCAACATTATTCCTAACTAATATTCCACGATGTTGTAAACTTCGTATATGTTGTCCTGCTATTCCGACCTGCACCTTCCCGAACTTCATTCCAGATTGTTCTTCGGCCTCTTCTACTGCTTTTTGAATTGCATGAACCGTTTTATCAATATTAGTGACAACGCCACGCTTTACACCAAAAGACTTGGAAATACCTATTCCCAAAATCTCTACTTTCCCAAAATCGTTGATTTTAGCAACTAAAGCAGCTACTTTGGTTGTTCCAATATCCAGTCCATAAATAATTTTCCCCTCCATAATTTTTATTTTGAGCAAACGATTTGATTATTAAATTTTATATCTACTTTCTTATACTTATTCCATCCTTTATTCTGAGCTATTTCATAAAAGAAAATTTCCAACCTTCTTAATTGGTCATTAATATTCCCATTTTCATCAAATGAAACTCTGTAATTCCCAAGCCTTGTTATAAACTCTAACTTTCCGTTAGGGCCAATATAATATTGAGAGATCATTGAAGTCCAAAAGTCGTCCTTTCTAATCTCTACGATATTTGATATAATTTTTTTCATGCGTTCCTCTTGTACTATCCCCTCCATTAAACCATTATCTGGCACATATCCTGTAATTAATGGTACTTTGGGTGTATAAGAAGTAGATAACGGAAACTTATTCATTTCCTGATCGATATAATATGATTTACCAGTCACATCAAGCACCCTACATATTGGAGTTCTTTGTTCAATGTAAATAGCAACGTCATTATGCCTGTTTTTATAAATGAATGCGTCTTTTAAAAATGCATTTTGAACTATTCTTTTTTTCAGGCCTGTCAGGCTTTTATTCGTTATTCGTTCTCCTTTTCTAGGTAATTGCTCTTCGAATGTTTTTATAATATATTCTTCATCAACGAAGAAATGTCCTTTGGATCTATCTACTTTAACCTCAACCCCCTTTACAACGTTCTGTTCCTTTTTAATTTTTGCTGCAGTTGATAAGATTACAAATCCTATCACTAAGACTATAAAAAACAATTTTTGAATTATATTATACACTCTTGCCTTCATTACTGCAAAAAATATTCTTTTAACGGTTCAACAATCGTGTCGATATCTCCAGCCCCTAAAGTCATAACAACTTCTACATTTTCCCTTTTAATTAAATGTAAAACTTCTTCTTTTCTTGCTCTATTCACTTCGCAATTATTCATATTATTTAGTATTAAATCACTCGTAACGCCTTCTATTGGCAATTCACGAGCAGGATAAATATCCAATAATATTGTTCTATCCGACTTTGACAATGCCTTGCCAAATTCTATAGCAAGATCATTTGTTCTACTGTAAAGATGCGGTTGAAAAATAGTCGTAAGTCGCTTATTAGGATATAACTCTTTTGCTGCATCAATTGTTACATTAATTTCTTCAGGATGATGGGCGTAATCGTCAATGAATACTATCTCCTCAGTCTCAACATGCTTCTCAAACCTTCGTTTAACCCCTTTATAATTAGGGATATGCTTGATAAGCTTTTGGGGGTCTACTTTCAATATATATGCTATACAAATTGCGCCTAACATATTCTCAACATTGTGTTTCCCACCAACAGATAGCTCAATATTTTCTATTTCAAAATTATCGTGCGTAACAATAGAAAATTTATACCGCCCATTTTCTATAGAAATATTCGAGGCATAAAAATCAGCTCTATCATCATTTATACTATAAGTAAAAACCTTCCGATTTTGGGGTAAAATATCTCTTGGCACTTTGTTATTTATAATTATATATCCCTTAAGGTTTACATTTTCAAGAAACTGTTTGAAAGATTCTTTAATATTATCATACGACCCATAAATATCTAAGTGATCTGTATCTACGGATGTAACAAGCGCTATATCTGGATTCAATCGATGAAAAGATCTGTCAAACTCATCTGCCTCAGCGACCGCATATTCCCTGCCATATATAAAATTGCTATTATAATTGATTGATATTCCTCCAAGAAAAGCACAAACATCTAATCCTGATTGCTCCAAAACATAAGCTGTTGCGGTAGAAGTGGATGTCTTCCCATGGGAGCCCGCTATACATATATTATATTGATCATTAACTATTAAACCGAGCATCTCAGATCGTTTTAACAACGTATAATTATTATCAAAATAATAGGAGTATTGTTTATTATTTTCAGGAATAGCAGGTGTATAGACTACTATATCAATATCTTTCTTTAATGTGGATTCATCATCTACATAAGTAATATTAATTCCAAGTTCTGTTAACTCCTTGGTCAATCTTGTTTCTGTTTTATCGTAACCATAGACTTGCTTTCCTAAATAATGAAAATAGCGCGCCAAGGCACTCATTCCAATGCCTCCAATTCCCAAAAAATAGATATTTTCTATATCGTTAATTTTCATTATTTAATAATTCTCTTGCAATTTCAACAATTCTATTTGTTGCAGATGGTTTTGCCATATCCAAAATATTACGACTAAGTTCGTCACATAACTTGTCATTACTTGAAAGCTCAATTACCGTATCCACTAATCTTTCTTTAGAATCACAATCACTTATTAATAGAGCCGCATTCTTAGACACTAGCGCCATAGCGTTCTTAGTTTGATGATCTTCTGAAACATTTGGAGACGGCACCAAGATTACAGGCTTACCCACAATGCACAACTCAGATATTGAGAGTGCTCCTGCACGTGAAACTATTATATCTGCTGACCTATAAGCCGCTTTCATATCTTCAATAAAGGGCATTATTTTAACATTCTTAGGGGCATTTTTCAACAAAATGTTAATCTCATCAAAGTAAAGCTTACCTGTTTGCCATATTAAATTGACATCACTAGTCGCAATTTTTTCAATTTTAGACAAAATACTTTCATTAATAGTTCGAGCTCCCAAGCTTCCTCCAATGACTAAAATGGTCTTTGAAGATTTATGCTTGTCCTCCCTATTTAAACTAATGATGTCTTCTCTAACTGGGTTACCAGTAATTACAATTTTGTCACTTGGAAAAAACCTATCCAACCCTTCATAAGCGACACATATTTTATTTGCTTTTTTTGCAAGGATTTTATTGGTAATTCCTGGATAAGAGTTTTGCTCCTGAATCAAAGACGGAACACCCTTAGAAGCACATGTATATAAAATAGGGCCACTAGCATAACCCCCTACCCCTATTGCTAAATCTGGTTTAAACTTTCTTACTATAAAAAAAGATTTCCATAAACTTGCTAAAAGTTTAAATGGAAAAGTTAAATTTTTCCATGATAAACTCCTCTGAAACCCACTTATATTTAATCCTTTAATTTCATATCCTGCAGCCGGAACTTTTTCCATTTCTAACTTTCCTTTTGCACCAACAAACAAAATATTAATATTAGAAACTGTCTTTTTTAATGCATTAGCAATAGCAATTGCAGGGTAAACATGTCCTCCAGTTCCACCGCCAGCAATTATTACACGATATGTTTGATTGTCACTCACTATGCCGCAACTTTCTCTGCTTTAGAAATAACTTTCTGATTTTCTTCTCGATTCTCTATATCTTTACTTACACTTAAAATAATTCCAAGGGCAAGCCCATTAAACCAAATAGAAGTCCCTCCCATACTAACAAACGGTAAGGTTAGACCAGTAACAGGTAATAAATTAACCGCCACCCCCATATTTATGAGTGCCTGAATAACTAAGCTCATTGCTAAACCGACCGCCAACAATGCCCCAAAAGCTCTGGGGCTCTTACCAATCAGACGTATTACTCGCCACAACAATAAAAGATATAAAATGATTACAAACCCTCCTCCAAGTAATCCATACTCCTCAATAATGATTGCGTAAATAAAATCGGAATAAGGATGAGGCAGGAAGTTACATTGTGTACTCTTACCTGGAGCTAGTCGAATCAAACCTCCTTTTGCTATAGCAATATATGCTTGCTCGGTTTGATAAGATATTTCTTCTTTATTCATGTAATCGTTTAATCGACTCTTCCACGTCTCCAATCTGCCTCCATCAGAGAAAACAGCAATTAAGACAATAACACTTAAAACAGACGCACCTCCTAGAACCGTTGCCGTAATATATTTAAAGTTTACACGACCAATAAACATTATAATTAAGCAAGTAAGGAATAATATTGCTGCACTCGATAAATCTTCGGGGGCAATTAGTCCACATATAATTAAAATAGGGACAATTACTGGCACGAAAGCCTCTTCAAAAGAATCTACAACACTTTGTTTTATTGAAAGTGTTCTAGCAGTATACATGATTAATGCCAATTTTGCCAAGTCAGATGTTTGGAAAGAAAGATTTATTATTGGCAATGTTATCCAACGTCTTGCATCATTTAATTCGTTACCCAAAAATAAAGTATACAACAAGAGGGGCACTGACAAGACCATAAGTAATTTTGCCAATTGTGAGTAATAGCGATGATTTACGCGATGTGCTAAAAAAGCCACACCAAGACCCAAGCACAAAATAAAAAGATGTTTTAGAAGATAGTATTCTGTATTTCCAGCGTGATATTTATATGCTAGTGTTCTTGTGGAACTATACACTACTAAAAGTGAGACTACAGACAATATTCCAATTATTGCCCATATCCATCTATCTCCCTGAATACTATCTGCTATCTTTTTCATTTCATATAATTGAGACAATTATTATAAAGACAGTACTGCTCTTTTAAACTTTCTACCTCTATCCTCATAATTTTCAAATAGATCAAAACTTGCGCATGATGGAGATAGCAACACAGCCTCTCCAGATTTTGCAAGATTAAAAGCCATCTTAACAGCATCTTCTGCACTGTAGGTATCTACTATATATCCGACTTCACTGGAAAATGCATGGTGTAATTTCTCATTATCCTTTCCCAGACAAACAATTGCTTTTACTTTATCATTTACTAGTTCTTTTAATGCGGTATAATCGTTCCCCTTGTCTACTCCACCTGCAATCCAGATTATTTTTTTGTTCATACTTTCTAGTGCATACCACGTACTATTTACATTGGTTGCTTTAGAATCATTAATAAAATCAACTCCACGAATGGTCGATACAAATTCTAGACGATGTTCCAAGCTTTTAAAGTCTTGTAAACTTTGTCTAATGGTTTCTTTTCTAACCCCAAGCAAACTTGCTGTTATACCTGCAGCCATCGAGTTGTAAGCATTGTGTTTTCCTCTGAGTACTAAATCTTGGATTGGCATTTCAAATCTTTTTTTTTTACGTTAAAAACTATTTTAGAATCATGTATGTAGGCTCCCTTTTCAATTCTGGTGTGGTCCGAAAAGGAAAAAACTTGTGCATTTGTACTATTAGCAGACATCCACTTTGAAGAAGTTTCATCATCTGAACAGATGATCAAAACATCTGTATCATTTTGGTGTTTTGTTATATTGAATTTTGCTTTAACATATTCCTCGATATCATAATTATATCTATCTAGGTGATCTTCTGTTACATTCGTTACTATTGCTATATCAGGCTTAAAGGAATTAATGTCATCTAATTGGAAACTGCTTATCTCCAAAACATAGTATTCGTTGCTAGCATTAGCAACTTCCCTTGCAAAACTATTTCCAATATTTCCCGCAACAACTACATCCTTCTTAGCACTTTTGAGTATATGATAGATCAAGGAAGTCGTTGTTGTTTTACCATTACTTCCTGTTACCGCTATAATCTTAGCCTCAGTATATCGACTTGCAAATTCAATTTCACTTATCAACTCAATCCTTGCCTCTCTAATTTTTTTAACGATTGTGGCCTTCTCTGGAATTCCAGGACTTTTTATCACCAAATCAGCTGACAAAACATTCGCTTCTGTATGTTGTTGTTCTTCAAAGTCAATATTATTACTAATCAGCTCATGCTTAAAATGATCTTTAATCAATCCTCCATCTGAGACAAATACTTCTTTATATTTCAGCTTTGCTAAAATAGCGGCCCCAACTCCACTTTCACCTGCTCCTAATATGACTACCTTCATATCTATTATCTTATTTTCAATGTTATGATTGCTAAAACAGAGAGTAGTATTTGTATAATCCAGAATCGCACTACAATTTTTGATTCATGAAAATTTGATTTTTGATAATGATGATGAAGAGGAGCCATTTTAAAAACTCTTCGCCCCTCACCATGTTTTTTTCTAGTATATTTAAAGTATCCAACCTGAATCATTACCGATAAATTTTCAACCAGAAAGACCCCACATAAAATTGGAATAAGAAGTTCTTTTCGTACCACTATGGCCATTGTTGCAATAACACCGCCTAATGCTAAACTTCCAGTATCTCCCATAAAAATTTGAGCAGGGAAAGAATTATACCATAGAAATCCAATACATGCACCAGCAAAAGCAGCAGCAAAAACCATTAATTCTCCGGTATTGGGGATATACAATACGTTCAGATAATCAGCAAAATTTATATTACCCGAGACATAAGCAAAAATCCCTAAAGTAACCATAATGATGGCTGATACCCCAGTTGCTAAACCATCGATACCATCTGTTAGGTTTGCAGCATTAGAGACAGCAGTTATTATGAATATTATTACTAAAACATAGGCTATCCATGCAAGTTTATGACCAAGAAAACCAAATATGTTTTTATAATCGAGTGTGTTATTTTTAAGAAAAGGTATATTAGTTTCAAGGTTTCTAACATCGTGCGAGATAAAGTTTTCACCTTCAAAAACTCCTTCACCCTCAACAAAAACATCACCAGCAGATCTAACCTCTTTTATATTATCCGTTACATTTCCATTCTCAACTTTATAAACATAAATATTCTCGTAATCTCTAACCTTGACATCATTATGAAAATATAGCGTTATACCCACTAAAACACCCAACCCAACTTGTGCAATTATTTTAAACTTTCCCCTTAACCCTTCTTTATCTTTTTTAAATACTTTTATATAATCATCTATAAACCCTATCACCCCCATCCAAACAGTGGAAACAATCAACAATAGGATGTATACATTATCTAGTTTAGCAAAGAGCAGTACTGGAATAAGAATGGCAGATAAAATAATCAAGCCTCCCATTGTCGGAGTGCCTTCTTTCTCTTTTTGTCCTTTCAGACCAAGATCTCTTACAGTTTCACCAATCTGAAGGCTATGAAGTCGAGCGATTATATGCTTACCAATTACCATTGAGATCAACAACGATAATAAGATGGCCATAGCAGCTCTAAAAGTTATAAAGTCGAACAATCCCGCACCTGACAGGTTAAAACTTTCTTCTAGATATTTAAACAAGTGATATAACATTATACAGCCAAATCTTTAAATGTTTCAACTAATACTTGTTTATCGTCAAAAGGATAACGCTCCCCTTTAATCTCCTGATAGTTTTCATGTCCTTTTCCCGCGACCAAGAGAATGTCATTTGGAACAGCAAGATTACAAGCAACTTTAATTGCCTCCTTCCTGTCTACAATTGCCATTACCTTCTTAAAGTGTTGAGGTGGCACTCCACCTTTCACCTCGCTAATAATCTCCTCGGGATCTTCATCTCGAGGATTATCAGAAGTGATAATTAACTTATCACTTAAAACCGAGGCAACCTTTCCCATCAGAGGGCGCTTAAGTTTGTCTCTATTTCCCCCACATCCGATCAGTGTAATTAATGTCTCATTACCACTTCGAATATCATTTAACGTATGGAGTATATTTTTTAAAGCATCGGGTGTATGAGCGTAGTCAACAACCCCTATTACATTTGTATTTGATCGCACATATTCAAATCTACCTTTGGCTCCTCTCAATGTGCTTAAAATACGAAGCACCTCATTTTTTTCTTGTTCTAATAATCGAGCCGTAGCATAAACTGCTAAAATATTGCTCGCATTAAATCGTCCTACCATAGGCACATGAATCTCTTCTCCATCGATATTCAACAATAACCCCTCAAACGTATTTTCTATTATTCTAGCATTGAATTCAGACATGGTACTAATACCATAAGTATGTTTTTCGGCCGAAGTATTTTGAAGCATCACAACACCTCTTTTATCATCAACATTAGTTAGAGCAAATGCACTGTCTGATAAACCATCAAACAATTTCTTTTTTGTATAAATGTATTCTTTAAATGAGCTATGATAATCTAAATGATCGTGAGAAATATTGCTAAAAACTGCTCCCTTAAAATCTATTCCATTAGTTCTGTACTGATCCAAGGCATGTGAGCTTACCTCCATAAAAACATATGTACAGCCCTCGTTATACATCGTATATAGCAATGCTGATACGGAGACCGCATCAGGTGTAGTATGTGTTGATTTTATGGATCTGTTCCCTACTTTATTTATTACCGTAGAAATGAGCCCAACTTTGTATCCTAAATCAGAAAACAATTGATATAACATTGTAGCAACAGTTGTTTTACCATTAGTTCCAGTAATCCCAACAACTGCCATTTTTTCCGTGGGAAACTCGTAAAAAGCATGAGCTATATACCCTGCTACCTTTTGAGTATCTTCAACAACAATGTATGTAATTCCTTTATTGATAATTGACGGAAGCTCGCTACATATTATGACGATTGCACCTCTATTTATAGCATGTTCTATAAAACTATGCCCATCTACCGATAATCCCTTTATAGCAACGAAAACAAACCCCTCTCCAATCTTTGAAGAATTTATAGCAATTCCCTTCACATTTTGAACTAATGAGCCAATAGTTTGACCCACTTTAACATTATTCAGTATGTCGTTCAACTTTCTCAATTCAATATGAGTTTTACTTGCAAACCTTTTTCAATCTTAGTTCCGTATTTTACTGACTGCCTAGCTACTTTACCTTTTCCATTAGCCACTACAGAGCAACCCAGATTTTCTAGTAGATATAATGCATCATCCAAGAACATCCCCCTTACATCAGGCATTTTTGCTTCTTCCACTTTTAAAGGGCTAAAGCTCACCCCATCTTTATTCATTTCAACGGACATATATTCTCCTTCAGCCAATGCTTTATAGTTCCACTTTAAATCCTTACCTATTGATTTTAAATCTGTTATATTAAAAGTCCATTTAGCATTTGAGGAATCTACCTCACTAACAGGGGCCTTCATATCAAGATCCTGAGCCATCAACCTGTCTGCGACCTCCTTAAAAACAGGAGCTGCAGCTTCGCCACCATGTAACAATTGACCGTCTCGACTAACAACGACTACAATTCCACTATACTTGGGATTGTCTGCCGGAAAATATCCGGCAAAAGAAGCCTGGTATTTTCTGATATACCCACGATCGGGATCATTAAATTTTGCGGTTCCTGTTTTACCTGCCACCTTATAATAAGGGCTCTTTACTCGCTTTGCTGTACCTTTTTCAACAACATTCTCTAACATTATTTGGATTTGATCCAACGCCTTATCTGTCGCTATTTTCTTATCCAAAACTACAGGCTTAAACTCCTTAACAACATTCCCATAATCCATAATCTTTTCTACTAAATAAGGCTTCATTAGACGACCATCGTTAGCTATAGCATTGTAAAATTTTAATACCTGTAACGGTGTTAAACGAATCTCATACCCTGTAGAAATCCATGGAACGGAAAGCTTACTCCATTTATCGTATTGAGCAATTATAGGATCAGGTTCCCCCGGAATACCTACCATTGTAGCCTCTGTCAAGTGATACTGTTCCAACTTTTCATAGAATGCCTTTCTATTATGCTTAAAGCAATTATTTGCCATCTTAGCCGTCCCTACGTTAGATGATCTTGCCAACACCTCTGTTGAAGTCAGGTGCTTTTTCTTCCAACTAACATCCTTCATTGGATAACCATAGAAAGTTGTACTACCCTGTCCAACGCTTATTGAATCCGTTGGTGTTACGCAACCTTCTTCAAGCATAGCCAAAAAGCTTGCAACCTTAAAAGTAGATCCCGGCTCCGTACTTCGGCCAATTGCATAATTGTAATTTTCTTGAAAGACTCCTTCTCCTAATTTCCCTAAATTCGCAATAGCTTTTATAGCACCTGTTTCCACCTCCATTATCGCCACACAACCATGCTCAGCGTTATATTTTCGCATGGTTCTCATCAATGCACTTTCAGCAACATCTTGTACATCAATATCAATTGTTGCCACTATATCTTTTCCATTTTTAGGGTCTATTGCATTTTCATCGGTCAATGGTATCCAATGCCCCCCCGCTATTCTTTGCATCAAACGCCTTCCCTCTCTTCCGCTCAAGTACTCATCGTATTGAGCTTCTAATCCAACATCCTGAGCATTATTTCGCACATACCCAATTGTTCGTTCAGCTAATACACCATAAGGTTTCTTTCTAGTTTGCTTTGTTATAACAATCAATCCTCCTTTGTACTTTCCATATTTGAATAATGGCCAAGTTTTAATTTCCTTTAGCTGATTATAATCAACATCTCTTTTAATTAAATAATATCTATTTCCAACACGCCGCGCTTTGATCAGGTCTCTACGATATTGAGCTTTACTTTTTTGCTTGAAATCCTCTGCCATCTTTTCTGCTAACAGATCGACTTCTTGATAAAAAATATCATCTGTCATTGCAGGTGAAGCTAAATCTAATCTGAGTTCAAAATAAGGCAAGGAGGTTGCCAGTAAATGTCCATCTGAAGAATAAACATTCCCTCTTTCAGCAGGAATTGACAACAAATCAGTTGTGAGACTATCGGCCATATCACCCCAATGGCCACCATCCATAGTTTGAACTTTGTATCCTTGTAACAAGATCATAAAGCCAAAAGCCACTAGCACCCCAAAGCAGAGGTATACCCTATACAATATGACTTTTTTAATATGCACGCCTATCTAATTCTATTTTTTCTGGTGGAACAACAGACTCTTTTATATCATACCCTTCTAACTTTTGAGCCAATTCTGATTGTTTACTCTCATACATTAAATCAGCTCTTTTGCTCATGTATTCCCAACGAAGTTGTTTGATAGCCTTTTCTTTCTTATTGATATTTCTAATCATCCTTTCTGCTCGATGTGTATTCGCCACATGAAGCACGCCCAACGCTATAATGAAAAAGAAGAAAAAGACATTTTTAGTTAGTGTGCTATAGGTTACAAATTCTGAGAGGTCGAGCCATTTGAGCAATTGCTCAATTTTCCTTTTGTTTGTTTGCCCCCTTTCTTTTAACTCTTCCATTATCTTTTTTGCACTATTCTTAATTTTGCACTTCTTGATCTGGGGTTTTCTTTTATTTCTTCATCTGAGGCCACAATAGGTTTACGCGTTATTAAATGAAAATTCTTTTCTACCCTGCCATATAAATCCATGACTGGATCGCCTGTAAAAACTTCATTTTTCATGAAATTTTTAACAATCCTATCTTCTAAAGAGTGATATGTTAGCACAACCAACCGACTTCCTTTCTTTAGGACATCAAGAGCCTGAACCAAAAAATCTTTTAAGCTGTCCAACTCCTTATTAACCTCTATTCTTAATGCTTGGAAAACTTGCGCGAGATACTTATTGCGCTTACCAATAATTATTGGCGCAATCACATCAACCAATTCGGCTGTTGTTCTAACATCCTGCACTTCCCTTCTACTACAGATTCTTGCAGATAATTTTCGAGCGTTTCTTACTTCTCCAAAATGATAAAAAATATCGCTCAACTCATCCTCTCCATACGTATTAACTATCTGTGCTGCTGTTAAATCTTGCTGCCTATCCATCCTCATATCTAATTCAGAATCAAAACGGATAGAGAAGCCTCTAGAAGCCTCATCAAACTGATGAGACGAAACTCCTAGATCAGCCAAAATGCCATCTACTTTTTCAACACCCTCTAACTTTAACTGCTTTTTCAAGAATCGGTAATTACTTTTTATTAAAATCAATCGTTGATCTTTCAACTTATTTCTGCGTGCATCTTCATCTCTATCAAACCCTATCAACCTACCATGCTCACCCAGTCTTTTCAAAATCTCTTTAGAATGTCCACCTCCACCAAAAGTCACATCCACATACACTCCATTCTTTTTAATTTCTAAGCCATCAATAGACTCTTTCAAGAGAACAGGCACATGATATTCCATCTATTGCAAATCATCTATATCTGTTCCCAAAACATCCTCTGCCATATCAGAGAAATCATCCGAAGCCATACTAGAATTATCCTCATATTTATGCTTCGCCCAAATCTCTATATCTTCTCCATATGAAATCATAACTATCTCTTTTTCAATCTCCCCAAAATCGAGCAGTCTTTTAGGAATCAATATTCGTCCATTACTATCCACATCGACCGTCGTTGCCCCTCTAAAAAATGCACGCTTAAACTCCCTATTCTGCCTCTTATATCTATTCAATTTATTCACTCGAGCACTCTCCTTTTTCCAAACTGAATAAGGGTATAAAGCAATGTAATTATCCAACCCTCGATTCAGGACAAACTTTTTTCGATCATCCTCAGGAAGCTTAGTAACCAAATCTTTTGGCAACCTCAGTCTTCCTTTGGTGTCAATTTTACATTCGTCGTGCCCTAATAAATCAATCAATTAAGAGATACTTCTTTGTTTCGAGCACTAAAATTAAAGTAAAATCTCCACAAATACCCACTTTATAACACTTTTTACCACTTTTTACGAGTTAACAAGCCTGTCTCAAAAGTGGATAATTGTTAAACTTGTGTTAATTAGAGGTTTGAACAAGATGTAAATAACTGAATATATGATAGTTGCGAAAAAATCAAAAAATCAACACCCTGTTGAAAATAAGACTGTATTTAGTGGGATTATTTTGTGGTTTGAGACGAAAAAAACAAAAAAAAGGTGCTTATTACCCCATTTCAAATGCCATAAAAGCAAAAAAAGGTTTTGATATCTTTTAAACTAGATGATAAAACTAAAACCCACGAAAATAATTTATGATTTGACCGCTAAAGGCAGAAAGGCACTTATTAACTCATTGCGGCGACACCAGGTAATTCTTTTCCTTCGAACAACTCTAGCATAGCCCCTCCTCCTGTTGAAACATAGCTTACACGATCAGAAAATCCCAATTGATTAACAGCAGCGACTGAATCGCCACCTCCTACTAAAGAAAATGCTCCATTGTCCGTTGCCTCCGCAACAGCATATGCAATATCTTGTGTTCCAATCTTAAAATTATCCATCTCAAAAACTCCCATTGGGCCATTCCATAAAATGGTTTTAGAGTTTCTAATCACTTCCGAAAACTGTTTGATCGCACTTGCTCCGATGTCAAGCCCCATCCAACCGTTTTCAATTTGATTACTTGGTGTATTCACGAAGTTAGCATCATTGCTAAAATTATCCGCAGCCAATGAATCAGCAGGTAATAAAAGCTGAGTATTACATTCTTTGGCTTCGTCTATAACTTTCAATGCGAGATTAAGTTTATCCTCTTCCACGAGAGAACTACCCACCTTTCCACCAAGTGCCTTAAAGAAGGTGTATGCCATTCCTCCACCTATTAAAATATTATCTGCAACAGGAATAAGGTTTTTGATAATATCTATTTTCGTAGAAACTTTAGCTCCTCCGATGATTGCAGTAAATGGATGCTCTGTTTCTTTCAACACTCTTTCAGCATTCTCCAATTCTGCTGCCATTAATAATCCAAAGCACTTAGATTTTCTATCGAAGAACTGTGCTATTGTAGCTGTCGAAGCATGCGCTCTATGTGCTGTTCCAAAAGCATCATTTATATAAATATCTCCATGTGCTGCAAGTTTTTTCGCAAAACCAACATCTCCCTTTTTCTCTTCTTTATAAAACCTGAGATTATTAAGAAGAAGAATTTCTCCCTGTTTAAGATTTGCCGATTTATTAAATGCCTCCTCGTTAACACAATCATTTGCAAAAAGCACATTTCTATCTGTTAAAGAGGCTATTTCTTTAACAATATGTTCTAAAGAGAATTTGTTTTCTGGACCATTTTTAGGTCTCCCAAGATGTGACATTAATACTACAGATCCTCCATCATTTAAAATCTTATTAATAGTAGGTAGTGCTCTTTTAATACGTGTATTATCTGTAATATTTAACTTATCATCTAGAGGAACATTAAAATCGACTCTTATGAGTGCTCTTTTTTTATTAAAATCTATATTATTAATATTAGCCATTACATTTTAAATGTAGAATTAGAAAAATCTATTTTATACTGCCAACTTTTAAAACCAGTTCTGATAATCGATTAGCATAACCATATTCATTATCGTACCACCCCACAATCTTGATGTGCCTTCCCATCACCTTAGTAAGTGATGCATCAAATATACAACTGTGTGCATCGTGTACGATATCCCAAGAAACAATTGGATCTTCTGTATATGCCAATATCCCCTTTAAATCTTTTTTGGAAGCAGTTTTAAATGCTTTATTAATTATCTTAACCTCCGCTGTTTTGGTCACATTACAATACAATTCCGTTAATGAACCGGTAATAGTTGGCACCCTAACAGCTCCCCCTTGAAGCTTCCCCTTCATTTTGGGCATAACCAACTCAAGTGTTGATGTCGCATTAGAAGTAGTAGGCACCATATTAATTGCTGCTGCTCTTCCTCTTCTTAAATCCTTTCTATGAATGCTGTCTTGAAGTTTTTGATTCCCTGTATAGGCATGAATAGTGCTCATATAAGCATCCTTGATCCCACATATTTCATCCAACACTTTTACCATAGGTGCTAAACAATTTGTAGTACAAGAAGCATTAGAAATTATGGTATCACTGGATAATAGTTCCTCATCATTTACGCCCAAAACAATAGTTCTTAAATCTCCTTTGCCAGGCGCAGATATTACCACTTTCTTTGCACCAGCTTTCAAGTGAAGACTTGCTTTTTCAGCACTTCTAAAAAAACCAGTACACTCAACAACGACATCTACTTTCTTTTTTTTCCAAGGTAATAAACTTGGGTCCTTTTCTGCTGAGCAAGGAATAGCCTTTCCATCTATATAAATGTTTTTTGAATCAGCTTTTAGATCGTGCTCCCACTTTCTTTGTGCTGTATCATATTTGAGTAAATATGCTAATGTTTCATTAACTGCTAAATCGTTAACACCAACTAAATCAACCTTATTAGAATCATATAGAATTCTGAATGCCAAGCGACCAATTCTACCAAGTCCATTAATTGCCACCCTCAATTTCGTCATGTTGAAATATTTAAGGGATTGAAGATATATAAATTTACATTGGTTGCGGATATTGAAGCAACCAAATTCCTAACTAAATATTAATAACGGAATTTTGGAACGCAAAGCCAACTTTTTAGACAAACTTGGATGAATTATTTTTTGGAATAGGTTTGTTCTATGATTGACATGTAATGCTATTAAATCATTTCCTTTATCCAATGCATAATGGTACAGGCATGTCGCAATATTCTCCTCTGGGTTAATAATTACATCAAACTCAACATTTGATTCATCTAATTTCATTTTTTCTCTCAATTCATTCATGGAAATTTTATCCTCATCAAAACTTTCCTTATTGGAAATATGAAGAAAACTCAATTTAGATTCCTGTCTTTGGGCAATTTCTAAGAGTAAAGAACCATAAATATCATCAGCTACAAGAAAATTAGTAGCAAATAAGATATTATTAATTTCAAGATTAGAAACATCGGCAGGAACTAAGATAATAGGTAATAAAACCCTTGAAATTATATTTGCAGAAGTACTACCCATAAATTTTTTCAAACCAGAAGATGCTCCTTCTGTTCCCATAATTATCATTGAGCAATTATGGTCTTCCGCACATGCTTTTTCTATAACATCAATTGGAAAGCCAACCCCTGAATCGCACTCAATTGAAACATTTTCGATTGATTTATCTGCTAGACTCTTTTCAAATTCATTTTTTAAATCATTCAATTGTTTCTCTACGGCCTTCTTTGACTCACCAATATCCATTGGATACATTTGATAAGGGTCCGAAACAAACTGCGGAACTATTGCATGAAGTAATTTTAAATTCCATTTAAAACTAATAGCCATTTTTAATGCATATAGAGCGGCTTTTTTTGAGTGATCACTAAAATCGACTGGCACCAATATCGTATCCATAGTAATTGTTTTTATCTTTTAAATAAAATCGCAAACGAAAATTTATATTACAATTTATAGTGAAAATAGTGGTCCAAAATTTCTTAAAGATTGACATGTATCATGCATTTAAATGATAATTGGCATCCGTAAATTCTCTTACGTCTAATATATTTTTGTTGAGTTACCTAATTACCTTTGTAAGTAATAGAGATTTAAAAATGAAAAAAGTTAGCTTTAATCAATTGATTAATACAGACCAATTAGTTTTGGTTGATTTTTTTGCTGAATGGTGCGCACCATGTAAAGCTTTAAAGCCAATTCTTAAAGAAGTTAAGCAAATGGTAGGATCTAAAGTTAAAATCATTAAAATAGATATTGACAAAAACCCAAGAGTGGCACAAATTTATAATGTTCGGAGCGTTCCGACACTAATTTTATTTAAAAGCGGCTCTATAATATGGAAACAATCTGGAGTTTTACCCGCTCAACATATTAATCAAGTTTTGCTTTCTCATTTGTAGCAAAAAAAGCATGTCAAAAGTAATATTCTATATCAGACAACATTACAATATAGGAATAACAGCATTCCTTATCATATTATCTAGCACTCTCTTCGCCAATAAAATAGTTGGCGATCATTCTGATTTATTATATCTAAGAATAAGCAGCAGCCCTTTATATATTGTATCAAATGATGCTACAGAATTTAAAACCGGTAAAATGCTAAATCAACTGTACGATTCATTGAGTTACCAAATCATCTGGAGTGACAACAAGGGTCTGAATGCGAATGGAAAAGCACTTTTAAACACTATCAACAAAATGCAAACAATAGGGTTGAATGAAAACAATTATTTTGCTTATGATATATACAAGATTTCCATTATGCTGAAGTTAGGCCTCTCTAAAAATTACAAACAGCGTTTAAGAGTTGATTTAGAGTTACTACTCTCAGAAGCCTTCTTTTTACTGGCTGCTGATATACATAAAGGAATGATCGACAAACAAAGCTATCAAAGAGTATGGAAATTTGATCTATTAGATTTTAATGTAGTTCATTATTTAATTGATGCTATTAAAAATCAACATATAGAACAACAATTACTTCAATTACAACCAAAGCATTTAGAATATGCCTCTGCCATTGAAGCTTATAACCTTTTAAAAAAACACTTACAAAAACATAATGACACGCTTAATCTAAATTCCCTGAATTTTTCAAAAAAAGAGAAGATAAGTACAAAACAAGCATTGCTCTATCATCATTATATAGACAGCATAAATATTGCTGACAGCACATATACAAAAGCACTATGTAGATTTCAATATGATAATGGACTAAATCCTGATGGCATCATCGGTAAAAATACAATAGCTGCATTTCGATTAAGTTGCGAAGAACGATTGTTAAATTTACTGGCAAATATTGAAAAGTGGAAATGGGAAGATGAATGGGAACAAGACTATGTATTTATAAATATTCCATCCTATCAGCTTCATTTTATAAAGCAAGGAAAGATTGTTCGATCTCATAAAATTGTAATAGGGAAAAAAGCGAACAAGACCCCTGAACTAGTTAGTAAGATCAATAGAATTACAATTCTACCTGAGTGGAGAGTTCCTTATTCTATAGCTAGCAAAGAAATGCTTCCCAAAATTAAAAAGGATAGTAGTTATCTTGAAAGAAATCACTTCAAAGTTTACAATCGATCAAAAGATGAAATTCCTCTCGACAGCATTGATTGGAAAATTTATGATGAAAATAACTTGCCATTTCGTTTTGTACAAGCCAAGGGAACATCCAATGCATTAGGCACCATAAAGTTCAATTTTCCTAATAAATACAGTGTTTATTTGCATGACACTCCTTCAAAATCTTTATTTGACAAAGATATACGATCATTTAGTCACGGTTGCATGCGCTTGGAACATCCCGATACTTTTGCTCAAGTGATATTAGATTACAATGAAATTAATCTTCCAATGAAAAAACTTGAATCAATTATTGAAGAGGGAGAACAAAAAGTTTACGAATTAAAAAAACCGCTAACCATTTACATTAAATATTTCACTTGTCTATCAGGTACCAATGGTAAAGTAATTTTTTATCAAGACATTTATGATAAAGATGAACGCTTAAAAGAAGCTCTGTGTCATTTGCTGTAATTTCAAATTAGATCAATTAATTTAGATCTAGATCAGCACTTACAAATTTTGAACTGGTAAGATAACTTACTTCAGGATAATAAATAAACAAGCAGCTACCATTAGCAATTAATGATATTACTTCCTCATTGATTTCGTTTGGCAATGCTGGGCAACCAAAACTTCTACCCAACCTCCCATAATTTTTTATAAACTCCTCACTTACATAATCTGCAGCGTGCATCACAATATTTCGTACTCTTGCATTATCGTTAATTTTAGCTTCTTGCCCTTCCAATCGTAATGAATATCCATGCTTGCCATAATAAGTTTCTGCCGTTACATAAAAACCTAAACTACTTTTATACGACTGGGGGACATTAGAAAATTGACTTGCATAATTGGCCCCACTATTCTTTCCATGTGCAACCAAGGAATGGTGTAAAACTTTTTTTGTTTTTAGGTCCAACAGAAATAATCTTTTTTCAGTTGAGGGTTTTGTAAAATCAATAATGGTTAAAATTTCTTTATTTAATTCCTTATTATCTTTCAAACTATTATAACCATTATAGGCCATTTTAAAAGCTTCTATACCTAGTTCTGGTATATTAAAGGACTTATAAACCTCATCAACATCAGTAATATGCAATTCAGCAACCACTTCTTTTTTTTCAACATGATCACTTTCCTTCGCTTTAAATGTATAGGAGCTAAGAAAAAAAATAAAAGTAAAGAAAGAAGTAAATAAGATAGTGCGGTACATTCTATTTGGATACTTAATTTTAATAGGTACACAAAGATATATTGTACAATATAAAGACAACTTTATTTTTGTCAACATATAGTATAAAAGCTTAAACGATTTTGATGCCCTTATATTACACTAACAAGCTTAAAACCCAACATCGACAGGCATAATAAGAATCCAATTATAGGTGCTATCATATGAGTTTTGGGAAGATCCAAGTCTCTAGTTCTAATAAGGTTAAATAAGGAAAGATTAACCAATGAAAAAATAACAAGCACTATAAAACTGGTTGCTGAAGCAAGACGAACAAGGGGAAATGAAATTGCCAAAACATAAATAATCAAAACAAGAAAAACAATAGCTCGGACAGGTGTTTGAAACCTGGAAGACAAAGTATAAAAGAAAGAGGGCATCAATTGCTTTCTAGACATACCATACATCATTCTGGATCCCATAATAACCTGCACCAATGCTCCATTTGTGACAGCAATCATACTTATTATGGCAACTACTGTTTTGTATTTATCGCCATGGACAGCCGCTATTTCTGCTAAAGGAGCCTCACTATTTGCTAATAGACTTATTGGAAGTGCTAACACGCAAACAATTGCGACAATCACATATAATAAAGTGCACAATATCATAGACGTCATAATGGCAATCGGAAGTGATTTTTTTGGATTTTTTGCCTCTTCAGCAACATTTGCTAAATCCTCAAACCCGATGTACGCAAAAAAAGCTAAAAAGGCTCCTGAAAAAACAGACGAGTAAGCTTTGAAATTAAATGGAGGAAAAAAACTTGTTACCTCGATATCAGAGGTATCAATATTTTTAAATGCTAAATAAATAATGAAAAACAACCCTACTATTTCAATAAATGTAATACCGCCCACAAACCAAACAGACTGTTTTATACCAATCATGGTTATAAAACCCAATAAAAACATCAATAGTCCTATTGATAAAAATGGTGTGAGTTCAAGCAGTTCACTTAAATAACCTGAGAAACCTTTTAATAAGGTGGAGGAAGTCACGATCCCAGTTATTAAAACCAAATATCCTATAACCCTTGCCAAAAAGTTGTTCTTAAATGCCTCTAGTACATAAACCACTTCACCAGAACTTTTAGGAAACCTAGATGAAAGTTGCGCATAAGAAACAGCAGAAAAAAGAGCAATTAGAGCCGAGCACAGGAAAGAAAGCGGAGCATATGTGCCTGCCACTCCAGCCACTTCTCCAATCAGAACATAAATACCTGCACCAATTATAGTTCCAATCCCATACAGAGATAAATGGAACGTATTTAGATTTTTTCTAAGTTCTGTCATGAATGGCTTAAAATATGCTCAGTTTTAATTATCCTAGCCTTAAAAACATATGTCAATTTCATCTTCGAAATTTTCGACTATCACCTCTGGATCTTTAACAACGTGTGGATCCACTGTAATGCCAAACGTTACTTTATTGTTGTAGCTAATTACACTAAATCCCAACCCCATATCATAAGTATGTGGCAACCAAAACATAATATTATCTACTTCTACGCCTGTAAAATACAAAGGCTCCTTTGGTCCAGGCACATTACTAAGGATGGCCATTAATTTTGATCCTAACATTTTAGCAGACGCTTCCTCAATGCGTTTTGGAATAAAATCACTAATAAACTGTGTATAGTAATAAGTAATGGGTGGTTCTATGGATTGTTTTAGTTTCTTTGTTTTCTGAGATATTGTCAGAAATCTTTCTTCTACATCTATTTGTGCTATCGGCAAATCCAACAAGATAACCCCCACCCTATTGTCTAAATGAAATTCCTTCTCATTGCGCCTCATATCAACCGGACATGCTACATTAAATCTAATATTTAAGTCTTGCCCATGCTGTTCCATGTGCCGACGAACTGCACCCGTTAATGCTACCAAAAGTGTATCGTTAACTGTACCTCCAAAATGTTTTCCTATTTTCTTTATGTCATTTAAATCAATGACATTAGACCAAGCAACCCTTTTTTGAATCCCTAACTCCCCCTTATAAATTGACCGCTCATTGGATCTACTCAATAAAAAAGCTCCTAAATCTTTTGCAGTGTCCGCAACATTTTCAATAACTTCTTTTATTCGTTCGGGATGCTCAAGTACTTTTTTCGGAAGACCAATTGTTGCTTTTGATAGCTCTAAAGCTTGCTTAAATTTACTTTTCCAGTTTACTTTATTTGGCTGGTGCTCATGATCTTTATATTGTGATTTAACTTGAAAAAGATCATTTAAATTATCAGTAAATGATAACATAGTGCGCATTAACGAAGCCCCATCTCCAATAGAATGGTGTATCCTCCATAAAATGGCACTACCTCCTTTATACTTATCAATAATGTGAATTTGCCACAAGGGTTTTGAATAATCCAAAGGAGTAGAAATCATATCAGAAATTAAATCGGCCAATTCTTGATCTCCTCCTTTTCCTGGCAAGGCCAATAAATGCACATGAGAATCTATATCAAACAACTCATCTTCGTGCCAGATTGGTTTTCCCCTCTTAACAATTACTTTCTCCCTAAATTTATCAAATACCTGAATCCGTTCATTTATTACCTTTTTAACTTTTTTTACATCAACACTACCTTTAAAAAACATGATAGCCGTAATATTGGTTAACCCAGTTGGATGATTTACATTCCACATCAACAAGTCTAAGTGTGAAAGTGGGATATCTTTTAAAGCCATAAGATTATTTTAATTTACTAAAACACTATACAATACTATTGTAGAAAGAATAACGAGTATTAACCCTGCAATTCTTAAATACTTCTGAGAAAGCGAATTATTATACAACCAACTTATCAATTGACTTGGAAAAAGCAGAAAAAATATGGACTTCAAAAACCAAGACCAACCAAGGATGGTAATAATTACACGAGGTGAAAATTCCCAAATATTATGTTCCATAACCAGTATAGCACCAACTGGGAGAAATAAAAAGGTCATTAAGTATAACCAAATCGCTTCACTATTGTGTTTTTTAATGGCACTCTGCCATATTTCTGCATTTAACAAAACAGAAAGCCCAAAAAAGAAAAAGGTTATACCAAAAATCCTTTCGATAAATACTAACAACTCTGGCATCATTCAAAATATTTGATGGAGTTAAATTATTATTTACTCAATGAATAAAACATGAGCTAATACATTTGAAAACCTGATATTTATCATAGATCTATTATCTATCTTGGTAAGATATTACAACTATCTTTAATTCGTATTTTTAAGTAAATATGATTTCACAAAAAGAGTTTGACAAGCATTTAGAAGAATATCATAAGAAGACTTTCATCACAGGGTATTTGAAGGAGTTTGTATATGGAGGAATAGACGGGATAGTAACCACATTTGCGGTTGTCGCTGGATTTTCAGGAGCCGAAATATTGAGTGAAAATGTCGCAACCGCATTACCCATTGCAACCGTATTACTATTCGGGTTGGCTAATTTATTTGCTGATGGATTAAGTATGGGAATTGGAGATTTTCTTTCTTCCAGAGCAGAAAAAAAGCTTTATGAAGAAAATTTAAGAAAAGAACAATTGGAGTTTATCAATAACCCAGCATATGAATATGCTGAAACTAAATTCATCTTAAAACAAAAAGGGGTTTCATTAGAAGATGCTAATACATTGTTAGAGATATATAAAAAATACCCTGAGTTTTGGACAGAGTTTATGATGCAATATGAGTTAGAGATGGCCCCTCCAGATGAGTCTCCTTCAAAGAAAGCTATTGCGACTTTTACATCGTTTATTCTGTTTGGTTTAATTCCACTTCTACCTTATATTTTTGGTTTACAAACCAATAAATTATTCTTGATTTCAGCTATAAGTGCCTCCATCGCTTTGGTAATATTAGGCACACTTCGTTCCTTTTTTACAAAAGAAAAAATGGTTGTTTCGATTGCTGAAACTTTTATATTAGGATTTTTAGCCGGAAGTGTCGCTTATGGTGTAGGGTTGCTATTTGCTAATAAGTTGTAATAGCCTTTGAAAAGTTATGACATGACCTACTTTATTGTAGTATATGACATTCGTCAGTTTTAGATTTATATATATCAAATACTTTTGCAATCTGTGTTTGAGTATTTTAACATTTGGAAATTTTTAGCAGGTTTAGGCTTTTTTCTTTTAGGCATGAACTACATCGAAGATGCACTAAAAAATCTTGCTGGAAGAAGTTTTAAAAGGATACTCAGACATAATACTAACACTCCCATTAAGGGTATTATTGGTGGAACTATTTCTACCGCTATTTTGCAAAGTAGTTCAGTAGTATCATTAATGGTATTAGCCTTTGTAGGAGCAGGAATTTTAGAACTCAAGAATGCCATTGGAATTATTTTCGGCGCTAACCTTGGCACCACATTTACAGGATGGCTTGTTGCTTCATTAGGCTTTAAAGTCAAAATTGAAAGTTTAGCCTTACCCCTTTTAAGTATAGGTTGCATACTTTTTATTTTTTTAAAATCCTATCCAAAGTTATATGAAACGGGAAAGTTAGTCTTTGGTTTTGGAATGTTGCTTTTCGGACTCAACTTTATGAAGGTTAGCGTAGAAATGCTTACCGAACAATTAAGCTTAGATGCACTATCAGGAATTAATTTTTATCTTTTCTTTTTTGTTGGGTTTATTATCACTATGATTATTCAGTCTAGTTCTGCAGCGATGGTAATTACACTCAGCGCTCTAAACGCAGGCTTAATTTCACTGGAAGCTGCAGCGACTATGGTAATTGGAAGTGATTTAGGTACTACTATAACGGTAATGTTTGGAGCAATTAATGCCGTTCCTGATAAGAAAAGGGTTGCACTTAGCCATTTGCTGCTTAATATGGTTACGGCAATTATTGCGTTAATACTGTTAGTGCCTCTATTATATTTCATAACAAAAATATTGGGACTAAAAGATGCTTTATTTTCCTTAGTAGCATTCCATAGTATGTTCAACCTATTAGGTATTATAATGATGTACCCTTTTATTAAACCTTTTGCAAGATTCTTAGGAAGACGATTTACAAAGAAGGAAATAGTAAATGTTCGCTATTTAAATAAAGTTCCTACTAACGTTGTAGAAGCTGCTTTGGAGGCACTGGGCAATGAGGTTCAAAGGGCAATAAAATTGGTTTTTAATACCAATGCTGGATATCTCGATTTAGAGAAAAATTTATTAAACTATGAGGAAATGGGATCCCCATTTCAATCGGATAATAATTCTATTGATATCCAGAAAAAAAAATACAACTATTTAAAAGCATTAGAAGGTGAAATTATTGAATATGGTCTGTTAATAGAGAACGAGAAGTTAGATAAAAATGAATCGAACTTATTAGATCGTCATATTCAATCATTAAAAAATGCGATGATAGCCCTTAAAGAAATTAAAGATATTAATCACAATATTAGGGAACTTCAAGATTCCTCAAATAGTGCAAAGCTAGGCTTGTATCATTTACTTAAAAGTGCTTCTGCTGATTATTACCTCAATTTGTATCAACTATTTCTCTCCAATGACAATGCTGTTTTCTTCGAGCAATTGGTTGAGCTTATTGCCATTAACAAAAAGATATATGATAAATTTATAAGTCAGCTCAATAAAGATATTCGAGGAGGCAAAGTTGATGATATAGAGATATCTACTCTATTGAATGTAAATAGAGAAGTTCATTATTCAAACAAAATGTTATTAAACGCAGTAAAGCATGTTTTGCTAGATGTGATTCAATCGGAGAATTTTAATGCTCTTTCAGAACATCACATATAAAACAAAATCATTAAAATATTAGGTCTTCGCAAAATTGTTTTTGAGCAAGTCTAAAATAGTAACTATTCCAATTGGCTCATTATTTTCATTCACGACCGGAAGGCAGTACACATCCTTTTCCAACAACCAATCTATTTTTGATGCAATTGAATCATCTGGTTTAGCTGTATATAGTCTTTTTGACATTACTTCTTCCGCTAAAATTGTATTTAATTGAAACTCACTATATGTTTTTCCTGTGGTACTAATCACTAATCTAAGCATTCGCTTCAATATGTCTTCCTTTGAAATCACGCCAACTAATACGTTGTCATTAACAATTAATGCATATCCGTTTGAACTCTTTTTTATCTTCTCAAAAAGTTCAATTATTGAAACATTATGTTCTACACATAAAGGATCATGGTTCATATATGCTTCGACGGCACCTATCATAAACTATCCGCTAAACAACGAATTACTTCTTCTTTTTACCCTTTTTCTTATTCTTTTTTTGCTTTTTTGATTTCTTTGAGGATGCCTTTTTCTTTAATTTCTTTGCATTTTTCTTTTTCAATTCCTTTTTGGAAACTTTCTTTTTTTTATCGTCTTTTTTTGACATGATTTAATTCTTTAATTTAACAATGGTTCTAAGTTCTTATTCCCCAATGACACTTTACATGATAAAAATCATTTTTACAACAGAGATCTATCACACTATCATTTTGGGTCTTAAAAGCACACGTAGATGCTTAGCACGCTATGATATAGAATTCAATTTTTATTTGTAATTTAAACTATTATGCACAAAGAAGTTAAGTCCAACGATTCGAAATATCATAAAACCTATAAATCGTTATTTAGAGAGCTATTGATGAATCAACATTACTCTGCACCTTTTTTATTCTATCTACCGATATCTTCCTTTTTTCTTTTTAAATCATTTGTGGTTAAAAGAACAAGCATATTACATCTTGTTTGGATGCTACCATTGATTTACAAGTTTTGGGGTTATTTAGAATTTTATCTTCACAAAACAGTACTCCATAAAGATGAGGATTTTCCATTGGATTTAGACCTTGTGCAAGAGTTTCATGAATTACACCATCAATATCCAAACGATCCATTTAAAATTGGAACACCATTATGGGCAAGCGTTCCAGCAGGAATTGGCTTTTATGCAACTTGTAGAGCTATACTCGGAAAAGATAAGGGAGAAGCCCTTTTTGGACTTTTGGTGCTATATTATCTATTTTATGAGTTCACCCACATTGCTGCTCATAAAATAAAAATTAAGCATCCATTCTTTGAAAAAATTAGAAAACACCATTTAAAACATCATTATGCAGATAGTGATAAAGGTTTTGGTTTTACTACATCAGAATGGGACAAGAAAAACAATACTGATTTTGTTTCGAGAAATAATAGAGGGCAGAAGCGGAAATCTAAAACCGAAGCCGCTTAGTTTAATTTTTGTTGTGGTCTTTTAAAATACTCTATCTAATAAACCATAATTCTTTGACACCCCTAGCTTATTGATTTCACTTCATATTCGTTGTTTGCAAAAGTAAATCGATCTCCTTCTTTTTTGTCTTTAAGTGCAAAGAATATCGGGGCATCATTGGCCAATCCAATTACCCTCTTCCCATCAATTTCAAAGGGATGGCAGGGAATACTGACATAGAAAAAATAATGATTTGTTTCTACTAAAGATCCTGTTGTAATAGTATTTTGTCTTTCCAAGGAAATAGCTCTGACATAGTTTAATTCTCCCTCCGCTCTTTTTAATTGAATTGCTATACGCTGCGCCATATCATTTAGCTCTTCTTGATGCGAAAAATCTTCCATATCAATTGTGTCTTCTTCATCAATATCCGCCGACTCGCGCATATTATCGACCATCTTTTTAAGATCATCAACAACTCCTTCTTGTATTTTAACGACCTCTTCTTTTACTCTTTTTTTATTCATTTTTAATCTTTATAACTATGTGTGCAACTATTTTTAAAATTGCTAAATGGGGATGTTATTAAAAATGATCTGCGCCAACTTATAAACTGATATTGAATAACACCCCATCAATGCTCTAATTGATAAACAAAAAATTATTAACCAACATTGGTTTCTTCTTTATAACAATCTGGGACTACTAAAACTGGGCAAATGGTAGTTTCAAGAACATCTTTAGCATAACCATTATGTACGATGCTATCTTCAGGATCACATTGATTAGTAAGGCTAATAGCTATCATATCAATTTCTTCCTCTCTCATCAGCCTATATATAGTCCTTGGGAAGTCGCCTATAATTGCTAAATGCGTAAAGGAATGTTTTTCGTTTTGATTTTTTGTCTGAATCTTATTAATAATATGAATAAGTTTATTACAAGATTCACTTCTGATTTTGTCATTGATATCAATAATTTCGCCATCAGAAGTATTAGGAATTTGATAGGTGTGTATCAATATAAAATTACAAGTAATATTAGCTAACAAGTTAGTTGAGTAAAGCAATACATCCCAGGCATTGTTAGAAAAATCTGTAGGAACTAATATTTTCATCTCATAGCGTTTAAATTCATATCATATATTTCAGAGAGCTTATTACATCTCTAATATGTCATGATTTCCAATACTATAAAATATAATCCGTCATATGGCTAGCTGATTCTCATCAATAACGAAAAACTACTATATATACTACCATTTGATATTTTCCAACCCTTCTTCATCTAAAATGACAATATCTTTATTGGAAGGGTCAATCTTTATTAGATTTTCTTCTTTAAAATCTGCTAAAGCTCTAATAAGTGATTCCGTGGCTGTCCCAGCCATATCTGCCAGATCTTCTCTGGAAGTATGAACTCTCAATCCCCCCTCTCTAGACTGATTGAATTTTCTTGCCAATTTTAAAAGTGCATCTGCTGATTTTTTCCGTACAGAATCATAGGCTAATTTTAGTAAACGATCTTCCATTTCAGAAAGATTATTAGACAGCATTTGCAAAAATGTATTTGCTACAAATCTGTTTTTATGAATGATGTCTAAAAAATCTGACTTGGAAATTTGATATAAATGGGTGTCCTCTACGGCAATAGCTTCTTCCTTATAAGTATCATTTTTTAATATAGATAAATAACCAAAAAAATCACTTTCATTGAACAAGTGCGTTACTATTTTACGTCCATCCTGATTATATTTCATCAACTTCACCTTTCCTTTTTCAATCAAAAATATTTCACGTGGATAACCCCCCTCTCGATATATAACTTCTCCTCTTCGATACTTTACTACCTCTCGATCGTTAGACAAGTTTCTTAATTCATCCAAAGCCTTAGCTTGATCAAAAAACTTATCAATGCCATTACTGTTTCGTTCAAAATTCTCCTTAAATACGGTTACCTTTTTCAATCTTGCTTCTATAGCATTTAGTAATTCCTTCTCTTCAAAAGGTTTGGTTATGTAATCATCTGCACCCAATTCCATTCCCTTCCTCATATCACCTCTTTCAACCTTCGCTGTTAAAAAGATAAATGGAATACTGGAAGTCACCTTATCTTTAGACAATAAGTATAATACTCCATAGCCATCTAACTCAGGCATCATAATATCACACACTATCACATCAGGAAGAAATGTTTTTGCTTTATCTACGCCAAACATTCCATTCTCTGCTGTTTCCACTTCAAATCCAGACAACACCAATAACTCAGCAGTAGTCTCTCTTACAATGGCATCATCCTCAATTAATAATATCTTACTTTTCATTGTTCAAAGTATTTGGGTATTTTAATTGTAAATGTTGATCCCTCTTCAATTTTGCTTTTAAATGTAATATCTCCATTCATTAATTTTGCATGCTTTCTAGCAATATTTAACCCCAAACCAGTTCCCTGTAGGCTAGATACATTATGGGCTCTAAAAAACCGCTCAAATAAATGTATCTGATCCTCTTTAGGAATGCCAATTCCTCGATCACTGATAGCAATTAAAACATCATTATTTATAGATTGAATTATAATATTTATCGGTTGTAATTCATCAGAGTATTTACTGGCATTCGATATTAAATTAGTCAATATATTCTTTAATAGTTTTTTGTCTTGAAACAAAGTAATTTTATTGTCAGAGATCATTTCAAGTTGTATACGCTGTTTTTTCTTAAGAATAGGGTTTAATTCTTCAATTATTGCCTCTATTAATTTTTTAAGGTCAAATTCAGATGGACTACATTTTATTACACCAGATTCCAATTTGTCTAATGATAAAAAATCATTTAAAATATCAGTAAGGTTCTTTACAGAAGTTTTTATAAGATTCAGATGTTTTTCCTTTTTTTCTTCTAACCCCAATTCTGAATATTTTTCAATAAGTGTTACAGAAGATAAAATGCCCGTTAATGGAGTTCTAAACTCGTGAGAAGCGATAGATACAAACCTCGATTTTAACAAATTCAATTCTTGTTCCCTTTCCAAAGCGGTTCTAGCTTCCTTTTCGGCTTCTTTTCTCCTCCTAACCTCATCTTTCAAGTTTAGATTTATGTCTTGAATTTCTTTCAAAGCATGGCTCAACTCAAATGTGCGTAATTCTACTTTTTTTTCTAAATCTATTCTAAATTGCCTTAGCCTTTGTATTAATTCTTCCTGTTTTATAAGATTACCGATCCACCTGGCCATTAATTTCAAGATTTCCAAATCTACCTTGAAAACATGAACATTACATGGTGCTGGGCTTGAAAAATTAAGCGTTCCAAAAATTTGCTCATCCACCATTACTTTAATTCCAATAAAAGCTTCCAAATTTAGGGTTTCATAGCACGGATGAGTGTGTCTTTTAACCGTTGAAACATCATCAATAAAAATAGGGCTATCGCTATGTAGAACATCATAACAATAAGTATGATCTACATGAAATGGGGCCTCCCTTAAAATTGTTTCTTCAAATACTTTAGGAGCATTAATTCCCATAATCTCATAATCATCCCCCTGAACTTGAGATAAAATTCCTACAGGCAAGTTAAATTGCTCGCAACCTAATTTAAGAAACAGACTAATTTTCTCATTGAAAATAACATCTTGCTTAGATATAACATCGTGCAAGTCTTTTAAAAAAATATTAGCTCTTCTATCTTTTGATATTTCAGAAATAGTCGCAATAGTATATCTTTCCTTATCATACTCAAAATAGTTTAATCCAATTTCCAATGGAATTGTTTTGCCGTTTCTATGTGCACCAAAAATATCTGACCGATCAGACATTCTTTTTTTCTCTGGTTGTAAAATATATTTTTCAACATCTCTCTTGTGAGAAATTTTGAACTTTTCTGGAATAAGTAATTCCATTTTTTTATGCATCAATTCTTCTCTAGAATATCCGAATATAATCTCAATGGTATTATTCACATAAACGATTTCTCGCTTTTTATTAATTACAAGTATTCCTTCCGAAACAGATTCAAAAAAAACCTTAATAATTGGGTCGTTAAACACCTCCATTCAGCTTATTTATTTGATTAATCCTTAATACAAAGACCACTAATTAAAATTACAATTATTTCTCTTGCCTTAAACTGACAAAAATCAGCTAGGAATTTGGGGTAAAATCATTTGTAAAACTATTCTCAACCGCCATATTTAATCTTATGAAAAATATAGGTATTTGGTTAGACTCTGACAAAGCTATTATTATAAAGATCAACTCATCTAATGAAGTTATTAAAAAACAGCATATTGATTCAAATATAGAACATAGTCATTTTAAAGCTGGTGTTGGTTCAAACAGACCTTATCGATTTCAAGCAGTAAAATCAGAAAAGCATTTATTAGAAAAGAAAAAGCACCAATTGAACACCTATTTTCAAGAAATTACTAATAACATAAAAGATGCTAACCATATACTCATTTTTGGTCCAGCAGAAGCCAAAATAGAGTTTCAAAAAATGCTGTTGAAGCAACCTTCCATTTTACATAAAAATATTACAGTACAAACTGCAGATAGTATGACCGAGAACCAAATAGTTGCTTATATAAAGAACTTCTTCAAAGATGAGGAATAGAGAATATTGACATATTATTTTAAACAGATTCAGATTTAATTGTACTGAGAGATATTTGCAACAAAGGACTTAAAAATTAGTTATAACGAAACAGATAAGAGTTGAGTTTTATTAGTCAGTACTAATTGTTAAATCTATAGAAAAACAAGTGACATGAATAACATTAAAAAAATAGCTATAGCCATTAAAAACGCTGACATTGATGAAGTTTTATTTAAGGCATGCAAAAAATTCAATACGGTATTATACAACATTGACGAACTTCATCTAATTCATGCAAGAAATTTGAATAGTTGGAACAAAGATTTTTTAGCCAGCAATTATGATTTCGTCAAACTAGATGCTGACTATAGAGAAAATCTTAGCAAACAACTTTTAAAGAAAGCATTGGATATTTTTGGAAATGAATATGCAAATAAAATTAAAATATATATTCTTGATGGATCTCCTATTGAAGAAATTATGGGGTTGCATGCTAAAACTCCTTTAGACCTTTTCTTTATAGGGAAGAAAAAGAAAAAAAGAAGAAGTGGACGAATCGCAAAAGAAATAGGAAGAAGATCTAACGCACCTGTTTTAGTTGTTCCGGAAAACTACAACTCAAATCAAGAGCTAAATAAAGTAATTGTTCCGTTTGATTTTTCAGATTTATCCGTAAAGGCTCTAAATGTTGCATTAGATTTGAAAGGAGACAAAAGGGTCAATACTGTTGAATGCTGCAATATTATAGACATTCCTATGTATAATTCTGAGATAGCCATCTCTACACATAAATTTCAACAATCTCTATTGAGTAATGCTAGAGATTCTTTTAATAAGAAAATGAAAGCACTCCATATAAAAGAAGAAGATAAGCCCTTCTTCCATACACAAATAATGAAAAGCAATTCCGTTGCTAAAGACGTTATTGCAAGAACTAAAAGCAATTCCTGTGGACTCATTATTATGGGAGCTAAAGGGCACTCTTCAATTGAAAGATTCTTTTTAGGTAGTGTCGCTGAACGAATGATTACTTTATGTCAAAACACACCAATACTAATAACAAGATAATTTATATACATGGAAAAAATAGTTGTTCCTATAGACTTCTCTAAATTTTCAATCTATGCTCTTAAAATTGGAGTATCCATTGCTCAAAAATACGAATGTGAACTTGTGCTTTTTAATGTTATAGAACCCTCTTTTAAGGGAGATCAACAGCAAGAAATGAGAAGAATTAAATCTGAGTTTGATGATCTAGTTAAGCATATTAATTGTAGTGATGTTCTATTATCCAAAACAATTGCAACAGGTGAATATATCCCTGAAATAATCAATTATGTAGAGCAACATTATGTAGACCTCATTGTAACTGGATCACATGGTGTAAACGGATATAGGGAGAGTATTTTCGGAACAAACACTCTTAAAGTCTTGAGGAAAGTACCATGTCCTGTTTTGGTAACAAAAAATGACGTTCCTTCTTTCGAACTAGACAAAGTTATTTTTGCATCTAATTTTAATAGATCCAACATAGATCCTTTTAAAAAATTTATACAGCTCATTGCACCATTTACCACGGAAATGCACCTATTAAATATCAATACCCCTGGATTTTTCTTTGATCCTGGTATAATAATGAAAAAAGCAATGGAGAAGTACGAAGCGTATGCAAAACAAAAAGGACTTCTAACTATATCACATAGAGAAGAGTTTGAATCAGTAGAGAAAGGAGTTATTAAACTCATAGAAACAATTAGCCCAGACCTGATTATCTTGTCTACCAGAGGACGAAATACTTTGAGTCATTTATTTACATCCAGCATTGCCGAGGCTTTAGTGAATAAAGTAAACACTCCAGTAATGACAATTAAGGTTTAATTGGTTTTTTGTATTTATCTTTTCATACTTTATGAAAAAACATAATTCTTTTATTAATAAAGGAAATGTCCTTTTTATATTCCTCCTTCTATTTATAATTGGTGTAAGTGTATTACTTGTTTTTATTAAACCTTCTGAAATTATTGATACAATTGGAGTTAGAAATGGCTATATAATTGTATCTATACTTGCGCTATTGGGTGGATTCTCTACTTTTACATCTGTTTCTTTATATACTTCTGTTGTTGCATTTACCATTGGAGGAATGAACCCTTTGTTGCTTGGACTAGTTGCCATTCCGGGGTTGTTTATTGGAGATACACTTTATTACTTTTTTGGTAATACTTGGAATGCTGTTATATCTGATAAAACCAGAAGCATAGTAGATAGATTTACTAACTTTTTATACCGCCCAAGGGTTTATAGGTGGTCTCCAATTTTAATTTTCATCTATGTTGGCTTAACTCCGCTTCCCCCGGAATTTTTAATTGTGGGTCTCTCCTTTTCAAAATACCCCTACAAAAGGTTATTTGTTCCTTTGATTTTAGGAGAATTTGCTTTTGTAGTAATTGTAGGCATTCTATCTCAACAAGGTATACAACTTTTTAAAACTTAATTATCTGTATCAATTATCGTAATCTAAAGTTAGCGGTATACTCTTTTTTAATTGTTTTATTTTTATCTAACAACCAATCCATTGCCAATCGTTTAGGCACATAAATCTCTTTGGGAGATATATAAGTACCAAAGACTTTATCCCAAAAAGCAACTGTAACACCATGATTAGCTTTAGGGTTACTAAAATGATGATAAAAATGATGTTTTCGCATTTTATAGCCATACTTAATTAAGGGTTCATTGGTATGAAAAAGCCTATGAGTTAGTTCATATAAAACATACATCCCTGCCAACCCGGAGGAAAATATTAAACCATCTAGCCATATCAAAAAATCTGGTATAGCTACTAACAATGTGGTAACAGATAAAAACACGAATGCGAGTGCAAATTTCTTACGGAATGGCGCAAAATAATGCCCCTCTCTATGATGCTTCAAGTGTTCCTTTTTAATAATGCCCTTCCCCTTTTTTTTATGCCCAAAAAATCGATGGATTATGTATTCCAATAAAGTCCATGTTATTATCCCTGCTATAAATAAAATCAAGTATTTCATAATACTTTTAATTTACAAAAACTATGTAAGAAGTTTTAAGTCGAATATTAAAAAATGATGTTTGTCAATAACAATACTGTTTCATTTCTACATATATAGCTAAAAACAAAAAACGTTAGTCAAATTAAGACTAACGCTTTTATAAATAATTTCTTTATTAAAAAAGAACAGATTTGATTTCTCGAAATCAGTCTCTTTCAAATCCAAAAATATGAGGCGTGAAAGTAGCGTCTAACCCCATACCCAAAGCGGCTTGCTTCAATTCTTCCGGAACGTTACCACAGAAAAGAAATGCTCCTGGTGTAGCTACTTGAAGTAAGCTTGGAAAATGCCCTGCCGCTGTTGTACTCAAATGCAGGCCCAATGCAGCACCATCTTTAAATAAATCATATACGATAAGTGTTCTAGTGCTCTCGTCAAAATAACATTCGACTCTAAGTGCATCAGGTTCATTGGCTTTCATTTGATTGGATACTTCTTGATAAATAGCTTTTAATTCCGCTGATTTTCCTTCATTAGCTATCCATTTGTACACTACTGTAATTTCTTGATTATTCATTTTAATTTCTTTTTATTAATAAATACGGTACAAATTTATCGCCTAAACACACCCTATAAAATAGTCTTTTTCGACATAATTAAGGGTTGTTTACGACAATCTTATTAGTTATCTTTGTCAACAATATAAATTTACAATGAAGCATATCAGTATAATTGTTCCAGTAGGAACCAGTATAGTAGATACGATTATAGCTCCTTTCAACTTATTAAGAATGGCTAATGCTCATATAAAGAGACTAAATGGATTAGAAGAAGAGCTTTACAAAATTGATTTGGTGGGGCTAACCAATGAACCTGTACTTTATCAAGGATTATTTAGTATACAACCTACCGTATCTATCCATGAAGTTTCTAAAACTGATTTAATCATTGTATCTCCAATTAGTGGTGATCTCAAAAAGGAAACCAAGAATAATATGGAGTTTGTACAATGGATCAAAAAACAAAGAATAGAAAATGATGCTGAATTAGCAAGCTTATGTAAAGGTGCGTTCCTTTTAGCTGAAACGGGATTACTAAATGGGAAATCATGTGCTACACACTGGACAGCCCATGAAGAGTTTAGACTAAGATATCCTAAAGTAGATCTAATTCCTGAAAAAATTATTTGCGAACATAATGGGATATATTCTAGTGGAGGTGCTTATTCAATACTAAACTTTGTGCTTTACCTAATAGAGCGATATTTTGGAAGAGAAACGGCTATTTGGTGTTCGAAAGTTGCGGAAGTCGATTTTGACAGGATTGGTCAAAGTGAATTTATAATTTTTAGTGGTCAGAAAGATCATGCTGATGAATCTATAAAAAAAGCTCAAATTTTCATTGAGAAAAACTACGAAAAGAAATTAAACGTTGATGAAATTGCTAAAATGGTACATTTAAATAATCGAAGTTTTTTGCGTAGGTTCAAAAGGGCAACAGCTAACACTCCCTTAGAATATATTCAGCGAGTAAAGGTTGAAGCAGCTAAGAAAAAATTAGAGTCTTCTGCAGCAACCATTATGGAAGTCATGTTTAATATAGGCTACAATGACGAAAAAGCCTTTAGAAAAACTTTTAAAAAGTATTCGGGATTATCTCCCAAAGATTATAGGAAAAAATACAATCGAGAAATGGCTTTTGCGTAATTTTTTACTTGGTTTTATCCATTAAAAATATTTGACCTATTTCAACTTAACTCGCAAAATTAATTTTATCATTTTAGATAAATCACCTAATGTTTTACAAATGATCTGATATCTGATTTTTGCTTTGATTGATAGACAATAAAATACTTTCCGGATGGTAGTTCGGAAACATCAATTCTTAGGGGCTGTTCTTGTAATTCTTTAACAGTAAATACTTTCACCACTTTACCATCTAACGTAATTAAGTCTATTCTATCAGCATTATCAACTACATGATTTTTCTTAAATAAAAGATGTATCATCTGACGTGTTGGATTAGGATACAACAAAGTAAAAAACTGCTGCTGCTGAATCGGACTAAAGGTTGTTATAGTATCAGTTGTAGTGGTATCTTGATTGGTTGTGTCAATCCAAGAATTGGGCGTTCCCTTAAAACCAATAGTCATACATGATAAAGTTTGGTCAAATTCATCCTTAACACACATTCTAACAGAATCCGAATAGAAGAATTCTATTGTTGAATAGGTATCTGAAAAATTACTATTCCCTATGCCACTACCTCCACTGTTCCAAAGAAAATCTTTAACACTTATTGGCAAGCTTACCAATTGGATAATTGAATCAATCGTATAATTTAAGTAGCCTTCATTCCCTGCGGCCCACCCACTGGAACTCAATTCCGGAAGACCGGCATTTTTCCCATCATCCATCATACTGCTATGGGTATCTCCTGAAAGTACAATTACATTTTTGATGCTATCTTCTCTTATCGTTTTTAATACGGCATTGAGATCTTTAGGATAACCGCCCCACATATAAGCCATCGCAGAGGCAAATTCAACAAGACTTCTATCTATCAGCTGACCTGCGAGCACCAAAGGAATTAACTCCCCCATTCTTTTATTGAACACAACAGAACTGCAAATTACTTTCCAATCAGCGTCTGAATTTTTTAATCCATTAATTAACCATTCTCGCTGAATTTCACCCAGTGTAGTTCTATCGCCATTTGGTCTCCATTCATAAAGATTCAAAAAGGAATTATATCTAAAAGCCTCTAATACATCCGATTTGGAACTTCTTGTATCCACCACAAAAAATTCAATATGCCCCAATTTAAAGGAATGATGAATACCTGAAGTGTCCACTTGTTTATATCCTGGGAAATTTTTGAAGTATGCTTCAATGGCACCCTCACGCACCCCTTCTTGAATAGGGATATCTTCTAATACATATTTGATTGATCCATTGCTCAGCGTTTCAGGAGAGATAGAAGGCCATGTCCATCCAGCATTACCATTAAAGCTAAAATCATCATCATAGATATAGTCAAGAGGTAAGTAAGGCGTTATATAATTACTCATATTATAATCACTATATCGAAATGCAAAAGATTCGGCACCTAAACCGGGATTTGATAGATGATTACTACCAAATCTGCTTGGTGGATAATTCCAATCGCCTAGATGTAATACAATTGCCGGATCAAATTTCTTAATACCCCCAAATAGCACATCGTTATAATAGTTGTCTGGGGAAGTGGCTCCACCACCCGCCTCAAAATCATGATAATTGCATGAACCCACAACTACTTTATAATAACCGCGTCTGTTCACCTTTGGAAAGGTTCTAAAACTCCCTTTTATACTATCTATTACATTATCAATTTTTATTCGATAATAATATTTTGTTTGATCTCTTAATCCTTCCAAATCTACTACGACTACTCTATAATTATCGTCACTTGTACTAACGCTATAAGTTTTTGCATTTCCAAATAAGGTATCACTATCTAGTTCAATAAGAAGATTAACCGGGTTAATTGTTCTACAATACATCCGCGCACTGCTATCTGTAACAGCACCTATTACCGGACCGCTTTCAATATTTTGGGCTATAGCAAATTGAAATTGCCAAATGAATAGAATAGAAAAAATAAAACGCTTCATAAATTGGTTGTAGATATAGAAATTCAAAAAATTAAATCCAAAATAACAATTATCATGTTAATTGTGCGGTTCCTAAAAAATAAATACTGTTATGCATTATCTCTTTATCAATGGATAGAGTTATGAAAGTTCTACAAGCCACATGAATTGATATGCATTCATAATTGGACTTATCGTTAAAAGGCTCATGAAGGACAACATTCTTATAACACTTCTTCAATTCTAAAGATATAGGACTATCAAACTGTACCACTAAAAGGAAGATGTTTAATGCCTATCTGTGTCTTTCTATCTCCAAAAGTACTTTGGAAATACTCTTGGTAATGGTGTCTTTTGGAGTGAAAGTCATGCCATAAAGATACAAGGGAAGTATAACAAAACAGGAATAAACAGGGATTTAATCAAAATAGAATGGTTCGCTTCAACACCACCTCCTAAAATAAAAATCCGCTATAAATTCTCATTCATAACGGATTGTAAAAGTCAATAGTAGCCCGTAGGGGGCGTTTGGAAACAAGCCAATTAAGATCAAATTAAGACAGAATTTACGCTCCTTAACACTTTTGATAGGTAGGTCTAAAATGACATATATCAAAAGTGTAAATAATGATGTATTTCCGTAAATGATTTCTTTACGAATCCTTTACGAGAGAGGAGATTATAGTAATATCTATCATCATTTTGTATAAGCTTTCAAAATAGTAAATAACTATATTAAAATACACTAGCAAGTAAAGTGATCCCCATAAATACCATTATTATATACACATATTTTTCAAAATTTTCTGGATTGATTCTTCTATGGACTATACTTCCTGCTATAAATCCTAAAACAAGTGCAGGAAATAAATATAGATTTCTTTCTATAACTAGGTCTGTTACAAGTCCTGTACTAATATGTCCAATTAAAACAAATACATTCATTACAAGAAAAAGTGCTTGTAGATTAGATCGATACTCTTTGTGTTTCCATTGATTGACAACACAGTACATTAAAATTGGTGGACCTGCTGTATTGAGTGCTCCACCAGTAACACCTCCTAATAAGCCATAAAAGAAAGATGCTTTGGGGAAATGGCTCAATACAAATTGTTTTCCACTTTCAAATAGATTAATAAGACCAAAGGAAATTGTGATTACTGCCAGTCCAATTTTAAGATGAACATCAATATTTAATTTTAGGAGAAATATACCAATTATAATACCTACAAAAATGAAGGGGAATAGTTGTCTAGAGCGATTAAAATCTAAAGACTGTCTTTCTTGAATCATCATAGTAATCACAATAACCATTGACAACAAATTGAACATTGGAGTTACTTCAACAATAGGTAATAGAATAGACATAGTAGGTATAGCAATTAATCCATCACCAAATCCAAACGTTCCTTTTATAAAAGACGCAACAAATATTATTAGTATCAACCAATAGATCAGTTCCATTCAGAGTTATATGGTTAATTACTTAAACACTCATGTATTGGTCGAATTCAAAATGTGATTTTTGATGTGTCACATATTGCCTTATTTCTGCAACTACTTCATCAACATTCCTATCTTCAATAAAAACAGTGTGCTTAGCTAGTGATCTATAAGAGTCAGCATTCAAAAATTTTTCATTCATGCTGATGTATGAGTCTAAAACTTTGGATTTTATAGGGTGATGCTGATATCTTGAATTCAATCTATCATGTAATATTTTAGATGATTTTTTCTCATGTTTAGAAGGTAGAATTAGAAAAACATGCTCATAAGGTTGCAGTAAATTTCCTAATAGATAGAGCTTCTCACTGTTTGTTTCTGCAAATGCATCTGTAGCTCCAAAGTCTATAATTCCAGAAAATTCATTCAATACCTTAGAAAGGTCAGAGATGGTAAAATATTTATCTATATACTTTAACAGATACTCAAATCCATCATTCAATAAAATCTCTTTCGAGGTTTTTAGATCATAACCATTTTTAAATCGATAATACCATTTAATTCTGTCTATTGGGATATTAGGTCTGCCAAGTGTTTGTGAAAGACGCAGCGCTATGGTACTTTTTCCCGTAGCCATAGGTCCCATTAAAATTATAGTATTCTGAAATTTGTTCACTGCTATTCATTTACAAATGATTACTATTCTTCATTTTCAAATTCATTTTCATCACCCTGATATTCCTCTATTTCTATATCTAGTTCCTTTTTATCACTTTCTTCAATATCCTCTTTTCTAACTTTCTTTTTAGAAACAAACAAATCTATTTTTAGCATATAACAATAGTCTTCCGTTTCATAGGGCAATACATTTATAAGTTCTCCTTTTTGATTCTTTATCAAGATTAAATGTTTCTCAAACCCATCAGGGTAAAGCTCTTTGACTAAGACCTTGTCATCATCTTTAAGCTTATCATAGTCCTTAATAATTTTTGGTTTATTCACCTTCTTCTTTATTTACGTTTTTCAAAATGTCGTGTTTAGATGGTCTTTTATAGAAACTCATCTTTTTCTTCTTTTCCTTTGAGGGTTTCCTCAGGTCTTCCTGAGTGTCGTAATCTTTTTCTTTCTGCTTAAACTTTTTTACTTTTTTCATTTGATTTATATTGTTGTTTAACTAGAATTTTATTGGTTTAACAAGTAGGCAAAGATCAACGGAGCAACAATACTCGCATCAGATTCTATTACAAACTTTGGTGTGTCTTTATTTAATTTCCCCCATGTAATCTTTTCATTAGGGCTTGCTCCTGAATAGGAACCATAACTGGTAGTTGAATCGCTTATCTGACAGTAGTAAGACCAATTAGGTACTTGGATTTCCAAATCTTGATGAAGCATTGGAACAACACAAATAGGGAAATCACCTGCTATCCCACCACCAATTTGAAAGAACCCTATTCCACTATCTCCACAATGTTCTTGGTACCAGTCAGATAGCATCATCATATATTCTATACCCGACTTTGTAATGTTACTTTGCAGATCGCCTGAAATACAGTAAGAAGTAAAGAAGTTGCCACAAGTAGAATCTTCCCAACCAGGCACAACAATAGGGATATTCTTTTCAGCAGCAGCCAACAACCAACTATGCTGCGGATTTATTTGATACTTATCTTCCAATTCACCACTTAATAAAATCTGATAAAAATATTCGTGCGGAAAATGCCGCTCACCATTTAAATGCGCATTTCTCCAAACATCGTATAAATGTTCTTCAATCTGTCGCATGGCTTCGGCTTCTGGAATACAGGTGTCCGTTACTCGATTGAAATGTTGATTTAATAAATCTTCTTCATCTTGAGGGGATAAATCTCGGTAATTAGGAATACGTTTATAATGATTGTGAGCGACTAGATTAAATACATCTTCTTCTAAATTCGCACCTGTGCAAGAAATGATCTGCACTTTATCATTTCTAATTAGTTCTGCTAAAGAGATTCCAATCTCTGCCGTACTCATAGCACCAGCAAGTGTTATCATCATCTTATTTCCCATTTGTAGTTGCTTTTCATAAGCTTGAGCAGCAGCTAATAGGGCAGCAGCATTAAAATGTTTAAAATGTAACTCCAAGAATGTAGAAATCGGGCCTTTCATCATTAATACATTTAAGTGTTATACCCTAATATTTGAAGCATTTCATCTACTGTTTGCTCATTTCTATACACAGTATCTACAAAATTTCCCTTATCATCTCTATCAATAATTATCAGTTTAGGTGCAGGAATTAAACAGTGCTTAATCCCTCCATACCCACTTATAGAATCTTGATAAGCACCAGTATGAAAAAAACCTACGTATAAGGGTGTTTTATCTTTTCTTTCAATGTTTGGCAAGAAAACTTGTTGATTCATATCTTCAGAGTTGTAGTAGTCTGAATGGTCACAACTGATTCCTCCAATATTTACTCGGCTGTATTCGTTTTCCCATTTATTGATTGGGAGTAAAATAAACTTCTCAAAAATAGACCAAGCATCAGGGATGGTGTTCATTAAACTGTTATCCACCATGTACCATTTTTCTGTATCGTTTTGTTGCTTTTGTTCTAATACAGAAAAAATAATAGCTCCACTTTCTCCAACAGTGTATTTACCAAACTCTGTATAAATATCAGGTTCTTGTACATTGGCTTCTTTGCAAGTGGTTTGAATGGTAGTTACAATTTGATTTATAATACCTTCATAGTCGTAATTAAAACCCAGATTATTTCTAATTGGAAAACCACCGCCTAAGTTCAAAGCTTCCAATTTTGGGCATTCATTCTTTAATTCTACAAATAGCTTTATGGCTTTTTGAAACTCCCCCCAATAATACATGGTATCTTTAATGCCAGAGTCGATAAAGAAGTGCATCATTTTAAGTGAGAATTTTTCGTCATTTTCAATCTGCTCTTTATATAGAGGAATTACTTCGGAAGGGTTAATGCCTAATCTAGAAGTATAGTATGCAGATTGAGGTTCTTCATTAATGGCCATTCTTATTCCAATATTGAGGACACCTTCCAAATTTTTAGTGAATTGCCTTATTCTTTGGAGTTCGGTTATAGAGTCTAATACAATTATGGAGTTTTCAAATCCTGCTTTTTTTAGCTTGATTATTTTCTCTAAATAATCCTTTGTTTTATATCCATTATGAATAATGAACAACTTTTTACTGACCACTCCTTCATCTAGTAAGTTGAAAATTAGATCAATATCAAATGATGATGAAGTTTCTAAATGAACACTTTCTTTTAAAGCTGCTTTAACCACATGAGAAAAATGACAACACTTCGTACAATAGCAGTAATGATATTTTCCTCCATATCCATTCTTCTTAATGGATCTATTGAATAAATTTTTTGCTTTTTTTATCTGTTCTCCAATTCTGGGTAGGTATAGAAGCTTAAAAGGAGTTTTGTATTTTTTGATTAAATATTTTAAAGAAATTCCATGAAAGCTGAGGTAATCATCCTTCAAATCAAAGCCTTCTTGTGGGAAGTAATAGCTCTGATCAATCAGATCAAAATAAGTATTTTTCATTGTCAGTAGTGCATGCGCTGTATTTGCTGTTACAAATTGAAAGGCAAATTTATCTATTAATAATGTCAATAGTTAAATAATTTACGATTATTGTAAAGTTTGGTGATAAAATCTATATTTATAGTTTTTAGATATAAAATTCACTAAAATGGACGAAATTGACCTTAAAATCCTTGATTTTCTCCAAAAGGATTCTACTTCAACTGCCAAAGAGTTAGGAAATCAATTGAATTTATCTCCAACACCTATCTATGAGCGGATTAAACGACTAGAGAATAATGGTTATATAAAAAAGTATGTTGCCTTGCTAAATCCAGAAATGTTAAATAAGCATATTACTGTATTTATCAATATATCCATTAGAAGCCATCATAAAGACGACAGGAATGAATTTTTGGAAGCCATAGAATCTTTAGAAGAAATTAATGAATTGTATCACACTTCTGGACTACACGATTTTATGGCAAAAGTTCGATTTTCGAATATTAAAGAGTATAGAGACTTTTTAGTGAATAAGGTTGCTCCAATTTCCAATATCTCTGATATTGATAGTCAAATAGTGCTGGAAGAGATTTTAAATAGTACTGAAATATTGATTGATATCTAAGCATTTCAAAACATTAGAATAGATTGTTTTTCAGATTTCGCTAACGGAATCCGATATATAAATATATTTATATATTCCCAAGAACTACGGAGATATATTTTCTTTGATTTCTCTTTATATCAGGAATATTTCAATACCACTTAATTTGCTTGAGGGCAAGAAAGATATATCGGAAAGGCTCAGAGACCTATCAGTCTTATTTTTTCATCTACATTGCTGGTTTCTTCTTTGTTATCTGATACCTTCATATACTTTTCTGATAAAGTATATTTGAATTTCAAGCAAGTTTCTTTTTTGAATTTAAAATAAATAAAATTACATTTTAAAAGATTGCTCTGAAGTTAGTAAGCCATATCAATGGCTGCATCTGTCAATTTAGTACTGATCTTTAAATATCTTTTCATCTGTGCAGCAGACATATCATCTTCATCAATGTCGTCAAATTTGTCTTCAAACTCTTCTGCACTTTCATACATTTCATCAAGTTTATCCATACTTTCCCAGCTATCATCATTTTTAGTAGATTTGACAAAATCAATGTACGATGTTACATATTTATCATAGTCATCAAGCATTTTATCAATTTTAATAGCAGTTTTTTTGGATGCTTTAGAAATAGCTTCTTCTTCACTTTCATCCTCGTCAGGTTCATTAGTAATACCATTTGCAGATGAAGAAGAAGACTTACTTTGAATATCAGCTCTTGTAATTTCGAAATTTTCTGTTTGTTGCATAATTCTTGCTCTTCTCTTTTTATCTGAGAAATAACTCCATTCAAAAGAAATATTCGTAATAGTTCCAACACTACTGCTAAGTAAATCTTCCACTTTACCCCAATCACTTAAAGTTGCTGGCGTAAAATTTAAACCTATATCAGGCACAGCTGCTCCTGAATTATCAATTGGGATCAATGTGAGATTACCCATCCTTGGGTTATCAACCTCAACTGCCCTTATCAACTCAACTTTTATTGGTATAATCACTTTTGAATCAATTGTTTTCATTGTATAATCTCCATCGACTACTTTAATATGATCACTACCATTTCCTGAAATCACAATATTATTTGCAGAAATTGTTTTCTCTTTTATCGCATTATCTCCGCAGGCAGATACCAGCATAATTACTCCTATTGCTAATAAAATGTATATTTTTTTTAAGTTGATTTTCATAATGTTTGGTTTTGTAATTGTAGTTATAAAGTCTAATTTTTTCGAAAAATTTCACAAACGACGTGCCAGCGTAATACCAATATTCTCATGACAATCGATTGATTTTTATAAAACAAATATACAAATACTATTGAATAATACCCTATATATCGGGTGGTTTAATTTTTAGAATCCAACGTCCTTTATAATTGTGATTAATATAAAAGACAAAGATTTTCTACTAGCTTTTGGAAAGCATTTACGCAAACTCAGAAAGAGTAAAGGACTCACTCAAGAAAAACTAGGTTTCTTAGCAGAAGTTTCCAAAAATCAAGTTGGAGAAATCGAGAGAGGAGAAATTAATCCTACTATATGTACTTTAAAAGTTCTTGCTAATGCTTTGGAAGTGGAGCTTAAGGAAATGATGGATTTTTGAACTAGACATACTATATGCCTGGTCTTCATTATTTTAAGGGAATTATTTTTATCAAATCCTTGTAAGATGGTTTTAAGTTAGTATCATTATAATCACCATATTTTGAAGCAAATTGATACCAAATAAAATCTAAATTCAGCTTTCTTTTTAATTCTTCTATAATCTCCCTTCGTATATAGTATAATGTAGAACTCTCTGCCCATATTATATTTGTCACTTTCTCTCCTTTTATAGTATAATAACTTAAATCGTCAAGATTGAAATTAAGATTCAGTATATCAGCTAATTCAGTGTTTAAAAATTTAAAATTAGGGTTTTCAAAACGATCTTCTGTCCAGTCAGCCCAAGAGTAGTCATATACTAAATCCCTTAAACTAAATTTATTGTAGTAATAGTTATTCTCTTCAGTTTTTGAAAAATCACTCCAATTTATTTCTCCTGCAAAAAGGTTATGAAATCTGTTAGAATTCTGGTGGAACCTACCATTATATATTACCTCTTCAAAATCTTTTACTGTATTCGCATCAATAAAAAAACCATCAACTGTTAAATGGAATCGCGTATTATTGCTTCTTTCCTTTTGAGAAATATCCAATGACGCTAAAACCCAGTCATCTTTTGTATAGAGATTGTTAATAAAAAAGGAATTTATAAAATTATCCTCTTCCAAATTAATCCAATCTTGTACATTATCACTTTCAGAAGGACAAAAACAATTTGTAATTAGTTGAAATTTTTTTGGCAATAATGGGAATGTAGGATCAAAGAAGTTATAATCACACCTAAATCTCGTGCTATAATCTGAAACTAATTTACCTGATAATACCAAAAATCCAACAAATTCGAGATAAGATTGCCATAAGTACTTCTCCGAGTACGTAATAAGCTTTTTGTTAGTACTTACCCCTGAATATCTATAATAATTGTCCTTATAAAAGTCCTCATCAATTGAATCAAATAATGAACGCTTATATCCCTTTCTTTTTACATTACTTAAAATAATTGATAGGCACTCTTTAGGAGGGAAAGTTTCTCTTTTATCATATCTATCAGATGCAATACCTCTTATTTGATATTTATTAAAATCATACAAGTCAATTCCAATTGGAAAAGGGGAATAGGAATCTTCATTTTTCTTAATATCAGAGTCTATTTCTAAATTGTAATGATCACACTTAAAATCAATACTGTTGCTATAATCTGGATCAAAATTAGACTTATAAAACTCAGAAATTGTCAAAACATGATCGACAATACAAATGTGAGTTGATTCAAAATGAGGTATAAAATGACTGTTTAAAAAATCTAGACAGGAAAATGTAACTTCTTTACTCTTATATGATATAATGGCTCCACAAAGTGCCGCCGTGATTGATTCAAGACTATTTAAATCCTGAAAGATTAATGTTGATTCAAGTAAGCTCAATATTTTCAGAGGTTGTGATTTGCCAATCAAAAACAAATTCTCTGTAGCAATACTCCTTATAGATTTGTTGCTTGAAGTTGTAAGAAGGAAACATAATCTTAAATCATGCTCTTTATTTTCGTTATTACCTTTATTTCTCTTGTATAGTTTATTAAGTTTTTCAAGATATTGAAAAATTTTAGTTCGGTTTTTTCTAATCAACTCACTCCAGTAAATATCTATCTCAACTTGATCTAATAATGATAAGACTTGAATAGTAAAGTCAGTAAGTCCATGAATCTCCTTTAAAAAGTTATTTTGAAACAGTCTCTTTATTAAAATCTGGAAATTGCTATTACTTTTATTTTCACTGGATAAGTATTCCAATATCTTCTTTAGACCTTCTTCTCTATCTATAAAATAATCAATATTATTAAAGCATTCCTCCATAACCAATTCAATATCAAACAATTCAAATATTTGAACTCCAAACTTTTTAGGGAGTAAATGCATAAGTGACATAAGAATATCTTGTCTAAGAGGGTGATAATTTACTTTATCAAATAGCTTTTCTTCTATACCTAACTCAATTAATTTGTTTTTAATCTCTCTAGCTTTCCAGTTAGGGTTAATCAACACTCTTGATGCAATCGCGTATCCAGCAACAAGATCATACGTAAATTGAATCGTTTCGTTTTCATTATTTAAGTTCGTTTGAAAACACAATCCTTCATCCAATAACTTTTGAGTAAGACTTCCAGATAGTTGAAAACTTTGCGGAGATATCACTTCATGAAAAACTTCTATAGACAACTCTCTATTATTATTGTCCCATAATTTATTACAATACTCTTTAATCCCGTTGCGGACTCTTTTCTTTATAATTATATCCGTCGAAGAATTTATAACACTGACTTTTGCTTCTATTTCTTTTATATACTCTTCTATGCTATCAAAAACATTCGCCATAGAAATATGGACATTGCTCTTATTTTTATTAACCTCAGAAAATATCTTTAGTAATAAGGGATTTATGAATAAATTCTGATTAAAATTCCAAGAGGTGGGATTTATATTGTATTTTTTAAAATACTTTGGTATTGCTTCTAGTCTTTGCTTATCATCAAGACCATTAAGGATTTTCGTGTTTTTTATTTTTGAGATGTCAGGTTCTTCAAATATAGATTCAATGTAACGATTTCTACAGGTAGTTATAAACACTACGTAGTCTAACTCTTGCACATCTTTTATGATGTTCTTAATATTTGATTTCCAAATATCGTCATAAGGCTTACTTTCATTTAGACCATCAATAATGATAGGAATTTTTACTCCTTTTGAAAAGCCTAACGTATTTAGAGCTTGTAAAAACTCTTTAAAAGTATATTGCGTGTCTATTTCAAGCTGTTCAAGAATGATTTTTTGAGGAAATTCTGTTTTTCTAAAAGACGAACCCAAAATGAGTAATGCAGGAATTCCTCTCTCTAAAGATTCAAAACATATATTGCATGCTATGTTAGTTTTACCATAACCAGCACTACTCAGTATATGAATATCCTTAGTTGCTACATCTAGAAATAAATCCAAAACCGAGTGGTCTTTATCTTCTTTTGAATAAATAAGAAGGTCTCTAATGCCTATAATAGAAGGTAGAATGTAATCATTATTGATATTTTTTTCAGACCAGTTATTCTTATCAACCATGTAATCTCCAGATTTCAATTTCTTATCCAAAATCTTTGCATAATCCTTATACTCCTCAGAAAAAGAAATCAAAAGAGATTTTAATTTCATTATTTTTCCCAAACTCAGACCAGAAGATATAACTTCAATTGTTTCCTTTGAGACCTTAATACATTTTTCAAGTAAATCCTGTGATGCCCTTATATATTCTTCATCAAATGAAGAAAATTGAAAGTTATATAAACTATCGCTTTCAATTTCTTCGACCTTGTCCGCTAAGTACTTTGCTCGAATAGCAATTTCTTCAAAAATTGCCTTGTAGTCGATTACAAAGAATATCTCATCGTCATAATGAGATGGGGTATATAAATCTGTATCAAACTTTTTTTGCAATTCATCAATACGCCTAGTTGAATAATTTCTTAAAAAATCAAAGCCTATAAAATTAGCGTTAAAATAATGATGGTAAACACAATTGAATTTTTCAAAATCTGATGATTGAAAATTCATAAATGTTTCCTTATTCCAATGCAAAATATCAGTATTAGAGTTTAGCAACACTAAAGATTCTTTCAATTCAATAAACTTATCTTCTACAAAACTGCCAGGGGTGCAGATAATCCATAACTTAATGCTTGAATGTCTGTTTAAGGTAGTTGAAAAGCCCTTCTCTAACTCCTTTCTTCTTTTAGCAGTTAATGATGTATTATCCTCACTATTGAACCACCATTTGACCTGCCAACCAATCTCATCTCCAACCTTAAGGTCTAATTCAGGACAATCAGTATGTAGCACTAAATAAAATTCAGATCCAGGAGTGTTGTAAAAATTTTCAAAGAAACCATAATCCTTATACTTAATATATGCCACCTGAAAGCAAAACGATTCAAAGCTAATGTCTTTTGCCTGTTGATTCTTTTCAAACTGACTCCATAAGATGTTGATCATACTAATGCTTTTGCGGGTTCATTAGTTTTACATAAGTTTATTTGCTCATAATATGGACAACCTCCTCTGCAGTTACTATAATTTTTGCACTCCCTTTTGCAAGTATTTGTTTGTGAATCTCTATATGAATTCCAATGATTATTCCAGATATCACCAAAATCATTCTCTCTTAAACTATGATTATCTCTTGAATGATTTGCAAATGAGCATGGTTTCACTATCAAATTTTCATCAACGTATGCTGAAAAAAAAGCACATTCACATGGTTCAATAAAATCTGTGTTTGTATTGGTAAAGTGCATGAGCATTGGCATAAAGCAGGAATCAAAACCAACATTCAAAGAACAATTATTTTGATCTATTAGTTTACAAAAAGTCTCTAAATCCTCATTTAGCTCTAAACATAGTTCTCTATCCCCCCTTCCCATTGGCTTAAACGTTAAAAATATTATTGAATTAAAACCTTCAAGTAACTCATTATGCTCTCCTTTTAATATTTCTATTCCTTGCTTGATGCTTTTTTTATCAAGAATGAAATGAATATTAGTTCTAATACCCTCATTAATTAAAATTTGTGCCTTTGACTTAGGGATTTTTTTGATATTTGGAAAGGATACAGCAACAGCACCTACTAAAGGTTTGATTTCTTTTGCAACTTCCTTTGTGATATGCATTGCATTAGTAGTAAAATTAGGAACTATATTATATCTTCTCGTAATCTTTAAAATATCAATAAAATTAGGATGTTCCAACGGTTCACCTCCTCCTAATGCAACTTGAAATACATTTCCCCACTTAGTATCGTTCATTGATTTTATTACATACTCATAATCTTCGAGGCTCATAAATACATTATTAGGGATACTATCTCTATAGCAGAAAGTACAACCTTTAGTGCAGTGATTTGAAATAGAAATATCAACTAATTCCGGGATGGGTGCTCTATAAGGATCATCATTAAATGTTTTTCCCCACCGCATTGTCACTCCAGATTCACCATCAGCAACAAAATTATAGTCTTTACTATGTCTTCTAATCAATGCCATATTAATATGTTTCTACTTGAGTTGATCCAAACCCAGAGATAGTTCCTAACTTCCCAGTCATAATATACTCACCATAGATATAACTCCATAACTCCGCATCATCCATCTTTGACACATCAACTTCTCTGCCCTCACTTTCAATATACTCTCTTGTAGTTATATCTCCATCAGTCTGAAATTCGACTTTTTTATAAAGTAATTCCTCTCCTGCCATATATATTCTTGTTCCAGTATGTTCCATATCTTCTTGGATAAATTCAGATATTCTTGCAATTTCTTTACGTATATAATCTCCATGCATTCTTGCAAAAGTTTCTAGAATATCCTTTTTCATTGTTATGATATAACTAACTGAGCTACTATTGGATACAAAATCATTCCTTATTTTCATTCCTTTTTATTGTGAAATAAATTAAAAAAGAGAGTTGTCTGTCTTAACCACTTTCACTAAAATAATTGAAAAAAATAAGAAAACAAGAAATTGGTACTATATTATAAATAGGTCAATAATCATCTATGTTGACGCAATGGTCTTTTCCTAACTCCACTACGGCAAACTTTTCATTTTTCCTCATAAAGGGTGTTAACTTCTTACCTATTAAACCTGAGGTTTTATCTGTCTTAATGAGCCATGTACTACCAAATAAGTGCATACTCATGTAGTTCTTTCGAATAATGCTATCTACTATAGTACCCCTAACACTAGAATAGGTAATTAGATATATACGAAAGACCGTTTCTTTTGTATTGGGATTATTATATATATGCCAATGATCTCCAAGAGCGGTATTAATCCATTTGGTAAATGCATCATCAAAGTCTAACAATGTTCCCTCATCTCCAAGTTTGATGACAACCAACCTACTATTATAGTCCTCTATATCAACCAACAATTTTGAGCCAACGTAATTGCTAGATTTTGAGCTTCTAATTAAATAGGTATTTTTAGATATTTCGATAAAGCTATCAAACTCCCTTTCTATGTTTTCAATGTTTCCCTCATAGATTACCAAGTAGGTGTTTAAGTAAATATTCTCCATATAAATTCATTTTGATTAAGTATTCTTTTCCCGTAGATTTTCTTGAAAAATCTTCAGAAAAAAAACGCTTCGGAAAATATTCTCAGTATACAAATGCTTAACAGGGTTTTAATGAAAACATTCATAACAGGTTACAAATCATAGTATAATACATATCCCCTATATATTATACTATTTCCATGCTTTTTCACATTCCTTTCTGACAAAGTCGTCTGTTATCTTTTTATAGAGATTCATTGTCTTGTAATTTTCGTGCCCTGTTATTTTCATAATGGTTTCAGGATTCATCCCTTTCTCTATGGATAAGGTTATGAAAGTTCTACGAGCTGCATGGGTTGATATGCAATCATATTTGGGCTTGTTAAACTCTATCTTTTTTAAACCACTATATCTGACTTGATGAATGTTAGAATTAATCCCTGCTTTCTTGCAGACCTCTTTAATGTACCTATTTGCCTTTTGGTTAGTTATGGATGGAAAGATTCTTACTTTGTTACTATCATAATACTTAAGAAGAATTTCCTTTGCATCATTCACTATCGGAACAATAACTTTTTGGGGCTTGTTACCCTTTTGCTGATATAAATGCCACTCCCATCCATCATCTCTTTGCATAATCTCTGAGGGGGATAGATTTCTAATATCCCCATACCGTTGACCTGTATAACATTGGAATAGAAAGCAATCTCTAACATTTTCTAACTCTTGATTATCGGACAAGTCTAGATTGATAATTAATTCCAATTCTTTTGATGTTAGGAATATAACTTCAGAGCTATATTTTACAGGCTTGAATTTTTTAAAGGAATCATTATCGGTATATCCTCTATCAATTGCCCATCTCATAAACACCTTGAAGCTAGTTAGGTATTTGTCGATTGAGCTATTCAAAAGTCCTTTTTCTTCGGACAAATACTTTTTAAAGGATGTTTCAAACTGACTATTAATGTTATAGAAGGTTAGATTATATCTACTCTCTCTTTTATACTCTTTCATCACCTTCTCAAAGGTTTGGTATTTCTTTTTAGTGTTATGATTGACATGAGTATATTTCTCCTGTATAAATTCCTCTAGTACAGAGATAAAGTTGTTAGCCTTAGGTTTAGGCTTGTTACCTCCAATTGTATTTTTAACAATTTCCTGTATCTCTTCATAGGTCAAAGTAGGGTTCTTGATTTGAGCATTTAGTATATTACCCTCCACCTCACTTTGCATTCTATTGAGCAAAGTATTTATGGCTGTATAATGCTCATAGGTTCGTTTAGGACGCTTGGAATTAAAATCCCACTGCCTTGGTGAAATTTTAAAATTTGTGTTCACTTTAAAATTGCTTCCCATTACCGAGACCCATAGATAAACAGAAACCGTTTTATCAATTAGGTGTTTGGTGCTCACCTTTCTTTTATAAAGATGGTTCTTGATAATTTTTTGACTAGTCCCATTTTTATAAGCTTTATCTAAGTTGTAACGGACATTAATATTCATGATAAAATTGTTTATGGTGTTATACAATTAGTTCTAGCCCAAGTCAGGCTGCTACAGAAATGCTCAGAGGCTTTATCTTTCTTAAGTTTGGATATAAGAGACACTGTCTTTTCGTAAAGAAAAGGATAAAGAAACCCTATCTGAGACTTATTGGAATGTGTTAAAATTGTCATAAGAATGATTGAAGTATTAAAGAAAAATTTTCAAAGGACATGCCAGCCTATCGGAAATGATAGGCTAGCATCTCAAAATAAATAAAGTGTAAGTCCTCTAAAATTTAGGCATCATGGCACACTTGACACTGTGGCACTAGCATTAATGTTGAATGTCAGTTGTGTCATCGGTGTCATTTTTCACTTTTTCATAGAGACCAAGTTTAACTTTCGTAATTAATCCTTCTTTTTGATAGTTGTCCAACAACCTATACACAGTTCTACGGCTGAGCTTTATCTGTTTACCCATTTCAACAACCTCTTTTGTTTTAAAGGATTCTGGCAGTTGATTATAAAACTCAACATTCGCTATTCGTTTGCCATTAGTTCCATCATCCTCAGGAAGTAAATCAAGCACAGCAATACTATGATGTTTAAGAACTTTAATTATTTCAATGGTCAAATCAAAATCGACATCCTTACATACAATAGGATTATCGTTTGGGTTTCTAAGAATCGATAAAACCATAGTAATTCTAAAGAAAATTAGTCCAAGTCTAAAAATGACACTGTCATTTCCATTACCCAAAATAGCCTCAATTTCTTGATGCCATTCATCGTATAATTCGAAAAATCGTTCTTCTTGTTGTTGAGTAAATTGAAATTTGACTTTTTGCTTCTCTCTTAAATTTTTATAAATCTTAAGAATTTCTAATGCAATAGGTTCAAGATCTTCCCTTATATCCTTTTTGTTTATAAATGGATTTCTAAAAGGTGAAGTATCACTATAATAATAGTATATAAACCTACTAAAAAGTCCATTTTTATCGCTAGGAATTAGGTTAGGTAATTGATCTGGTGTTCCTGAAATTGCTACTGTTAATTTAGGTACACGAATTACTCTTTTTTTGTTATCAGTGATTCTAAATAACTCATATGGCTCATGATGAAAAGCATTTCGTAACAAGTCAGACCAATTTCCCCATTCTTTAGAAAGTGATTGTGATAACGTATCCGCTTCAGGGGCAACTAGAATATTACTTATGTTAGAACTCATTATTTCAACTGCACCCGTAGAAGAAATATTGGGAGGAAGAAATAACATTTCGAGTTTTGGTTCTTTAGGTTTCTCCCCTTCCTTAGTTTCTTTCCATGATTCTAAGTCAGATTTATATTGTTCCATTTTCTGATCATATTCATATTGAATTAAATCTTTGATTTTTGAAACTAGATAGGCAGACAACTGCAAGACTTTCTTTCCACTTGCTGGAGGGGCTAACGTAAAGGCATATAAGTTGGGATAGACTGTATCGTTATCATAAATCCCAAAAACCCTACTAAAACAGCCTGTCAAAATCGTAATTGAATTTATTAAAAACACATCTCTATTTCTACCACTAAACAGACTAACTCCATCTTTCAATATGGAAGGCAAATTAGAATACACTTCCTCTGGAATCATTGGTGTCTTAACATGTACCAAGTTGTCATCATTTTTAGAATTAGTACCTACAGATTTAGGAAGTGTAAATCCAGCTTCCTTGTAATAATGAAAGAATGTTCCAATTTTTATACTTCCGTTATAATCTTTCAAACAATTATCAAATTTATCAATGCATTCATTTTTTTGATATTCAGGGTTAAACTGACTAATTCTTAAGAAAAAATCTCTTCCTCTTTCCCCTAAACTAGCAAGAGCAAATGAGATGCTAGTCCAAATATCATATCCAACAGTAATGTCAGTTTCCTCCTTTTCAATTTGTTTTACGCAGTATTCTACATCCTTATAGGTCTGTTCATCATATAGTTGATTACTTGAAGAATCTACTTTATTAAAAGACTTATTTACAGATGAAATTTCATCACTCTTACTAGGATTAGTAAAGTGTTCTGAGAGATCAAACCCTACAGGCAACTCTTTGATTTTTTCCTCCAATAGATTGTGTAATTCCTCTTTTGAAAAACCATTTTCCACATAATCACTTATGTCTTTCCCTATTCCAATTTCAGGTAATACCAAATTGTGCAGGCGATGCTTTTCAGCAAGAATCTCTGATTGCCTTATCCCTGTTTCATCTCTGTCAAAAATGATAACCACTTTTGGAAATCTTCTCTTCAAGTTTTTAATCAAATCAGATGTAATATTGTTATGGGAAGATTCACTGTTAGGAGCAATTGCAGGAAAGCCCATGGAGTGCAAAGTCATTACATCTTTCTCTCCTGAAGCTAAAATCAGGAATTTGCCTTTGGAGGCAAGCTGGTTCTCTCCAAAAACAAAATTATAAGATGGTTTTTTTCCAATATATCGAAATCTGTATTTTCGATTCTTGGTTAATGGGCGATAAATTTTTGCGCCATCCTTCATTAAAAATGCAAATATTGGATCATCATTAGTTGCATGTATTCTTTGAAATTGCCCATCCTTACTAATAAAACTAAAGGACTTAACATTTACAACTTGAAATCGTTTAAGTATACTTTCTCCAATCCCAAATTTTAGCCAATATCCTAGTGTTTCAGAGGTATGAGGAATAATTGAAATTGATTCATTTTCATAATGTATTGCTGTTATTTTCATTTTACTTTTCATTTTACTTTTTTAAAAAAAAATGGGGGTTATTCAGTGTACTTAATTTTAATCTCTCCTTTTATTTAAAAAATCTATTTTTCAGACCTTTCTACTATGGCCATAAGCCATGCCTTTTCCCCTACAAAGATTTTATTCTCCTTAATTACCTCAAGTAAGATTTTAATTAAAATATCTTTGGACATAGGATCTTCTAAATCAGTGGCAAAATCAGGTACAAAACCATCCTCAATAACATCTTCATCATGATATTGTAAAAAACCATACTCCTCAAAAAGTCTTTCGTTGATGGATTTAAAAGTTTCAACATGTTCTTTAAATTTGCTAAACCCATAAATAAAATCTAATGTGTATAATGCGATGTCATCAGGCACCCCATATCCATTAAAATACATTGAGGCGAAATATGTATAACGTGACATTTGTCCCTCAATAAAGTCTAAATTCTTCTCATCCATTCTTTTAAAAACAGACTTTATTTTATTTTTATAATGCTTCATATTTTCACGGCTCATTAATTTTGCCTTCTTCTTCTTAATCTTCTTCTTAATTTTCTTATTAATCTTTGTCATAATTATATTTTTAACTGGTGATTTCATTAATCAGTATTTAAAATCAGGCATCACCACTAACCCGATAAAAATCATTTCATAGAATCATCCTCATAGCCATATGGCTTAATCAGATATCTATGTTTTGTTCAAAATAATTGGTTATGTTTACAAATCAGGTATCACCAAACCCTTAAGGATATCTTTTCTATATCCTTTCTTCCATAACCAAAAAGTGAAATCGGATATAGATTTTTTATTGTCTGTTAGTTGATACTCTTTGAGTAGTTCTCTCAATTCTTTCCCTCTCTTGATAGAGAGGCGGAATTCCCTTTCAAAGGATTCATATTTATCTTCAGGTGGAGAGATATCCACCCTCTCAAACAATTGGTCAACATCTTCCGACCTTAAATATTTCTTGGAAGAACCTTTTATTTGATATGATGATAGAATTCCATCATTAATAAATTGATAGATTTTAGGTTTGGATATATTATACTCCCGAGCAATTTCAGTGAGGGTATAAAACTTCTTGGATTTTTGATAATCTTTGCTGCAGGTTTTTATGGCATCAACTAATGTTTCACTAGTTAAAACTGCAATCTGATTTGCAGCATTTGATACCATTTCGACCAAAAAATCATTAAATATTTCTGTACTTTTCTTAAATTGATTCTTCATTACGGACTTGCCCTTTACTTATGTATCAATGAGAGCTTAATCCGATCTTAACAAGCTGTTAATCAGAAAATTCCAATTTAAATAATTTTATATTCGTCCATATTTAGGCCATTAAAAAACATCAATTTCGGATTTGGTATAGTTTTTATTTTCTTTAAATTCATTCTTGATAAGGAATAATTTTATCACTAATTGAAAGATTGGTAAAATGAGAACTAAAGAAGATATAAATTGCCCTAGATGTTCTGAGACAGAAAGTAAAACTGGAATTTTTGACATTATTAAAGCTGGAAAAACTAAAGGAGGAGAACAAAAATATAAATGCAAAAATTGCAATTATACTTTTTCAGTTCAAAAAAGAGGAAAGGTATTAGACAATTACTATAAAGTGAAAGCAATTCAATTATACTTAGAAGGGCTCCCCTTTTATAAAATTGCGGATATAATAAGTGTGGATAGTGAAACAATAAGTAAATATGTTAATCCAATAAAGCAATATCTTGACAAAATCAAATTGCAAACTAGTGATCATGTATTCAGAAAGATTAAACATGATAGTGATACTCTAACATCACGTTTAAAAGAGAGAGAGAATGTTGGAATAATATTAATTGGTGAAAAAGGAAAAGGATTCCCCCATAGTAAAGATAGTCTTATACTGTTGAATAAGCTTTAACATTGTTTTTGATATAAACTCTCTATATAGCAAAGTCAGAATAATCTACATGTTTATTGGGACATTGTATCTATATATCTCCATCAGAAATACGAAAAAGAAGGTTAAGCATAATGGCACAATTGACACAGTTGACATTCAACATTAATGTTAGTGTCATAGTGCCAATTGTGCCACCTTTCAATAAAACCCAAAACAATAGATTCTCTAATACTCAATGATAATCGAGGATATAGCCGAAAATATATTTTTCTTTACGAATTCTTTACGAAGGGATATAAATAAAAAGGCTAAAACCCTTGTCGTTATTGAGTTTTAGCCTTTTTTAAAGTAGCCCGTAGGGGGCTATAACCTTTTTTATCTCGTTTCTTCCTAATTGGTTAATCTTCCCAATAAATATAAGGTATATAGCGATTATAGAGAAAGATAGATTAAACGAAATAAAGCTGAAATAAGCAAAATCCGTCCCCTATACCGTCCCCTATTTATCATTTATATACGTATATTTGTGGCAAACAATGATAGTATGGCAAATGCAAGATTTTACTTAAAAGATACTAAAGCTACCTCCTCCACACTTATTTATCTGAATTACAGTTACGATGGAAAAAGGTTAAAATATTCTACAGGAGAAACTGTGGCTCCTAAGTCATGGTTAAAAAGTAAACAGCAAGTAAGAGCAAGCAGTTCGGGCAGTGGAGATATTAATGATTGGCTAAACTTAATTGAAGAAACAGCCAACACTATATACAGGAGATATAAACTTCAAAAGGAAGGCTTATCAAATCAGGAATTTAGAGATGAGCTAAACAAAGCGTTAAGTAAGGATAAGAGAAAAGCTCCTACATCTTTTTTTGATATATACGACGAATTTGTTGAGACAAGAAAAAGACTATTCAAGCCAGGCACAATTAAGAAATATGTTTCCTTAAAAAACCACCTAACTGATTTTCAAAGTAAAAAGCGTATAAAAATTGACTTTGAAAGCATAGATAATAGGTTCTATGATAAACTTGTTTGGTTCTTTGCAGAAGACAAACAACTACTAAATAATTCAACAGGAAAATATATTGCTACATTAAAAACATTTCTTAAATGGTCATCAGAAGAAGGCTATAATTCCAATATGGCATTCAAAGATTTTACTGTATTAAAAAATGAATTAGATACGATATTCCTAACTGACGATGAGTTAGATAACTTGTTTGAATATGATTTAAAGACTAATAAAAGATTAGAAAAAGTTCGTGATGCATTTTGCTTGGCTTGTTATACTGGATTAAGATTTTCAGACTTTGAAAGATTACGTCGAGAAAACATAAAAAAGACTATTAATATTACATGTTATAAAACGGGTGACCCGTTAAAGATTCCAATTACTAAAAATGCACAAATTATTATTGATAAGTACATTAAGAATCCATATTTCTTAGAAGTCATTTCAAATCAAAAAATGAATGACTACTTAAAAGAATTGGCTAAATTGGTAGGGATTGACATACTGACAAGCAGACCAAATTTTAGGGGTAAAAATAGAGTTGAGGTTATAAAACCAAAATATGAGTTTATTTCTACCCATACCGCAAGAAGAACCTTTATTACTTTGTCATTGATGAAAGGTATGAGGGCTGAAATCGTGATGAAAATAACAGGACACAAATCTTACAGTACCTTTAAAAAATATATAGGGTTGGCAGATAGTATGATTGAAGAAGAGATGATTGAAGCTTGGGACAAGAAACCAACATTAAAGAAAGTAGTTTAAGGTGAAAAGAACATTAGACGGAAATATTGGATCATTCTTACAAAGCTACTTAGTAGATGCTGATTTTGATAACGAGAATACCTTATTAAGCTTGGAGCGAGCTATAGATGAATTGAATCGTAATTTTTCGAGAATAAATACTAATGGGGATAAAAGAAAATATTTATCAAAGTTAAAAGGAGAAATAAGTGCTTCTGAAAGTTGGATTAAGGCAAATCTTGAATTAACAGATTTAAGAAAACAATCGCTTGAATCATTCAAAAAAAATGTCAAACTTTTACTAAACAGCCTCCCGAAAGAAACATTGAGTAAGGAAAAGCTTGAATGGGCATCAAGTCCTTCAATACTTGGGTTTCTTGTGTGCGAATTAGCTTCCAAGGGATATATCAAAGCTCCACTTCACAATGGAGAAGTTAATGCTTCTGAACTTGCCAGAATTTGCTTGAAAATCTTTGATACAAATTCAACCCATGGAACATTAAGAAAAGAATGCAATCCACAAAGTAACAGTTTAAGAGATAAAAAATTCAAGTTTACTATTCCCTATGCGGATGACCTAAAATAAAAGAAACCAAGTCTACTTTCCAACCTTATTGGAAAGTGTTAGGAAAGTAAACGAGGTAAAAACAAGGTAGTTTTGTTGAAACAATTCGGCAAAATGAATCAAGAAATTATAGTCATACCTGTTGCAACACTCAAAGAAATTATTCGCGAAGAAGTTTCAAAAGTTAGTTCAAAAGAACCTTCTCAACCTCAAAAGGAAGCCAAGCTCATTACAAGGCAGGAAACAGCTAAACTTTTAGGTATTTCATTACCTACTCTTGGTAAGTATGTAAAAGAAGATATAATTCCTGCATATTATATAGGTAGGAATGTGAGATTTAAATTGCATGAAGTGGAGGACTCCATGCTAAGAATTAGAACCAGCAAACATAAAGTGTAATGAAAGAACCAAATTACATTTTGATACCTGTTTCTCTTTGCCAACATTCATTAAAGCAAAAAAGAATCCGAGAGCTTCAGGTGTTGATGACCTTAAAGCTAATGGGAAGATGTGGAAGGCTACACTGGACAGGTAAACATAAAGAACAGGTTGCTGAAAAAATTGGTGTTTCGATTAGAACCATTGAACATAAGGTTAAAAGACTTTTAAGCTATAATTGGATAGGAAGAAAAAAGAGTACTCTTTATCTAAGATCGTTTAGAACAATTGTTAAAATGGAAAAGTTGAGAATTACTGGAAGGGTGTTTTTTGAAGACAAGGACTTAAAAACATTTAGAGGTTTTACGATTGGAGCATTTATAGGTTATCTACTTAAAGTCAGAAGAATTAAAACAAAATATGGAAGTAGAGAAGCAAGAAAGAGGTCTGCAAAAAAAAGGGCGGGCAATTCAATCTTTCCTGCTTCTCCGCCATATCAACCTTTTGCTAATGACATAATAAGAAAATTAATTGGATGCTCGCTTTCAACAGCATCGAGCTACAAAAAAATAGCCAGAGTAGATAATTATATAGATGTCAAATCGCATTTTGAAGAAACAAGCATTTCAATTAGAAACTTTAAGTACTTCAAACAAGAGCTACATGAAGCCTCTAAAGACTATCAAATAAAGCATATTAGAGTTGGAAACAAGCTAAGGAAAAAGGTGGTAAGACTACTTCCCGATTTAGTCCTGTCTAATATGTACTTCAAAAAGAATAGGACTAAGTGATTAATTTTATGGAGCAGTTTTATACACATGTTTTTACAGAAATTTGTTTTTAATAAACATCAATAAATCAAATCGTTACGACAAAATAAAATGGCCAAAAGCAACCATAGTACATATTAGTTAGAAGTAAATGTCACAGTCAATAAAGCAATTCGAGCCTAATGAAGTATTAAACCTTAATTGGCTAAGAAGAAACCATTTTAAGATAAAAGTCATAAACGACACAAAATTGTTTAGAGAATTTTGGGTTTGCAATTACCTTCGCAAACAAGAGGCTCTTCCTCAAAACCAAAGTATCAAATTGCTCTTAAACTTAGTTTTGGGATCAAGCAGAGGCAAGCTTTATAGATGGTATAAGAGCGATTGGAATTTCGAGTTTATTTATAAACGAACATCTCATACATTTTTAAAAAATCTACCTGATAGCGGTAAAGAAAAGTTCTGTATTGAAGTCTACTATAATGATGAAATAATTGGTTCATCTCTGATTTCTTATAATGACCTTCAATTAAGTCAAATACCTCCACATAAAAAGGATTCGCTCATTAAAATTGAAAAAGTTATTTCTAAGCGAGAGGAAATGATTGATGAAAAATTTGTTAGAGAAAAAGATCACAAATGGAAGAATAATAGAGAGAAGGAGAAAACTGTAATAAAAATGTGTGAAGAACTTGCAACAGGTTTAGTTACAATTGATGAAGTCTGTAAAAAGTATAAAATTCCTTACATCCAATGGGTGACAATGCTTCAAAGTGATTCTTGGGTTAAGCAGGCTTATGTTGAAGCCTTGCAAGTCTTAACACTATTACAAAATAGTAGGCAATTGACATTGGTAGACAAACTCATATTTAAAACATTATCACTTGGTTATGAAGAAGACACCACTATTATCTGGGATAGTATTATTCGTGTGGACACTTTAAAACCTGAATGGGTCGAAAAAAAGCTCCGTACTCATAGAAAGAAATTAGGTATAAACCAATTAATGAGTTTAAAAGTAATGCTAAACAGAATGACAGACATAGCCAATATTGAAGTTGTAAATGAGTTTGAGGGCATGGATATGGATGAGCTATGGAACTGGATTGTTGACAATTACGATGAATTAGATTTTGATGAAGACCATCTTTCCAAATTGACTAAACGGCTTATTGAAAAGGAGAAGCAATTAAAAGTTAACGATTAACATTCTCGTTAATTCTCAAAAGAGGCATTTCTTGATTAATTTTACAAGGTGTGTACTTTGCAAATAAAAAATATGGTTTGTCCTCGATGCTTGAGCAGTGTCCGAACTATTCTCAATGATATGCAGATCGAATACGATCATATAGAATTGGGCATAATAGAGCTAAATAAAGAGATTAGCGAAGAGCAAAAGGAGAAACTTTCCAATAAACTTCAAATACAGGGATTCGAATTACTAAACAGTGAAGAATCTAAAGTTATTAACGCAATAAAGTCTTTTGTCATTAACAAAATACATTATACAGATACCAGTCAACATTCAAATCACAACCTCTCTGATGAACTCAGTAAGGAATTGCAAATAAGCTATTCAAAAATGAGTAAAACTTTTTCTCGTGTTGAAGGCATTACTATAGAACAATATCTACTACAACAGCGAATTGAAAAAGTAAAGGAATTGTTGAGTTATGAAGAAAAAACCATTTCTGAAATGGCTTTTGATCTGGGTTACAGTAGCACCGCTCACCTCTCTGCTCAATTCAAAAAAATTACCGGAATGCCACCTTCGGCATTTAAAAAAATTGCGAAGAACCGTAGAAAATCGCTCGATGATATTTAGTATTTCTAAATAATATAAAGATTTGCCAAAACGTTATAACTAATAGTCCTAATAGATTCTTACCTTTGTAATCAATGACAAGAAGTCTTTCACATAGAATTGCCGCCATATCAATGGCTTTGTTGATGCTGCTATCGTCAACAGGATTCTCTATGGATATTCATTATTGTCAAGACCAGTTGAAAGGTGTCAGCTTACTTGGAAAAGCAAAATCTTGCCACGAAAAACAAGAAACCCCACCTTGCCACCAGACAAAAAAGTCTTGCCACCATAAGGAAGATGGTATAAGTAAGGCAGATAAAGATAACTGCTGTCATAACGAAACAGTTGTCATTGAGAAATCAGATTTGGATGCCACACCTACTCAATTAGCCACTGTTCAAGATATTCAATTAGACTTTGTAGCTGCTTTTATAGCAGTATGTGTGTTTAACCATAGTGTGCAAGCTGACTATCAGCCTTATGCACAGTACAAACCACCCTTACCCGATAGAGATGTTCAGATACTCTATCAGACCTTCCTTATTTGATTCATTCATTTTCATTGATGCTTCATACCGCTTATTAGCAGTATGAGCCTATTCCTATTTGTAAAATTTTAGAATGAAAATGAATAATGTTAAATCAAATAATCAAATTTTTTATAGACAATAAACTTGTCGCTTGGCTACTATTATTGCTATTTGTAGGTTGGGGAGTTGTTACAGCACCTTTTGATTTAGGTATTGATAGCTTACCACGAGATCCTGTTGCAGTTGATGCCATACCCGATATTGGAGAAAATCAACAAATCGTTTTCACCAAGTGGATGGGAAGGTCGCCACAAGATGTAGAAGATCAAATTACCTATCCTTTAACTACTTCTTTATTAGGTATACCCGGAGTAAAGAGCATTCGTAGTAATTCGATGTTTGGCTTTTCGAGTATCTATGTCATTTTTGACGAAAGTGTAGAATTTTATTGGAGTAGAAGTAGAATACTTGAAAAATTAAATTCCCTCCCAGCAAATTTATTACCTAATGAGGTACAACCAACTTTAGGCCCCGATGCAACAGCTTTAGGACAAATATACTGGTACACTTTAGAAGGCAGAGACGAACAAGGCAATCCAACTGGTGGATGGGACTTGCACGAACTACGATCTATACAAGATTTCTATGTACGATTTGGCTTGTCCTCCGCTTCGGGTGTTTCAGAAGTAGCTTCCATCGGTGGGTTTGTTCAGGAATATCAGGTAGATGTTATACCAGACAAGATGAGAGTATATGGCATTACACTCAATCAGGTAATGAAAGCCATAAAAGAAAGCAACTTAGACATTGGTGCTCAAACCTTAGAAATCAATCTTGCTGAATACTTTGTCAGGGGTTTGGGTTATGTAAAATCCATAGAAGATATTGAAAATGCAGTTGTCACAGTCACCGACAATGTGCCTATTCGTATTAAAGATATTGCGGTAGTAAATATTGGCCCAGCTACTCGCAGAGGTGTTTTAGACAAATCAGGTGCGGAAGCTGTCGGCGGTGTAGTAGTTGCAAGATATGGTGCTAACCCATTAGAAGTAATCAATAATGTCAAGAGTAAAATTAATGAGATCGCTTCGGGCTTACCAACCAAGACTTTAGCTGATGGTACGGTTTCACAAGTAACCATTGTACCTTTTTATGACCGTACAGACTTAATCAATGAGACCTTAGGAACGTTAGAAGAAGCATTAGGATTAGAGATACTCATTACAATAATTGTAGTCATCTTAATGTTGCTCAACCTTAGGTCATCATTATTAGTAGCAGGTTCCCTACCCGTCGCAGTGTTAATGTGTTTTATTGCAATGCGATACTTTGGTATTGATGCTAATATAGTGGCTTTGTCAGGTATTGCTATTGCAGTTGGAACGATGGTAGATATGGGCATAGTCCTTACTGAAAGTATGGTGACCCATATCAAAAAAGCGCCTCCAAACCAATCCATTTCAGTTACTATTTATAATGCTACCACTGAAGTTGCCTCCGCAGTTATTACAGCAGTAGCTACTACCGTAGTCAGTTTCTTACCAGTATTTACTATGGTAGCAGCAGAAGGTAAATTGTTCAGACCCTTGGCATTTACTAAAACTTTTGCCCTTTTAGCTTCGATAGTTGTAGCTATTACCATTGTACCGCCATTGGCAACACAATTGTTTGGAATTAAAACAAAATCAAAATGGATGCCTATTGGCTATAATATTACATTGATAGTATTTTCCATTGTTCTACTTTTCGGTCAATTTTCATATTTAGGATTAATTGGACTTGTAGTCGGGATAACTGGAATTATCAGCTACTTGTTAAAATCATTCCAAGATGGTCAACTTCATTCATACTTTGAAATAGCAAGAAACATCATATATGCTTTATTGATTGCATGGCTTTTAGCCAAAATATGGATGCCGCTTGGTGTTACCAAAAGTGTTCTAATAAACTTTCTCTTTGTTTCCATTATATCAGGTGTCTTAATTGGAAGCTTCTATATAGTTATTCATTTTTACGAAAAAATATTGCACTTTTTACTAAAGGTAAAATTGCTATTCCTTTTGCTCGTTGGCTCTTTAATATTCTTTGGCATTCAAATAGCCCAAAATACCGGTCAGGAATTTATGCCTTCTTTAGATGAAGGTTCATTTTTATTAATGCCGACCTCAATGCCACATTCAGGAATGCAAATGAATGTAGCCAATTTAAGAGCATTAGATATGGCTGTTACAGCTATTCCAGAAGTGGAAACCGTTGTTGGTAAAGCTGGACGGGTTGAAAGTGCTTTAGACCCGGCACCAATGTCAATGTATGAAAATGTGATTCTTTATAAGTCGGAATTTATGACCGATGAAGATGGACACCGTTTACGCTTTAAGCAAGACAATAAGGGAAAATATATACTGGCCAAGGGTGGAGCAATAGAATATGAAAAAGCATTGTCAAGAGGTGTTCAAATCAGTGATTTAGTGCAAGATGAAAAAGGTTCGTACTTCCGACAATGGAGAGAACATATACATTCTCCCGATGATATTTGGAACGAAATTATAAAAGCTACAAAACTTCCGGGTGTTACTTCTGCTCCAAAATTGCAGCCCATAGAAACCAGATTGGTTATGCTTCAAACAGGTATGCGAGCACCTATGGGTATAAAGGTGAAGGGCTCAGATTTAGAAACAATAGAAGCTTTTGGATTAGAGTTAGAAAAACATTTAAGAAAGGTAGATGGAGTGAAAGCGCAAGCCGTATTTGCAGAGCGAATAGTAGGCAAACCCTATATGTTGTTTGATATTGACCGTGAAAAGATAAGTAGGTACGGGCTTTCAATAGTAGATGTCCAAAAACAATTACAAGCTACTGTTGGCGGGATGGTAATGACCTCCACCGTTGAAGGCAGAGAACGATACAACATTCGCCTACGCTATCCAAGAGAATTAAGGGATAACCCCAATACTCTAAATAATATTTTAGTCTCCACATCAAATGGGATACAAATTCCACTTGGAGAATTAGTAGAAATTAAATACGAGCAAGGGCCACAAGCTATAAAAAGTGAAGATGGGTTTTTAGTTGGATATGTATTGTTTGATAAAGAAGCTGGCTTTGCAGAAGTGGAGGTAGTCAATAATGCACAAAACTATTTACAGGATAAAATTGACAATGGCGAGTTGACATTACCAGCTGGAGTTAACTATAAATTCGCAGGAAATTATGAGCAACAGGTACGGGCAAACAAACGACTATCCATTGTTATCCCTATTGCCTTGGCTCTAATTTTTCTAATCCTTTATTTCCAATTCAGTTCGGTTACTACTTCCCTAATGGTGTTTTCTGGTGTGTTTGTAGCTTTCTCTGGCGGTTTTATAATGATATGGTTATATGGGCAACCTTGGTTTATGGATTTTGATGTATTAGATACCAATATGCGAGACCTCTTTCAAATGAAATCTATCAATCTTAGTGTAGCTGTTTGGGTTGGTTTTTTAGCCCTGTTTGGAATTGCGACTGATGACGGTGTTTTAGTAGCTACCTTTTTAAAAGATAGTTTCAAACGAAATACACCCTCCACAGTTCCACAAATTAGAGATGCTGTAGTAGAAGGTGGTTTACGTAGGGTAAAACCCGCGATGATGACTACTGCTACAACCATATTGGCTTTATTGCCAGTGCTTACCTCCACGGGTCGAGGGGCAGATATAATGCTACCTATGGCCATTCCTTCATTTGGTGGGATGACTTTACAAGTGATTACAATGTTCACAGTACCAGTGCTGTATTCTTTGTGGAAAGAAGCACAATTAAAATTTTCTAAGAATACTCAAACGATAATAGATGAAAACTAACTATATAACATTGCTCATTGCCTTAATGGCTTCGACTCTTATTGTTGAAGCACAAACCTTAGATAGCCTGTTAAAAAAGGCTTATGATAATAACCCTGAGTTAAAGGCATTGCAATTAGCTTATGAAGCTGCACTCCAAAAGGGGCCACAAGTAAGCCAATTACCTGATCCCACTATTGGTGTAGGAGTACCTGTCCTTCGGCCTGAAACAAGATTGGGCGGCCAAGTATTTAGTATATCTGCAAGCCAGATGTTCCCTTGGTTTGGAACATTAAAAGCTAAAGAAGATGTGATGCTAACAATGGCAAAATCTAAGTATGAAAAAGTAGCAGCCGAAAGATTGAACATAGACTATCAAATCAAAACAGCCTATTATAACCTGTATCTATTACAAGCCAAACAAGATATAATACGTAAGAACATTCGCATATTCGAAACCATTGAAAAAGTTGCATTGGCAAAAGTAGAAAGTGGAAAGTCTATTGCTTCTGATGTACTAACAGTTCGTATTAAACTTGAAGAACTTAATCAACAAATACAAATTTTAGAGGAGCAAAAATATGGCTTCTATGCAGTAATAAATGAGGCTGTAAATAATCCGATGAATACCATTATTCAGGTGGATAGCTTACAAAATTCCTTAGCTAACCTAATCTATAATATAGAACAATTCAAGCAAGATATTCAAGCCAATCACCCATTAATCAAACAATTAGATTGGAAGTTAGAAGCATCCAATAAAGAACTTGACTTAAATGCTTTAGATGGTAAGCCTTCATTTGGTGTAGGTGTAGATTACAGTATGGTTAATGGTAGAACCGATGCTATACCAGTCAACAATGGCAGGGATATTCTGATACCCAAAGTGATGGTTTCAATACCAATTTACCGCAAAAAATATACTGCAAAAAGAGAAGAAGAAAAGCTGAGACAGCAAGCATTTACTTATCAAAAGGAAAGTTTAACGAATAGAATGATAAGTAATATCCAAAGCTATAAATCAGAGTATGAAAGTGCAAAATTGATGTACGAATTAGCAAACAAACAAATTGAAATTTCAAATAGTGCTTACGACATCTTATTATCTGATTATAGTAGTAATGGGAATCGTTTCGACGAATTGATGAAGCTGAAAAGTGACATAAATAGATACGAAATAGAAATTATAAAATCAATTGTTCAATCTCATTTAGCCAAGTTTAAAATTGAACGTTTAACAAACTTTTAAAAAGATTAAAAATGAAAAAATATAAATTATATATAGTCGCCCTTATTGCATTAGGCATCGGGTTGCTGCTTGGTTGGCTATTATTTAAAAATAGTGCCACACCAGTACAAGAAGAACTTAGCGAACAAATTTCAAGTCAATCAGAATCAGAGATTTGGACTTGCTCTATGCATCCTCAAATCCGTCAAAATGAACCGGGTGATTGTCCTATATGTGGCATGGATTTAATTCCTGCAAGCCAAGCAAGTAGCGATAATGAAATGGGGTTTCAAATGACAGATGAAGCCATCAAGTTGGCTAATATTCAAACGACTATAATAGGTAGAGCTAAAGCTTCAAATGAATCTATTCTGAAACTCAATGGGAAGATTCAAGCAAATGAAACTAAATCAGCCAGTTTAGTTTCACATATCCCCGGAAGAATAGAAAAATTGTTCGTAAGCTATACTGGCGAGCAGGTAAATAAAGGTCAAAAGATTGCAACTATCTATTCTCCCGACTTGATAACAGCTCAAAAAGAACTATTAGAAGCACAAAAAATACAGGATATAAGTCCGGGTCTTTTAACAGCAGCTAAGAACAAGTTGAAATTCTGGAAAATTGGAGACCAAGTAATACAAGACATTTTGACTTCAGGTACTATACGGGAGAACTTTAATATTTATGCAGACCATTCAGGAGTAGTAAAGCAAAAAAGAGTTTCTGTTGGAGATTATTTAACAACTGGTGAAGTCCTGTTTGATGTACAAAATTTATATTCTCTTTGGGCATTGTTTGATGTGTATGAAAATGACTTACAACAAGTTAAAAAAGGACGCCAAATTAGCTTCACAACCCCATCAGAACCATCTAAAACCTTTAAAGCAAAGATCACTTTTGTAAATCCAGTGATTGACCCAAATACCCGGACAGCAAATATTAGAGCAGAGGTAAGCAATACTACTGGAAAGTTGAAGCCCGAAATGTTCATCACTGGTGAGCTTAAAACATCTAAAAAGTCAAATATTCTCACTGTTCCAAAATCGGCAGTATTATGGACAGGACAACGATCTGTTGTATATGTAAAAATTCCCGATACCGACATTCCTTCCTTTGAATATAGAGAAATTGAAATTGGGGATGCAACGGCTTCAGGATATACGGTTGTTAATGGCTTAGAATATGGCGAAGAAGTTGTCACAAATGGAGCTTTTGTAATTGATGCCTCTGCGCAACTTAACAATCAAGTCAGTATGATGAATAAAAATGTGATGGCAAAAAATGCTATACATTCAACTCATCTTCCTGATTATACATCTAATACTCCAATAGAATTTAAAGAACAACTTACTAATGTAACAGATGCTTACTTTCTAATAAAAGATGCATTGGTAGATAGTGACAATACCAAAGCAGCAGAAGCTACGAATGAACTATTGAGCAAGGTTGAAAAAGTGGATATGTCCTTGGTAAAAGATAAAGCACATATCTATTGGATGGAGCAATTAAAGGCAATTCAGTCACATGGAGTAAAAGTTTCCCAAACAGAAGATTTAGAAGAACAACGCAAACAGTTCGATTTCCTTTCACAAGCGATTATTAAGTCCATAAAAGTATTTGGAATTACTGATGACACTTTTTATGTCCAGCATTGCCCTATGGTAAATGACAATGATGGTGCTGATTGGTTAAGTAAACAAGAAAAAATACTTAATCCATATTTCGGGGATAAAATGCTGACGTGCGGATTAATTCAAGATACAATAGATGAAAATTTTAAAAATCCACCAATGCAAGAGCGAGCAAACACTCAAATTAATTTACATAATCACTAATTATTTATTCACTTATTAAATTTAAAAAAATGAAAAAAATTAAGATCACATTACTACTGTTTACACTTTTAACAACTGGTTTGAGTTTCACGGCTTGCACAGGAAATAACTCTAACAAAACTGAACAAAGCAAACAAGGCAAGGAATATACATCAGCCTATATATGCCCTATGCATTGCGAGGGAAGCGGAAGTGAATCAGAAGGTCAATGCCCTGTTTGTGGGATGGACTATGTAAAAAACGACAAGCATGACCATGATGGTCATAATCATTAAAAGAAAGACAAATGGATAGTATTACACAAGCAACATTAGGAGCGGCAATTGGTGAAGCTATGCTTGGCAAAAAAGCAGCTAAAAAAGGAGCCATATTAGGTGCAATTATTGCTACTATTCCCGATCTTGATGTTGTTTTACTTCCATTTTATGATGATTTACAAAGAATAAGCGTTCACAGAGGATATAGTCATTCAATATTGTTTAGCTTTTTCGGAGCGATACTTATTGCAATTATCTTGTCAAGAATAAAATGGACAAAACAATTTTCTTACTTAAAATTGGCTTTATTCAGTTGGCTTGTATTATTTACACATATGCTCCTTGACGCATTTACATCGTATGGGACACAGTTATTGTTACCATTTTCCAACCATCGAGTAAGTTTTGACAGTATCAATATTGTAGACATCGTTTACACTATTCCGCTATTAACTGGACTGTTACTTAGTACATGGATATTTAAAAAGAAATCTAACAGGAGGTTGTTTAATCTGTTAGGAATCACTATAAGTACAATATATCTAATAACAACTTTAGGTATTAAAACTTATGTGAATCATAAATTTGATGTAAATCTTAAAAGTCAAAATATAAGCTACAACAGTTTATTAACTGTTCCTGTCAAATCAGGTAGTATTCATTGGTATGGAGTCGCAAAATCAGATAGTAGTCTATTTATAGGTAAATACAACAACCTTAAACCTACTCAAATCACTTTTACAGAATTTCCCATTAATGACCATTTGTTAAATGATATAGATGTGGAGGTGGCTTCTACCTTAAAATGGTTCTCAAAAGGTTTCTATACAGTAGCAGAGTACAATGGAAAAGTTAGGTTATATAATATGCAATGTGATATGCAAGGTATTCGACATTTCGGAGATTACAAAGCACCAACAGCTTGGTATTTTGAGATAGCTCAGGAAAATGACGGAACTTATAAGTTAAGTACAGGAATGCATAAAAAAGATAAACTATGAAGCATACATATTATATACATGGAATGACCTGCAAGGGTTGTCGTGATCATGTAAAAGAATCACTTTCAAATGTGACTGGTGTTTTAAATGTTTCTGTTGATTTAGAAAAAGCAGAAGCCACAATTGAAATGGAATCACATATCCCAATCGAATCATTTCAACAAGCTTTAAAAGCTGATGGTGATAAGTACAGTATACATAAAACAAGCGAGCATCACCGCCATCCAAAACCAGCCAAAGAGAAACAATCCAAAGGAAAAGGTACAGGCACATTCTATTGTCCAATGCATTGTGAAGGCGATAAAACTTATGACAGATCAGGTGATTGTCCTGTTTGCGGAATGGATTTGGTTGAAGAACAAAATCTATCCACATCAATAATAGAGCAATGGACGTGTCCCATGCACCCAGAAATAGTGGAAGACGAATCAGGTTCGTGTCCTATTTGCGGTATGGATTTAGTACCTAAACAACCTAACCTTTCAGCAGAGGAAAGAACCTACAAAAAGCTACTTAAAAAATTCTCGATTGCAACTGTTTTTACCTTGCCGATTTTCTTAATTGCAATGAGTGAAATGCTTCCAAACAATCCATTATATGAGATATTAGAGCAGAAATACTGGAATTGGATTCAATTTGCATTGTCCATTCCAGTAGTCTTCTATGCCACGTGGATGTTCTTTGAACGAGCTTTTAAAAGTATAAAAACATGGAATCTAAATATGTTTACGCTTATTGGGATTGGAGCAGGAGTAGCATGGTTGTTTAGTATTTTTGGTTTACTATTCCCTGATTTCTTTCCAGACCAATTCAAGACAGAATCAGGAGCAGTTCACGTTTATTTTGAGGCTGCTACTGTCATACTAACACTTGTCTTATTAGGACAACTTTTAGAAGCTCGTGCGCACAGTAAAACCAATTCAGCTGTAAAAGAGTTGCTAAAATTAGCTCCCAATAAAGCTGTAAAAATTGTGAATGATGTAGAAGTTGAAGTTAATATAGATGAGATAGAATTAAACGACATTCTAAAAGTAAAACCGGGAGATAAAATTCCTGTTGATGGCTCTATTGTAGATGGGGAATCGACTATTGATGAATCCATGATTACAGGAGAACCTATTCCAATTAACAAAACAACTGGAGATAACGTAAGTAGCGGCACTATCAATGGTAATCAATCTTTTCTAATGAAGGCTGAAAAAGTAGGAAGTGACACTTTACTATCTCAAATTATTCATATGGTTAACGATGCAAGCAGAAGCCGTGCTCCCATTCAAAATTTGGCTGATAAAGTATCTGGATATTTTGTTCCTGTAGTAGTCCTTGTTTCTATTGTTACATTCATTGTTTGGGCAGTATGGGGGCCTCAGCCTGCTTATGTTTATGCATTGGTTAATGCTATAGCCGTTCTAATTATAGCTTGTCCATGTGCATTAGGATTAGCTACTCCAATGTCTGTTATGGTTGGTGTTGGAAAAGGAGCACAAAATGGCGTTTTGATAAAAAATGCTGAAGCTCTTGAAAAAATGGATAAGGTAGATACATTAATAGTTGATAAAACAGGAACCATTACCGAAGGAAAACCAACAGTCGAAACCGTAGGTGCTTTTAATGATGCTTTAAGTGAAAAAGAAGTGTTACAATACATAGTGTCATTAAATACTAATAGCGAACATCCTTTGGCAGAAGCTACCGTTAAATATGGAAAAGAGCATAATAGTGAAATATTAAAGTCCGAAGATTTTAGTGCTGTTACAGGAAAAGGTGTTGAAGCTAAAATTAATAGCAAAAATGTAGCATTGGGCAATCCTAAAATGATGAAATATGCTAAAGCAGAAATTACTTCTGAAATGAAGGATGAAGCTAAAACCTACCAAAAACAAGGTAAAACGGTTTCCTATTTATCAATAAATGAAAACGTAGTTGGCTATGTGGTCATTGGCGATAAGATAAAAGCATCAAGTGCCAAAGCTATTAAGGCACTCCAAGACAAAGGCATTGAGGTAATAATGCTTACAGGAGACAATCATGATACTGCAAAATCAGTGGCTTCAGAATTAAACCTTGCCGATTTTAAAGCAAGTATGTTACCCGAAGACAAGTTAAAAGAAGTGGAAAAACTACAAGAAGGCGGTAAAGTTGTTGCAATGGCCGGTGATGGGATTAATGATGCACCTGCCTTGGCCAAAAGTGACGTAGGTATTGCTATGGGAACAGGAACCGACGTTGCAATAGAAAGTGCAATGATAACATTAGTAAAAGGCGATTTGAACGGTATTGTTAAAGCACGGAATTTAAGTCATTCAGTAATGAAAAACATAAAACAAAATTTGTTTTTCGCTCTTATATATAACACCTTAGGTGTACCAATAGCAGCAGGCGTTTTATTTCCGTTAGTTGGCATTTTGTTATCTCCTATGATTGCTGCCTTGGCCATGAGCTTTAGTTCGGTATCGGTAATTGCAAACGCTTTGAGGTTAAGGACAATCAAAATTCACTAAATTGAACCATTAGTTAAACTTAAAGTAATTTTAGAATATATTATGGGTGCTTTGAAAAACAGATTGGTTAACAGCTATCATTGCCAAGTCTAATCCTCCATAATTAAACATATATCGTCATGAACCAAGAAATTGTAAATGGATAAGATTGAATCAATTTTTAAGATAAAGAAAGTTAGAAATACAGCCGTTCGGACTATTGTACTAAGACATCTATTGAATCAGAATAAAGCACAATCATTGAAAGATATAGAAAGTGCATTAACATATACAGACAGAAGTTCTATTTTCAGAACTTTAAAGACATTTGAAGAGCATAAGGTAATTCACAGCATCGAAGATGGTTCAGGAATGACAAAATATGCAGTTTGTGCAGACGGCTGTAACTGTGAACCTCAAGACCTTCATTATCACTATTATTGCACAAAATGTAGTAGGACATTTTGCTTGTTTGACATTCCTATTCCAAAGATTCAATTACCCGATAATTTCACGCTTCAACAAGCAAATATGGTAATCAAAGGATTATGCAATAACTGTAATAAATAAGTTTGCAATCGAGTTGCGCTAAGTCGTAAATATATTTGAGCTATTAATCAAATAGAATAGCTATATGGCAAAGGCAGTGCTTTTCATAATTTTTCTTGTATCATCAATCATATCTATAGGGCAGACTAAGGAAATTTCCTTTTCAATCATTGATGAAGAGACAGAAGAGCCACTAATTGGAGCAACCGTATATTTTGAAGAACTGGCAAAAGGAGAAATTACGAATATTAATGGCATTGCATTTTTCAAGGATATTCCAGATGGTAGTTACAATGTAAAAATTTCCTACTTAGGCTTTGAAACGATCGAAACAACTATCGAAACAACGAAAGAGGATACATTTAGATTTGAAATGGAATCAGCCGGAAATGAATTAGATGAAGTTGTCGTAAAATCAACGAGAAGCACAAGAACCATTAAAAACATACCTACAAGAATTGAATTTATTGGAGCAGAAGAATTAGGTGAAAAAGCTGTAATGAACCCAACAAATATTTCAATGGTACTTCGTGAAAGTACTGGAATACAAATGCAACAAACTTCATTAAATAGTGGTAGTAGCAACATTAGAATACAAGGTTTAGATGGTCGTTATACTCAATTATTGAGAGATGGTTTTCCACTGTATGGAGGGTTTTCAAGCGGTCTAAGTATTTTACAAATCCCCCCTTTAGATTTAAAACAGTTTGAAATAATCAAAGGAAGTTCCTCCACACTATATGGTGGAGGTGCTATTGCAGGCTTAGTGAATATGATTTCGAAAACACCTGATGAAGAACCTGACATGGATATTATGCTTACTCAAACACATGCTTTAGGAACTACTGCTAATGTTTTTTATAGCCAGCGGGGAGAAAAAATAGGTACTTCGCTTTATGGTTCTGCACATTATCAAAAAGCATACGATGCAGAAGATGATGGATTTAGCAATTTACCGTTAACAAAATCCTTTTCGTTCAACCCTAAATTGTTTTTATATCCATCAGACAAAACTACCTTTTGGATTGGCTTAAATGGGACATATGATAATAGAATAGGTGGAGACATAATCAAAATCGAAGAAGGGGCAAATGGAAGCCATCAATTTTCTGAACAAAACATTTCAAAGCGTTTAAGTAGTCAATTAGAATTTATTTTGAATTTAGATGCTATGAGTACAATCAGCATTAAAAATAGTGTTGCATTCTTTAATAGAGAATTGTCTTTACCTGAGTTATCTTTTATTGGCAATCAAACCAACACTTTTACAGAAGTTACTTATAGTCGACAATTTTCAAGAAACGATTGGATTTTTGGAACGAACTTGTACACTACAAATTTTAATGAAGATGATACAAATCAGTTACAAAGAGACCAAAATGATTTAACTATTGGACTGTTTGCCAATAATATTTTTGATATATCCGATAAATGGATTTTAGAAGCGGGTCTTAGGGCAGATTATGCTAAAGATTGGGGATTCTTCCCTTTACCAAGAGTTTCGTTGTTATTTAAAGCTATGGATGGCTTGTCCTTTAGAGTTGGTGGAGGCTTGGGATATAAAATTCCAGATATTTTTATTGAAGATGCAGAAGTTATCAATTTTAATAATGTTTTACAAATCAATAAAAATAGTTTAGAGGCTGAACGTTCTTATGGAGTAAATTTTGATTTAAACTATCAAACATTATTATTTGAAAAAGTTGGATTTTCAATTAATCAACTATTTTATATTTCAGCAATTCAAAAAGGTTTATTGCTAATTAGTACCGAAAATGAATTTTTTCAATTTGAAAATGCAAATGGCAATATTTTAAGTAAAGGTGCTGAAACTAACATAAAGCTTACTTACAAGGATTTTAGATGGTTTATAAACTATGCGTTTATTGATACTCGCTTAAATTATATATCAGGAAATCCACAAAAGCCCCTCACAGCTCAGCATAACGCTGGGAGTGTAATAATGTATGAATCTGAAAAATGGCGATTAGGCTACGAATTATTTTTCACTGGCAGGCAAACTTTATCGAATGGGGATAATACTAAGAGCTATGTTACAATGGGCTTATTGGCTATGCGAAATTTTAAGTGGGGTACTATATTCGTAAATTTTGAAAACTTTACCGATAGACGACAAAGCAGATTGTCTCCTCTTGTAATCCCACCGGAGGAAACACCAACTTTTCCTGAAGTATATGCGCCCACTGATGGGTTTATTTTTAGTGGAGGTATAATTATCAATCCATTCGGCAATGAAGATGATGATTAGATAGACAAACGTAAGTTTCACAGATGCAGAAAACAATCTTTGAAATATCAAAAATGGACTGTCCATCAGAGGAAAACTTGATACGTCTAAAATTAGATGGGGTTTCAACTATCAAACATCTTGAATTTGATATTCAAAATAGAAAATTGGAAGTCTTTCACATTGGAAATGTAGATGTAGCTGAAAAGTTAATTGATGAACTAAATTTAGGGGCAAAAAAACTTACTACCGAACAGGATTCACAGTTTGAATATTCAGAAAACAAAAATCAAACTAAGCTACTTTGGATAGTCTTAATAATCAACTTTGTCTTCTTTGCAATTGAAATAACTACAGGATTAGTTTCAAAATCTATGGGGCTTGTGGCGGATAGTTTTGATATGTTAGCAGATTCATTTGTATACGGCATTAGTCTTTTTGCGGTTGGAGGAACAATCACTAAAAAGAAGCGAATTGCTAAACTTGCGGGATATTTTCAAATTACACTTGCTGTCATTGGAATATTGGAAGTGTTAAGGCGTTTTTGGGCTAATGACAACTTACCCGATTTCACCACCATGATTATTGTCTCAATACTCGCACTTATTGCGAATGCAATTTGCCTTTACATACTTCAAAGAGCAAAAAATAAGGATGATGCACATATTAAAGCAAGCATGATATTTACCTCAAATGATGTAGTTATCAATTTAGGAGTAATCACAGCAGGTATTTTGGTACAATTGTTTCAATCAGACAAACCTGATTTGATTATTGGAACAATTGTGTTTGTTTTAGTAATTCAAGGTGCGTATAGAATCTTAAAATTAAGCGACTAAGCTCTCCTATTCCTCTAAAAACATTTGCGCCAACTTTCTATAAAAATTGAAAACGAAAAAAAACGATACATATACTAAGGGTATATAGGGGAAACAAAAAATAAAGTAGAAAAAGGGTGAAAAGTAGAAGGAATTAGAGGAAAAAGAGAAGGAACGCCGCCAAAATTCATCGAGACAGATACAATATTTGAGTTATTAAGCTCATTTCTACTATCTTTATTGTGTAAAATATAAGATGGCGTTAGCTATATAATCTTGTCATTAGAAACTGGTAATTAAGATGCACACGAGATATATAGACAACGCTCACGCTTTGGCGTGGGCTGTGTTTATTGTGTGCGGGTATACCAGTACCTTAATGATAGTAAGCTACGGTTCCACGCCTCTTTTCGTAATAATGTAATATACCTTTGGGGACTGGAGGTAATAAAATTGTCAGTCTTATGAAAAAATATTGGAGTATTGGGTTATTATTAGCGGGTATCGTAACCATTTTTCAAGGTTCATTTTTAGGAGGGTTATTCATCTCATTAACAGGTATTATAATTTTTCCTTCAATTTCAGAAAAACTAAAAGCTGAATTACCTCATTGGCAAAAAAAATCAGTGAGGTATACATCCTATTTTATGTTGTTAATTATTGGATTTGCCATTGGAGGAGCAAATTTAGAAACTAACGCCTCTACAAATTCAAATGGTACTAATACTAAGCAAAAAAGGAATAAGTTATATCAAGAATACCTTAATAAGAGCGAACAAGCTATTTTAGAATTATCCGAAGAAAGAAAGTCAACAAGGGATGATATTATTACAAAATTAGAGAATAATATAGTTTTCAAGGAATTAGTAAATAATAATATAACATCAACAGAATACTTACCTGTTTTACATGCGATAGCTTACGGACTTAGTACCATGAAAGGAGAAAAATTTAGTTTAGATGAAAATATGCATAAAAGACTATTAAACTCTGCAAACGGAGAAGAAAAAGCCGCTTTTTTTGCACATGTTACTGCTTTATCATCTCCTTATAATGCTGGTTTTACAAGAGAACTTGTTCAAGTTTTTGAAAGATATAAAAACAAGTATAAAATGTATGGAGGTACGGGGTTTTCATATAATACCAATGGTGGAGGGAAAGAAGAAATTAAGTATAATTTTGACCTAACTCCGATTTTCACTGTATTAGCCCCTAAAGATAAAGAGGTTCTAAATTCAATCTTCAAGGCTAAAAGCAAAGGTTATTCAACTTGGCACAAAGGCAATGATTATACATACAGTTATATAGCTTCAAGAGAAGAGTACAACAATCATCTAAAGAGAGTCTACCCTAATAGCCCCTATGTTATCAACTATGATTACAACGTTACAGCCAGTCAGTTGTTTGGCGAATATGAGTCTAATGAAGTAGCAGCAGATAGTAAATATAAAGGCAAAATGATTTATATTGAGGGTACTATCCAAAGTGTTGGCAAGGACATTTTAGGGAATGAATATGTCGCTTTAGAAGTCAGTAACAATATTATCGCCACCGTACAATGTTTTGTCAAAGATGCCAATTCTCTTATTCGACTTAAAAAAGGTCAAAAGGTATCCTTACTTGGAAAGGGCGATGGCTATCTTCTAAACGTTTTTTTAAGAAAATGCGAAGTTATTAAAGAATAAAAACTGCAATAAGTAATTAAGTTCATGAATAAACTTGCAACAAAGTTGAACTAAAAAGGTTATATATTTGCAATTGTGAGGATAGATGTAATCATATTTTCCATATTTATTTTAATCTTATCGGTACATCCGTGTTCTGATATAGAAACTTGTGATAATGAAAATAACTCAGAATTGGTAGACTTAGGTCATGACCATTCAGAAGATGAAAATGATGGTTGCACGCCTTTTTGTGCATGTCAATGTTGTGGTAGTTCTATAGCGGTAGTTGATTTACCCAATTATTTATCAAGTTCTACAAATTTAATTAATTCCTCTCCGGTCATATACAATTTCAATTATTCGTTTGATGACATAAAGTTACTTTGGCGTCCGCCTGTCTTTGTTTAAACCATTTTGAGGGATAAGTATGCCCTCTTTACAATATTTAGTTTAAACATTTTCAAGTAAAAAATTATGTTCGATAAAATAATCGCTTATTCTATACAGAATAAGTTTGTTATAGGGCTTTTGGTTGCAGCCCTTATAATTTGGGGGTTATACTCCTTAAAGCAAATACCTATTGATGCTGTACCCGACATCACTAACAATCAGGTACAAGTCATAACTATTTCACCAACATTAGCAACGCAGGAAGTAGAGCAATTCATTACCACTCCTGTTGAATTAGCATTACAAAACATACAACAGCTTGTTGAAATACGCTCTATTTCTCGCTTTGGTTTATCAGTAGTGACGGTCGTTTTTGAAGAGCGCATGGATGTATATCTGGCTCGTCAGTTGGTTAGTGAGTATTTAAAGGAAGCTGAAGACAATATTCCTGAAGGTTTGGGAACACCTGAAATGGCTCCTATTTCAACAGGATTGGGAGAAATTTATCAATACGTAGTTCGTAATGAGGAGGGATATGAAGATAAATATAGCCCAACAGAATTACGGAGTATTCAGGATTGGATTGTAAAACGCCAATTGTCAGGAATTGAAGGCGTAGTAGAAGTAAACACTTTAGGAGGCTTTTTGAAACAATATGAAGTCGCTATTAACCCCAATCTACTTAAATCAATCGGGGTTAGTATTTTAGAAGTATTTCATGCTTTGGAAAAAAGCAATGAAAATACTGGAGGTGCATATATTGAGAAAAACCATAATACCTATTACATCCGTACCAATGGCATTATTCGTTCACTTACAGATTTGGAAAATATTGTAGTGTACGTACGAAATGGAAAGCCAATTTTAATTAAGGATGTAGCGATAGTTCGGTATGGGAAAGCCCCACGTTATGGGGCACTTACTCGTGACGGCGAAGAAGTAGTAGGAGGTACAGTTATGATGTTGAAAGGTGCTAACTCGGCTACTGTTACCAAACGAGTTAAAGAACGGGTTGAGCAAATTAAAAAATCATTGCCGGAGGGAGTTGTTATTGAACCTTACTTGGTAAGGGATAAATTGGTATCAACGGCTATAGGGACAGTAAAAACCAATTTAATAGAGGGTGGACTCATTGTCATTTTTATTTTGGTCTTAATGCTTGGCAATTGGAGAGCAGGTTTGATAGTAGCCTCTGTTATTCCATTGGCTATGTTGTTTGCAGTTTCTATGATGAATGTTTTAGGCATTTCCGCTAATTTAATGAGTTTAGGAGCAATTGATTTTGGGTTGATTATAGATGGAGCAGTAATCATAGTTGAATCTATAGTACACCGTTTGCAAGTAGGATCTGCCGGAAAAAAACTAACTCAAATTCAAATGGATCATGAAGTCAAAACGGCTTCTCAAAAAATCAGAAACTCTGCTGCTTTTGGAGAAATTATTATTCTCATGGTTTACATTCCTATTCTGGCATTAGTAGGGATTGAAGGGAAAATGTTCAAACCAATGGCACAAACGGTTATGCTGGCAATTGGTGGGGCTTTGATACTTTCATTAACGTATGTACCTATGATGTCTGCCCTATTCCTTGGGAAGAACATTACTAATAAAAGAACAATTGCTGATAGAATCATTGCTTTTTTTCAAAGACTTTATACACCTCTTTTAAATGCTGCACTTCGATGGAAAATGATTTTCGTTTCAATTACAGTAATGCTATTTGCATTTAGTTTATGGACTTTCAGTCGAATGGGAGGAGAATTTATTCCAACATTAGAGGAAGGAGATTTTGCACTTCATCAAATTTTACCACCCGGAAGCTCTCTTTCTCAAAGTGTAGAAATTTCAAAAATTATTCAGAAAAAACTAATGGAGGAGTATCCAGAAGTCGAAGACGTTGTAACAAAGATAGGATCAGCAGAAATCCCCACCGACCCAATGCCAGTTGAGACTGGAGACATTATGGTAATTATGAAACCAAAATCTGAATGGACTACTGCAAAAACACGTCAGGAAATGTTTCAAAAAATGGAAAAAACATTAATATCTATCCCTGGTGTAGCTTATGAGTTTTCTCAACCTATCCAAATGAGATTTAATGAACTCATGACGGGTTCGAGAGCAGACATAGCTATAAAATTGTACGGATCAGATTTAGATATTTTATTCGAAAAGGCAAAGGAAGCAGAAAAAGTAATCAAAAATGTAAATGGAGTAGGAACGATTAAGGTGGAGCAGACTATAGGAATGCCTCAAATCATTATCAACTTCAAGTACGATAAAATGGCACAATACGGCTTACAGATTGAAGAAGTTAATCAAGTGGTAAGAAGTGCCTTTGCTGGAGAGAAGGCAGGTGTAATTTACGAAGAAGAAAAGCAATTTGATTTAGTCGTGAGGTTAGATGAAAAGTATCGTAGAGGTATTGACGATGTTAAAGACCTTTACATTTCTTTAGAAAATGGCACACAAGTACCTTTGCGAGCCATAGCTGATGTAGAGTTGATTGATGCACCCATGCAAATTTCAAGAGACAATACCAATAGAAGAATTGTTATTGGAGTAAATGTTGGAG
>CBDCGV010000007.1:0-15859 GCA_965216955.1 Chitinophagales bacterium | reverse complement strand
TATTGAATTCCAAATTTTGGAGACAAACATGGCAACATCATACACATTTTAGAAAGAGAATGTTCCATTCAAAGGCGTTATCAGAAAGTAATTGAAGAAAGCCCCTCTCCTGTTTTAGATGATAACCTTAGAAATAAAATGGGCACAGCCGCAGTTAGTGCTGCCAAAGCTATTAACTATGATAATGCTGGCACAGTTGAGTTTATTTTTGATGATCAAACGCAAGAGTTTTACTTCCTGGAAGTGAATACAAGACTTCAGGTAGAGCACCCTGTTACAGAGGAAATTACGGGGTTAGATTTGGTACAACTTCAAATTGAGGTTGCACAAGGTCTTCCACTTTCAATTAATCAAAAAGATATAAAAGGAAAAGGATATGCCATCGAATGTAGGTTATATGCTGAAGATGCAAGTAATGATTTCCTTCCCGTAACAGGCACTATTCAACGATTTGAATTTCCAGAAATTGATGGGCTGAGAGTGGAAACAGCAATTGAAAACGGTTCTGAAATTTCAAATATTTTACGACCCCATGATTGCCAAGCTTATTGTTTGGGATAATAACAGACAAAATGCACACCGCAAAATGTTGTATGTTCTTAAAAATATGGTTTGCATTGGAATGATTACCAACCAAGATTTTTTAATTCATCTGTTAGAAAACAAAGACTTTCAATCAGGTAACTACGACACACATTTTATTCAGAACAAAATTGATTTAAGTAGCATTGCCAATCGCACTGATAATAATTTAACCAATGCAGCAATTGCAGCCTGTTTGTTCAATTGGCAACTGAGAGATAGTAAAAGAAAATTGCTCAAAAATATACCATCAGGATGGAGAAATAATTTTAACGATTACCAACAAGAAATCTTAATATTTAACGAAGATGAGATAACGGTTAAATACAGATTTCACAATCAATCATTTAACTTTTTGATAAATGACAATTTGTATCAAGCTCGAATAATTGCCATTTCCAAGACAAACATCCGAATTGAAATAAATGGAGAACAAACTCAATTTAACATTGAACAAACAAACACTAAAATTCACACACATAGTGAAAAAACAGGAAATATAACTTTCGCTAAAAAAGCAAGATTTCCTGTCAAAGTAACTGATGCTGCTGATGGAGGTTATTCAACACCAATGCCTTCCCAAATTGTAAAAATATTGGTAAAAGAGGGGCAAGAAGTTAAGTCAGGAGATGGTCTTGTTATTATATCATCCATGAAAATGGAAAATACCATAGAGGCTACTTCGGATGGAACGATAGAGGAAATTTATGCGCAAGAGGGAGCAAATGTTGAAGCAGGGTTTATATTATTAAACGTTAAATCAAATGATTAATAGAACAATAGCAATGATAATAAGCTCAAAATGTACACAACAATAATTACAAAGCTAAATTGACTTCAACCCTAGAAATAAAATCATCAATAACTTGTGTAGTTTTCCATGGATCAACCATGTGATATAAATGTTCTCTAAAAAGATCCTCTTCCTTCTCGTTGGTTACATCCACTATTTCTACATTGCTTGATTGATATAATCTCGGAACATACTTCGCAATCCCATCTTTATCACTTTTAAGAATCAGTACTGGAATATTATTCTTTTTCATATTTGACAACCCCTTTCGTTTGTCAAAATGCTTCGATTCTCGCAATGCGGAATAGATCTGAATTACAAATACTTTTGCGGGAAGACCATCTAGCGCTTTTTTTATAGGCACTCTATTTAAAGCCGGTAGAGAATCCATATTGGACATCAACTCTAATATTCGACGTTTTACCGCTATCCAAATATTTTTAGTAAACTCAGAATCTTTTCTAATCAACAATGATGTATAAAAAATCCCTTGATCTCGAATAACTTTTTTAGTCATTAACGAAGATACTGTCTTAACAGTGTGTAGTACAGATTTCTCAATGGGATTCTTCATAAACTTAACTGCAGGAAGTATAACGGTATCAAAAAACCCTAAAAACGCATGTTTCGATTCTATGCCAAAGAAAGGATTAGCACCAATTCTTCCTTTCAAATATTTCTTAATTCCCGGTAACTCATAATAATTATAATCGCTCATCAAGAAATAGATATTTCCCATTGAATGATCTAAAATGTAAACGTTATGTCCCCTGTCTCCAAAATATTCAACAACAGCATTTATATTATACATGAGATGTCTAGAATATTCTTCTGGAGGCAGCTCATTCGGAATTTTTCCATAATGCATTGCTGCTGCAATATATTTGTGTGTAGGGATTGCTGTTAATAATCCATCAAATGAGTTTAAGCCCAAAAACCCATGTATCAGAAGTACCACCGGAAGCTTGTTTTTAGTTTTTTCGTTATAGGGCTTCGCCAAATCAACTTTTATCCCATTCAATCCATATTTGGATTCTCGCATAATTTCGATCTGAGGCCACGTTAATGCATCATCATCAACAAAAACAGTCATTCTCTTATCAACATCATTAATATGCCTCAAAAAACTAGGGCTTTCATCTATCTTTCCTAATCTAGAATACAACCACGCTAACGCGCGTCGTTTTTCCGCTTTTGTTGCCAAAAAAGCAATCCTCTTAGATTTCATGAGAAAAGCGGGTGTATCTGTCAACTCAAGTTCTTTCCTATCATTAACAACCGTCATTATTTCTGCAGATTCGAATGCCTTAGATTTTCTGGTTATTGCGGCTACCGTTCCATTAGGTGTTGATGCTATAAAGACGTAATCATATCCTTCTTTGCTATTTTTCTTCAAATACTTTAAAAGGGTATCATTATATTCCTCAGCATATTTGTAGATATCCTCATCTCTTTTAAAAGAAGCTCCGAAAATTTGTTTTCTAGTAATCAATTTCTTACTAAGCAAAGATTTCAAGAAGCCTTTTGAATCATGGATATCTTCTAGCCCCCTTTGAGGTTTCATTCTTGAATTGGTAAACGTATATTTAATTTTTTCAGGGTGCTTTATATATTTATAATTTTCCAATATATATTCATATGCACCTGAAGGAGACTGTCCATGTGCCAAACCTACCAAAAATTCATCTCCACCTTCTGTAACTATGTTGGCATTTTCTATAAAATCATCTCCTACTGCTTTATTAAAAGTTCCTATATTTTTAAAATAACGCGTTTCCGGAACTTTATAATTCATAAATTCTCCCACAAATAATAGTTTATGTAACTAAATATAATATTTTGTAAGTTGTTGAATTAAAAGATTAGATTAAGCTTTATGTTAAAAAATAAGGCAAAATGTAATTAGGAATAAAAAGATAAATCTGCTTTTAGCAAAAAAACTATTTATGCAGAACTTAAAAATATGTATCTGGTTATAAAACAGTTAGTTGGCATTCATCATTAATATAAATTTTAGCATACTCAAAATTTATGTTTGGAATATAGTAATGCATAGATAATATTCTTAGAAGCGCAAAATAATCCCTAGCCAGTCCAACTCTCTCTATCCAAACTCCTAAATTGAATAGCCTCCGCTAAATGTTCAAAGCTGATTTTTTCTGAACCAGCTAAGTCCGCAATGGTCCTGCTAACTTTTAATATTCTATCATAGGCTCTTGCAGATAATTCTAATTTGTTCATAGCAGCATTCAATAATTTCTGCTCCGCTACATTTAATTGGCATAGTTCTCTTGTTTGGTTAGCCGTCATTTGCGAATTGGCATAAATTTTATCTGTTTTGAAACGATTCGCTTGAATAGCTCTTGCTTTGATAACTCTTTCACGAATAACTTGACTACTTTCTGTTTTTCTTTTGCTCGACAATTCACTCAGATCAACCGGAGTTACTTCAACATGTAAATCTATTCTGTCAAGAAGTGGCCCGGAAATTTTATTCAAATATTTTTGAACTATGCCTGGTGCACATACACAATCTTTAGTAGGATGGTTATGATAACCGCAGGGGCATGGATTCATGGCGGCAAGTAAAACGAAGTTTGCCGGGTAATCCACCGATATACGCGCTCTTGAAATAGTTACCCTCCGCTCTTCCATAGGTTGGCGCATCACTTCTAAAACGGTGCGCTTAAACTCAGGCAGTTCATCTAAAAAAAGTACTCCATTATGTGCCAATGAAATTTCTCCAGGAGCAGGACTGCTTCCTCCTCCTACTAGAGCCACATCACTGACCGTATGATGCGGTGAACGAAAAGGTCGTTCAGAAATTAATCCATCTGAAGCAGGCATTTTGCCTGCAACAGAGTGGATTTTTGTTGTTTCTAATGCCTCATATAGATTTAAAGGCGGAAGTATAGTAGGTAATCGTTTTGCTAACATCGTTTTCCCTGCCCCAGGGGGACCAATCAAAATGGCGTTATGCCCTCCTGCTGCTGCAATCTCTAATGCACGCTTAATATTTTCTTGTCCTTTAACATCAGAAAAATCTATCCCACAATCATTCTGAGTATTGTAAAAAATTTGCCTTGTATCAATTTTAGTTGGGACTATGCTTTTTTCCTTTTTAAAAAATTGAACTACCTCTTCTAATGATTCCATCCCATATACGTCTATATCATTAACTATAGCCGCTTCTTTGACATTTCCTTTTGGAACAATAAACCCATTATATCCTTCTTTTCTAGCTTGTATAACCATAGACAGAATACCCTTTACTGGTTGTAATGATCCATCTAAAGACAACTCTCCAACCATCACAAACTTTGAAAGCTCTTCATAAGGAATCTGCTTAGAGGCAGCCAATATCCCAATGGTCATTGGTAAGTCAAAAGCAGCTCCCTCCTTTCGGATATCTGCAGGAGCCAGATTAATTACTACTTTCTGACGCGGCATTTTATACCCATTATGCTTTATTGCAGATTCCATTCTATGCTGGCTTTCTTTTATTGCACTATCCGGTAAACCAACAATCCAACATTTAACACCGGTTTCTACACTTACTTCAACTGTAATAGTTGAAGCCTCTACACCATAAACCGCACTACCAAAAGTTTTAACAAGCATACTTTTTTTTAGCTCTTTTACTTCGTATTCTACATCCATTGAAATTCCCAAAATAATTCTATTTATTTATTAGATGAAAAAATAGTTGTGATTCCATAAAACCAAAACACTTTTTTTTAAAATCATGTACTTTTGACCTTCTAATTTTAATGGATTCACTTACTCAAATTGTATTAGGAGCTGCCTGCGGAGAGCTAACTATGGGCAAAAAAATTGGAAACAAAGCTATGCTTTGGGGAGCGTTTGGTGGGACAATTCCAGATCTAGATGTAATTATCGGTCAACTCATTTTTAATCAAGAGATTGATAAACTTGCTTTTCATAGGGGAATCATGCATTCTTTTCTTTTCGCATTTATAGCGCCTATTGTATTAGGTATAATCTGGCATTTTGTTACCACCCGAATGACCAAAAACAAAAATCACACTACGCAGGCTGATTGGACGAAGCTTTTTTTCTGGTCCATTTTTACACACCCCATTCTTGACAGTTTTACTGGTTATGGAACACAATTATTTCGACCGTTTTCAGATTACCGAGTTGCATTTAACAATATCTCTGTTGCAGATCCTTTATATACTATTCCTTTTTTAGTCTGCATTATTGTCGCTATGTTTTTTAAGAAAACAAATTCAAAAAGACTTAAGTGGACATGGTTGGGAATTGGGTTGAGCAGTTTCTATTTATCTCTGACCATTGGAAATAAGTTACATATTGACCATCATTATAAAAAGTCTCTAGACAAACAAGAGATCCCTTTTACTAGATATATGTCGCAACCCACTATATTTAACAATATTCTATGGTATGGAATTGCAGAAACTGACAGCAACTATTATACTGGCCTCTATTCATTATTTGATTCTGGTAAAGAGATTCAGTTTAATAAAATTCCTAAAAATCATGAACTTTTGCTTAAATATCGAGAAAGCAAAACACTCGAAACATTAGATTGGTTTAGCAATGGTTATTACAATGTTTTTTTTAATGAGGATGGAACGTATAGATATAATGATCTTCGCTATCCAAATATGGATGTTAACCATCCAGAACATTCCGTTTTCTTTTTCGACATGTATGATAAAAATGGAGAATTAAAACTAAAACCATTTAAGCCTCCAAATCCCAAGAAGAAAGAGTTACAAGATTTTTGGAACCGTATTTGGGGAAAATATTAAAGAACTAGGAATCAGGAATTAAGAATGATCTTTTTTTGGAATAGAATAAGTGCAAGTAGCATGAGACACTAAATCATTATTAGTTTCTGAATAAATGCTAATCTCTCCAACTGCTAATCGCTTTCCTAGTTTTATAATACTTGCTTTAGCAAGTAAGTTTTCTGGAGCAGGCTTTTTTAAAAAATTAATGTTAAAATTAGTTGTGACGGCTAATGCAATAAGGCCTATTTTAGACAAAACCGCCATATACATAGCAGCATCTGCAAACCCCATCATAACAGGACCAGCAATTGTTCCACCCGGCCTTAAGTGTTTATCATTTACATTATATCTCATTAAAACGCCATCTTCCAAAATTTCAAGAATAGTCATATTATTTTTCGGAAACACCTTATCAAGAAAAGCTTGTAATTCAATTTTAGTCATTACATTAAAAGATTTTCGTTTACATCAACCGTAACATTATTTTTGCTGCTTAATCGCTCAATTAAACCACTCGTTTTAGGAAGTTCATATTCAAAATAAAATTGCATAGTTTTAATCTTGCTTTCCAAAAAATCATTTTTTGAAGAGGTACCAAATTCATTTTGTGCTACGACCCCTATCTTTAACCATTGCCAAGCAATTGCTACTATGGAAAACAATTCTAAATATAAGGTTGCATCTGCAAGAAACACCTCTATTAGCCCTTTTTGAGCAAGCCCCATCTTCTTCATAGTTACTTGCTGCAATTCTTTAATCTTTACCTCCAATTTTTCTGCATAAACAGACAGAGACTCCTCCGATTTAGCCAATCCTATATCTTTCATTACTTCCTTCATTACCAACATAACAGCTTTACCTCCTTTCATCGTAACTTTTCTCCCTAACAAATCGAGTCCATGCATAGCAGTTGTTCCTTCATGCAGCGTATGGATTCTTATCTCCCTAAAATATTTTTCTACAGGAAAATCTCTAGTGTACCCATACCCTCCGTGAATTTGAAGTGCGGCACTTGTTGAAAGTATTCCTGCTTCAGCAGGGTAGCTTTTTGCAATTGGAGTTAAGAAATCCAACAATAAACTATACTTTTCCCGCTCTTCGGCATCACTACTATTTTGAGCTAAATCGTCATAGAGTGTACATTGCATCAATAAAGACAAGGAGCCTTCGACAATAGATTTTTGAAATAACAGCATTCTTTTTACATCTGCATGCTGTATGATGGGTATCTGAGGTTTACTAATGTCCTTATCAGAAATCAATCGTCCTTGCTTTCTTTCTTTGGCATATTTTAAGGATTGATAATAAGCAGCACTTGCTATTGAAGTAGAATGTAATCCAACTGAAATTCGCGCACCATTCATCATTTTAAACATATATCTCAGCCCCATGTTTTCCTCTCCAACCAAATATCCATGACAATCGTCATTTTCTCCCATCATTAAATGTGCAATAGGTGCCCCTCTATAACCTAATTTATGGTAGAGACCTGCAGTAATAACATCATTATTTTGACCATTTAATCTCTTTTGAGGAACAATGAACATAGAGATCCCTTTTGCACCAGATGGAGCGCCTTTAACTCTAGCTAACATCATATGTACTATATTGTCACAAGCATCGTGGTCTCCACAAGAAATAAATATTTTTTGCCCACTAATCTTATAATGTCCTTCTTCTGCTTTTTCTGCGGTAGTTACAATATCTGAAAGTGAACTTCCCGCCTCTGGCTCTGTTAACGCCATGGTTCCTTGCCAATTGCCAGCAAAAAGCGGAGGAATGTATGTTGCTATCTGTTCCTCGGTTCCATACATTCTTATTAATTCGCTTGCCCCCATCGATAAGCCTCCAAATGCAGTAGCAGAATAATTAGCTGCCCCCATAATAAAAGATGCCGCCCAAGAGATTATTGTAGGTAATTGTTGTCCTCCTTCTTCATAATCAGAAGTACATGAAATCCATCCTTGCTCACCAAAAAGTTTCATGATCGTTTTCATGTTAGGATGCACTCTGACCTTACCATCTTCCAACCGTGGCTCATCATAATCCATCTCTAAGTGAATTGGATATAAATGCTTCTCCGCAAATGCGTGTGCCATATCTAAAATCATATCAAATACCTCTTTATTATGATCTTTAAATCGATCGAGTTGGCACAATTCTTCCACCCGATGAACCTTAAACAATACAAAATCTAAATGCTCCTTACTATAAAATTTACTCATCTTAAGTTTTAAAAATGTTGATCGCTAATCTAAGCGAAAAATTGAATTTCATTATGCACCTGAGTTCAACGAATATTAAATTTCTAGACGAAATACAAAATTAACCAAGACAAGGCATTTTTTCGAAGCAATAGCGGGTTATTGCAAGAAGAAATAACGCAGTATTGGCTAATTTTTATTCGGTTTGCAAGCAAACAAATCAATAAACAGCAATCTTTTCACTCAAAAAAGCTTGAATTAACCCGTTAGTCCTTCACTTTTCTGATCAAAAATCTCACTATTTATTGACTTTCTAGAAATTTAATATTCGTCGGACTCAGGTTATACGGTTTTAAAAATTTATCTTGTTCAATAATATGATTAAACACATTCCCAATGCAATTACATTAATTAACCTCTTTATGGGTTGCTTAGGGATTATCTACTGCCTGGAAGGCAGAACAAAGGAGATTCCTTTTTTTGTATTAATAGCTTTGATCGCTGATTTTGCAGATGGCTTAGTAGCTAGATCTTTAAATGTTAAATCTGAACTTGGTAAACAACTAGATTCTTTAGCAGATATGGTAACTTTTGGGGTTTTACCAGGAATGATTTTATATTTCCTAATATACGAATCTATTAATCGTACTTTCGTATTACCTCCAAATGTTCTTTTAAAACCTGAACACGCAGCTTTAATTATACCATTGTTTTCGGCACTAAGACTAGGGAAATTCAATATTGATACAAGGCAAACAGATTCATTTCTAGGACTTCCTACACCTGCCGTTGGGATTTTTGTAATTGGTTTGCTACTCATTTTTCAATATCCTGGAAATGGACAATTTAGCTTCATTATTTCCAACTCATATGTTCTTATTGCAATTGCTATTGCATTATCTATATTGATGGTTGTAGAACTTCCTATGCTAAGCTTAAAATTTAAAAATCTAAGTTGGAAAGGTAATGAATGGCGATATGTACTTCTTGCCGGGGCTGCTACTTTGATATTGGTTTTAAAAATTCATAGCCCGGCGTTTATAATTCTATACTATATTCTATTGAGCATTAATAACGCAGTCTTTTCTAAAAAAGAGGCCCTATTAGATAGTCATTATTAATCAAGAATATTACTTGAAATTTTGATTCATTTAGAGAACTAAAACAACGTTCCTTCTTGGGCAGGGGGTGATTGTCCAATATGCTTGTATGCTTTATCTGTCACTTCTCTTCCCCTTGAAGTACGTTTTATATATCCTTCCTGAATTAAAAATGGTTCGTATACCTCTTCTATTGTCCCCGCCTCCTCACCAACAGCGGTAGCAATGGTTGTTATTCCTACTGGGCCACCCTTAAATTTTTGAATGATGGTTGTTAAAATTCGATTGTCCATTTCATCCAACCCGTTTTCATCTACATTCAACGCTTTGAGCCCATATTTAGCAATCTCTAAATCTACTTTGCCATTGCCTTTTATTTGTGCAAAATCTCTTACTCTCCTGAGCAGGGCATTAGCAATTCTAGGTGTTCCACGGCTGCGTTTTGCAATCTCTTCAGCACCTTTATCATTTATTTCTGTATTCAAAATAGCAGCTGAACGCTTTATAATATTTGTCAAGACATCAGCTTTATAATATTCCAATCTAAATGTAATCCCAAACCTAGATCTTAGAGGGGAAGAAAGCAGGCCAGATCTTGTTGTTGCCCCCACCAAAGTAAAAGGATTTAATGTAAGTTGAATACTACGTGCACTAGGTCCACTATCAATCATGATATCTATTTGGAAATCTTCCATCGCAGCATATAAATATTCTTCAACTGTTGTATTTAAACGATGTATTTCATCTATAAATAAGACATCTCCTTCTCCTAAATTAGTCAACAACCCTGCTAAATCTCCTGGCTTTTCTAAAACCGGACCCGAAGTGATTTTCAAATCTGAACCTAATTCGTTAGCAATAATATGAGATAATGTTGTTTTTCCTAAACCAGGAGGGCCATGTAACAATACATGATCCAAGGCATCTCCACGCTGTTTTGCTGCTTGAATAAATATATTCAGATTTTCTACAATTTGTGGCTGCCCAGCAAATTGATCAAAGCCCTGAGGACGTAAAACCTTTTCTACTTCCTTTTCAGCATCTGTAAAGAATTCTCCTTCTGAATCTATATTAGGATTACGCATATTTATCTTAGTCTATTGGTAACACAAACTCCCCCTCTCTGACTTCTTTAATATCAGTAGTATCATCGCTATTAAACATATCAAAGAAAAACGTTCCTGATATGTATTTATTTATAGTATCATATTCTGTGATAGTCACAGAGCCGGTATTATCAACAGCTCTATAAAAGATTAACCCAGTAAGCATTGGTGAATAGGTCAAATTTACCTGATCCGTAGCATTCGGGTCATAATCATCATATATAAACCTATAAGTCTTCCCCTTTTCTGGAACATCATAAAAATTAAATCTCATCTCCTTTAAATTTAAAGAGCCAGACCACACAAGAAGTTCAGAATTAAGAGGGTCATAATATGAGCTCCAGAAACCTGTTGTATTCCCATTAAAAGTAGAAAAGTCTATTTCACATTTAAAAAAGAAATTTGGACTAGTTGGACATGGATCGCAACTCCCTCCACAATCTACCTCCGTTTCATCTCCATTTTTAATTCTATCAAAACATGATGCTACGGTATCAGTATCACAAGATTTACAACTTCCGCCACAATCTACTCCTGTCTCATTACCATCCCTAATTCCATTATCACATGTTGAAGTTACTTCATCTCCACATATTAATCCATCAATCAATACCTCAAATCGCTCTCTGGAACTAGCACATTCCTGATGCAAATAGGTTTCAATAGCATCTCGCATTGCTATACAATTGCTCATCGTTAAACTCTGGTTATATAAATTTATTAAGCTTTCAATACTCGTAACACTTGCATCACAATTTATATCTTCTTCACAAGATGAAAACCAGAGTAAAGTGAATAAAAATGGGATAATTCTTTTCATGAAATACAATTCTACCTTAAAGGTAAAATGCTAAATGTTTAAAAAATAATTTACATTAACTTTTATTAAGGAAACTTATATACAACATTGGCGTTATATTTATGGTCGAACTATCTTTGTTCGTCTTATTGATCTTAATTAAAGAAATTTTTATGAGTGGTGAAAAAATAACTATACAAAATGGAACGCTTCAAGTTCCTAATAATCCTATAATTCCATTTATTGAGGGTGATGGTATAGGGCCAGATATATGGGCTGCCTCAATACGTGTTTTTGATGCAGCAGTAGAGAAAGCATATAATGGAGAAAGAAAAGTAGAATGGCTTGAAGTATATACTGGAGAAAAGGCATATAATAAAACAGGAGAATGGCTTCCTCCAGAAACTTTAGAAAAGATAAAAGAATACTTGGTTGCTATAAAAGGGCCACTTACTACACCTGTAGGAGGAGGTATCCGATCTCTTAATGTCGCACTTCGACAGATTTTAGATCTTTATGCATGTGTTCGTCCAGTAAAATACTTTGATGGTGTTCCTTCGCCAGTAAAGCATCCCGAGAGAGTTGATATGGTCATCTTTAGAGAAAATTCAGAAGATATTTATGCCGGTATCGAATATTTATCGGGAACGGAAGAATGTGAAAAGGTATTAAACTTTTTACAAAATGAAATGGATGTAGAAAAAATCAGGTTTCCTGAGACAACTTCTATTGGTGTTAAACCAGTTTCTAAAGAGGGTACAGAACGACTAGTAAGATCTGCTATTAAATATGCCATAGATCAAAAAAGAGACTCTGTGACCTTAGTGCATAAAGGAAACATTATGAAGTTTACCGAAGGTAAGTTTAAAGAGTGGGGCTATGAATTGGCTGAAAGGGAGTTTGGAGATCAGGTATTTACATGGGCACAATACGATAAAATAGCTGCTGAAGAGGGACCTGAAGAAGCTTGGGAAGCACAGAAAAAAGCCATTGATAATGGAGCTATCCTAGTAAAGGATGTAATCGCTGATGCTTTTTTACAACAAATTATTTTGCGCCCAGCTGAATATGAGGTAATTGCAACTTTAAATTTAAATGGAGATTATATCTCAGATGCGCTTGCTGCACTTGTAGGTGGAATTGGTATTGCACCTGGTGCTAATATTAATTACAATAATGGTCTAGCTATTTTTGAAGCAACCCATGGTACCGCACCTAAATATGCCGGGTTAGATAAAGTAAATCCAAGTTCTGTCATTCTTTCTGGAGCAATGATGTTTGAATACCTTGGATGGCAGGAAGTATCTGATTTAATAAATAAAGGAATAGGAGGTGCAATAAACAAAAAGACAGTTACTTACGATTTTGAAAGACTCATGGAAGGAGCTACCTTATTAAAGTGTTCAGAGTTTGGAGATGCTATCATCGAAAACATGTAACTTTTTTTTGAAGATAGTGGTACTATAATTGTTATAGGCTTATTATGAAGAGACTTTTTTTATCGCTTATATGTTTTTGCATTTTTTCTACTTTGCATGCGGCATATATTCTCATTCCCATGGATGATAAGCAATCCAATCATTTAAAAGCCTATGGTATTGCTTATTGGGCACTAGAAAAAGAAGCTAAGGTGGATTGGTTGCTCAATTATCGTGGAGGAAGTTTCTCCTTTAAGTACACTAAATTTTTTGAAAATGAGTGTCGTATAAGAGGCGTTAAATATGAAATGGTTGCAGATGCTCAGATGACAAAAATTCTATCTGAAATTGCAAACCCAGAAGCCAATATGGATGCAGTAAGATTGGAAAAGGCACCCAAAATTGCCGTATATTCTCCAAAATCAAAACTTCCTTGGGATGATGCTGTAACGATGGTTTTGACCTATGCCGAGATTCCTTATGACGTTATATACGATGATGAGGTCATCGGAAACGAATTACATTTATATGATTGGTTACATCTCCATCATGAAGATTTTACCGGTCAATATGGAAAATTTTATCGTAGCTATAGAAATGCTCAATGGTATAAAGACCAAGTATCTGCTTTTGAAGCAAAGGCACATGAGCACGGATATGAAAAAGTTTCTAAACATAAATTAGCTGTTGTAAAAAAGATAAGAGACTTCGTTTTAGGAGGAGGTTTTTTGTTTGCCATGTGTTCTGCTACTGACACTTATGATATAGCATTGGCAGCTGAAGGAACGGATATCTGCCATCAGGTATTTGATGGAGATGGTGCAGACCCCCATGCGCAAAAGAAACTAGATTATAATAAAACTTTTGCCTTCAAAGATTTTAAGCTAAAAACAAATCCCATGGAATATGAATACTCGACTATCGATACTGATGTTCCACGAAAAGTAACAGCAAGTAATGATTACTTTACCTTATTTGATTTTTCTGCTAAATGGGACCCAGTTCCTACAATGCTTACCCAATGTCATACTAAAACAGTACCAGGCTTTATGGGTCAAACCACTTCTTATAAAAAAGAGCTCATCAAACCTGATGTATTAATTTTAGGGGAAAACAAATCACTTAATGAAGCAAGATATATCCATGGAAAGCAAGGTAATGGCACCTGGAGTTTTTATGGAGGACACGATCCTGCTGATTATCGACATTTAGTAGGAGACCCTCCTACCGATCTTAATTTACATCCTAATTCACCGGGTTATAGATTAATTTTGAACAATGTTTTGTTTCCTGCTGCAAAAAAGCAAAAACAAAAAACGTAAGTTACTTCTATAATCATTGTTAAAAATAGAATGTGCAGTTCATTCAAGATTCTGTTTCCATATTGGATAAATACTAACCTTCTACATTACTCGTTTATTATGAATTATTCCAATTAACTATCTTCGCAATATGTCCATAAGGGTAAATGGTTTAACAAAAATTTACGGAGCACAAAAGGCGGTTAACAATATATCTTTTGCAATTGAAGATAAAGGAATAACAGGTTTTCTAGGGCCTAATGGGGCCGGAAAATCTACGACTATGAAAATGTTGACTTGCTATTTAAAACCTACTTCTGGAAATGCTGAAATTGCGGGAATAAATATTATTAAAAACCCTATAGCTGCCAAGAAAAAAATTGGCTATTTGGCAGAAAGTAATCCCCTATACCATCATATGTATGTAAAAGAGTTTTTACTTTTTACTGCGCGATTATTTAAACTCAATAAAAAATCTAATGCAGTAAATAGAGCGATTGAGCTAACAGGATTACAACACGAATGGAAAAAGAAAATTGGAGATCTGTCAAAAGGATATAAGCAAAGAGTAGGTATTGCACAAGCCATTATTCATCAACCAGAAGTATTAATCCTTGATGAACCAATTTCAGGCCTAGACCCCAACCAATTAGTAGAAATTAGACAACTAATTTTACAACTTGCCAAAGAATCCACTATTTTGTTTAGCTCGCATATAATGCAAGAAATAGAGGCTTTATGTAATAGAATAATTGTAATCAATAATGGTGAAATCATAGCTGACAATACTAAGGAGGCTATTATACAAAGTGTTATCGATGAATCAGTTGTACTTATAACTTTTGAGGAACAGGTTTCAGAACAAAGCCTTAAGCAACTCAATAATATTAATGATATTAAAAAAATTGATGAAAAGACTTTCCACCTTCTTGGTAATGATGCACAATTAATAAAAAAAGAGGTATTTCAATGGGCTGCTAAAAATAACAAAGTAATTCTAACGCTTTTAGAAAAAACAGGAGAGATTGAAGATGCATTTAAATTTTTAACTCGACGAAAGAAAGAAAATGCTTAGTATTTTAAGAAAAGAATTCAATGATTTCTTTAGTACTGCAATTGGGTACTTAGCCATCGGAATTTTTATTGTTTTTATTGGTTTAAATACTTGGGTGTTCAAAGGGAATATCTTCGATTATGGATATGCAACACTTATCCCTTTTTTCCAGCTAATGCCTTGGCTATTTATTTTTCTCGTGCCTGCCATTACTATGAGACTTTTCTCTAATGAAATAAGTACTGGATCAATAGAAACCATTGCTACAAAGCCTGTTTCAAATTTACAGATTGTAATTGGAAAATATTTATCGGCTTGTCTTGTTTTACTAACAATAATTGTATTTACACTACTCTACTTTTTTTGCATAAAATCACTGGCTCTGAATGCTTCCAAAATTGACTTTGGGGCTATAATGGGTTCTTATTTAGGATTGTTTTTACTAGGATGTACATTTACATCTATTGGCCTATTTGCTTCCATCATATCTAAAAATCAACTCCTCGCTTTTATAATAGGTGTACTTCTTTGTTATATTTTTTATGACGCATTTGATCAGATTAATCAGCTAAACTCTCTCAATGATAATGTCAAATATTGGATACAAAAACTGGGAAGTGCTTCACATTATGAAGCATTTAGCAGAGGCATTATTGACAGTAGGGACGTTGTTTATTTTTTATCTGTAATAACCATTTTTACAGTATTTACCCAAATGAAA
>CBDCGV010000006.1:0-130849 GCA_965216955.1 Chitinophagales bacterium | reverse complement strand
TGGATGATAGTCCTCATCAGGATAGTGCGATTGCAATTGAAACAACAGAAATTAAATTAATCCCTAAGTCATCACTTAAATCATTGATAGAAAATGATAAAGCACTTTGTGGTTGGGTGAATAATCAATTAACCCATGACTTAGAGGAATTACAGGAGCGTATGGTTCATTTAGCATATAATTCGGTGCGAAAACGAGTAGCTGAATGCATCTTGTATTTAGAGTCTATCTTTAGTAGCGATTCTAATATTATACTTAAGAGAGAGGATTTAGCACATATTGTTGGGACATCAAAAGAGACGATAATCAGAACATTAAGTGATTTTAGAGAAGAAGGACTCATTCGAATGCAAGGAAGTGCAATTAAAATCTTAAAAAAAGATCATCTTCAAAATATTATTGGTTGATTTAGTATTTCTCTTTTATGATCTGCTATTTTGGCTTAGCACTTTACAAGATATTTACGAAATGGACACTTTATTTTCTATACAAGCTTCAAAGAAATGATGTAAAGTATAGGTCTGTTCAGCACCAATCTTTTGTCCGATTTGACTAGCAATATATGTGGCAAAAATCAATAGGCAGATAATTGGTATTGCCCATACGATTGGTGTTTTTTGTCCTAGACTAATTTTGGAAAAAGCAAAAATGCTGACGAAAAGTAAAACAGTTGAGAGCAAAGCATAAACAAATACAAAGACCGTCCACACTCTTGGATTGGGGCCGTATAAACCTCTTATAATGGTTCCATTGCCTTCTTCTGGTGCCTCTAAAGTCAAGTGTAATTGAGGAGACCAATAATGTTCTTCTTTAGAGTTGATCTTCAGTTTGATTTGATTAGATAGAAATATGGCGAAACATCTATCCGTATTTTTCAATTGATGTCTTATTTTTTGTTTAATTTCTTCTTGACTTAGTGGGCTTAAGTATTTAAATCTTGGTCTAATTCGAAAACTTGTCATAAAAAAACTTATTCATTAGAAATATGGCAACATTCTGCATTGTTGGCAGGACTTATATATGGAATACCTAGCCCTAACCCTCTAACAATAAGTAAACAGGCAATTAGAGCAATAAAATAAGGAGTGATAGGACGAATTAATTGTTGGAATTTTTCCGGTATACTATTTTTTGTTGAGGCCAAAATAATTAAAGCTGGACCGGTGCCTAATCCAAAAAGGATCATAAATAACATAGAATGAGCAATTGTTGGTTGTGCAATGGAAGATAACAAGGCTATATACACTAATCCACAAGGAAGCAAACCATTGATAAACCCAAAACTAAATGAAGAGCTTAGTGTCATCTTTTGATGGGAGGGAGGAATAAGCTTCGATCTAATTTTTGTAACGAAATTTTTATTCCACCAATATGATAATTTATTCGATCTCTTAATAAGAACAGGCACGAAGTAGATTAGCAAAATACTTATACCCATAATAATTGAAACCCATTGTTGTATAAAAAATAAACGTAAACTTTCTCCAAAGAAGCCCATGATTGTACCTAGAAAAGAGTAGGTTAGAATTCTCCCACTATGATAGCTTATTTGATAACTTAAGGCTTCAAAATTACTAGCTTGCTTATAAAAAGGCATTGATAGAATTAGAGGGCCACACATTCCTAAACAGTGTGCTGAGCCTAAAATTCCTATCAAAATAGCATTTATCATATTACAATACTCTGTTCGTATCTATATCCTTTTTGTTCACTTTCCCAATCTACAATTAAGCGCCATAATCCCTTGGTTAAGTTTTTTAAGGATATTTGAGGATTAAGCACTTTAAAATCGATCACAAGATCTTGACTATCATCTTTAGGGCAATATAAATGTAGTTGGCCTTTAATAGGTTTTTCATCAAAAAATGATGGTAAAAGGAGAGCTAGTGTTTCGTTTTCTTTATTGAGTTCTATATTGATTGGTGTATTGAGATTTTGAAAATTGCTTCTTTTAGTTTGAACCTCATCATAAACCAAAGACTCTTCATAGTAGTTTTTAGTTACTAAATCGAAATCTTGCTGAGTACTCTTATAAACAAAAGATAGAATAAAGAAGATGAAAATTATTAAAGTGATCGTTATGCCTTTTCCCCAACTCATTTTGATATAGTATTTGTAATTGGTCCTAAAAAAGTAGTTTTTTCTTTGTCAATAATATTCCCTAAATCATCCTTAATAATGATTTTTATTTTAGTACTTAATTTATTGATTTCTTCTTTTGGTAGATGTAAGAAAAACATTGTTGAAATTTCTTCCGAGGCGGGGATGATATTTCTATTACTTTCAACCATTTTTATCTCTGCATTCTCAAAATTCGTTGTCAGTTTAAAAGAAACATCTTTAAAAGTTTTATTAACAACTTGCAGTTTGTAAAGATTGGAAATGGTACCATCATCATTTTTATAGTATAATGTCCCAGGGCTTCTTAATACGGTACTTTCAATATCTGTCCTTAGAAACAATAGAGCCGTTAATAGCATAACGATTAAAGTAAGCAATATAGAGTAGGCTTTTTGCCTTGCACTTAATTTAAATTTTTTGCCCGTTTCAATACTCTCAATACTATGATATCCTATTAGGTTTTTTTCTCTGCCCACTTTTTCCATAATCTCATCGCAAGCATCTATACAAGCTGTGCAGTTGACACATTCCAATTGCGTGCCGTTTCTGATATCTATTCCTGTAGGGCATACTCTAACACATAGCCCACAATCAACACAATCTCCAAGCTGCTGAGTTTCTTTATTTTTAACTTTCCCTCTAGGTTCTCCTCTCTTATAATCATATCCGACAACCATAGAGTCATTTCCCAAAATAACGCCTTGAAGTCTGCCGTAAGGACAAAAAGTAGTACACATTTGTTCCCTAAAACGTATGTAAACCCCATAGATTAGTAGGGTGAGTCCTACCATTGATAAAAATCTGCGTAATTCATTCAATGGGTTGGTAGTAAAATTTTTGGCAACCTCATTTACACCAACTATCCATGCCAATACGATATGAGCAATTAGAAATGAAACGACCAAAAAAAGAAAGTGCTTTAGCATCCTTTTTTTTATTTTTTCACTATTCCAAGGCGCTTCATATAATTTTTTTTGTTGTACAGCAGTGCCCTCTACCCAATATTCTATTTTGCGAAATATCATTTCCATAAATATGGTTTGAGGACAAGCCCAACCGCACCATACACGTCCAAAAATGACTGTAAACAAAATAATGAATAAAAGAAATGCAATGAATCCTATAACTATTAGATGAAAATCTTGTGGCCAAAAAATTTGTCCAAAAAGAATAAACTTCCTTTCCATTACATTGAGTAGAAACAAAGGATGCCCATTAATTTTAATAAAAGGAATGAATATCATAAATGCCAATAGTACAATACTGACAATACCACGAGCATTATACAATGATCCGCTTGGCTTCTTTGGGAACAACCAAACGCGTTTTCCATGTTCATCTACTGTAGATAAGGTGTCTCTGAATGATTCTTCAACTTCTACATTATCAGACATGATTCTTAGTTTTCATTGACGGTCTCTTCCGAGTTAGCCTCCGAAACAACAAGTTCTCCTTGTGGCTCTTTAGCATTAGGAGGGTTACTGCCTTTCAATGACATTACATAGCTTGTTACATCACTTAATTGTCCAGGAAGCAATTGTTCTTGCCATGCCACCATTTTGTTGGGCACACCATACTTAACAATTTTAAAAATATCAACGACAGAGTTTCCATGTAACCAATAGTCATCAGTAAGGTTTGGTCCAATTTTACCTTCTCCAAAATCACCATGACAAGCTACACAATTTGCTAAATAGATCTTTTTTCCGGCAGCCAAATTTGTAGGGTTGGTAACTTGAACAACATTAGATTCATCAACATTATTGGCAAGCGTTGCTAGATATGCTTTTTTCTGCTCTTCTGCTTTTATCATCGACATTTCATACTTTTCATATTGATCCTTACCAACATTAAATACATAATGGTAAGAAAAGTACCCCACACCCCAAATGATAGTCAAGTAAAACATGTATTTCCACCATGGTGGTAAATGATTATCTAGTTCTTTTATGCCGTCATATTCATGATCTAACATAATGTCATTTTCTTCAACCACAGGAACAGCATCCGTAAGTTTTTGCATTAATTGCTCCAAATTAAGACTACCTCCAAATAGAGAAAATGATTCATATTTTTTGCGCTTTTCTTCTGGGAGATCGTTTAGTGCCAATTGTACAACAAACCTTAGAGCAACGCTTACAGCCCAAAATATGAGCAACAAAACAAGTATAACCAGACCTAATACTATTTCATTGAAGTAATTGTCTAGAAAAGAAGGTTGAACAACAACTTCTTCTTGCGCATAAATACAATTTGAGCTTGTTAAAAAAATTGTAAGTAACGTCAATTTAGATTTGATGCCAAATGCTCTCAAATGGCTTTGAATGAACGATATCATATTATTTATTTTATTGTTCTTCATCTAATGGAATATTTTTCATTTGGTTGCGATGAGACTTGCTCATTTTAACCACATAAATCAGTAGCACTAAAAAGAAAATAAAGAATATCAAAAATGATAAACTTGGCAGTAGTCCTATACCTTCTGTATTTCTTAAAATTTCTTTATACATATTAATTTACAGCTACCGGTTTTTCAATATCTGCTCCTAATCTTTGCAAATAGGCAATGAGTGCGATTATTTCTCTATCGCTTATGGTTTCAATTCCATCATTTTTTAGATCGGCAGTAATTTCTTCAGCTTGTTTTCTTAAATCATCAACTGCTTGCTCTTCATAACCCTCGGGATAGGGAACACCCAATTGTCTCATAACTTTAATCTTTTTAGGTGTCTTAGAAACATTAAGCTCATTTTCGATTAGCCATGGATATGCAGGCATTATGGAGCCACTAGACACATTTCTTGGGTCTAGCATGTGCAGGTAATGCCAAGAGTTCGATTTTTTAAGTTTTTGCCCACCTTCTCTAGCAAGGTCTGGTCCTGTTCTTTTAGAACCCCATAAGTGCGGATGATCATAAACAAATTCGCCAGGTTTAGAGTAAGTGCCATAACGTTCTGTCTCACTTCTGAAAGGCCTAATCATTTGAGAATGACAAGTATTGCACCCTTCTCTAATGTAGAGATCTCTACCTTCAAGCTCCAATGGTGTGTAAGGCTTTACACTTGATATTGTGGGGATATTTGATTTTACAGTTAGTAATGGAATAATTTCTACCATTCCACCAATAAGAATGGCGACAAAAGCTAAAGAAGTTAGTTTTAATGGGCGACTCTCAATCCAGCGATGCCAGTAACCAACAGCTTTAGGTGCTGGTCCTTCGAGTGCAGGGGCTTCGGCTGGTTCATCTGCTACAAAACTTCCTTGATTAGCCGTTTTAATGAGATTGTATATCATTATAAATGTCCCGAGCAAAAAGAGTGTACCTCCAACACCTCTTAACATATACATGGTTTTGATCTGTGTTACAGTATCTAAAAAGTTTGGATACTTAAGCATTCCTGCTTCTGTAAACTGTTTCCACATTAAACTTTGTGTAAAACCAGCAAAATATAGAGGTACAGCATATATAATTATTCCCAATGTTCCTATCCAAAAGTGAGTGTTTGCTAATTTTTTAGAGAAAAGTTTGGTATTCCATAATTTAGGAACCAACCAATACATCATACCAAAAGTTAAGAAACCATTCCATCCTAAACCACCAATGTGCACATGTCCAATAGTCCAATCAGAATAATGAGAAATGGCATTTACGCTTTTAATTGACATCATTGGACCTTCAAAAGTGGCCATCCCGTAAGAAGTTACGGCAACAACCATAAATTTTAATGTGGGGCTTTCTCTTACTTTGTCCCAAGCACCTCGTAGTGTAAGCAATCCATTAAGCATGCCCCCCCAACTTGGAGCTATTAGCATGATGGAAAAAACAGTTCCTAATGCCTGTGCCCATCCCGGTAGGGCAGTGTATAATAGATGGTGTGGTCCTGCCCAGATATAGATAAATATTAGTGCCCAAAAATGGATGATAGATAGTCTATAGGAATAAACAGGTCTATTGGCAGCTTTGGGAAGATAATAGTACATCAATCCCAAATAAGGAGTGGTCAGGAAAAAAGCAACGGCATTATGCCCGTACCACCATTGTACTAGAGCATCTTGAACACCAGCATAAACGGGGTAACTCTTTAAAAATCCAACTGGAATATTAATTGAGTTTACAATATGAAGTACTGCAACAGTTATAAAGGTGGCAATATAAAACCATATGGCAACGTATAAGTGTCTCTCTCTACGCTTTAGGATGGTGCCCATTAGGTTAATGCCGAAGACTACCCAAACTATTGCAATAGCAATATCTATAGGCCATTCTAGTTCTGCATATTCTTTTGATGTAGTAAACCCAAGGGATAAAGTTACCGCAGCAGCTACAATGATTAATTGCCATCCCCAAAAGTTTATCCAAGATAGTGTATCACTAAAAGTACGAGTTTTAAGAATTCGCTGCATGGAATAATATATTCCTGTGAACATACCATTTCCAACAAAAGCAAATATGATCGCATTTGTGTGAATCGGACGAGTACGACCGAAGGTTGTCATACTGAAATTTAAGTTCAACGCTGGGATATATATTTGATGCGCAACCAGTACACCTACTAACATTCCAACAACTCCCCAAATCAGTGTGGCAATCATAAAAAACTTTACGATCTTATTGTCATATTTAAACTGTTCCATACCCATATAGATACTTTGTTATATATACAAAGGAAATGAAGGTTTCAAAATTTAAAGATGACGAGCATCACCTTTGAGATTGACGAAAGTTACTATGAGTAAAAAAGGCTATTTTTCATGGTTTTTTGGCTCTTTTTCATCGAACAAAATTCGATGCGGAGGAGAATAAGTATCGTCGTATTGCCCTGATTTTACGGAGATTATAAAAGCGATTAAAAAAATAAGCGCTACCAAAATGCTACATCCAATTAATATAATGATAATATTCATTATAAAAGGTTCCTTCTTTTTACAAACCAAGTAGTTAAACTCGTTGATGTTATTACTACAGATATAGAACTTATAGGCATGAGTACTGCTGCAACAAATGGTGTTAAATGTCCTTGTAACGCAAAGGTAAGTCCAATAATGTTATAAAGAAAGGATAGTGTAAGGCAACAGTAAATTACTTTTCTACAGTCTTTCCCAAATTGTAACAGAGAAGGTAATCTTGATATTTGATTTGCATCCATTATGATATCAGAGTTAGGTGTAAATGTAGATATATCTTCAGTTATAGATATACCTACAGCACTTGCTTTAAGAGCGGCGGCATCATTAATACCATCTCCAAGCATAATAGTGCTTTCTGTATTTTGAATATACTTTTGCTTATCTAGAGGATTTTGATTGAATAGAAGATCTACATTTGCACCAACTTCCTTTAATAAATACTCTTTTTCATGATCTGTGTCTCCTGATAGAATTGTAATCTTAAATTTCTTTTTAAGCAGTTTTATAATATCTAAAACACCTTTTCTATAGGTATTGCCTATTTTGAAGCAACCTAGTACCTTTTTATCCTTTCCAATCCACACCATAGTAGAGGGGTTATTTTTTAAAGAGGAAGAGATGGTTAATTTATTTTGTTTTAGCCATTTTAAAGATCCAATAAAATAGTGATTATTATCTACAATTGCTTTTATTCCTAAGCCTGTAATCTCTTTATAATCAATAACATTTGAAATACTTGTTGGTTGATTAAGATGACTAGCAACTTGCTGGCTTAGCGGATGAATAGAGTTAGTCAATATACTAGAAAGGTGATTTTGAATTAAGGAAGTTAATACTTGACCATCATAAGTTATTTTTTCAGAAGAGGATTTGGTAAGTGTGCCTGTTTTATCAAAAACAATGTTCTTAATATTGTATAAAGATTCTATTATCTCCGCCTTCTTAAGATATATGCCTAGCTTTCCTAGATGTCTATCGGCACTTCCATAAGTGAAGGGAATGACCAAAGCCAAAGCACATGGGCATGCAACAATAAGAATAGAGGTAAGTATTTCTAAAGCATTGCTTATGTTGGATTTATAGAGCCAGTATGTAAAGCCTAAGCATGCGATTATTAAGATGGTTAAGGTAAAACGATGGCTTACTTTGTTTATAAAAGAATGAAGTTTATTATGCATAGTTTCTTCATCTTGCTCTCTCCATAATTCTGCCAGATAGCTTTGATTACTTGGGTTTTCAACTATCAGTTCTACCGCATTGCCTATAAGTTTCCCTCCAGCAAATAACTTGTCAGTTTGGCTTTTTTTAACTAACTGAGATTCGCCGGTTACAAAGCTGTAGTCAAAAGTGGCTTGCTCATTCATAAGACTGGCATTTACAGGTAGAACTTCCTGATTTCTCAGTCTAATAATATCCCCTGTTTTTAATTCTTGAATAGGGGTGGCCTTGAATATAGAAGCCTGTTTTTTTAAGATGGCAAGTGGAAAAAAAGATTTAAAATCTTTTTCGAAAGATAAGTGATCATAAGTTTTAGATTGAAACCATCGACCTATTAACAAAAAGAATATAAGTCCTGCTAATGAATCAAAATAACCGGCATTTCCTTTAAGAATTATTTCATATAAACTTCTTAATAAAAGAGCCGAAATACCTAGTGCAACAGGAATGTCGATGCTTAAATATTTTTGTCCTAAACTTTTATAGGCCGCTTTAAAATATCTTTTAGCCCCAAATAGTAGAACTGGAATGGTTAGGGCAATAATAAGTAAGGAAAAAATAGTTTTTAATGTCGGATCAATAGGCTTTCCTCCTGAAACGTATTCTGGGAAACTTAGAAGCATGATATTCCCAAAACAAAAACCTACAATTCCAATTGGAATTATTAAGTTTTCAGATTCATGATTTTTATCTCTTTCATTCTTAAGAGGAATATGAGGGGCATATCCTAAACGACTTAAAAGCTCAAAGACCGCTTGAATTGCATTTGGACTAGACTTTACCGATATAGTAATTTCTTTTTTTGTATAATTTATTCTACTATAATTAAATATTGGGTTTATTTTATGTAATTGTTCAAGTAAAAAAATACAAGAACTGCAATGTATACTCGGAATAAAAAGTTGGAGTCTTATTTGTTTTTCATCTTCATATTGAATTATTTTTTTTCGTACTTCTTCTAACTCTAAGTAATCAAAATAATTTTCTTCAGGTGGTTTAATGCCCGGCTTATTCTCAATAGAATAGTATTGATCTAATGAATTGTCGTGCAGGATTTTATAAACAGATTTACAACCATTGCAACAAAAAGGTTTGTCTTCTAAAAGGATTATATTATTTGCATAACAGGTGTCGCCACAATGATAACAGATCGTATTTTTTGCTGCAGTGACCATTTATTTATTAAGCAAAGTTAGCTGTTTACTTTTAAGGAAATGTTTTATGTCTATTAGTTTTGACATAATAATAAAAAGCGGTGCTTCGTTTAATCTCGAAAAGCAAAATTATGCAGCGATATAATTATCCAATCAAATTGTTCTTATTAGCCTTAATGACTATTTTTTTAGCAACATCTTGCGCTTCTACTTGTAAAGGTGGGGGATGGTATGCAAAGGATAGAAATTTGAATCCAAAGGCTAAACCTTATAAGAGTAGATAATTGAATGAGAGAATTCTGAATTCTGAGGGAATGATGATTTGTAATTATATGTCTCCTAGTTGAGGTCTTAAGATAATATCTTCAACGACTGTTCTATCACTCAGTTTGTATATATCCCAGATACTTTGCGCAATATCTTTTGGAGGCATAAATCTTGAATTTGGTAAATTAACGCCTTCCCAAGAGTCTGTTATTGTTGCGCCTGGCATAACAGAGGTAACTCTGATATTATTTTCTTTTAACTCCTCTCTTAAGGATTTTGAAAAACCTAATAATGCAAACTTACTTACTGTATAAGTCCCTCCATTTGGGTAAGCTTTTAAGCTGGCAACAGAACAGATATTAATTATATGACCATTGTTTTTATCTATCATGTTTTTTATCAGCGCTCTTGTAAGGTAATAGGCGCCATATAGATTAGTTTCTATCATTTTTTCGAAAACACCATCACTTTCCTCTAGCATTTTTCCTGGTAAGAATACCCCTGCATTGTTAACTAATACTTCTATAGTATTGAATTGAGATTTTATTATTTGGGCAAATTCAATGACGTCATTTTTATTAGACATGTCTGCTTGAACTATTAGATGATTTCCATTTGGATTTACATCTTTCAATTCTTTTTCGATTTCCTTAAGCTTTTCTTCATTTCTTGAACAAACAGCAACGTTAAAAGCCTTGGAAGCAAACTTCAATGCAATAGCTCTCCCAATTCCTCTAGAGGCTCCACTTACAACAATATTCATACTTAAAGCACTTTATTAAATGTGTGATTAATATCTATAAATGTTATTTTATTCAATTCTTTTAAGGAAAAAATAAAACAACATTTGATCTGTTTAGTTAGTTATCAAAAATAGTCTATTTTTAGCACACAAATTTATGAGAGGTCCATTATTTCATATAGGAAGGTACATGCTGACACTTAAGAGCTTATTTGTAAGGCCAGAAAGAACAGCTATGTACTGGAAAGAGTTAATTAGGCAGATGCAAAATATTGGTGTAGGCTCTCTAATTATAATCGGTATAATTTCCGTTTTTATTGGAGCCGTTTCTGCAGTACAATTTGCCTATAACTTAAAAGATTCTTTTGTTCCAATGATGTATGTTGGATATGTAGTCAAAGAGACTATGATCTTAGAGTTTGCTCCAACTATTTCATGTTTGATTTTAGCGGGTAAAGTTGGCTCAAATATTTCCTCGGAGCTCGGAACAATGAGGCTTACCGAACAAATAGACGCATTGGAGATTATGGGTGTACATACCAAAGCATATTTAATAGGACCTAAAATTATTGCTGCAATTATTATGATTCCAATATTGGTAATTATATCAGCAGTTCTAGGAATTTGGGGAGGAATGGTTGCTGGGGCTGCTTCAGGATATGTCTCAAAAACAGAATATATTCAAGGGGTCTTAAGTTTTTTTGATGCCTATAACATTAGGGTGATGCTTTTAAAAGCAACTGTCTTTGGGTATTTACTCACTTCTATCTCTTGTTATCAAGGGTATTATGCTATGGGAGGAGCGCTTGAAATTGGAAAAGCAAGCACGCGAGCTGTGGTAATAAGTAGTATAATGGTATTGCTTTTTGATTATCTATTAACTTTCCTTTTGTTGCAATGATTGAGATTAATAACATTAAAAAGTCATTTGGAGAACAAGAGGTACTCAAAGGAATAACAACGACTTTTGAACCTGGACAAACTAATTTAATTATTGGTATGAGCGGTTCAGGTAAGACCGTACTCATTAAGTGTATTGTTGGATTACTAGATCCAACTTCGGGTGTTGTAAAATATGATGGCAGGAACTATGGAGAAATGTCTGTAAAAGACAAGAAAAAGGTGAGGACAGAGTTAGGGATGTTATTTCAAGGGAACGCACTTTTTGATTCTTTAACGGTAGAAGAAAATGTTCGTTTTCCATTAGACATGTTTACAAAAATGTCTATGAGTGATAAAAGGGACAGAGTCAATGAAGTATTATCTCGTGTTAATTTAGTCAATGCTAATAAAAAGTATCCTTCGGAAGTTAGTGGAGGTATGCAAAAAAGGGTGGGTATTGCTAGAGCGATCGTTTTAAACCCTAAGTACTTATTTTGTGATGAACCCAATTCTGGACTAGATCCACAAACGGCCATTGTTATTGATGAGTTGATAAGAGAAATTACTATAGAGCATAATATTACAACCTTAGTCAATACACATGATATGAATTCGGTAATGGGAATTGGAGATAAGATCTTATTTCTTCATAAAGGAGAAAAGCATTGGGAAGGGAATAGCAAGTCATTATTCTACGCTGAAAATGAAGAATTGAATGGTTTTATATTTGCCTCTAATTTTTTGAAAGAGGCGAGAGATGTACGGATTCAAAAGATGAAAAATACGTAAAACATAAATAAAGTAGATGAGCATTTTAGTAAATAAAGATTCAAGAATTATAGTACAGGGCTTTACTGGTAAAGAGGGGTCTTTTCATGCCGCTCAAATGATAGAATATGGCTCTAATGTTGTGGGTGGTGTAACACCGGGAAAAGGAGGGAGCCAACATCTTGACCGCCCTGTTTTTAACACCGTTGAAAATGCAGTTAAAGAAGAAGGAGCTAATGTCTCTGTAATCTTTGTACCTCCAGCTTTTGCGGGAGATGCTATTATGGAGGCGGCCGATGCAGGTATAGAAGTGATTATTGCTATAACAGAGGGAATTCCTACACAGGATATGATTAAGGCAAAAATTTTTGTAAACGACAGAAATAGCCATTTGATTGGACCGAATTGTCCAGGAATTATTACCCCTGGAGAATGCAAAGTAGGAATTATGCCGGGTTTTATTCATAATCCAGGTACAATTGGAATTGTATCTCGGTCTGGAACATTAACCTATGAGGCGGTAGATCAGGTCACCAAAGCAGGAATGGGGCAATCGACTTGTGTAGGCATAGGTGGAGATCCTATTATAGGGAGTTCTATGAAAAAAATCATCCAGCTATTTATGGCTGATGAAAAAACAGAGGGTATTATTATGATTGGCGAGATTGGTGGAGGAATGGAGGCAGAAGCTGCCGAATGGATAAAGGGAAATGGAACAAAACCGGTTGTTGGTTTTATTGCAGGGCAAACGGCTCCTAAAGGTCGTAGAATGGGACATGCAGGTGCTATTATTGGTGGAAAGAATGATACTGCAGCGGCTAAAATGGAAATAATGAAACAGTGTGGTATTCATGTGGTAGCTTCCCCAGCAGATATAGGTGCTACAATGATAACTGCATTAGGGTAAACTTTAAAGTCAGTCATTCTATGAAAGCGTTAGAGGGTAAAAAGGCATTGATTACAGGTGGAAGCAAGGGAATTGGCGCTGGAATTGTTAGGAAGTTTGTTGATGAAGGAGCTTCTGTGATTTTTAGTTATCGATCCTCTGAAGAAGAAGCTAAGAAATTGGTTGATGAACTAGAAGAGTATGGAAGTATTAGAGCCATTAAATCGGATGCTTCAGATATTTCATCAGCAGAAGAATTAGTGAATCAGGTGAAAGAAATTTTTGGTGGATTAGACGTTTTAGTAAATAACGCAGGTATTACTCAGGATAATTTATTGCTTAGAATGTCTGAAGAGCAATGGGATAATGTGATTAATACTAATCTTAAATCTGTTTTTAACTTAACAAAAAACGCACTAAAATTGTTAATGAGATCTGGTAGTGGCTCAATTGTTAACATAGCATCTGTAGTTGGTATAACTGGTAATGCAGGGCAAAGTAATTATGCAGCGTCAAAAGCTGGGATTATTGGGTTTTCCAAGTCCATTGCCAAAGAAATGGGAAGTCGAAACTTACGGTGTAATGTTATTGCTCCCGGATTTGTTAGTACTGAAATGACAGCTGAGCTTTCAGAAACTGTAAGGGAAAAGTACTTAGAGGCAATACCATTAAAGCGTTTCGGAAGTGTTGAAGAAATAGCTAATTGCGCAGTTTTTTTAGGCTCAGAGAGATCAAGTTATATTTCTGGACAAGTAATTAGCGTTTGTGGCGCATTAAATACTTAATTTGTTTTGAATAGCCAAATTGTTTTAGATTATCCCAATTGGTTCATTGTCTTTTGTTTGCTATTAGGCATTTCATTTTCATTGTTACTTTATTTTAGGAATAAACAAGTCCAAAACAAATCACTTAATTTTTTTTTAGCTGTATTAAGAACTTTTGGAGTATCAATTATTTCATTTCTATTATTATCCCCGTTACTAAAATCTAAGCAGACAAATGAGATTAAGCCACTAATTGTATTTCTTGAAGACAATAGCGCATCAATTAAAGAAGAAACAGATAGTAAATTACTTGCGTTATATAGAACTAATATAGATAATACTTTAAGGTTGCTTTCTAAAGATTATGATATTGAAAAATTTACGTTTGGTAATACATTAAGTAATTGGGAATTGCCAGATTATAGCCAGAAAACAACCAATTTAGGGGCAGTCTTAGATGCAATAAACGAACGATATGCAAATCAAGAACTAGGAGCAGTAATATTGTCTACGGATGGCATATATAATGAGGGGGTCAATCCATTGTATAAAGGGATGGATGCAGGAATAACAATGTATGCTATTGCTTTAGGAGATAGCTCTAAAGTAAAAGATGCTTACATCAAAACACTACGATATAACAAGGTAATTTATGCTGGAGATGCATTTGATATGCATATAGATATCCATGCTTTAAACTTTTCAGGAGCAACTACAGTATTAAAAATATTTGATTATAAAGGTGCAATAGTTTTTAAACAAGAAATAAATATCAATAAGGATAATTTTATTAAAACGGTCAGTATCACCTTAAATGCAGAAAAAGAGGGTGTCAATAAATTTAAAGTCGAACTGTCTAATATTAAGGGAGAAAAGAATATTGTTAATAATACAAGTTATGCTTACATAGATATAATCGAAGGTCGAAAAAAAGTATTGTTAATTTATGATGCCCCCCATCCTGATATAGGTGCTTTAAATCGTATTTTTTCAAAGCAGCGTAATTTGCAATTTGAATCGGAGCGCATAAATAGATTGAACAAGAACATTTCAGATTATGATTGTATCATATTACATGGTCTTCCGTCAAAAAAACACACTTTCTCAGATCCTTCTGGCAAGCCCGTATGGCATATAATTACTTCTTCTGTTGATTTTAATAAGTTTAATAATTCAAAATATGGCTTAACTATTAATACAAACGGAAAAAGAACTAATGAAATTTATCCTCATTATAATAAAAACTTTGAAGTCTTTAAACTGGACAAGGAAACTCTAAACAGAATAGATGGGTATCCACCTTTAATAGCTCCATTTGGAGAGTATAATGCTAATGAAGAAAGTATGCCTATATTGTTGCAACGTATCGGACAAGTAGAAACAGATGATCCTCTGATAACATTGTTTAATCAAAATGGAAAAAAGTCTTGTGTTACAATAGGTGATGGTTTTTGGAGATGGGCAATGATGGATGAATTGAAAAATATTCAAACTGGAAGTGAGCATATTGGACTTGAAGAGTTATCAAACCAGATCGTTCAATATTTGACAATTGAGGAGGACAAAAGGAAGTTTAGACTGAACTCAATTAAGAATTTATATGCTGAAAATCAAGAGATTGTTTTAGAAGCAGAACTTTATAATAATAACTACGAAGCTATTACAGAACATGAGGTAAACGTGACTGTTAAAGAAAAAAAAGGAGATGTTTATAAATATGTAATGAATCGTAAAAGTGATTACTATGATGTTAATTTAGGCATACTACCTATTGGCAACTATCTGGCAACTGCCCGTGTTGAAGTTAGTGGGAAAAAGATGAGCGCATCTACTTCTTTTGTAGTAAAACCTATTTTACTTGAAAAGTTAAATACCAGAGCTGATCATAAACTTTTAAAACAAATTACAGCCGAAACGAATGGAAGACTGTATTATGCTCATGATCTAGAAAATTTAAATAAGGATCTTTCTAATGATATAAATCTAAAGCCCATACTTTTTGATGACTTTTCCATATCTTCTCTGTTAGATTTTAAATGGATATTTTTTGTGCTTTTAGCTTGGCTTTCGTTAGAATGGTTTTTAAGAAAAAGGCATGGTGCTTATTAGTTGAATAAATGTTTATTTAGGCTTTTAGCAATTCTCTTATGTCTTTAGCTACTCAATATATTCGCGTTTTATTGCCTTTAGCTTTCGAGCAAAAATTATTTTATAGCGTGCCTGATCATTTAGTTGATCAGATTGAAATAGGTAAGCGTGTAGAAGTTCAGATGGGTAAACATAAAATCTATGCGGCTATAATTATTGGAATTGGCGAACAGTATTCAAATGAATCTAATCTAAAGGCAATACTTTCCGTTTTGGACGATACTCCTATAATTACTGAAAAACAATTGGCTTTTTGGCAATGGGTGGCACAATATTATCTGTGTACTTTAGGAGAAGTAATGCAAGCAGCATTGCCAGCTGCTTTTAAACTAAGTAGTGAGACTGTTTTTGTTCCGTCTAATTTAAACTTAGATGAATTATCTCTTAGCGATAAAGAAATGATGATAGTACAAGCAACTAGGGCGAATCAATCATTATCAGGTGTTGAGATTCAGGAGTTACTTGGTGTTAAAGGTTTTGGGAGATATACAAAGCAAATTCTTGAGAAAGGCTATATAGAAAGGAAAGAGAGCTTAAGAGTCAGATACAAACCTAAAGTAGAAAAATATATAGGTATTAACAGTTTTACAGATGATGAACTTAGTGCTATTTACAAAGGTCTTAATAGAGCTCCCAAACAACAAAAGTTACTAATCAAGTACTTAGACTTATTAGAAGAAGGCAAAGAAATTAAGAAAAGCCATTTGATAAAATATGCAAACTCTAATCAAGCGACATTAAAGCAATTGGTAAGAAAAGAGATTTTAAATGAATATGAGAAAAAAGTAGATAGGGTAAATTTCTCTAATTCGAGTGCAACAGCAACAGTTAGCTTAAACCATAAACAGCAAAAGTCCTTTGAAAATATTAATGATTTATTTGAGGAAATCGGAGTCGTTTTATTGCATGGTGTTACTGCAAGTGGAAAAACCCATATATATCTTAAGATGATTCAGGAAGTACTGGAAAGAAAGGGTAAAGTACTGCTTCTGGTTCCTGAAATTGCGCTTACTTCTCAATTAATTGACAGAATAATTCCTTTTGTCCCTAATTTATTAGTATACCATTCTAGATTCACAGATGCAGAACAAGTTGAAATATGGGAGAAGGTTCATCAGAACAAAAGTTGTTTAATTGTGGGTACTAGGTCCGCTATATTTTTACCTTTTAAAAAGCTGGATTTAATTATTGTTGATGAAGAACATGACGCATCATATAAGCAACAGAACCCTGATCCACGTTATAATGCGAGAGATTGTGCGGTTTATTTATCCAAATTTTTGAAAACAAAAACATTACTTGGTTCAGCAACTCCCTCAATAGAGAGTCTCTTTAATACGCGCAATAAAAAATATGGCTTTGTAGAATTAAAAGAACGTTTTACAAATGTTGCTCTACCTAAAATGGAATTTATTGATCTAATAAAGTCTCGAAAGAAAAAACAGTTCGATGGTGTTTTGTCTTTAGAGTTAAAAGAAGCTATTCAACAGTCGTTAGATAACAATGAACAGATTATAATTTTTCAAAATAGACGAGGATATGCACCGTATTTACAATGTATTGATTGTGGTGACATTCCGCATTGTCAGCAGTGCGATGTAAGTCTTACTTATCATAGGTTCTCGAATGACTTGAGGTGTCATTATTGTGGATATCGTCAAGCTATGATGAATAGTTGTCAGCAATGTAAAGGGAATAGCATTGAGCTTAAAGGGTTAGGAACCGAAAAAGTAGAAGACGAATTGTCAATTCGTTTCCCAATGGCTTCCATAGAACGGATGGATTATGATACCACTCGTTCTAAATTTGGACATAAGAAAATAATAGATCGCTTTCAGAATGGTGATGTTGATATATTGGTGGGCACACAAATGGTAACTAAAGGGCTTGATTTTAACAATGTAGGTTTAGTTGCCGTTCTTAATGTTGATGGCTTATGGAGTTTCCCTACATACCGAGTTTTCGAGAGAGCTTATCAGACGTTAATACAGGTAAGTGGAAGAGCAGGAAGAGATAAAAAACAGGGACTAGTATTATTGCAAACGAATAATATAAATCATCCTATTCTTGATTTTTTACAGAATAAAAGCTACAATGAGTTTTATAAACATGAAATTGCTGATCGACGATTTTTTAGATATCCTCCATTTATTAAGCTGATAAAACTTACTTTATTACATGAAGACTATAAGGAAGTAGATCGATTGTCTTTTGAACTTAAACGGAAATTAGGGGATATAGGTCAAATAGAAATTTTGGGGCCGGTCATTCCAGGAATTTCTAAAATTAAGAATAGATACATTAGAGAATTGTATTTGAAATTTCCTAGAAATAATGAATTACGAATACTCAAAAGTAAGATGTCCGAGTGTGTGAAACAATATAAATTGAAAGCCAATAAGTTATATATTAAGATTGATGTGGATTGCTAAAAAAAAAATCTTTTTTATAAAAAGGATGCTTTTAAATGACTGTATATCAATTCTTTTTATCAGATATTAAGATCTGTTGAAAACATTGTCTAGTTTTTTTTTTGCTCTTTATCTAAGTTTATGCTAATATTAAAATATATTGACGATGAAATACTTGATGCCTCTCTTAATATTATGCGTACTAAACGCAAATGTAGTATTTTCTAATACCGGAGGAGATACTAAGAAATCAAAAGAAAAAATTATTTTGGATCTTCTTGATGTGGCAGATAAGAAAGTTAGCACCTTTCAATTCACCGATGAGAGAGGAGATCAAGAAATATATTACTCTAGTGAACTGGTATATCAATCATTGCCAGAAGAAATAGAAGAGGAGCTTAGCAACTTGTTTATGGTTACTGTTTTTAAAGACGAAGAGGGAAATGCTCCTACACCTACACAAAAAACAACGTATCAAAGTGTAGAACAAATATTAATGTCAGAAGTACTTGGTGCTTATTGGAAAGATGGTATGTGGAAGGTTGCAGAGTCAAAAATGGAATCCTTTACAGTAGGGCATCCTTGCTTGTCTAAAGATGGTAATGTTTTATACTTTGTTGCAAATTTTGATGATTCAAAAGGTGGGACGGATATTTATATGGTAGAAAAGAAGGACAAACAATGGAGCAATCCCATGAACCTTGGAAACTTTGTAAACACTACTGATGATGAGTACTTCCCCTCATTAATGGAAAATCAAACTTTGAGATATATTTCTAAGGAGAGATTGACTTTCATGGAAGTTGAACAGTTTTATGATTTTGTCTCTGCTAACAATACTTACATTGATGAAGCTGACGAGGAAATTGAAATAGTTGATGAAGAAAACACAACCCCTACAAAATTATATACAGATAATAGAGATTTTAATCCTTTGAGTACAGATGATTATTCATTCAAAATTCAGTTGGGTTTATTTAGAACACCTAACTGGGATATCCTTCAAAATGAGTTTGATCATTATGGAGAGATGGAGTCTTTTGTCAGAGAAGATGGATTAACTAACGTACGCATAGGGATTTATGAAGACTTAGATATTGTGGATGAACTATTAAGATCTATTAGAAAAGTTCAAGGTTTTAGTTCTGCATATGTAGTCGCTTTTAAAAGTGGTAAGGTTACAGATGTTGCAGACGCTAGGCGTGTTCTTGAAAACATCAAAGCAGAATATGTAAAAGCACAGGATTAACAATTAAAAAAGTCCAAATAGTTCTGCATCAATTTTACTAATAACACTTCCAAGATCTTCTTGCTTGTCAACGATGTTTAAATTGTCAACATCTATAACTAATAAAGGACCTTCTCTATAATTCTCAATCCAATTATTGTAATATTGATTTAATTGCTTTAGATAATCTAATCTAATATTATCCTCATAATCTCTTCCTCTTTTCTGAATTTGATCAACTAAGGTTGGTAGAGAAGATTTTAAATAGATTAATAAATCTGGAGGATTTATTTGCATACAAATAGTTCTAAATAAGTTGATATAATTCTCAAAATCTCTTTTGGACATTAAACCCATTTCATGAAGGTTAGGCGCAAAAATATGAGCATCTTCATAGATGGTTCGATCTTGAATAACTATTTCATCTCCCTGCTGAATTTCAATGATTTGTTTGAGCCTGTTATTGAGAAAATAAATTTGAAGATTAAAAGACCACCTGGGCATATTTTGATAAAAATCATTTAAGTAAGGGTTGTTTTCAACATCTTCAAACATCGGTGTCCATCCATAATGCTTGGCTAATTTTCTACTTAGAGTTGTTTTTCCTGCTCCAATGTTTCCAGCAACGGCAATATGCTTTATCTCTTTATTTTTCTTTTTTGCTGCCATAAGATTAGTTAATTCCCATTAGTGCTTTCACCTCTTTGATAGTTGCTTTTGCACTTATGCGTGCCTTTTCAGCACCTTCTTTCATTATTTGTTTTAATCTATCTTCTTTGTCTTCTAAAGCTACAATTTTTTCTCTAAGTGGATAAGTAAAATTGATAATATCTTCAGCTAGTTGTTTCTTCATATCTCCGTATCTAATACTGCAGTTTTTATAGTGATCATCAAAATGATTAATAGTATCAGTAGTTGATACTAATTCCATTATTTTAAATAGATTTTCTATTTCAGGTGGCTTCTTTTGATTTTTTTCTGTCGGGCCACTGTCTGTTTTTGCTTTCATCACTTTTTTTCGAATAGTAGCTTCATCATCTCTTAGGAAAATGGCATTACCATGTCCTTCAGATTTTCCCATCTTTCCTGTTCCATCTAAACCAGGAACTTTTACCAATTTCCCTGAAAAATTAAAAGCTTGTGGTTCTGGAAAAAGGTCTGTTTTATATCTATTGTTAAAGCGTTTCGCAAAATTTCTTGTCATTTCAAGGTGCTGTTCTTGATCTTTACCCACAGGAACTTTATGAGCTCTATGAATAAGAATATCAGCAGCCATCAATACAGGATAGGTAAGTAAACCTGCATTAATATTTTCTTTATGCTTTTTGATTTTTTCTTTAAAGGTGACGACCTTTTCTAATTCACCTTTATATGCTAACATATTCATGAGTGTATATAACTCACTAATTTCCGGCACATGACTTTGAACGTATATAATTGACTTGTTGGGATCTAAGCCACATGCTAAGTATTCAACCAATACAGCCTGGACATTTTTTTTCAACTCTATAGGGTCAGGATGTGTAGTAAGAGAATGTAAATTAGCGATAAAGAAATAACATTCATGGGCTTCTTGTAAAGGAACAAAATTCTGTACGGCACCAAAATAGTTTCCTAAGTGTAAATTTCCTGTGGATCTAATTCCGCTTACAACTCTTTCCATTGCGTGAAAATAAAAAAAGGATTGTACTTCATGTACGTTAACAGACATTTTTTGTTATTATGAATTAATTATATTCGAGATCGGTCTCTAAGGTTAAATTTGTATCTTTGATCAAATTTTTCCATGAAAGTAAACGATACTTTAATAGCACATTTGGCATCACTTTCAAAGTTAGATTTTGATGATTCTAAGAGAGAAGAGATTAAAAATGACTTGGAGAAGATATTGTCCTTCATGGAAAAATTAAGTGAAGTGGATACGAGTAATGTGGAGCCTCTAATATATATAAACGAGGAAGTGAATGTCTTTCGAGAAGACGAGGTTAATAATAATATATCCAAAGAAGAAGCATTAATGAACGCCCCGTCTAAAGACTCTGATTTCATTAAGGTTCCTAAGGTCATTCAAAAAAAGTAGTTTGTCATCTGAAATTATTAAAATTGAAAATATCCAGCGTCATTTTAAGTTGGGTAATGAGTTAATTAAGGCTCTCAATGGATGTGATGTCTCAATAAAGAGAAATGAATATGTTGCGCTAATGGGCCCTTCAGGTTCAGGAAAGTCTACTTTAATGAATATTTTAGGGTGCTTAGACACACCAACCGGAGGAAATTACTTTCTAGAAGGAATTGAAACTCAGTCGTTAGATGATAATGAATTAGCTGATATTAGAAACAAAAAAATTGGTTTTGTTTTTCAGACATTTAATTTAATACCGAGGTTAACGACGTTAGAAAATGTAATGCTGCCATTAGTTTATGCCGGTTTTTCTAAAAAACAGCGAGAAGAAAGAGCCACTAAGGTTTTAAATGATGTGGGGTTAAGTGATAGATTGAAACATAGACCTAATGAATTGTCTGGGGGGCAAAGACAACGAGTGGCGGTAGCAAGGGCATTAGTAAATAAACCATCTTTAATATTGGCAGATGAGCCAACAGGGAATTTAGATACAAAAACATCTTATGAAATAATGCAATTGTTTGAGAAAATTCATGAAGAGGGGAATACAATTATTATCGTTACACATGAAGAGGACATTGCTAATTATACACACAGAATTATACGGTTAAGAGATGGAGTGATTGAATCGGATGAGCAAAATTTAAATATTAAAAAAATAGATTTTTAGCTTCAATGTATATAAATCTTGGTAGATGAAAAAAATTTATACAAAAACAGGAGATAAAGGGCAAACATCGTTGATTGGTGGAACGAAGGTAAGTAAATCAAATATTAAGATTGAGGCTTATGGTACGGTGGATGAACTAAATTCTATAATAGGAGTCGTAGCTACTTATATTACTGATGAAGTATTAACAACTTTTATACACAAAGTTCAATGCGATTTATTTGATATTGGCGCGTTGCTTGCGGAGGATAGTTCTAAAAATAAAATGCCGCTTCCTAAAGTGGAAGAAAATGATATTACATTAATTGAAAAACAAATTGATAGTTTAGATGCTCATCTTCCTATCCTAAAGCACTTTATTTTACCAGGGGGGCATATATCTGCGGCACAGACGCATTTAGCCAGATGTATATGTCGAAGAGCAGAGCGTAGAATTGTTGAGCTTTCTATCCATGAAGTAGTCGAACCAATAATAATTAAGTACCTAAATCGTCTTTCAGATTTCCTATTTCTATTGGCACGAAAATTGAATGCAGACCATCAATCGAGGAGGTATGGAGATAAAATGGGAACCAAAAAAAAGTGGAAAAAAAAGTGACTAGTTTTTTGATAATTTATTAAAAAATTTCGTTACTATTGCGCGCTTTAAGTAAACTGGATTATGTATTGGACTTTAGAATTAGCATCTTATTTAGAAGATGCACCATGGCCATCAACAAAAGATGAGCTTATAGATTTTGCAATTAGGACAGGAGCTCCTATTGAAGTAATGGAGAATCTTCAAGAATTAGAGGATGAAGAAGGAGAGATCTATGAAACAATAGAAGATATTTGGCCTGATTATCCCACCAAAGATGACTTCTTTTTTAATGAAGATGAATACTAGTATTTAAATCAATTTTAGCGGAGTGTACAAATCTCAAATATGGACTTAGTTGTCCATATTTTCGATGTATAATTTATTGAAAACCTAGTTTTACTAGTTAACTATAGAATAGGTGATTTAAGTAGGTTATGCGCTTTAGATAATTAACATCGCATCGCCATAGGAGAAGAAATTATATTTTTCTTTCACCGCTTCTTCATACGCTTTCATTATTAAATCATAGCCACCAAAAGCACAAGTTAAAATTAGCAAACTTGATTTAGGCAGATGGAAATTAGTTACCAATGCATCTGAGATGGCAAACTCATAGGGTGGATGAACAAATAAATTGGTCCAGCCTTCCATAGCCTTTAATAACCTTTCGGCAGAAACGGCAGTTTCAGAAGCCCTTATACTAGTGGTACCAACCGCACAAACTCTATTTTTATTCTTCTTTGCTCTATTCACCTTTTGAGCAGCGTCTTCACTTACCCTAAAGTATTCTGCATCCATTTTATGTTTGGAAAGGTCTTCTACATCAATAGAATCAAAAGTCCCTAATCCAACATGTAAAGTTAATTCAGCAAAGTCAAGTCCTTTGATCTCTAGACGCTTCATTAATTCTCTGCTAAAGTGCAAGCCGGCAGTCGGAGCAGCTACTGCACCCTCTTCTTTTGCATATATAGTTTGATATCTTTCTTTGTCGATATCTTCAGGATCTCTTTTAATGTATTTTGGTAAGGGAGTATTGCCCAAAATGGCTAACGCTTGCTTAAATTCTGAATATTCTCCATCAAATAGAAATCTAATCGTTCTACCTCTTGAAGTAGTATTGTCAACAACTTCTGCTACAAGTAAGTTATCTTCTCCAAAGTATAATTTATTCCCAACTCTAATCTTTCTTGCAGGATCTACCAAAACATCCCATAATTTAGCTTCTCTGTTTAACTCTCTGAGTAAGAAGACTTCTATTTTAGCACCAGTTTTTTCTTTAGTTCCAAATAATCTTGCAGGAAAAACTTTAGTATTATTTAAGATCATAATATCTCCTTCATCAAAATAATTTAGAATATCCTTGAAGATTTTATGCTCGATAGTTTGTTTTTCTCTATCAACTACCATCAAACGACATTCATCTCTAAATCTTGATGGGTAATCGGCAATAAATTCTGGAGAAAGCTCAAAGTTGAACTGAGATAATTTCATATGTCTTAATTTAAATTATAATATGGGAGCGCAAATTTATAAAATATAACAGACTATCCATTGCTTGTTTATCTTTATAATCTTAAGTTATTATGAAAGCTTTTTTTCAGATACTATTTGAAAGCTTAAAATTGTCCTTTCAACAGTTATGGGTCAATAAGTTGCGTTCATTTTTATCTCTACTGGGGATAACCATTGGTATCTTTTGTATTATCTCAATTCTTACCTCCGTAGACGCATTAAAAAACAATATTAATAGATCCATTAGTAGTTTGGGAGATAACTTATTGTTTATTGAGAAATGGCCATGGACTTTCTCAACAAAAGAATATCCATGGTGGAAGTATTGGCAGCGTCCGGAAGCCAGTTTTGATGATTATAAGTTTTTGAAGGAGCGACTTCGAAATGCAAAAGATGTTGTTTATTCGGTAGATGCAAGAGATGAAGAGGTGAATTATAAAACAAGAACGGTTAAGCAGCTGGATGTAATGGGGGTAACCCATGAATATGGTAGTGTTTTCGAATTAAATATTCAATATGGCAGATATTTTACATTACAAGAATGCTATAGAGGGCAAAATGTTGCTGTAATTGGTGCTGCTACCGCGGAGGAAGTATTTGAGGAAGATAAAGATATAATTGGCAAGGAGATTAATGTTTTAGATAAAAAAGTAGAGATTATAGGCATTATAAAAAAGGAGGGAGAAGATTTATTGGGCATCAATTTTGACAAGGTGGTTTTAATGCCCTATGCATTTGTTACAAAGAGCACAAATATAGTACTAGAGGATGCTACCCCAGATATTGTTGTTAAAGCGAAAGACAAGGTGAATTTAACGCAATTGAAAGTGGAGATTGAAGGCGTAATGAGATCTTCTAGAAGACTACGTCCTCTTAGTGAAGATAATTTTGCAATAAATCGCTTAAGTATTATTTCTTTGGGCTTTAATGATCTGCTTAAGGCATTAAATATGATTGGTTGGATTATGGGCTTTTTTGCGCTTTTGATTGGAGGGTTTGGAATTGCAAATATTATGTTTGTGTCTGTTTCAGAACGCACAAAAATAATTGGCATCAAAAAGGCAATGGGTGCACATAAGAATCATATTTTAGCAGAGTTTTTATTAGAGTCTATTATTCTTTGCATTCTGGGAGGTATAATAGGTCTTTTATTGGTTTATATTTTAGCGACAATTGCTACTAGAACGGCTGATTTTACTTTTGGCTTGAGTATGAAAAATATACTAATAGGAATCAGTGTTTCCATTCTAATTGGAATAATCTCAGGGTTTTTACCGGCATCAAAAGCTTCTAAAATGGACCCCGTGGAAGCGATTAGAAGTAAGTAAATAAGATAAAACCGTTGATTTACTTCTTCTTCATGATGTCATCTATAAAATGTTCTTTTCGTTTGGGTTTAGAAAACTGTATTTCATTATAAGATTTTGAAGTGCCTTTCGGAATTGAAAGTGATGCCCAGTTTTCGCCTTTTATCATTTTTCCAATAAAAACAATTTGACCTATATGATATGCATAATGAGCGAGTTGTCTGTTAATGGCCTCTGTAACCGTATGTCCCATGTTTCGAATAAAAATGTTGCGTTCTAAATCGTCATCTGACAATGAATTAATTGCACCAAAAAGGCATTGCCATCCTTCTTCCCACTTTTCTAGTAATACGCTTCTTGATTGAATGTCGTTTTCGAATTCTTCATCTCTTTTTCTCCATTCTTTCTCGCCATCCGAATCCAAAAAGTCAGTCCATCTAGACATCATATTGCCCCATAAATGTTTCACTATGATGGCAATACTATTGCTTTGTTCGTTATACTGTAGAAATAATTGGTCATCGGACAATTGTTCAAAAGTCTTATCTCCGAGCATTTTATAATACTCAAATTGCTTTTTTATGCTTGTTAAATAACTCAATATTCTAAATGGATATTATTTCAGTTTCCCTAAGGCTTCCTTGATTCGCTTAATAGCTTCTCTTAGATCCTCTTCTGAAGCGGCATAACTCATACGTATACATTCAGGGGTGCCAAATGCTAATCCCGGAACGGTCGCTACATAAACACTATTTAAAATATACATGCATAAATCACCACTATCATTAATTGTTGTATTGCCGTCAGATTTACCAAAATAGTAGCTCACATCAGGAAATAGGTAAAAAGCGCCTTCTGGAACATTCGTTTTTACACCTTCAATTGCACTCATTAATTCAACAACCAAACCCCTTCTTTTTTTAAAGGCATCTTTCATATCAATAGTGGGCTGTTGATCGCCAAGAAGCGCAGCTATTGTGGCACGCTGTGCTATTGAGCAAGTGGCTGAGGTAAATTGCCCTTGTAATTTTGTACAAGCTTTTGCTACAAATGAAGGAGCCGCAATGTAACCAATTCTCCATCCCGTCATAGCAAAGCCTTTTGCCTGACCGTTGACAAGAATCACTCTATCTTTAATGGAATCAAATTGAGCAATGCTTTGATGGCCCCCAACATAATTAATATGTTCATATATTTCATCTGAAATCACATATACATGAGGATTTCTTTCCAATACTTCAGCAATACTTTTCAGTTCCTCTTTTGAATACACCGAGCCAGCTGGGTTCGAAGGAGAGGAGTAGACTAAAAATTTTGTTTTTGGAGTAATAGCTGCCTCTATTTGTTCAGCAGTTACTTTAAAATTTGTTTCAACAGAAGAAGAAATAAACACAGGTTTTCCACCCATCATGCTTACTTGTTCAGGATAGGTAACCCAGTATGGGGCTGGAATAATTACTTCATCGCCCTCATTAATAAAACACATGGCTATATTGGCAAGTGATTGCTTTGCACCTGTAGAAACGACTATTTGGTCTGGTGTGTAGTTTAGATTGTTATCCCTCTTTAACTTTTCACAAATGGCTTCCCTTAAATCTAAATAACCAGGAACTGGGGGATAACCATCATATCCCTCATCAATGGCTTCCTTAGCAGCAGTATGAATATGTTTGGGCGCAGAAAAATCGGGTTGCCCTAAACTTAGACTTATAACATCGTGCCCCTTTGATTTTAATTCACGGCTTAATTGTGCCATTTTAATAGTTGCTGATTCTGATAGTCTGTCTAAAGTTGTCGATGTTGTAAGCATAATAGTTAAAAATTTAGCCAGCGAAGTTAGGGATAATCTAGATTATCTATCCCATGATTTACTACCTTTTTTAAAATATTTTCTTTTTTTGTGCTCTTGATTTAATATTGATTGAAAGTGATTTTGAGCTTGAAATGTTTTTCAATTGATTAGTATTGTATTTTTGAGCGGCATTTTTATTAGATGTCCTTTTAGGGAAAGAGCTATTGTAATAAAATAGAGTAACAGTATTTGAATAAAAATAAAGTATATTATATTGATGAAAAAGCGCTGCTTTCTGGTTTAGAAAGGGGAGAAAACAGGGCTATGAAACAAATATTTTATACGCACTATGAGTATCTTATAGATGCGGCAAATTATATTTTATTTGATAGGGAAAAATCAAAAGATATTGTTCAAGAGGTCTTAAGTGAATTATGGCATAAGAGGTCGTCTTTAAAGATAAAATCAGCTTTAAAGCCCTATCTAAAGAGAGCTGTTATTAATAGGTCTATCAATGAGTATAAGCGACTTAAGAGGGTAGTGGGATATGAAGGTAATGTCGGTGAAGAATTAGAAAACTCTTCGCATGAAAAGCTAGAGTTTGAAGAGTTAAATGAGCACCTTAAAAAAGCTATTGATGAATTGCCAGATAGATGTAAAGCAATTTTTTTATTGAAAAGATTTGAAGGTAAAAGTCATCAAGAAATATCGGAGGAACTAAATATTTCTAAGAAAACAATTGAGAATCAGATGACAAAGGCACTTAAGCAATTAAGAATAGCCCTTAAGAATTACAATACATTGATTATAATATTATTGATTTTGGCATATTTAGATAGGGGGTAATGCTTTTTTTATTGTCATTATTGTAAACGATATATGAACGAAACATCTACATTATTAATTTATAAAAAGCTGAATGGCAATATTTCAGAGGAAGAACTAGATGCGTTAAACATCTGGCTTTCTGACTCGGAAGAGAACTTTGAATACTATCAAGAGCTGGTTAAGGTGTGGAAACCCCGTAAACGTTTGAATATTCAATTATCAGAGAAGGAAGTAAATGATGCTTGGGATACTTTTGTTAAGACAAACAATTTAGCTCAAACTAATATCAACACTGAAAAGCGAATTCGAAAATCTAACTCATGGCTTAGAATTGCAGCATCGATATTGCTACTGGTGGGAATTGGTTGGGGAACGCTTTCTATCTATCAAAATACAGGCTTTAAAACAGTTTCAACATTAGTGAATACAAGTAAAAAAGTAGAGTTGCCTGATGGGTCATACGTATGGTTAAATGAAAATACTTCTATTAAATACCGCAAGAGGTTTATAAAAGATAGAACCATTGTTTTATCAGGAGAAGCATTTTTTGATGTTGCTAAGCAAAATGGTGCGCCGTTCACTGTTAACGCTGAGGATGTTCAGATTGTAGTTTTAGGAACAAAATTCAATGTTAATAAAAAAGAGGAGATTACTAATGTTTTGGTAGAGGAGGGAAAGGTAAGCGTTATGGGATATAAAACCCAAAAGAAAGTACTCTTAGGTGGCGACGAAATGGCATCTTTTAATGCTGGTAATCAGCAATTTACTAAACAAGAGCTAACAGATCTAAACGAACTGTTTTGGAAAACTAAAACGTTGGTGTTTAATGACGAATACGTTCCTGAAGTACTGAAAACTATAAGTGGCGTTTTTAAGCGAAAAGTAGTCATAGAAGGAAAAACATTAACAGAATGCCGTTTTTCTGGAAAGTATGAAAATGCTAACTTAGAAGATGTACTAGAAGATTTACAAGATATTTTTGGCTGCGAAATTTCTGATGCTAATGATACATTGCAAATAACAGGAGGCAATTGCTATTAAAACTTCGTTTAGATTGAATAAAACTACTTTTTTAAGTTTATACTTTATTTTTTGCTTTCAGTTAGCTATCTCTCAAATCGGAAAGGAGGTATATTCTTTTAGTTTAAAACAGGCAACGGTTGCTGAGTCGTTGGCAGAACTGGAAAAGATATCAGGCATTTCAATTTCCTTTAGTTCTAACGCTTTTGATAATAATCGACAGGATTATAATTTCAGTGATAAAAGCATTGATGAAATCCTTAAAAAGCTTTTGGATCAAAGTGGTAATACTTTTAAATATCGAAACAATCGTGTTGTAATATTTAAATCGAAGGCTACAACTACTGTTATTTCTGGTTTTGTAGAAGATGCAGCATCTTTAGAGCCCTTAATTGGGGCGCATATAAAATCTAGTAATGGTGAATTGCTTGCGGTTACCAATGAATATGGTTTTTTTAGTTTAGAATTGCCCACTGAAAATTCAACGTTCAATGTTAGTTATATTGGATATGAGTCAAAACCTTTTAATATTAATAAGAACATCGATGTAAGTCGATATAAGCTGCAGCGAGGAACAAGATTAGAAGAAGTATTAATAACATCAGAGAAGTCTCAAAATGAGATTGAACGAGATTTTCCTATAAACAAGGCAGCCAAACAACAATATAAAAGCCATCATTTAAAGCGAGTAATAGCCTTAGGAGGAGAAGAAGATTATGTACAGCTGTTGCGTTCTTCAAACGGAGTGCAGGCATATGCTGATGCTTTAGGAGGGTGGCATGTTAGAGGTGGTAGTGCAGATCAGAATCAAATATTGGTTGATGGAGCTTCTATTTATAATCCCTCTCATGCATTTGGTTTGTTAAGTATTTTTAATACCGACGCGACTAAAGATGTAAAGTTTTATAAGTCTGGAGTTCCGGCGAAGTATGGAGGTTACTTGTCATCGGTTTTTGACTTATATGCAAATGAAGGGAGCCTAAGAAAAGTAAAAGGGAATGTAGGGATAAGCTCTGCAAGTGCCAAGGCACATATAGAGGTGCCGATAATTAAAGAGAAAATGGGCGTCTCTATCTCAGCGAGGAAATCAATTGTAGATCCATTTGTTAAAAAAACAACATCGAACAAAAAGGCGAATAATGGAGAAGAAGGACAAAATGAATATTCTTTCTATGATGTGAATTTTAAAATACATACTCTATTACCTAAATACCATAAGCTATATTTTAATTTTTACAAAGGAGGCGATTTGTTAACAGACGAAACATCTTATGAAGAAGAAAATGAAGCTGAAGAAGAGGAAGATACTGCATATGTATATGAAGAAGAATCACAGAGTGAATATGATTGGGGCAACATGCTTTTTTCAGTTCGATGGAATCATATGTTAAAAAACAATTTTTTTGGTAATCTGATATTTAGTTATAGCTTCTTTAATTACAATAGCTTTTTATACAATGAATATTCTTTTGAAGAAGACGATGGTGAGGATGTTTCTTTTGATGAAGAGGATATTTTATCGAATTATAATTCTTCAATTCGTGATTTTAATATCAAATGGGATGGAGATTTTGTATTAAATAATAAACACTTTATTGAATTTGGGTTTCAAAATATAAATAGAAGATATGCGCCTGGAGCTTATAGTTATACTGAAGATATCAATACAGCAATTCTGGATTCTGTGAATAATGAACTTAACAACTTATTTGATGGAGAATATTTGTATAGCTCAGAACTAAGTGTTTATTTTCAAGATGCTATACAGTGGAAGCATATTCATTTGACAGCTGGAGTTAGATTGTCTTCTCTTTTTACTCAGGGAAAAGTCTATGTTAGCGGTGAACCTAGGTTAGCGCTTACAACTTATTTAAATAGAAATTGGAGTGTTCACTTTTCATTTATGAAACATACTCAGTATAGTCATGTTGTATCGAGTACGGGAGGAGGCTTGCCGCACGATCTTTGGGTGCCTTCTACAGATAATGTAAAACCACAACATGCTTGGCAGACTTCTGGAAAAATAACTTATCAAAACAGCAAAAAAGTAAGTTTTTCTATTGAAGGTTATTACAAAAGAATGTATAATTTGATTAGATATGCTTTAGGAGCGGACCTTTCTCTTAATGCACAGATTGATGCTTCCTTTTGGGAAGATGATATAATTATTGGTAACGGTAAGTCTTATGGTATAGAAACAAATATTTATAAAAAATGGAATAGCGGAGGAATTACTGGAGCTTATACATTATCATGGGCCTTTCGACAATACGATGAGTTGAACGGTGGTAAGTATTTCCCATACAGATATGATAGAAGGCACGATTTAAAGCTTGGCTTTTTCCAAGAAATCTCAAAAAATATAAGCGTTACTGCTAATTGGTATTTAGGGTCTGGATTTCCGATAACACTTGCTAAGCAACGGTTTACCCTCTTGCCGGCAAATTTGATAGAAGGTAGTGGTGAGTTGGTTTCAGGTATTAATGCTTATCGAATAAAACCCTTTCATCAATTAGATATTGGTATTAAAATGGAGTGGGAGCAGGGAGATGCAGGCAAACATGTAATTAATTTGGGAGTAAATAATTTATACAATAGACGCAATGTGGTTTATGCTTACATTGAAGACAATGTTATTGGCTCTAATAATGATACTCAGCGAGATGTTTCCTTAATTGGTATCCTGCCATCTATAAGCTACCGATTTTTCTTTGGTAAATAGCTAATTATTTTTTTAAAGGACACTTGGTTTTTAGAACTTAAAAACTAGATAGGGGATAATGATTTTTGATTTGTCATGGTAATGTATTCTTAATCTAAAACACATTTATTATGACTAAAACAAGAAAATTATTAATCAAGATTATGCCACTGCTATTTGCCACACTTATGTTTATGAGTTGCAATCAAACAGAAGACGTTTCAAGAAATAATAGCGGGCCGGCAGATGTTAATCTAAGAGCAATTGGAGCAGCGGCTAAATTTGCAGATGGCGATTCAACCGTCATTAATGATTGTGGTTGCTATGCTTTTTTTGATAACATTGATTGGGAGAACTTAACAGAAAACGAAATAGATGCAAAAATAGATGCTGCTTTAGCATCATTATCAGATCAAGAGTTATCTTATTTATTTGATCCGGTTTGTACTGAATCTGGAGAGATTTACGAAAGTGCATGTATTGCAGAGTGTGAAGGAGTGACTAATTATAGGGCTTGTACTGATGAGGAATTAGAGGATTATCTATGGGAGGATTTTGATTGTGACGATGAAGAATGGCAGTTTCCTATGAATATAGAGCTTCCAGATGGAACAACATTAACAGTAAATGATGAAGATGAATTGTGGGATTTGTTAGATGAGTGGTATGATGATAATGGTGATGAATATGAGGAAGAAGAGTGCTTTGATTTAGTATTTCCAGTAAGTGTTAATTTCCCTGGGGGAGAAGTACAAAGTTTTGATGACTATGAAACCTTAGATCAGGCAGTTTTTGATTGGTACGAAAATAACTATGATGATCTAGATTCATTGGAGATAGAAGATGACAGTTTAGATGTTGACTTTGAAAACGAACCTGACTTCGTTTATCCGATACAAATTGTTTTAGATAATGGAGAGCAACAAACGATTAATAATAGCAGTGAGTTTGAAGCTATAGCAGATGATTGTGATGAGTTTGAAGATTGGGATGATTATGAAGATGATTATGAAGACGAAGATGATATGGATGAACAATAATAAGTAAACACATAGTTTTTTTTGATTTTGCTTGGAGGGGGATATTTCTTTTGAAATCTCCCCCTTTTTGGTTGTGAGAATCTCTAAATAAAAAAAGCGCTCAATTATTCATTGAACGCTTTTGTTTTTTTAAGGAGTAGAAAACTATTTTTCTTTTCCGCCGTCTAATTCATCCTGCCATTTTTTTAACTCATCCCATTGGCCATCAGCAGCCATTTGAGCTTGCTGAGGCCAAGTAGTAGGATCATGTGCTTTATATCTGCCCCCCGCATCTTCTAAGATAGCTTTGATTTTTTCAATATCGCTATCTGCAAGATCTTTAAAGGTTGCAATAGATGCATCTTTCAATAAACCTGAAATTTTAGGACCGATACCTTCTATTTTTGTAAAATCATCTCCTTCTGTTTTAGCTTTAGGAGCGGCTTTTTTTACTTCAGTAATAGCTTCTTCTTTATTCGTTGCTTCTTCTTTCTTTGGAGCAGCCTTTTTCTTAACAGGAGCAACTGTCTCAGCTACTTCTTTCAGTGCTAGCCCTTCTGGTAAAACAGAAACATAGGTTCTGTTGTTTTTCTTTCTTCTAAAAAAAACGGTACCATCGGTAACTGCAAAGATGGTATGATCTTTTCCTAATCCAACACCATCACCAGGATGGAACTTGGTTCCTCTTTGTCTTATGATGATGTTTCCAGCTTTAGCATATTGACCACCATAAATTTTAACACCTAAGCGTTTACTTTCTGATTCTCTACCGTTTTTACTGGATCCAACTCCTTTTTTATGTGCCATGTCTTTTAAATTTTTATAAGAATAAAAATGCTATCCTTATTGATTTTACCCGATTGCTTCGATTTTGATCTTCGTTAAATAGTCTCTATGACCATTGGTAACTTTATAACCCTTTCTTCTTTTCTTTTTAAATACTGTTACTTTATCTCCTTTGAGGTGCTCTAATACTTTTGCTTTTACTATTGTTCCAGAGACATTAGGAGTTCCAACTTGTACAGCACCTTCTTTATCTACTAGTAATACATTATCAAAGTCTACAGAATCTCCTTCTGCAGCATCTAATCTATTTACAAAGATTTCATTGTCCTTTTCTACTTTGAATTGTTGACCACCTATTTCTACTATTGCAAACATGATATTGTCTTATTTAATTTCGAGGTGCAAAGATAGCGAATTTGGTTGAATACTTTGGACATTCTTACTTTCAACAATTGTTAAGTATTTGTTTAGTTCAGTAAATTTTTAATTCTTGCTAATAATGGTGGATGTGAGTAGTTCATAAAAACATAGGCTGGATGGGGGTTTAGATTGCTTAAATGGTTGGTAGATAGCTTTTTAAGCGCCGAGATCAGAGGAGCAGCAGCATAGTTGTTTTTAGCGTAATTATCTGCTTCATATTCGTTACTCCTCGACCATAGATTCATGATGGTGCCTAAAATCATGGATATTGGACTATATAAAAGAGAAAAAGCCAATAACCCAATGTGAAAAGCAGGGTTTTCTACACCTAATGCTTGCGATAAAAGTGGATTATCAATCGTCTTAGATAAAACAAACAGCATAATGCCCATTTGAATGGTAGAGATTAAAAAACCCTGTATAATATGGTTCTTTTTGTAATGCCCCACTTCATGAGCTAATATGCCAACTAATTCTTCTTCTGAATGATCTTTCATGAGTGTGTCATATAAAACAATGCTCTTCTTTTTGCCGATCCCACTAAAATAAGCATTGGCTTTGGTAGATCTTTTTGAACCATCAATCACAAAAACATTTGTTAAGGGAAAACTTACTTTTTGAGCAAAGGCTTCTATTTTCTGTCTTAAGGAGCCTTCTTCTAAAGGTTTAAGCTTGTTAAATAAAGGCACAATTAAACTGGTATAGAAAACAGTAAAAAACAATGTGAAACCGGTAAAAAGTATCCATGCATAAATCCAAAACTGTTTGCCTGCTACTTGATAAAACCAAATAAATGCTGATAGTATACTGCCACCAACAAGTATGGTTAAAACATAAGACTTGATTTTATCAATAAAGAACAATTTTGGCGTCATTTTATTGAAACCATATCGCTCTTCAATTTTGAAAACGCTATATAATGAAAAAGGGATACCAATGATATCACTTGCAATGAATAATATTCCAAAAAATACCAGGCTTTGCATTAAGGGAATGGAGGTTATTTGTATTGACCAATTATGAACAATAGCAAACCCTCCAAAAATTAACATAAGTAATGTAATCGTAAAACTGAAAATATCAGTAATATTCCCGAATCTATCTCTTTCATAGTTGTAGGCTTTCGCTTTCTCAAATTCATCTTCTTTGTACAAATCTTTGATTTCTTCCGGCAATGGTTTTTTCCATTGATTTAGATTAAGAAAGTCTAGGCACTTCTCAATGATAAAATTGATGACAATAAAGAGGATAATTAATACCAATAGTACATTCATATAAAGTATATTTATCGCGAAGCTATGATTTTTAAAAGTTATTTCTCTTAATATGAGCTTAAAATCATTATTGGCTAAGCCATTTGCCGCTTTTGAAGTTCAGAAGAATGAGCGTGCTATTAAAGATCCGATAGCCGTTCAAAATTCCATTTTTAAAAAACTGATCTTAAAAGGTAGAAAGACGGCTTTTGGAAAAGACCATCAGTTTGAAGAGATCAATACTTATGAGGCCTTTAAGCAAAATGTTTCAATTGGAGATTATGAAGATTTAAGGCCCTATATAGATCGCATTAAAAAGGGAGAAAGCAATGTTTTATGGCCTGGAATGCCTGCATATTTTGGGAAAACATCTGGAACGACATCAGGAACAAAATATATTCCCATCACTAAAGCCTCCATAAATGAACAGGTAAAAGCGGCACGACTCGCTTTATTGTATTACATCAAAAATACTGGTAAAACGGATTTTGTGAATGGGAAGATGATCTTTATTCAGGGAAGTCCGGAATTAAATAATGTTGGAGGAGTGCCAACTGGCAGACTTTCAGGCATCGTTCATCATCATGTTCCCGCATATTTACTTAAAAATAGGTTACCGACTTATCAAACAAATTGTATTGAAGATTGGGAGGAGAAAGTAGAAGCTATAGTAACAGAAACACTGAAGGAAGATATGACCCTTTTTAGTGGAATCCCACCTTGGGTAATGATGTATTTTGAAAGCGTTTTAAAGCGAACCGGGAAATCAACTATAGGGGAGGTTTTCCCCAATTTAGATTTGTATGTGCATGGAGGAGTTAATTTTAGGCCTTACAAAAAAGCGTTTCAAGATATTATAGGTAAGTCAATAGATATGATAGAAACCTATCCTGCATCCGAAGGATTTATAGCATTTCAGGGTACACTAAATGATGCAGAAGGGCTATTGTTGAATGTGAATGGGGGCATTTTTTATGAGTTTATTCCAGTCAATGAATTAGACCATATACATCCTAAAAGAATTGCACTTGAATCTGTGGAATTGGATAAAAACTATGCTATTGTATTAAACACCAATGCCGGGCTATGGGGTTATCTAATTGGCGATACTGTAAAGTTCACCTCTAAAAATCCCTATAGAATTAAAGTAACCGGTAGGACAAAGCATTTTATCTCCGCATTTGGAGAGCATGTGATAGGCGAAGAGGTAATGAGCGGCTTGCAAGAAGCTTGTAGAAGAACAGGTGCTATTGTTAAAGAATTTACGGTGGCACCGCAGGTAGAAGTAACTGATGAATTGCCGTATCATGAATGGTTGATAGAATTTGAAAAAGAACCAGAAGATTTATATAATTTTAGACTATTATTAGATCAATTAATGTGTGGTCAAAATATATATTATAACGATCTAATTGAAGGTGCTATTTTGCAGCCGTTAAAGATTACGCGTTTGAAGGCCAATAGCTTTAGAATGTATATGGATTCGATTGGGAAATTGGGAGGGCAAAATAAGATACCACGTTTAAGTGATAATAGAAATATTGCTGATAAATTAATGATTTATAAAGAACTATAATAAATTACTTTGCTATACCATACAGATAAAACGTATTTGTTTTTCAACGGAGAATTTAGGCATGTTCCTGATTTTAGGATAAGTCCATTTAATCAAACATTGCATTATGGTTACGGTGTTTACGAGGGCATAAGAGCTTATAAAACAGAACAAGGACCTCATATTTTTAAGGTAAGGCGGCATTTTGAACGCTTGCTTAAATCAGCTGAAAAGCTGGAGATAGAAGTACCTTATACATCCAAAGAGTTAATTGATTTCGCTTATGAACTGATAGAAGCCAATAGAATGAGCTCGGCTTATATCAGGCCCATCATCTTTATGGATAAGAATATGACTTTGAGACCCAATAATGAGGTAAATGTAATGATGGTTACATGGAAGTGGGGGAGGTATTTTGATGGAAATCATTTAAAGGTTATGATATCCTCTTATCGAAGGCCACATCCTAAATCGGTACATATTGATACTAAAGTTTGTGGGCATTATGTCAATTCTATCTTAGCAACAAAAGAGGCTTTACGAAACGGTTATGATGAGGCATTAATGCTAGATGTGGATGGGTATGTCGCTCAAGGACCTGGGGCCTCCGTTTTTTTTGAAAAAGATGGCAAACTTTATACACCAACGTTAGATAATATTTTTCCAGGCATTACACGCTTAACGATTATTGAAATAGCCAAGCAAATGGGTATTGAGGTTATTGAAGAAGAATTTGGCCCCGAAGCGGTTATTGATGTTGATGGTGCTTTTTTTGCGGGGACTGCAGTAGAAATTGCTGGAATTGCATCTATTAATGGTCATGAATTGAAACTCGACTGGGAGGATACTATCGGATATGCACTCTATACAAGGTATAAAAGAATTGTAGCCGGTAAGGATACTAACTTCTTAGAGTATTTTTGATGCTTGCTAATGACTAATTTCAACTGTTAAAACTAAAAGCTTATGCAACAGCATAAGGGGTGTGGGGTGAAAATCCTTATCTATTCGTTGTTTTGTGTGTTGATTAATGTAGCGTGGTTAACTACGAACAAACGTAAGTTTTATTTTCGTAGCTATGAACAGCAAAGAAAAATGGTATTATAAGCAATTGATAAGCAACCATATTCCATAAACCCTTATCTTTGTTCCGAATAAATTAGTCCCATTATGCATTACAAAAACTTACTTTTTACCGTTTTTACTTTTTTTGTAGTTTTTACTGCTTGTAAAAGTGATGGCGAAGTAGCTCCAAATATTGAAAACAATGAAGTTGTACAAAAAGAAAACCAACGTTTAAAGGAGGTTGTTAGTTTGCAAACCGTTGCAGCTTTCTTACAGGGGTATATAAAGGATGAGAGCAACGCTCCAATTGCAGGCGTTACGGTAAAAGCAGGAGGGGAAACCACCACTACCGATGAAAAAGGGTATTTTTCCTTTGGTGAAATTATGCTTAACGAAGCGTTTGCCGTAGTAGCTGCAAAAAAGAGTAGCTATTTAAATGGCTTTAGAACATTTACACCAACTGCCGGACAAGTAAATACTGTTTCTATACAGCTATTATCTGAAGGAAATGCACAAAGTTTTACGGCTGCTTCAGGAGGGAACTTGTCGTTTGAAGGTGGAAAAGTGAAGCTGGATTTCCCTGCGGATGCAATTGTTAGTAGTTCAGGTGAAGCGGTAACCGGGGAGGTTAAAGTGATCGCTCGCTATATTGATCCCAGTACGGCAGGTTTTACGGAGCAAATACCGGGTGTATTGGCAGGATTGACCGATGAGGAAGCAATCAATGGTCTTATCTCATATGGTATGGTAACGGTGGAGTTATCAGATGCAGCAGGAAACCCATTAGAAATTGCAGAAAATAGCAGGGTAGAGGTACGTTTACCCGCTGCTGTTGACGATCCGGAGGAGATTCCGCTTTGGCATTTTAATGAAACCTATGGACTTTGGGTAGAGGCAGGAAAGGCAGTTAAAGAGGGCAGTGAATATATTGCGGAAGTCAATCACTTTTCTTCTTGGAACCTCGATCTTGATTTTGATGCTGAGCCTATTGAAGTTATACTACGAGACGAAAACGAGGGTGTTATTGCCAATCAGGCCATTGATGTTTATGGATCAACAGTAGATAAAAGCAAATTGGCACGGGTTTATACCGATGGCAATGGAAAGTTTACTCTATTGAGTGCACCACAAGACCTAGAATTTCGCATTGTATTACCTTGTGAAACTATAATAAAAGAGGAGACAGGCATTGTTGGCCAGATTACACTGGTTTTAAGCAGCAGTGATATAAGTAACAGTCGCAATTATACACTTACAGGTACCTTAACCGATTGCGATAATGTAGTATATGATAACCGCTACTTTACGGTTTACAGCCCAACCAACGATAACATTTTCTTCTCTGGTCTTACGGATGTTTCTGGGATGTTTACGTTGACGGATCTTTTATGTGACGTAGATGAGAATACTGCGTACGAGGTATTTACAAAAGTATGGGTAAACGATGCGGGAGTGGTAAAAGTTGATACACTGCAAGTTACTTTTAATGGTAGCAGCCAAACCATAGATATCAATTACTGTGGTGTAGACAGCGATACTTTAAGCGATGATTTTGTGATACCATTTAATGATAGTGCGTTGGTAGCCTATGTAAGAGCTACCATTAATAAACCTAGTGGCCCTATTACTTATGGAGATGTAAAGGATTTAGATAGCTTGTGTGCGAATGCAGAGATTTGCTTTGATAACAAATTTGATCTTTTAAATGATCTTGAAGGATTGCAATACTTCCGTAATTTAAGAACATTATATTTATTCAGTGATAGAGGAGGAATTGACGATATTGATGTACTTTCTGGTTTAGCAAATCTTACCCGTTTAATCTTATGGGGTGCAGAAATCAATGATGTAAGTGCACTTTCAGGTTTAAAGAACCTTAATATTTTAGAATTGTATGACAATCAAATAAGCGATATAAGCAGCCTTTCTGGTTTAACCAATCTAACTAAATTATACTTGTCTGTTAATCAAATAAGCGATATAAGCAGCCTTTCGGGTTTAACCAATCTAACTACTTTATACTTGCCTGGCAATCAAATAAGCGATATAAGTAGCCTTTCGGGTTTAACCAATCTAACTGATTTACTCTTGTATGATAATCAAATAAGCGATGTACGTCCATTATGTGACTTAGGCAGTTCTTTTGCTGGTTATATTTCTCTTAGGGGAAATAATCTTAATTCAACGGATATAAATAACCTTAAAATGTGTCTGCCTAATGCTTTTATTTTGGGCCTATAGCTTGAAAAACATGCTCTATCTGTTCGTAGTTTTGCGTGTTGACTAATGTAGCATGGTTAATTATGAACAAACGTAAGCTTTATTTTAGTTTTGGTAGCCATGAACAGAAAGTGAACTAATCGTGTCCATTGCTGAAAGCAATCGGACAGTTTTCCATTCGGAGAAAGCTTTTAGCTTATGTCCTACAAAGTCTTAAATAGTTTTCTTTTATTTGCAAACATCAAAATGCATTAAATGAGAGCACTTTCTACTTTTTTATTTTCAATATTGTTTGTTGGTTTTGTTTACTCTCAAGAAATTGTCACCGATAGGCCTGATCAAACAGAATCGTCTTCAACAGTACCTAAAAATAATTTTCAAATTGAAAGTGGTGTTTCAGTAGAGATTGATGAAAATGATGATAAAGTCATTAATACAGCCATTCCTTCAACACTTTTTAGATTAGGGGTGCTAGATTGGTTAGAGTTAAGATTAGTTAGTCAATTCGAAATTAATAGCACAAGGAATCTAGATATTACCTCCAGAAAATTAGGAATTAGTGATTTGGAATTGGGTTTTAAGGTTCAATGTTTTCAAAAAGAGGAAGTTAATTTTGAAATGGCTTTTCTTTCACATCTTTTAATTCCTTCAGGTTCATTAGAATTTACCAATGAAAAAGTAGGCGTAATTAATAAGTTATCTATCGCTCATGAATTGGGAAATAAATTTGGCGTAGGTTATAATTTAGGCTACGACTATCTCGGAAGAGATAAGGGCAGTTTTACAAATTCTTTAGCGTTAGGTTATAGTGTTACAGATAAATTAGGCATTTACATAGAGCCATATGGAGAGTGGGAAAATTTTGAAAATTATATTGCCAATTTTGATGCCGGCATGACTTATCTATTAAAGCCCAATTTACAGTTAGATTTTTCTTTTGGAACGGGACTCAATCACGATATGAATTATGTGGCTCTTGGGTTTAGTTGGAGCACATTTAAAGGAGAATAAATAATAGTTGCTAGAAAGTATAATTAAGCCCCAAGCTTACATTTATTCCCGGCTCATCAGCAAAGTATCTCAATCTATTTAAGTAATCTCGATAAGTTGTATTGAGCATGTTTTCAATACGCAGGTTCAACTTTAGTTGTGATTCTTTGAATTGTAAATTGGTGCCGGCACTAAAGCCCAATAAAAAATAACCATCGGGAGGGGGTAAATAATCTTGGTCTATTTCTATTTTATTTTGTTTGAAGACATATTTCCCATTGAAGGAGATATAACTTTCATGGAGTGATTTTGTATTAGGTAAAGTATAAGCAATAGATGCAAATAAATTATCTGAAGGAATATTAATCAATGCCAAATTCGATGCCGTCTCTCTTCCTCTTACCAATGCATATTTAGATACAATTTCTAAATCATCTCTAGGGGCATATTTAATTAAAATATCAGTTCCTGCTATTATAGCATCTTCTTGCACGTAATCAAATTTTAAAAAAGCACCTCTTATAGTAACCAAAGTGTCAAATGCGGGGTTTAAATAGATGTAGTTTTGGATGTGTTGAAAATATCCCGTTGCCTGAATAAATAACTGATCTTTGACCCTCCATTCATTGTCCCACAAAACTTTAAAGGATTTTTCGTTGTTGAGATTGGCATTGCCTTCCTCTATAGCACTAACTCCTTGATGCAATCCAGAACTATACAATTCATTAATTTCCGGATTTCGAAGGTTGTAGCCTAAGTTAAGTGTGGTTTTATAATTTTTTGATGGTTTTATTCCAAAACTTGCCGACACAGCAAAGGGATGGAAGTAATGTTCAAATTTAATTAGATTGGTAGAAACAAAAAAAGTGGTATCGTTTACAAATTCTATTTCTTTTACCAAATTTGTACCATTAAAAAATACCAGGTCATAGCGCGCTCCCAGTTCGTAGGTTACTGTTTTATGTTTTCCCTTTAAGGTGGAGAATAGACTTGTTCTATTGGATATATAGTCAGGAATGGTTGGGGATATATTGGTTGTACTATTGTCATTATTATTTTCTATAAACTGATACTGTAATCCTGTTTTGATTTGAATATCTTGGTTTAAAGAGGCATTGTGTGTTGCATCTAGATATTGTGTGTTTTTATTGATGCTTAGAGATGGTATACTCGACCTGCCAGCACGTCTTATATCAAACTCTTTTCGTTGATTGAATTGACCACCGTATTTAAAATTTATAGCATTTTTATCATTAATTAAATAAGTTGCTTTCAATTTTAGTAAGTGGTGATTGACTTTTTGTCTTGGGGCTACCGATAATTGATAAGAAAAGTGATCTTTGGTCTTATCGGGAATATCTCTCCCAATGGCATTTCTAAGATTATCAATATTACTAACATGAGAACCTCTTAAAATACCGATTTAGTGTGTGAAAAAAACTGTAGTAGAACTCGCCTTTCCATCTTGGTGAAAAATCTTTTTGCAAGGTGGCAGCAACATTATATTCTCGTTTCCCAGTATTGGTTAAATAATAATTGGGTGCTTTAAAATCACCCTGAAACTTAGTAGTCCCAATTACTCTCCATGCGGCCCAATTGCTGTATTTTTCTAGCTTAACATTAGCTGTATGTCCCAGGCCATTACTGTTAAAAATGTAATTGGCCGTTCCATGAAGATGGGGGTCTTCTTTTATTTTATCCATTTCAACCAAAATAATACTGCCCAGCGAACTGCCCGAATATTCGAGTGCCGCGGCACCCTTAATTACTGAAATGTGATCGGCTATAAACGGGTCAATTTCAGGAGCATGGTCATTGCCCCATTGCTGTCCCGACTGAACAATCTCATTATTTAAAATGGATATGCGGTTGCCGTACAACCCATGTATAATTGGTTTGGAAATACCACCACCACTTTTTAAAACACTCACTCCTGCAATATTTTCTATCAAATCTGATAGATTTTTATTGCTTTGTTGTGCAATTTCATTTTGATCAATCGAATTGCTTATTTGATTGGAGTTCTCATTGGCATGTCCGTGAATTTCAACTTCATTAAGTAATTCACTGTGGTGACCTAGATAAAATATAAGTGTTGTATCTTTTTCAACGGATATAAAATGATGTTCCGTGTGACATCCAATATGACTTATTCGAAAATGGTAATTACCATTACACAATTTTTTTATTTCAAAGCTTCCATTTTCATCTGATACATCTCCCGTTTCACTTTCTTCAATATAAATGTTTGCATACTCCAAAGGAGCATTAGTACCCTTATCAAGTACTTGTCCGCTAATTGTTATTGCACAGTTTTGCGCAGTAACAAGTAGCGGACAGATTAGTAAAAAAAATGGTAAAAAGTACTTATTCAATATTTAGTTAAATCGAGTTTTCAAGAACTTCTTACGCTAAGGTAAGAAGAAAACGCCTTCTTAATTTACTATACGTAAATCAAAAGCAACTTGTACGTCTTCTTCTCCGCCTGCAACTCCAGGATTACCTATAGAGATCCCAGCAGCCGTTTTATTAGGTTCGTGTATTAAAGTAATGGTTAATGTTCCCGTGGATGCATTATTGGTAGTCACCTTGGTGCTTAAACCAATAGGGTTACCATCTTCATCAGTATCATTGTATTCAAAAGTCATATCGAGTCCACCACCTGTAACAAAGAAAAGTTGATGCTCTTCATCTTCTTCAGCGATTTCAGTAGTAATATCTTCTGCAGAATTTTCACTTTCATCAAGTATTTGAATATTTCCTGCATACATTTTGTTGGTATCTAACGAACCTGTTATTGATACAGTAGCATCAATAGTATCTGTTGGATCTAAATCTTGATATTTCATAATAACTGTATCATTGTCTGTAGATATAAGGGTATAAATAACGGTTGTAATTACTTCTTGTTCATTAAAGGCTTCCGGAGCATCATCTTCACATCCTGTTCCGATTAGTAAAAATAGGGCTAAGAGATAACATAAATTTTTCATAGTAGATATTTTATTTTAATTGTTGCAATAATGTTGCAAATATAGAATCTTTTCCATTAAATGCAATAGTGTTGCATTTAAATACGACCAAGAATTTTAGCGCTTATAAAATTTCATCTTATAGCGCTGTTTTATTTGGCCTTTTGATATCTTCTCCAATTTATTTCGAACCAATCTTTTTTTAAGCGGTTTTAATCTATCTGTAAACAAAATGCCTTCTATATGATCATACTCATGTTGAATAACTCGTGCATTTATACCGTCAAATTCTTGTATATGTTTTGTAAAAGAAACATCATAGTATTCAATAGTAACATTGGGCTGTCTTAACACATCGCCTCTTACATCTGGAATACTTAAGCAGCCTTCTTCATATTTCCATTCTTCGCCATTTTCTTCTAGAATGATGGGATTGATAAAAGTTTGTTTAATACCCTTGAGACTTGGCTCTTTTTTAGGATCTTCAAGCTGAACTGTATCTACAATAAATAACCTAACTGATTTATCTATTTGCGGAGCTGCGAGTCCAACTCCATCTGCATTATACATGGTTTCAAACATGTTTTCTATTAATTCAACAAGCTCTTTATCCTCCTTTTCTATAATGGATGCTTTCCTTTTTAATACGGGGTGACCATATGCCACAATTGGTAATATCATTGTTCTCTTTGCTTTTGAAAATCTTTCATCAATAAGTAAGATTGTAATAAAATAGTTGCACTTATCTCATCAATTAAAGCTTTATTTCTTCTTTTTTTTCTTCCCTTAACGGTTTGATTAATCGTTTGCTGCGCTAATTTACTGGTAAATCGCTCATCTAGCAATTGAACAGGAATTTTAGGAAATCGTTTGATTAATTCGCTTTTGAATAGCATTACTTTCTGATGTGTTTCAGATGCTCTATTTAAAAGGTCCTTAGGTTCACCTAAGACAATTAATTCAATTTGTTCCTTTGCAAATAGCGCTTTTAGAAAGTCAAAGATGTCTTTTGTCGCTACTGTAGTTAATCCAGAAGCGATTATTTGCAATTCGTCTGTCATTGCTAAACCCGTTCTTTTCAAACCATAATCGATCGCTAAAACTTTACTCATGGCTTAAATAAAAGGTCTGTAATTACTAAAACTCCAAAAAGAACACTGGCAATTCCATTGGTCGTAAAAAAAGCAAGATTAACTTTTGAGAGATCGTAAGGCTTGACAATAGTGTGTTGATAAGCTAATAGACCCGTAAAGATTAAAAAAGCGACCCAATAAAGAACTCCGAAATTTGCTTTTAGTCCTGCAAACAAAAGAAAAATAGTGGTTAGGAGATGGAATATAGTTGAAAGTTTTAGCGCTTTACTTTTTCCTAAATAAACCGGTATTGAGTGCAATTTGTTGGATCGGTCGAAGGCTTCATCTTGGAGTGCGTAAATGATGTCGAATCCACTCACCCAAAAAAGAACTGCAAATGAAAACAAAATAGGGAGCCAATGAAATTGCCCACTTAAACTTAAATAGGCTCCAATGGGTGCTAAAGATAATCCCAAGCCAAGCACCAAATGACAAAGTGCCGTAAACCGTTTTGTATAACTGTATCCCAGAATAACCAATATAGCAACAGGAGAGAGGTAAAAACACAATGGATTGATAAAAAAAGTGGCGACAATAAATGCAATACAATTAGCAATCACAAATATTAAAGCACTACGTTTAGATATATCACCTTTGGGAATTTCTCTAGTTATTGTTCTTTCATTTTTTCTGTCTATCTCTGCATCAATGTATCTATTAAAAGCCATTGCTGCATTTCTTGCAAAGATCATGCAGGCAATCATTAATAGTAGAATTTTGGCGTCAAAGGAGTATCCATGAAGTAAAACTGCGATAGCAAAGCCAATCAGAGCAAATGGCATTGCAAAAATAGTATGGCTAAACTTGACTAACGATAGATATTTCTTCATTAGGTTAAAGCTATAAAATAATAAGGCTCTCCTAATTAGGAGAGCCTTATTTAATGTTTATCGAAATATTTACTTACTCTGCAGTTGCTTCTTGAATTACATTTGATTTTACTGTAAGCAAATGTGTGCCTTGCTCCGTATTTGTAGTAACGGTAACCGTTTTATTATTAGGCCCTGGCTTGTTTTTAGAATCAAATTCTACTTTGATTTCTCCTTCACCGCCTGGAGGTATTGGCTCATCAGTAAATTTAGGTACAGTACAACCGCAAGATCCTTTTGCATTTTGTATGATTAAAGGATTTTTACCCGTATTCTTAAACTTAAAAGTATGCTTTGCTATGTCACCATCTTTAATATCTCCAAAATCATGAGATTCTTCTTCAAATTGAATAGTTGTCAATGGGAGCGAAGGGTCTATTTCAACAGTAGATTCGTCATTAAGACCTAGGTTAGCAGCCTCTTCAGGACTTAATTGAGTAACATTACCATTATTTTGTGTTTCAGTTTCAACTTTTAATGGATCTTCAACATCAACGTTAGCCTCTTTATTGCTGTTATCTGATTGACATTGTGTAAACATTAACCCTAATGCTAGAAAATAAAGAATGTATGTATTTTTCATATTGCTAAATATTTATTGTGCGAAAATAGTTATTGAGTGATAAGATTCAAAAAAACAATAGTTAAATTTTGTAATGAGCGCTCTTATATTACCTACCTTTATAAAAGTAAATTTTAACAATGAATTTTATTACCGAGGCATTATCCAAAAATAAGGATAGATACTTAGAAGAATTACTTGATTTACTTAAAATTCCGTCGGTTAGTGCAGACCCCAAGTTTAATAAGGAAGTAATAAAAACAGCAGCGTTTTTAAAAAAACAATTAATAAATGCAGGTTTAAAAAATGTTTCATTGTATGAAACTAAGGGATTTCCTGTTGTTTATGGAGAGTTAATAATGGATGAAAATTTACCAACGGTTTTGGTATATGGACATTACGATGTACAGCCTGCAGACCCCTATGATTTGTGGGATACACCACCCTTTGAGCCTACTATTAAAGACGGTAAAATATATGCTAGAGGGGCATGTGATGATAAGGGACAAATGTACATGCATGTCAAGGCAATAGAGATGATGATAGCTAATGATGCTTTACCATGTAATGTCAAATTTATGATCGAAGGCGAAGAAGAGGTTGGATCCGAGAATTTGGCTCCCTTTTTAGAGCAATACAAAAACCTCTTGAAGTGTGATGTGATTTTGATTTCTGATACAGCAATGATTGACAATGCAACGCCTTCTCTAACAGTTGGTTTAAGAGGCTTAAGTTATGTAGAAGTCGAGGTTACAGGTCCTAATAGAGATTTGCATTCTGGCGTTTATGGAGGAGCAGTTTCAAACCCTGTTAATGTACTTTGTGAGATGATTGCCGATTTAAAGGATGAAAACGGGCGTATTACTATTGATGGCTTTTATGATAAAGTTCAATTAATCACTGATGAAGAAAGGAAAGCAATGAATGAAGCTCCTTTTGACTTAGAAGCATATAAAGCGGATTTGAATATTGATGATGTGGCTGGAGAAGAAGGATATACTACATTGGAGCGAACATCAATTCGACCAACATTAGATGTGAATGGTATTTGGGGAGGATATATAGGAGAAGGGGCGAAGACAGTATTACCTTCAAAGGCATTTGCAAAAATTTCAATGCGTTTGGTTCCCAATCAAGGTGCTGAAGAAATCACAGATTTATTTGTTCAATATTTCAATAAAATAGCACCTAAAAGTGTTAAAATTAAGGTGACACCACATCATGGTGGAGAACCTGCCCTTACACCTATAGATTCATTGGCATATAAGGCTGCAGCACTTGCTATGAAACAGACTTTTGGAAAAACACCGATTCCACAGAGAGGAGGTGGTAGTATTCCAATTGTTGCTTTGTTTGAGAAAATACTAGGTGTAAAAACAGTAATGATGGGGTTTGGGCTTGATACAGATGCAATTCATTCTCCAAATGAGCATTTTGGCCTGTTTAACTACTTTAAAGGAATAGAAACCATTCCTTATTTTTACAAATATTATAGCGAACTTAAGGAAGCGGAGGTAAGCACATAGATGATTTCAAAAAGTACCATAGATAAAATATTAGATGCAGCGGTTATCGATGAGATAATTGGGGACTATGTACAATTGAAAAGGCGAGGGGCTAATCTTTTAGGTCTTTGCCCGTTTCACAATGAAAAAACACCAAGCTTTACAGTTTCTCCAGCAAAGAACATCTATAAATGTTTTGGGTGTGGTAAAGGAGGGGATGCCGTTAATTTTTTAATGGAGTATGAACAACTTAGCTACCCTGAAGCATTAAGAAACATTGCCGATAGATATAATATTGAGGTGGAGGAGGAAAACATGTCTGATGACCAAAGGCAATTGTTGAGCGAAAAGGAGAGCATTCTGATTGCACTCAATTATGCCAATAAACATTTTATAAGTAACCTGTGGAACAATGATGAAGGGATCAATATTGGTTTAAGTTATTTTAAGGAGCGTGGTTTTTTAGAAGATACTATTAAGCAATTTGAACTGGGATATAGTTTAGACGCTTTTGATACACTTTTAAACAAAGCAATTGACAATAATTATAGTAAAGAAGTGTTATCAAAAGCCGGATTGATTAAAGAGAAAAACAATAAGCACTTCGATTTTTTTAGAGGACGTGTAATGTTTCCTATTCATAACGTATCTGGTAAAGTAGTTGCTTTTGGTGGAAGAATTCTTGCTAACAATGTTAAAGCACCTAAATATGTCAATACCGCTGAAACGTTGGTCTATAATAAAAGCAAAACGCTTTATGGGATGTATCAGGCTAAGCAGGATATAAAAAGACTGGATCAATGTGTTCTTGTTGAAGGTTATACAGATGTAATTTCTTTTCATCAGGCATCCATCAAAAATGCAGTAGCTTCTTCGGGAACATCGTTGACAAAGGAACAGGTACAATTAATTAAGCGGTACACAAATAACATCATTATTATTTATGATGGCGATTCTGCGGGTTTAAAAGCAGCACTCCGTGGTGTTGATATTATCCTAGAGCAAAATATGAACGTGAAAGTGGCCATTTTACCGGAAGGGGAAGATCCGGATAGCTTTGTTAGAAGGGCGGGAACACAAGGCGTACAAAACCTAATTGATAATGAGGCGAAGGACTTTATTCTCTTTAAATCTAGCTTATTAGCTAATGAAGCGGCCAATGACCCTGTGAAGTTGTCAGAAGTTATTAAAGATATTATTTCTAGTATCGCATTAATTGATGATTCTATAAAAACAACTTTGTATTTGAGGCAATGTAGTAAGCTATTGTCCATCGATGAATCAGTTTTAATAAATGAATTTAATAAGGCTAAGAGGGCTTGGATTAAGCAAAAATCTAATAAAAGAGAGGAAAATAAAGATATCGTTGAAGAAGAACTAACAACATATACTTCTGAGCGAATCGTTCATCAGCAAAAAGTAGCTTCTAATTCATTTGGAATACTCGAGCAGGCAATTTTAAAGTTGGCAATAAGTCATGGACAAGAGGAGTATGCTGATGGAAAAACAGTGGTAACATATATCATTAAATCGATTGGTGCTGTTGGTTTTAAAGAACCTCACTATCAAATTCTGTTTGAGGAGATAAAAAAAATACATGCCGCAGGAAGCGATGATCTTGAAAAAGCACTACTAAGACATGAAAACAATGCGATTAAAAAGATTGTTATAGAGCTATTAGCTGATAATCATGCTTTAAGTGATAATTGGTTTAAAAAATTTCAATTAGTCGTTAAAAAACCTGGATTTAACTTGAATAAGGAAGTCCAGATTGTGTTAGCAAGATATAAGTTAGAGCGAGTAAAAGAGCTTCTAGAGGAATGTGATGAAGAAATAAAAAGTGCTCAAAATGAAGATAGATTGATGGAGCTTGTTAAAATAAAACAACGCTTTATAGAGCAAAAAAGAAACCTCAGCGAAATATTGGGAGCTGTTGTAATACCGTAATAATTAATAAAATAAGAGAAGGATGAAAAACCGTTTCTTATTTAGATTCGATTTCGTTTGACTTACGATTTTTGTAAGAAGCTTTTAAAATTTCGTTTCTTCTCTTAATAGACTTCTTAGTATAGAATTTTCTTTCTTTAATTTGATCCATCACTTTAATACTTCGATGCTTGTTTTTATATCTTTTTAAAACTTTATCGATGCTTTCTCCGTGATCTACATTTATAATAATCATTACCTATTTATTTAAGTATCGCTTTTAAATTGCTGCAAAGATACAAAGTTTTTTGGATTGAAGTTTTAAGAAAAGATCATGTGGATAAGAATGTAGTTTGCTCACCTTTTTAAATGCACATCAAGCTGAGGAAATGCAATTACAATATTATTTTCTCTAAAAGCTTTATCGATAGAAAAGTGTAAATCACTATTGATAACCTCAATCTCTTTAAAATGTCTAGACCAAAATAGTACTTTGAAATCTAAACAACTTTCTCCAAAACTTGAAAACAATACCGTTGGTGCAGGTTTGTTAAGCACTTTATCATGTGCTTTAGCACACTCTACAAGTACAGATCGAACTTTATCTACATTGGAGCCATAGGCGGTACCTACAGAAACAGAAAATCTTGCCAGTCCTCTATTATGTGACCAGTTAATGACATTCTCACTAATTAATTTAGAGTTTGGAACAATTACAGATATATTATCAAGACTTCTAACAACAGAAGTTCGCATATCAATTTTATCTACTCTGCCTACCATTCCGTCTATGTCTACAAAATCTCCTACTTGCACTTTTCGCTCAAAAAGCATTAAAAAGCCTGAAAACAAGTCATAAAATATTTGTTGTAAACCAATGCCTACACCAATTAATAGGGCAGAGGCTCCAATTAACAACCCCTGTAAATTGAGGTTAAGTATTTGAAGCGCAATAATAAAAAAGAGGATATACAGAAAGTACTTAACTATTCGAGAAATAGCATACACCTTTCCACTCTCTACATTTCTTTTTCTTAGTGTAGAATATAAGAAGCGAGTAATGATTTTAGTAATAATCCAAGAAATCAGAAGTGCAAGAATAAATAGAATGACACTACCCAGCGTAAGTTTACTTTCACCAAATTCTAATGTGTGTTGAAGTAATTCTTTCATACTTATTTAGAAGCTTTCTTCTCCCAAAGTTCTTTTGCCCTTTTTTGGAGATCTTCAAACTCATCATATTCATCTGTAATTTCCATACCGATTAGAGTTTCAACTATATCTTCTAATGTTACAATACCTTCAACGCCTCCAAATTCATCAATAACCAGTGCAATATGCTCTTTCTTATCCATTAATTGCTTAAAGGCAGTTCTTATATTTAAGTTTTCTGATACAGCATGGATCGGTCTTTTTATACTTTTGACATGAGCATTAAGGTTGCCTTTAATAAGCTGGTCTTGTAGATGATCTTTAAGAAAGTAGCCATTTATTTTATCTAAACTTTCTCCATACACGGGAATTCTCGAATAAGGAATGTCTTCTTTACTATCATAGTATTCTTTTAGTGTAATGTCTTCTTGACAGGCTTCAACAACTGTTCTGGGTGTCATGATATCATGAACGGCGACTTTGCTAAAATCCATTATATTTTTGATAACAGTGCTTTCATCTTCTCCTAAAACACCTTCTTCGGCACTTACTTCGGTCATTGCTAAAAAATCAGCTCTTGTTAAAACACTTTTTTCCTTATCCTTTTTAAGCCCTTTCGTAATTAATTGGCTGATCCATATCAATGGACTTAAAATGAATAGTAAAACTTTAAGGGTTCTAACGGTTATTGGTGTCAAGGCTTTCCAATTATTGGCGCCAATGGTTTTAGGAATGATTTCAGATAGAATTAGAACGGCTAAAGTCATGATGGTGGCAATAATACTTTCGGTGCCTATATGGATTCCAAATAAATTTAAACCTCCCCAATGTCCGAGTGCTTTCCCGGCCTGGGCTCCAACGCCAATGGCCCCTACGGTATGAGCTATTGTATTTAAAGTTAATATTGCGGATAAAGGGCGATCAATATCTTCCTTGAATTTTTTAAGATCTTGGGCAATAGAGCTGCCTTCTTTTTCTTTAATACTTATGTAAGAAGGGGTTATACTTAATAAAACGGCTTCCAAAATTGAACATAAAAATGAGAAGCCAATGGCCATTATAAAAAAGATAATTAAAACTAGCATAGGGTAAATATAGTAGTTTGATTAAAGCTATCTACTTAAAGAAATTAACAATTGACAATGACATTTACTAGGATTCGTATTGCTGAAGTCGTTCATTTAAATTGATATTTGCTGCTTTCAAAAGTTCAATTTGGTCTTCTAAGTACTTAGTTTGCTGATTATCATTGAAATAGGTGTGTTCGTCAATTAATAAATTGAGTCTTTTCCTTAAATCAAAATTGCTCTCATTAGCTAGCTTTAATTCTGCCCTGATCTGTTGATGATCCTTTTCTAGAACATCGTATTTATAAGAGATACTATTGTAATGTGCTTTAAGTTTATCATATGATATTTTTCCAATGGTCCATCCCATTAATATCCCAAAGAGCAAAAGTGCCAGCATCAATAATCCATCTTCCATTTTGAAATATTTTCCTATTAATTTAGGAGAAATATCCCATTATTTGCTGAATAAAGTTTGAAAACAAAGCTGGCTTGAGAATAAAAAGAAAGAAGAAGCCAAAAATGGCGCCCATAAAATGTGCATCATGTCCAATACGACTGTCCCCTTGCTGTCCCATATAGGCGGAATAGGCCAAGTATAATAATCCAAATATAAATCCTGGAATAAAAACAGGAATAAAGATAATGCCTATACCTTGTAGCGGGTTAATGGCTATTCCCGCAAATACTACTGCTGAAACAGCACCAGACGCACCCAAGCTATTGTAATAATTGTCGTTTTTATGTTTGAAGAAAGATAAACTATGACTAAAAATCATTCCTACAAAGTATAAAGCCATGTATACGATTTTGCCAGTATCCTTGAAAAGAATATCTAAGGAATCTTCTAAAAAAGTTCCAAACATATACAGTACATACATATTTACAAATAAATGCATATAGCTGCCATGTATAAGCCCTGAACTTAGAAACCTATACCATTGTTTTTCTCGAGTGACTATATAAGGGTTAAAAATGAGTTGCTGTAATACAGCGCCATTGTTAAAAGCCCTGATAGAAGTTAATACGGTAATACCGATGATAAGGTAGGTAATCATTATTGTTTAATAAAGGGCAATATTAGAAATTAATATCCCAAATTTTGCATTTTTAGCATTTCATTGGAAAAATTAGGCATTGCACTCATTTGATACCCTTCAGTACTGAATTTGCTTTTATCTACATAGCCTCTAACGATGTTTTTTATACTCATCTTTGATACTTCTCCAGTTGTTTTATCTTTTGAAGTGGATTCTATTGGGAGACCTTTAATGTGCCCAAATTTTTCTTCATATGGGTTTTTCCCTTTTGATTGAATATTAAAACTCATCAATCCGAACAACTTATCTATGCTAAGTGGAACCTGATCTGTTATCCATGTTTCAGTTTCAACATCATCACTAGAGGCAAGTACTTTTTTACATTTATATCCATCTATGATTTTTGTTTCATTGGTTATTTTAACAGTCGTATTTTCTATTTCTTCTTCTAGTTCGGTGTCTTCAATATTCAAATTAATGTCATTCATTTTCATGATAACACCTTGTTTTTCTCCTCCATCATTGGTAAGCATCGTCATGGTGCCTTTTTTTCTGTTTACAATCATGCGTGTGTCTTGTTGCTCTCCGTTAAGCTTTGCAACGGGAACAATAGCTACTTTATATTCATCAATAAACCACGAAATATTTCCATCTTCATCTTTTTTTCTTTGCCCATTGGCAGCATACTGCTCTATTAACATCTCTAGACTTCCAATAAAATTGCTTGGCTCAACACCCTCAATATCAGGATAGTCAATAGGAGTGCTGTTGGAGGTCATTTGCTCCATCATTTCCATCAATTTCTGTAGGTCTGCTTCATTATAAGCGGGTTCTTCTGGAGGAGGAGTGGTTGTTTTTTTATTGTCTTTTTTGATCGATTCTTCAGCTTTTTCTGTTGATTTATCAAAAACTTCTTCGGTCTTTTCTTCTACTTTCTCTTCTGTACTTTTTTCTAGAATGTCAAAAACCTTGTTTTTTAGTTTGCTGCCAAATTGTGCTTTTGTATTTGGGAGATATAAGAATAGACAAACAATGGTTAAGATAGATAATCGTTTCATACACATAGTTTAATTCTAAAAATATAAAAATTAGTGCACTTTATGATGTAAAGAGTACCATAGAAAGGGAAGCCCTAACGTTAATGCTTTAGGATTTAAAATGCCCATTACAACAAAAGTAAGTACTATAAATAACACAAATAGAAAGAGTAAAAATTTATCATATTTATAGGTGAACCACCCCATAAAAAAAGCACATTGAAGTAAAAATAAACACCAATAATTTAAGTAAGCTATCGTAGGATGATTTAATAAAAGGTCAGTGACTTTTGAAGTTATATGATTGGGAACATATAGCAATTGTTCAAGATTTTGATAAGACAAAATATTGGTTAGCAAAGTTTTATCAATTAGGGCGCCATTGAACAATTTATACATAGCAGCACTGCAAAAAACAAATAGCAAGTAAAATCTTATAGCTTTAATGGATAGGGTAAAAGATTGTTTATTAAAACAAAATGCAATCGCAAATAAAAAAATGGAAACATCGAGTTTTGAATGATTGGAGGTATAAGCCTGAACAGTAATGGTATGTATTAAAATGACAGTTAACCAAATTAATGATATAATGATTTTATTGGGTTTAAAACATAATATAAAAGGCAAGATTAAAACTAAACCATCTAAAAGAAGACAACACCACTTATTGGATATAATAAATTGAGGGATACCAAGTGCAAAGATTGCCCAAAACGTTCGGTCTATTTCAATGTCAAAGAATGGCGCGTTGTATAGTTGATGTAATAAGCTACTTGAAAAAAGATCATAACTCCAACAAATAGTCCATAAGATGGTAAATAAGAGTATAAAGCTTTGTTTTGTATGATTGATGATCGTACCCATTAGTTGCCCACTTGAATAATAATTTCACTTTTAGTTGGTGTTGGCTTTGGATAGAGATGGTAATTTGTTTTTATAACCTTTAAAGACTCTGTTTCATGAAAGTTATATCCTAAATAATTAATAAGCCATGAAGGGAATTGTTCGCTTTTATCGAAAGAGTTTTTGAGTCTTGTGGAAAGATCAATTGGAGTCCTTTTTGAAATCTTGTCAAGTAAAGGAACCCAACGGTCTGAGCCATTGGTAATGAAGTTGTCATAATAGGCAATTTGTTTGTTGAGGATAAGTTTTTTTTTGGTTGTTAATTTATTAAGGTCTAGCTTATCGTTATTTATGTAAATATCAAAAATAGATGTTTGTGAGGTTTTGTGTTCTTGTCTGGAATACATATCAAAAACGTAAAAAGGAAAATTGTGTACTCTTTTGAAGAGGAAGAAGGCTTGAAAAAAAACAAAGCCAATTATAAATGCAAAAAGAAGTTTATTTGTGTGCCATACCTTATTTATAAAAGTCTTTTTCATTAAATCAAAGCTTTAATAAACTGTATAGACATTAGGATAGATATCCCCAATTTAAGTCCTGTTCCTAACAAGAACCCAATAAAAGAGCCAAAACCCGATTTAAAGGCAGTATTCATATCATTACCGGTAATCAATTCCGCAATCAAGGCACCTAAAAAAGGCCCTAAAATGATGCCTAGCGGCCCCATAAATATTAACCCCAATATCAGTCCGACAATACTGCCTCTAACTCCAGCTTTAGTACCTCCAAACTTTTTAGTTCCCCAAATAGGAACTAAGTAATCTAAAATCAAAATTAGCGCTGTTGCAATTGTCATTATTATTAAAAAAGTACTGCTGAATGTGACTCCATCATGCAAAAAATGCAATAGCAGAAGTCCTCCAAGTGCGAATGGCGGCCCGGGAATAGGAGGTAAAACACTGAATGTAATTCCCAAAAGAATAAGTAGAATGCCTAAAACAATTGCTAAAATTTCCATTATTGGTATTTGTGTTCTCCGAAATCTAAGGTTTTATTTTTGTATTTCAATTCCCATCCACCTTCTGCAGCGACAGCAGTAAACAACATCAATAGATGGTGCATTTGATTTTCAGCTTCTTTAAATAACGAAGATTCATTTACCTTTTCTTCAATGAGTTGTCGACTTTTATTATTAAGCTGGTTTAAGTCCTCTTCTTTAAAGTTGTTAAAGAGTCCCTCAGACAGGTCGTAATAAGAGAGCTTATTGTCAATAGCCAAGATTTGCGGAGTTGAAAGAGAATCAATAAAAATGATTTTTTTATTATGATCAAGTCGGATATTTATATTTTCAAGATCATAACCGACTAAAATTTTTGCCTCCGCTTTAATAAGCGCCTTTTTTCTAAATCCGGGGAAATTGATAATTTCGAAATCTTTGTAATCTAATATTTCGGATATATAGCCTTCAATATTAACAATTTTACACACCTTCTCAAACCGCTCCATTAATACAGTACTTTCTACAGATGTTACCTTTTTTTTGTTAAAGATTTTCGAAATGGGTTTCAATAGTAAAAAGTGAGCTAAAACTATTAGCAAGGCAAGTCCTAGTATTTTGTATAATGATTTCATTAAAGTAGGAATGAATGCCTAATTTAAGTTTTTTTTCGAACCTGTTTCGAACCTGTTAGGTTCAACCTAACAGGTCCATTTAAAAACCTTACATTTGACTCATGCAGAAACCATTAATTTTAGTTACTAATGATGACGGGATAATTGCACCGGGAATCAAATCATTAGTAAATACCATGCAATCTTTAGGAGATGTTTTTGTAGTGGCGCCAGATAGTCCACAAAGTGGAATGGGGCATGCCATTACCATTCATGAGCCCTTACGAATTACTAAAATGGACGTATTCGATGAAATTCCGGCATATCAATGCTCCGGAACACCAGTAGACTGTGTAAAAATAGCTTTGGATAAGCTGTTGCCACGAAGGCCGGATATATGTGTGTCAGGAATTAACCATGGTTCAAATTCTTCTATTAATGTGATCTATTCTGGAACGATGTCTGCGGCTATGGAAGCGGCTATCGATGGCATTCCGGCGATAGGTTTTTCATTGCTGAATTATGATTTTGATGCAGATTTTTCAGGGGCAGCACATTATGCAGGTATTTTAACAAAAAAAGTACTAGAAAGTGATTTTCCTAAGGGGAGCGTTTTAAATGTGAACATTCCTAATTTGAGTAAAGAGGAGATCAAGGGATATAAGATTTGCCGCCAAGCGGATGCCAAATGGGTGGAAGAGTTTGATGAGAGACAAGATCCAAGTGGTAAAAAATATTTTTGGTTAACTGGACGTTTTGTTAATTATGATCATGGAGAAGATACAGATGAATGGGCACTGAACAATGGTTATGTTTCTGTAGTGCCAGTAATGTATGATTTAACAGATCATCAATTAATAAGAAAATTAAATACAGAGTGGGAGTAATGCATGAAGGTGCTTATCAAGTAAAACGTAATAAATACAACAGCCTTTGGTTGGGTCTAGTTTTAGGTTTAATAGGTCCCATATTAGGATATTTTTTGTTTTATGTCCTCTTTTTGGCAGATGTTGGCTCTTGGGATGATTTTTTTAAGTTATCAAAAAACGGCAATATTCTAGCTAAAATTATGAGTATGGCTTTACTCATCAATCTGCTATTTTTGGCAATAGCCAATTCACTTGATAAGCCCCGAACGATGCAAGGCATCGTATTTGGAACCTTGGTTTGTGGAGGAGTCATTATAATTTTGAAGTTTATATAGTAAAAGATAGTATCTCTTATATTTATAATTCTTCTCAAATACTATTTTGGAATTGTATTACTATGAATAAGTAATTTTAATAACCCACAAGCAGCTAAAATAATAATAAATAAGGCAGGGAACCCTCCCAAAACTGATAACATCTTGATTCCATCAATACCTGCATAAGTAAGCATAATCCATGAGATTATACCAATAATTACTCCCCAAATTATTTTTATCCATATTGGTGCTTCTGGGTGTTTAGGGTCAATACCGTGACTACTGATTGAACTCATGGCTGATATGTTGGAATCCGCGGCAGTTACATAAGAAATAAAAATCATTAAAATTGTGGAAATACTAATCAATCGCCCAAATGGCAATTGATTAAATATGGCATACATTACACTTTCTTCTCCTGTTTCTTTCATTAAGCTAAATAAAGAGCCATGCTGAGCTATATCAAATAGTAATGTAGTACCACTGAAAATACTCATCCATAATATAGCAAACAAAGAGGGGAGTAATAAATTACACTGTACAAATTCCCTTACTGAATACCCCACTGCTAGCCGACCTAAAAACAGGCATGATATCGGTGCCCATGCAAACCAATTGGCCCAGTAAAAAATGGTCCATCCATCCAACCAATCTTTATTTATAGGGCTACCAATACCAGTACTGGTACTAACAAAAGTATTTACATACGTTATAATACTACTACTAAAACCCTTTATTATACCAATAGTAGGACCAAAGGTAAATACCACTATGGCTAGAATGATAAATGAAATTAAGCTAATATTAGAAAGTGTCTTAATTCCCCTTTGTAACCCACTGGCAGCTGAAGCTATAAAAGTAAAAATAATCGCTAACCCAATTAGAGCCATAGTTACATGGGATTTGGCAATATTAAAATTAGTTTCTAAACCTCCCATTAATGCTAAAATACCAGTTGCAAGTGATGCTGACATCCCTAATGTCAGGGCATATAAGCAAAGAGTATCTACCAATTGTAAAATCTTTTTATTCGTCTTGTTTCCTAAAAGGGGATAAAAAAGTGAACTAATACGAAAGGGTTGTTTGTAATTATAATATACAATAGCAAACAAGAGGCCTGTTATACAATAAATTCCATATGGGGTAATAGACCAATGCATATACATGGTGGATAAACTAAAATTAAAGGCCTCTTTTGAAGTACTATCAAATCCCAGTTCCATAGGAGGACTGTGAAAATGGTATAATGGTTCAGCACATCCCCAAAATAATATACCAGTAGCTATGGTAGTGCATATAGCAATAGCAAACCAACGCCATTTAGTTAATATGGGCTTTGCTTTTTCACCTCCTATTTTGAGTTTTCCCAGTGGAGAAATGTAAACTGTCGCTAAAAGAATTAGAAAAATAAAGCTGCTCCAATTAAATAGCCATCCAAAATAATCCAACACCCATTGGTGAATTTGACTTACAACTTCTAAAAACCGTTTTGGCTTTGTTAAACTAAAAAAAATCGTTATTCCAAGAAATGCAAGGGGTGGAAAAAAAACCAGACTATTTAGCTTGATCTTATTATGTGCTTTTAAATTATTTATATTCTTTTGTTTGTATTGTGTTGTTAAGACTGCGTTGTGTATTTATAATACCTGATGAATTATAATTTAAATGAAAACATTATAATTTAATAGTTATTCGAATATAACGTATCCTATTAAACTTTCTATTATTCACTCTGGGATTGAAGTAACTTTTACTAACGACGACAAAATTCAATTGCATAAAATGATGTTGAGAGAAAATGCCCTTGATTCAGAAACAGCTTTCCTTGTTGCAAGAGAACAACTAATTCAACTAACCGAATTGCCTTTAGATCTTACCATCTATAAAATTGTGATTACTATTATCTCCGCTGAGCTTTTTAACCGATTAAGGTAATTCTGTCAATTTCTTAAAATAAAACAGAAACAAAGCTTAAATAGTGGAGCCTGCGGGAGTCGAACCCGCGACCTCTTGACTGCCAGTCAAACGCTCTAGCCAGCTGAGCTAAGGCCCCATGAGAAAGTACAAATATAATAGGATTTAACTATTGTAAAAGGTCTTTATAATAATTGGAATAGTGGGTCGGCTCTACCATTTAGTTCAAAATAAATTGGTACATTGCTATTATTAAGCCACCTTTATAGATTTTCAAATTCACTACCTATATAATTATAATTTACATCAGAAATTTCCGTTTAATGTTGAGCATAAATCTTAAATCGATAGCCTTATGAATAGGAAAGAGTTTTTAAAAATGTGTGGGATTTTGGGTGTTGGAATTCCAGCTTATGGGGCTATATTATCTTGTGAGGAGGAAACGCTCTCTGGAAGTTACGACGGAAAGGTTTTAATTATTGGTGCGGGTGCGGCCGGTCTTTCTGCTGCATATCTTTTAAATCAGCAAGGGGTAGAGTTTGAAATTTTGGAAGCCAGTGCTAACTATGGCGGGAGAATGAAATTAAACAAAACTTTTGCAGATTTTCCGATACCCTTGGGAGCAGAATGGCTTCATGTAGGAACCAATGTTTTTACCGAAATAGTAAATGATAGCTCTGTTCAAGTGGATGTTGACATGGCGAGTTACAAAACCACGGATTCTTATGGTACGTGGAATGGGAGTACTTTAGCATTAGGCAACTTAGGTGCTGAAACGGATAAAAAGTTTATCAATTCTGGATGGTTGGACTTTTATGAGCAGTACATTTTACCAAGTGTTACAAATAAAATAAAGTATAATGAAGTTGTTCAATCTATAGACTATTCCAATGGCAATCAAGTCATTGTAAAAACAACAGACAATACAGAATATATAGCGGACAAGGTCATTTTAACTGCTCCTGTAAAAGTACTTCAGAGTGGTGATATTACTTTTAATCCTGCCTTACCTGATAGTAAGACAAGTGCATTGGAAAAGGTTACCGTATGGGATGGGTTTAAGGCATTTTTTGAATTTTCAGAGTCGTTTTATCCAACTTATTTAGAGGTTCTAATCTCACCGGCCTCAGCCGGTCAAAAAGGGTATTACGATGCGGCATATGGACAAAGTACCACCAAAAATATTCTTGGCTTATTTGCTGTTGGGACAGGGGCTCAACCTTTTAATGCATTGTCTGGAGATACTTTAAAAGACCATATTCTAAATGAGTTAGATGAAATTTTTGACGGGAAAGCAACTTCTAATTATATAAAACACATTGTTCAAGATTGGAATGATGAACCCTATATTAAAGGAGCCTACGTAAATGATGAGGAAAATTGGCGGCGTGTTAGTACATTAGGTGAATCTGTTAACGATATACTTTATTTTGCGGGAACATCGTATACAGATGGAGAAGATTGGGGGAGTGTTCATACCGCCGCACAATCTGCTAAAACCGCCGTAAATGCAATTTTGCAAGGTTAGAATTGGCTTGTCATATTCTAGATAAGTGGTTTGTAAAAGGATAACGACCGTATTATTCATAGACGAATAGGTCTGCCGGGTGGTGTTGCTTCTTCGGTTGCATTATCGATTTAAAGGTAAAATGTATTAGAGTTATCGAAATTATTGAACAAGTTGTAGTAATTAACGCTGCAATAATGAAATCACAATTTATGGAATAGAAATGAAGTCCAATGAGCATTTTTTTATAATTGAATTGGGATAACATTGCTTATTTTTAAACAATGATAAAAAAACTAAATGGTTATGAAGTGGCAACTATTTTCCTAGCAATTGTGAGTCTCCTTATAGCAATTAAGGGAAACAAGATTTCAGTTAAGCAAGGTCAGAATGCAGATCAAATAGAAGAACTTAAAACAATTGCTAAGGAGTTAAAAAAAAGCCAAGAAATAACTAATAAGCAAATTATTCAATTAGATTCTGTTATTAAAATTGAATCTAATCAACTAGACGCAATTGTTAGATTGGTTGAAGAAACAAATAATTTAGTAGATCAAGGCTCACATCAAACTGAAATACTTAGTGAGCAGTTAAAAAAAGCCAATACTGAAAGGTACAAAAAGACTATCCCAAATCTTAGTTTTATCATTGAGCCTCACAATTATAAACTGAGAATTTATAAGTGCACATTAACAAACTTGGGAGGAGAAGTATTTAATTTGAGAACAGAAAAAATGGAAATAGAAAATAATGAAAGCCTAACTTATAAACACCTCCCTGTTGTTTTAAGTGGCAATATTCCTCATTTAGGAAAGAAAGAGTTTTCACTTAATCATGATGATATGAAAAAAGGAGTTGCTTATAGAGCGATGTTGGTATTTACAGATGTGAATGAAAGAAAATATGAGCAGGTTATACAGGTGAGCAGATATAAAGGTGGATTGGCGATAGGTAAAAGTGATATGATAGAAATTGAGGATTAGTTAGTACCTACACAATACATGTAAACAACAAATCCCATTCTTAGTTTGAATAATGATGATTTTTAATTTTAGCAGTATATTAATGTAGTGCTTTTTTAAAGAATACAATATAGTTGTATTTTTTTGCACAAAATGATATCATTGTAATATAAATCATTGTTATGCCTGAAGAAAAGAAAAGGTTTGTGCTTCGAATGGATCCGGAAGCTTTAAAAGTAATTGAGCAATGGGCAACTGATGAGTTTAGAAGTACAAATAGTCAAATCGAATTTTTATTGCACAAAGCCATTAGGGAGAGTAAAAGAGGACCTAATGATGCTCCATCAAAAGCTCAAAAAAAGAAATGATTGGTAATATGTTTAAACCGATGGAGGTCTTTTTATAAATCAGTCAATTCTTATGGAATTATCAAATGTGATTCAGGAGTTTAAAAAGGCATATCCCAATCTGTCTTTAGAAACTATTGAAGAAATTGCTGATCAAGGAACTCTTGTGGAGGTTAAAAAAAAGGACTTTTTAATTTCAAGAGGGGACAATCAGAAAAAATTAGGCTTTGTCTTAAAAGGACTTTTTCGTGGGATGATTTTAAAGGAAGATGGCGAAGTAACGTTATGGTTTAGTTCAGAGTATGATATTATCGCTTCCTATACAAATATTTTAATGGGGCAACCTGCAAAAATAACCTATCAAGCTCTAGAAGATGCTGTTGTCTTTGTCACATCGTATGATGTAATTCAAAAACTATCTGCGCGAAATGTTAGCATAGCGTTGAGTATTAATAAAATGCTTGAACAATTACTTTTGGAATCTTTTTTGAGAATGGAAAAGTTCGTTTTACATAATCCGGAAGAAAGGTATTTGCAGTTATTAGAGTCAAAACCCGAAATAATTAATAGAGTATCTCAAAAGCTTTTAGCCTCTTATATTGGTATAACGCCTGTTTCTCTAAGCCGATTAAGAGCGCGCTTGCATTCTAAGAAGAAATAGTCAACTTTTAATTTTATTATCTCTTGTTAATGGAATTTTGTATTTCTTATCAGACCTTTGTAGTAGATATAATTACAATATAAAATGGTACTATGACGACAATGACTCAGCCAGCAGTAAAAAGACCGGGATTTGCTATCCAAGAATATCACAATGTTGATGAAGTTTATGCTAAGCTTAATAAATTAGTGAGTCTCCCTATTACTTCCGTTAAAGAAGAGAAAATGAAGGCCTATGTAGAGCAATTGAATGCTCAATGTGCTAAGTCGAAAGAGATGATTACGGAAGCACAAAAATTTATACCGGGAGGTGTGCAACATAATTTAGCTTTTAATTATCCTTTTCCTGTTGTTTTTACAAAAGCTGAGGGAGCATATTTATACGATTTAGATGGAAATAAGTACATTGATTTTTTACAAGCCGGCGGGCCAACCGTTCTTGGAAGTAATTATGAGAAAGTTAGAAAGGAAGCCATTGAATTGTTAGAAACTTGCGGCCCGTCAACAGGGTTGTTTCATGAGTATGAGTATAAGATTGCAGAGATTATTTGCAGAAACATGCCTTCAGTGGAAATGTTTAGAATGCTGGGAAGTGGAACAGAAGCAGTAATGGGAGCCTTAAGATTAGCACGCTTGATTACAGGTAAAAAGAAAATTATTAAAATGGGAGGCGCCTATCATGGTTGGAGTGATCAGATGGTTTATGGTTTGCGAATTCCAGGCTCATGGAGAATTGATGCAAAAGGTATTCCATGGTCCATGACGTGGCACACACAAACGGTACCTCCGAATAACATTAAGGTGTTGGAACGACGATTAAAAACCAATAAGCTAAGAGGTGGTACCGCCGCTGTTATTTTAGAGCCTATGGGGCCAGAGAGTGGCACTTATCCTTTACAGAAAGAATACTGTCAACAAGTGCGTGAACTTTGCGATAAATATGGTGCGTTGTTGATTTTTGATGAAGTGGTAACAGCATTTAGAATAGGCATGAGTGGAGCACAAGGGTATTGGAATGTGATGCCGGATTTGACCATTTTTGGTAAAGTAGTTGCGGGTGGGTATCCTTCTGCAGGAGGAATTGGAGGTAAGAAAGAATATATGCAAGGGTTAGCTGCCGGTTTACAAGGAGGAAAGAAAGTAAAAGTGGGCGGTACTATGGCAGCAAATCCGTTAAGTTGTTGTGCTGGATATCATACTTTAGCAGAAATTGAAAGAACCAATGCCTGTGAAAAAGCGGGAAGAGCAGGAGACAGGCTTACAAAAGGATTAAATGATTTAATTGATAAATATGGTTTGCCTTATGTCGCCTATAATCAAGGAGCTATATGTCACTTAGAAACAGCAGGAACTTTATTTGTGAAGTTGAAGCTCTCAAAAATTAAAAAGGTCCTTAAAGAAATTTATGCGCGTAAGGACGTCATGGAAGAAATGGGCGCAGCGTATATGGCAGAAGGTATTGTAACATTAGCAGGCAGTCGTTTATATACCAGTATGGCAGATACTGATGAGGTTATTGATGATGCTTTGAATCGTTTTGAACGTGTATTTAAGAACGTATCAGGAGCAAAAAATGTGTAATTTGGTTGCTTAGTGGAAGCAAAGCATTTTTTAGCATATGATGTTGGTACAAGTGGAGTAAAATCCATTATTATAGATGAAAAAGGAGTCGTTAAAGCCAGTGCAGTAGAGCCTTATCCTTTACAAATGCCGAAGCCCGGTTGGGTAGAGCAATATCCTGACGATTATTGGAGTGCCATTTGCAAGGCAACTAAATCTATGATGAAAATATCAGGCGTAGACCCTTATACTTTGAAAGGTATTGTTTTTTCGACCCAGGCAATGGGCATTGTTCCAATAAGTAGATCAGGAGAGATCTTATACCCAAATATTTCCTGGGTAGATGGTCGTGCTGAAGAGCAAGCCACTAAGGCAATGCGCATTTTTATGGGAAAAAGAGTTTTTAAAGCATTGGTAGGAATCGAAATTACTGGCAAAGATGTGATTCCTAAGTTAATGTGGCTGAAAGAAAAGAAACCTGAAATTTGGGCGCAAACAGAAAAGATCTTAGACGTAAACGGGTTTCTTAAGTTTAAATGTACAGGCAAAAAAGTAGCAGAGTGGTCTGGAGCTTGTTCGTATGCATTTGATTTAAAAAAGAAGGACTGGGAACGCATTTTTTATAAACTGACAAAAATTGGTGTCGATAAACTCCCGGATTTAGTTAGGTCAATAGATAATGTGGGACCTCTTACAACGGCGGCCGCTAGTGATATGGGCTTAGTCTCAGGTATTCCGGTATTTGGCGGTTGTGACGATACACAAAGTGCTTCGGTAGGTTCAGGTGCTATAGGAGAGGGGGAGGCTCATATTTATCTAGGCACAGCAGCTCAAGTGACCGTAAGTACAAGTAGAAATATTAAGTTTAAAAATGGAGCAGTTTGTTTGCAAAGTGCGGATCCAAATAAAAATCTTGTAGTCGGTGTTACTGAATCTGCGGGAGTGAATATAGATTGGATCTTAGATCAATTTTATAAGCATGAAAAACAACATCATTCAGATGCAGAAGTTTTTTCAATTTTTGAAAAAGAAATTAAAGAAGTGCCCGCAGGGTCTGATCACTTGATATTTACACCGTGGTTTTTGGGAGAAAGGTGTCCGGTAAGCACAACCACTACAAGAGCAACACTTTTTAATTTAAGTCACGAGCACACACGCGGACATATGGCGCGTGCACATTGTGAGGGCATTGCATATAATATTAGGTGGACTATTGAAAATATGGAGCGCGATTTTGGATTTAAAATTCCATCCCTGCGAATAATTGGAGGAGGTTCCCAAAATGATACATGGATGCAAATAGCAGCAGATGTAACAAAGAGAGAAATTGTTACTACTAATGAGCCAAGATTAGCTGGAGCAATTGGTGTTTCAATGTGTGCAATGGTTGGGAGTGGGACTTATTCAAGTTTTGAGGACATACATCAGCTCATTCAGCCTAAAAAAGAGTATACACCCAATGTAAAAAATGCGGTAATTTATGACCAACTATTTTTATCCTATAAAGATATTTATAAGGCACTTAAGAAGCCTTACATGAGAGCAAATTCAAAGAGATTTACAACGAATTAAAATGACAATACGAGAAGCAAAAGAAAAAGTTTGTTTAGCTGGTCAACGGTTACTTAAAGAAGGACTGGTAGCACGTACATGGGGAAATGTTAGTGTACGCTTAAACGACAATCAAATGGTTATAACACCGAGTGGAAGGAAATATGAAGAACTCACTCCTCAGGATATGGTGGTCGTAGATTTTTATACACTTAAGTACGAGGGAAACCTAAAACCTTCTTCGGAATTAAAGCTCCATGCAGAGGTTTATAAAACGAGACCAGAAATTAAATCCGTTATACATACACACCAAATGTATGCGTCTATTGTGGCTTCTGCCCAGCAAAATGTAGAAGTTTTAAATGAATCCTATCAAAAAATACTTGGCTGTAAAACTGTTAAGTCAGCGCCATATGCTTTACCAAATACAAAGAAAATAACAAAGGAGTCTGCAAAAGCAATGGAAGGGAGTTTTGCTGCTTTAATGGCGAATCATGGAACCGTATGTTGTGGTGCATCTTTGGATGATGTTTTTGTAAAATGTCAAACACTTGAGGAAGCTTGCAAAGAATATATAGAATTTAAAAAGAGGGCTTAGTAAATAGAAAAAATGAGTGTGAATGCAATTATTGATTTAGAGAGTTTACCCGAATTATTGGAAACAAATAATGAGGGGTATAAAAGTTGGGGGAAAGTAGAAATACTAGCTGCAGCGAAAAGAGATGTTTCGGAAACGACTTATACTCATAAAGAATTTAGTAATAGTGATGCAAGTATATTTTTAGAGGAATTGTTCACGTCAATTTTTAAAAAACATAAAAAAGCGAAATCTATATTAATTACTAAACAAACAAATGCTTCACAGCTTAAAGAGGAGGTCCCACCAATATTAGATGATCAGGCACAGCTTTTAGGGCCTACATTAAGATATGTACAACTCGATACAAAAAATGCGATTAAAAAGATAGTCAAGTCGTTAAATGGTAGATATGCAGTGGTACTCTCAAATGAATTAGTAGTATGTATTGGCAAAAATATGGAGGAGACGTATGTTGCGGCTCAATTGGTAGAAAAAACAGCTAAAGCTTTTCTAGAAGCGAAATATTTAGGTGGTGCAAAAGGTATCAATAAAATTGAAGCATGGGTAATGCACAAATTTTACTTGATGAAATATTCAAAGGAAAGTGAAAAGAACCGATAAGGGCTTACTCAATCGTTTCTTTAAAAATCATCAATGGAATTTTACATTTTTCCAACAACTCTTTAGTATAACTTTTATCGAAAATACGGTTAAACATATTTTGTTCCTCCTTTAGAATAGCAAGTACATCTACATTATTGGCTTCAATGTATTCATTCAAACCATCTGTTACATCACTGTTTTCTACTAACTCTATATTTAGGGCGCCCTGTTGAATGGCATCCTTGTATTTGTCCTTAATGTAATTAATGGTTGGAGTATCCCAATCAGAATAACTCTCTCTTATATGCACGCAAGATAAATTGCTTTCTATAACACTAGTAAAGCGTATTAGGCTATCTATTATTTCAAAATCTTCTACATTAAAATCAGTGGCAAATACAATATTATTAATGGTTTTAAAAGACGTCTCATTTGGAATTACTAAAACAGGAATTTCCGTTTTTTGAACTACTTTTTGAGTATTACTACCCCAAACCATTTTTTGTATGCCGCTCATACCATGAGCTCCCATGATTATTAATATTGGTTTAGTGGCTTTTGCAACATCAATAATTTGATTGGAAGTACTGCCTTTCTTTAAAACGTAATTGATGGATAGCTCATCAGTTGCTTCAATAGCATTTAAAACTTCTGTTTCTGTGAATGTTCTAAAATGGTTTAACATATTTCCTTCTTCCATTTCTTCTACCGCATTTTTTGACATATAACGTTCAAAAGGAGGAAGATTATAAACATGTAAAATATTTAGTTGCGTGTTGTATTCTTTACAAATATCTATTCCATATTTTAATGCTTCAATGGCATTTTTTGAAAAATCGAATGCTACAAGTACATTTTGCATAATAGTCTTTTTAAATACTTAAAATATCAATAATTTCTTTCAGCTCAGGCTTGATTTCTATGTGATGTTTGGTTGCTTCTTCAAATGGGGTATATGCAATTTCATCATTTATAATGCCAATCATTACATTTTTCTTCCCATTAAGGAGTGCTTTTATGGATGCAATCCCAAGTCTGCTTGCTAAAATTCTATCTTTAACTGTTGGACTTCCACCACGCTGTAGATGTCCCAAAACGGTCACTCTTATATCGTATTCAGGATGTCTTTTTTTCATAATATTGGCAATCTCAAAGACTCCCCCTGCATCATCTCCTTCGGCAACAACAACAATACTGGAATTTTTATGACGGTTAGCCTCTAGCTTACTAGATACTTTATCTAAATCTGTTTTTATCTCTGGAATTAAGATATCCTCGGCACCTGCAGCAATACCACTTCTTAAAGCAATAAAGCCAGCATCTTTTCCCATAACCTCTACAAAGAAAAGTCGTTCATGTGCATCCGCAGTATCTCTAATTTTATCAATTGCTTCCATTGCCGTATTGATTGCTGTATCATATCCAATGGTATTGTCGGTGCCATATAAATCATTGTCAATGGTACCAGGTAATCCGATAAAAGGAATGTCGTAAAGATTAGAAAATTCTAAAGCACCTTTAAAAGTTCCATCACCACCAATAGCTACTACAGCATCAATTTGTTTACTTTTTATAGCCTCATAGGCCATTTGCATACCTTCTTTAGTTCTAAATCGTTTGCTTCTTGCTGATTTCAAGATGGTTCCCCCTCGCTGAATGATATTTCCAACAGATGAAGAATTCAATTCTATAATTTGACCATCTATCATTCCTTCATATCCTTTTATAATTCCATAGACACTTAAATTATTATAAATTCCTGCACGAACTACCGCTCGTATACAAGCGTTCATCCCTGGTGAATCACCACCCGATGTAAATACCGCTATCTTTTTAATTTCTGCCATGGAATAAATTTATAAAAAACCATTGCACATTTCTAAAAGAATGATTAGTTATACAGCATGATTAAAAATTATAACATAGATTTAAGAGCATATCCAAGGGGTTTTCATTTAATAACAAGAGAGGTGATTAGCCAAATAGAGGATGTTTTACCGGATAATGGGATCTTTCACCTGTTCATTAAACATACTTCTGCTGCTATAACTATTAATGAAAATGCAGATTCATCAGTATTGGTTGATTTTGAATCTAGCTTTAATCATATTGTTAGAGAAAATGAACCTTTTTATACGCATACCATAGAAGGAAGTGATGATATGCCCGCACATATAAAAGCAGCTATGATTGGGAGTTCTATAAGTATTCCAATCGTAAATGGACGCTTGGATTTGGGAACGTGGCAGGGCATTTATTTATGTGAGTTCAGAAATAATGGAGGGAGAAGAAAAATAGTGGCCACTATTTATTGGTGATAGTAAATTTTAGTACCGATTCAATATTTCCATTTGTTTTATTGACAATTTTGGCAAAATAACTACCAGGAGGCGCAAACTCTATATGAATAAAGTTGCTGCCAGTATATAATTCTTGATGATGTATTTCTTCTCCAAGAATATTGGTAATTTGAAGCGTCATCAATTCTACTGTTCTATTTGAAACGGTAAAACTTCCATCATTTGGGTTTGGAAATAAATTAAAAAGATGAACTCTATTCGCATGGTTCTGGCGAATTGGGGTAGCAGCCTCATCCTCAAATTTTAACTGATAATTTCCATGAGATAAAGGAGGGAGGATAAGCTTTTCTTGGTCCAGAATTATATTTTTATTGAACTTGTAGTCAAAATATTTTTGATTAGTAGAGTCATAGATATGCACACATCCTTGATTGGATGAATACCATCTTTCAGCACTTAAAAATTGATGCGTATTAATAGAAGCTTTAAATGATGGATCAACGTCAACCTTAATAGAATCTAAAGAGATAGACAAGGTATCTTCGCTATAATTGGTATAGATAAATTCTAAAGTATTTGAATCTTTAGAAAAGTAAGCATCCATTTTAACTAAGTAATCAGGAATATCCATTGGGAGGATATGGTTGTTTTCTATCGCTACATTAGTAAGTGTGTTATTTCGCTTGAAAATATTAGAGAATATCAAGAACGGGAAATACATAAGGTTTTTTTTCAACTTTCGAATCAAAATGCCATCTTTTAATTCATAGGAAGCATTGATCAAAGCAAAAGCCCAAAAAATATCTATGACCAGGTTATGGTAGTTAATGGTGGATATCTTTGATGACTTGTTATTACATTCATGTGAAAGTATGAAATCAATAAATTGGGCAATATACCCGGTTTGTACAATTGTATTAGAGCCGGTGGCACCCTCCATATTCCACTCTGTCATCCAGATGTCTTTTTCAATAGTGTCTGGGATGCTTTCATAAATAATATCTTCTAGATGGTCAAAGTAGAAATTATAATAGGTGGGGTAGGTAGGAAGTGCTGATTCTAAATTGTCAAAGGCGACTAATCCACATCCCCATATTTTATTCATGTAATGATGTTGAATCAATCCTTTCGCTTTAGGGTGTAATGCCATAGATAAATTCCACAAGTGCATTATTTTATTATATGAGTTCCACTCACGCTTAATGTTAAACACTGTTGGGCCTTCAAATTCTATAACAGAACCATGTGGTCCCATAACAAGGCCTAAAGGGTAATCTCCAACAAATTTTTTAATGGTCTCGTCATAAATGTCATAAAGAAGCAAATACTTTACAAGACTTTGTATAATGCCACCTATTGATAGGTCCGCAAGCTTGATCTGGTTATTAGGATTGATATTGGTACAATCAAAACCAATTTCACTTAAATCGTCATCGAAAAACATCAGATAGAAATATAATTCGTTTCCAAGTTCTATGGCATTGAGCTTAAGGCCATTTAAAGTTAGATATAGTAATGCACCAATATTTTCTGTTACTCTTGTTTGAAAGTTCAAATCAGCTTTTAAACTTGCTTTTGCTTCATCAATTTTTTCGCTGCCAAGAATTTGATAAATCAGAGGAATGGCATCGGGTATCGCAGTTTCACTTATAGTGTTAAATTTTTGATTGAGAACGCTTCCTAATCCATTAAAAGTAAAAGTTTCACTTATCGCTTCATCAATTTTATTATTAATGTTAAAAAAATCGCCATTGACATAGTGTGTAAATATGTTCAAAACATAATTAGTTGAAACCTTATTGCCTTGAACGTTTTCCAATTTTTTAACTTGCTCTACATGATGAACAATTATATTGGTATCCATAAATTGATCGTGAAGGGTTCTTTTTATAATATCTTGTGGAATATCTAAAAGGCCCTCTCTGCATTCTAATTCATTTAAGTCTATGCCATATCCTTTTTCTCCAAAAAAATGGTAAAAATTAGCAATAGTTCCACCAGGGAATCTCAAATTGTTAATTTGGAGTGGACTTAGTTCGTCAATTAAATCTTCACTATACGAGGAATAATAAAAATCCTCAGAAACAGCATTGTAGTTAGCTTTTAGCTGATTGTAAATCCATGGATTGTTAAAACTATGAATGATAGAATCATTTGTTACATCGCACTGCTGGTCTATTTTGAAATATAGACTTTGAGCATAAAGATTCCAATTAAATGTGCATACTAAAGCAATAGTAATAAGGGAGGATAAATTTACAATATGATGTTTTATTTTACTCAATAAAGTTATTGCTCAATTCAATGAATCTTAAGGTAATGACCTATTTAATTGATGCAGATAATATCGAGTTGGTTGCAAGCCTTACTTTGATGATTTTAAGATGGACATTAACACATTCTTTTTTAGAACAACCGAAGAGGTCAATACGCCAGACATAGCGGCTGCGGCAAATCCAACACTTAAAATATCTTGACCAGTAAGAAAGAAATTCTTTATTGGAGTTTGGGGTCTTAAGTGTTTCATTTCATAACGCGCTGGGCCATGATTTAATCCGTAGATTTCACCTCTGTCATAATTGGCAAACTTTTGAGTAGACAATGGAGTTGAAAGTTCATAATAATCAATTTTCCCTTTAAGCTGAGGTTCTACTTTATATAATTGTTCCAATAATCTTTGAGCCCATTTTTCTTTTAGAGTGTCATAATCTTCTCCTCTTTTTTTCCATCTGGTACCATCCCATTTTTCAAACCACTCAAAGGGAGCTAGTGTTATAATTTCGATAGTAGATTTGTTAGGATACTTTTCTTCCCATTTTGGATCTTTTGCAGAAGGAAAACTAATATATGCAACTGGTAAGGGGTTGTTTTCAGGGTCATTTAAATAGTTCTTTACGTTCTCGTCATGATCATAATTATCAGGATATAACCAATAATTAGCTTTATTGAGCCCCAAGCTTTTTACATTTTCTTTAAGACCAATGTATAAACATAAGTGGCCGGTAGAAACATTTATTTTTTGAAGCTCTTTCTTTAATGGAAACTTGTTTGCTTGCTCAGCTGTAAGTAGATGATTGATCGTATTAGTGGCACCGATACCGCTAATTACATATTTTGAGCGGATCTCCTTTCCATTATACATTTTTACACCCTTAACTACATTGTTTTCTACAAGTAAACCCTTAACCTCTGCATTGGTGAGTACATTGCCTCCCGATTCAATAATAGCTGGTGAAATAGTTTTGAAAATTTCTTCACATCCACCAATAGGATAGGAAGCTCCATTTAAATAATGCTTTGCAACAACAGCATGCATGGCGAAACTACTTTCTTTTGGAGACATCCCATAATCTCCGTACTGAGCGGTTAAAACTCCAATAAGTTTTTTGTTCGAGGTAAGTTTTGAAATGGCTTCATAAGTAGTTTGTCTTGAATATTTTAACAGCTTTTTTCTTAGAAAACCACCACTAACCCATCTAATAGGGTCGGGGAGTACTTTTTCAGCAAAAAACGTTTTTCCAGCTCTATCTACGTCATATATCATATTGATATACTGATCAATAGCTTCTTTTTCTTCGGGAAATTCTTTTATTAGATTTTCTTTGAAGTTTTGAGTCCCCTTTACAAAAGGGTATTCTTTGCCTCCAAAGAATATGCGGTCATAGACATCTCCTAATTCCTCCCAAAGTAATTGCTTGTTCGATAAATAATTAAATAGCCGATTCATGATGGACCCTTTTTTATGTACCTCACCTAAGTAGTGAATCCCTACATCCCATTCATATTCTGTTCTGGTAAAAACATGAGTATATCCTCCAGGGGTATAATGCTTCTCTAAAACAAGTACTTTAAGTCCATTACGAGCAAGAACATTTGCCGTAGTTAATGAACCAATCCCGGATCCAATGCAAATAGCATCGTAATAATCATCTATTTGTGGGTTTTGTTTATACGAATCTGTTAACTTCAATGTTTAATTTTTATAGCGTAAATGTAACCAATTTTAAAAGGATTTGAATTAAATGTTAATTCTCCTTTATACTCAACGATTTATTATAAAAAGCAATGCATGCATTGTATTTTAGAATTATTAATTTTAATTATTATAACATATTCATAGAATGTAATTAGTCACATAGGTGGACGTAAAATTTAAAAAGATGAGTAAAAAAGAATTGTCAGGACTAAAAGGGGGATCTTTTCTAACTAAAGACACCAAACCAAAAGAGGTATTTATTCCGGAAGAATTTACAGAAGAGCAAAGAATGATTTACGAGATGGTAAATGATTTTTGTGAACAAGAGATTCATAGCATGGGGTTTGAAAAGCTATCTGAACTAAGTGCTGATAAACACATGGATAAGATTATTGAGATTTTTGATAAAGCATCTGAGCTTGGTTTGTGTAGTGTTGCGATTCAGGAAGAATATGGCGGGATGAATCTTGATTTTAATACTGGTCTATTATTTAGCGAAGCCATTGCTGCAGCCTTCTCTTTTGCTACAACCATTGGTGCACAAACATCCATTGGTTCTCTTCCAATTGTTTATTATGGCACTGAGGAGCAAAAAAAGAAGTACCTCCCAGGGATTGCTTCCGGAGAACTGAAAGCGGCATATGCATTAACGGAACCTAGCTCGGGGTCTGATGCAAACTCAGGTAAAACATCTGCCGTATTAAATGAGGAAGGAACTCACTATTTGGTTAATGGTCAAAAAATGTGGATTACCAATGGTGGATTTGCAGATGTGTTTATCGTTTTTGCAAGAATTGATGACGACAAAAATTTGTCTGCATTTATTATTGAAAAAGATTTTGGGGGTATCGAGATTGGTAAAGAAGAAAAGAAGCTTGGGATAAAAGCGTCTTCAACAGTTCAATTGTTTTTTAACAACTGTCCGGTTCCAAAAGAGAACTTATTAGGAGAACGCAATGGAGGTTTTAAAATAGCATTGAATATTCTAAACTCGGGTCGAATTAAGTTGGCAGCCGGTGGTGTAGGTGGCGCAAAAATTGCCCTAAACCAATCTGTTGATTATGCCAATCAAAGAGAACAGTTCAAAGTGCCTATTTCTAGCTTTGGTGCGATGAAGTATAAAATTGGAGAAATTGCCTCGAGAGCTTTTGCTATAGAATCTGCGGTTTACAGAACTGGACATAACATAGATAGAAAGTATGATGCTTTGATTGTAGAAGGGGCTACTGATGGAGAGGCGAAGATTAATTCTTTAAGGGAATATGCTATTGAATGTGCTATTGTAAAAGTTGCCGGTTCTGAATTATTGGATTATGCAACTGATGAAGCAATTCAAATTCACGGTGGAATGGGTTATTCTACGGAAACAGGTGTAGAGATGGGATACAGAGATGGAAGAATTACAAAGATCTATGAGGGAACCAATGAAATAAACAGAATGCTTTCGGTAGCTGAGTTAACAAAGCGTGCCATGCAAACCAAAGAGATTGATTTGATTGGTGAAGGGAAGAAAATTCCTGCTCATTTGATTGGGGAGTTAATTCCTTTCAAGAGTTCGAGTGGGTTTAAAGAAGAATCTAGAATTGCTGAAAACATCAAAAAAGCATTTATTTTAATTTCCGGTGCAGCGGGTAGAAAGCTGGGTAAAAAATTAGTAGACGAACAAGAAATAGTGATGAACTTTGCAGATATCTTGGCCGAAGCATACATTTGTGAGTCTGCATTGTTAAGACTTAAGAAACTAGGCAAGGATTCTGCTAATTACGCGGCGAAAAAAGCAGCTATGAAACTTTATTTGTATGAAGCTTTGGATAGAGTTCGCAAAGCAGGGTATGATGCAATCAATAGTTATGCAAAAGGTGCAGAGAAAGTTGTTATGAGAAGATTATTGATGCTACTTACTCCGCCTTACGAGGTAAACCCTAAGCAGCTAAGAAGAGAAGTAGCTGATGCTGTCATAGAAGCAAACTCATATTGCTTATAAGTTTTTTATAAATAGATGTAGCTTAGAAAGGTGCTGTTATTTCAAAAGCACCTTTTATTAGAACCCTTAAATTATAAAAATGTAGGATTTGTAAATTTAAATATGAAGTCAAAATCTCCAATAAAGTGAAACAAGAATTTATACATAAGGAAAAGGAAAAATTAATTGTTTTTTTGGATGATAAGATTGATTTTGTAGGTGTAAATTCTTTAGTCTCACAGTGTAATAAAATAGAGTTAATATTAATTGAATTTGTTTGCGAATCTATAGTCTCACTAGTACTAGGGGAAAATAAATATACTCGACCTACACTAGAGCCTTTCAATTATTTGAATAGGACTTATGAGATTATTCCATGTCCTTTTAAGGAGAAGCTTGAAATATCCATAGAGAAAATTTCCAACAATAAACAAGAATTACAATATATAACCTTTGGTGATTCTATTGAAGGTTTAGGAAAGTTTAAAGAGTTAATCATTAGATTGGAGTCTAGTCTTAAAGATTTTGGTCCAGATATAATTCTGCTTTCCAAGCTATTACTTGAAACGGGTTATATATGGCTAACTGAATCTTTAAATTTAACTTGTTCAAAATTAGAAGATAGTATAGCCTTTGAGTTTTACTCTTCATTGAGAAAAGTTTTACCTGAAAAATTATCAAAAAACATTTGGCTTCATATTTCAATTGATGGAACGGGGTTCAATATTGTTGATAATAGGGCAAGAGATAGGATCCTTTTTAATGCAGGAAAAAGGAAATTGTCAGTAAATAAATCCCCGATTGAGGTAAGTAGCATTTTTTTAACACAAATTATAGAATATGAGAAGAGTTTTCTTAAACAATCTGTAATTAATGACGAGCCAATTATAGTAGAACTTTCTCAGGCTCCTTATAAAGAAACGGGATCTCAAATAGCCGATCAAGTTATCTTTAAAAAAGATAATATAGTTGTTAATCCGATAATTAGAGATGATAAGTTTCTACTCGCAGCATGCTATCAAATAAAATATCATGATGCAGTTAAATATGTTTTGCAAAAGGAAAGTAAAAATCTAAGATTTCTTTGTGCCAAGTATCTAAGGGAATTAAAAGAAATAATGATAAATATTAAGGAACCAAACTTTATAATGCCTAAAAAAACGGATAATTTTTTTAGACAGTTTATATTGAAATATACAGTACTTCAACCCAACTTTTTTGGAATAGGAATTGACATCAACAGATTGCTAATAGACTTTTTTAATAGGAAAAACTGAAATAAGGTATAGGGAAAATATAAGAAAGAATTCATAGAGTTTTATCTTGAAAAAGGGAGGTTAAATAACCTACAATGATAATAAAAACCTCAGAGTATCAATATTGTCTGCATAGTCTTGTAAACCAGGAGATTGTGCTTTTCCAAAAGGAACGTAATTAGAATTGTTTCCGACAACGCATTGAAGAGAAGGTTCATTTTCTTCAATAAATTTTTCAACATTTTCTATGTCGTCATAAAATTGGTAGTGCAGTGATGCAATAGAGGAGAAAGGACTTTCTTGCTCAATAATATTAAGAAAATCGCAATCGATAAGCGGAATTCTATTCATTAAAAATATGGCTCTGTTGTAATCGAGATTGTTTCTAAAACCATTATGATGGGCGATGTCTTTAAATTTACCAAAGGCATTTAATAAAATTTTAAAATCAAAATTTCTAGGTAACCAAACTTGTGCTACGTTCCTGCAACCTAAGCCAAAATAGTTAAAAACATCAGCACCCAATTGTTCCAACTCACCTAATTGTTCATCACCGTTTAAAACACCAATCGAAACTCTGTTTTTTCTTATAATATGGGGATAGTTCCTAAAATAATACTCAAAATATCTGGCGGTGTTGTTGCTTCCCGTTGCGATGACCGCATCAAAATCTTTAAGTCGGTCAATAAATGAAATATTTTCTATAATTGAATTATCAAATTCACTTAGTTTTTTAATTAAAAAAGGCATCAATATTTTGTCCTTTTCAGAGAGTTTTATTTTCACCTTATTATTTGAAATGTATGCACAAATGAAATCATGCATCGCCACCAGAGGGATATTCCCAGCTGCTACTATACCAATAGTCTTCGAAGAAGAGGGGGATGTTAAATGGCTATATCCATTGATCCAATTCAATAATTTATTTTCATCTAAATAGTTGTTTGCAATTGCTTTTAACGATTGATTTATATGCTCCTTTGTAAACCAACTATTAGCAATACTGGCTCTATGAATACACTCTTTTAGCTGAATATCATTGTCTTCTAAAAGGCATTCACCAAGTTTACTTAACGCTTTGATCTTTTTTTCTTCAATTTCCATGAACCTAAAAGCAGTCTATTTAGTTATATTTGCAATTCCAATTTCAAATTGGATGTAATTTTAATAAAATTAATTGTTAGCCTATGGCTATTTATATAACAGACGAATGTATTAATTGTGGGGCATGTGAACCTGAATGCCCAAATAATGCAATTTATGAAGGAGGAATTGAGTGGGCCATGGAAGATGGAACCAGCCTCGCAGGTGATTATACTTTAAAAGGTGGCGAAGTGGTAGATGCCGCTTTTAAAAATACGCCTGGTTCTGATGAAGTTTATTACATTGCTACAGATAAGTGTACAGAATGCGTAGGTTTTCATGAAGAACCTCAATGCGCTGCAGTTTGCCCGGTAGATTGTTGTCTTCCAGATCCTGATAATGAAGAAACAGAGGAGGAGCTATTAACGAAAAAAGATAAGATGCACCTTTAATTCTAAGGTGAAAGAGGCAATACTATTAAGTTTTCTTTGCTAATTTTATTCCAATGAAGAGACTTACTCAATTGGCTAACTTTTCTTGGCAGTTTGTTAAAGCAGTATTGTTTCTTGTGGTATTTTGTTCTTTTACTGGGTGTATTTCAATTGAAGAGTATCAAAAAGCTTTACTCAACGATGAAGAGATGCAATTGGGCGATCGTCCATTAGAAATATTCGAATCAGATTTTCAATCATATAGAGAGGGCGCTGTTGGAGGAAATGATGGCAATAAAGGTGGGGGATGCAGTTGCAATTGATCAAATATTATGAATTCAATTGGAGCTTATTAAGCTTAATCTTTTTGCTTCTAGCTTATTCTTTTTCTTCTAATGCTCAGGATAAGGAAAAAGTAACCATCGATATCTTATCTAGTTATTATCAGCAGGATGGAAATCATTCAGCGGTGACTGGGGGTATCGGGACGGAGAAACTGAAAGATTTTTCTAACAAAATTATTATAAACGTACCACTTAAAAAGAATAAAGCGCTATATCTAAATCAAGGGTTAAGTTATTTAAGCTCTGCTTCTAGTGATAATGTGGACCCCAATACTTTTTCAGCAGCTTCTTCAACCGAAGTAAGGGCCTCCATTGATGCGGCTATAAGCAAAAAGGATACAGTTAGAAACAGCATTATTTCGTATAAAGTGGGACTTTCTCATGAAATGCATTTTATGTCATTAAACGGTGGAGTTAATTATGATAAAACGGTTTCTCCAAAAACATCTTTTGATGGTTCTGTACATTTTTTGTTTGATATTTGGTCGCAGTACTATGATATATCTCACCTTTATCCAATAGAAATAAGGAGAAGACCGGGCTTGCTCGATAACAATAAAAGATATACACTTTCACTTGGCTTTGGATGGAATCAAATACTTAGTAAAAAATTGCAATTTCGACTTGGAGCAGAATTGATTAATCAATTCGGTTTGTTGTCTACACCTTATAATCGAATTTTTTTTAATGATATATCGGGTTTCCCTTTTAATGTAACTATTGAACGCTTACCTGATTATAGAATTAGAATTCCTATTACTTTAAAATTAAACTATTATGCAGCAGATTGGCTGATTCTCAGAAATTCTATACGTAACTATTGGGATAATTTTGGTGTGTATGCTGTTACATATAAAGTGGAGCCTGTTTTCAAGATTAATCGCTTTATGTCTGTATATCCGTTTTATAGAATTACGCATCAAAGTGGTTCTAAATATTTTGCTCCTTATAATGCGCATATTTCAGCAGAAGAATACTACGTTTCTGATTATGATATGAGCACTTTTAATAGCCATTTTTGGGGAGGAGGTGTTCGTTTTGCACCAGCTTTAGGATTAGTTAATTTAGATGCGAAAAAAGACAACAATCGCAAAGGTCTGTGGAGAAGTATTGCTTTCAGAGGGGGATATTATATTCGCAATGATGGCTTTAAGTCATGGATGGTAAGTATGGGACTGGGATTTGAATTATAAACCAACTTCAACCTGTTAGGTCCGTTAGGTTGAACCTAACAGGTTAATTAAACTTTGGAAAATGAGACTACTTAAGACATTGATTATTGCAGCTATTGTATTGACAAGTTGCAAGAAGGATGATGCAATAGCATATTCTGAATTACTACTTACAGCCAAAAGATACGACAACCCTGGTATTTATGATCAACAGGGGAGATATATGTTGTTACGGGGAGTAAATTTAAATACTATTGGTGATTATTGGGTGGCTAACGAAGATATTCCTCCGTTGGCGCCATATGAACCGAATCACTTTGATTTAATGGCATCCTATGGATTCAATTGCGTTAGATTGCTTATTCATTGGAGTAAATTAGAGCCAGATAGAGGGGGATATAACTATGCATATATTGAAGAAATTAAATCTGTAATTGAGGATGCAGCGGCTCGTGGAATCTATGTTTTGTTAGATATGCATCAAGATGCATGGTCTAAATTTGTAGTTTCATCGGCAGAGGAGGCGTGCGAATACCCCATTAATGGTTGGGATGGTGCGCCCGAATGGGCTACAAAACTCGATGCCTCTACATGTACCGATCAGGGAAGACGTGAGAGTGCGCCGATTGTTTATGAATCCTTTAGAAACTTTTGGTTGAATATAGATGGGATTCAGGATGCTTTTATATCAACTTGGCAAGAAGTAGTTAAGGCAACAGCACATTATCCTACTGTTCTAGGATACGATGTTTTTAACGAACCAACTTTAGGTAATGGCAATTATTTTGTTCAAGGAAATAAGTATAGTCAGTTTTTGAGTAAAGCTGTCAAAGCAATACGAAGTGCGGAACAACAAGTAGGTGGATTTGAACATATTTTTTTCTTTGAAACTACCATTACTTGGGGGGGAGAGGAAATACCGTATTCTTCAGGACCACGATTTACAAATGATGACAATGTCGTATTTGCCCCTCACAACTACTTTGAGGTAATCATACAGGATATTCTTACACTTGAACAAGGTGCAGCCCTATTTCAAGGGTTGGCAGATAATACTTACGGAACACATTGTTTTATAGGGGAGTGGGGTGTTTTTGGTGAGCCTGAAAGTGAATTGCCAAAGCTAAAACGATTCGCGGCAGCAGAAGATAAACATTTTATGGGAAGTACTTGGTGGCAATGGTGTCAGGCTCCTGGAGATCCCCATGCAATTAATTGGGCTGGGGACAGCTATGCTGAAACTTCGTTACATTTAGTGGAGGTAGATGCAAGTGGTAATTATACAGGGATTGTAAATGATTTATACTTGAATGTATTGGGCCGCTCAAGGCCGATTGCAATTCATGGCCAACCAATATCGTTTAAAAGTAATCCAGATGATGGTACGATGACTTTAAAAGCCAATAGTGGAGAACAAGAGGGAGAGACAATTTTGTGGGTGCCAGATCGATTTGGTGTGCCCATAATTTCAGGAAATAATGTGACTTTGAAACAACTTACAGAAGTAGATGGGGGATACAAAATTGCGGTGGCCGTTATAGGAAAATACGAGGTAAGTGTTAGTTTTTAGATTAGCTTGATTCGAGATGTGTATCTATATAATAGTATAATTGTTCAATTATAAACGCAAACAACATCCACGCGGGTAAAAATTCTAGTTGAATATAGCCACATATATGCCATCCATCGGTATATTCCCAAGGACATTTTCCGGTAATCGCTTCAAGTAGAAAACCGCTTATAAATTCGATAGAAAATATCGCAATAGCATAAGTAAAGAGCCTTATTATAAGAGCATAAGGCTTGACTTTTTTCATCAACGGACCTCCAATTATTGGAATTAACATATAAATAGGAAACATCCAAACATACGTTTTTCCGGTTAAAGACCATAAAGGTTCATTCCAAAGCGGCGTGTTTAATATTAAATTGGTGATGGCCACAAAGACAATCTCCGTTGCTATACCAAAACAACCAAAAAATAACAATTTAAATAATTGCTTTTTCACGCTTTAAAGTTAACTATTTTAAATGTCGTATTCCTCTTTAGTCATGCTCATTTTAGGGGATGACTTGACCCAATAATAATTTAGGTTAAACGTTTTCATAATGAAGCTTTTAAATTGAAGTGATCACGACTTCCTACTTTTACTTTATAGTGAAATGTCTATGACATTGCCATGACAATTCTATGACAATAGAATGACATTTTTGTAGTCAACGAATTTCGTTTGGATAATTATAAGATTGTAACGGTTACGCATAAGACAGCAAATATTAATTTGCTGAAAGATTATCTTCTCCAAGATGATCAAAAAAGTGATTATCCTAAAGACAGACTTAAGGAATTAAAGGAGTCTTTTCAGATAAAGGAGTTGTTGTATTTGAACACTTGCAATAGAGTAACCTTTTTTTTTACAGCAGATTATGAAATAGACGAAGATTTTCTCAAGCGTCTTTTTCTTTTTATTCAGCCGCAACTTCCTGAGCAAATCATTGAAACACATAAAAAAATATCTTCTGTTTATGAAGGTAGGGAAGCTGTAGAACACCTGTTTAAAGTGGCATCCTCTATGGATTCTCTAATTATTGGGGAGCGTGAAATTTTGGGACAGCTAAAAGTGGCTTATCAAAAAGCAAAAGCGCATCACTTATGTTGTGATGCTATACGCTTAGCCATTGAACAAGCGGTTGTTTTTGCGAAGAAAGTATATCACGAAACAAAAATTGGTGAACGACCAATTTCGGTGGTAACATTAGCTTTTAGAGAGTTATTAAAGTTAGGAGTTAGCAATGAGGCCGCGATACTCAAAATTGGTGCTGGACAAACGAATGGTTTACTCTCTAATTTATTAGTAAAATATGGTTTCCAAAATGTTACGGTTTATAATAGAACAATAGAGAAGGCACAGCAAATTGCGGATAAGTTTAAAGGAAAGGCATTGCATATAGATAAACTGGTAGAACACAAAGAGCATTTTGACATTGTCATAAGTTGTACTGGATCAAAGGAAGAAGTTCTTACCAAAGAAGTCTTCGATCAAATTGTAACTGATAAGCAAAAAAAATATGTCATTATGGATTTAGCGGTTCCTCATGATATTGATGATGCAATAATTCAGTCTTATAATGTAGATTATATTGATGTTGCCAGCTTAAAAGAAGAAGCACAGCGGAATTTAGATTTTAGAAAATCCGAGTTGGTAAAAGCCCATGGTCTTTTAGACGAATTTTTAAAAGACTTTGATATTGCTTTTAGAAGGCGACAATTGGAACATGCTTTAAGTGAAATCCCTTTGGAAGTTAAAGCATTAAAAGCAAAAGCATTGAATGAAGTATTTTCTAAGGATCTTGAAAACTTGGATGATAATGCCAAAGCTGTTATTGATAAAATGATGGATTATTTTGAGAAAAAGTATATCAGCATTCCTATGAAAGCAGCAAAAAAAACCATCTTAAACGACCATAATTTTAGAGCATAAGTAGATGCCTAAGTCAATCAGAATTGGTACTCGAGGGAGTAAGTTGGCACTTTGGCAAGCAAATTACACCAAAGACTTATTGAAAGATGCAGGTTATGATGCGGAGCTAATTATTATAAAAACAAAAGGAGACCAGATTCAGCACCTCTCATTTGACAAAATTGAGGGGAAGGGCTTTTTTACAAAAGAAATAGAGCAGGCTTTAATTGATGAAGAGATTGATGTGGCTGTTCATTCTTGTAAAGATCTGCCTACAGCATTACCTCCTAACTTAAAAATAGCAGCGTATTCTAAACGTGCAAATCCTGCAGATATCTTATTGGTTAGGAGAGCCTCAATGGATAAACTACAGCCATTCGATTTAAAAACAGCGGCGGTAGTGGGAACTTCCTCTTCCAGACGCAAAGCTCAATTATTGTCTTTTAGGCCTGATGTTGTTTTAAAAGATATACGAGGCAATGTCCCTACAAGGATTCAAAAACTCCGCAATGGAGATTTTGATGCTATTGTGTTGGCTGCCGCGGGAATAGAACGCTTGGCATTAGATATTGTTGATTTACACTCTGTCGAACTTAAACCATGGCAATTTATAGCAGCCCCAGCTCAGGGAGTTTTAGCCTATGAGATTAGAAAAGGGGACGAAGAAATGGAGCGTATCTTGAGAGCAACTGTGCATAGTAAGGAAGATGCGGAAATTGTGGGAATAGAGCGATCGCTTTTAAATGCGTTTGATGGAGGGTGCCATATTCCGTTAGGTATTTACGCCAAAAAGGATAGGGAAGATGCTTCTAAAATTGACCTTTGGATTTCAAAAGCTGAAAATACAGATGATATAATTAGGCGTTTGCATCTAAATTTACCTAGCAAGGAAAAAATTGATCTTGATCGAATCGTATCGTATTTTTCTACAAAGTTAGTCCCTCGACACGTTTTTATTAGCAGGTCTGAACCATTTGAAGATTATTTAAGCACTCATTTGAATAAATTGAATTATAGTATTAACTATCAAAGTTTTATATCTTTTAATGCTGTTGATTTTGAGGCAAATCTAACCGAGTACAACTGGCTCTTTTTTACAAGCAAAAAAGGAGTTGATTTCTTTTTCAATAGCGTGAAAAAACTCCCAGATTCCTTAAAAATTGCAGCCATCAATATAGGCACGGCAAGTTATTTGGCTACAACATATAAATACGCGGTAGACTTTGTTGGGGGCGGAGCGTCAATAACTGATATCGCCAATCAATTTGGAGCTATTCATCCTGGAAAAGTATTATTCCCCCAAGCCAAAAAATCGAGAAGAAGTATACAAAAGCAATTAGGCAACCAAATAGAGGCGACAGACCTTATTGTCTATGATAATCAACCATTAGATCATTTTGAGAGGAGAGAAGAGGAGATGCTCATCTTTACCAGTCCGATGAATGCGCAAACTTATTTTTCAAAATACAGTTTAACAGCACATCAAAAAGTGGTTTCTATAGGGCAAAGTACTTCTAAGGCACTACAATTGCTTCAAATCGATCATAAGACGGCTTATGAACCCACTTTATGGGCCATACTAGATGAAGTTTTGGCATTTGATATTAAATAGCTTACATTTTACTCTATTTAGTGGGAGTCTCTTTCAATTTTTGCAATCCTCGTTATTGCTAGAGCGGATAAAATAAATACCAAATGTATAATACTGGTAATAATTAAGGGATAATAATAGTCCATTTCAACATAATCCCTTGAATTCATTGGAAATTCTAGATGTAGAAATTCCATTAACAAATGAATGGAAGATATAATGACAATTGATGCGGCTACTTTTACCTTTAGCTCAGAAATGGTTAGTTTTCCTAGCCAGGTAGGCATAGAGTGTTTCATACCGATTCTAGAAACGGTGTTTTCATAGCCACCAATCAATACCATTACAATGAGCGAACCTATTAATACCAAATCTAAGAGCTTTACAGCAGGTGCTATTACCTTTCTTAGAGAGTCAGGTTTGTAATTCGATTCATTAATATTTCTATTTAAGATCTCATTTATAATTATGTCTTGTCTATAAAGTTCTAAAAAATAAGCATTTGATGAATGATTGACAGAAGTTGGATTGCTTAAACTACTATCATTTAATAATATTGAATCTAATTTTGAAACACTTGTGTATAGTGTATCGAAGTACATAATACTTTCTAAATTGTATAATTGCTTGATGTTTTTGTTGACCTCTAATAATTCTTTCTTCTTTTGTAAGAGAATTTTTTCATTACTATGATTTATTATACTGTTTGATAGTTCTGAAAATTTTAATGAATAGTTGTTTCTTATAGTTTTAATCTTTTTTAAGTCTTGTGTATGATATCTAAAAGTATTTTTAAAGTCTCTACATGAAGTTTTAACTAGTGCAGTAACTTCAATGGTCGTGTATATAAGTACCGATGAAACTACAAAAAAGAGCAAAGTATACACAAAAGACATAATCCATCTGGAGTTGGCAATGTATTTGTCAAAAAGCCGCTCAAATAAAGAATCAGGATGGTATTGTTCATGTAGCTCTGATTCAAACCGTTCAACTATTTGCTCCCCAGTTTTTTCAAGGATCTCATTTTTAATAAGCTCTTTACTCCATGATTTTATGTACTCACTTACTTCTGGATCCAGTTTATCTATATCATCCTTAATTGGGTTTTTATTTTCTCTCCCACTTATTTTTTTTACAAAACAGTTTAAGTCAATAGTTATTTTTTTATAAGTGCAATATATCCATAAAGGAAAGTTTAAGAGTATATTTTTCCAGTTTTTGAGGCGATACCATTCTGCGTCTTCAGAAGACCCAGGATTTCTAAATTTATGGTTTTCATAATATTCATTAAAATAGGTCTTGTCTCTATTTCTCCTTTCTTTTTCTTCTTTTATTTTATCGGGATATAAACTCTGATAAATTATATCGGTTGTAGTATCCGATAGGTCTTCGGTAACTTTAAATAAATCATAGTGTCCTGATCTATTTTTCCATGAAAACAGCCTCAAAAGAATTGCATATGATATTAATAATGCAGTAATAATTATTAGGGTAATTAACATTTTATAGGTAGTTTAATTAATGTATTCAATTACTAAAATAGCAATTGTTGCTGTAAAATCAGAAATATTTTTATCCTACAAATTCTGAAAGGATCAATTGCAAGCAGCCGATTAAAAAACCCAGTACGGCGCCAATCAATTCAATAAATTTAAACTCTTTGGAAGTGATAGCTAAAATGAGCTCTTCTAATTTGTCATCAGAAAAATTGTTGACTTTTTCATAGACCATCTTTTTGATGTCAATTTTTTCTTCAATGCCATCAACGTATTGATCAATCATTTTGGGAAGTGTTGTTTCTATATCAGAAACTACAATTTGATGGATACCTTTTACAACACCTTCGGGCACTAAAGTTTCCGCCAATTTAGTAGCATGTAGCCGATCTCTAATCGCTTTTTCTACATGTACCGATATTTCTTCTCCCATGGCATGTAAAGATTCAGGATTGGCCAATCTTTCTTTAATATCACCAAAAGAAATTAAGTCTTTTTGAACGACGGTTCCCAGTCTGGTAGCGAGTTTCTTTTTATTTTTTGGGAAAATGCCATGTAAAACGAAAACTTTTAAATCTATGGGCTTTTTAGGGTGAAACAGTAGTTTTATGGCGAGATAATTGGTCACCCATCCAATTAAGGCACCAATCAGGGGAATCATCCAAATAAGAATACTCTTTCCAAAAACCATTTGTATTCAGTTCATTTAATTTATGGCTTCCAATTTTGAGGATCGTTCCTCCACTGTGCTAAAGTAGTCAAAGATGCTTCATTGATGACATTTGTTTCAATGGCAGCGTTTAATAAATCATTATAATTTGCGATAGTTAGCACCTTTAAATTTCGATTTTTGAATCGCTCATTGGTAGATGGAAAGTTATAAGAGTAGAGGGCAATCATGCCAATCACCTCCATACCGGCGGCTTCTAAGGCATCTACTGCTTCGAGGCTGCTTTTGCCTGTAGATATGGTATCTTCAACCACAACTACTTTATTTCCTGTAGAGATATCGCCTTCTATTTTGTTTTGTAATCCATGAGATTTTGCTTTCGAACGCACATAAATATAGGGGAGGTCCAGCTCATCTGCTACCAAAGCACCATGGGGAATACCAGCAGTAGCTACGCCGGCAATTATGGTGGGATTAAAATGCACTTTTACCAATGCTGAAAGTTGCTCTTTGACAAAATTTCTTACTTCCGGATAAGACAATACTTTTCGATTATCACAATAGATTGGAGAGCGCCAACCGGAAGTCCATGTAAAAGGATTTTGTACGTTGATCTGAATTGCTTTAATTTGCAATAAGTACGACGCTAAAGTCTTACCGTAGTTTTCAAAACTCATATGGACCAAAAGTATAAAATTTTCATTAATAACAAGGTGGTTTTTCTGACTACCAACCCGGCAAATGTGAATGAGATATTGGAAGATGAACGCCAATTTATTTTTCAACCTTTCAAAGGGAAAGCAGAAATGCACCATTGGATTGAGGTCTTGATGGGAGATGTCAATTCGAGTAATATCATTTTTTACCACGATGATGTCGCAGAGATGCTGGAAGTTTTGAAAGGTTTTTTCAAGGTAATTGAGGCGGCAGGAGGGTTGGTGCAAAATGCTAATGGGGAGTTTTTGCTCATTTTTAGAAAAGGGTTTTGGGATTTGCCCAAAGGGAAAGTGGAGAAAAAAGAAACCATACCAGAAGCTGCAGTACGAGAAGTAAAGGAGGAGACAGGTATTAAGAATATAGTATTATTAGAGCCGGTACATTTTAATGGATTGAATAATGCCTGTACCTATCATACCTATATGCATAAAGATAAACCGGTTTTAAAAGCCTCTTACTGGTATCATATGCAATCTGACAGTATAGATTTAGTACCACAATTGGAAGAGGAGATTGAAGCAGCAATTTGGGTTAAAAAAGAAGAGCTGGCAGGCTATTTTGCTAAAATGTACCCTTCTATCAAAGATGTACTGTTAGATTCTTTGTTGGCTTAGTTGTGAAAGAAATTATTCTTCTAAGTTTTCCAAAGCGTCTTTAACCCACTCAAAATTATTTTGGAATTCAGCATAGGCCGGATAGCTTTCTGCTAATTCTTTCCAAAGCTGTTCGCATTGTAAAAAGTGCTTTCTAGCAGTTACTTTATCCTTTTTTTGATCTCGATAAAAACGACCTAATTGAGAATAAGAGATCGCTAGATTATTTTTAAAGTTTATGTTGTTGGAATATGCCTGATAGAGTTCTTCATTTAAAGTTATTTCATTTTTAAAAAAATTAAGTGCTTTGGTATCATTTCCTAAAGCCAATTGGGCTTCTCCAAGATTAGAGTACGAAGTTGCAAGCCCATTTTTAAATTTTACGTTATCAGGATTTGTATTATACAAGTCTTTTTTTAGTTTTAAAGATTCTTCAAAGAAACTTAAAGCAAGGTTTAGTTTGCTAAGATTTTTGTGCACTTTCCCAAGTTTAGAATACGAAATAGCAAGACCATATTTATATGCAAGATTGTTTGGCTCTTTCGCAAAAAGTTCTTTTGTAAGCTCAGAATATTTTTTGTATAACTTCAAGGCTTTATTGAGTTTTTTCAATTCAACATATGTACTGCCTAATCGAGAATAGGTAATTGAAAGAGTATGTTTAAAGATTGTATTGTTGGGATATTCTTCATGAAGTTCCTTTACAATTTCAAAACAAAGTTCAAAGAAACTTAAAGCTTTTTGAAAATTTCCAGATTTTGTATATATATCCCCAAGATTTCCATATGAAATTGCAAGATTATTTTTAAGTTCTTTTTTTTGTGGGGACAACTCAAAACACTTCTTTTCATTTTTTGAGTACTGTTCATAATAATTTAAGCCTTTTTGGAAATTTCCAGTACCTATATAAAAACTGCCTGTTCTTTCTCTCAATCCATTTAAAAAATAATCTGCTCGGTCTAGAACTATCAACAAGCTTTCACTCCATTCGGCATATATTTGAGCTTCATTGTAGCCAGAATTTATAAAATGACGGATATCTCCTTCATAATCTAATTTATTAATTAAGTTTCGAATGAGCGTAGTACAATCCTCAAAAAGATTTTTGTTTTTAAATCGGCAAGTTTCTTGAACCACCTGATTAATTCTAATCTTTTTTTCTGCTTCGTTAAATTCTAACCAGCCTTTTTGATACAAGGTGATGATAATATCATCTAAATCTTCATGTTCGGTAATCACCTGTTCTAGTAATTCAAAATGTAAAAATGCAGCGGGCAATACAGATAAATTGGCTAAAACCTGTTGCTCTGCTTTGCTCAAGTCTTCCAAGTCGTATAAAGCTTTAATAACATCTATGGCATCTTCCGCTTTCAATTTGACATTCTTGCTCCAACTGGTTTTTACTTTTTTATTGGCTTGGACATAGAATAGACCTTTTTCAACCAAATCGTTGTATAAGTCTTCTAAAGCATACCTGATCTTTAAACGATTTTTTTGGCGTAAATTTTTAGCCAATAATTCTATTACCAAAGTATTCCGGTCTACAGCATTCAAAATATCTTCTAATAATTTATCTTCATCTGTATTATGATTGGGGTAGTGCTTTTTAAATAATTTTTTAGCTTCTTCAATACCTAATGGGGGTAATTTATGTATGGTAGCTTCATCGAACTCATTAATTCTACTGGTGAGTAGTATATGAAAGCTTTTTAATTCCTTTAAACTTTCAAATGTTTGTTCTAAATCTTCCGGATTATTAGCATTATCTATAACCAATAGGCATGGAGTATTCAATTCTTCTGTAGCTTTTAACAGCGCATTAAACCGTTCTTTTTCTGTTGCATCGGGTGGAGCATTTACGCCCAGCTCTTCTTCGAGTGTTAGCAGTGCATTAAAAATGCCATTTTCCGCAAACACCCATGCCAGATGTTTGTAATCATCAGCATATTGGTGAAAATATCGGGCGGCTAAAGTGGTTTTGCCAATACCACCATTACCATTGATTAGAAAGAGTAAATTGTCGTTGTTTACTTCGTTGGTGAGCGTTGTTCGTACTTGTTCAAGATGGCTATCTCTACCGATAAAAGTAGTAGGGTTGGAAGGTTTGTTGGTTAAATATTTGGGGATTTTAATTTCACTAGTAAAATGGATTAATCCATTTGTAATGTGACTTTTTTGTGCAATGTATTTATCCGTTTCAATAACTCCACGTAAGTAATGCTGTTCTAAATCTTTATAACGAGTTTTTAAAAGTAATAATTGAGCTTTGGCAGCTCCATCTAATAGACTTTCTAAAAGTTCAATAGTTTGATCGAAACGATTTTTAGAGATTAGATCGTGTACTTTTTTGAGGTATTTGTGTGCCATTGTTACAAAGCCAAAATTTAAAGGAATTTAAGTGAAATGGTTAATCCGTATAAAAATAGAGTTTAATTTTTAATCAGCCTAAAACCACTTCCTTAGGTACAAATTTACTAGTGTCCCCACCACCAATGATAATTTCTCTTACAATGGTTGAAGAGATAGCAGAAAGTTCGGGCCTAGAGAGAATTAAAAGGGTTTCTAAATTCGGCGACATCGCATTATTTAAGTGAGCAATGGTTTTTTCGTAATCGAAATCTGCTGCGGAACGAATGCCTCTCAGAATATAATTGGCTCCAATTTTATTGCAGTAATTGATGGTTAAACCCTGGTAGCTATCTACTTCAATTTTAGGCTCTTCTTTAAACACCTCTTTGATCCAATGTATGCGTTTTTCTAAATCGAAAAGATACTTTTTTTGAGAATTAATACCAATGGCAATAATTAACTTGTCAAATAAGGGCAATGCTCTTTTAACAATATCTACATGTCCAATGGTAATTGGATCAAAAGACCCGGGAAATATGGCAATTTTATTCATACAATCATTTTTCGTGACTAAAAAACCAAAAGTGCGTTTGTCCGTAATTTTTCAATTTAATCAAATTATGGTGATTCTTATAATCGTGACGGGGAGAGGTTTCTAAAATAAACCAGCCTTCTTTTTTTAAAAGATTAGATTCCATAATTAAATCGGGGAGGAGGTCAATGGTTTTAAGTGGGTAAGGGGGACCTGCAAAAATGACATCATATTGATTGGGATCCAGTTTTATGTGTTTAAAAGCATTCTGTTTGATAATTTTTTGGTAGTCTTCCATTTCAAAACGCTTAGAGCATTTTTTTGTAAAGTTGATGCTTATGGCAGAAATGTCTACAGAAGTAATGTCTCTGCAACCGCGCGAAAACATTTCATATGATAGGCTTCCTGTTCCCGAAAACAGATCTAAAAATTTAACATCCTCAAAGTAAAAATTGTTTTGAAGAATATTAAACAATGATTCTTTAGCTGTATCTGTAGTGGGCCTTGCCGGAATATTGGAAGGAGGATTAAAACGAAGTCCTTTTAATGAGCCGCCAATAATTCTCATTCTACAATGGTAAATAAATTAGCGTAGTAGTGTTCTGATATTAAATCAAAAGACTTTTGATATCTATAATCTCGATTATAAGTTACAAACTCAAAATTTCTAATGTAACCATAAAGTTTTTCATAAAGGATCGAATCTTCTTCTATAAAACCACAAATAATCAAAGCATCTTCATTGGCATCTAAGTTTAAATGATGATATGCAGCCATTAAGAAGTATAAAAAATCATTCTCATTTTTACATTTATACTTGTTGTAAAAACCAAGGGTATTGTCATTATCTATATAGCCAATTGTAAGGAAAGGCGGATAAAATTGAGCCACCAGCTTATTTTTATTTTTCTGGCAGACTTTTACAAAACCATAATCGCCAAATAGTAACTCTTTTGTATTGAAGTGATTTTCTAGGGTTTTCTTTAATGTTAAGGGTAGTGGCCATTGAAACTTATAATTAATGACATTGTTGGTAATAATTATATCGTTTTCAATGTCTGTTTTATTAAAAGTGTCAAGGGCATTGTCCGTTTTAGAAGACTCATTATTAAAGATATTGGGCAAAACCAAAAACTTATCTGTATCAATGAGTAAATATACTTTTTCAAAGCTTACATTAAATATAGCTTGATTTCTATTTAACCAATTTTGTAGATTTTTGATGTCAATCTCTTCATTTTGAGTCGTTTCTACTTCTTGTGATAAGAGTTGAAAAGTTTTTTTTTCTGCGTTGAAAACACTATAAGCTCTAAAAGCAGGATGGATGTGAACTATGAGATGCAAGCCTTCCCCAGAGTAAGCAGTTATATTGTTTTCTTGCATAGGTAAGAAGCATCCTTCAATTGTTAAGCATTACTTTCCTTGCCAATTACCATTGTAATTGGGCTCAAATAGCGATCCGACTTTAATTATGCCATTCGGATCAATGTATTTTTTATTAAGCCCTTTAAAAGCTTTTGGAAAAGTGGTGGAAACCTGAAATAATGGAACAATAATTCTTCCTTTATCTAAAGTTGCTGTTTCTAAAAGAAATTCTTCTCCTTCTACATTAGGAATTTTAGCCAAATTTTCTACTTTAAAAATAGCATGACTCAACGAATCAGAGACCGGGATTTTGGTAGTGATATATCGAACTTTTGAGTCTACTTTATCAGGATCGCCAATTACTTTGGTTACCAATAGAGAGTCATTTTTTACGAACATAGCCAATGAGTCAAATGTGGCACAAAACTTATTATTAATTTCTTTATAGGCCATCTGAACATCTCTAATGTACAAAAGCTTATCATGAATTAAATCTTCTCGTTGTTCCTTTGCCTTGTTGAATTGAATAGGTTCATTAATCGTTTTAAATAACAAGTATCCTACTCCAATAACCGCTAATGTGAGAATAAGATTTATAATTTTCATCGAAATGCTATTTGTTTATTAATTACCTACAATAATAGGGAAAGAATTCATGTTTGCGAAATTATCTTTCAATAGATTGAGAACCTGAACATTTATACTTTGTATAAAGTTTTCTTCAAAGTTTATTCGATTAAAATGCACTTTGGATTGTATGTTTGTGTCTTTTGATATTTGATACAGGCTTTAATAAAATGCTTGAAGCGCGAAATATATATAAATCATATGGAGAGTTGCCCGTTTTAAAAGACGTGAGCCTTGGTATTAAGAAGGGTGAGGTAGTTTGTATTGTTGGTCCTTCTGGTGCTGGGAAAAGTACATTGCTTCACATTTTAGGGACGTTAGATACAGTGGATGCAGGTAGTGTTTTAATTAATAAGGAGGATATAACTTTATTGAATGAAAAGGACTTAGCAAAGTTTAGAAACCAGCATTTGGGGTTTATCTTTCAATTTCATCATTTGCTTCCTGAGTTTACGGCCTTAGAGAATGTAAGTATTCCGGCGTGGCTTAATGGAAAAAAGAAAAAGGTTGAAGTTGAAAAAAAGGCAAAAGCCTTATTAGATTATTTAGGACTTTCAAAACGTTTTGATCATAAGCCAAACGAAATGTCAGGAGGGGAGCAGCAAAGGGTAGCAGTAGCAAGAGCTTTAATTAATGACCCTGATCTAGTGTTAGCTGATGAGCCTTCTGGAAATTTAGACAGTGATAATTCTAAAGAATTACACCAACTTTTTTTTAATCTTAGAAACGAATTTAACACCACATTTATAATTGTTACCCACAATGATGCATTGGCTGAAATGGCCGATCGAAAACTGATTATCAACGATGGTTTGTTGGTTCAATAGAATAATAGAGGCTTTATACTGTATTGAAGGAAAAGCAACTAACAAAAAAATAATCTATTTTCCGCTTTCCAAGTTCACTTTTAACGGCGTCATTCAAAAGAATGTGTTATTTTTGCCATCCCTAATAACATAATTAGGAATGATGGTGGCCGTAGCTCAGTTGGTTAGAGCGCCAGTTTGTGGCACTGGAGGTCGGCGGTTCAATTCCGCTCGGCCACCCTTCTAAAAAAAATCCCTGTTACTGCTAAGCTAAATTGTGAAAGACATTTTGAACGTCGTCATCTTGCTCAAGTCGGTCTATCAATTCTAAGACTTCATCAACTTGATCATCATTAAGTGTTTTTGTATGATTAGGGATTCTTACTAATTCAGACTTTTCAACCTCTATATTTTGTTGTTCTAACGCTTCTTGCATACTACCAAAATCCTTGAAGTCAACAAATAGCACGTAGAAGTTTTCTGCTTCTAACGGCTCCAATTTTTCTAAACCGTAGTCAATAAGTTCGAGTTCTAACATTTCTGTGTCAGCTACTAAGTCTTTTTTAATCTTAAAGACCCCTTTTCTATCAAATAAAAAATCATGCATGCCTTGCGTACCTAAAGAACCTCCTTTTTTATTGAAAGCTGATCGAACGCTTGCAACAGTTCTAGTGGGGTTATCGGTTGCTGTTTCAACAACAACTGCCACTCCATGTGGGGCCATGCCCTCGTAAACGACTTCTTTGAATGAAGAGGTATCCTTTGAAGATGCTTTTTTGATCGCATTAGCAATTCGATCTTTAGGCATTTGAACACTTTTAGCATTTTGGATGGCTCTTCTTAAAACACTATTTGTTTCAGGGTTAGGTCCTCCAGATTTAACTGCAATAGCAATTTCTCTTCCTGCTTTGGTAAAAGCTTTGGCCATTTTGTCCCAACGTGCAAATTTTGCTGCTTTTCTATATTCAAATGCGCGTCCCATTTATATCACTTTTGTACGAAAATAAAAACTTGTTTTTAATTCTAGGGTAATGATTTATAACATTTCTTATCTGTTATTGCTAATTACTTCAGATCTAGGATTATTTTTTGTTCAACCCTTTTTATAAGGCGACTGATGTCTTTAAAAGAGTTATATTTCATGTTGTTGTATTCTTGAATCGGATGAACAAATCTATAATCTGGTTCAGTAAGTTTTATTTCACTTCGCACCATTCTCATCACTCTTCCACGATGTTTGTATTTGCCATTTACATGAATATAAGCGGTTTGTAATGCACAAAAAAGACTTAGCTTGTACTGTGTGCTATCACTGTTACATTTTCCATCGCCTATTGAATTCCACATGGTTTCATTATATAAAAGCTTATTGGTATAAGCGATAATCTCGTGATCTTTCAATGAAAATTTTTTGGGTGTTAAACTTGTTAAACAAATGAAAGCAGCAATTGCTAATAGATTGATATATAGTTTTTTATTCATTCTCTAATAGTTTGGATTTTCATCAAAGCGCTTAGCTAGTTCTCTTACGGCTTCCCAAACAACTTTTTTGTTCAATAACTTTAAAAAAAAGCCAGTCAGTGGGAGTAAAGGTTCAAACTCAATTAGGTAGTCTAAACGCGTACGTTCGCCATTATCTAAGGGATAGAATTGCATAAATCCTCTATGGTTTTTAACACCACCTCCAAATGTGATTTTATATTCAATAATAGAGGGTTCTTGATATCTGGTTATGGTTTCTGTAAACATAATTGGAAAACGCATGATTGCCCTTGTTGAGCCAATTCCATTGATATTGGTTGGGTCACTACTCGGCATAATGAGTTTTATTAAAGCTGGATAAATTTCTGAAAGCCTATTGTGATCACTGAAAAATGAAAATACACTGCTCGGAGGAACATTAAAATCTTGAATGATGTGTATGTTTTCTTGCGAAGTGAGTGCCATAATCAATGTAGGTTTTAAGCGTAATTTGGATTTTCATCAAATCTCTTAACAAGCTTTTTAAGTGCATCTTTTATTGCTAAGCGTAATGAATTTGAAATAAGAGATCCTAAAACAGCAATATTTGATTCCATCACAATAGTGTAATTAAGAATGGAAGTCCCATCATTGTTGTCTATAAATTGCATAATGCCGTAATGATTTTTAATTAAAGGCCCTTTAGTGATGGTGTATTCAATAAGTTGACCTCTCTCAGATTTTGCAATAGTTTCTTCAAGATTGATGATGGGTAAACCAAGTCTGCGTACAGAACCTACACCATTGATATTTTGGTCATCCTTACTATCCTTAACCCTTTTTATTTCAATTGGGAAAATTTCATTCCAACGATTGTGATCGTTTAGAAATAACCACACCTTTTCCGCATTAACATTGAATTTTTGAACGATATGTATAGTTTCTTCTGCCATTTAAAATTGAACTTAATGAAATTCTGTAAAAGGATTATAAAAACAATGTTTGATAATTATCATTTTTTGAAATAGATGGTTATAAAACCAACTTTGATGGTAAATATCAAGCGAAATTTGGATTTTTATCGAATTTTTTGGCAAGGCGTTTTACTCCTAAACCAAATACAAGAAGCTGAGTTAAGAAATTTCCGTTCATTGGAATTGGAGTATCAAATTCTATAATATATTCAAGTGTAGAGGTGCCGTCTTTGTTATCATAAAATTGCATACTCCCTTTATAATTTTTAAAGGGGCTCCCTTTAGAAATTGTATATTCTATGATTTTAGGCTTGCTAGAAGTAATGATGGTTTCCTCTATTCCTATCATTTTAGTACCGATCAACCTAACAGAGCCGACACCATTAATATTCTTTTCATCACTACTGTTTACAATACGCTTTATAGGCAGAGGAATGATCTCGTTCCAACGATTATGGTCATTGTAAAAAGACCAAACTTGTTCTGCTGGAACAGGGAAGTCTTGTATTATTTGAATATTTTGTTTTGGCATAATGTACAAATTAGGATAATTTATCAAGTTTTTTCAAACGACGACTTTAGTAAAGTAATCTTTTTGTATTAATGTATGCCATTAAAAGAAATAATTATTACTTTTAGAATCGATGAATCATTTTTCTCAATATAAATCAATGGCTAAGTGGCTGATGTTTTTGGTGTTTGTCCCAAATACTAGCCCTTTTACATTTGGTTTATTTTGATAAATAATAAATAGAGCGAATTGCAAAAGGGCTAACTGAAAAGTTAGCCCTTTCTTTTTATAAATGAGTAGATAATATGGAGATTGTTTTAGGTAATACTATGAAATTAAGGAGGTGGAAACATGAAGATGCATTGTCACTGACTTTAAATGCGAATGATTTTGGAGTGGCTAAAAATCTAAGAGATAAATTTCCTCATCCATATACCATAGACGATGCCAATAGATGGATTGCTTCGAATATTGCTATTGATGAAGAAAGAAATTTTGCAATTGAGGTAGAACAACAAGCGGTGGGCTCTATTGGTATTGAGTTGGGAAACAGGTGTGATATTCATCACAAAACGGGTGAAATTGGTTATTGGTTAGGACGAAATTATTGGAGAAAAGGAATTATGACAAAGGTGTTGAAGGCTGCAACTGATTTTTTTGAGGTCCAATACGATCTTGTAAGAATACAGGCGACAGTAATGCATACTAATCCAAAATCGGCAGCGGTTTTAGAGAAATCAGGATATGAGTTTGAGGGAATTTTAAAAAATTATGGAATTAAGAATGGGGAATTGAAACATGCTTTGATGTATGCGCATATTCCAGATAAATATAAGATCGATGAATAAGCAAAAGGTAGGTGTTTTATGTGCAGCTTTAGGAGCTATCAGCTTCTCGTCTAAAGCAATTTTAGCAAAATTATGTTACCGACATGGCATAGATGGAGTTACTGTTTTAAATATGAGAATGCTTTTGGCCTTGCCTTTCTATGTTTTAGTAGGAGCGGCGTCTTACAAAAAAAGCAATAAAAGAAACATCAAAACATTAGATTTATGGCTTTTAGTTTTAATGGGACTAATGGGCTATTATTTGGCGAGTCTTTTTGATTTCTTAGGACTTCAATATATAGATGCAAGTGTCGAAAGGGTTATTGTATTTACTTTCCCAACCTTTGTTGTTTTATTTTCTGCTATTTTTTTAAGAAAGAAGATTACAAAAGATATCGGAATTGCTCTTTTTGTTACTTATATAGGAATTCTGTTAATGTTGTTATTTGGAGCTTCCAATATTGGTGTTGAGGGCAAGGAAAATTATTTAAAGGGGGTTGTATTAGTTTTTCTTTCAGCGATAACTTATGCTATTTATTTATTGGGAAGTGATAACCTAATTCCAAAATTTGGCGCAAAACTATTTACTTCTATATCCATGATTTTAGCTGTTATAGCTGTAATGGTACACAATTGGTTAGTTCACGGTGGTGTTAGCTTTGATTTTAATGGAGAGTTATATATATACTTTATTTTGATAGCAATTGTTGCAACCGTAATTCCTACTTATTTGTTAGCAGAAGCCATTGTTAGGATAGGAGTAGTGAAAACGGCTATAATTGGTAGTTTAGGTCCGGTTTCTACAATAATTTTGGCGGGAATGATTTTGAATGAACGCCTCCAGTTTTTCCAAATAATTGGTGCGATTTTAGTCATTTTAGGAGTTCTTTTTATTTCAGTGAATAGAAAAAGGAATACTTCAAAATCAGCCTCCTTAATTTTAAAGGAAAAACTTACTTAAAAGGTATGCAAGAAGTTAATTTTTAGAAGGAGTCTGAGATGAAATATTTTTGATATCAAGAATAGAAAAATAGATATATGTTTTGCCTAACTGACCACGAATCCAGTTTTTTTCTTTGCCATAAATATCATTGGAGTAATTCAAAAGATAGTAAGTCCCTTTTTGTTCTTTAACATTTGCTAGAGCCGGGAAAGAGTTATCTCCAGTGCTTGGAAAATCCTTAATAAAGTCTAAAGAAAGATTTTCTTTGTTTAATTTGAATAAAGCAGTCTTCTTTCTTGTAAATGAATATCTTATAAGATTGTAGAGTCTATTGTCCCCTTTACTGGCATTTCCATCTAAATTTCTTCTTGAAATTAAGAAGATGTCGTTATTGTGTTCCAATAAAAGTGCACTATCGTACTTTTTTTTGGTGTATTTGGTTGTCCACTTTGCTATATTATCAGCTTTAGCATGTACGATCATTCCTCCATCGCCCTCTAATCGAACGGTACCCCAAAGATTACCTAAAGTATCGAAAACAAATTCACCTTCTTCTCCACCTATTTTAGGAGTTTGTGGAGACTTACTTATTGGTTGCCAGTTAAAACCATCGGTACTTTTAAAAAGTCTTAAATCCCCTTTGTGTTTTGAACTATAGATGTCTTTACCATAGTAAGCAGACAGGTACAGCGTGTCCTCTTTAACGCGTAAACGCCATGGAACGAAGCCATCAAGAGAAAGATCTACAAGTGGTGACCAATTACTCTTGTCAACTAAGCGAGTCATCCATATATGTTTGGGTTCAAATTTTAATGGATGATTTCCTCCTTCAAAAAAGTAAAGAAATAAATCATTTTTATAGTCAGCAAAGCGAGGTTCCCTGAGGTCGTTACCTAAATGAATTTCTTTTTCGAACCGCCAATTATTAAAGTCTAATGAACTTATAACATATATTTTACTCTTTTTGGAAGCGAAATGACTTGGTGCCGTTCGGAAGGCGACATAATATCTATCATTAAATAATATCGCATCGAGATTATTATTGCTATTCATGCATTTAATTTCATTGGGAAGCTTGTCTGAAGGAATAAGCTGCTGCCAACCACTTGTATCAATGTTTTGTTTGCCTGAAAAAGGTTGCCAGAAAACTAAAAGGAATAAAAAACCTAATATTAGGGGAGTTGCGAGTAAATTTTTTTTCATGGATTAAAGCTATTTCTTAAATTTCAATTTAGGTGATCGTCCCTTTTTATAAACATTTCTGGCGGGCTGTCCTTTTCTGAGCTTACGTTGTTCTTCAATAGGTAAATGAATAAAATCTTGACATTCTTGGGAGCAGCATCCCTCATACTTTTCTTTGCATTCATCACATTGTATAAAAAGAAGATGACACCCTTCATTTATACAGTTAGTATGATTATCACAAGCATTGCCACATTGATGACAGACAGCAATTATATCATCACTAATTCGTTCGCCCAAACGTTTATCAAAGACAAAGTTTTTCCCAATAAACTTATTCTCTATACCCTTTTCCTGAACTTGTTTTACGTAATTGATAATACCGCCTTCTAGGTGATGCACTTTATTAAAGCCCTTATGCTTAAAATAAGCACTAGCTTTTTCACATCTTATGCCTCCGGTACAATACATGACAATATTTTTGTCCTTTTGATCGCCTAGAATATCTTGCTCAATAATAGGTAATGAATCTCTAAAGGTATCAACATCAGGAGTAATCGCATTTTTAAAATGTCCCACTTCACTTTCGTAGTGATTTCGCATATCTATTAAAATAGTCTCTGGGTCGTCTGTCAACGAGTTAAAAGCATCTGCACTTAAGTATTTACCCACATTAGAAGGATCAAACGTATTGTCTTTTAAACCGTCTGCAACAATTTTGTTACGGACTAGTATTTTAAGTTTTATAAATGATTTTCCATCATCATCAACAGCGATATTTAATCTTAAACCATCAAAACCCTGGATAGAATACAGATATTTTTTAAAAGTTTCAAAATGTTTATCAGGAACAGATATTTGAGCATTAATTCCTTCATTGGCAATGTAAATTCTACCTAAGACATCTAGTTTATCTAAATCTAAATATAGCTTATCCCTAAATTCATTTGGGGCATCAAAGACTTGATATTTATAAAAGGAAATGGTGGTTCTGGACTCTTTACTTTTGGATAATTGCTGCTCTAATAGCTTTTTATCCACTTTGTTATACAGTTGCATGCTATACAATTTTGTGGTTGTCTTGCTAAGATAGCTGATTTGAAAAGAATTATTAAGCAACTCAGCGTTAATACATGTTTATTTGTAATTACTCCCAGGCATTGTTATAAGCGTCATAAATCATCTGTCGTATACTGGTTGTTCCTTGTAGTGTAACACCCTGAGTATTCATAATAACCACACAATCTATTCCATTAGAAGGGAACATTACTATCTGAGATAGAACTCCTTGTCCTGCACCATTAGATATAGATCCATTTTTACCATAATAACTACCATAAATTTCATCGCTTGGATCAGCTGTATCAAAGCCTATGCGATTATTTTTCATAATGTCTTTTAGTTCATTTGAGAGTAAGGTTTCAGTATGCTCATAAAAAGCATTTACTTTTGCCATTTCAATTGGAGTCATATAATAACCACCACCACCGCAGATATTGTTCCAATCACCATAATAAGAGCCATTTGTATTGGTTGAAGCATCGTTAAAGTTGTAATACAAAGTAGCTTGTTCTCTACTGTCGTCAGTACAGCCAACTAATGGGAGACTTATTCGATCAAAAATATTCTGTTGCATGTAAAGTAGATAGATGAATTGAGTGTTTGCATCATTTTCAATGTTGATAGCAGGTGGGTTTGGTAGTGCATTCCATAAAGAAGGAATTAAAATTCTAAATATTGCAAAATTGACATTGAGGTAATTTCTGGTTTGAGCATTCACCACACCAGTTTGGATACACTGTTGTATACCTGCATAACTTAATGTGTTCTGGAAATTGCTGTTAGTACTTTGAAGTCCGGAGGTATGCATTAGTAATTGACGAAAAGTCAAGTTACTTACATTTGGACCTTGTATCCACGAATTTGGTAACCATGAACCTATTGTGCTATCGATTGTTAAGTTATTGGCCTCTAATAGTTGCATTACTGCTATTGCAGTGTAGAACTTAGTAATACTGGCAACATTTATTTCTTTATTTAAAGAAAAATCGATTTGTCCATCATCAGATGTTCTTGCATCTCCAAAGGCATCCGATCGCTGTAATACACCATCTCTACTTATAGTATATGCCCAACCAATAGGGTCGGCACTACCAAAATTTACGTAATCAACAATATTCTGTTCAAATAAGTCAATATTGAATTCAGGACCATTATTTTGAAGTTGAAGATCATCTTTACATCCTGTTAAGGTAAAGAAACCTATAATTAAAAGTCCGTGCAGAAGCTGTTTCATGAGAATAATATTTCAAATTATTATATAGACATATAATAATATATGTAATGTGTTGAACTAAAGCAACTAAATTTAAAATAGATTAATGGAAGTCTTTTTCAACTTGGCCCAATCTTTGGCAAAATAGGTTAGAATTACATCTGCCCCAGCACGTTTAATGCTTAGAAGCATCTCATGCATAGTTTTTTCATAATCCAACCAACCATTTTGGGCTGCTGCCTTAATCATTGCATATTCTCCACTTACATTATATGCCGCTATCGGAAGTTCAAATTGCTCTTTTAGAACATGAATAATGTCTAAATAACAGATTGCTGGCTTAATCATTAAAAAGTCAGCACCTTCGCTGCTGTCTAATGCAGCCTCAATAATGGCTTCTCTTTTATTGGCAGGATTCATTTGATAGGTCTTTTTATCACCAGCTTTGGGTGCGGAGTCTAAGGCATCTCTAAAAGGGCCATAGAAAGCGCTAGCATATTTTGCAGTATAAGACATAATACCGGTTTCACTAAACCCATTTTCGTCCAATATATTTCTTAAAAACTGCACTCTGCCATCCATCATATCAGAAGGGCCAATGATATCTATTCCTGCTGCTGCTTGAGCTAAAGCCATTTTGCCTAGAATGTCTAATGTTTCATCATTTAAAATCTTTCCATCTTTAACCAATCCATCATGACCATCAGAACTGTAAGGATCCATAGCTACGTCACTTATTAAACAGCATGTTGGAAATTGCTGCTTTATAGTACTGATTGCTTTTAAATAGAAGTTTTCTGGTTGATAGCTATAAGTTGCTGTTTTATCTTTTAAATGTTCTTCTATTGCTGGGAATAAAATAAATGTCTTTATTCCTAACTCTATGCATTCATGAATTTCTTTAAGCATTAAATCGATGCTTAGTTGCGATAAACCTGGTAAAGACGAAATTGGATTTTGAACATTTGTGCCATCTATCAAAAAAAGAGGATAAATAAGATTTTTTGTATGTAAAGTGGTTTCCTCTACCATATTTCGAATGGTCTCAGATTTTCTATTTCTTCTTGGTCTAATCATCTTGATTAAAATATTATTGTCACAATTTACGATTTACTGGTTACTTTGAGCATGGAACTTAAAGCCTAGAATTAAAATTAACTAAGAATAGTTAAATGCTTAATTGTAAGTTATGAAGCGAATTTTTAGAATATTTATTACGATCATCGCTATTGCAATTACTGCATTTATAGTATTAGTCATTAAAGAAACGAGTATGTTTTCATTTTCAATTAGTGATAGAAAATTAAATAGGACGCTCTTAGATGAAGGGTTAAGTTTCTCCATCGATAGGTTAAAAAGTGGAAGTCAGACCATTAGATATGTAAAAGTGAGGGGGAATAAAAAGCGTACAATTGTTATTATTCATGGGGCACCTGGCTCCTTGAAAGATTTTAAAAGATATTTTACGGATAAGGAGCTTTTAGAGGAAGCATCAATAATTGCAGTTGATCGTCCTGGGTATGGTGGTTCAGATTATGGAAGAACAGAACCTTCAGTCATAAATCAGGCAATAGCTATAGGAGAGGTGCTTAAAGAAATTGATTCTGAGAAAGTAATTTTAGCAGGACACTCTTATGGAGGGCCGGTTGCTTCGGCGGTTACCATGTTAAATCCTAGTAAGGTGGATGCCCTAATGTTAAAAGCACCCGCAATTGACCCTGCTAATGAGAAAAAGTTTTGGATTGCTAAATTAGGAGCGATGGGTCCTATTAAGCAAATAATATCTGGAGCTTTGGGTGTAGCATCAGAAGAGAAACTGGCACATGTTGATGCGCTTAAAGAAATGCTTCCTATGTGGGAAAAGATCAATATCCCTGTAACTATGATTCATGGGAAAAAAGATAAAATTGTTCCTGTAGAGAATATTGAATTTTTAAAAAGGATGATTCCTAATCAACATTTGAGAGTTGTTACAAATGATGATATGAATCATATTATGATTTGGACGGACTACGAATTAGTAAAAAAAGAAATACTTCATTTAATTAATAGAATTGATTAAATAGCGACTAAAAGTAAAAAGGGCAAAACTCAAAAAAGGAGATATTTGAGTTTTGCCTTTTTTATTAAATTAAGTTTTAATGTTCTTCTTGCACTTCGGCAAACCATTTAACATTTCTTGTTAAATACATGATTACTGCTAATGCGAAGAACAAACCAACACTTCCAATCAGAAGTGCGAAATCCTGAGTCTGTATAACTACAAACATGAAACTATAAAGCAATAACAGAATACCACCTACAATTGCTGTTGGCTTAAATCTCTTAAAAATACTCCATGAATAAGAGGTGATAAGGATTACAATAGCTGCCGTAGACATTATATAAGCAGGGTTAAATCCAATTTGCTCAGAAAAAGAAATTAATAACGTATAAAAAACAATGAGTGCTAATCCCACCAAGAGATACTGAATGGGATGTATTCTGTATTTATTTAAAATTTCGGAAAAGAAAAAGGATAGAAAAGTAAGTGTAATGAACATGATCGCATATTTAGCAGACCTAGAAGATTTTTGATAATGATCTACAGGCATCAATAAATCTATACCAAATTGTGAGTCATAAAAACTTCTTACATTTTCGGTAATCCATTTTTGAGGAAAGTTTCTATTCAAATGGAGCACCTTCCAATATGCGTTAAAACCTTGCTCAGAAATTTCTCTGGTATCTGGTAAGAAAGCACCTGAGAAACTGGGGTTGTCCCATGATGAGGATAAGTTTACTTCTGTAACACCTCCAACGGGAACAAAATTCAAAGCTTTGCTACCATTAATATCCATCTCAATCTTGAAATTAAAACTTTTGCCTTTTTCAATTGGGACTATGCTATTAATTCCAGAATGTAATAACTTGCCTGTTGCAGTTACTCCCGGTGAAACGGATAGATTTTGATTCTTCCATAAAACCTTAATGTCATTTTTGATGCCGCGCATATCGGTAATGCCAATAGAGATAGAAGCTTCATCCCAGAGTAGATTTTCATCTGGTATTTTAAACTGATCGATATCTAAGTTTTCAAAACTTCCTTCTAAGGATAATAAAGAATTGTATACCGCCACTTTATAAATGCTCCGATATCTAATTTCAGGAGTCATTTCACCATTAACTTTAAGCTGGTCAGGAAGTATGTAAACATGCTTTCTAATCTTAAAAACTTCATCTTTCTTTTTCAAATAGTCCCAATATGGGATGGTTAAAACTGGTCCTATAATCGTTTGAGAATTCCCCCACTTAAATCCAATTTCCTCTTTTACACTAAAACTTCTTGACTCACGCTCTCGTATTAAATCCGTTATCATAAAAGTGGGTACAAGTAATATGAGTATTAAAAAACCAACAACCCCAATTTTAACTGTTATTGAAGAGCTTAACCATTTACCAAATTCATTTGAGCGTGCCATACATTTTATTTTTGATGAATCAAAGTTAAGCTAGATAGTTCCATGATGGTTGTTAATAAAAGTCATCATTGGCATTAAATTCTAAAGATGTGTTAATTCATTTCGACTAATTTGTAAAGTAAATGGGGCTTGGATTTTGTATTGTCCAAACTACTTAGTTAAACCAAACGGCATATCCTTGTCTTCTTAAATCCCAAGCTAATTTTCCCTCTGCTTTTAATGCTTCAGCTCGCGACATAGGTGTTGTATTTAAGTGATTGTATAAACTAGGCCTTAAGTAAGTGCCATATTTTTGTACAATGTTCGATGATAATTTATGTCCCTTTTTATTTCTATAGCCTGTTTTATGCTGTTTAAATCTTTCGTGTGGAGTTTTGCTAGTCATCCCAACATATAAGCACTCGAGCACTCCATTAAATTGCGGGTTGACATTTCTAAACTTGGTATTTTCAGTAAATACTCTTTTGGATAGTTCTATTACATATACTTTATAGTTTGCTTTTGGCATATAAATTTCTTCTTAAGATAGAGGTTCATTGGCTGCTTGAAGTTGAGTTAACCTTCGCTCAATAATTTTCTTATCTAAATCAAAAGGTTTTAACTGATCCAATCCTAGTTTTTTGATTACGTTTTCTTCAGTAGTATTGTAAAACTGAAGCATATCCCGCCAGCATGCTTCGGGAATCATTCCAATCAATTCTGAGCCAGTAACATGTATACCATGTTTTTGGGCTTCTTCTTGAATTGTTTCAAAAACCAATGGGAGTGAAGTGGTTTTAAAATCAATTATATTGGTACTAACTTGCGCACACTTAAAGGCGTCCATATACCATCCAATGGCTTTAACCTTTTGTAGTTTTCCAGGTATGCTTTTGCCATTTTTTACATAGCCACTTTCACGAATGTTTTTTGCTATTGTCTTTGCTATAGAGACATCCTTTGTATTCAAATTGACGTTATATGCAATCAGAAAATTTCTCACACCAATAACTGTATTTCCTGTTTTAGGATTGAATTTAGCAGGACCGTAATCAGGAGTCCATTCAGGAGAAGTTATCTTCTTTGGAATCTGTTCATATTCCCCCTTTCTTATATAAGCTAGGTTTTTTCTTTGTGGTTTTCTTGCGGAATACTCATACATGTAAACAGGAATGTTTAAATTATATCCCACTTTTTTTGCTAAATCATGAGCTAGTAGATTGGTTGTCTCAAGACTTATATTAGAGATTGGTATTAATGGACACACATCTGTAGACCCGATTCTGGGGTGAGCCCCATTATGATTGCTCATGTCAATAATTTGGGCGGCTTTTTGGATAGCTTTAAAAGCAGCCTTAACTACACTTTTAGGTTCGCCAACAAAAGTCATTACTGTTCTATTGGCATCATAACCAATATCTATGTGTAGAAGGTAAACACCTTTTGTAGTTTCAATTTCATTTTTGATAGCGTTAATAACAGATAAATTTCTTCCCTCAGAAAAATTGGGAACACATTCAATCAACTGTTTCATAATTGTCAAACTTAATCAACTTATACAACTTACCAAACTTACTTGTTATCTTCGCATCATGCCAGCAAATACATTTGGAGAAATTTTTAGAATAACAACATATGGGGAATCTCATGGTCCTGCTATTGGTGTTGTAATTGATGGATGTCCTTCAGGATTGGTGATTGATGAAACATTTATCCAGCAAGAAATGGATAGGCGTAAACCTGGGCAATCAAAAATTGTTACTCAAAGAAAAGAAGAAGATACTTTTGAAATTTTATCAGGTGTTTTTGAAGGAAAAACTACGGGAACACCTATTAGTATTTTGATTCGAAATAAAGATCAAAAATCAAAAGATTATAGTCATATTGCAGATAAATATCGTCCTTCGCATGCAGATTTTGTATATGACAAAAAGTATGGGAATAGAGATTATAGGGGAGGTGGGCGCTCTTCAGCTAGAGAAACAGCTGCAAGAGTTGCTGCAGGAGCAATAGCAAAATTGTATTTAAGAGAATTGGATATTCAATGTTTTGCTTATGTGTCAAAAGTAGGGAGTTTAACACTAGACAAAGACTATACAGAGCTTGATTTAAACCAGATAGAGAGTAACATTGTGCGTTGCCCAGACAAGGGAATGGCAGATCAAATGATTGAATTAATAAAGGATATTCGCAAAGAAGGGGATACTATAGGCGGATTAGTGACAGGAGTGATTAAAGGGTTACCGGTGGGTTTAGGAGAGCCAGTTTTTGATAAATTACATGCTGATTTAGCAAAGGCAATGATGGGCATTAATGCTGTTAAAGGATTTGAATATGGCTCTGGATTTGCAGGGACTGACTTAAAGGGTAGTGAACATAATGATCTTTTTATTGGAGAAGGAGATAATATTGTTACAAAAACGAATAAGTCTGGAGGCATTCAAGGAGGTATAAGCAATGGAATGGATGTTTATTTTAATATTGCATTTAAGCCCGTAGCCACTATTATGAAAGATCAACAATCAGTAGATAGAGTTGGAAATGAGGCTACAGTAACAGGTAAAGGAAGACACGACCCTTGTGTGCTTCCAAGAGCGGTGCCTATTGTAGAGGCGATGTCTGCATTGGTAATTGTTGATCACTATCTTAGAAATAAAAAATATACTTAAGTCCGTTTATTAAATTGATGAGCAGGCAGGAAACATCAAAATTGCCATTACACTGGAAAATAATCATTGGAATGGCAGTGGGAGCACTTATTGGCGTTATAGGTGTCTGGCTAGATTATGAGGAGTTAGTAATAAGGTGGATTAAACCTTTCGGTATTATTTTTATTAAATGCCTTAAATTAATTGCCGTCCCTTTAATTATTGCTTCATTAATAAAAGGAATTTCTGGATTGTCCGATGTAAAAAACCTTACAAGAATAGGCACTAAAACCATTGGACTGTATCTATTAACAACGATTGTCGCAGTAAGTGTTGGATTGATTTTGGTAAACATAACAAACCCTGGAAGCAAGGTTCCTAAGGAGGCAAAAGCTTTGTATCAACTTCAATACGCTGATAAAACAGCTAGTAAAGTTGAAAATGCGCAAAAAATTAAAGAAGAGGCCGGACCATTGCAATTTTTGGTAGATATCGTCCCAGATAATATTTTTTCTGCAGCAGCTAACAACAGAGCAATGCTGCAAGTTATCTTTTTCTCCTTATTTTTTGGCATTGCTTTGGTAACGATTCCTATTGATAAAGCACGTCCTGTAATTCAATTTTTTGATGGATTGAATGATGTTATTCTAAAAATGATTGATTTTATAATGAAGGGAGCTCCCTATGGTGTTGGAGCCTTAATTGCGACGGTTGTAGTGGATTACGCAGATGGTTTAATAGAGTTATTGCAAGCATTGGGTATTTTCTTTTTTACAGTTGTTGCAGGGTTGGGATTTATGATTTTTATATTTTATCCTATGATGATTCGAATCTTTGCGAAGATTCCATTTATGCATTTCTTATATAGCATTTCTCCAGCCCAGTTATTGGCTTTCTCTACAAGTTCTAGCGCAGCGACGCTCCCAGTAACCATGGAACGCTGTGAACAAGAATTAGGCATTTCCGAAGAAATCTCGAGTTTTGTTTTACCGTTAGGTGCCACTATCAATATGGATGGTACAAGTCTCTATTTAGGAGTTGCGTCATTATTTATAGCTCAAGCTTTTGGCGTTGATCTTAGTTTACAGCAGCAAATAGGTGTTGTATTAACTTGCACATTGGCCTCTATTGGAACAGCTGCAGTTCCTGGAGCCAGCATAATTATGCTATTTGTTATTTTGCAACAAGCAGGTATTCCAGTAGAAGGGATGGCCCTTATTTTTCCAACGGATAGACTTTTAGATATGATGAGAACCTCTGTAAATGTAACTGGAGATGCAATGATTGCATCTGTAGTAGCTAGAGGGGAAGATCAGCTCAGTTCAGTTAGCTATTTAGGCAATAACGATTAAGTCATTTCTTTGTTTATCTTTGGGGAATTCTAAATTATAAAACGATTTACTAATGAAATTATTCAATTTAATGTTTGCTATTGTTATAGCATTTGCTTTTACTAGTTGTAAAAGTGGAGGGGATAAAATATCTCCTGAAAAAGCGGCAGCAAAATTTTGCAATTGTGCAGGACCATCTGCTGAGTTAATGAAAAAAATGAAAAATGCCGCTGCTGAAGATCTTCCTGCATTAGCTGAGGAAGCACAAACAATAGCTACTGCGATGCAAGATTGTATGGGAGGAGAAGAAGAAGATCCAACAAAAGACATGAGTGCTGAAGAAGCTAAAGAATTTGGAGAAAAAGTTACTACAGCGATTAAAGCCAAATGTGCTGATATAGCAGAAGCAATGGGTATGTAAATCATCTCAAAGCTATAACAGTTAAAAAGGGGATAGAATTTTCTATCCTCTTTTTTTTTGGAACTATTCATTTGAAAAGCTTGTATAAATTATCTCAGCCTTCTAAATGAAGTATAAAGGATGCAAGGTTATTCAATAGTAATTCCATGTAAAAATGAAGAAGTCCTTATTGGCAAATTACTAAGGTCTATAGAAAGGCAAACAGCTATTTCATATTTAGATCAAACGGTTGTTGCAGATGCTGATTCTTCGGATGATAGTTTAAATATTATTGAGCAGTATAGAAAAACCTTAAACACTAAAATTGTAAAAGGGGGATTGCCAGCCAAAGGAAGAAATGAAGGTGCTAAAGAAGTGAAAAGCAAATACATCTTGTTTGTCGATGCAGATGTAGAGCTAGGAGAGGAAAGTACTATTGAAAAACTTTTGAGTTTAGCAGAGAAAAAGAATTTAGATTGTGTTACCGCCTATGTAAAATGTCCAGATGGATCATATAAGGATACTTTCTTTTGGAAATCACATGGAATTGTTTCCGATCTTTTTACACCTATATGGCCATTTAGTGCGGGAATGATTATTTTAATAAAGAGAGATAAGTTTTTTGAATTGGGAGGATTTAATGAACAAATTACACTTGGAGAAGATGTAGAATTAACGAGGAAAATTGATAAAAGAAAATTTGCATTAGCAAGAACCTTTATAAATACAACCAATAGACGTTTTAAATCAATGGGCTATGTGAGAACATCACTAACATATTTAATGGTTTTTGTAAGTAAGAGATTTAGGCATCGCCCAAACACCTTTTATTTTAAAAATTGAAATTCAATTTTGTAAGGGGAGGTGATATGTGGATATATTAGTTTAATAATTAACAAGTATTTAATTGTAGATTCTCTATAAAAATACGATCTTTGCAGCTCAAATTGTTTAATAATGTCAAAGTTTTGTGAATTAACAGGAAAAGGGCCCATGTCGGGAAATCATGTTTCGCACTCTAATAGAAAAACGAAACGTAGATTTTTACCAAATCTTCAAAAGAAAAGATTTTTTATTCCTGAGTTAGATAGATGGGTAGAGCTAAAGGTTTCTGCAAAAGCGATTAGAACTATAGATAAAAAAGGGATCTACCAATATTTGAAAGAATTAGAGAAGAAAGGAGAGATCACGTTGAATCTCTAAAATTGATTTAAGATGGCAAAGAAAAAAGGAAATAGAATTCAGGTTATTTTAGAATGTACCGAGCATAAAGATTCAGGTATGCCTGGAACTTCTAGATATATAACTACAAAGAATCGGAAAAATACACCGGATAGAATAGAACTTAAGAAGTACAATCCTATTTTAAAAAAATATACTGTTCATAAAGAAATTAAATAGTCATGGCTAAAGTATCAAAGAACGCGAAAATAAAAAGGGGAAATAAGGACGCTAAAAATATGGTTAAAGTGATTAAAGCTTTTAAATCAAAAAAGACAGGGTCTTATGCTTTTAGAGAAAAAGTTGTTCATAAAGACAGTGTAAAAGCTTTTCTTGCAGAAAAGGAATAATAGAGAAATACTACAAAAGATTAAAGGCTTCATGAACTTAATGGTTCTGTGAAGCCTTTTTATTTTAAAGATGATTTGTAAACCTTATCAATATGAGCAAATTTACTAAATGGTTTAAAAGAGGCAGTACAACGGAGGAAGAGGCCCAAAAAGAAGAAGTTCAATTAGAGGAAGGGTTAGAGAAAACAAAGCAAGGATTCTTCTCTAAAATTTCTAAGGCAGTTGCCGGTAAATCTATTATTGACATTCAATTTTTAGATGATTTAGAAGAAATATTAATGACCTCTGATGTTGGACTACAAACAACCATTAAAATTATAGATCGTTTTGAAGAGCGTGTTGCAAAGGATAAATATATCAATACGAAGCAGCTCAATGCTATTCTAAAAGATGAGGTTTCAACAATTTTATCTGAAAATAATACACATGACATAGAAGATTTCGGAATGGGGTTATCTCCTAAACCCTATGTAATAATGGTTGTAGGAGTAAATGGGGTAGGTAAGACAACCACTATTGGGAAACTGTCAAATAAGCTTAAAAATAAAGGATTAAAAGTAGTGCTAGGTGCAGCAGATACATTCAGGGCAGCAGCAGTTGATCAATTGGTAATATGGTCTGAAAGAGTAGGTGTACCAATTGTAAAAAAAGAGATGGGAAGTGACCCTGCTGCGGTAGCTTTCGATACAGTAAAATCGGGTGTTGCACAAAACGCAGATGTCATTATTGTTGATACTGCAGGAAGGTTACATAATAAAGTAAACCTCATGAATGAGCTAAGTAAAATCAAAAGAGTAATGGAAAAGGTTATTTCTGGAGCACCACATGAAGTTCTTTTGGTTTTAGATGCGTCTACGGGGCAAAATGCTTTAGAACAAGCAAAACAATTTTCTGCTGCGACAGAAGTTTCTTCTTTAGCATTGACAAAGTTAGATGGTACGGCTAAAGGAGGAGTCGTGTTAGGTATTGCAGATGAAATGAAAATTCCTGTAAAGTATTTAGGCGTTGGAGAGGGGATAAATGATTTGCAAGTATTTAATAGAGGGGCATTTGTAGAAATGCTCTTTAATTAAATCATTTATTATTGATATAAAAATGCTTAAGTGAAGACCAAATCACACAAAGACGACAAGATAAATATTATCACCCTTGGGTGTTCTAAAAATCTTGTAGACTCTGAAAACTTGTTAACCCAGCTAAAACATAATGATGTTGATGTTACGCATCAATCTGAGGATCACCAAGCCAATATTTATATCATTAATACTTGTGGGTTTATAGATAAGGCAAAAGAAGAATCTATCAATACTATTTTAAGTTATGCCAAGGAAAAAAATGAAAATAGAATTGATAAACTATATGTTACCGGTTGTTTGTCTGAAAGATATAGAAATGACTTAAAAAAAGAAATTCCAGAGGTAGATGATTGGTTTGGTACATTGGAATTGCCTTTGTTACTTAATAAATTTAATATTGACTATAGGCACGATCTCATTGGAGAAAGAATAACGACAACATCAACACACTATGCCTATGTAAAAATATCCGAAGGATGTAATAGAACGTGTTCTTTTTGTGCTATTCCATTAATGAGGGGAAAGCATATCTCCAAAAGTATGGAAGATTTGGAGAAAGAAGTAAGAACACTTGTTAGCAATGGTGTCAAAGAGATAATGCTTATTGCTCAAGAGTTAACGTATTATGGACTAGATATTTATAAAGAGAGAAAGCTTGCTGAGCTATTGACTAGGCTATGTCAAATAGAAGGGTTGGAGTGGATTAGATTGCATTATGCTTATCCTTCAAAATTTCCTCTAGAAGTTATAGAAGTAATGGCTAAGGAAGAAAAAATTTGTAGCTATTTAGACATGCCTCTTCAACATGCAAGTACTGCTGTTTTGGATCGAATGAGGCGTCAAATAAATAAAGAAGAAACCACGCAACTGATTCAAAATATTAGAAGTATTTTACCAAAGATAGCATTGAGAACTACGATGCTTGTGGGTTTCCCCGGCGAGACTGAAGAAGAATTTGAAGAATTATGCAATTTTGTAAGAGAGATGCAATTTGAAAGGTTAGGAGTCTTTACTTATTCCCATGAAGAAGATACACTTGCGCATGGTTTGGAAGATAATGTCTCAGATACGATAAAACAAAAAAGAGCTGAAACTTTAATGGCTATACAGCAAGAAATATCACTGACAAAAAATGAAGTATTAATAGGCCAAGAACTCAAAGTACTAATTGATAGGAAAGAAGGCGATTATTTTGTTGGACGAACTGAGTTTGATTCTCCTGAGGTAGATAACGAAGTATTAATTGATGCTAATAAAACCTATTGTAGAATAGGGGATTTTGTATCTGTAAAAATATATGATGCCACAGACTTTGATTTATACGGAACTATTTCAAGCAAAAAATAGCTTATTATTTAAATGCTAGAAAAGCATACCATCCCATACAGAAAAACGAATAGATTCTCCAAAGTAGTTCTTGATTACCTTGAAGATTCGAAAAAAAAGAAACTTGCATCCTTTTATAATATTCCTATTGATATAGATAATATTTCTGAAATAATTAAAAGCAGAGAGGAATCGCAATGCGATTTGCCAAGGGAAGAATTATCAGCCATCATCAAAAAACAATATCATCATCTTGAGCCAAATCAACAAGTCACAACCAATATCGAATCCATAGCCAATAAAACTACTTTTACTGTAACAACAGCACATCAGTTGAATCTTTTTACCGGCCCTTTATATTATATATTAAAGATCAGCAATGCTATTAATGTTGCCAATCAATTGAGCAAAGCATATCCTCATTACAATTTCATTCCTGTTTATTGGATGGGAAGTGAAGATCATGATTTTGAAGAAATCAATCATACTCATGTTTTTGGTAAAAAAATTGAATGGAATGATTTTCAAGGGGGATCAGTAGGAGAATATGATCTCAATAAAATGCCAGAAGTGATTGAAGCCTTATCTAATATGATTGGGAATCATGAAGATAAGGACTTTATTGTCGGTTTGTTCAAAAAGGCATACGATGAAAAAAACTTGTCTGATGCGGTTAGAACATTATTAAACGATGTTTTTGGGAAATATGGTTTAGTTGTAGTTGATGGAAATAGTAAAGAACTTAAGCGACCTTTTATTAAAGTAATTAGAGAAGATGTTTTAAATAAAACGTCGTACAAGCTTGTTAATGAGTGCATTACTCGTTTAAAAGAAGTTGGTTTTGGTAGTCAAGCTAATCCTAGAGCAATAAACCTATTCTTTAAACAACCGAAGCTTAGAGAGCGAATCATTAAAGAAGAAGGAGTTGTTGATAGTTATCTTGTGAATAATACCTCTATTCGTTTTTCTGAAGAAGAAATTATTAAAGAAATGGATGTGCATCCTGAACGATTTAGCCCCAATGTTATCCTCAGGCCATTACATCAACAGATGATTTTACCAAATGTTGCCTACATAGGTGGTGGAAGTGAAGTAGCTTATTGGCTCCAGTTAAAGGGGTTATTTGGTCATTTTAAGGTGACTTATCCAATGTTGATGCTAAGAACTTCTGCTCAAATTATTGATAAAGTTCAATTAAGGCGGATTAGAAAATTGGGATTTGAAATATCAGATCTCTTTAAGAATAGAGGAGATTTAATTAAAAATTATTTGGAACGATCTACGAATAGTGATTGGGCGTTGAGTGAGGAATTGGAATCAGTAAAGGAAATTTTTTTGGAGCTTTCTAAAAAGTCTATAGATGTTGATGCCTCTTTAAAAAATTGGATTTTATCGGAGGGTAGAAAAATGGAGAAGGTGATTGAAAATATTGGCAATCGATTTTTAAAAGCACAGAAACAGAAAAAAGAAGTGGAACTGAATCAAATTGATAAGCTTTTAGATCAGTTTTTCCCAGACGGCAACTTGCAAGAGCGGAAAGAGAATATTGTGTCTTTTATACTGAGGCATGGAGTGGAAATCATTGACTTTTTTGTAGAGCATTTAGATCCATTTGTAAAAGAATTTTATTTGCTCATTGAAGAAGGTAGCGATTCATAAGTACTTTAGGCAACTTTCTTTATAAGTCGCTGTTGTCAAAATGTAGAGGAAGCATATCTTTTATCGATTTAAATTCATAAACGATACCATTTCCAGATCCCAATAAGATTCTAATGTTATTGTTGAATTTAAATTCTGATTCTAATAATACTTGACGGCAAATTCCGCATGGGGCAACTGGTTGTGGAAGCAACTCTTTTCCCTTTTTAACCATGATTGCAATCGCTTTTATAGGTGTGTTAGGAGCTAAAGATGCAGCGGCGGATAGTGCTGTTCTTTCTGCACATAACCCCAAAGGGTAAGAGGCATTTTCTTGATTACTCCCCAAAATTATTTGTTGATCATTTAAAAGTAGTGCTGCTCCAACATGGAATCCAGAGTAGGGGGCATGACTACCTACAATGGCATTTGTAGCTTCTTGTAATAAGCGTTGATCTTCTGTATTGAGTTGATCTAAATTGTCGTATAGCTTATATGTAGTATGAAGACTTATTTCTTTCATCCTTTTAAATTATCAGTTTTTTTGTTCGTATTAGATAGTCCGTTTTCATTAGAGCGATTGCAGCGAGACTTTCATTTATTTCATTGTTATAGGCCATTTCAATTGCTTTAGTGATATGTATTTTTCTCACTTTTAACAATTCTGTTTCGTCTGGAGCTTTTTCTGTAAATGTTAAATCTCTAGCTATATATACCAATGATTTTTCATTACATACTGAATTGGAAGTGTAGAATTCATGGATGAGCTCCCATTTTTTTGCGAGACCACCAATTTCTTCTTGAAGTTCTCTTTGAGCGGAGACCAAAGGATCTTCATTTAAAGGTCCACCCCCTTCTACAACCTCCCAGCTATACTGATCAATGGTATATCGATATTGTCCTACCAACCAGGTAAATCCATCAGCATCAATTGGGACAATAGCTATGGCTAAGTTTTTAAAATTTACTCTCCCATAAATTCCAGCAAATCCTCTAGGTGTAATGACCTCATCATGGTTAACTTTTATCCATGGATTTTCATATACCACTTTAGTGGATAGCCTTTTCCATAGGTTAATATGTTCTTCTTTTGTCATGCTTGATTCAATAGCTGGTTTACCAATTTTGGTACACCTAAGGTAGCTTTTTCTTGAAAATAGTTAATACCGTTCATTATCATTTCAGGTTTGTTGGGATCAATAACGTATTTTGGAACATCAAAATTGACATAATGAATTAAACCTGCTGCAGGGTAGACGGCCATAGAGGTGCCAATTACAATAAAAATATCTGATTTTGAGGCAATTGCAGCAGCTCTTTCAATCATTGGGACAGCTTCTCCAAACCATACAATATGAGGCCTTAGTTGGCTCCCGTCTTCTCCAATATCTCCTAAATGAATATCCCTATGGCAGGTATAAATCAAATCCTCATTTCTAATACTTCTTACTTTTAAAAGTTCTCCATGTAAATGAATAATATTAGAAGATCCCGCTCTTTCATGCAGATCATCTACATTTTGTGTGATAATGGTTACATCATATTTTGCTTCTAGATCGACTAAAGCTTTGTGGCCCAAATTGGGTGTCACATTTTTTAAATCTTGTCTTCTTTTATTATAAAAATCAAGTACTAGTTGTGGGTTTTTATTCCATCCCTCAGGAGAAGCTACTTCCATAATGTCATGTCCGTTCCAAAGTCCGCCAGCTCCTCTAAAAGTCTGGATGCCGCTCTCAGCGCTAATTCCTGCTCCTGTTAATACAACAATATGCTTTTTCATTAAAATAAAGTTATCGGTTTACCTAAAAAGTAAAAAATAAAATTCTATTTGAATCTCGGATGAAATTGAACCATGGTATCTCTTAAATAAGATTGATCCAAGTGTGTGTATATTTCTGTTGTTGTAATGGAGGCATGTCCTAACATTTGTTGCACAGCCTTTAAGTTTGCACCATTATTAATTAGTTCTGTAGCAAAGGAATGTCTTAAGGTGTGTGGACTAACATTTTTATTAATGCCTGCTGCTTTTGCGGCTTCCTTAATAATGTTAAATATCATAATTCTAGATATGCTTTTACCATGTTTGTTTAGAAAAACGGTATCTGTGAATTGTGCTTTTATATCCAAATGGTTGCGAACATTTTCTAAGTAAATAGTGATGTATTTAATAGCGGCACTACCAATAGGAACCAGGCGCTCTTTATTTCCCTTTCCAATTACCTTGATTACTTCAATGTCAAAGAACAGGTTGGATATTTTTAAACTCGTTAACTCGCTAACTCTTAAGCCACAACTATATAGCGTTTCTAGAATGGCTTTGTTTCTTACATGATGTCCCTTGCTTAGGTCTAAGGTCGCTATCATGGCTTCAATTTCATCGTGACTAAGTGTGTCGGGTAACTTTTTGGATAGTTTTGGTCCTTCTAATAAAGCAGCAGGAGAATCTTCTATTATATCTTCTAGTTTTAAGTATTTGTAAAAGGCTTTTAAACCAGAAATAACTCTAGCTTGCGATCGATCATTTAATCCCAGATCGTTTAGGTAAGCAATAAAACCTTCTAGATGATTTAATTTTACTTTTGAAAGTGAATTAACTAAAGTAGTGTCAAGAGAAACATAGCTTTGTAAAAGCTTAACATCTCTCAAATAAGCCTCTACAGAGTTTTCTGCTAATGATTTTTCTAATCTTAAATAGGCTTTAAAACCCTTGATTAATGCATCTTGCATATTGATCCAAGGTAAACAAAATATGATTATTGCTTGGCTTTTTCTATTTCATGTTTAATAAGCCCTTCTATGCTGTCAATGCTTAATTTTCGAGCAATAATTTTTCCCCTTTTATCCAATACAAATGAATAAGGGGTTGACCTAACATCATACCAAGCCTGTGCTGGATTTTCATTAGTGAGGTCTAAGCAATGCACCCAACCTTTTTTATCTAGATTTTTTTCTTTAATGAATTTTTCCCAACCTTCTTTTTCGTGCTCCGTTGAAACAGCAAATATGCCAATTTTTGCATCTAGATTGACAAAAGTAGAATCGTACATGTTGGCAAGCCTAGGCAATTCTTTTTTGCAATGCCCACAAGTAGAATTCCACCATACAATAACAGTGTAATCATTTTTAAAAACAGTTTCTTGTAAACTAACTTTTTCATCGTTAAGCCCGGTCATAATAATACCGGGAGCAGGTTTTCCAATCAGTGTAGGCTTCATAGCAGTTACCCGCTTCTTAAAATTCTGAATAAGCTCCTCACTAGCCCATGATGCTTTCCCACTTAGATAGTATTCTTCTATTAGATGAACTAAAATAGCTTCTTGCCCCATTATCTTACTTCTAGCAAATTTATTAGTCAGAGTAGAGACAAAATACTGATACATGTCTTCATTTACGGAAGTCTTGGCGATTATTAAATCACATGCTTTTATAATAGAATCATTAGTCGGTACGGTATACTTATCAATATAATCTAATACCTTTTTATGAAATATAGGTGTTCTTAATAAATCAACATCTGTGAAATCTATATTGTCGAAATAGTGATTTTTATAATAGCTATAAACCTCAGTTGAATCAATATCATCAGGTATTTCTGTATCTTTCATAATCATTAAAGCCTTTGCATATAATGAATTAGGATATTTTTTAATTACTTGATTCTTTTTTTCTTCAATTTCGTTTTTGAGTGTTTTTAATTGCTCGATTAGCTTTTTGTAATTTTTTGAATCTTTTTCTAGACCTTCTAGTTGCTCTTGAATCACTTTGCCCTCTTGGCTGTTTTTTGCAGTTAACTGCTGATCTTCATAGAAATTCTTATTTTCAATAGAATTAGTAATTTTCATATTGCCAACAAAATCAGCAGTATCGGTTTCTATTAGAAAAGTGTTTTCATTTAATATAAAGTCAAAATAATTGTTTTTCATAGAAGGGAAAGCAATTAGATAAATTCCAGGATCATAATCTAAATCCCCTTCAATTTTTCCAACGCCATTTATATCAAAGTAAATGGTATCCTTTATATATTTCTTTTCACCATAGTAGTTGGCGAGCAATGCATTTTCATCTTGAATTCCACTTACTTTAATGGTGATGTCAAAATTTTGAGCGATAACATGTTGAGCAGTAATAGTTGCTATTAAAAATGAAAGAAATAAGATCTTTTTCATATTCATATTTTGTTGCCATTAACCTTTCAAAAATTATACCTAATTTTTACTAGGTATATATTAAAAGCGCTAAGTTAAAAAGTTGCTAGATTTGTTGTATGTCAAATTTATTTTTAGTTGGGTTGGGAGGAGCAATAGGAGCCATGCTGAGATATAGTGTTGGTATATGGAGTAAAGGAATTCCGGATTGGACAGATAAACTGCCTGATGAATTACCATATGGTACTTTATTGGTAAACCTTATAGGATCTCTAATTATAGGTTTTTGTTGGGGTTTAATTGCTAAATCTTCTTTGTCAAGAGGAATGGAAGTTTTTATAATGATTGGTATTTTGGGAGGATTCACAACCTTCAGTAGCTTTTCTCTTGACAATATTAAGTTACTTGAATCGGGCAAATATGGATTAGCTTTTATATATATAGGGCTTAGTTGTATAGGAGGACTTGTGCTAGCATATTCTGCATATATAGTATCAAAGTAATAGCTTAAGAAGCTACTGAGGTAAAACGTACTAGCAAGTTAGTTGAATGGAGAAATGTCATATTCTTCATATACAGGTTTCATTAAGTTATAAACCTCCTGTTCAGATAGACCATATTGTTCTAAAGAGTAAGAGTGGCCGCTTTTATATTTTTTCGCTTTTCTGGTTGCCTGATCTAAACGCTCTAGAAGTTTAGGAGTTACCTCGAAATTGAACTGATTATATATTTTTAAAACGGTTTCTTTTGGGGCTTTAACCAACTCATTATACTTGATTGTAACTAAGTTTTCTGAATTAATTCTATTTTTTTTCATTTCTTGGAAATAATTATAATACTCTATCCCAATATACCCCCAAGCTCTTGCTTCGTCTGAATCGTCAGTAATGTCTGGACTATGTGCTTTCCAAGCAGTAGTAAACATGCTGATGAAGGAAGGTATCGACTCCTTTGGATCCCTAATTAAATAAATAATTTTAGCATCCGGAAAAATATCTAATACAGATGCTAACCTTCCTGTGGACATTACATTTTTAGAAAGGAAAATTTTATTTTCTCCTTCAGCATACATAAATCTTTGTAAGCTGTTTTTGTAGAAATTCATCAATTTTCGTCGGTCTTTTTCTTTCATCTTATCAGGGAACTTTACGTATGGGATCTCTTCTATATATGGGCATAGTAAGAAAATGCCAGGCGTAATTCCAGTATATACATACATCCCTTCATCTTCTTCGGAAGTATTCATACCCATTGGATGGATGTTTTCCCATCCTTTAAAAAATATACCATCTAAATAATCAAAAGTTCTTCTTAGCGGACGTCCAATTTTTTTATCAATTATTCCAAAAAAATTAATGATTTTAAATAATGTTATTGATGGTAATATTGTATGATATAATAGGGTATAGGCATACTTTTCTTGATCTAAACACATTAGTCGGTGCATAAATGTGGTGCCACTTCTGGGGTTACTAATAATAAAAACTGGATTCTTAATTTCTGTTTTTCTATAGTTAAAAAACAAGATTTCATCTAATAGCCTAAAAACAAATACTAAAACAGAGAAAATAGAAAAAATACCTATAAATATGATAGAGAATAGCAATCTTTTAAGGCTAAAGTGTTTTATACATTGTAAGTATAAAACTTTGAATAATGTTTTTACATGTAGATAATATATGCTAGAATGAATGAATGACATAATTTAGGTCTTAAATAAGATTATAACTTAGGGCCAATATCAAAATAGTCGTTATCATATAAAGAATAGTTAATGGAAGTCCAACCAAAAGGAAATCTCTAAATTTATAGCCCCCTGGTGCATATACCATTAAGTTAGTTTGATAACCAATGGGGGTAATAAAGCTTGCAGAAGCTGCTATTGCCACAGCAAGTACAAAAGGTTTTGGGTCTATTCCAAGATTTGTCGCAATGGCAAATGCTAATGGAAAAGATAAAGAGGCCGCTGCAATATTGGTCATAATCTCGGTTAGTAAATTAGTTATTATATAAATCGCACAAAGCAAACCAATAATTCCCAATGGCTCAAATATGTTAATAACAAATTGTGCACCAATATCAGCAGCACCCGTTTTATATATGGCTGTACCAAGTGATAGAGCAAAAGCTGCTAATACCAATAAGTTGGTGTCTAACATGTCTCTCAATTGGCGGAATGAAACAATATTGCCAACTACAATAACCCCCATAAGTATTATTAAGCCATTGAATAGGCTTATTAAACCACTTGCTGACGCTATGATGGCAGCTAAAAGACCAAAAATTACAATTAAAGACTTTTTTACATCAAGCTTGCTTAAATCTTTCACCTTAGATAATACATAAAAATTGAACTTGTGAGATTGCCTTTTTTCAAAATCGCTACCCGTTAATAATAATAGTACATCCCCTTGCTTCAGTATAATATTGCCAATTTTACCTTTAAGTCTTTCTCCCTGTCTGTGTATAGCAACAACAGCAGCATCATATCGACTTCTAAAGTCGCACTTTTTTACTGTTTGATTAATCAATATGGATTGAGATGGAATAATTATTTCAATTAGTTCGGTTTCTTTACTATTGGTAAGCTGCGATGATTTTGGTATAGCTAAGCCCTGGAGATCTTCTACAATGTCCGAAATCGTTTTTACATCTCCCGCAAATAATAGAATATCTCCTTCCCTTAATATTGTTTCTGGGGAGACCGGAGCAATAGGTCTATTTGCTCTAATGATTTCTACTAAAAACAGTCCTTTGAGGTGTCTTAAATGTGCTTCTTCAACACTTTTGCCAGCTATTTCAGAGTTTGATTTTACTCTAAGTTCAACAATATAATCTCTATTGTCTTTATCAAAGGTTTCTAAAGGGTCTTGCTTTTCTGGGAGCAATTTGCTTCCTATAGTTAAAAGGTAAATACAACCAATAAATATTAAAGGAAGCCCTACCATTGCAAAATCAAATATTTGTAAAGATTCCATCCCATTTTCTACTGCAAGTCCATTAACTAACAAATTTGTAGATGTTCCAACCAAAGTTGCGGTTCCCCCTAAAATAGCTGCATACGATAATGGAATCATTAGTTTTGAAGCAGCAATGTTGTTTAATTTTCCCCATTTATATACGTAGGGGATGAGTATTGCAACGATAGGTGTGTTATTTACAAAAGCAGATACGCCTGCAACACTTCCCATCATTCTGAACATAAATGCTTTGTAGCTACTAACTTTTGAAAACAATTGTTTGAATAATAAATCAAGGACAGAACTTCTATTTAAAATACTTCCAATAATGAGAAGCATCATTATATTGGCGATTTGTTCATTAGCAAATCCTGATAAAACCTCTTGTGGCGTTAAAATTCCTAAAATGCTTAAAACAACTACTGCTAAGAAAAAAGTTTTTGCGGGACTATAAAACTCTACATATAGAGCAATAGCAACCAATGGTATTACTACTGCTATAACTGCAAGCATAGCATTTTGACTTAAGGATATAAACAATAAACTACTCAACATGATGTGAGATATCGATCGAATATATCAATAAGTTGTTTAAATATCCTAATTAATCAGGAACGGTCTATCAACAATCAAAATTTTGCATACTCAATTGTAAGTCCGGGGTCATTAAGTTTAATCAGTTTTTTTACAGCGATATCATATTTCTTATTGATATTATCTTTATCCATGTAGGTGTTTTCCCAAACAGTATATCCATCATTATCAATATAAAAATGACCATATTTTTCTTCAAAACGATTCAATAGGTATTCTGAAAATTCCTCAATTATAATTGAATCATTAATGAAATAATTAACCGTTATGATGTCAAGCAGTCCCTTTGAATCAAAAAAATACTTTAGTTCTGCGTAATCAGTACCTATGGTATCATCAAAGAGATTAAACTCATAGTATAGGTGGTCATTACTTTGCTGTATAAATTCTAACCGTTCGTTTTCAGCATTTTTTATGGCTTGTTGAGGTTGTCCGAAATTAAAACCGCGTAAGACACTTGTCGTATCAGTATCAAATATTTTTGTAAAATAAGGAGCTATTCTTTGATGAAATATTAGAGAATCTGTTTTATTGCTAATCTTTTGTTGAGACTTATTACCAGTATTCTGCCCATCATCTTTACATCTTGAAAAAGAAACACTAAGGACTAAGAGGAATATAAAAAATCGAATAATGGGCAGACTGTCTTTCATTTAAATTAATTCGTTTAAGTCTTTTAAAAAATCTCTTATTTGAGTTAGTTTAAGGGCAATCTCCGTATTTGAATTAGGAGCTGTTTTGTCCGCTTTAAGCTTCTTTTTTGCGCCTTCTAAAGTAAATCCTTTTTCCTTTACAAGATGATAAATTATTCTAAGGTTCTCAATGTCTTTTTTCGTAAAAAGTCTATTCCCTTTTTTATTCTTTCTTGGTTTTAAAATATCAAATTCTGATTCCCAAAACCTAATTAAACTATTAGAAACATTAAACATTTTAGCTACTTCGCTAATTGAGTAATATAATTTTTCAATTTCTTTTTCTTTGTACGGCATATTAATCGAATGATTGATTAGTATTGTTTGCAATCTTGACCAATTCATCGTATTCATCAAGTGTAAGGTCAGAATAGAAATAATTGATTGGGTTAACTGTTCTATCGTTTTTAATTATCTCATAGTGAAGGTGAGGGGCAGTAGATTTACCGGTGTTCCCCAAGTAACCGATTAGTTGTCCTCTTTTTACTTTTTGCCCTCTTCTTACTACATATTTACTTAGGTGCGCATATAACGTTTTGTAATTATAACCATGATCTATTTTTACTTTTCTTCCGTAGCCATCTCTTTTATATCCTGCATAGGTTATAACGCCATCTGCAGTCGCATAGATTTCAGCGCCAATTGGTCCGGAAAAATCAACACCCTTATGAAATTTTTTAGTTTTATAGATTGGATCAATTCTATATCCATATCCAGAGGCAAACCATATATTATACTCGTCTTTAATAGGTAATATAGCAGGAATAGCACTAAGTAATTCTTCTTTGTTTTTAATTAAGCGTGTTATTTCATCATAAGATTTAGTTTGGACATAAAGTTTACGTTCTAATAAATCAAGTTTCTCTTTGGTCGTCTTTAAAACCTCTTTGTTACTTAAGTGATCAAAGATCTTATATCGTTCTACACCTCCAACTCCCATTCGTCTAATATCATTTGAAATAGGCTCGGCTTCAAAAATTACCCTATAAATATTATTGTCTCTATCTTCTAACTCTCCCAATATAGAAGACATTAGATCAATACTTTGATCCATCGATGCTAAATGATCTTGCATTTCATTTAACTCACGTTGAAGTATTTTTTCTTTTGGAGATTCAAAAAAGGTAAAGGCAAGAGCTGTGATAACTAGGGCAAATACAAGTGCCGCTGATATAAAGCCACCAACCCTCCATGCATAATATCGAAACCCCTTATCTATCTTTTCATATTGAAGTGATTTCGGATTGTAATAATATTTATCCCTTTTCATCTACTTTAACTACTTTTGTAGCCTTTTGCTAGTTAGTTATAATTTATAACTTTTTGTAAAAATATGAATTTAAAATGTTTTATTAAAAATTAGAAATCAACTAGATGGAGGCGTTGACTTCGAGTGAAATAAGAAATAAATTTTTACACTTTTTTGAAGAAAAAAAGCATGCAATTGTGCCTTCAGCACCAATTGTATTAAAAAATGATCCAACATTATTGTTTACTAATGCTGGGATGAATCAATTTAAAGATTACTTTTTAGGTAATGCAGTCGCTGAGGTAAATAGGGTTGCGGATACCCAAAAATGCTTGAGAGTTTCTGGAAAGCATAACGATCTGGAAGAGGTCGGCGTTGATACCTACCACCATACCATGTTTGAAATGCTCGGGAATTGGTCGTTCGGGGACTATTTTAAGAAGGAAGCTATTGATTGGGCATGGGAGTTGCTTACTGATGTCTTTCAAATTCCTGAAGAAAAGCTATATATAACAGTTTTTGGAGGAGATAAAGAAGATGGGTTAGCAATTGATGAAGAAGCTATTGAATTATGGGGAAAGCATGTTCCTAAAGAGCGAATTTTGCCTTTTGGAAAAAAAGATAACTTTTGGGAAATGGGTGATACAGGGCCGTGCGGGCCTTGTTCTGAAATTCATATTGATTTAAGGACAGAGAAGGAAAGACAAGCCATAAAAGGTGCTGAGCTCGTAAATCAAGATCATCCTCAGGTGATTGAAATATGGAATTTAGTCTTTATCCAATTTAATAGGCTGGTCAGTAGCGAATTAATAGAGCTACCTGCAAAGCATGTTGATACAGGCATGGGTTTTGAAAGGTTATGTAGGGTAATACAGGGTAAAACTTCCAATTATGATACGGATCTTTTTATGCCACTTATTAGAGCATTGGAAGACCTCTGTCATAAAAAGTATGGTAAAGATGAGAGAACAGATATTGCTTTTCGTGTGATATCTGATCACATTAGGGCTGTGGCTTTTTGTATAGCTGATGGACAATTACCTTCTAATACAGGAGCAGGTTATGTCGTAAGGAGAATTCTAAGGCGTGCAGTTCGATATGCATATAGCTTCTTGGATTTAAAAAAACCAACAATACACTTACTTGTGAAGATTTTGGTAGCTCAATTCAAAGAAGTTTTTGCTGAAGTTGAAAAACAAGAGGATTTTATTATTAAAGTAGTTAGAGAAGAGGAAGCTGGTTTTTTAAAGACATTAGAAAGTGGATTAAAGCGTTTTGATCAAGTATTAAAAGAGAGTGGATACCAAAAATTAAATGGAAGGTCTGTTTTTGAGTTATATGATACTTACGGCTTTCCGGTTGATTTAACTCGTCTTTTAGCAAGTGAAAATGGAGCAGAGATTGATGAAGGGGCATTTGAAGCAGCGATGAATGAACAAAAACAGCGCTCCAAAGCAGATGCTACGAAAATTTTAGGAGACTGGGTCGTTTTAGAAAAAGATGTTGGTACAAGATTTCTTGGCTATGATAATTATGAATTAGAAACACAGATCTTAAAATATAGAACTGTTCAGAAGAAGGGAAAACCAGAGTATCACATAGTGCTAAAAGAAACACCATTTTATGCGGAAGGAGGAGGACAAAAAGGAGACAAGGGTGTTTTGAAAATTGGAGGCCAAATTATTAAGGTACTACATACAATCAAAGAAAATGATTTAATACTTCATTTAATTGATGAACTTCCTAATGTTGAAAATCAAAATGTTATAGCAAGTGTTGATGTAGAAAATAGAATTAATTCATGCAAAAATCATTCTGCAACACATTTAGTTCATGCTGCGCTTAAGCAAGTTTTAGGTAAACATGTTAATCAAAAGGGTAGCTTATTAAATGGAGAGTATTTAAGATTTGATTTTTCACATTTTGAGAAGGTTAGTGATGCTTTACTAAAAGAAATAGAGCAGGCTGCAAATCAAAAGGTTTTTGAATCTATTGCCCTCGAAGAACACAGGGCTATGCCAAAGGAAGAGGCTTTGGCTTTAGGAGCAAATGCATTGTTTGGAGAAAAGTATGGAAAGGAAGTAAGAGTGGTAATATTTGATAGAGATTTCTCTATTGAACTTTGTGGGGGAACTCATGTTCAAAATACATCGGAAATTGGTTTAATAAAGATCGTTTCCGAATCTTCTGTAGCTGCAGGAGTTAGAAGGATAGAAGCTCTTACAGGAAAAGCGGCCTTTGAATACATGAATAATAAGCAAAAGGAGCTTAAGAAACTCTATAATATATTAAAAGGACCTAAAGATGCTGCAGCTGCGTTGAAAAAATTGATGGAGGAGAACAGTGCGCTAAAAAATCAATTGGAAGTTTTCAATAAAGATCGTCTTAAAGATTTGAAGCAGTCACTGCTTATAAATGCTCAACAGCATAAAGGTATTGCCTTAATTGTCGAGAAAGAAGATGGTGTTCAAGCGGCAGATGCAAAAAAAATGCTCTTTGAGATAAGAAATGAGCATTCTAATGCTGTTGTTTTATTAGGTGGAGAAGCTAATGGGAAGGCGCTTTTGTCTATTGGAATTGGAGAAGAAGCAATTAATAAATTTGACTTGAATGCTGGAAACCTAATTAGAGAAATGGCTAAAGAAATTAATGGCGGGGGTGGAGGACAACCGTTTTTTGCGACAGCTGGGGGAAGTAATCCTGGTGGAACAACAGCAGCTTTGGAATTAGGAAAAGAGATTGTTTTGAAGACTATAAAAGGGGAAGAAAGTGAATGACAAATATGAAGCAGTTATTGGATTAGAAGTACATGCTCAATTGCTCACAAAATCGAAGGCATATGCATCTGATGAAACTACATACGGAGGTATGCCAAATACGCATGTAAGTACGATTACACTAGGCTTACCGGGAGCTTTACCAAAGTTTAATAAGGCAGTTGCTTCAAAGGCAATCAAAATGGGAATTGCGTGTAATTGTAACATTACAATGGTAAATAGGTTTGCAAGAAAGAATTATTTCTATGCGGATCTTCCCAAAGGATACCAAATTTCACAAGATAAAACACCTATATGTACTGGTGGATATGTAGAAATAGATGTCCAAGGAGTTACAAAGAAGATAGAATTAACGCGTATTCATATGGAAGAGGATGCGGGGAAAAATAATCATGACCTTGATCCTTATAATACTTTGGTAGATCTAAACAGGGCAGGAGTGCCTTTAATTGAAATTGTTTCAGAGCCCGTAATGAGGTCTTCTGAGGAGGCTTATCAGTATTTGACCGAAGTTAGAAAGATGGTTAGATACCTTAATATTTGCGATGGAAATATGGAAGAAGGCAGTTTAAGGTGCGATGCAAATATTTCAATAAGATTAAAAGGCACTAAGGAATTGAATGCTAAGGTGGAGGTTAAAAACATGAACTCTATTCGTAATGTTAAAAGAGCTATTGAAAGTGAAATTATAAGACAAATTGAGCTTTTTGAAAAAGGGGAGACGATTTTACAGCAAACGAGGAGTTTTAATCCTGTTGATGGATCAACATTTGCATTGCGCTCAAAAGAAATGGCAAATGACTATCGTTATTTTCCCGAGCCAGACTTGCCACCCGTTATTGTTGATGCAACGTGGGTTGAAAAAATTAAAACTCAAATGCCACCACTCCCAAGGGCGCTAAAAAAGAAATTTATTCAGGAATATAAACTTTCTGAATATGACGCTCAGGTTTTAACGGACGAAAAGGAAATAGCAATTTACTATGAAGAAGTAGTTAAAAAGACTTCAAATTATAAAGCTGCAGCAAACTGGATAATGGGTTCTATAAAATCCTATTTGAATGAAAATGCAATTTCAATTAAAGACTTCCCGCTCTCTGTAAATAATTTGATCGCATTAATTACTTTAATTGATGAGGGCAAGCTTAGCTCAGCAGGTGCTAAAAAAGTGTTTGTAAAATTAACAGAAGAACTCGACTCTACCCCTGAATTAATTGCTGAAAAGTTAAACTTAATCCAAGATTCTAACCAAGATCAGTTGTCAGTATGGGCACAAGAAGCAATAAATAAATACCCAGATAAGGTTATAGCATATAAAAATGGAAAAAAAGGACTTATAGGTCTATTTATGGGAGAAATTATGAAGCTATCAAAAGGTAAAGCAGATCCTAAATTAGCAAACCAAATATTAAGGAATTTATTAGAAAACTGATTATGACAAAGAAACTTAGTACGATTATTAGTCTAATAATGATTATTTTTCTTACAAACTGTAATGTAGGAAAGAAGAAAAGTCAAATAGAAGGAACCATTAGAGGATTGGAAAATGCGATGGTGAAACTAGAAGATATTTCTACACGTCAGAATCCTTTTACGTTAGATTCTACAACAATCAAAGACACTAAATTTACGCTTAGTGCAAAGACGACCGAGGGCATTTACCGAGTTAGAATTGAAAATCCTGCGTATAAAAATCAAAATCAAGATGCATTCTATTTTGTCTATTTAAGAGAAGGCTCTGTGTTAAATTTGAATATTGGTGAAAGAGATTGGAATGAGTACACTATTGAAGGTAACGAGGAAAGTAAGAAAATAGGACAACTTACAATCAATTTAAGAAGTCTGATTAAAAAGATCGGTAATGAACACGGTAAAATCGATGCAAATAATGAAGAAGAGCGTTTGAAATTTGAAAAAGAAATAGTTAGGCCGATATTAAATCAAGGCATTGATTCTGTAAAATCTTTTGTAAAATCTAGTGATAACCCTTATTTAAAGGTATATGCAGTACTTCAATTGCCTGAACCTGAATTGAACTTAGATTATATGTCTGAGGTTATTGATGAGCAGGCAGCTCTTCATCCGAAGAATGATTTTGTAATGCTCAGGAAGCGTTATATTGATGATTATAAAAACCAATTACAGCTTTCTCAAGCTCGTCAAATTTCAA
>CBDCGV010000005.1:0-54795 GCA_965216955.1 Chitinophagales bacterium | reverse complement strand
AAAAGCAGTTGATCAAGATGAGGCAGGAACCGTATACGTAGATGATTTTGAAGGGGCAAGCATTAATTACGATTTAAAGTTTCCATACTTAGCATGGCAAATGGCAAGTGCCCCAAAAGGAATTGTAAATGATTTTGGAGATGAGCTTTTTCCAGAAGCTCGATTTTCAGATAGTCTCGCTTATGGATTCAATCGAGCAAAGTTAAGTTGGTATCAAGTTGAAGGAACTTTTTATAATACAAATGGTTCATCTGGGAATCCATTAAGCGGAAACGCCCAAGAATTACAAGGGCTGTATACTAGATTGTACTATGAGAAAGAAATTTTCCCTAATAGAGATGATGAGAACTTATCTAATCCGCCTTTATATACTTTTGACTTAAGTTATTTCCCAGAAGAAAGAGGGCCATATAATTTTGAAACCAATGGTGTACCAGGGATTTCTGCTGGGGTAGCTCCAACAGGGAAGTTAAGAGATCCAGAATCTAGATGGGGTGGTATAATGAGGACATTAACAACAAATGACTTTGAAGAGTCAAATATAGAGTTTATAGAGTTTTGGATGTTAGACCCCTTTCTTAATAAGGATGATACACAGCGTAAAGGACAATTATTGATTCATTTGGGTACTGTTTCAGAGGATATCCTTAGGGATTCAAGAAAATTATATGAAAATGGATTACCACGTCCTACAGGCTTAACAAATGTTGATACCTCAGCTTGGGGAGTTACGCCTTCTATATCTAATGCTATTACACGATCTTTTGATGCCAATGAAGATGTCATTGTGGTACAAGATGTTGGTTTAGATGGGTTGGGAGACGATGATGAAAGAGATTATTTTTCACCGTTTTTAAATAATATTCAAGGGTTGGTAAATAGTGGTGCTCTGGCGCAATTAGAGGCAGACCCTTCTTCGGATAACTACATATACCCTATTGATGGTAGTCAATTTGATGGAAATGATGGGATTATTTCTAGATACAAAAACTTTAATGGACAGGAAGGGAACTCTTCATATACTGCAAGAAATGGAGGAAATGTAAATGGAAATTCTAAAAATACACCAGACGATGAAGATCTTAATCAAGACAATACATTGAATGAGACGGAGGAGTATTTTCAGTATAAAATTGATTTCGATCCAACTGCGTTTGAAAATTCTTCCTATGTAGTTGATCAGGTAAATGTTCCGGTATCTGTTGCTGGAACTCCGCGAACTGCAGTTTGGTATCAAATAAAAATTCCTATTGATGAGTGGGAACAACGTGTTGGAAATGTTCAAGATTTTAGATCCATTCAGTACATGAGAATGGTGATGACTGGTTTTGAAGATTCGACGACACTTCGCTTTGCTGAACTGGGCTTGGTAAGAAATCAATGGAGACGCTATAATTTGTCATTAAAGGAATCGGGAGAAGCTTTACAAACAGATGATTTTTCTTCGACAGAGTTTAATGTCTCAGATATAAGTGTAGAAGAAAATACAGCTCGAACACCTATCCCTTATGCCATTCCTCCAGGAATAGACCGAGAAGAATCTGTAAGTGGAAGCCAAAATGCATTGCAAAATGAACAAGCTTTAAGTCTACAGGTTTGTGAATTACAGGATGGAGATGCACGAGCAATTTATAAATTGTCAGATTTAGATTTGAGAAATTTTAAAAGACTAAGATTGTTCTCTCATGCCGAAGATTTTATTGGTACTAATAGTTCGGGGCTTTCTTTAGAGGATGACGACATATCCTTATTTATAAGATTAGGATCTGATTTTACAGAGAATTATTACGAATATGAGATTCCTTTGAAAGTTACGAATAATACGCTGTCGTATAATCCATTGAATGATGCTGATAGAAGAGAAATATGGCCGGAAGCTAATGAAATAAACTTACCGCTTGATTCATTAACAAAGATCAAACAACTAAGAAACAATAGTAACTTTTCAGCTTTGTTACCTTTTGTATTTACTGAGGAATCTGGTAAAAAATATACAATACAAGGAAATCCGGATTTAGGACAATCCACTATTTTAATGATAGGTGTCAGAAATCCAAAACTTATAATAGGAGTGAATGATGACAGGGACGATGGCCGTTCTAAATGTGCAGAGGTATGGATAAATGAATTGCGTGTTTCAGGCTTTGATGAACAAGGAGGCTGGGCCGCACTTGGTAGGGTAGATGTTCAATTATCAGATATTGGAAATGTGACTTTTTCAGCCAATTTACATACTATAGGTTTTGGTGATTTAGAGCAGCGATTAGATGAGCGTTATCAGGATAATTATTATCAATATGATGTGGCAGCTAATTTAGAATTAGGAAAATTTTTACCACAAAAAGCAGGTTTGCAAATTCCATTATATGCTAATTTCTCGCAGTCTATAAGTAATCCTAAATACGATCCATACGAATTAGATATAACCGTTGAAGATAAAATTAATGCGGTGAATGCCGATCCTGATTTAACCTCAGCAGAAAAAGATGCCAGAACTAAAGAGATTAAGAAAGATGCGCAGACCGTAAATACTGTAAAAAGTATCAACATTACGAATATGCGCAAAGTAAGGACCAATCCTGATAAGCAGCCCCGTGTTTATGATGTTGAGAACTTTAATTTTAGTTATGGTTACACCGAAATTGATAGGAAGGATCCTACCGTTGACAAAGATAATGTGGCAACACATACGGGCTCAATGGGTTGGAATCATTCAGTAAGGCCTAAATATATTCAACCATTAAAAAAGGTGAAGAACAACCATAAATATCTTAAACCATTTAAGGAATTTAACATCAACCCTTTTCCTTCTAATATCTCTTTTAGAACAGATATAGAAAGAAAATTCGGGGAAACTAAACTTAAAGACATTGGTGATGATGGCTTAGTATTGCCTTCTACCTATAATAAAGATTTTACTTGGGATAGGTTTTTTAATTATAAACACAATCTAACAAAGTCTATAAGTTTGGATTATGCTTTTACAACAAATACCAGAATTGATGAACCTCCAGGGGCTATTAATACACAAGAGGAAAAAGATTCTGTAAGGAAAAACTTTTGGGATTTTGGGAGAAAGTTAAACTATCAACACACATTTAATGCGAACTATAATTTACCGTTTAAGTATTTTCCATTTATTGATTGGTTAAATGGGCGAGTGCGTTATGGTAGTAATTTAGGTTGGACAGCGGCATCATTAACAGCGACAAACCTAGGGAATACTGTAAGCAATGGTCAAAACATTCAATTAAATGGGGAAATTAACTTCAAGAAGTTATATGATAAATGGGCTTTTTTAAAGCCTTATAATTCTACTTCAACCAAAAAGAGTAAAGAGGATTATCTAAAATCTAAAGAACGTGTTGCAAAGAAAAAAGATAGTCTTCAGAAGCGAATTGATCAGAAAGAAGACGACATAGAGAAAAAGAGAATAGAAATTGAAGAAGCAAAAGAGGATACAGCTTTAGTGAAGGCAGATATTAAAAAGCTTAAAAAGGATAAGAAAAAACTAAAGAATGATAAGCGAAACTTAAAGGAAAACTATAAAAGGCAATCTACAGATGCACATCCAGTTGCGGATGTTTTTTTAAGACCAGTTATAGGAATAAAGAGATTGTCAGTTAATTATGATATTAATAAGACCACTCGGATTCCTGGATTTACACCAGTGCCTTCAATGTTTGGACAAGACTTTTCAAGAAATGCTCCTGGAATTCCATTCTTATTTGGTGCACAAAAAGATACAACATGGTTAGATGAGATTGCAGCTAAAGGATGGATTACAGACGACACTACTTTTAATTTCCAATTTCAGCAAACAGTTTCAAAGAATTTATCCGTTAAGTTGGTTTTTGAGCCTTTTCGAGATTTTAGAGTAGATATTAATTTAAATAGAAAACAAACAGAGAATTATTCAGAGTTTTTCAAGAAAGTAAGCGATAGCGATGGTTATCGTCACCTTTCCCCTCAGACAAATGGTAGTTATAGTGTTTCATTCTTGATGCTTCGTACCATCTTTGATAAATTAGATGAAAACAATTTTAGTAGAGCCTTTAGAGATTTTGAAGATTTACGTTCTTTTTATTCGGGACAATTAAGTGGCGGTAATCCTAATTCCACAGGGCAATTTCAAAATGATAGTATTACGCTAGATGATTTCTTTGAAGGATACGGTCCATTTTCGCAAGATGTTTTAATACCTGCTTTTATTGCTGCTTATACGGGTAAGGATCCTGACAAAGTAAAACTAAATCCTTTTAAAACTATTCCGTTACCTAATTGGCGATTAACTTATACCGGATTAAGCAAAACCTCTTGGGGAAAAAAGGTCTTTAAGAATTTTAAAATTAGTCATGGATATAATTCTACTTTCACAGTAAGCAGCTATTCAACAGATCTCAACTTTGATGGGACTCCAGGATTTCAAGGAGATGACATTTATTTTGTGCCAAGCGCTATCGATTCTTTATCGGGCAATTATTATAATTTGTATAACATACCTCAAATTACGTTAACAGAGCAATTACAACCGTTAATTGGGATTGACATCACATGGATTAATAGCCTTATTACAACTTTTGAATACAAGCGTTCAAGAACTTTAGGGATGAGTTTCTTGGATTTTCAGTTAAGCGAAAATAGAACAAGTGAATTTACCGCTGGGTTAGGATATACATTGAAAGGATTAACACTTCCTTTCAAGTTTAGAGGGAAAAAAGTGACATTAGAAAATGATATTAATTTTAGATTTGACTTCTCACTAAGAAATGATAAAACAATCAACTATCGCCTAGATCAAAATGTGGCGGAACCAACGAGAGGTTCAAGAACTATTACCTTTTCTCCAACTATTGATTATGTTGTCAACAAAAGATTGAGTTTAAGACTTTTTTATGATTTCAGAAAAACAGTGCCTGCAACACTATCTTCTTATCCGACCACTTCAGCTCGCGGTGGATTAACCATTAGGTTTAATTTGGCACCATAAAGTCCAATTTTTTAGGACTAAATGATTCAGGTTTCTTACTTTTGCAAAAAAGAAATACAATGAATTTTCCAGAAGATTTAAAATATTCAAAAGAACACGAATGGGTAAGAGTTGAAGGTGATGCAGCTTATATTGGAATTACAGATTTTGCTCAAAAAGAATTGGGGGATATTGTTTATGTAGAGATAGAAACTGAAGGGGAAGAATTGCCTAAAGACGAGATTTTTGGAACGGTAGAGGCCGTTAAAACAGTTTCTGATTTATTTATGCCTATTGGTGGGGAAGTTATGGAGGTGAATGAAAAATTAGAAGATGAGCCTGAATTAGTGAATACAGATCCATATGGAGATGGATGGATGGTAAAACTGAAAATAGCAGATAGTGCTGAGTTAGAGGGTTTAATGACCAGCCAAGAATATAAAGATTTAGTTACGGCTTAACTACACTAGCTACTTATTTTGTTTTTGCAGCATTTCTTTAAATAGCTTCTTTTTTTTAATGATAAAGCGATTATTGCCGGCTTTTTTACTTACTGGTGTTATTTCCTATTTATCATTGGTTAATTCAGATAAGATTCCCTCTGAAAACTGGATGTCAAAAATTTATTTTGACAAGGTGATTCATATTTCTATGTATCTGATGCTTTTTTTAGCGTATGCTTGGGGACTTAAAAAGGTTGGGAAGCAAAATTGGATATGGATAGGCGTAGTGTTATTTGGATTTGTCATAGAAATGTTACAAAAGAGCATGAATTATGGCAGGAATTTTGAACTTTTTGATTTAATAGCTAATATTACAGGAGCGAGTCTTGGATGGCTCGTTTGGAATTCAAAATTAAAGTATAATTTATGCAAATAGTATTGTTTTGTTTAGCTGTTTTTGCAATAGTGATCCTTATCGCTTACTTAGTAAAGGGTCTTCTTGCAATGAAGCCTCCTGAAAGCATTGCTGAAAAATATGCTAATTCAGATGACAGTAAAAACATCTTTGTAAAAAAGTATAAAGAAGCAGATGTTGGACATTATAAAGGAATCTTTACTAGAATTGGGCTTCTTGTTGTAATGGGAATGCTTTTATTGGCTTTCAACTATAGCAAAAAGGAGCGAAATTTAATGGATTTAGGAGTTATTGATGATATTGAAGAAATTGAAGTAGAACCACCTCAAACTCAGCAAAAGCAACAACCGCCGCCGCCACCGCCACCACCACCACCGCCGGAAATTGAAATTGTGGAGGATGATGAAATTCTTGAAGAAGAACCAGAGATTCAAGAAGTAGAAGTGGATGTAGAAGAAGTAGTGGAAGTGGTAGAAGTAGAAGTAGATGAAACAGGAGATGAAGAAGTTTATGAACCTGAACCAGAGCCGGAAGAGCCAGAGATCTTTACCATTGTAGAACAAATGCCGGAATATCCGGGCGGTCAAGCTGCATTGTACAAGTATATTGGGAAAAAGCTAAATTATCCTGCTATTGCCAGAGAAAATGGAATTGAAGGATTGGTAGTTGTACAATTTGTGGTGAATGAAAATGGATCTTTGTCAGATGTAAAAGTACTAAAAGACATTGGAGGAGGTTGTGGTGATGAGGCTGCTAGAGTAATTAGGGGGATGCCCAATTGGAAACCAGGCATGCAAAGAGGAAAGCCGGTAAAAGTGCAGTTTAATTGCCCTGTAAGGTTTAAATTAGATTAATAAAACAACTTTTAATAAGTGTTAAATTTAAAAAGCTGATCATCTTTGGTCAGCTTTTTGAATATTAAAAAGAAATTTAGTGAAGTATGCCTAAAGATTGCATATTAAAATGAGAAAGGTTTTGCTTATAGGTACATTGTTTTTTTGCTGCCAGATATTTGCACAATCTAGCAAAGATCAAAGGTTAGCGAAGCAGTATTTTGAGAATGAAGAATATAATAAAGCCGAAACACTTTATAAAAAACTCTTTAATTCTAAAAATGGAGTTAAACTATTTTATACAAACTATTATAAAACTTTAGTTGCTCTTGAAAATTATAAAGAGGCGGAGAGCGTAGTCAAAAAAGCACATAAAGTAAATAATCAAGATCCCATATTTTTAATTGATCTAGGCAAGGTTTATGAACTTTCAGGAAAAGAAAAACAAGCAGAAGGGGAATTTGATGAAGTATTAAAAACACTTCCTCCAAACCCTCACAGAATTATTAAGATTGCAAGTAAGTTTGTAACACTTAACGAGGTTGATTATGCTATTAAGACTTATAATCGAGGTAAAGAGGTAATGAATGACCCTTCACTTTTTAATAGGGATATCGCAAGGATATATGCCATGAAGGGCGATAAGCAAAATATGATCAATAGTTATCTGGAAGAATTATTTCACAATCCTCATCAATTAAAATACGTGGAGAATGTGTTGCAGCAGAGCCTTACTGAAGAGGGGGACTTTGATCTTTTAGAAGCAACACTACTTAGGCAAGTGCAAAGGGATAAGCAAAATGTAAACTATCAAGAGTTATTGACGTGGCTATACACACATACGGGCGATTATGAGTCGGCGTATATTCAGGCAAGATCAATAGATATGAATTTGAATGAAGATGGAAGAAGAGTGTTAAATCTTGCCAGAATTGCGAAATCACAAAAGGAATATGAAACGGCCATAAAGGCGTACCAATATGTAATTTCAAAAGGTCCCGAATCTCCAAAATATGTGACAGCGACTTTAGAATTAATAAACACTCAAAAGGAAAAACTCGTTACTAAATATGATTATAAAGAGGATCAGCTCTTATCTATTGAAGCTTCTTATGAGAAATTTATAAATGAATACGAGAAAGGATACACTACGGCGTTTGCTTCAAAAGAACTAGCGAATTTGCAAGCATTTTATTTGGATAAATTGGAAGAAGCAATTGCCGTTCTAGAAGATGTTTTATCATGGCCAAGAATCAATCCTGAGTTGGTGGCAGAAATCAAATTGGACCTTGGAGATTATTATCTGCTTAAAAGCGAGCATTGGGAATCAACACTACTTTATTCTCAGGTAGAGAAGGCTTTTAAAGGAAGGCCTCTGGGAGAGAAAGCAAAGTTTAAGAATGCTAAACTGTCTTATTATAAGGGAGATTTTGAGTGGGCGCAAACACAGTTGAAATTGTTAAAGGCATCTACAGATCAACTTATTTCCAATGATGCTATTGACTTGTCAGTTTTTATTGCAGACCATCTGAACTTAGATACTACAGATCATCCTCTAATATTGTTCTCACGGGCCGATTTATATCTTTTCCAACATAAATACGAAAAGGTAGAGCAGGAGCTAGATGGTTTATTGTTACTTTATCCAGGACACGAACTTAGTGATGATGTATCTTTTATGAAAGGAAAAATGGCTTTAAAGAAAGGTCAAATGGAAGATGCCATTATTAATTTTAGTAATGTAAAAGATAGTTATGCAGAGGGGATTCTTGCAGATGATGCATTGTTTCAGCTTGCTGAGATATATGAGTATTATATCAAGGATAAGGAAAAAGCAAAAGAAGCGTATCAAGAAATTATCCTTGATCATTTAGGATCTACCTATACCGTTGAAGCGAGAAAACGTTTTCGAAAGTTAAGGGGAGATGCTGTTAATTGATAAATTAATCACATGATCATCTATAATACCACTGTTAAAGTAGAATTACAATTTGTCCATCAATTTGTTGCTTTTATAACAAAAGAACACCTAGTACATTCCATGGCAACAGGCTTTGTCAGCGACAATGCTTTCTATAAATTGTTAAATATTGATAATTCTGATGGAGTAACCTATTGCATTCAGTACAAAATGACAGATATTGGAATGTATAATCAATATTGCATGGTTTTTGATAATCAATTTAAAGAAGAATTGAAAAACAAGTTTGGAGAAAACTTGGTATATTTCAGTTCCATATTACAAGAAGTTACTAATTAAATCTAATATTATGTTTTATCTGATTATAGGATTAACAATGGCAGCAAGTTGGTTTGTAAGCAGCCGACTTAAATCAAAATTTAAGGAATATTCAAAAATTCCCATTGGTCTTACGGGAAAAGAAATAGCAGAAAGAATGCTAAAAGAAAATGGGATTACAGATGTAGAAGTGATGTCAGTACCTGGCGCATTAACAGATCATTATAACCCTATGAAAAAGACAGTAAATTTAAGTGAGTGGGTTTATAATGAACGAACTGTTGCAGCAGCAGCAGTCTCCGCACATGAGTGTGGTCATGCTATTCAACATGCGACAGCGTATAATTGGTTGATGATGCGTTCTAGGCTTGTTCCAATGGTAAATATAAGTTCAAGGTTATCTCAGATTGTAATTATTGCAGGTATTGCTATTTATGCGGCAAGTGCTATTCCTTGGGTAGCTGTTTTAGGGATTGCATTATTTGCAATGACTACTTTGTTCGCTTTTGTGACTTTACCTGTTGAATTTGATGCTTCAAATAGAGCTCTTGCATGGATTAATACTTCAGGGATTATGTCTAGTCAACAGCATGATAAAGCTAAAAACGCACTTTGGTGGGCAGCAATGACATATGTGGTAGCAGCTTTAGGTTCTTTAGCTCAACTGCTATACTACATCATGATCTTTTTGAATAGGAGGTAATAAGATTTCCTAGGACAGGTTTCAAAATTCTTTGATAGTATACAAAACAGTCTGTCCGACGGCATTTAATGTATTTTTATCGATAACATCCATGTTGTCATCATGGGTATGCCAATAAGCTCCAAAACCAGTTCTTGTTGAATGGTCATATTGAATAATATCTATAGTTGGAATGCCTATTATTTTATTAATGTAATAATGATCGTCAATTACAGGGGTTGTTTTTTCAAAAGAAAAATACTTTGAATGGCCTAGTTGAATGGCATGGTCCCATACATTGCGCATAAACTTGTCAGCATATATCATAGAATGTTTTTCAAGCGTGAAAATGGCATCTTTGGCTCCAACCATATCAAGGAGAATACCATTGTTGGCTCTGTAATTGGGAGTGTGAGGTTGCTTTGACCAATATTGTGATCCCAAACAATAGGTGTCTTGTTTGTTTCCAGAATCAAAGCTTGGCTGACCATAATCTTCTACGTCAAAAAGAATGATATCAATACCAATGGCTGGTCGGGAAAGGCTTAATTGACGAGCAATTTCTATTAAAACACCAACACCACTTGCTCCATCATTTGCACCTAATATAGGTTCTTTCTTTTTTTCTGAATCTTGATCTGCAAAAGGGCGAGTATCCCAATGAGCCGCTAAGAGTAACCTTTTCTTTTTATCGGTATTAAATGAACCGATAATATTATACATAGGCAGTTTTTTATCATTATAGGCTGTTACTTTAGCTTCTTGCACCATTACCTCGTCACAATAGGTAGATAATTTATACGCCAACCAATTTTTACAAATTAAGTGGGTTGCTGTTCCCGGGACCCTTGGTCCAAAAGCAACTTGTTTTTCAATATAGTAATATGCAGAGTCAGAATTAAAATCGGGAGGGGTAATTTCTTCTTTAGTCGTTTCTATAACGGGTGGATTATTTTTTATGGGTTTATCTTGCTTACATGAAAGACATAGACCGAATAGGCCTAAGGCAATAAACAAGGATATTCTAATTTTATTAATCCAGAATTTCATAGGTAGTTCCATCTTTGCCATCATTAAGCACAATATTGGCTGTTTTCAATTGATCTCGTATTAAGTCAGAAGTTGTCCAATCTTTGTTGGCTCTTGCATTTTCTCTAATCTTTATTAAAATATCCATTACGTTATCTAACGTTGCACTATTGTCGCTATTGTCAGTCTGTAACCCAAACACTTCAAAGAAGAAATTGCTAAAGATACTTTTGAGTCTTTCAAATGTATTTAAAGAAATGCCTAGAACCTGTTTTTTGTTATTTAAAAAGGTATTAATGATAGAGGATAATGCATACATTTTCGAAAGTGTAGTCGCAGTATTGAAATCGTCATTCATTTCTTCAATACACTGATTGCATAAGGTATTTACTTGATTTTCCAGATTATCATCCAATGGTCCTTCAATGCATGTTAAAGTATCTAACCCCTTCAACGCCAAACATAACTTTCGATAATTCTTTTCAGCATCTTGTAAAGCTTTATTAGAGATGTCTACTTCACTAGAATAGTGAGAACTTAAGAAGAATAGTCGAACAACCATTGGGCTATACCCTTTTTCCAGTAATGGATGGTTACCACTAATTAATTCTGCTGGCAGGATAGAATTCCCTTTTGATTTAGACATTTTTTGTCCCTCAAAATTCAACATATTGCCATGCATCCAATAGTTTACAGGTGATGTGCCAACACTCCCAACATTTTGTGCTATTTCACATTCGTGGTGCGGAAATTTAAGATCCATACCTCCTCCGTGAATATCAAAAGTTTGACCTAAATATTTTGTACTCATCACGGAGCATTCTAGGTGCCATCCAGGAAAGCCTTCACCCCATGGGGAAGACCATTTCATTATGTGGCCTTTAGTAGCCTTTTTCCAAAGTGCAAAATCAACTTTATTCAGCTTCTCATCTTGACTATCTAAATCGCGACCACTATCAATGAGGTCCTCAATTTTTCTGCCTGAAAGCGTTCCATAAGGGTGATCTTCATTATACTTTATTACATTAAAATAGACAGATCCGTTTACTTCGTAAGCATATCCTTTATTAATAATTTGCTGGACCATTTCGATTTGCTCAATGATATGGCCGGTTGCAATAGGTTCTATATCAGGATTTTGATTGTTAAATAGGCGCATCACTTCGTGGAAATTATTGGTATATTTTTGAGCAATTTCCATGGGTTCTAAATTCTCTAGTTTCGCTCTTTTTAGAACCTTATCTTCTTCATTATCATCTTCTGTTAAGTGCCCTACATCGGTTAAGTTTCTAACATATCGAACTTTATAATTAAGATGCTTTAAATATCTATAAACTACATCAAAAGTGATAAAAGTGCGAACGTTTCCAAGGTGCACCTCATTGTAAACAGTAGGACCACAAACATATAGCCCAACATTTGGAGGATTTATAGGTTTAAAAATTTCTTTTTTTCGAGTTAAGCTATTATATATATGAAGTTCTGTTGGCATTGGGCAAAGATAATATTCAAATACTTATTTGGGCAGGCTTATGTAAGTTATCAAAGGTGAATGATCGGATATTTTATTTTTAATTACACGAGTTTTATGAATTTTTATACTTTGATCGATTAATAGATGGTCGATACGTAATCCTGGAATTGGACCATTGTAAGTAATACCTGCTCCAAAACCTGCTTTTAAAAAAGCATCTTGAAATCCCTTTGATAGTTGACGATAAGTGTAGGAGATAGGTGGGTCGTTAAAGTCTCCACATAAAATGGTGGGGTGTTTTAATTCTTCTAAAACAGTCTTTAGTGAAGCGACTTGTTCTCCTCTTCGTTCAAATGCACGAATTAATTTTTTTATGATTGATTTCCCAGCATTTACATCTAACTCTCCGGTTTTAGTGGCATCTTTAATGGCCTCATAATCATCACTTCCTAAAAAGATAGATTGTAAATGTACATTTACGATGCTTAGAGTGTCGTTACCAACCTTTATATTAGTAATTATGCCCTTATTAGGATATTTTCCGTAACCAGTGGGATACTTTTGTCTTAAGATATTTTGCTTAGATATAATAGGGTATTTTGAAAATGTTGCAATACCCCATTGTCTTGTTCCTTTTACAACTAGTTCTCTGGTAAAGTAATAATGTGTAAGGTTCAAAGAGTCTTTAATCAGGGAAACGTTATCTAAATACTTTCCTTCATCTGAGTAAAATTCTTGAAAGCAAATGATATCTGGTTGCTTTTGATCTATTAAGTCTATCATTTTGCTTCTAGAGGCTTTATGCTGGCTCCAATTATATAAATCAAAGTTTCTAACATTATATGTCATAATCTTTAAATCAGCACCTTTTTTTGATGCGAATGGATGTATCGCAAATAATTTTGACCAAATGGGGAAAGAAATTACTAGTGTTAAAATACTAAGTATAAAGAGCCATTTACTATCTAAAATCCAAAGACATACCACTAATAACAGAAAGAATAAAAAAACTATTGGAAAGGCGAGACCTACCAATGCAGGCCATGCAGTTATATTGGGACTTACGAATACAGCTAAAGAAGACAAGGTGAACATTCCGAACACGATGAAAAAAAAGGGAATTAATATTGCTAAAAAAACTTTTTTAAGCACTTAATCTTCTTTACTTATTTTAAAGAGAAATTCTTTTTCTTCCTTGGAGAGGCTATTATATCCCGATCGAGATATTTTATCAAGGATTTCATCAATTTTATGTTGTCTAGAAGTGTCTGCCTTCTTGCTGTCTTGAGTATTTGAACTTTTCTTATTTTGGTGAGCTTTCTTTTCTTTTTCTGTTTGTTTAAACACCACTTTTTGCTTAGGTTTTTTCTGAAATATTGCAATAGTTTTATCCCATAAATTCAATAGGCTATTGGCCCAGTCTCTACCTTGGCGTAACTGAATAATATATAAGTATCCCATAAGTGCGCCACCTAAGTGTGCTATTCTTCCTCCTATATTTCCTTCGGGAATTAAAAGAATGTCCATAGCTACATAAAAAGCGGCAATCCACATTAGTTTTACGGGTCCAACAAAAAGAAGGTTTATAACATAATTTGGAGCAATGGTCGCTGTAGCGAGCACAATGGCCATCACACCAGCAGAGGCTCCATGTAACATTGCAATATGTGTAACACCTTTTAATGAAGGAAATGTATTATAAGCCAGCAAGAAGCAAGCACTACCCATTAATCCTCCAAGAATAAAAACTGGAATAATCTTAGAAGTACCAATAAGATCCTCAAAAATTCGGCCAAACCAATAAAGGACAAGCATATTAAAAAGTATATGCCATAAACTCAAGTGCAAGAAAATATTGGTGATAATTGTCCAAGGCCTTTTTAGTAGAATAGAAAACTCTGCAGGCAGCATTAATTGAATTACTATGTTATTTCCAATGCCAGAAGCCAGCAAAAAGTCTCCAATTAATATTAAGAGTTTTGCGACAACAAATACACCAATATTAATAATAATTAGTCGGGTAAGATTTGTCCCATACCGAAACTGATGTTTTATATCATCTACAATATTTGTTTTTCCTCCATACATTAGTAAAAAGAATTTCTGTCTTTATTCCATATTTTCACTAAAATAAAACCAAATAAGGCTCCACCCAAATGTGCAAAGTGCGCTATATTATCCCATCTGAAATTTTGGGTTCCAAGAAAGAATTCCAATACAATTAAAATGGGAATGAAATACTTTGCTTTTAATGGTATAGGTGGAAAAATAAGCATCAATTTTGTATTTGGAAAAAGCACTCCAAATGCTGCCAATAAACCATAAATTGCTCCCGAGGCACCAACAACAGGAACATAATATATGGAGGCCAATTGCTCTGTTACTACTTGGTTTTTTAAAAGCATAATTCCTCCTGTCTCTTTAAAAACAATAATTGTATTGACTAATTCATGAAGAAAGGCGGCCCCTAAACCCGTTATTAAGTAAAATATTAGAAACCTTTTAGGACCCCATATACGTTCTAAAACAGAACCAAACATCCATAAGGCAAACATATTAAAGAAGATATGCGCCATGCCTCCATGTGTAAAAAGATGCGTTACAATTTGATATGGTTTAAATTTTTCTGAGGAAAAATAGTACAATCCTAAACGTTGTATCCAGTCTGGATTGAGAAGTGTTGCAAAAAAAACAATACCATTTATAATTAGGAGGTTTTTAACGACTTCCGAAATCCCCCTTGAGCCAAATCTACCGTATTGATTCATTATCTTTTAAAGTGATTTTCTAAATCTTCTAGTTTATATGTGATAAATGTAGGTTGTCCTTCAGGTGTTGTACTTGGAAGGGTACAAGCAAACAGTTCATCAATTAAACGCTGCATAGATGTTACATCTAAAACCTTGCCGCTCTGAATAGCTGACATTCTGGCAATCATACTGGCGATCTTATTGCGCTCTGAAATCAATGCTGTTGGAGCACTATTTTTACGCTGTTCCAGTAGGTTTTCAATAATGGTTTCTTCATTTTGATTAGATAAATCTGCCGGCAAACCATGTATAACTATGCTGTTATTGCCAAATTGTTCAATTTCAAACCCCAGAATATTTAATGAGGGTAACAATTCACATATTAATGTAAAGTCCGCAAGATTAAGTTGTAAAGTCTTTGGAAATAGCAATTTTTGACTTGGTAGTGCCTTCCCTTCTAATGCCCCTAAATAACGCTCATATAAAATTCTCTTATGCGCGTGGTATTGATCTATAATAATAAAACCTGATTTTATCTGGCTAATAATATACTTGTGGTGTATTTGGAAGGGAAGTGTTTTTTGCGTTTCATTTGTAGCATCAGCAAACAAGAGGTCATCTTTACTTTCTTCTTCCCATTTACTTTGAATAGTAATAATTTGATCTTCACTTTTCTTATCAAATTCATAAAGTTGTTTCCAACCTTCATGCTTTTGTTTTTCAAAAGAAATGTCAGAAGCATCTCCATAAAACCCTTTTGACACCTGATTTGCAGTAGTATGGTTGTTTTCTTTTATATTTTGAAGTCCCGCTTCTTGTTCGAAATCTATACTAGGTGTGATGCTGTATTGGGCTAAACCATGTTTTACTGCAGCGCTCATAATCATGTATACACTCCTTTCGTCTTCAAATTTTACTTCTTGCTTAGTAGGATGGACATTGATATCAATGGTTGAAGGATCCATTTCCATTTTTAATACATAAAAAGGATAGGTCTTGTCAAGAAGTAGATTGTCATATGCCGACATTACTGCATGGTTCAAGTAAGGACTTTTAATAAATCTATTGTTCAGAAAAAAATACTGTTCTCCTCTCGTTCTTTTAGCATGCTCTGGTCTGCCAATAAAACCAGAAATTTTTATGTAATCCGTCTCTTCAGAAACAGGTACTAATCGCTCATTGAAATTAGTGCCAAAAGCAGAGACTATTCGTTGTCTTAAATTTCCTGAAGGAAGATGAAACGTTTCTTCATCATTTTGGTAAAGAGAAAATTGAATAGCTGGATTGGCTAGAGCAACTCTTAAAAATTCGTCAATAATGTGTTTGGTTTCTACAGGATTTGATTTTAGGAAATTCCTTCTTGCCGGAACATTGTAAAATAAATTTTTTACTGCAATTGAACTACCCGGGGGGTGATTGCATGGTTCTTGATTGATTATTTTCGACCCTTCAATTTTAATAATTGTTCCCACCTCTTCATTATGTAGACGAGTTTTCATTTCTACCTGCGCTATGGCAGCAATTGAAGCCAGCGCTTCTCCTCTAAAACCCATTGTGTGCAGTTCAAAAAGATCTTGAATAGCCTTTATTTTTGAAGTGGCATGTCGTTCAAAACACATTCTAGCATCTGTCATGGACATTCCACAACCATTATCAATCACCTGGATTAATAATTTTCCCGCATCTTTTATTAATAATTTAACGGAAGTACTTTGGGCATCAACGGCATTTTCTAATAATTCTTTTACAACAGATGAAGGACGTTGAATAACTTCTCCTGCAGCAATTTGATTAGCAATGGCATCGGGCAATAATTGGATAATATCGGACATATAGTTTATCTAAAAATCCAAAAAATTAAAATAGTTATAGCAATAGCGATTAAAGCGGTTCTTAAAATAGAGCCCTTATCATATGAGTCAATAGAAGAAGCTCTTCGCTCAAACTTTATGGTTTTTTGTTCTTCCCCAGCTATGGCAGAACCTTTAACTTTCTTAATTCTTTTCTCCAATGCTTCTTTGTTTTCATCATAGTATATGGGCATATAATTGAACTTCTTGTTCTTTGGTAATTTAGGGCCTAATGAAAATTTATTGAATAACATATAGTATTAACGTAGCAGCTTCAAAGATAGTTTATTTTTAAGCGATTTGTGGGCCATAAAGTCGTCATTAAAATGATTTCAACAGATTGTACGTTTTTTAATACAGAACTTTTTGCAATTTAAATATCTTGGCAAAATATTTGAACCTCAGTTGTGTAGTAGAACTTCATGATAAGGGGTGAAAGGTATAAAGACAGTAAGGTATTTGATTTTGAAGTACTTTTAGGGCATAATAAATTTCTAATATAATTTGAGTTGGATAACTCTATACAAATGAAACTTTGGTTAACGATATTAATTACTACAATTTCTAATGTTTTTTTAGTAGAAAAGCATTTTCCTCAACAGCAAAGGTTTTCAGATGATCCTCCATATTTGAATTTTAATCAAACATGGGTTGATTCTTTAATGGTTAATATGACTCTTGAAGAAAAAATTGGACAGTTATTCATGATTGCAGCCTATTCCAACAAAAGTGAAGCGGAGGAAAATGCAGTTGAAAAATATATAAGTGAGTATCATATTGGAGGCCTTATATTTTTTCAGGGATCTCCTACTAGGCAAGCTCAGTTAACGAATAGATATCAGCAGGCATCCAAATTACCTTTAATGATTGGAATGGATGCAGAATGGGGTATTGGAATGCGGCTAGATAGTTCAATTTCTTATCCTAGACAATTGTTACTTGGCGCTATCCAAGATGACCGTATAATTTATGAAATGGGCCAAATTATTGGTCAACAATTAAGGAGGCTGGGGGTACACATTAATTTTGCCCCTGTTATTGATGTTAATAATAATCCGAAAAACCCTGTAATCAATGATCGTTCCTTTGGAGAAGTTAGAGAAAATGTTTCTAAAAAAGGGATTGCCTATATGAAGGGATTACAAAGTGAAGGTGTTTTGGCTTGCGGGAAGCATTTCCCAGGGCATGGTGATACCGATGTGGATTCCCATAAAGATTTGCCGGTAATTAATCACCTATTAAATAGATTAGATAGTATTGAACTATATCCTTTTAAACAACTTATTAATGAAGGTTTGGGAAGTATAATGGTAGCACACCTAAGTATTCCTGAGCTAGACGCTACTCCAAATCTACCCTCTACATTATCTACCAAAATAGTAAATGGATTGTTGAAGGAGCAAATGGGGTTTAAGGGCCTTGTATTTACGGATGCACTGCAAATGAAGGGTGTTACCAAATATTATGATCCGGGACAGGTAGAAGTCAATGCTATGTTGGCGGGGAATGATGTTTTGCTCTTTTCTGAGAATGTTCCAGTAGGGGTCAAAAAGGTAAAAGAAGCTATTGTAAATGGAAAAATATCAGAAGCGCGTTTGAATGAGAGTGTCAGAAAAATATTATTGGCGAAAAAGTGGATGGGGTTATTTGAAGAAAAAGATATAAAGGTTGATAACATAACAGAGGATGTAAATGGAGCGTTTGATACTTGGTATAGGACAAAACTAATAGAGTCTGCAATTACTGTTGTTCGCGACTCTAACTACATAATTCCGATAAGAGAATTGCAAGGGGAGCATATTGCCTGTGTTTCTATTGGTAGTAACAAGGAAACACCTTTTACCCAAATGCTAGACAATTATGCCCCTATAAAACACTATTTCATAAGTAAGAATGCGGATAAATCTTCATTTGATAATTTGTTGAAAGCATTAGATAAACACAGTTTGGTTATTTGTGCAGTACAAAATATGAGCAGGTATGCCTCTCGAAACCATGGTTTAAAAGCTGCTGAAATTGATTTCATTAAAGCATTGGATAAAAAGAAACGAACATTAACAACCATATTTGGAAGCCCATATAGTTTGGACAAATTGGATAAATTGAATCATACTATAGTGGCGTATGAAAATTCTATAGAGGCACAAGAAATTGCGGCACAAGTAATTTTTGGAGGGCGTTCTGCGAGAGGGAAACTACCTGTAGGTGCGGGTAGTTATAAGGCAGGAGATGGTATCAACACTATTGATCCCATTCGCCTAAAATATGGAAGCTCTATTGAGTTAGGTATAGCGGAGGATGCTTGGTATAAGATTGATTCAATTGCAGAAGAGGCAATTGCAATAGAAGCAACGCCTGGTTGTCAAGTACTAATTGCAAAAGATGGTTTGGTTTTCTATCAAAAATCTTTTGGTAAACATACTTATGAAAAAGATGCTTCGCTGGTTAAAAATGATAATTTATATGATTTAGCAAGTATTACAAAAATTGCTGCATCAACGGCACTGCTTATGCAAATGCATGAATCTGAGATGATTGATGTAGAGGGATCTCTCGGAGATTATTTAGCTTTTGTGGATACAAGTAATAAGAAAGATTTAGTCTTAAAGGAAATTTTAGCACATCAATCGGGCTTAAAAGCTTGGATCCCTTTTTATTTAAGAACTTTTGGTGAGGATGAACGATTAAGACCTACTATTTTTAGTAACAATAAAAATGAAGAATTCTGCTATCGTGTCGTAGAAGATTTATACATATGTAAATCGTATCAAGATAGTATTTGGTTTCAGATTGAAAGTTCAGATTTAAGAGAGAAGAAAGATTATAAGTACAGTGATTTGGGATATTATTTTTTCAAAAAAATCATTGAAGAAAAGTATAATAAGAGTATCTCCCTGATTGCGGATGAGTTATTCTATGACCCCCTTGGTCTTTCTACTATGACTTATTTGCCACATCAAAAGTTTGATAAAGCAAGTATTGTTCCTACAGAAGAGGACAAAATTTTTCGTGGAAAAGTGGTGCATGGAGATGTTCATGATCCTGGTGCTGCAATGATGGGAGGCATAGGTGGGCATGCCGGTTTATTTTCAAATGCAAATGATTTAGCAATTTTTATGCAAATGCTATTAAATGGGGGACTTTATGGTAGTAGGAGATATTTAGACAACGAAACGATTGATTATTTTACAACGGCACATTTTGAAAACAATCGAAAGGGTTTAGGATTTGATAAAAGAGACCCTAATTTTAAATGGGGCTCTGCATGTGATAGTGCATCATTGAGTTCTTTTGGGCATACAGGATTTACTGGAACAATGGTCTGGTCTGATCCCGAATACAATTTAACGTATGTATTTTTGTCCAATAGGATTCATCCGGATGCAAATAATAAAAAGCTGATTAAAGAAAATATTAGAACAAAAATGCATCAGACAATCTACGATGTAATTATTCCTTTAGAGAAAGAAAAAAAATGAAAAACTTTTTGTTTTTTTTCAAAAAAAAATTCTAAATTTCACTTGTTAAATTAATGTAAACAAGTGTTCGATTTTTCAATATTTCATGAGCAGGTAGAAGCAGGAGGTTTAGAAATTATCAAGCCCTCTTCAAAAATACTGGCTTTCATAGAAAACAAATATCCTGACGCTTACGATTTAAGTTGCCATAAAATAAGCAAGGGAGAGCAGGTCGTTCATTTTAAGCATAAACTTTGGTACAAGATGTCCATTTTTAAAAATGGGGAGTGGGAGCAGACACGGGTATGTTCATTAAAAAACAGACTGGCTGACCCTACAATGGAAGTATTGAATAAAAGCATAAAAAAAACCATTAAGATAATTAGAATTGAATCCGTAATTCCAGCTTATGGAGATTTTTTCTTTTATATTATTTGTAAAATATCCGGTAAAAAGAAAGTACTTCATGTGAGTAAAGAGGGAGAAGTACTGCTTAATATTAAGTATGTAGACTACAAGATTCATTTAGAGGAAAATGAAGAGGATGAATTGCAAGTAGACCTTGTTGGAGAAGAAGATATGGAAGAATAGATCCGAATTAAATGGTCTCCCAATAAAATAAAATCCCTTTTCAGAACTTTTATGGGATCAATTTCATTATTGTATTTATAAATTAGCAATATGAATATTGGCATAGTTTGTTATCCAACTTTTGGAGGTAGTGGTGTTGTCGCAACAGAACTTGGCAAGGCCTTGGCAAAGGAGGGCCATAATGTGCATTTTATAACCTATAAACAACCCGCGCGACTAGAGCATTTTCATGCAAATATCTTTTACCATGAAGTTAGAATGGCAGATTACCCATTGTTTGAATTTCCTCCATATGAAACGGCATTAGCAAGCAAATTGGTAGATGTAGCCAGATATGAAAAATTAGATGTAGTACATGTGCATTATGCCATACCGCATGCTTCAGCAGCATATATGGCAAAACAAATATTATGTAAGCAAGGCATTTGTTTTCCTGTAATTACAACACTACATGGTACCGATATCACACTTGTTGGCAAGCATCCGACCTATGAGCCAGTAGTTACTTTTTCAATTAATCAATCGGATGGTGTTACTGCTGTCTCAAATGATTTAAAAGAGGATACCTATAAGCATTTTAGCATAGATAGGGCAATTGAGGTAATTCCCAACTTTATAGATTTTGAGCGTTTTTCAAAGGCGAACAAAGATCATTTTAAAAAGGCAATTGCGCCAAATAATGAAAAAGTTTTAATTCATACCTCTAACTTTAGGAAGGTAAAACGAGTGGATGATACCATACGTGTTTTCAAAAAGGTTTTAGAAAAAACTCCGGCTAAACTCTTATTGGTCGGGGATGGTCCTGAACGCCAGATGGTAGAGAAACTAGCAAGAGAAATGGAAGTTGCTCAGGATGTTCGTTTTTTAGGTAAGCAAGACGCTATTGAAGAACTATTAGCTGTCGCGGATGTATTTTTGATGCCATCAGCAAGTGAAAGTTTTGGTTTAGCAGCTTTGGAAGCAATGGCATGTGAAGTGCCGGTTATTAGTTCAAATATTGGAGGTATTCCAGAAGTGAACATAAATGGAGTAACAGGGTTTACTTTTAACGTTGGGGATGTAGATGGTATGGCTAAGAGGACAAATTACTTGTTGAACGAACCTTCTGATTTGAAATTGTTTTCTCAAAATGCATTAAAGCGTGCGCAAGAGTTTGATGTGAATAAAGTAGTACCTATGTACGAAAATTACTACATGAAAGTTATAGAGCAAACTAAAATGGACCAAAACAGGTAATAACAGGATTTCTAGAATGGGGAGTGTTTATTGATTTCCTAAATTTTTAAGGTTGTTAAAAGTGAAAATAAAGTCCATCCACACAGAATAATCTTTAGCATAGATAAGGTTTTGATTGTATTTTAATGTCTCGTTCTTGGTGGTTATGTCAGGATATAAAACTCCTTGTTTAATTTTTGGAAGACCACTTAAATCTTCAGGAATGTATCCGACCCAACTTTTTCTTGAAAAAAAGACCTCAAAAATATTTTTTAAAAACCCTTGCCTGTTTTTGACTACAATTAATAATACAGGAGAACAAACTAAAAATAAAAGGCATAAAAAAAAATCCAGCGTGTTCTTGTTTCTTTTTGCGGAGGGTGTAGATATTTTGTATCCCACATCTATAGTGTATGAATCACCAGCAGTATGTTTTGAATGACTTCCAATTAAACTCTCGACTCCTTGTGGAGCTATTTTGAAGTTTACCTTTCCGCTTAGTTCTGACATCGCTTTAATAATCGCTTTATTTTCTAAATTTTCTGAAGCAAAAATTACTTCGCTAGGCTGATAAACTCGAACTATTTCCTCTAATTGATGAATGCTACCTAAAGATTCTTGAGTCACTTGATCAGAAACCATTCCGATATATGATTTCTTTAAACTGTTTTGAGCTAATAGGTTTTGAATATTTAAAGCTTCTTGTTTATTCCCCACCACTATGTATTGTGTTTTACCATTAAACAAAGGGTGTCCCTCTCTTTTTATAGCGGAAACAATAAATCTTAAGAGATTCAAAAATAAAAAGGAAAGTAGAGCTCCTGCAACAATCATTCCTCTGGATGAACGAAGTTTTAAATCCAAAAAAGCATAGATGATTGAAATAATTAGTGTGCCAACTAATATGCCTGTTGTTAATTTTTTTCGTTTAAAGGGCTTGTCATATGTCCCGGTATAGAACATTGAAATCATCCAAATGCCAACATATAAGGGAATATTGAATTGTGTAAATGAATCTGGGAAAGTCACATCTTTTACATATGATTGCCAAAATTCTTTTAGCCAAAGAAAAACACCAGCTATTGAAAGGGCATCAGTGATAGGCCAAAACATTCTTTTTAAGATACGTGATACGCCAGCTACAAATGCTCGAAGATAAATTCCCGCTTTTAGAAAAAAAGTTATTGCGGTATTTCTCTTAAAATGTTTTTCGGTAAAAATAATCATCGCTTTGTAGAAAAGCCGCACATAATTTAGACTGCCTTTTTTAGTACTTTCTCCCTTGTAATGGATGATTTCAGTATCTGGGAAATAATAGTTGTTATACCCAGCTTTTTGAATTCTATAAGATAGGTCAATATCTTCTCCATACATAAAATAATCTTCGTCTAAATATCCAACTTCTTCTAAAACAGATTTTCTAATAAGCATGAACGCTCCCGAGAGGACATCAATTTTATGTGTTTTATGCTTGTCTAAAAAAGTAAGATGATATTTCCCGAATCGCTTAGACTTTGCAAATAATTTTGAAAGCCCGGACATTTTATAAAAAGAGACTGCAGGAGTTGGGAGTCCTCTTTTTGACTCTGGCAAATAATTGCCTGTCCCATCAATCATTTTTACACCTAAAGCTCCTGCATCTTGATGTTCGTCCATAAATTGAATGACCTTTTGAAAGGTATCTTCTTGTACAATCGTATCTGGATTTAATAATAGAACATATGCTCCTTTTGCAACTTTTATAGCTTGATTACAGGCTTTTGAAAACCCAATATTTTTATGATTTTCTATAAGGTGAACTTTCGGATATTCTGCCTTTAACATACCAATTGATCCGTCAACAGAGTTATTATCAACCACCCATATTTCGAAATCAAAATTTACTTTAGAATGATTGATGGATTGAAGTAACTTTTTTAAAAAGTGCTTTACATTGTAGTTTACTATGATGATGGATAATTTCAACGCTGTGCTACTTAGTGAAATATTGTTCAAAAGGTAGTCGGGATGTAATGGAGCGTGCAAGAGTTATTTCATCAACATATTCCAATTCACCTCCAAATGCAACACCCCTTGCAATAGTGGTTATTTTTACAGGGAAATCATTAAGCCTTTTAGATAAATAAAAAATAGTGGTGTCCCCATCTAAAGTTGGGTTGAGGGCCATAATAATCTCATCTACGTTTTGGGTTTCAATACGTTTTATGAGTGACTCTATATTTAATTGGTCAGGGCCTATTCCATCTAATGGGGCAATTAATCCTCCTAACACATGATAATGCCCATGATATTGATTGGTATTTTCAATAGCGATAATGTCTCTGAAATTTTCAACAACACATAACGTTGTTGAAATGCGATGTGGGTTATCACATACACGACAAATATCATGATCAGAGATATTATGGCATTGCTTACAAAACTTTATTTGTTGACGCATACGGGCAACAGCTTCAGTAATAAGCTCTGTTTCTGTCGCTTCTTTTTGCAAAAGGTGAATTACCAATCTTAATGCAGATTTCTTACCTATTCCCGGTAACCGAGCAAAAGCATTTACGGCATCTTCAATTAGTTTAGAAGGAAAATTCATGGTTCAAAAATAAGAGAATATGTTCAGTATCTATGAAAGTGAATAAGTTCTTTGTTAAATCTAATTTTCTTGTAGTAAAATTGTGCAATGGATGTGTCAATTGCCATTATTGTCGTATTAGGGTATTTTCTATTATTAATTACGGTCTCTTTTTTAGTTGGAAGAAGTAATGAAAATGACACCTTTTTTATTGGGGAGCGAAAATCACCATGGTATTTAGTTGCTTTTGGAATGATTGGAGCATCATTATCAGGAGTGACTTTTATCTCGGTTCCAGGATGGGTAGAAGGAAGTCAGTTTTCCTATATGCAAATGGTCTTGGGCTATTTTTTTGGCTATTTATTTATTGCAAATGTTTTGATGCCCATTTATTATAAGCTTCAATTAACATCTATTTATGGATATCTGGAAAGAAGATTTGGGATTGTTACCTATAAAACTGGAGCAGGTTTCTTTTTACTTTCAAGATCAATAGGAGCTGCATTTAGGTTGTATTTAGTTGCTATGGTTTTAGACATAGCAATTTTTAGCAATTTTAATATACCATTTTGGACAACCGTATTAGTGACAATCTTATTAATATGGTTATATACTTTTCGAAGTGGTATTAAGACTATTGTATGGACTGATACTTTGCAAACAGCAAGTATGTTAATTGCTGTTGTCGTTTCCATATTTTTCATTTGTGGAGAGTTTGGGTGGTCTTTTAATCAAATGGTTTCTGAAGTTAAAAATAGTGAGTATTCTAAAGTCTTTTTTGGTAAAGGAAGCGGTGAATTGCATTTTGTTAAGCGGTTTTTATCTGGAGTTTTTATAGCTATAGTTATGACAGGATTAGATCAGGATATGATGCAAAAGAATTTGAGCTGTAGAAATTTAGGAGAGGCAAAGAAAAACATGCTTGTCTTCAGTGTAGTCCTTATTTTAATCAATTTGGTATTCCTTGTTTTGGGAGCCTTGTTGTATATTTTTGCTATATCAAAAGGGCTAGATTATAAAGGTGATAAGTTGTACCCGAACATTGCTCTTTTTCATCTCAATACTGTAACTGCAATAACCTTTCTAATTGGCATAATTGCAGCAGCCTATTCTAGTGCTGATTCAGCTTTAACTTCATTAACAACTTCTTTTTGTATCGATTTTTTAAATTTTGAAAAGAAGGTCAATCAGCCTCAAAAAAGCCTTAAAAGAATCAGATATATTGTTCACATATCATTTTCTATTTTATTATTTGTATTGGTTGTTTTGTTTAAACAAATAAATAATGATAGTATGATAAGCGATCTTTTCAAGGCAGCAAGTTATACTTATGGACCTCTATTGGGGCTCTATTTTTTCGGTTTATTTACAAAAATTAAAATTAGAGATAAATGGTCTATTGTAGTGTGCTTAATTTCTCCAATTGCGGCTTTCTTTATAAAAAAATATAATGACGGGATTGGTTTTGAGCTCTTATTGATAAATGGAGCAATGACTTTTATGGGATTATTGTTAATTTCAGATAGTAGAAATACATCTCAGAAGACATAGGAATTAAAAACAGAATTATGGCATTAGAAGATTTTAAAAAGAAAAAACCGCATAAGGAAAAATCATGGACGCAGTTGAATGCTTCTAATAGTTGGAGCATCTTTAGAATAATGGCTGAGTTTGTAGAGACTTATGAAAGTATGAATCGTATTGGGCCATGTATTTCAATATTTGGATCTGCAAGAACTAAACCCGATAATGAGTATTATAAGATGGCTGTAGAGCTTTCTGCTAAATTGGCTGATGAAGGATATGGCATTATTACAGGAGGAGGACCAGGTATAATGGAAGCAGCCAATAAAGGTGCTCAAATGGCAGGAGGAAGGTCTGTTGGGTTGAATATAGATTTACCGCATGAACAATTCCATAACCCATATATTGATCCTCAAAACTTGCTTAACTTTTATTACTTCTTTGTTCGAAAAGTAGCTTTTGTCAAATATGCGCAGGCATTTGTTTATTTTCCAGGTGGCTTTGGAACGATGGATGAACTATATGAGGTTTTAACATTAGTTCAGACAAAGAAGATAGCTATGAGTCCTATGGTTTTAATAGGAAAGGAGTTTTGGAGCGGTATGATGGATTGGTTAAAGAAAACCTTATTAGAAGAAAATAAAAACATTAGCCGTACAGATTTGGACTTATTTTTGCTTACTGATGATTTAGATGAAGCAGTTCGTTATATCAATAACTTTTATGAGAGCCATAGCTTGGCACCAAATTTCTAATCTTATCGTTTAATGCAGCCGATTTTTATTCCCTTTATATTGTTGGCTTTTCTTTTTTCATCTGACGATGATAAAGACGCTCAATATCCTAAAAATACTTTTGGAAAGCCATTAAAAATTGAGTTATTGACCTCTGGAACCTTTGGTGAACCACGGGGCAACCACTTTCATGCAGGGCTAGATATTAAAACGAATGGAACTACAGGATATAGATTGTATGCTGTCAAAGAAGGTTATATCTCGAGAATAAAAGTGTCTCCATATGGTTATGGTAAAGCGATTTACATAAACCACCCCAATGGATATACAAGTGTTTATGCCCATTTGTCAAACTTTAATGATGCTATCCAGCAATATGTTAAAAGTACACAATATCAAAGAGAACAATTTGCAGTAGATCTTTACCCAGGCAAAGATCTTTTTCCAATTGATAGCGGTGAAGTAATTGGTTTTTCTGGAAATTCCGGAGGATCTGCGGGCCCTCATTTGCATTTTGAAATTAGAGAAACAGCGTCTGAAGTGCCTATTAATCCACTCTTTTTTGGATATGAGGTAGAAGATGATATTCCTCCTACCTTAGGTTTTGTAAAAGCCACAAATGTCAATCAAGGTTTTTTTAGATCACAAGGGCAAAGATTTGCTTTAGTAAAAGAAAAGACATTTTATACTACGGCTAAACCACTTAAACTTGAAGAAGGGAAAATTGCCTTAAGTGTTCAAGGCTGGGATCGACAAACAAAAACGACCAATAAAAATGGCATTTATAGAATTGAAATGTTGGTAGAAGGAGAAAGCGTTTTTGATTGGGAGGTAGATAAAGTAGGGTTTCATGAAACAAGATATGTCAATGGTTTTATGGACTATGAAGAACGGAAGCTTAGAAAGTCTTCTTTTTATAATTGTTTTAGATTACCTGGCAACCAACTTTCTGTTTACAATCATTTAAAAGATAATGGCTTTGTTTACCTTCTTAATGGAGATACTTTAGATGTAGTTATAAAGACATTTGATTTTTCGAAAAATAAATCTGAAGTGCGTTTAAAGGTTATTGGAACAGCTTCAAAGGAGAAACTTTTTATAGATCCGTCGCACATTTATAATAGCTATAATGTTATAGATAAAAATAGTTTTGAAATGTATCTTTCGGAGGGAAGTTTATATGACCATGTGACTTTACATTATCATATAGATAGTCTGGATCAATCAACGGGTTGTTATTCTTCGTATCACAAGGTGCATGACAGGCATATTCCATTACACAAACATGCTTTTGTTAAAATTAAACCAGATGATTTGCCGGCACATCTCAGGTCAAAAGCACTAATTGTTCACGAAGATATCAATGGTGAAAAGCAGGGGCTTACTCCAAAATGGGATGGAGATATGATAGGAGGGAAGGTAAAAGAAATAGGCGGTTTTTGTATTCAGGTGGATACAATTGCTCCCGAAGTGCGCCTATTAAATTTTAGTAGTAAAACAAATACTTTCAGAGGAGCCTCCATACGTGTTAATCTAAGAGACAATTTAGCGGGAATTAAGTCTTATAATGGATATATAGATGGACAATGGGTGTTATTCGATTATGATGCGAAGAGAAACCTAATGACTTATCATTTTGATGAGCGATGTTCGGCAGGAGAACATTCTCTGAAAATTATTGTTATAGATGAAGTAAATAATAAAACAACTCTTGAGAAGAAATTCATTAAAAAATAGAATAAAATATGTTTCATTTAAAGGTAGGAGATAAGGCGCCAGTTTTTGAGGGGCTGGACCAAAATGGCGAAACTTTTTCATTGAAGGATTATTTGGGTAAGAAGGTAATACTATATTTTTATCCTAAGGATGATACGCCTGGGTGTACTGCAGAAGCCTGTAATTTTCGGGACAATTATACTTCGTTAAAATCAAAAGGGTTTGATATTATTGGAGTGAGTCCTGACCCAATTAAAAAACACAAGAAGTTTGAAACAAAATATGAACTTCCTTTTAAATTACTGGCAGATGAAGAAAGAAAGGTGCTTGATCTTTATGGCGTTTGGGGGTTAAAGAAATTTATGGGTCGAGAATATGACGGTGTTCATAGAACCACTTTTGTGATAGATGAAGAAGGTATTATAGCCTTAATTATTAATAAAGTAAAAACCAAAGAAAGTACCAAGCAGCTTTTAGAAATGATGGATATGAATTGATTAACTTTGCATTATGCCAAGAGTTGCAGTAATTAGGAAAGCACAGTTTAACGCAGCGCATCGATTGTATAATCCCGATTGGAATGATGCCAAGAATGATGAGGTATTCGGATTATGCAATAACCCGAATTTTCATGGCCATAATTATATTTTAGAGGTGAAAGTAATTGGTGAAGTAGATCCAATTACGGGCTATGTTATTGATCTTAAAATTATTAAAGAAATTATTCAAGAAGTGGTAATTGATCGCTTTGATCATAAGAATCTAAATTTAGATACAGAAGAATTTAAAAATTTGAATCCAACTGTAGAAAATATTGCTATTATCATTTATAATTTGATAAGAGAAGAGTTGGAAGCACAATACGATTTATCTATTCGCTTGTATGAAACGCCAAGAAATTTTGTTGAATACCCAGTTGTTTAATGAGGGAGAAGGATAAACATCTTGCTTTCTTAGATAGGCGAAGGCTGAAAAAGTGGAAAATAGAGGAATCGGATTCAGAAGTTTTTTTCGTAAGAACTGAAGACCATAAAGAACTAGCGATTTCTTCTTATTCAAAAAAAACGGATAAGGATAAATTACCCGTTTTACTTTGTCATGGATTAGGTTCGAATAGATTGTCTTTTGATATAGATAAGGAGTATTCCCTTACCAACTATTTAGTAGAACATAATTATGATGTTTATGTTGCCGAATTGCGTGGACACGGCAGAAGCCAAAAACCGTCTTTGTATGGAAAATTCAGATGGGGTTGGGGATTTAATGAATACTTGTATAATGATATTCCAGCAATAATAGATGCAATTCTTGAAAGGAGTGGAAAAGACCATCTTCATTTAATAGGACATAGCTTAGGAGGATTGATAACTTATGCTTTAGCTGCAGAGCAAAATGATAAAATCAGATCAGGCATTGCCATTGGGTCGACGCTTAATTATCATGGAACAAGATCTGTTTTTCATGACTTAATTAAGCTCTTGCCACTTTGTAAAGTTTTACCTTTTATACCGTTCAATTGGATATTTGAATTGACAGCTAATATGGTAAAATACAATCGAGGTTTTGTCGACAAAACACTTGTTCAGGTAAACAATATAGACTTGAAAACATATGCTAAATTATCTGCTGTCACAGAACACCCCGTTAGTTCAAGGCTTCTATTAGATATGGCTTCTTGTGTTAATGGATCTGGACTTAAAAATAAAGAGGGACATTATTTTGAGGATTTACTAATGCAAAAAGGTTACCCCTTTCCACTACTTTCTATATCTGGCGCAGATGATTTGCAGTGTGCTCCAGAGGCATCTTCAAAATTTGGAACCGCTTATAAAATATTTGGTGAAGAATTTGGACACAAGATTAATTATGGTCATCATGATTTAGTAATGGGGCTAAATGCTCCTAAAGAGGTTTGGCCAGAAATATTAAACTGGCTAGACCTTCATTAAAATTATTTGTTATTTAGAAAAGTTATGCTTTCTTGACCCGAACAGCATTCATTCCTTTTTGACCCTTTTCAAGTTCGAAAATGACCTTGTCGTTTTCTTCAACTTCATCTATTAGACCATTTACATGAAAAAAGTATTTTTCATGTGTGTCAGACTCCTTAATAAACCCATACCCTTTTGAATCGTTAAAGAACTCTACACTTCCTTTTCTTTCAGTGATAAGCGGTTCTTTTTCTCTTTTGGGAACCCCTAGTTCTATACTTTCAGCATTTACCTTTTTCTTTTTCATCGGGTCAGGAGGTGTATCTGTGATGTTCCCAAATTCATCAACATAGCCCATCATACTCTCAAAAGTACTCTTCTTCGCATTCGCTTTTCGCTCTGCTCTTTTTTCTAACTTTTCTTGCTTTTTCTTTAAGCGTTTTTTTTCTTTTTCCTTCTTATTAAAGGTCTCTTGTGATCGTCCCATTTTAATATTTTAATTTGTTATTTATCATTAGCTAATACAACTAAAGGTTTTTTCTTATTTTTTCTTTTGAAAATATCTAGAATAGTTTCACTTTCTTCAGCTGATACATTGAAAAAACTAAACTTATCTAAGATCTTTATAGAACGTATTTTGCGATGGGGAGTAGCTGTTTCGTCTTCTATAAAATCTAATAAATGTTTTGGCTTTTTAAATCCGTCTAATCGCCCTTTGGCAATAAATAATCGTACTGTTTTGCCTGATCCTTTTCTACCGGAGGATTGGTTACCTCTAGAACTTTGTATTAAATCCTTATAAGAATTAGCATCTAGTTCATGATTATAAAAGTGATCTAATAAAGATGCTACAACTTCAGAAGGGTCGTTGCCATCTAATAATTCATTTGCAAAGTGCATATATTTTTCATGATGCCCATTGTCAAAACTACCTTGCATGCTATGAATTAATTTCATCTTTTTTGCATGAACCATATCATCAGCATTCGGAGGGGTTAATTGCTCAATACTACAATTAGCAATTTTTTCTATAAAACGTAATTTTCTTTGTTCGCTTAAAGAAATAATACTGATAGCCTTTCCTTTATTTCCTGCTCTACCTGTTCTTCCAATTCTATGCACATATGATTCAGGGTCTTGAGGAAGAGAATAATTAATAACATGGGTTAAGTTTTGTACATCTATACCTCTAGCCGCTACATCTGTCGCTACCAATAATCTAATTTTACCGGCCCTAAAACGTGCGGTTACTTTCTCTCTGGTATTTTGAGGAATGTCTCCGTGCAGTGCATCTGCCTTAAATCCTTTTTCATTTAAGTGGTTGGTAACCATAATGGCATCCGCGCGCGTTACACAAAAAATGATACCATATACTTCCTCTTCATAATCTAAAACCCTACACAGCATATCAAATTTATCTGATGCTCTTACCATATAGTAAGATTGCGAGGTTAGTTCAGTTGTAAGTTGCTGTTTTTTAACTTTAATGGTTTCAAATGAGCCCATTGTTCGTTTTACCAAATCGGTAATTTTTTTTGGCATGGTAGCACTAAAAAGTAACATGCGCTTGTCGTCATTTGTTTGTGAAAGGATGCGCTCTACATCTTCAAGAAAGCCCATGTTTAACATTTCATCGGCTTCATCTAAAACTACATAATTTACTTTTTTAAGTTTTAGAACTTTTTGTTTCAGTAAATCAAGCGTTCTTCCTGGAGTCCCAACAACGATGTGAACACCTTTTTTTAATTGTTGCTTTTGTTTAGATATGGGACTTCCTCCATAAACAGTTGCTATGCGAAGTTTTTTGTTCTCAGAAAAACTTTCGATTTCTCTTGCAACTTGTAATGCAAGTTCTCTAGTTGGAGCTAAAACCAAGGCCTGCACATCAGTTGCTTTCCCTTTAATATTTTGAACTATAGGAATGCCAAAGGCTGCCGTTTTTCCAGTTCCAGTTTGGGCTTGCCCAATAATGTCTTTGTCAGATTTTAAAAGTAGAGGGATTGTTTTTGCCTGAATAGGGGTAGGCTCAGAAAATCCTTTTTTTTCTAATGCTTCTAATATCTCCTCATCAATTCCGAGTGCCCTAAATGCTTCCATAATTTTAGTAATTGGTTTGTTTCACAAAGGTGCCCATTGGAGACTCAAAGATTCACAAAGTGTTATTTATTGTATTATTTGAATTTCCGAATATTTAGTTTTTAATTGTCAGATTCAATTCTTCAAGTTGTTCTTTGTCAATATTGGCAGGACTATCTAACATTATGTCTCTTCCTGAGTTATTTTTTGGAAAAGCGATAAAATCCCTAATAGAATCAGTTCCACCAAATAAAGCACATAATCTATCAAACCCAAATGCAAGACCTCCGTGTGGTGGTGCACCATATTCAAAAGCGTTCATTAAAAAACCAAATTGAGCATATGCTTCTTCTTTTGTAAAACCAAGTAAGTCGAACATTTTTTCTTGTAACATTCGATCGTGTATTCTAATTGAACCTCCACCAACTTCAACACCGTTAATTGCTAAATCATAAGCATTAGCTCTCACTTTACCGGGTTCTGTTTCAATTAACTCAATATCTTCCTTTTTAGGAGAGGTAAATGGATGATGCATAGCATGATATCTGTTAGATGCTTCATCCCATTCCAATAATGGGAAGTCTAAAACCCATAAGCATCGATAGTCGTCTTTATTTCGAAGTCCGAGTTGGTTGCCCATTTCTAATCTGAGCTCACTAAGTTGTTTTCTAACATCATCTTCTTTTCCTGCCAAAATCAAAATCAAATCTCCGGGTTCTGCATCAAATTTGTCCGCCCATTTTTTTAAATCTTCTTGATTGAAGAATTTATCTACTGATGACTTGAAACTGCCATCTTCACTACATCGCATATAAACTAGACCTTTTGCTCCAATTTGAGGTCGTTTAACCCATTCAGTAAGCTTATCTATTTGCTTTCTAGTATAACTGCCTGCACCTTTTGCATTAATTCCAACAACTAGTTCTACACTATCAAAAACAACAAACCCTTTCCCTTGAGCGACATCGTTCAATTCTATAAAGGTCATATCAAAGCGCATATCAGGTTTGTCAGAACCGTATAGCCTAATAGCATCTTGATAGGACATTCTGTCAAATTTTGGAAGATCAATTCCTTTTATCTTTTTAAAGAGGTGTTTAATCAGTCCTTCAAAAGTATTTAAGATATCTTCTTGTTCTACAAAAGACATTTCACAATCAATTTGCGTAAATTCAGGCTGACGGTCTGCTCTAAGATCTTCATCTCTAAAACATCGTACTATTTGATAATATTTGTCAAAACCTGAAACCATCAGAAGTTGCTTAAATGTCTGAGGCGATTGAGGTAAAGCATAAAACTGCCCTGGATTCATTCTGGAAGGAACGACGAAATCCCTAGCACCTTCAGGGGTGCTTTTAATTAGGTATGGAGTCTCTACATCTATGAACTTTTGTTCATCCAGATACCTTCTAGTTTCAGAAGCAATTGCATGGCGCAATAAAATTTTTGATTGTATTTCGTTTCTTCTTAAATCAAGATAGCGATATTGCATTCTTAAATCATCTCCTCCATCAGTTTCGTCTTCAATGGTAAATGGTGGTGTTTTTGCACCATTTAAAACAATTAATTTCTGGGCGTCAATTTCGATTTCTCCTGTTGGGATTTTAGGGTTTTTATTAGATCGTTCAACCACTTTTCCTTCAATTTGAATCACATATTCTCTTCCCAAGGCACGTGCTTCTTCACACAATATAGCATTGGTATCCATATTGAATACGATTTGTGTAATTCCATAACGATCTCTCAAGTCTAAAAAGGTTAAACCACCAAAATCACGCATTTTTTGTACCCATCCAGAAAGTGTTATAATGCTTCCTACGTCTTTAAGCCTTAATTGCCCACAAGTGTGACTTCTGTACATATTTATCTTCTTAAAATATCTCTTCCAATTACCAATCGTTGAATTTCAGAGGTGCCTTCATAAATTTGAGTAATTTTGGCATCCCTCATTAACCTTTCTACATGATATTCTCTTACATAGCCATATCCCCCATGTATTTGGACTGCTTCAATTGTGGTTTTCATTGCCACTTCTGAAGCATACAATTTTGCCATTGCAGCAGCAGTTGTATAATCTTTGCCTTGATCCTTTAACCATGCCGCCTTGTAAACTAGCGTTCTTGCAGCTTCAATCTCTGTGGCCATGTCTGCCAATTTAAATTGTATAGCTTGATGATTACATATAGGCGTGCCAAAAGCTTTTCTTTCCTTAGAATATGCTCTGGCTAATTCATAAGCGCCAGCTGCAATCCCTAATGCTTGTGCAGCTATACCAATTCTACCGCCATTTAAAATCTGCATGGCCAATTTAAATCCGAAACCGTCAGGACCGATTCGATTTTCTTTAGGTACTTTAACATCAGTAAACAATAGAGAATGTGTATCAGATGCTCTGATTCCCAGTTTATCTTCTTTAACACCAATATCAAACCCATCACTATCTCGTTCAACGATTAAACAATTGATTCCTTTGTGTTTAAGATCTGGATTAGTTTGAGCAAACACCAAATAATAGGAAGCTTTTCCTCCATTTGTTATCCAGTTTTTAGTACCATTTAACAGATAATAATCCCCTTTATCTTCTGCAGTAGTTCTTTGAGAAGTAGCATCTGAACCAGCTTCAGGTTCTGATAAAGCGAAGGCCCCTAGTTTTTCTCCCCTTGCAACTGGAGCCAAATATTTATGTTTTTGTTCTTCAGTTCCATATTTTTCAATCCCCCATGAATACAATGAATTGCAAACAGAAACTATCACAGAAGCCGAGGCATCAATTTTTGATAACTCTTCCATAGCAAGAACATAAGAAACTGTATCCATTCCACCACCATCATATTCTACCGCTGTCATCATTCCGAACATACCTAGTGTCCCCATTTGTTTTACTTCCTCGGTAGGATAGACCATGTCTCTATCTCGCTCTATAACTCCAGGTTTAAGCACATTTTGCGCAAAATCTCGAGCCATATCTCTAATCATTTTTTGTTCTTCTGAAAGATTAAAATTCATTGCTAAAATTTAAAGAAGTGCAAAGCTACAATATTGATGCAGAAAAGAGAAGGGATTAATGTTTACTTCATTATTTTGTAATCAGCTTCGGGGCTATCTAAGGATTATAACCTTTTACTATTATATATATTTAAAAAGATATAAGCAGCAACTCCTGCGATAATAACTAATAATGTTTGGGCACTCCAAATTACCCAACCAAAAGCATAACCTATAGTTTCTGCAAGCCCATACATGACCATCAACTTGCTCACAATATATGGATATAGTCCTAAGCCTCCTTGCACAGCCACCATTGCAAATGCTCCAAAGGCAAGCGTCGGCAAACCGGCAATAAGTGTAATGTTACTAGTTTCGGGAAGCGCCTTAAAACAAACAGCAATCATTAAATAATAGAGGACCCAAATAGCTATAGTATGAAAGATAAATAAACCAGGTTTTTTTAAATCTTTAATAGACTTAATTCCATCCCAGACTCCTTTTACTAGGCTTTCAATTTTATTTGCAAATGGCAACTTACCGGTTTTGAATAATAAAAATGTGACAAGACATCCCAAAATAGCAATACCTAATAAAATGTACTTAATCGCACCACTTCCATCGTCTCCGCCCATGTAAGTTTTATAGAAGTCAACAAAAATTTGATTTTGAAGGATAAGGCACAAAACTATGATAACTAACAAACTTATCACATCTACAGCTCGTTCTGTAATCATTGTTCCTAGACTTTTTTCAATTGGTATTTTTTCAAAGCGCGCTAAAACACTACATCTCAAAACCTCTCCAAGTCTTGGGAAAGCTAAATTTGCAAGATACATGACCAAAACAGCCCCCGTTGCATTACCCAGCTTTGGTTTATATCCCATTGGCTCAAATAGCATTTGCCATCTTATAGATCTGCTTATATGAGATAATAAGGCAAAAAGCATAGAAAGGATAATCCAGAAATAATTAGTTCTTTTGAAGGCATCTCGAGTAATGGACCATATATCAACCTTTATTTTTGCCATTACGTCGCCTGGTTTTACAACGGATTTAGGTTTGATATCTTTAGATACAATCTCCCCTTCATAAATGCTGATCATATGTTTTTGTAAACCATTTTCGTTTTTAAGAATGGCTAATGTATCACCTACCATTGTATATTCAGGGATAGTATACCAGCTTTCTAATTCCCAACTGTTTTCTTTAGAAAAGTGTTTAGAATCTAGCTTTATTTTTAGAGGTTTTTCAAAGTTTTTCGCGACTAAGAAGATGATTAGAACTCCTAAACCAACAGAAATTAAAAGTTTTATTATAGATGAGACTGTTTTGTTCAAACTAATTGTTTTGAGAAATTAGATAGCGTTATTTTCATCAGGAAATATAACAGTGGGTTTAAATTCTTCAACTTCTTTTAAATCCATATAAGCATATGCAATGATAATTACCTTGTCTCCAACTTGTACTTTTCGAGCTGCAGCTCCATTTAAGCAGACGCAACCACAACCTCTTTCGCCGCTTATCACGTATGTTTCAAAACGCTCTCCATTGTTAATATTTACTATTTGTACCCTTTCATTAGGTACAATTCCTGATGCTTCCAATAGGTCTGGATCAATAGTTATGCTTCCCATATAATTGAGATTGGCTTCAGTTACAGTAGCCCTATGAATTTTCGATCTAAATACTTGAATCATCATCTATGGTGTAAAATTAATAAATTGCTAGGTTATCTATTAGTCTTATTGCTCCTACTTTTGCTGCTATAAACACGTTTACTGCATAGTGGTTTTCCCAATCATTAACTTGTTCAAGTGTTTCAGAATCAGCGATTTCCAAGTATTCAACTTTTATTAAATCAAAAGCGTTCAGATAGTCAGAATAAGTTTTTGTTAAGTCCTTGGGAGAATAAAGTGATCGATTCTCCTTTATTTTTTGCAATACGCTATATAATTCTGGAGCTACTGCTCTTGCTGATGGGCTCAACCTTCGATTTCTAGAGCTCATAGCTAAACCATCTTTTTCCCTGACAATAGGACATCTTACCACCTTAACAGGCAAATTATAATGCATAATCATTTTTTCAATAATTAGACATTGTTGAAAGTCTTTCTTTCCTAAAAAGAGCATATCTGGTTGAACAATATCAAGTAAACGTTTAACAACTTGTATGACACCATCAAAATGACCAGGTCGATGTGCTCCTTCTAATCTTGTGTCAATATTTCCAAGATCGACATTTAAGTCGCTTTCTAAAGATCTAGGATATATTTCTTCCACATCGGGCATAAAAAGAACATCACAATGATGTTTTAATAGCAATGCTTTATCATCTTCAATACTTATGGGGTATTTTTTAAAATCTTCTTGATCGTTAAACTGTGTGGGGTTAACAAAAATACTACAGATGGTAAGAGCACATTTTTTAGCACATATTTCTACTAAAGAGGTATGCCCATTGTGTAAGGCACCCATTGTTGGAACAAAACCTACAGAAGGACTTTTTTGGGTATCTAAAAATTTTCTAAGCTCATCTACTGTTTTCACGGTTACCATCTGAAAAAGATTACATTGTTAAAACTTAGTTAAGGTCGGAAAACCAAACCATTCTTCAATTATTTCGTACCTTTGCACCCAACTTTTGAAGGAGTAGTCATTATTTGTAGCGAAAGATAATTTAATTTATGGACAAAAAAAGAGTTCTTTTTATTACCCAAGAGATGAATCCATATTTGGATTTAACAGAGATTGGTAAGATCGTGAGAAAAATGCCTCAGGTTACACAAGAAGAGGGTTATGAGATTCGTGTGCTGATGCCAAGATTTGGAAATATTAATGAAAGAAGAAATCGATTACACGAGGTAGTAAGGCTTTCTGGAATCAATATTATTATTGATGATGAAGATTTTCCGTTGATAATAAAAGTAGCTTCTTTACCTGGTGCGCGAATTCAAGTATATTTCTTGGACAATGAAGATTTTTTTAAGAGGAAGTTTGTTTTTAGAGATGTAAAAGAAAAGTTTTATGATGATAATGCTGAGCGAACAATTTTCTTTTGTAAAGGTGTTTTAGAAACTGTTAAGAAATTTGGATGGGCTCCTGATATTATACACTGTCATGGTTGGATGACAAGCCTTGTTCCGTTATACTTAAAAACAGCTTATGAAAAGGATCCTATTTTTATGAACTCAAAAATTATCTATAGTTTATATAACCAGGGTTTTGATGAAAAATTAAACAAAGACTTTTCTACGAAGGCAATAGTAAGTGATGCGATTGTTCCTGAAAATCTAGCAAATTTTTCTGGAGGAAATTTTTCAGATTTGAATAAGGGTGCTATTGAATTTAGTGATGCAATAATTGAAGGAAGTGCTGACATACCAGAAATAGGCGATTATAAGTCAATCGGAAAGGATAAACCTTGGTTAGAACATATTCCTGATGAAGACTATGCTCAAAAATATTTAGACTTTTATAAAAGCTTACAGTAGTTTTTTCGTTAGACCTTTATTATGAAAAAGAAAAGTCTATTTTTTACTATAGTATTAGGAGTGGCATTTGTATCGTGCGAAAAAGCTACGGTTGGAGAAGATCTTATTCCAGATAATGACAAATTAAATGTTCGTTATACAGATACTGTAAAATTAGTTTCAAAAACCATCCGAGAAACAAAAGTGCGTTCCGATAGATTACTTATTAATCATCTCGGAAGTATGGATGAGGGAATTGCCTTTCCTGCTAATAATCTTTTTGGAAAAACTACTTCTAGAATTGCTGCAGAAATTGGTTTACCTACAGGCGGATTTACGGATACCATTGGAGGCTATATATTGGATTCTGCAATATTAACCCTTAATCTTAATAGTTTTTATGGAGACTCTTCTAGTGCTCAATCTTTTGTTGTTTATGAGCAAACGGAAACACTAGATAAAAATGAAATTCATTATTCTAATGCTTCGATTGGAGCAGGTAGCGATGAAATAGGTAGGATTAATGATTTTGTTTTTGAACCAAGTAGGTTTAACAATTCGGATAATGAACAGTTTCTTAAAATTGACCTTTCTTCCTCTTTTGGAAATTCTTTGTTAGACCAAATTGGTACTACAAATTTTGAGAGTAATGAAGATTTTGAGGCATATCTGCCAGGGTTGATGATTGTTCCTGATACTACCGTTTCTTTTGGTACTGGTATAGCAGAAATTCTATTAAATTCTTCAACTACTAATCTTACGCTTTATTATAAGAACAGCCTAGATTCTAGTTTAACTAGTGTTTTTCCACTTACAATAGGAGGGTTTAATGTTGATTTATATACCCACAATTATCAGGGAGCAGAGATAAAGGCTGTTTTAGATGCGGGAATTAATGGTGAAGCTATTAGCTATATTCAAGGGTTAGCCGGAGTTAATACGAATGTTGAATTTCCGAATATAGAAGCATTAAATGGGGCAGTAATTCTCAAAGCAGAGCTGCAAATTACTCAAATACATGATGCTTCAAATGAGACGTTTGAGGAGCCTACTCGTTTATTTGTACTGCAGAAAACAGATTCTACAGATCAGAGTATTTCTGATTTCTCTTTCTTTGGTAGTGCCCATTTTGATGGATTTCCCATAGACTCAATGATTGACGGAAACAGAGTTTCTATTTACAAGGCTAATATATCTGATTATCTTCAAGATGTAATCATCGGAAAGATTGAAAATAATGGATTAGTAATTACAAATAATACTGCTCAAACAACAACCGGAGGAATTGTAAATTCTTCACTATATTTTCCTAATAGGGTTAAGTTTGGTGGAAGTAACAATGTTTCAGATAATTATAAATTAAAATTATTATTGAAGTATTCTGTCGATCAATAAAGGCAGTTTTTTTTAAAGTATTCTACTATCTTTGATTAAAGATGGTGAGACTTCTACTAGGTTAAATTTTCAAAATTATGTGTGGAATTGTTGGGTATATAGGGGATAAAGAGGCCTATCCAATTCTGATCAAGGGATTAAAGAGGTTAGAGTATAGAGGCTATGATAGTGCTGGGGTAGCATTGATTGGTAGCGATGGCGAACTCAATCTTTACAAGAAAAAAGGCAAAGTCAAAAAGCTTGAAGAATTTGTTTTAGATAAAGACATTTCTGGAAATATTGGTATAGGTCATACTCGTTGGGCAACGCATGGAGAGGCTAATGATGTTAATGCGCATCCTCATTATTCAGAAACTAGAAATCTAGCGCTTATTCATAATGGTATTATCGAGAATTATCACATTTTAAAATCCGCACTTAAAGAAAGAGGTTATAAATTCAATTCTGATACAGATACAGAAGTCATAGTGCATCTGATTGATGATATACTTAAAAACAGTAAGGTTTCTACAGAAGAGGCTGTACGTTTAGCACTTGCTGAGGTGGTTGGAGCCTATGCTATTGTTGTTTTAAATAAGCAAACACCGGATAAACTTATCGTAGCTAAGATGAGTAGTCCAATGGTAATTGGCTATGGAGATGATGAATTCTTTGTCGCTTCAGATGGAGCACCTTTGGTTGGACATATAGAAAAGGTTTCTTATCTAGAAGATGGACAGATGGCTGTTTTAAGAAGAGGGGGAGAGGTTGAATTCAAGTCCATAAAAGACAATGCTCCACTTACTCCTTATGTAGACGAACTGCAGATGGAATTAGAAGAGCTGGAAAAGGGAGGATTCGATTATTTTATGCTCAAGGAAATTTATGAGCAACCTCAAGCCATCATAAATAGTATAAGAGGAAGATATAGTAGCACTGATAAATGGATAAAATTAGGAGGTATTCTTGAATATGAACGTTCATTTTTAAATGCAAATCGTATCATTTTTGTTGCCTGTGGAACTTCTTGGCATTCAGCATTAATTGGTGAGTATTTATTTGAACGCTTGGCAAGGATTCCAGTAGAGGTTGAGTATGCCTCAGAATTTAGATATAGAGATCCTATTATTTATGAGAGTGATGTAGTTATCGCTATTTCTCAGTCAGGAGAGACTGCAGATACAAAAGCTGCTATACAACTTGCAAAAGAAAAAGGAGCTTTAACCTATGGAATATGTAACGTAGTAGGTTCAGCAATTAGCCGCCTTACTGATGCCGGATCATATACGCATGCGGGTGTAGAAATTGGTGTGGCTTCGACTAAAGCATTCACCACGCAAGTCTCCATTATCTGTTTAATGGCTATGCAGCTGGCTAATAAAAAAGGAACTATTTCAAAATCAGAATACCATAAGCTTCTTCTTAATCTAGAACAGATTTCTTCAAAAATTGAAAAAATTCTTACGTTAGAAAGTAAGATTAAGGTAATAGCAGACATCTTTCAAAATGCTGAAAACTTTCTTTATCTCGGTAGAGGATATAATTTTCCTGTGGCATTGGAGGGGGCATTAAAACTTAAGGAAATCTCTTATATACATGCTGAAGGTTATCCTGCCGCGGAAATGAAACATGGTCCTATTGCATTAATAGATGAGAATATGCCGGTCTTAGTGATCGCAACTAATAAAAATGCTTACGATAAGGTTGTTAGTAATATTGAAGAGGTAAGATCAAGAAAAGGACGCGTAATTGCTGTTGTAACAGAAGGGGATACAGAAATAAGTAGATTAGCAGAGTTTGTTATTGAAATTCCAGAAACAGAGGATCATTTTACGCCTTTGTTATCAGTAATACCATTACAGTTATTAGCTTATCATATTGCTGTTCTTAGAGGTTGCGATGTTGATCAACCAAGAAATTTAGCAAAATCAGTTACCGTTGAATAATAAAAAAGGCCGCTAAAAGCGGCCTTTCTCTTTTTTATCTAAATAACTTGCTATTTAGCTGTTGCATATCTTTCTGCAACACTACTCCAATTAATAACATTAAAGAAAGCTGAGACATAGTCTGGTCTTCTATTTTGATAATTCAGATAGTAAGCATGTTCCCAAACATCCAACCCTAAAATAGGCGTTCCTCCACAACCTACACCTGGCATTAAAGGATTATCTTGATTTGGACTTGAGCAAACCTCTAATTTTCCTCCATCTTTTACACATAACCATGCCCAACCGGAACCAAATCTCGTAGCAGCAGCCTTCGAAAATGCTTCTTTAAAGGCATCAAAAGAGCCAAAGTCTCTATCAATGGCAGCTCCAAGATCTCCACTTGGTTGTCCTCCTCCATTTGGAGACATTACTTCCCAGAAGAGGCAGTGGTTAAAATAACCTCCTCCATTATTTCTTACGCCTCCGTTGTTCATGTCCAAGCCTGTAAGAATATCTTCTATTGATTTGTTTTCTAAATCGGTTCCTTCAATGGCTGCATTTAATTTGTTAGTATAGCCATTATGATGTTTGCCATGATGAATTTCCATGGTTCTCGTATCGATATGCGGTTCTAGAGCATCTTTTGCATAAGGTAACTCAGGAAGTTGAAATGCCATATTTAATGTGTTTTATAATTAATAAATTGTGAGCAACAAATCTAATAATACTTTCCTAAACTTGGAAGCATGTATTAGAGGTATTATGAAGAAAATATCTATGCTACTTTAAGCTTGCTGATTTTAGACTTATTCAACTTGTCTGTAGCATAATCAAGGGTAATAGTGAACTCTTTTATTCCTTCTTCAGACGGTAATTCGTACATTGCATCTGTAATAATAGCTTCAAATATAGATCTTAGTCCGCGTGCACCCAGCTTATATTCCATTGCCGTTTGAACAATAAAATCTATTACAGGTTCTTCAACCTTTAGTGCTATGCCATCATCAGCAAATAGCTTTTTATACTGTTTAAGGAGTGCATTTTTTGGAGTTTTTAATATGGCTTTCAAAGCAGCTTCATCCAATGGCTCTAGATAAGAGAGAACAGGAAGTCTTCCTATCAATTCAGGAATCAAACCAAAAGATTTTAAATCCTGAAGGGTAACATACTGCAATAAATTGTCTCTGTCAACCCTTTCTTCCGATTTCCCTTTTTTAAAGCCTACCACAGTTGTTTGCATACGTTTTGCAATAACTCTTTCAATGCCATCAAATGCCCCTCCGCATATGAAAAGAATATTTTTGGTATCAATTTTTATCATTTTTTGCTCAGGGTGTTTACGACCTCCTTGAGGAGGAACATAAACTTCAGTTCCCTCTAGCAACTTTAACAAAGATTGTTGTACCCCTTCTCCTGAAACATCTCTTGTAATAGAAGGATTGTCTCCTTTACGAGCAATTTTATCTACTTCGTCAATGTAGACAATACCTTTTTCAGCAGCGGCAACATCATAATTGCAAACTTGTAAAAGTCTAGATAAGATACTTTCAACATCTTCTCCCACATAACCTGCCTCGGTAAAAACAGTTGCATCTACTATTGAAAATGGAACATTCAAATATTTAGCAATAGTTTTTGCCAAAAGTGTTTTGCCGGTACCCGTGCGTCCTACGAGAACAATATTTGATTTTTCAATTTCAACATCATCTTCGCTTTTTTGATTCAATCTTTTATAGTGATTGTAAACTGCGACAGAAATAACTTTTTTTGCATCATCCTGACCTATCACATATTGGTCTAGATATTCTTTAACCTTTTTTGGCTTGAGTGTTTTGGGTAAGCTAAATTTAAAATCCTTTTTTTGTTGGAACAGTTCTTCATCTATAATTCCCTGTGCTTGGGTTACACATCCTTCACAAATGAATCCATCAATACCCGCAATTAAAATGAGTACCTCTTCCTTGTTTTTTTCACAAAAAGAACATTTTTGTCCTGATGATTTTGCCATGGCTTGTCGTTTTATTGTCTCTAGTGGAACCCAACAGATTGGAAAAACTTAATTTCCAATCTGTCAGATCCTCTTAAATTAGGTCTTCTCTAAGAGAATCGTATTTAAATATACGAATACCATTTATTATTTGTTTGTATTTTTTGAAAGCACCTCATCAATCATTCCATAGTCCTTTGCTTCTTCAGCCGACATCCAATAATCTCTATCACTATCTTCCTGAATCTTTTCAAAAGATTGTCCGGAGCGTTCACTTAATATATTATATAACTCCTCTTTGATCTTAGATATTTCCTCATAGACAATTTTAATATCACTTGCTTGTCCTTGAGCTCCTCCTAGTGGTTGATGAATCATTACTCTGCTATGCTTTAAAGCACTCCTTTTTCCTTTTTCTCCAGCAGAAAGTAAAACTGCTCCCATAGAAGCTGCCATCCCGGTACAGATCGTAGCAACATCAGGATTGATGTATTGCATGGTATCATAAATACCTAATCCGGCATAAACACTTCCTCCAGGGCTATTTAAATAGATTTGCACATCTCTTGAAGGGTCAGCACTTTCTAAAAACAATAGCTGAGCGGTTACGATGTTAGCAACATAATCGTCAATTGCTGTTCCCAAAAAAATGATTCGATCCATCATTAAACGTGAGAAAACGTCTAATGCAGCAACATTCATTGGCCTTTCTTCTATAATATTTGGTGTTAGCCCAACAATAGACTTAGCCATGTAGTCTTCTACATAAATACTGGACATGCCTAAGTGTTTAGAGGCATACTTTTTAAATTCGTTGTTTTTCATTCGAGTAAATTTAATTTACGCCGATGACATAGAGATGCATGTTCAATACCAAACAGTTGCTTATGTATTAAAAAAAAATCTTCGTCAGCGACGATTTCATGATGAAATTAGTTTAAGTTGCGAAATTCTTCCATGGTAACTTCTTTTTCTTCAATAGTTACCTTTTCTTTTAGGAAGCTAAACAACTTTTGTTCCATCAGTTGCTCGAATGTCTTTTTGACATGATCTTCTCTGGCCATCATAGAGGCGTTGAAGGTTTCAAGATCCTCATCTTTGATAGGCTCTCCATTAGGACTGTACATTTGTAACTGCTTTCTTAGCTGATCTTTAGAGGCCTCTGCAATTTCTTCACGTTCAACTTTGATGTCATGTTCTTTTCCAAGTTTGTTGACAATTAATTGCCATTTTAAGCCTCGTGAAAAATTGTCATAATCTTTTTCTACCTCTTCGTCAGAAATAGGTTTTTCATTGTTTGATTTGATCCATTTTTTTAAAAAAGTATCAGGTAAAGCAATTTCCGTCTTTTCTAAAACGGTATCCATGATGTTCTTTTTAAGCTTATTTTCACTGTCCTGACCAAAGTAATTGGAAATTTCTGTTGCTATTTTTTCTTTAAAAGCTTCTTCAGAATCTATTTGACCCGGACCATAAATTTTATCGAAAAATTCTTGATTAAGTTCCGCTTTTTCCATTCTGGAAATTTTTTCCAAAGTAAATCGAAAAGTATCTCCCAAATTTTCTGGAGCATCTTCTTTAATCCCAAGAATATGTTTTAAAACAGCATCTCGATCTCTATCAAAAACGTCGAAAACTTTTAAATCAATGCTTTCTCCCGTTTTTATTTTAAGCAACTCCTTTTTAATTTTTTCATCTTTAACAAGACTTAGTCCAATAGGAGTATTGTTTTGAAGGCCTCCTTCTTTTATTGCTCCGTTTTCTAATTCTTGTATTTCAAAAGTAAGTACATCATTTTCTTCTGTTTCACCTTCTGGGTGGGTCATGTTTCCGTATCTCAATCTTACATTGTCCACCTCTTCTGTTAAAAGTTGATCGTCTACTTTAATTACATGCTTTTCAATCTTTGTTTTTTTGGTTAAGGCACCCACCTCAAATGCTGGTGTTAATCCTAGTTCATACTCAAAGTCATAATCTTGAGGATTCTTAATATCAATTTGGATATCTGCCGCTTTTGGCAATGGTTGACCTAAAATTTCTAATTTTTCTTTTTCTAGGTATTCATTAATTTGGCTGGTAACCAACTTATTTACTTCTTCGAATAAAACAGAATTTCCATACATATTTCTCACAAGAGAAGCAGGCACATGGCCCTTTCTAAAGCCTTTCATGGTCACTGTCTTTCTATATTTTTTTATCGCTTCCTCAACGTTAGTAAGGTAATCGTCTTTAGCAATAGATACTTTTAAAACGGCATTTAAATCGTCAATGTTCTCGCGTATAATATTCATCCTTTTGTATTATGATCTTTGTATAAAAGTGGCGCAAAAGTACAAAACCTATAATGTTAAAGCATAAAGTATAGATTAATAAATGATTGTAAAAGGAAAGATTAATAGATTAAACCAACACGATTCTTTTTAGGTAGATAGAAATTGTATAATCAATTTAGAGAACTACTAGTTCCAGATACAACCCTTATGATCACAAACTGAAAAAGGGGAGCATTGAGCGTCATAAACACATGCCTTAGGAAGACAATTTTGCAATTCTGCGACTTGCTCACGGGTTAAACCATTAGAAGAAAGAGTTATGTCTCCTCTCCACTCATTTCCGTAAGCACAAAGTGGAGTAATATCCGTAATAAGATTTTTACTTAAACTTAATTTTACAATACTTTTTAGACCTCTTAACGCTTCAACTGAGGAAACATGATTGTCCCCTAAATTTATTTCCCATAAAAAAGGAAAGTCTTGTAATGAATTGAGCGGACTAATATCAGATATATCATTATTAGATAAGTTTAGGGAAGATAAACCGATCAACTTCTCAAATGTGCTAACTTTTCTAATTTGATTATTATTAAGGTCTAAATCATAGAGTTCAGGGAAATCTAAAGAATTAAAACATTCAATGTTTAAACCTACAATTCCACTTATTTTAAGTGTTTTAAGCTTGGTTAGATTTTTAAAAGCAAAACATTGAACTGTAATAGGATATCTTAATGAAAGATGCTCCAAATTAATTAAAGTGCCTATAACATCGCTTCCTAAATCGGGACAATTAAGAGTATTAAGTGTTCTCAAATTTGGCAACTGTGCGAGGAACTCTGTTCTTTCAAAACGCATCGACCCTTGAATACCTAACTTGTTTAATTTTTTAAAGAACTGAATACCTGTAAAGTAATAGGTTTCAATTCCAGTTGGATCCACTATTTTAAGGCTCATCTCTTCGACATCTTTCACGTCAGCATAAGTAATTACTCCTATAGGTTTATTAATTACTTCTCTAACATTTGATTCAAAAAAAATGCCTTCAAAAGGGATAATAAAATCATCACCAATTGTATCCGTTTCAGTTATTCCACAATAATTGAAATCAACTATTTTCGAATTTCCATTAAAAATTGTTTGGAAAGTATCAATTTTAACATTCCCGTTTTCTAAATTGACAGTTGCAACTAAGTTATAAGTACTTGACGTATTAACATCACAGAGAATATTAGTAAGTTGATAATTCCCATTTTGGTCCGTAATGCCTCCGAAATATATGTTATCATCCTCAATAGCTCTTATGTAAAAACCCCTATTATCATAGTCAAAAGCATTGGTGTCAGCATCGCAATCACTAATTTGGCCGCTTATAGAATAAATCCTACTATTACCTGCCAAATCTGAAGAGTTAACAATGATGGTTTGAGTTTCACCACTTGTACCAATTGAAACCGTTTTTTCAATAGTACTATTGCAAGATAATATAAATGTAAATTTTAAATTTTGAGTAGCACTTACTAATGTAAATGCGCCATTATTGTCCGTATAAACAGAGGTGATTTTGTCATTTTCATCATTTTCTACATCAATTCTTTGATTGGCAATTGATCTTAGAGTTTCATCTATTACGATAATATTTACATCAAAACCAGGCGTTTGTACATCTAGGTTCCACGTAGAGAAATGATTTACTTCTGCTAGGTATCTTTCATTTACTTTAGTGGCTTCACCAGCTTCAATCCATAACCCATAGGTTTCATTAAAATGCCAAAGGGGAACGGTTTCAGGAGCACCAGATTTTGCTGGCAGACTTATTTTTACGGTTTCTCCACTTGCAATTTCCAAATCATTTCCTGCTTGATCTTTCAGTTCTACAGTTATCATTCCATAAGAAATTAAAGCATCAATGTTGTTTTCATCTGTTAATCCAGCTAACATTCCTGGCATAATTTGCGTGAAATTTGTAACATCTGGATCAATATATCTTCCATAAACATTTACAGAACCGCTAAACAAACTTCCATCTTGGTTAGCAATGCTATTTGCAGGGAAAGTAAGCCGTATATCTGTATCTAAAGTTATGGTACCCCCATTATTTGCATTAATAGTTTTGGAAGCTCCCTCGTTTAAAAGTTGCAGGCTTATAGTATTATAGGCATTAACAGTTGGGGTAAATGTTTTAAAATTATTTAGATAGCCTTGTTTTTCTGCTTTTATTAGTGCATACTTTTCATTTAAGGCAATTTCTCCAAATGTAAATTGACCATTAACATCAGTCGTTACAGAAGACGATCCGTAACTTACTTTTACTCCACTAATGGGATTGTTAGATTCGTCGGTAATAATACCAGTTAAGAATGCTTTAATTTCTTTGGTTGGGATAACGGTTTTAAGTCTTTCATTCTCTTTCTCAATGATGTCATTTATTTCGATGTTTGGATTAGAGATAATGTCCTCATCCTTACAACTCAAAATAAAGATCAATGATATGGTCGCAGAGAAAAGAAGAAGATTAAAACTTTTCATATTAATTACATTTAATAATAAAGATAGGGCTCGAAATATTTTTTTTGTATCAAGTTTATCTTGTTTAACCTTTTTGATGGGTTTTTAAATTACTTTCCAATACAGAATCTAGTAAAGATAGAGTCTAATAAATCATCTGTAGTTACAGCTCCTGTAATTTCCCCTAGGTAGTGTAAAGCTTGTCTTATTTCAAGTGCTACCAAATCTGAACTTATGCCCGAATGTATGTTTTCTAAACCATTTGTAAGGCGCTCCAAAGCTTTGTTTAAGGCTTCATAATGACGAGCATTAGAAACAATAGTCTGATCTGTTGAAAGTTCCGCTTCTATAACCGAGGAATACAATAAATCTTTTACCAATTGAAAGGTGTCGGGATGTTTAGCGCTTATTTTTATATCTGCAAAATCGACTACTTCATTTCTAATATTACTATTATTAATTAGATCAATTTTGTTGGCTACTTTGATCATTTTAAGTCCATCCCTTTCAAGTTTGTCAATATCCATTTTTAAGTCTTCAGCAGAAATATTAGCTGCATCATATAAATAAAGTAGAATGGCCGCTTTCTCTACTTTTTCGAACGTTTTCTCAATTCCAATGGCCTCAATTTTGTTTTCAGCTTGTCTAATACCAGCAGTATCAATAAGCCTAAATTGCAGCCCTTTTATATTTAATGTTTCTTCTATAACATCTCGAGTCGTTCCTGCAATATCGCTTACAATGGCTCGTTCTTCTTTTAGTAAACTATTTAACAAAGTAGATTTCCCTGCATTAGGACGACCCGCAATCACGGTATTGACTCCGCTTTTAATTACGTTTCCTAACTGAAATGAACCCAATAAGTTTTTAATTACAGTGATGATTTTTGTAATCAATTCAATTAACTTCGTTCTATCTGCGAATTCCACATCTTCTTCTCCAAAATCAAGTTCTAATTCTAAGAGTGCGGCAAAATCTATTAATTCTTGCCTTAATGCATTAATTTCTTGAGAAAATCCTCCTTTCATTTGTTGAAGGGCTATATCTCTACTTGATGCTGTTTCAGATGCAATCAGATCGGCAACGGCCTCAGCCTGTGTCAAGTCGATTCTTCCGTTCAAAAAAGCGCGTAAAGTGAATTCTCCAGGTTGTGCCATTCGTGCTCCATTCTTAATTATAGCTTCAATGATTTTTTGAATTATAAAAGGAGAACCGTGACATGAAATTTCTACAACATCTTCTTTTGTAAAGGAACGGGGAGCCCTAAAAAGAGCAACGACCACTTCATCCAATTTTTCTCCTCCATCAAAAAGATAACCATATGTTAACGTATGTGTCTTTTTTCTAATAAAGTGTTCTTTTCTGAGGAGTACAGATGCGATTTCGATACTTTTATTTCCCGAAACCCTTATTACTCCTATGGCTCCGATACCGTTTGCCGTAATTGGGGCAACTATTGTTTCATTGATTTTATAAGCGGACACCCTTCAATATTAAGGATTCTGAAAAAATTGAGACAGTTTTTTCAAAAAATCGAAAATAAATGGGTAATTATTGTACAATTCACACTATTTTTACGCCTTAATTAGAAAAAAGTATAGGATGAAGAAAATCTTTTTAGCGTTAACTCTTGCAGTTTTTACATTGTTTTCAGAGAACCTTCAAGCACAAGAAGCAGAAGAAGGAGGTAGTAGAATTAGTTGGGATAAAGTTTTAAAAGACTGGAATGCATCTATTCATTTAGGTACTACTATCCCATATACGGATGTTAGAACATATGATTGGGCTCCAGTATTTAAGCCAACTAGTGAAATGCAATATGCAGTAGGGGCTTCGATAACAAAAATGATGGGGAATGTATTTGGCATTCAAGCTAGATATACATACGGTAGAGTGCGAGGAGTTGCTAAGGATGATTCTGAATTTTTTGAAGATAATCTTCAAGCTCCTGCTTACGGCTTTGATCTACCTTTTTTCTTTTCTACTCAATTTCACCAACCATCAGTAAGTCTTTATATCAACTTTAGCAACATGTTTGTGGGAACGAACAGAGTGATAAGAGCAAAAAGGGATGGAAAAGACCTGAAAGAACGACGTGTTTCAGTTTATGGTCGTGTTGGAATTGGTATGAATTTCTTTGATTCGAAATTATATGATGGTACAGATCCTAAATTCAAGGATAAAGAAAACTCATTAGTTACTGGAGGGAATAGATTGTTTTTGAGAGGGTATTCGAATAAGGTTTCTGAGATTGTCTTTCCAACAGCACTTGGTTTAAAGATCAAAGCAACAAAGAAAATTGATGTTAGCTTGGAGGCGGAGATGAACTTTGTTCATGATGATAAGTTTGATGCCATGGTTGTTAATGGTTTTCACAGACAAGGTGCAAACGATGGGAATAATTTTGGAGAGTATACGAATGGTTCAATAGGAGGTAGATACGATAAATATCTTGTAGTTAGTGCTGGGGTTCATTATAAATTTGGAACACTTAAATCTCAAGATGAGCATTTAGAGTGGATCAATCCTTTAGAGGCTTATATGGATGTAACAGATGAAAAGATTGATTACTTGATGGATAACATGTATCGAGTTAAGGACGGAGATGATGATGGAGTAATTGATGAATTGGACTTAGAACCAGATACAGAAGAGGGAGCATTTGTTGATACGCATGGAAGAACGTTAGATAGTGATGGTGATGGTTATCCAGATCATGAAGATCCTGAGCCGTTTTCAACTTCTGCATTGCCAATCGAAAAAGGAGTAAATGTTTATCCTAAGCCTGCGTTATCTCCAGAGATGGTTACAAAGATTGAGCAGATGATTGAACAAGAAGAAAAAGGATTGGATGTTAAGAATTCTGTGGGATGGGCTTTAACAATGATTCATTTCGATCTTGATAAATCAGATATAAGGCCAGATATGGTTCCTGAGTTATTTAAAGTTGCAACGATAATGAATAAATATCCTGATTTGAATGTAAATGTTATTGGACATACTGATATTAGAGATACGGAAGATTATAACAATTCGCTTTCAAATAGAAGAACTGAAGCTGCTATTAACTATATCGTGGAAAATTATGGTGTAGATCGAGGAAGATTTGTTCCTTCTTTCAAAGGAGAAAACGATAATTTAATTAAAGGAGCTAAAACTGAAAAAGAACATTATATTAATAGAAGAGTAGAGTTTGTGCCTGCCAACTATTAGTACTGTTTTTACGTCTAATATAAAATTCAGGGATGGGGATTTGCTTCATCCCTGTTTTTTTATAAAACTTTAAACTTAAAGGAATTGAACTTTAAATATTTTAACGCTAAACTTATACGACAAATGATAAGAGGTTTATTGTTTTTTGTTTGCTTTATTTTTTGTCTTGGAAATGCAAAGGCTCAAGTATCAGCTTCACAAATTAATCAGATGCTTAATTTGGGTTTAAACCCAAATGATTTAATGCGTCAGATAAACTCAACCAGGTCTTTGCAATCTTTGGGGAGCGGGAATAGTTATAATGCTAGTTCTTATTTGAATAAGGATGGAGATGAAGGGGGTGAAAAAGTAGGAAAAGTAGAAGATGTTGAATTAAGTAATGAAGTATTGCTTCAAATGCTTGATCAATTGCAACATGGACAAGATTCCTTATCTCAAATGTTAGAGGAAGAAAAGAAAGACTCATTAATAGACCCACATTTTAATCCTAATTTTATTTTTGGGCACCATTATTTTAACAAAAATAAGTTAGCCTTATTTTTGCGTTCATTAGATTCTAAGGCTCCCGATGATTATATTTTAGACAGTGGTGATGAGTTAAATATTTCTGTTTGGGGCTATTCCGATTATAATGGCACTTTTAAAGTAAAGCAGGATGGATACATCTCAATTCCTGAATTTGGCAGAATATATTTAAGGGGAATCTCGATTGCAGGAGCTACTGATTTAATAAAGAAGAGAATAAGACAGTTTATCAACCTTAAAACATCAAGAGTTGAAGTAGCCTTAAATTATTCTAGAACTATAACTATTAATATTGTCGGTTCAGTTCGGGAACCCGGAACATATGTGATTCCAGCTATTAATTCTGTTTATAATGCTTTAAATGCTGCAGATGGAGTTTCTGGAATGGGTAGCTTAAGAAATATTGAGGTTCGTAGAGGGGGGAAAACGGTAAAAACTTTCGATTTATATGAATTCCTTACAACAGGAAAAACAGAGGAGGAGTTTTTCTTAAAAGAAGGAGACTTTATCTATGTGCCAATTGCTGAGAAGATTGTAAAAATAGATGGACAAGTAAGACGTCCAATGCATTATGAATTGTTAGAAGATGAAAATTTAGCAGATTTATTGAAATATGCAGGAGGCTTAATGGCTAGTGCATATACCAATGTTATCCAGGTAAAAAGGTTTGGAGATAATAAGGTAGAGATAATGGATGTGAAATTAGCAGATCTAATAATGAGGAATGAATCATTTAAGCTTTTCGAAGGAGATCAAATATACATTCCTAAAATTCCACAGGATTATCACAACTTTATTGAGGTAGAAGGGAGCGTAAGAGTTCCAGGCAGATATGAGTTTATTGAGGGGTATAGAATATCTGATTTAATAAAATTAGCGGATGGAGTCCTTGATAATGCTTACCAGGACAGGGCATATATTACAAGAACAATAGAAGATCTAACCACAGTTATTAAGCCCATTGAGCTTAAAGATATTTTGGCAAATGACAAATCTCCTGACAATCTACTTTTAAAAAGGTATGATAAACTTGAAGTTTTTTCAAAAAGAGATTTTCTTGAGAAGTTTTCAGTATCTGTTGCAGGTTCTGTCTTAAGGCCTGTTGTTAAAGAGTTCTCGGAAGGACTTACTTTAAACGATATGATTTTTTATGCCGGAGGATTAAAAAAAGAAGCAGCCAATAATAAAATTGAAATCTCGAGAGTTAAGAATATTGATGAGGAGGAAGGGGATTCAGAGCCAACTAGAGTAATTGTAAAAACAATTTATGTTGACAATAATCTTGAAATTGATGATCAATCCAAAGCATTTCTTTTAAAGCCTATGGATCAAATCTTTGTTAGAAAGACATATGAATTTGATGAGCAAAATAATGTTACGCTGGCTGGGGAGGTTAAGTATCCTGGGGTTTATCCGATTCTTCAGAAAAATGAAAGACTACTAGACTTAATTGAAAGGGCTGGGGGATTAACGCCTTATGCACATACAGAGGCTGCCACTTTGGACAGGCCTGATAAAAGAATTGGATCAGTTATTCTTGATTTAAAAGAGGCCTATAAAGATCCGGAATCAAGAGCTAATTACATTTTAAAGCCAAACGACATTATCAATGTGCCTTCTATCAATCAATTAGTATCTCTTACGGGAGCTATTAGGTATCCTGAAATAGACACCTTTGGTGCCATAAGTGGGAAATATGAATTAGGAAAACGCGCTAAATTCTATGTCAAAAAATATGGTGCTGGTTTTGATAAGAGAGCCAAAAAAACAAGTACAGTAGTATTAAACCCAAATGGTTCTGCTGGGTACACAAAGAAATTTCCATGGTTTGGAAGATATCCACAGGTTGGAGAAGGAGCAACGGTTAGTATAGACTATAAGGAAAAGAAAGAGAAAAAAGAGAAACTTCCTAGGGACCCTGTTAACTGGAATATTTTACTTCCAAGTTTGATTACAAGTGTAACTGCAGCGGCCTCCTCTATAACAACGGTGTTATTAGTAACTCGAAATTAGAAGAAGTATTATGGCAAATGA
>CBDCGV010000004.1:0-73005 GCA_965216955.1 Chitinophagales bacterium | reverse complement strand
AGCTCGTCAAATTTCAATTGGTAAAGAGGCTCCAGACATTGAACTACCTGATCCAAATGGAAAAAATATCAAACTTTCTTCTTTACGAGGTAAAGTAGTTTTGTTAGATTTTTGGGCCTCTTGGTGTAAACCTTGCAGGGTAGAAAACCCTAATTTGGTACGAGTATATAAAAAATTTAAAGATCAGGGCTTTGAGATTTATAGTGTCTCATTGGACAAACAAAAAAATAGATGGACCAGTGCTATTGAACAAGATGGGTTGGTATGGCCTTACCACGTTAGTGATCTTAAGTTTTGGAATAGCAAAGCAGCGCAGACATATAATGTAAGTGGAATTCCAATGGCTTTTTTAATTGATAAAGATGGATATGTTATAGCTAAAAATTTAAGAGGACCTGCTTTAGAAAGAAAGGTAAAGGAAGTTTTAGATAGTGTTGAATAAGAAAAGCAATTAGGTCATAAGAAATTGATAGTTTTTACTTCTCAAATTTTTCAGGAAAAAGTGTTTTTAATCCCTGTTCGCTTGCTTCACAAATACCTCTTTCGGTAATAATCCCTGTTACGTAATTAGAAGGAGTAACATCAAAGGCATAATTAGTAGCTTTACAACCCTTAGGAGCAATATTAACTTCTAGCATTTCATCATTTTTTCCTGTGCCTTTCATGAAAAGCACTTCTTTAGCACTTCTTTCCTCTATAGGAATTTCTTTTAAACCATCTTCTATACTCCAGTCAATGGTTGAAGAAGGCATTGCGGCATAAAATGGAATATCATTATCACGAGCGGCTAATGCTTTTAAATAGGTGCCTATTTTGTTACACACATCTCCCTTTCTTGTAGTTCTGTCAGAACCAACAATCACAAGATCAACTAAGTTGTTTTGCATTAAATATCCCCCTACATTATCAGCAATCAAAGTAAATGGAACTCCGGCATCTTTAAGCTCCCATGCAGTTAATCTAGCTCCTTGATTTCTAGGTCTAGTTTCGTCAACCCACACATGAATAGGAATACCTTTTAAATGGGCATGATAAATAGGAGAGGTTGCTGTTCCCCATTCTACAGTAGCCAATTTGCCAGCATTACAATGTGTAAGAATATTAACGACTTCGTTTTCTTTTCTTTGAGAAATTTCATCAATAAGCTTAACCCCATGTAGTCCAATATGTTGACACATATCCATATCTTCTAAAGCGATAGCATCAGCTATTTTTTTGAGATTAGTGATAAGTGATTGCTTGTCATCTGATTTGTCAACTTCTTCCATGCATTTGTCCAATGCCCATTTTAGATTAATCGCAGTAGGTCTTGCTTGTATGAGTTTATTATATGCTATGTTAAAGTAATTTTCTTTATCAAATATTTCATGATAATCTGCAGCAGCTAAATACATGGCGTATGCAGCAGTAACACCTATTAATGGAGCACCTCTTACGACCATTTCTTTTATGGCAAAAGCCGCTTCATCAACATTATTGATTAAGAAGGTTTTGTATTTAAATGGTAAATACCGTTGATCTATTACTTCTATGGTATCTTCTTTCCCTTTTTTATACCAAATTGTTCTTTGTTGCATAATGTCAAAAATATGGATTGTAATGTATAAAAACTAATTGATTAGACGGACCTTAATATTACACTTAAAATAGTCTTTAGCTTGAACAACGTGAATTAGTTATTTTAATTATAAAGAATAAGATTGATGTTTATAAATCAACCTTCAAAAACTGATACATTAGCTTTATCTTGCTACATATATTATAAGTGGACAAATGAGTAGCAGTTATGTCAGAACCATTGATAGAAGTTAAAAATCTCGTCACCGAATTTAAAACAGCAGAAAGCCATGTTGTTGCCGTTAAAAATGTGAATTTCAACATTAATAAAGGTGAAACTATTGGAATTGTTGGAGAATCTGGATCTGGTAAATCTGTTACTGCATTATCTATTATGAAACTGGTGCAAAGTCCTCCTGGAAATATTAGCAATGGAGAAATTATTTTTCACGACGATAAGATTGGACCCATTGATCTTTTACAATTAAGTGAAAAAGAGATGAGACATTATAGAGGTAATGACATTTCTATGATTTTTCAAGAACCGATGACTTCTTTAAATCCCGTCTTTACTTGTGGTAATCAGGTTATGGAGGCTATATTATTACATCAAAAGGTAGATAAAAAAGAAGCAAAGGCTCGGACATTAAACTTATTTGAACAAGTTCAATTACCAAACCCTGAGCGCATTTTCGCTTCTTATCCTCATCAGTTATCAGGTGGTCAGAAACAAAGAGTAATGATTGCTATGGCGATGAGCTGTAATCCTCGATTACTAATTGCTGATGAGCCAACAACTGCCTTGGATGTAACGGTTCAAAAGACAATTCTCGAATTAATGCTTGGATTGAGCAAAAAGCGAGGGATGTCGACCATTTTTATTACACATGACTTAGGTGTTGTAGCTGAAATAGCGGATAGGGTAATCGTAATGTATAAAGGAAATATTGTTGAACAAGGGAAGGTCTTAGATATTTTTGAACATCCTCAACATCCATATACAAAAGGGCTCTTAGCTTGTAGGCCACCACTTGAGAAGCGGTTGCGAAAATTACCCATTGTCTCAGATTTTATGAGAGAAAATGTGGATGGAAGTGTTGAAGAAATTAAATCGAGTATCAAAGAAGTCACAGATTCAATGGTTGTTGGAAGTAAAGAATGGGGAGATAGACTGAAATTACTTAAAAGTAAACCACCCATTTTAGAAGTTAGAAATCTTAGGACATGGTTTCCTAGTAAAACTAATTTTTGGGGTAAACCATTGAACTATGTTAAAGCGGTTGATGATGTTTCTTTTAATGTTTATCCGGGAGAAACACTTGGTTTAGTAGGGGAAAGCGGTTGCGGTAAAACTACTTTAGGAAGAACTATTTTGAGGTTGATAGAGGCGCATAGTGGTAGTGTTACTTTTGATGGGAATGACCTTTTTTCATTAGATGAAAGTAGGTTGAAAGATCTTAGAAAAGAGATGCAAATTATTTTTCAAGACCCTTATTCATCTTTAAATCCAAGGCTGACAATTGGAAATGCTATAATGGAACCTATGAGGGTGCACAAAATTTTAAAAAACGAAAAGGAAAGAAGAGCGCGTGTAATAGAGCTATTAGAAACCGTTAATTTAAGTGCATCTCATTTTTCTAGATACCCTCACGAATTCTCGGGAGGGCAACGACAACGGATATGTATTGCAAGAGCACTGGCATTAAATCCCAAATTTATCATTTGTGATGAGTCGGTTTCTGCATTGGACGTATCAGTGCAGGCTCAAGTACTAAACTTGCTGATTAAACTAAGAGAAGAATTTCAGTTTACTTATATTTTTATTTCCCATGATTTATCAGTGGTTAAGTTTATGAGCGATCGGATGATTGTTATGAATAAAGGGAAAATAGAAGAGATTGGTCCAGCTGATGAAATTTATAAAAACCCTCAGAGAGCCTATACCCAAAAATTAATTGATGCAATTCCTAAAGGTAGATTAGAAGATATAAAAGCAAGAATGTAGTTGCTTTAAAATGTAAATTAGAAGCTCATTTTAGCCTTTGGAAAAATGCTTAAATCACTCGTTTCATTTTTTTGTAATAAATAATATCCGGCAATGGCAATCATAGCAGCATTATCGGTACAATATTCAAATTTTGGAATGTAAGTGTTCCATTGATATTTTTGGCCATATTCACCTAATAGCTTCCTCAAATATGAATTAGCGCTCACACCACCTGCAATAGCAATTTCTTTGATCCCCGTTTGGATGCTCGCTTTTTTTAGCTTGCTCAATAAAATGGTTACAATGCGATGTTGAACAGAGGCACAAATATCTTCTATGTTTTCTTCTATAAAGGAAGAATTAAGTGCTACTTGCTTTTGTAAAAAGTATAAAACAGCTGTTTTTAATCCGCTAAAACTAAAATCAAGTCCTTCCATCCGTGGGAAAGGGAATTCAAAGCGTGTTGAATGGCCATTTTGAGCAAGTTTATCCACTTGTGGCCCACCAGGATATGGAAGCCCTATCATTTTAGCAATCTTATCAAAAGCTTCTCCTGCGGCATCATCTTTGGTCTCTCCAATGATTTCCATCTTATTGTAATCTTTAATCATCACAATTTGTGTATGGCCACCACTTACTGTTAAACATAAAAAAGGAAAACTAGGTTTTGGATCTTCAATGAAATGGGCAAGTACATGGCCTTTCATATGATTAACACCTATCAATGGAACATTTAATGCTTGGGCAAGAGATTTTCCAAAGCAACAACCAACTAATAAAGACCCTAGTAATCCCGGACCTTCCGTAAAAGCAATGGCACTGATCGACCGTATATTAATATTTGCTAGTCTTAAAGCCTCGTCAACTACTGGAACGATATTTTGTTGATGTGCTCTTGATGCTAATTCAGGAACTACACCTCCATATTTTTCATGGATAGATTGATTGGCAATTAAATTGGCAACAATTTTGCCATCTATACAAACAGCAGCACTAGTGTCGTCACAAGATGATTCTATGCCTAAAATAACTGACATGGTGTTAATAATAATTGAAGTAATTTTGCGTGTTAAATATCTACTTAATTTGGTAAAGTTTACAGGACATTATAAATAAAGAATAAAAAAGAACATTTGGCAATTCGGCTAAGAAAATTATTTCTAAGATTTTTCTTACTCAGTACGCTTTTATTTGTACTGTTAATGGGATTGCTTACGCTTGTACTTTATCATCCAAAGGTTCAGACTTTCGCAGTAAAAAAAGCTACTACCTATCTTTCTAACAAATTAGATACTACCGTTAGTATTAGAAGTTTAAAATTGAGACCTTTTAAAACAATTGTGGTTAGAGATTTCTATCTAGAAGACACAATGCAGGATACATTGTTTTATTCAGATAAATTGAAAATAAAACTTAAGGGAATTCAGAATCTAAATCCTTTCAAATCTAAGTTTCACATACAAAGTGTAGACGTGCAAAATGCCAAAATTAACTTGTATAGGACTAAGGATATGGAAAAGTTAAATATAGCATTGTTGTTTGGTGGCGGTGAAGAAAAGAAAAACAGACCTCCTAAAAGCAAGTCTGCTAAATTCCCCGATGTAGATGTTAGAAAGTTTACTTTTTCAAATGTATCTTTTATCCTTGATGATCAACTCAAAACCAGTTACGAAAAAATACGAGTACCAAGTCTTGAAATGAATGTCAAAGAAATTGATTTGGAAAACAAACTTTTTCATCTTACTTCTTTTGAAACTAATGGAATAGTTGTAGAAGTTGGGGCACCTGGCAAAAAATACAAAATTGAAAAGAAGAAAAAACGTAAACCTTATGAAATTGATATAGGGTGGAATTTTAAAATTGATGAGCTTAGAATAAAAGAGGGGCTTTTTACTTTTGATAATGCTTCCAAAAGTCATAATTCAGAAGCAGTGGTAGATGGTGGTTTTATTGAATTGAAAAGAATTGATTGTGTACTTAAAGAGGTTAGATATGATAGCTTAATACAGGCAAGAGCAGATAAGATTTTATTGCAATGGATGCCGAGCTTATCCTTAAATGAATTTTCAGGAGACCTTTATTTCGGGCAGGAAGGCTTCAAAGTGAGTCGTCTAAGATCACGTATCAATAATTCAAAACTCAAAGGAGACTTTAAAGTGAGTATACCTGTTACAAGACTTAAAAACTTTACAGATGAAGCAAATTTATATGCCCATGTAAAACAATTTAAGTTTGATAAAGTCGATGCTACATTGTTTTCTAAAGAATTAGATAAGTATATAAAAGAAGATATTGAGTTTTCTGGAATTGCTTCTGGAAAGATAGATGCTCTTAAACTTCAGGAGGCCTTAATTACGAGCGGCGTTACTACGTTGTCTGGAGATTTTAATGTAGAAGGTATCCGCAATTTTGAAACTGCAAACTTCGATTTGAAAGTAGACCGCTTAGCGACGAATAGTAGTGAACTAAAAAGATATCAAGAGTTAGTGCAATTACCTGAATCATTGGCAGAAGTGGGGGAGATTAATTTTACAGGCGATTTTAATGGCACATTGAATGATTTTTCTGCCCAGGGAAAACTTTATACCGGTTTAGGTGGATTGGAGTCTAATTTAAAGATTAATAGAGACCAGATAACAAATACGACAAATTATTCAGGAGATTTTAAAGGACATTCATTAAATATTGGTAAGTATTTAGATAGTGACCAACTTGGAGAAGTAGACTTTAACATGCAACTTAATGGAAGTGGGTTTAAACTAGATGAATTGGATTCAAAGATTATAGGAACGATTCCAAGCTTTGAATTTAATGGATATACTTATGAAAATATCGCAGTAGAAGGGACTTTAGATAAAAGACTTTTTGAAGGGAAGATTAATATTGATGATGACTGTCTAGTTTTTGATTTTTTAGGAAAAGTTGATTTAAATGATAGCCTTCCATTTATAGATTGTGAAGCACATATTTCCAATGCCGACCTTCAAAATTTAAATATTACAAAAGAAAAATTATTAGTTTCTCTCGATGGGTATATTGCATTTATTGGCAATGATATTGAAAATATAAATGGTGATATGTCTTTAGATAATTTACAGTTATCTAATAATAATTCTACAATAGATGTAGAGGAAATAGATGTAAACTTTATTTCATTGGATGATGGCTTTAAAGAGTATTCTCTTGATTCTAGAGATATTGAAGGTTATATACGTGGTTTATTCAATCCAATTGATGCCCCTAAAGAAGTGATTCGACATCTTAGTGATTATTCACATTACATTAATTCAAAAGATACTTCTCAAATAAAGGCGCAAGAATTTGAGGCAGCATTTGCAATTGAACAAGACTTTGGATTGATAAAGTTTTTTGCCGGAGATTTTAAATCGGGAAGTAAAATAAAATTGGCATCTGCTTTTAATAATACAAAAGATCTTTTTGAACTGGCGATAAATACAGATTCTATTGTTTACAATAATATATCTCTTAAAAACTTGGCTATAAATGCGCAAAACAAAGGAGATAGGTTTATTGAAATAAATACGGATTTAAATGCTATTAATTTGGGACAGAAAGTTGCTTTTGATCAGGCAAGTATTGAGCTAAAAAGCTCAAATCAGGATATACATACAGATATAGACATTAGTATTGATAGTGTAAATAGTATAAAACAACTTAGTCAGGTATATACAAGTGCGGATAGTACGGTATTTCGACTATTAGAGTCGTCTATTTTCTTGAATAATAAGGAATGGTTGACTCCTGCAAATAGTAAATTAATTTTTAAGGATTCTTTACTGATAGCAAATAATGTGAAATTATTTCAGGAAGAACAGTACATCCAGCTGTTAAATGGAAAAACAGATTTGTCCGAAAATCAAATTAAAATTAATGCACTTAATCTATCAGACATTGGGCAGCTATTATTGGATACATCTTTAATAGAAAACGGTTATTTAAGCGGCAATATTAAAATTAAAGACGCTTTAGGGAATATGAATGCTATAGCTGATATTGCCGTAACTGATGCACATATAATGGATTTCAAAATAGATGAGATACACTTATCAGGAGATTATGATAAATTTTATGGAAAGGCAAATGCCCAATTAGCAATTGATGATGATGAGTATCAGGTTGATTTAAAAGGAAATTATAATTTAGGTGGAAATGATTACAATGCCGCAGATTTTGATATTAATGTAGGCAGATTACCGCTGAATTTTATTGATTTGTTTATTGGAAAAACAATGCGCACAGATGCTATTGCGAGGGGAGACCTTAAATTTAGAGGGTCTGTCAAAAAACCTATAGTGGAGGGAACTTGTAGTTTATTGGATACGGCACATCTTTCATTTCCTTTTTTAGGGACCACATATAGCTTTAAGGATGAAATAACGCTTAAAGAAAATGAAATCTATCTAGGGTCTATCAATATTAAGGATGAGTTTGAAAATGGGGCACTACTAGAAGGTAAAATAACACACGACTATTTTAAGGACATTACCTTAGACTTAAGCATTTTTACCGATAGGTTTAACTTTATGAATACTACACTTGAAGAGAATGATCAATTCTATGGTAAAGTATTTGGAGAAGGGAATGTCTCTATAAAGGGTATTACCAATGATCTTAAGATTGATGCAGAAGTGAAAACTTTGCCAATATCTTCATTTAGTATTCCATTATCAAATAAAAAAGATGTTCAGGAGTATGATTTTATTCGATTTTTTAATCCCAGTGACACAAGTACGGTTATAGATGAAGCCATTACTGATTTTAAGGTAAAAGGTATTTCTTTGGACCTTAAGTTGGATGTTACACCTGATGTTCTGTTAGAATTGGTGCTTAACTCAGAAAATAATGATAAGTTATCAGCTCGGGGAGAAGGGGCCTTGGAAGTGGAGCTAAATACACTAGGAGATTTCAATATGAGAGGAATTTATACCATAGCAAGTGGGGAATATACGTTAACGCTACAAAACTTTATAAAGAAACCTTTTACCTTAAAGACAGGCAGTACTGTTTCTTGGAACGGGCCTGTTGATGAGGCAGAATTAAATGTTGATGCCATCTATAGTGTAAGGGTTCCATTGGAAACAGTAGATTCGGCATCTAACACAACAAGCCAAAAAGTAGATGTTGATGTGGAATTGGAATTAAGGGGAGCATTAAATGCTACAGATGTTAGATTTGATATTGTTCCCGGAAGCACCTCCAATTCACAGTTAGAAACATTATTAAGTGAGGTAAAGCAAGATGAAAATACCTTAAATACTCAAGTCATTGGTTTATTGGTCTTTAATAGGTTTTTGCCTGTTGATAATACCGCATTTGCCGATTTAGGAACTGGATTTGGTGCTGCCTTTGGAACCAATACTGCATTAGAGTTTCTCTCAATTCAAATATCAGAATATCTCACTGGGGCAATTGCTGAATTTATATCTGAAGACATAAGATTAGATTTAAACATTCAAACTTATGATCAAACATCCACAGGAGAAGATAATCAAACCTCTACCTCACAGACAGGAGAGGTCCAATTAAATTACCAGCATTTTTTATTAGATGGAAGACTTTTATTAAATATTGGTGGTGATTTTGAATTTGGAGATAGGCCGGAAGATGTAGGGAATCAAAGGAATGGTATTGCCGGAGACTTCTTAGTGGAATACGCCATAACAAAAGATGGCCGATTTAAAATTAAAGCATTTCATAAGACCTCAGAATATGATATTTTCAATGAAGAAAGAAGTAAAACAGGTGTGGGATTGAGTTATGCAAAAGATTTTGATAAGGCTAAAGAACTTTTTCAAATAGATACTGGCCGAAAAAACAAGAGAGGTAATAGGAGAGATGATCGTAAAATTGAGAAGCAGAATGCCACTAATCGTCTTAACGAGGATAAAGAATAAACTAGGCTATAAAATGTACAGCCTTAGGAATACATTTAAATATTACGGGTCCGAATCCAGCAAGTTCTCCATCCATTTGAATGGGTAAAGATTTTCCGTGCACGGATTCTATTTTAATTTCAGAAGTTCGGAAATACTTAATTTCTCTGTGATTAACCTTTTTACACTTTTTGATTTTGCCAAGATTCTTAGCGTAGTCCAAAATGGTAACATCGCCAATAATAACTATTTCAAAAGTCCCATCGTTTAAATTGGCATCAGGGGCAATTCCAAGACCATTAGCAAAATACTTGCCATTGGCAACAACGGTACTCATCATTTTTCCTGTCCATTCAAAATCTTTAGAAGAACATTTTACTCGTAATTTTTTGTAAGTCAATATAGAAGAGATAGTGATATAAAGATATTTTACGGTAGCATTTAAGCTATCGAATTTTCCACTTTCTAATTTTTGTGCGGCAAGTCCTCCCAGTCCTGCATCGGCAATATTTATAAAATAGCGTTCAATATTTTGGTCTTTATCGTTTTTCAAATATGCAGCACCTACATCTATTTCGATAGGTTGGTTTTGTATTATTTTATTTCTTAAAGATTTTACATCTTTTGAGATTGAAAAATATCTCGAAAAATCGTTCCCCGAGCCGTAAGGCAATAAACCTAATTGAATATTGGAAAAAACATTTACCTGTTTCTTGTATTGCATAAAGCCGTTCAGCCCTTCATTAAGTGAACCATCCCCACCTACAATTATAATACAATTCCAACCCTTCGCTAAAGCATCAAATGTCAGCGAAGAGATATGACCAAGATGTTCAGAAAAAGCAACAAGAATATCACCGAAGTCAACAGATAAAGTACTTTCAATGTTTTTTGCTAGTGCTTCACAATTTTTAATTGTTCCATTAACTATTAATGCTATTTTTTTCAATTACTATGTAATTACTTGGTTTGTTATTTAGAAAAATGCATAAATCAAAAATTGAATATAGAGCCTTAAGCTTGAAAATTAAGTAGATTGAAAAGGATGTTCATAACTTTTAAATATAAATGTTAATTAGACGTTAATTTAAGTTAATATTGATTAATTTAGCGGCGTATCAACCATACAACTATGAAAATAATGACTAAAGTAAACAAAGAATTTTTTGCCTTTTTGATAATAGCACTAATGACAATTTCTAGTGCTTGGGCACAAACAACTATTTCAGGAAAGATAATGGATGGTGATTTTGATGAACCTTTAATTGGAGTGAACATTGCAATTAAAGGAAAAACCATTGGAACGACTACCGATTTTGATGGGAACTTTACATTGGTTACAACAGAGCCAACACCATTTACATTGGTTTTTTCTTATATAGGATATGAGCAAGAAGAAGTAGAAGTTACTGGTTCACAAGTAGTGAATTTAACGATGGGGTCGCAGGCTATTATGGCAGACGAAGTTGTTGTTTCTGCATCGAGGGTTGAAGAAAGAATATTAGAGTCTCCAGTAACTATCGAAAAGTTAGATCCCACAGGCATTAAGCAAGCAGCGACCGCTGATTACTATGATGCCATTGCTAATTTAAAAGGGGTACAGGCTACTTCTGGTAGTTTAACTTTTACAGCCATAAATACTAGAGGGTTTAACTCTATTTCCAATACACGTTTTGTTCAATTAATGGATGGTATGGATAATGCCGCTCCATTACTGAATTTCCCAACTGGGAATATTGTAGGTATTTCTGAGCTAGATGTTCACAGTGTAGAATTAATTCCCGGTGCGGCATCTGCATTATATGGAGCAAATGCATTCAATGGTATTTTGTTAATGAACAGTAAAAACCCTTTCGATTATCAAGGGTTTAGTGTTCAAGCTAAGGCGGGAGGAACGTTTACAGATGATGATAGAAATCCATACGGTTCTGTAGCAGCAAGGTATGCCAATGCTTTTGGTAAAAAGAAGAAAGTAGCTATTAAGGCTAATGTTTCCTATTTGGGAACAACAGATTGGGAAGCGAATGATTATACGACGGGTAGAGCTACAGATGCAAGTACTAATGTTTCAGAATTTGGCGCTTTAGGGTTTGACGGATTAAACTCGTATGGTGATGAGGCTGCAATTCCGAGTGCTTTTCCAATGGCCGCGGTGGCACAAGTGCTTGGGCCTCAGTTTGCAGGAGCTGTTTCAAGTTTGAGCCCGGCAGTTTTGGGTCTTGTTGGCATCCCCGGAGATTCTACATCAGCAGCTAATCAATTGATAAGTGCGATTAGCACATTACCTGATATTCCTGCTAACATCAGATTAACGGGGCATAATGAAGAGAATTTGTTAGAAAGCAGAAAGGCAACCAGCTTAAAGTTAGATGGGGCTATTCACTATAGGCCAAATGATAAAATTGATATCTCTTATGCTTATAGAAGAGGAACCGGAGATGGTGTTTATCAAGGTAGTGAGCGCTATGCATTAAGAGATTTTATTCAACAATTTCATAAATTTGAAGTGGCGGGTGATGAGTTTTTTGTTAGAGCGTATACCTCTATTACAGATGATGGGAACTCATATAATTTGACAGCTTTAGGTACTTTCTCTGAATTAAATTTCATCAATTCAACAAATGACGCAACAGGAACTCCCGCATGGGTTTCTGCCTATTTAACAGGGTATGCATTTAACTTATTAGCACCTACTCAATTTATGGGTACCAGCTCTTATGAGCAAGAGCAAGTGGACCAGGCACATCAATTTGCAAGGGCAGTAGCTAATGGTGGAAGTGACGATATTGCAGCTGCGCTAGTACGTACTTTACTTGAATATGAATATACAAGGCCAACTCCTGGTACCGATGAGTATAATGAATGGATCGATTCTGTGCGTTTCGCAAATTTTAATGGAGATCCTGATGGGGCAGGTTTTAAAGATAATTCGAGAATGTACCACGCAGAGTTTAATTATAATTTCAAAAATGTATTTACAATTTTTGACCTGTTAGTTGGTGGAAACTGGAGACAATACGATTTATTTACCAATGGTACGGTCTTTTTAGAAGACCCTGATGGAGATGGTGTTAATGAGCGTATTAAAATCAATGAGTATGCAGGATACATACAAATTGGTAAAAAATTATTAGATGACCGCTTAAAGTTACAAGCATCTGCACGTTATGATAAGAATGAGAATTTTGATGGACAAATTTCACCAAGGGTTTCTATCGTTTATTCTGCTGGAGAAAGAAGACAACATAATGTAAGAGCATCTTGGCAAACAGGTTTTAGAAATCCATCTACACAAGATCAATACATCTTTTTCCCAAGTAGCGCAGGACTTTTATTAGGTAGTGTTGAAGATAATGCAGCTATATTTGGATTACATAATGGAGGTGCTTATACGGCTGCATCTGCAGAAGCGGCTAGATTAGCAATGGATACTTCTTTATTAGTGCAAGCTAATATCCCATATGTACAGCCAGAACAATTAACCGCTTTTGAAGTCGGTTATAAAGGTTTACCGCATAAAAAACTATTGATAGATTTTAATGGTTACTTTAATATTTATAAAGATTTCATTATTGAGCAAACATTTGCGCTTAAAGAAGGTGTTACCGTAAACGGAACTTATTTCCAGGGTATCGATAATATTTTAAGAGGAGAGGCTGGTCCTGCTGTTGAAAGCACCTTTAGACCTTCTTTTAATGCTCCTGTGAAAATTAAATCTTATGGTATTGGGGTAGGAACATCTTATAAATTACCACGTAATTTTAGAATTAATGCTAGTTATAATTTTGATAACTTCTTTTTTGATGAGGATGAAGCTCCTGAAGGCTTTTCGCCGCAGTTTAACACACCTAAGCATAAGTGGCAGGCATCGTTTAATAGTACTGGAATTAAAAGACATGAAAATTTTGGATTTGATATTTCTTACAGATGGAATGCGGAGACGTTTTATGAGAGTTCATTTGCTGTAGGTACTTTGCCTTCTTATGGAGTATTGAATGGTCAGGTAAGCTATAAGATTCCGAAAGCGATGTCAACAGTAAAATTGGGTGGACAAAATATTCTTAGAAAAGAATATAGAACCAATCCTGGAGGTCCATTTATAGGTTCTCTTTGGTATGTCGGTTGGACGTTTGATACCTTCGATCCAACGAGAGAAAAAAAGGAGAGAAAGAGAAAATCAAACGATGAAGGATAATTTTATTTTAGACCATATATGGTCGAATTTAAATGATTAAGTGAAAGTCCGTCAATATATTTGGCGGGCTTTTTTTATTGAATCAATGAGACTCTAATTTTGGTTTTCGGGAATCGAAAATCTTAAATTAGTCAGTCGTTCCGAAATAAAAAGGCATATTTAGCAGTAAGCCAATTTTAGGTTGCTACTTCAATTTTAAGAAGTCGACCTCATTTTGGCAGCGTAAAGAATTGAAGGAGATTGGCGTTAAAAAATGAAAGCTGTTTGAATCACGCCATATGGCGTGTGAGTTCTTTCATTTTAGCCAATCGTAATCAATTTAGCGTAGCCAAAATGCAGTCTTGTCCCGAGGATTCGGGATTGTTTCTTTTGTATTAAGACAAAAGAAAATTCTGAAACTTAAAATGATTAATTACCCTGTTTTTGAAGCTTAATTATAGAAATATGAGTAATTATTCAAAATTAATTCAGAAGTAAGGCAATAATAAGAATATGAAAAGTAAGTCCTATCAAGGATTTTATCCAAACGAAATTACTACTGAATTTCCCTAATTCGGAATGATCCCGAAAGCAAAGCGATTAGGGATGGGAATGACCTAACTCTTTGATTTATTGACAGAAAATAAAATTGTAAGATATTTCCGAATCTTAAAGGGGAAGTGAAATAGGTACGATATAATACAAATCTATTCGATTATTTTTTTCAACTCGCTAATTTTTATCAGCGCTTCAACAGGGGTTAGGGTATTAATATCTATTAATTCTAAATACTTTTTTAATTCTTGCAGTTCAGGGTTATTCATTTCAAAAATAGATAATTGATAATCCTTTTTGGGGAGTTGCTGTAAGGAATTAGTGATATCGCTTTGTATGCTCTTAGTTTCTAGTTCTTTAAGAATTTCATTGGCCCTTTCAATTATTGCTTTAGGAAGGCCTGCCATTTGTGCAACATGAATTCCAAAACTATGTTTACTTCCTCCTGCAATTAGTTTTCTTAAGAATATAACTTTATTACCTGCCTCTTTAATTGAAATGGTATAATTCTTTACTCTGGGAAATCGATTTGCTAATTCATTTAATTCATGATAGTGGGTCGCAAACATGGTTTTTGGTTGTGCTTTCTTATTTTGATGTAAATATTCAACAAGAGACCATGCAATAGATATTCCATCATAAGTACTGGTACCCCTACCAATTTCATCTAATAAAACTAAACTCTTACTTGAGATATTATTAATGATACTGGATGTCTCAATCATTTCTACCATAAAAGTAGATTCCCCTCCCGAAATATTATCACTTGCACCAACGCGAGTAAAAATTTTATCTACAATCCCAATTTGAGCTTCTTTAGCAGGGACATAGCATCCTATCTGAGCCATAAGAACAATCAGTGCTGTTTGCCTTAGCAACGCAGATTTACCAGCCATATTGGGGCCGGTAATGATGATGATTTGCTGTTCTTGATTATCCAAAAAGGTGTCGTTAGGAATGTATGTCTCTTCAGGAGGCATGCAGTGCTCTATGACGGGATGTCGTCCTTCTAAAATTTTTAAAGCATCGCCGTTGACAACTTGAGGTTTTCTATATTGGTTTTTTAGGGCAATATTTTTAAAAGATAACAGACAATCCAATTGAGCAAGTTGCTTCGAATTATTTTGAATAACTCTTAAGTAGTTGGCTGTTTCCTCAATTAATTGTTGAAATAATTTAGTTTCTAAGGCTAGAATTTTTTCTTCTGCTCCTGTTATTTTTTCTTCATATTCCTTAAGCTCTTCAGTAATATATCGTTCAGCACTAACTAATGTTTGTTTTCTTATCCATTCATCAGGAACCTTATCTTTATAGGTGTTTCTCACCTCTAAATAATATCCAAAAACATTGTTGAAGCCAATTTTAAGGGAATTAATACCTGTTTTTTCCGCTTCTCTGACTTGAAGTTCTGCAAGATATTGTTTGCCTGACGAAGCGAGTGTACGTAGTTCGTCTAATTCTTTTGATATACCAGGCTTTATGACATTCCCCTTGTTAATGGAAACAGGGGCATCATCCATAAGACTATTAGAAAAGACTTTAATTAGATTAGCACAGGTATCAATATTTTTAGAGAGCTGATTTAATTGTCTACAACCACTTTTTTTACAGGCTTCTTTAATGGGGCCAATAACTTCTAAAGACTGTTTTAATCGAAGTAGTTCTCTAGGGGTAATTCTCAGCGTTGCTACTTTAGAAACTAATCTTTCTAAATCTCCAACTGTTTTGAGTGCGTTTTCAATTTCATTGGAACAATCTGCATTTTTAATGAAGAACTCGACAACATCTAATCTGAAATCTATATCCTTTTTAATTTTAAGTGGTAGCGAAACCCATCGCCGCATTAATCTGGCTCCCATTGGGGAGTACGTTCGATCAATTACTTTGATAAGAGGGGTGCCGTCTATATGATTGCTGTTTAATAGTTCTAAATTACGGGTGGTATATCTATCTAACCAGACATATCTGTCTTTGGGTATAATAGTAATGGGTTGAAGGTGATTTAATTTATTATGCTCCGTTATTGTTAAATAGTGCATAGCCGCTCCCGCAGCAAGAATCATTGCTTCATCTTCATCAATTCCAAATCCCTTTAAGGTGGATACCTGATATTGTTCTAAAAGCTTTTCTGAACAATAATCTCTACTATAAATCCATTCATCTAAGGCATAAGTGTAAAATTTGTTGGGAAAAGATGATTTAAATTTCTTCTGTTGTGTTCTCGAAAAAATTACTTCTGCTGGATTAAACCCTTGAATAAGTTTGTCTATATATTCTTTGTTGCCTGAGGCCACCGAGAACTCCCCGGTCGAAACGTCGAGAAATGCAATTGCAATTGTCTTGGCTCCAAAAAAAACAGAAGCTAGAAAATTATTCGATTTGTGATCAAGTATTTTATCATTTAAAGCAACACCCGGTGTAACTAATTCAGTAACACCACGCTTGACTATTTTTTTGGTGAGCTTGGGATTTTCTAATTGGTCACAAATTGCAACTCGATGTCCTGCTTTTACTAGTTTAGGTAAATAAGTATCTAATGAATGATGTGGGAATCCCGCCAACTCTGTTTCTGAGGCAGCACCATTATGACGTTTGGTTAAAACAATTCCTAAAACCTCTGATGCTATTATTGCATCTTGCCCGAATGTTTCATAAAAATCACCAACTCTAAATAAAAGCAAAGCATTAGGATATTTGGCTTTAATCCTGTTGTATTGCCCCATTAGTGGAGTCTCTTTTTTTACCTTTTTAGATTTTACTTTAGTTTTTGCCACTTTTGTATTTCAGAACCCAACAAATTTAATACATTGGAAGGGTCATAAAATTATACAATGCGAAAACTTGCTAACAGCGAATTGGGAAGGTTGACAACCGAAGAGTACAAGAAAATGGATAAAAGGCCCTTAATAATTGTACTAGATAATATAAGAAGTGCTTTAAATGTGGGATCTATTTTTCGAAGTGCAGATTGCTTCTTAATAGAAAAAATTTGCCTATGTGGATTTACGGCACAGCCTCCGCACAGGGATATTTTGAAATCTGCACTAGGAGCTACTGAATCTGTAAATTGGGCCTATTATAACGATATTGAAGACTGTATAGTTGAACTTAAAAGAGATCATTGGGAAGTTATTGCTATTGAACAGGCAGATAAAAGCACGATGCTTGATAATTTTCAACCAGAAAGCGCTTCTAAATATGCGCTAATTTTTGGAAATGAGGTTAAAGGAGTTTCTGAAGTTGCTATACAACAAGCAGACAAGTGCATAGAAGTTCCTCAATGGGGAACTAAACACTCCTTAAATGTAAGTGTTTGTGTGGGAATACTTTTATGGCATTTTACTTCTAAGGAGTAGACCTAGTATATGCAAAACCTCCACCATTTTGAGCTCCTCCACCTGAACCTGTTGTCCAAGAAGTAAATTTAATATCTATATAAATATTTTTGTCTATAATATGTAATACAGCATCTTTACCAACGATATCTGGAATTTTTTTCCCGTTACAATTTGCAAAACCATCACTCATAAATTTCCCAAAGTTGATGGAAGAAATATCGGCGGTAGTCCCAAAGCCCCATTCTGTATTAATAGGTTGATCACTACTACAGGTTACGCCTCCCGATATATCTCCTTCTGCTATATTAAAGATGCTCCATTTGTCTTGACGTGTAATCCAAACATTGTCTGTTATTCTATCTTGGTTGGCTGCTAATGTCCAATCTGCAGAATCTGCTTTTTCGAAGGTCATAGAAGGCCCCGACCAGATTATGGGCTCTACCGTTCCATCACAGTCACTATCTATGCCATCGTTAGGGGTTTCTGTAGCATCTGGATTTATTGAAGCATCTGTATCATCACAATCTGTATTATCAGTAACAAATCCTGTAGGCTGCTCACACGCAGATTGAGTTAAATTAGGATCTCCAAACCCATCTCCGTCAGCATCTTCATACCAAGTAGTTGCTGTACAGTTTTCGTCCTCTTCACAGGCACTAAAACTCAATACCATCACAAATAATAGAAGGGGTAAACACAGCAAATTGTTGACTTTCATAACTTCAATAAATTTTGATTGTATGTAATTTAAAGATATATATTGAAAATATTTAATTATTCTTCTGAAAAAAAACAGCTCCTATTAGACTAAAAATTCCCCCAAAAAAAGTAATTACAAATACAGTACTTAAAAATGAGATATGAGGTTTGCTCAATAAATCAAGCGTCTTCAAAGTTTTTATTATTATTTCTTTGGGCATTCCTCTTTCAATAAAGGCTTCCTCTTTTAACCGTAAAAATTCAGAAAAAAAATCCGAGGCTATAAAATTTGCGTAGAATAAAACATAAAATCCATACAAAATAGAGGCTATGAAGAGACATTTAAATCCTATCTTGGCTGCGGCACCATAAGTCAAACTTTCTTTAGTTTTAGCGTAATCACTAATGCAAAAAAGAGATAGAATAAATATTACAGGGATAGAAACCCATCCGGTTAACATTTCATATTTATATTGAAAATTAAAAAAATAGCTCAGTAGGCTAAAAATGATCAAAACTAGGGCAGAGATTAAGCCATATTTAAATGTGAAATTGGTTGTATCTGATTTTGTCATAGATCATATTAAATTAATTATTTATTTGAGATATATAAATTAAAATCCAATCAAAAGATTAAAAACCGTATTTTAGTTAGAGGACACTTCTTAAGACGAATAAAATTTACTTTATAAATGGAGCTATTTATTGAATGGATTTCAACGAACTGGAAAATCTTATTAATACCAGTAATTAGCGGTTTAATAGGTTGGATAACCAATGTATTGGCTATTCAAATGACTTTTTACCCGTTAGAGCTTTTCGGATTTAAAATTGGAAAAATTCCAATTGGATGGCAAGGCATTATACCTATGAAGGCGGAGAAAATGGCAAGTATTTCTGTTGACTTAATGACTACAAAACTTATTTCTATTGAGGATGTTATTTTACAGCTTGATCCCGAAGAAATGGCCCAAGAGATGGGGCCTCATATGATTAATATGACGGAAAAAGTGATGAGTGAAACACTGGAGCAAGAAGATTATGCTGTATGGGAAGCTATACCTCAAGGAATTAAAGAGAATATCTATCGTAGAGTAACAAAAGAATTACCCAAGCTTATTGAAGAAATGATGAAGGATGTAAGTGAAAACATTTATGATCTTTTTGATCTTAAAAAAATGGTAATTGACGCCTTGTTGAAAGATAAGCAACTAATGGTTGATATATTCCTTAAGTGTGGTGCTGAAGAGTTTAAATTTATAGAGCGATCAGGGTTTTATTTTGGCTTTATGTTTGGACTTATTCAAATGGGACTTTGGGTGGCTTTGCCAATACTTTTTCCTACGATGAAACTAGGCTGGATTTTGCCTGTTTTTGGTGCTCTGGTGGGGTATGGTACCAATTGGCTAGCCTTAAAACTTATTTTTAGACCTATTGTCCCCAAGAAGTTTGGTCCTTGGACCTTTCAAGGGTTATTTATAAAACGGCAAATGGAAGTCTCTGAGGAGTATGCAAAGATTGTTTCTACCCATATTATAAATTCTGAAAACATCTATAATGAAATGATTTATGGACCACACGTAGAAAAGCTAATTAAATTGGTTCAAAGCCATGTAAAAAAGGCACTTGATCTTTCAGCTGGATACGCTAAATCATTTATGCCTTTTATTGTAGGCCCTAAGCGATTTATGAGAATTAAAAGAAAGTTAGTTAAAAAGTTTGTTTATGCACTTCCGGGACCTATAAGAAAAACATTCAGTTATACAGAGCGTGCCTTTGATATGGAAAATATGCTAAAAACAAGATTACAGGCGCTTCCAGGAGAAGAATTTGAAGGAATTTTACGTCCTGCTTTTCAAGAGGAAGAGCTAAAGCTGATTTTAGTTGGAGCAGCACTTGGAGCAGCAGCGGGATTCGCGCAATTCGTTTTCTTATTTAATGGTGGATAAGGCTCCATTTTGTTGATTTCTTTATGTTCAAAAGGCTACTTTAATCCGTATCTTTAGGCGTTTAAAAAATAGATAATTTTATATGGCAATTGAAGATGGTAATGGAACCAAAATAATCCCTATTAATATTGAAGAAGAGATGAAGTCAGCATACATTGATTATTCAATGTCTGTTATTGTTTCAAGGGCGCTTCCTGATGTTAGGGATGGACTAAAACCTGTACATAGAAGAGTTTTATTTGGAATGCGCGAATTAGGATTATATGCTAATAGAGCACATAAGAAGTCGGCGCGTATAGTAGGAGAAGTATTAGGTAAATATCACCCGCATGGAGATTCTTCTGTTTATGATGCAATGGTTCGAATGGCTCAGGAATGGTCTTTAAGGTATCCTTTGGTTGATGGTCAGGGGAATTTTGGATCTATGGATGGTGATAGCCCAGCAGCTATGCGTTATACAGAGGCAAGGTTGAGAAAAATTGCTGAAGAAGCTTTGCAGGATATTGAAAAGGATACGGTTGATTTTCAGCTCAACTTTGATGATACCTTAAAAGAACCAACCGTACTTCCCACTAGAATTCCTCAATTGCTGATTAATGGGGCTTCGGGAATTGCAGTAGGAATGGCCACCAATATTCTTCCCCATAATTTAACAGAAGTGATTGATGGAACGATTGCTTATATAGATAATAATGATATTACTATTGAGGAGTTGATTCAGTTTGTAAAAGCACCTGACTTTCCTACCGGTGGAATTATTTATGGTTACGGAGGGGTAAAAGAAGCTTTTGAAACCGGAAGAGGGAAGATAAAAGTACGTGCCAAGGCCATTATTGAAGAGAATAAAGACGGGAGAACTCAAATTATCGTTAGTGAAATCCCTTATCAGGTCAATAAAGCCAATATGATCGAAAAGACGGCTCATCTGATTAATGATAAGAAGATTGAAGGGATTTCTGATATACGCGATGAATCAGATCGAGATGGTTTGAGAGTGGTTTACGATCTTAAGAGAGATGCCAATCCTCAAGTAGTGCTTAATATGCTGTATAGATATACGCAATTACAAACTTCTTTCGGAGTAAATAACATTGCCTTGGTCAATGGTCGGCCGCAAATGCTGAATCTAAAGGATATGATTCGTCATTTTGTCGATTTTAGACATGAAGTTGTTGTTAGAAGGACTCAATATGAATTAGCAGAAGCAGAAAGACGTGCCCATATTTTAGAGGGATTGATTATTGCGATTGATAATCTGGACGAGGTAATTGCTTTGATAAGAGCATCTGCTAACCCTGAAGAAGCTAAAAAAGGATTAATGGAGCGCTTCGAATTGTCGGAAGTACAGGCTAAGGCCATTTTGGATATGCGCCTCCAAAAATTAACAGGATTAGAACGTGAGAAATTAAAGAAAGAGTATGAAGAGGTGATGGCTTTAATAAATCACTTGAAAGAGATTTTGGAGAAAAAGGAGCTGAGAATGAATATCATTAAAGAAGAACTTAATGATATTAAAGAAAAATATGGAGATGAAAGGCGTTCAGAGATAAGTTATCAGGGAGATGATTTCTCTATTGAAGATATTATTGCAGATGATGAAATGGTAGTTACCATTTCTCACCTAGGGTATATTAAACGAACTCCATTAGAAGAATATAGACTTCAAAATAGAGGTGGAAGAGGTTCTGTCGGAGGAAAAACTAGAGATGAAGACTTTATAGAGCATATGTTTGTGGCTACTGCCCATAATTATTTATTGCTATTTACCGAATCTGGAAGATGTCATTGGTTGAGAGTGTATGAAATTCCAGAGGGAAGTAAACAGTCAAAGGGACGGGTGATACAAAATATTCTCAGTATTCCTAAAGAAGATAAGATTAGAGCTTTTATTAAAATTGTTGATTTAAAAGATGAAGCGTTTTTAGATAGCAATTATATAGTGATGGCTACGCAAAGTGGCATCTTAAAGAAAACTTCCGTTCGTGCTTATTCAAGGCCAAGAGTTAATGGTATTAACGCGATTACTATTAAAGAAAATGATGAACTGTTATCGGCTAATCTTACTAATGGAAATTGTGAAATCATATTAGGTTCTAGCTATGGATATGCCATGCGTTTTGATGAAGCACAAGTCAGGCCAATGGGCAGAACAGCTGCAGGTGTTAGAGGTATGAAGCTACGAGCCGATGATGACAAAGTGATTGGCATGGTTTGTGTAAATAAAGAGGAAGAAAGTGATGTTAATATAATGGTCGTTTCTTCAAAAGGATATGGTAAGCGCTCTGAATTAGAAGAATATAGAAAGACGAACAGAGGAGGTAAAGGTGTTAAAACCATAAGTGTAACAGAGAAAACTGGCAAATTAGTAGCCATCAAAGCTGTAAATGATGAACATGAATTAATGATTATTAATAAAACCGGAATAACAATTAGAATGGATCTCTCTAATGTACGGGTGATGGGACGAGCAACACAAGGTGTTCGATTAATTAGACTTGATGAGCATGATGAGATCGCTGCAGTTGCAAAAGTAGATAGAGACCAAGAAGAAGAAGATATTGTCACAAATAGTGAAGAAGAAAACGGTAACGATCAAGCGGCAACTTTAGAAGGAGAAGAGTAAAGTTGTTTGTTTAAATAAATAGTGTAAATAGTTGTAAAACATATTTTTATGAAAGATTTTTTATTAGGTTTTTTGTTGTGTGCATTTACGTTTTCAGCGTATAACATGCACGCTCAAAAAGCTAAAGTTGGGAATGCTACTATAATGCTTCAAAATGGTGAAGTACTTAAGGCTAAGGAATCAATTGATATAGCCATGCAAAGTGATGAGGTGAAGGCAACTGTTCGCGGTTGGGAAGTAAAGGGAGATGTGTATAAGAGTATTTATGAAACTAAGGTTCATTTCCCACAAAACCCGAATGCGCTTTTTACAGCAGATGAAGCTTACAGAAAGGCTTTTGAGATTGATCAATTGGGAAAGGGAAAAAGAAAGACTATTATTTCTAATAATCTAAGTAATGTGGCCATTTACCTATATAATGAAGGGTTAGCTTTATATAAGAATGAAGACTTTGAGAAAGCCTATAGTTATTTTGATGCATGCCAATCGATAAATAGTTTTATGCTCGAAAATAAATTGACAGATAAAATAGATACTAATGCTGTTTTAGTGACGGCTTATGCTGCTTCGAATAGTAAAAAGTATGATGTTGCGAAAACGCTTTATGAAAAGCTTATTGGCATGGATGTAGATAATGCTAATGTTTATTCTTTTTTGGCAGAGATATATAATCTAGAGGGTGATACAGATAAAATGGTGGATATTGTCGAAAAGGGAAGAGCAAAGTTTCCTGATAATGCCGCTTTACGAGTTAGTGAATTAAACTATTATATAAAGTCAGGTAAGGCTGATCAGGCAATTGATAAATTGAAGGAAGCTGTAGAAAATGATCCTACCAATCATACCATGTATTTTGCTTTGGGATCTGCATACGATCAATTAGGTGATAAGGAAAATGCGGCAATAACTTACCAAAAAGCTATTGATGCTAAGCCTGATTACTACGAAGCGTATTTTAATCTTGGAGCTATCTATTATAATGATGCCGTGGAAATTAATAAGCAAATGAATGAAATGACCGATTGGAAAGCGGCTCAAGCAATGGAACCAGAAAGAAATAGTTTATACGAAAAGGCACTTCCATATTTTGAAAAAGCGTATGCACTAAATACAAATGACGCCGGTATTAAAGGAGCACTTAAAGAAATTTATGCACGTATGAATATGATGGATAAATTGAATGAATTGAAATAGTAATGGGGCTTACAATATATTGGAATTTTCGGTTTCACTCATTCATTTAATGTTTAAGTTGCATCGTTAATTTGAATACGGTGCTTGCTAAAGAAATAAATTAATATTAAGTATAGGTAACTCCCAATCAAAGTATTGACTTTAGGTCTATTTTTGTAGTGTGAAGAAACTTCATATTATAGGATTACTTTTAATAGCTATTTCTGTAGGTGTTTTAATTAGCTTAATTGGAGATTTTAGTAGATATGAAACATTTACTTCTAAATATGCTTTATCTGGTAAAGAAATTAATGTCGTAGGAGAGTTAGTTAAAGATAAGGACATGACCTATAATCCACATGTAGATGCTAACTTATTTACTTTTTATTTACGGGACGATGATAGAACGGAAAAAAAAGTAATTTATAGAGGTACAAAGCCAAGAGATATTGAGAAATCAGAAAAAGTAGTAGTTACTGGTAAGTTAATGGGCGATGATTTTCAGGCGTCAAAGATTTTAATGAAATGCCCATCTAAGTATGTTGAAGAAGAAATAAAAACAGTTTCTACAGAATAATGGAATCCAGGCTTCCAAATCTCATATTTGGCCAATTAGGGCATCTACTAATAATCATCTCTTTTATAGCAGTTTTACTTTCTATGGTTTCATATATCATAGGTAGCAATAGCAAAAATACCAATGATAAATTTTCATGGTTAAGCTTAGGTCGGTTAACATATATTGTTCATACCCTTAGTGTTATCGGGGCTATAGTCTTACTCTTTATAATGCTAAGATCTCATTTATTTGAATACGATTATGTTTGGAAACATAGTGCTAAATCACTACCGTTTCGTTATCTGTTTTCATGTTTTTGGGAAGGACAAGAAGGAAGTACATTGCTTTGGATATTTTGGCATTCTATTTTAGGCATTATTCTAATTTTTTCAGCAAAAAAATGGGAGGCCCCAGTGCTTGCAGTATTAGCAGGAATTCAATTGTTATTGCTTTCTATGGAATTAGGAATTTATGTTTTTAATTATAAGATGGGGAATAGTCCTTTTATGCTCTTAAGAGAAACTATGGATATTCCAATTTTTAAAATGAATCCCAATTATGTTCCAGAAGATGGATCTGGGTTGTCTCCATTGCTTCAAAATTATTGGATGACAATTCATCCACCCACATTATTTTTAGGATTTGCTTTAACAAGCGTTCCTTTTTGTTTTGTTATAGCTTCTTTATGGAAGCGAGATTATCATAATTGGATAAAGCCTGTTATGCCATGGATGCTAATTGCTTTTGCTGTTCTTGGTACGGGTATTTTAATGGGAGGAGCTTGGGCGTATGAGGCGCTTAGTTTTGGTGGGTTTTGGGCCTGGGATCCAGTAGAAAATGCATCTCTTGTTCCATGGCTTGTTTTAGCTGCAGGATTACATACTTTATTGGCTTTTAAGCATTCGGGATATTCCTTGGCATCAGCCTACTTTTTAGTGGCGATGTCTTTTCTATTAATATTGTATTCGTCTTTTCTTACAAAAAGTGGTGTATTAGGAGATTCATCTGTTCACTCTTTTACAGACATGGGAATGTCTGGGCAGTTGTTTGTAACAATTGTAGCATGTGCGCTACCTTTTATTATCTTATTTATACTTCGATTCAATGAAATACCTGCCAAAAAGAAAGAAGAGGCTTCTAGTTCGAGAGAATTCTGGTTGTTTATTGGTGCCTTAATTTTTACATTTTCAGCTTTACATATCATCATGGTTACTTCGGTTCCAGTTTTTAATAAAATATTCAATACAAATTTTGCCCCTCCATCTGATATAGAATCTCATTATAATGGTATTCAAATATGGGTAGGAATATTATTGGCAATAGGCGCAGGTTTTGGATTTTATCTAAAGTATAAAAAAACAAACCTAGAAAATGTCTATAAAACACTCGGAACAATAGGTCTTTTAAGCATGCTTATTACTGCTGTTATTGCCTATGGATTTAGAATAAGACGTATCGATTATATGTTGCTCATTTTTGCAGGGATATTTACCGTCTTTTCAAATGGATCATATCTTATCCAATCTTCTTCAAAAATAAGAGCAAAAGGAGGAGCACTGTCTCATTTAGGTTTTGGAATAATGATCATTGGGATTTTAATTTCACAAGGTAGACAAGAAGTTATTTCGTTAAATAGGTATGGGTTTGACTATGGAGAAGGGTTTGATCAGCAAACCAACGAAGAAAACGTATTGCTTTATAAGAATATTCCCGAAGAAATGAATGAGTACATAGTTACTTACTTAGGAAGTCATAAAAAGAATAGTAACATTTATTTTGATGTGAAATATGAGACGAAGGACAAGGCTTTTGTTTTAAAACCCAATATTCAGATAGATGAGCAAATGGGAAATGTTGCGAACCCTTCAACTAAAAGAAGTCCCTTTTCTGATCTTTATACACATATAACAGCCGCCCCGTTAAAGGATGATGGGAGTAAGGCAGATACATTAATTATTGACACTTATACCATAAATGTTGGAGATACCATTAGGACTTCTCGAGGCGCTTTTGGTATCTTAAAAGGGATCAATCCAAATGCAGAAGTTGAAGATTTTGAACAAAAGGAGGGAGATATTGTAGTTGGAGCACAAATATTGATGATCACCTTGGATTCCTCGTTTTATATTGAACCAAAGTATTTTATAAGAGAGCAAATGGCTACGGCTATTCCAACTCGATTGGAAGATCTAGATATCAGAATTGCTCTAACTAAAATTATTCCTGAACAAAGTGCCTTAGAAATAACTGTTGAACAAACTATTCCAGAATACATTATAATGAAAGCGATTAAATTCCCATTCATTAATTTATTGTGGCTAGGCGCATTTATAATGGTTCTTGGAATTTTAATAAGTGCCTATAATAGAAAGAAGTTAGTTAAACTTGAACAAAAAACTACTTTAGAATGATAAATCCCATTTCAACAGTTCTAGTTGTGGGAAGCGGAAATGTGGCTTATCATTTATGCAAAGCATTTAAAGAAGTCGCTATTAATGTAATAATACATGGGCGCAATAAAAAAGAAACGTTAGCAATAAGTAAAGAATTGGGTTTAGATTGTATACCTGACCTTAATATGATAGGTGAAAGGCCAGATATAATTTTTCTTGCTGTTAGTGATGATGCTATACTAGAGGTAGTAAAAAAAATAATTCCTTTAAATATTCCTGTTGTACATACATCCGGGGCAGTATCTACTAACGTTCTTGGCATTAGTACCGTAGGTTACGGAGTGTTTTATCCGCTTCAAACTTTGACAAAAGGTGTGGAAATAGATTTTACGGAAATACCTATTTGCATAACTGCAAATACTGAGCTATTACAAAAAGAATTATTGCAACTTGCAAAAAGGGTCTCTTCCAACGTACAAATTACCACAGATGAACAAAGGAAGGCGCTTCATATTTCGGCTGTGTTGCTGAATAATTTTTCCAATCATCTAATTTATAAAGCTTCAACTGTGTTAAGCAAGTCAGATTTATCCTTTAACCTTGTGCTGCCTTTGTTAAAAGAAACCATTAGAAAATTACAGTATGAAACGCCTAAAAATGCTCAAACAGGACCTGCAAGAAGAGGAGATGTCAAAACAATTGACGCACATATTAAATGGTTGGAAGAAAACCATTTTCCAGAATTGATAGATTTGTATAAGTTTATGAGTAATTCCATTTTTAAAACATACAACTGATCAGTTTGAGTAATCGAAGAGACTTTTTATCGAATCTTAATGCAATTACAACTTTTGTTTTTGACGTAGATGGCGTTTTTACCAATGGTGATCTACTTTGTGCTGAAGACGGAAGTTTATTGCGTACAATGAATGCTAAAGACGGTTTTGCCATTCAAATGATATTATCTAAAGGATACAAATTGGTAATTATTACTGGTGGAGATTCTATAGGGGTATTTAAAAGAATGGAAAAATTGGGGGTTAAATGTATTTTCGATAAGGCAAGAAACAAAGTGAAAGTCTTAGAAGGGTTTCTTGAAGAAAATAACATCTCATATGATCAGGTATTATACATGGGAGATGATATACCAGATTATGATGCAATGAACAAATGTATAGTTAAATGTTGTCCCTCTGATGCAGTACAAGAGATTAAATCAATTGCTGATTATATAAGTCCTTTAGCTGGAGGAAAAGGATGTGTACGTGATGTAGTAGAAAAAGTTTTAAAAGTACAGGGTAATTGGTTTATTCCTGATAATAAATGAGCGTGCTGAATTATTTTAAAATCGTTCGTCCTTTAAACTTGGTAATCATTGTTTTTTGCCAACTACTCTTTTGGATATGTGTTGTGCTTCCACTTCATCAATACACTAATACCACAGTGCATTTAGCAACTTGGCAATTTTCACTCCTTGTTATTTCAACAGTGCTAATTGCAGCTGGGGGGTATGTAATTAATGACTATTATGATTTGCCAATTGATTTGGAAAACAAACCAGATAAAGTAATTATCAATAGATATATCAAGGAGGATAAAGCATTTGTATATTATGTTGTTCTTACTATAGTAGGATTAGGACTAGCATTTGCTGTAGCTCATACGCTCTCGAGTTTAAGATTGGTAACCATACAAATCATTGCTGCTACATTATTATGGTTTTATGCGCAGTCGTTTAAAAGATCATTTTTTATAGGTAATATAATAGTTTCAATTTTAACCGCATGGACTATAATAGTAGTTAGTGCCTATGAGATAGATTTAAATGTAGAAGGCAATTATTATGAAATCTTTCTTAGCTTTTTAAGTAAAATAACGGTGCTATATGCACTCTTTGCTTTTTTTGCCTCCTTAAAACGAGAAATAGTTAAAGATATTCAAGACATTGAAGGAGATGAATATTATGGAAGTAAGACATTACCAATAGTTTTAGGAATTAAAGGTGCAAAAATTGCTGTGGGTATAATTATAACTATTTCATGGAGTCTATTAACATGGTGCCTTTTGAGTATATTAAAAAAAACGGAATGGTTAGGAGCTATTTATATTCTAGTTAGCCTTATTCTGTTTCTAGGAGTACTGTTTTTTATGCTTGTTAGAGCATCAAATAAAAAAGACTTTGGAAGGCTAAGTGCTTTTTTAAAGCTATACATGTTCATAGGAATTAGCAGTATGGCCTATTTTTACTTTTTTTATTCTAATGTATAATGACATCTCTAGATAATTATAAAATAATTTTAGGTTCTCAGTCTCCACGTCGACATCAATTAATGAAAGATGCAGGGTTTAAGTTCAAAGTGGTAGTTCCAAGTATTAATGAAGATTTTGACCCTTCGATGAATATCGAAATTGTGCCGGAATTTTTATCTAAGAAAAAGGCAAAAAGAATAGGAGAATTAGCAGATGTTGACGATCAAACTTTTGTTGTAACTGCAGATACTGTGGTTTTATTAAATGGCGAGCTTTTAGGAAAGCCCAAAAGCCTTGAAGAAGCGAAAAGAATGTTGCATCAATTAAGTGGTAATAAACATACCGTGGTTTCAGGTATAACCATTTTAAAAGGATCGCAAGAATTTTCTTTTTCAGAAAGTACTCATGTCTTTTTCAATAAATTGTCCGATCAGGAGATTAGTTTTTTTGTAGATAACTATATGCCCTTAGACAAAGCTGGCGCGTATGCTATTCAAGAATGGATAGGATTTGTTGGCATCAACAAAATTGAGGGTTGCTATTATAATGTAATGGGACTGCCTATTAATAAAGTTTATCAAGCTATTGTCAATTGGGAATAGAAGATAAAATTAGTTGATGGTTAAAAGATTACAGCCTCTAACATCGCTGTTGTCTACCCTCCCTAAAATTGAAAAATTTCCATCTTTAAAAACTTCCCCAATATCCTGGGTTGCAATAAATGAACAACTACCAAGATTGGCTAAATCAATAATGTTAATGACTCCCTTACCATAAGATTTAACAACAAAGGGGTCGTTTAGATCTCTAACAAAGACCCTCATCGTTGGAGGACATTTAAAAACACCTTCCTCTTGCATATATGCTTGTGACAAAAGTTCTGTCATTCCATATTCAGAATGAATGCAATCAACCTCAAATTTTTTAGAAAGTAAACGATGTAATTCCTCTCTTGTCAATTCCTTTCCTTTTCCCTTCATTCCCCCAGTTTCAATAAAAATGCAGTGGCTATAATTACCTGCATACTGCTGTGCCAATTCAATAAGCGCAAAGGTCACTCCAATAACTATGGGTTGTATATTATGCTGTTGTAGGGATAAAACTTTATTAGATAACTGTTGGAGATCATTTAAATAAAACCCACCTTCATTTTTAGAAGCATCTATTAATCCTTGGCACATATATACTAAGGAGGCGTTCTCTCTTTCTAAATAGGAAGGTAATAGCGCATGAATGGAGTAATTTGAAACGGGACCATAAAAGCGTTCAAAACAATTCAAAAAGTTCTTTTCATAAAGGGGGAGATCACTGACAAAATGCCTACTCTTATTAACATTATTCGTAGTGCCACTACTTTCAAATATTGTGTAATTCGCATTTTCAACAGTAGTTATCTGATGTGTTTTGAAAAAATTAATTGGTAAAAAGGGAATTTTATCTATGGAATCAATTCCTTCATAGGGTAAATTAAGCGCTTTAATAAAATCACGATAAACCTTGCAATGATTGTACTGAAACTTAAAAACTTCCATACAAAACGTTTCAAAGTGAACTTCTTTAAACAGTTTTGTTTTTAATTGTTGGTATATTTGATTTTCTAAAAACATTGAATACTACAACTCCATAAAAGCAGTTAATATAATAATGAATAAGTGTTTTATAACTATTTTAATTTTATCATGCTTCATTAGTGGCTGTTTTCAAGCACCTGAGTTTCCCAATACACCAATATTGGAATATCAAGGTATCGAAATTACTAATAGCGTTATTGATCCTTGTGAAGACATTGCAAAAATCACATTAGCTTTTACAGATGGTGATGGAGATATTGGAATTGAAGAAAATACGAATGATGACATTTTAATCGGTGATGTAGCAGAAGAGGGGGAAATACTTTCTGGTTTCTTTTCTATCAATGCTGCAAATGCAGATGATCTCCTCTTAAGAGAGTGTGGCACAAATATCAATTTAGTTGATTCTGTAGGAAGCAATGGTTCTCTTGGCGGTTCCTATAGATTTGAGATTGTGAGTAACCGCGCCAATTTTTATTATACTCCTAAACTTAATACGAATTCGGGGATTGATACCATATGTATCGAAGCGTCTATTGACGGTGCCAATTTTAGCGAAAACATGATTATACAACCTGTTTTTATACCTAATGATCCTTCTGTTACAATAGAACTCTTAAATTTGGCAAGTAAGAATTTAGTGCTTAGAAGCATTAGGCAAAAATGCAATGGAATAGTGGATACTTTTTTCGATTATATCTCTATTCCTAAAATACCACAAAATGGAAGTGTGGATGATATAGAAGGTACTATCACTATTGATTTAGCTTCTAGTGAAGAAGAACAAGCGAATAGAGGGTACTTAGAATGTATAAGTTGTGGCGTCAATCCTGAGGATGATATAGACACTATTAAATATGATATTTACTTGATAGACAGATCAAATAATAGGAGCAACGTGGTGAGTACAGAAGATATTATTTTTTCCTGTCGAGACTGTTTTTGATTAATTAAAATAGAAGTAAATTGATTGGCCCACCTTTAGATAAATCAAAGACTTATAATGTAATCGGAGCAGGAGTATCAGGATTATTTCTTGGTTTTTTTTTGAAAAAAAGAGGTTTTAAATTTAAAATCTATGAGCGCTCTGAATATGTAGGAGGATTAGTGCAAACAAGCCAAACACCATTTGGGTTAGTTGAATCTGGGCCAAACGGTGTCATGTGGTGTCCTGCTTTTGAAGAAATGTGTGACATTTTGGATTTAAAACCTATAGCTCCAAAAAAAGAAGCAAAAGAGAGATATATCTATAGAGACGGATCTTTAAAACAAATGCCTTTAAAAACTAAAGATTTAATACGTGTCTTTTCTAAATTGCCATTCATCAAAAGAAAACCTTTTGAAACAGTTGCCGATTTTGGTAAAGAAAATTTCGGTCAAGCCTTTTGTGACTATCTCTTGGCACCTGCAGTAGCAGGAATCTATGGAGAACATATCGATAAATTAAGCTTTAAAGGGGCACTCCCAATGTTAGAAGATATTTTTGGAGCATCATCAACAAGACATTGGACTATAGGTGCTTTTTCAAAAATAAAAAAAGTCCGATCTCAAAATAGAAAGAGTTCGTTAAAAGGAACACACAGTTTTGAATTTGGAATGCAACAATTGATAGATGCCTTGTTTGAATATTTAAGAGAAGATATTGAGTTTACAGAATCTATCACTAATAAAATAAAAATAGAAAACCCCATCTATTGTATACCGGCACACGCTTTTAATGAAATTTTAGAGGATCAATACTTATTGAGATTGTTAAATGAAATTGAATATACATCGCTCATTTCCGCTACCGCTTTTTTCTTAAAAGAAGACCTTAAGGCGTTTAAAAGTGGCTTCGGTGTTTTAGTCCCCTTTGTCGAAGAATTGAATAGTAGAGGTGTTTTATTCAATAATAATATTTTTGAGAATCGTGTGTCTGAAGAATCACTAATAAGCTTAACCTTTATTATAAACCCATCTTATTGTAGCCATAGTTTAAGAACAGAAGCGGAAATTGTAAAAGCTATAATAAAAGATACAAACCACCTTTTTGGTGGTACAATAAGTAAACCACTTTTTTATCGAATTAACAATTGGGGAAAGGCACTTCCATTATATACCCCTAACCATATGAGGATATTAGAGAAGCTTGATAAACACATCCAAAATGAATTGCCGAACGTGCATTTATTCGGAAATTATGCAGGTCATATTTCAATGAGAAAAATGGCAGAAGTAGCTCAACGAGTAACAATCTAATAATACATTCATAAAGTTTTATATCCTATAAGTCAATGGGCTATTAGCTATTTTTGAAAGTCAAGAGAGGACCCATTTATTTTATGACTTTGACCATTCAAAATTCACTATATAGTAAATTAGATGTCGCTATTGTTGGTGCTGGAATGTCAGGACTAACAGCTGCTTATTATTTGCAAAAAAAGGGCTTAAAAGTAAAAGTTTTTGAATGTGCAACGCAGTTGGGAGGCAGAATGAGAACAGATAGGATAGGAGGATTTAAATTAGATCGTGGGCTTCATTTTTTGCATACTGCATACCCTGAGGTTAGTAAACTAATAAATTATGATGATTTAGTGCTTAAACCCTTGTATCAAGGAGCTTTAATAAGGCATAATAAAGATTTTGAATTACTCGCAAATCCATTTAAACAACCTACCGACATTATTGGATCTTTAGTGGCAGATGTGGCCAATTGGAGTGATAAATTGAAGTTTTTATCGCTTCTTACCAAGTTAAAAAGATCTGACATTAGAAGTATTCTTCGTAAAAAGGATATTTCTGTGCAAGATTTTTTGAAGCAAAAAGGATTTTCTGATCAATTTATCAATTTATTTTTTAGACCTTTTGTTGGAAGCCTACTGCACGATAATAAATTGGTGTCTTCCTCCAGGTATCTTTTATTTGTCATGAAAATGTTTGTAGATGGAAATGTCTCTCTTCCTATAAATGGCATTGGAAGTATTCCAGAGCAGCTGGCTTCTAAACTTGAAGAAGGAACCGTTCAGCTTCAAACTAGAATTAAAAATGTAGATACTCAAGGTATTACATTGTTAAATGGAAATTTGGTTGAAGCAGATGTTGTATTGATTGCTACAAATCCAATAGATCTCAAAATTCTTGCAAGCGACTTTAAAGTCAATGATGCTTCTAATAAAATGACGAGCATGTATTTTGCCTCTTCAACATCTCCAATAAGTAAGCCTATTATGTTATTGAATGGAGAGAATAAGGGGTTGGTTAATAATTTATTTGTGCCGTCTTTAGTACAATCCTCTTATGCTCCTAAGGGGCAACACCTTATAAATGTTAGTATTTTAAAAGAGCATGATTTTGATGATGATGAGCTGATAGACAAGGTTTTGAGTGAAATGGCGCAATGGTTTGGGTTAAAAGTTAATGATTGGGAACATTTAAAAACCTATCATATTAAGTACGCACTTCCAAGAACAGAAAAGATAGATCCCGATAAATACTATAGCCGTATAGATGATAACATTTATGCATGTGGAGATCATTTTTCTTTTGGATCTCTAAATTCTGCTATGCGTTCCGGAAGAATAGCCGCCGAAACAATCATTAAGGATATTAAAAGTATTCAGAAACAAAAAAAGAATACGGAAAGTAAAGTTGGTTAAGAAATTATCTCTGCCAATCAAGCCATTTACTTTTTAGGTACTTATTTCTCTTTTCTTAGTTAAGATATTTCATCAGTTTTCTAAGTATAGGAAGATTGTTTTTATAGGGGGCATATCTAATTTTTAAATCTAATAAATTAGATTTTTTAAGAATAGATTTTTTATGAGAGAAAAGATCAAAACTGCTTTCCCCATGATAAGCTCCAATACCACTATCTCCAACTCCTCCAAATGGTAAGTTCATATTTCCAAGATGCATCAAAGTGTCATTTACACATCCTCCTCCTGCTGAAGAATTTTTAAGAAAATACTCAGTAAAGTCTTTATTCTCCGAGAAAATATAAAATGCTAAAGGTTTCGCAAATCCTTTAATAATTTTCATGGCTTCTTCCTTAGTCTTATAGGTTAAAACAGGCAGAATAGGCCCAAAAATTTCCTCTTGCATAATTGGATCGTCTAAACTGATATTCTCTAAAATGGTAGGGGCAATATATAATTGCTCTGCATCTGTTTCTCCACCAGTGAATATAGAACCAGAGGTTTCCAACATTTGTTTTAATCTGTTAAAATGTCTTTTACTGATAATCCTACCATAATCTGGACTCTCCTTAGGATTTACACTATAAAAATTCTCAATTTGTTGTTTCATTCTCTCTAATACTTTGGCTTTGATATCTTCATGAACCAAAATATAATCGGGAGCAACACATGTTTGACCTGCGTTAGTAAATTTCCCCCAAATTATTCTACGTGAAGTATATTCTACATGTGTGTTTTTATCTATAACACATGGACTTTTGCCACCTAATTCAAGCGTAACAGGAGTGAGATGTTTTGCTGCAGCTTGATAAATATATCTTCCTACTTCTGTACCACCAGTAAAAAAGATGTAATCAAATTTTTGCTCCAATAGTGCTTTACTCTCTTCAACGCCGCCTAAAACAACTTTGAGATAACCCTCATCAAAATTATCGTTAATCAATTCGCCCATCAATTCACTAGTGTGAATGGAATATTCAGAAGGCTTAATAACGGCGCAGTTGCCTGCAGCCATTGCTCCAATAAGTGGTCCAAAAGTTAATTGATATGGATAGTTCCATGGAGCGATAATATAAGTCACACCATAAGGTTCAGCATATCTATAGCTAGAGGCAATTGCATGAAACATAGGGGTCGGCACTCGCTTTGGACGTGCCCACTCTCGCAAATGTTTAATAGTATGGTCTAATTCACCTAAAATAAAACCAACTTCTGTTCCATAAGCTTCAAAAGCAGATTTATTTAAGTCCTTTTTCAATGCATCCATGATGCGTTGTTCGTGACTTGTAATTACTTGCCTAAGTTTATTAAGTTGTGCAATTCTAAAATCAACATCTAATGTTTTTCCAGAATCGAAATAATCACGTTGTTTATTTACGATATTTTGTGCATCTATATTAGCTACTACATTCTTTTCTAAAACTCCTTGTGTCATAATATCAAATTATTGATTTGCGTTAAATAAGAGATAATTAAAGTTAGTGAAATATTGATTCATATGCTAATTATGCAACTTTTTGTCAATATCACAGACTTTTATTGAGATATTTAATTTATTTTTAAGCCATCGTTATTGGACGGTTAATAAAAAAATGCAACTATGAAATCATATCTTACTAAATTCCTTTTTGTATTTGTTACAGTTTTTTCACTTTACATATTGTCTTGTATTCCAGATTTAGAGGAGGCATGTCCTGGCACTGTAGATGCATGTGGAGTCTGCGATGGTCCGGGTGAAACTACTTGGTATAGAGATATGGATGAAGACGGTAAAGGAGATCCTAATAATACGGTTGCTGCATGTACACAACCTAACGGCTATGTTGCTGATAATACAGATGATAATGATGGTTGTGATGGAACTATTGATGAATGTGGTGTTTGTGATGGCCCGGGAGCAACTATCTATTTCTACAAAGATAGTGATGGTGATGGGTTAGGAAGTATGACGGATAGTACTATTGCTTGTAGCGTCCCTGAAGGATATGTAGATAATAAGTTAGACGATGATGATAATGTTGCCTGTACAGAAATAACTTGGTATCAAGATAATGATGGCGATGGCGATGGTAATCCGGATATAGACACACTTGCTTGCATTAAACCGGAAGGTTATGTTTCGAATAATAATGATGATGATGATCAATGCAATGGTACAAGAGACGAATGTGGAATTTGTAATGGACCGGGTGCGGTAACCTATTTTTATAGAGATAATGATGGCGATGGATTAGGAAGCATGGTTGATAGTATGCTTGCTTGTGAGGCTCCAAATGGTTATGTAGATAATAAATTGGATGATGATGATAATTCTGCATGTACAAAAACAACATGGTATCAAGATAAAGATGGAGATGGTAAAGGAAATCCATTGGTTGATAGTTTAGCTTGCGATAAACCTGATGGATATGTTGCTGATAATACCGATGATGATGATGAATGTAATGGTACAAGAGATGAATGTGAAGTTTGTAATGGTCCTGGTGAGATTACATGGTATCAAGATTTTGATAATGATGGATTAGGGAACCCTGATGTTTCAATAACGCAATGTCTTCAACCAGTAGGTTACGTGAATAATTCAGATGATGATGATGATAATCCATGTTCATCTATTGTTCCGGCTTGTTCTAATAATTCTTTAGATGACATAGTAGGAGTTTATACTGGGGCTCACGGCTTGAATAGTGATGTATTAATTAATATTATAACTACTGTTTTTCCTGGTTTAGATACGGTTGATTTTTCTAATTTTGAGGATACATTAACGGTTACCCTTAATACTGATGATTGTATCTTAAACGTTAGAAGTGCTCTTTTAGATGCTCTATTTGAAGTTGAACCTGGATGTAACAATAGAATAAATTTTGTAGTTTTTAGAACCGATGAACTTACCATTACTGACGGTATAACATTAGAAGATGGTCTCGTACGAGGCTTTGCATTATTAACAAATAATGGACAAACGCTTAAAACAGATTTAAAGGTTAATGGAACGCTTGGAGTTCCTCTTAACAATGTCCCTATCACTGGCAATTTTGTTAAACAACAGTAGTTAGTTCAAAAACACATATCATTAAATTCCAACCTATTATAAACACTTAATTGTAAAGAAATGAAATATATCTCGTCGATAATATTAATGGTATTCATTTATAATTATTCATTAGCACAACTAGCCACTATAAAAGGGACCGTAACAGAAGCTGAAAGTGGGGAGCCACTATTTGGAGTAAATGTGGTTATTGAAGGCACAACGACAGGTGCTTCTACAGGTTTTGATGGAAATTATGAATTTAAAACAGAAGCAGGCACATTCAATATTGTCTTTAAATATATTGGTTTTGAGGACGTAGTAAAAGAAGTAATTATTGCTGTCGGAGAAACACAAGTACATGATGCTCAAATGGGAGAGTCGTCAATGTTGTTAGATCAGGTAGTTGTTACTGGTAGTCGTTTTGAGAAAAAATTAGGAGAAGAAACAGTTTCCTTAGATGTTATAAAACCGTCAGCAATAGAAAATTTAAATATAAGTGGTGCCGATGAAGCAGTAGAACGCTCTCCAGGTGTAACAGTTATAGATGGTCAGGCAAATATAAGAGGTGGCTCTGGTTGGTCTTTTGGTGCAGGTAGTAGGGTGTTACTTTTGGAAGATGATATTCCGGCTTTTCAGGCGGATGCTGGTAGGCCTAATTGGTCTAACCTTGCGGTTGAAACTGTTGGGCAAATAGAAATTATTAAGGGAGCTGCTTCTGCTTTGTATGGTTCTTCAGCCATGAACGGGATTATTAATCTTAGAACAGCATGGGCAAAGTCAGATCCAGAAACGAAAATTTCTTTTTTCTCAACCATTAGACAAAATCCAAAAGACAATGATCAGATTAGTGTTTTAGATTCTTCTGCTGTAGAAAAAGTGTGGTGGGATCAAGATGAAGTCGTTGTTTTAGATGGCCTTCCTAGTTTGGGAAGCCTTGCAGATACCATTGACGTATCTGGTTCTAGGCAACCCCATGAGGTAGGAATGTCTTTTTCTCATAAACAAAAGTTTGAACATGTCGATTTAGTTTTGGGCGGATTTATTGCCTCTATTCAAAATTGGAGGATGATAGATTTTAATGATTATGGTCGGTTTACAGTCAATATGCGTTATAGATTTAAGCGAAAACAAGGCATGAGTTTTGGTTTAAAAACAAATCTTCAGGGTGGAAAGAGTGGTTCTCCATTTTTGTGGGATGGATCTAAAGGAGAAGGAGGATATTATAGAACTGCAGCAGGATCTAATACTACTGGATTGAGACTATTGATTGATCCTTCTTTAAATTATACTGATAATAAGGGCAATGCTCATAAGTTATTAGGGCGTTATTATAATATAGATAATAAGAATGATAATGATCAATCCAATTTCTCAGATATGGTTTATGGAGAATATCAGTATCAAAGAAGATTAACTGATATTGACCTTGTAGTTACTGGAGGAATTGTAAGCAGTTATGTCAATGTCCGTGCACCATTATACGGTGATACTACTTTAGAGGGAAGAAATGTTGCTGGATATGTTCAAATGGATAAAAAGTTTTTTGATAAGTTAAATTTATCTGTAGGTTTTAGAGTAGAGTCCAATAAAATATCTTATACCGAAGGAGAAACTAAGCCGGTAGTAAGAGTTGGTTTAAATTATCAGGCGGCTGAATACACTTATCTTAGGGCTTCTTTTGGTCAAGGACATAGGTTTCCAACTATAGCAGAAACGTATATTAGCACACAAGTTGTTGAAGGGTTCTTGGCTGTGCAACAAAATAGAGAGCTAAAATCCGAGTCCGGAATAAGTGCAGAAATTGGATTAAAGCAAGGGATTAAATTTGGTAGGGAACTTAATGCATTATTGGATGTTTCGGCTTTCTATACTCAATATAAGGATATGATTGAATTTCGTGCCGCAGCTGATCCTTCTTCAAGCGCACTGATTAATTTTGAGGCACAAAATATTGGGGATACACGAATTTGGGGAGCTGAAGTAACATTGGCTGGAACAGGAAAACTAGGGAAGTTTCCGTCTAATTTATTGATGGGATATACTTATATTAACCCTACTTTTCAAAATTTTGATTCTTTGAATAGAGCTGAAGGAGTAACAGATTATAATGTTTTGAAGTATAGATTTAGACATACTTTTACCGGAGATTGGGATGTGAATTTAAATGGATTTATCCTTGGAGTTTCAGGAAGGTATTATAGTTTTATGGAAAATATAGATTATATATTTGAGAATTTTGATTTTCTCACTGGGATCAAAGGATTTAGAGATACAGAGCTTCGTGATCCAAATGAGCCGGAGAGTGAAAGGGATCAAAGAAGTTATAAAGGGGATTTTGTCTTAGACGCCAGGGTCGGATACAAGTTTGGTACAGATAAACAAGGGGGAACAATCATGTTTCTGGTAGAAAACATAACTAATCACGAGTATTCACTTCGTCCAGGTTTAATCGAAAGTCCGCGCGCATACTCGCTTAGATTGGATTTTAGATTTTAGATTTATCTAGTAGATAATAAGATTTTTGTCGCTAAGGAATGTTAGACTACTTAATAGTCTGAGTTTTTAGTGTATTTTCATAATATTTTTAAGTGTAGCAATCAAATGGATAAGAGACTACAGGCCTTTGAAAGGCTACTAAATATTATGGATGATTTAAGGGAGCAATGTCCATGGGATAAAAAACAAACCATTCAAAGTTTAAGGCATTTAACCATTGAAGAGACCTATGAGCTTTCTGATGCGATCATTGAAAATGATATGAAGGGCATCAAAGAAGAGCTTGGTGATTTAATGCTACACAACATTTTTTATGCTAAAATTGCTTCTGAAACCAATGATTTTAACATTACAGAGGTGCTTAATCAAGTTTGTGATAAACTAATTCATAGACATCCACATATATATGGAGATGTTAAAGTAGAATCTGAAGAAGAAGTAAAGAAAAACTGGGAAAAGCTTAAATTAAAAGAAGGCAAGAAATCTATTTTAGAAGGAGTCCCAAAATCTTTGCCTGCTATGACAAAGGCATTTAGAATTCAGGAGAAGGTTAAGCAAGTAGGTTTTGAATGGGAACAAGTGGACCAGGTTTTTGATAAGGTAGATGAGGAATTATTAGAACTCAAAGAAGCTTTTGAATTAAAAAACCAAAGCTATATTGAAGATGAGATGGGCGACCTTTTTTTTGCATTGATAAATCTATGTAGATTTCTCAATGTTGATCCTGCAAAATCTTTAGAGCTCACAAATAAAAAGTTTATTCGTAGGTTTCAATGGATGGAAAAGTATGCCAAAGAGCACAATCTTGATTTAGAGGTGATGACTTTGGAAGAAATGGATGATTTATGGAACAAAGCAAAAGAAGTATAATTTTTGTGTTAAAGCATAAACTAAGAACTATATTTGTTAAGTGTCAAAAGGGAAAATATTAGCAAATACTTTTACATTCTTAATTGGGGTTGCGCTTTTAACAGTTGGTTTTTTATCATCCAAACAAAGGGATATAAATATCAATATCGCACAAACGCAAATTCAAGAAGAAATCGATGTACTACATGAGGAAGCTAAGGCTTGGGTTCATGACACCATAAGACTCCTAAAAATATTAGGGAATGAAACGCTCCAAGAAAAAACACTTAACGAGTTATCTTGTTTACCCTTTAGTATCTTAATTTATAAAGGACCAAAATTGGTCTTTTGGTCTTCAAATCAACTTATACCAGTAAATATAAGAAGGCTCTTCAGAAACAAATACACCTTTATTAAATATGATAATGGGTATTATAGCATTTATAAAAACAAGCTGTCTAACAACCATATTGTAGTTGCGCTTATTCCAATTTATTACACCTATGATATTGAAAATAGATACCTGAAATCTGGTTTTTCGTTCGGCAAGAAATTAGAACATATAAAAATTTCCAATGATGAACAAGACAGAGTTATTGAGACTTTGGAGAATGAGCCACTTTTTTATATCAAAGAAAATACAGATGCTAGTATACATGGCCATCATGAAATTAAGTGGTGGAATTGGGGGTTAATATTTGTGGGCCTCACATTTATGCTTTATGGTTTGGGTAAGCTCTTAGTATTAATCTATTTAAATGGTCTTCGGGGGTTAGCAATTTTGATTGGAATATCGTTTATAATTATCCTGGATTTACTAATAAGAAAAGTGAATTACGACATTAGTTTCTTTTCTCCCTCTTTATATGCCTCTAAGTATTGGGGTAAAACACTGGCTCAGTTATTATTACGAGGAATTTTATTTGCTTGGACAACATTGATTGTCTTTGCCGTTTTAAAAAAGAACAAAAGCAATATAAATAGAGATATAGAGAACCGATCAATAATCTCTCTCTTTCAATTTATATTGTCAAATGGTATCATCGTGGTACTTTTTACGGTAGCCGGTTTAATAACTGAAAGCTTAGTTAAAAACTCTACTATCTCCTTTGACTTTAATAATTTTTATACACTTGATATACATAGCTTTTTTAAGTTTATTAATTATAAGTCTATTTTATTTGTCTTTTTTTGTGCTATCCTCCATTCTATTTAGAATTAATAGGAGATTTAAGTTTTATAAAGTCGCCATACTAAATATTGGTTTAAGTTTTATCATAAGTCTGTTTATAAGAAAATCATTGCGTTTGGGAGCCATTAGTCTTTATATTTTGCTACTTTATTTTCATATGCTACTTATATGGTGAGCCTTATTTTAATAGGCTTCGTTATGGTGTCACTAGAGTTGTCGTCATTTTAGCTATTCTCTCTTTATATGCTTCTCACATAATAATTCAGAACTCCAAACTGAAAAATTTTGATGAACAAAAAAAATATGCAAAACAATTACTCTTTGAAAGAAATATAGCGGAGGAATTTGAATTTTTGAAGATTGGTGAAAGGTTGCAGAAGGACAACTTTATAAAGCGTTACTTTGTAAATCCTTATTTAGCAGGAAGAGATATTAACGAGCGGATTGAAAAGATATATCTCAAAGATTTTGCACGACGATACAATATCAATTTTTATACTTTTAATACTGAAGGCAAGCCATTAAAAGGCATAGGTAATGACGATTTCGAAAGGCTCAATAATGAGTTTAACAACATTGGGCTATCTACAGTATCAGATGTATTTAGATATCTGCCTGAAAAGAACAATCGACATAAGTATATGGCTAAGGTAATTGCGAGATACAACGATGTGGAACGCGGAATACTTTTTATAGAGATTATCCCGAAAATTTATAGTGCCTCAAGTGCATATCCCGAATTGTTAGTTGAGGAGACTAAAAGCGATGAAATTTTTGATGACCTAATATATGCCATATATAATAACGATAAGTTGGTAAGTAGTAATGGAGATTATGAATATACTGGAAAACTGACGTTCGATGCAGGGAACCCAAGGCAATATATCGTATATACAGAAAACGATTATAATCACTTATTATATAGAGGAGATCAATCATCTGTTGTAATACTGACTCAGAAAATACCTTCTGCGATCAATACGATGTCATTCTTTTCTTACACTTTTTGCTTTTTTCTCTTCTTCACTCTTGTAATGGGCGTTTTCGGTGTTTTAAATCTATTAAGCGAGCATGTAACTGAAAGACAAAATCATATAGGAGGACAAAGCTTACAACAAAGTATTCAAACCTCTATGATTGGTTTAGTACTCATGTCTCTAATGGTTATAGGGTTAATTACTTTGATCTATTTTCAAAAACAATATGATACTTATCATAATGGCAGATTGTTGAGAAAAGTAAATACCATTTTCAAAAATATTAATACATTAACCAATGAAAAGGATTTAGAGAATGAGGAAAATTTCATATCATTCATTAATGATAATATCGATAGACTTTCTAAAATCCACTCTTTGGACATAAACGCGTATAATACGAGTGGATATCTTACTGCATCTTCTCACCCTGATATTTTTAAGAAAAATCTTGTAAGCAAAGTGATATCTCCAAAGGCATACTTAAACCTAAATATGAAAGGGAAGCAGCGTTTTGTTACGGAAGAAAAAATTGGAAGACTGAATTATTTATCTGCTTATTTGCCATTTAATCGTAATGGAAACAACCTAGCATATTTACATTTTCCATATTACAGTAAGCAAAAGAGTCTAAGATCTGACATTTCATACTTTATCGTAGCATTGGTTAACGTTTATGTCATTTTAATATTGATTGCAACCATAGTGGCTGCACTTATTTCGCGTTCTATAACAACACCTTTGTCTGCAGTAAAAGATAGTTTAAGTAAGGTTCAGCTTGGAAGAAAAAACAAACCCATCGAATGGAAAAATAATGATGAGATTGGATTGTTGGTAGCAGAATATAATAGAATGCTTCGTGAACTAGAAGAAAGTGCTGAGCTATTAGCGAAATCTGAAAGAGAAACAGCTTGGAGAGAAATGGCAAAACAAGTCGCTCATGAGATTAAAAACCCACTCACACCAATGAAATTGAGTATACAGCATTTACAGCGTGCAATTACTGAAGGAGGTGATAATATTCCAGAATTAACGATGAATATTTCGCAACGTCTTATAGAGCAAATAGATAATCTATCGCATATTGCCTCTGAGTTTTCTTCTTTTGCAAAAATGCCTGTGGCTCAGCGTGAAAAAATTGAGCTGGTAAAAATTATTAGATCATCAGCAGATATATTTAAAGATCATTCTAATATTAGTATTCAAGTAAGTTTACCAGATCATCCTTGTTATATAATAGCAGATAGAAATCAAATTTTACGCGTTTTTAATAATTTATTCAAAAATGCAGTTCAGGCAATTCCTGAAGAAACACTCGGTTTTATAGAAGTAACAATGTATGATAAAGAAGAAGTCTATCATATTGAGATCAAGGATAATGGTGTTGGAATAGCAGAGGACAAGGCACTTAAAGTTTTTGAGCCGAATTTTACAACTAAAAATTCTGGAACAGGATTAGGTTTAGCAATTTCTAAAAATATCATCGAGAAATCTGAAGGGCGCATTTGGTTTGATTCAGAAGAGGGGGTAGGAACTTCATTTTTTATAGCTTTGCCTAAATTAAGGGAAGAAAATGAATAGAGACACTTCGGAAAAGCTTTATGAAAAGGCTTTAGATTTAATGCCCGGTGGGGTTAATTCTCCTGTGAGAGCTTTTAAATCAGTAAAGGGAAATCCAATTTTTATTAAAAAAGGAGATGGTTGTTTTATTTGGGACGAGGATGATAACCGTTATATTGATTATTGTTGTTCATGGGGACCACTAATTCACGGACATAACCATCCGAAAGTAAAAGAGGCTATAATTGAGGCAGTAAGCAATGGTACTTCATTTGGTGCGCCAACGAAGTTAGAGAATGAGCTTTCTGAATTAATAATTCAGAATAATAGGTTTATAGAAAAAATAAGATTTGTTAGCTCTGGTACAGAAGCGGTTATGTCGGCCATTCGGTTGGCAAGAGGTTACACAGGCAAAAACAAGGTCATAAAGTTTGAAGGTTGTTATCATGGACATGTTGATAGCTTATTGGTAAAAGCAGGGTCAGGATTGGTGACGTTTGGAGAATCCTCTTCGGCAGGAATTCCAAAATCCTTTGCAGCAGAAACCATAGTATTACCGTTGAACGAACATGAAAAGCTTGAAAAAGCGGTTGAACAGATTAAGGAGGATTTAGCAGCAATAATTATTGAGCCGATTCCGGCAAATAATGGACTGTTATTACAGGATTTAAAGTTCCTTGCGCGTTTAAGAAAAATAACCAAAGATTGTGGTGCATTATTAATCTTTGATGAAGTGATTTCTGGTTTTCGTGTTGGTTTTGAGGGGGCTGCAGGATATTACAATATAGCTCCGGATATAATCACATATGGTAAAATCATTGGAGGGGGTATGCCGGTAGGAGCGTATGCAGCATCTAATGAAATAATGAATAGTATTTCTCCTCTTGGACCAGTTTATCAAGCGGGAACCTTAAGTGGAAATCCGGTAGCAATGGCTGCAGGAAAAGCACAATTAGAAATTTGTTTGGAAGAAGGGTTTTATAATGATGTAGAAAAACAAACAGATCAATTCGTTCAGACGCTTAATAATCATATCCTTAAAAAGGATTATCCAGTAGTCATTTCTAATATAGGTTCGATTTTTTGGATGGCTTTTGGTACTAGAAATAAAATTGATAGGGCGGATAAAATTGATGCCAACAGTATGGAATACTTCAAAGCATTCCACAGCTTTTTACTTGATAAAGGGGTATATATTGCTCCTTCAGGATATGAGGTGGGCTTCAATTCTTCAGCACATAATCTAGAAATTTTAGAAGAGACAGCTTCGATTATGTGTAATGCATTAGATAAAGTTTTTAATTAAACTATTTTACGTTAACCAGAGACAAACAGTTTTGTTTGAAATGAAATCAAAAGTGAAGAGACACTCTAGCAGACAACAATTGATCTTCTATGTATTAGTGGCCTATATCTTTATTTTCCTATTCTGGTGGTGTTTTCTCCTATTTAATAAGGTGAGTAAAATTAGTGAAGAAAAGAAACGGTTGTACGATTTAATAGTAGATGTTGACAATTCTGAAACTACCAATCAGCTGTATTTAAACGAATTGGCTAATTTAAATGCAGAACAAAAAAAACAGCATTGGATGATAATTGGGGAAGGATTGACTTTTTTTTTGATACTTACTTTTGGAGTCTTTAAGTTGCGTAAAACATTTGTAAAAGAACTTCAGCTAGCAGATCAACAAAACAATTTTTTATTATCTATTACACATGAGCTAAAATCACCTATTGCGTCAGCTCAACTAAATATTGAGACTATTGGGAAAAGAAATTTAGAGGAAAACCATAAGCAGCTTTTGTTGAATAATTCTTTAAACGATCTCTCACGATTGAATAACCTTGTTCAAAAGATTTTGCTTGCTGCACAAATGGAAAGTGGTCAGATGTCTATAAATAGAATGAGGGTAAATATTTCTATTCTCTTTATAAATGTACTGGACAAGTATAAAATCAATCATTCAGGACGGATCCAATCAAGAATAGAAGAAAATATTATTATCAATGGTGACGAAACCTTAATGAATTCTGTATTGGTTAATCTGGTAGATAATGCTTTAAAATATTCAGTTTCGGAAGGACCTGTTGTAGTAGATTTAAGTGTTGAAAAGTCAATTGCAAATTTACAGGTGTCAAATAAAGGGAAACTAATACCTGAAATTGAAAAGAAACGCATTTTTGAGAAGTTCTACCGGGTCGGGAATGAGGAGGTACGAACTAGTATTGGAACTGGTTTAGGACTTTATTTAGTAAAGCAAATTGTAGAACTGCATCATGGTAAAATTGGAGTGTCAGATGATAAAGTGAATAAAACAACCTTTTGTGTTGAGTTCCCAATCGCATGAAATATGACATTTAGCTGACAATTTGAGAGAGGTTTGGATTCATATTTGCTGATTTTAACATTTGTAAGAGTAGCAAGAATTTTAAATAAATAACAAATAAACAAGAGATACTTTGCCTATGACTGAACGCATATTTTTAGTTGAGGATGAAAAGAGTTTAAGAGATGTGATTTCAATGAATTTGGAATTAGAGAATTATGAAGTTGTTAAAACAGATAATGGTCGAGATGCATTGTCAAAAATAGCTGATCAACATTTTGATCTTTTAATATTGGATGTTATGCTTCCCGAAATAGATGGATTCTCTATTTGCGAGCAGGTCAGACTAACAAATAACAAAGTGCCTGTTTTGTTTTTAACTGCGAAAGATAGCTCAAAAGACAAAATTATGGGTTTCAAAAAAGGGGGAGATGATTACCTCACAAAACCTTTTAACTTGGAAGAATTCCTTTTAAGGGTAAGGGCCTTGTTAAAAAGAAATATCTCACAGGGAGGGGGAGTTGCTTTAGAGAAAGAGCGTTATACTTTTGGAGAGAATGAAATCAATTTTTCAACTTATAAGGCATATGGTGTCAATGGAAATACAGCTGATCTTACGAAAAAGGAAGTAGCATTATTAAAATTGTTGATTGAAAGGAAAAATGAGGTGGTTTCGCGGCACGATATCTTAAAGTTTGTATGGGGATATGATGTTTTCCCTTCCACAAGAACCATAGATAACTTCATATTAAATTTTAGAAAATTATTTGAACAAGACCCTAAAAAACCTGTCTTTTTTATTTCTGTTAGAGGAGTAGGTTATAAATTTGTTGAAAGTTAGTTGAGGAATGAGTAAAAAGGGAGTATTATTAGTCAACTTGGGAACACCAGATAGTCCTAAGACATCAGATGTTAGAAAATACTTAATAGAGTTTCTGACAGATGAACGTGTTATTGACATTCCTTGGTTTAAAAGGCAATTACTGGTACGCTTGATAATAGCTCCGTTTAGAGCAAAGGCTTCTGGAAAATTATATAAAGAAATTTGGGATGAACAAACAGGATCTCCTTTAATGTTTCATAGTCTTAACCTAACTAAAAAGGTAACGGAAGCATTACCAGAAATGGAAATTGAGTTGGCAATGCGCTATCAAAATCCATCAATAGAAGAGGGGATTAAGAAGTTGATTGATAAAAGGGTTACGGAAATAATAGTACTTCCATTATTTCCGCAATATGCTTCTGCATCAACGGGGTCTGTCTATCAAAAGGTAATGGATGTTATTAAAAAGTGGGAAGGAATACCTCCAATTAGATTTATTGGTGGTTTTTCTGAACATCCAATATTTATTGAGGCTTTTGTTGAAGAGATTAACAAGTTTGATCTAAATAAATATGATCATTTGTTATTTAGCTATCATGGTTTACCGGTTCGTCAAATTCATAAAACGGACGTATACAATCATTGTAAATTAGCAAACGAATGTTGTTCCTCACTAACAGCAACTAATAACTTGTGTTATAGAGCACAGTGCTATGCGACTACTCGGAAAATAGTTAAACAATTAGGGTTGGATGAAAATTTTTATTCTTCTTGTTTTCAGTCTCGTTTAGGAAAAGAAGAGTGGATACAGCCATATACGCCAGATGCGCTTAAAAAATTGGCGAGTGAAGGCAAAAAGAAAATTTTGGTTTGCTGTCCTGCTTTTGTTGCAGATTGTTTAGAAACCATTTATGAAGTGAGTGTGGAGTATGATGAACTATTCAAAGAGCTAGGAGGAGTAGGATGTACATTAGTACCAAGCTTAAACAGTAGCGATAAATGGGTAAAGGCAGTTGTGGATATGGTGAACGCTTAAAAAACTCTTCTATCTGTAAAATTTGGTTAAAGCTTTAAGCACTATATAATTTTGCTTAACTTAACTGTATAAGCCTTTGATGTACTAGATCAGAATTTAAACCTAAACTTATTGACTTTATGAAATTAGAACCTGAAGATTATATAGTAAAATATAGAGAGATACGTACTTGGATTCAAGACAATATGAGCGAGGGTGTTTATCCAAGTGATAAAGAGGTGAATGATTGGCTTAATGGATATGTTAGAATTGTCAAAGGATCTATATCAAATTTTATGTTTTGTTATAATATCGTAGATCAAAAAATATTTTCTATTCATAATTATGGAAGAATCATTGGATATCCAGATGAAACTTTGACAATGGAACAGCATATTCTTAATGTCTGTGATCCTGAAAGAGAGACCTACTTTTTAAATGGAATACGTATTTGGGAGATACTTAAAAATATAATTGATAGTAAATATAAAATACTTCCGTTTAAGTTTCAATATTCCATTAAAATCCCACTTAAAACAGCTTCTGGAAAGACTTTTGAAATATTACAACATTCTTATCCTATTCAATTTGATAAAAATGGGTACATGGTAAAGTATATGAACTTTTATACTAAAATTAGAGAGTATACCGAAAAAGATATTAGAAGCGGTAAAATAGATTGTGAGATAAGAGATTATAATGCAAGGAGAATTAAAAAAATGGAAGAATTGCTAAAAGAAAGAAAAGATTTTGAATTGACACAACCATACACTCCAAGGCAAAAACAAATACTTCAAGTAATCGCTTCAAGTAATTATAGCATTTCAATTGTGAAATTGGCAAACAAAATTGGTGTTCGAAGAGATACCGTTAATGATCATATATATAAGGGGAACAATTGCATTTTTGCAAAAGCAGAGGAACATAGCGGTCGTCGATTTATCAATGTTTATGAAATTGCGAAATATTATCGGAATCTAGACATTATTTAGGCCCATCCCCCTCATCTGAGTAGTTAAATGATTTGCAATCAATTATCCCTCTATCTAAATTTAGTATTGTAATTGATAAAACTTTAAAGTTTACAATTAAATCTTTTTTGCTAGCGTAAAGTAGGTGCAATTCCGAAAAGCCTTAATAGAGTAGGAGTCATTGTAAAATTGTTTAATCATGAAAGTTTTAATATTTAAAATAGGGATACTTATGTTCATAATTGCCGTCTTTTCGAGTTGTGAATCAGATGATCAATCCCTAAGCAGCGATAAGTTAGCAGAAAAAGAATTTATAGATGAACATACAGTTCCTGTTGAAGGGAAATACAGAGTATTTATGAAAGAGGATTTTTATCAAATTAAGAGTCCTACTATTGATGCAACTATAGAAGAAAGAGATCTGGTTTATGGAGAAATAGATAAGGAAGTAACAGGCAAGCTTAAATCACATTTTAAAGACTATGGTATTGATTGGAATCAAATTGAAAGCATTTATGCTACTGTAGATGTAGGCTTTTCTGGATATTTGGGGAGTACTATTGCAGAGAAAATGAAATCCAATCCCATGGTAGCATCCGTAGAGCAGGTGATGGCTACAAAATTACCGGAGGAAGAAGAAGTTGAGGTTCTCAAAGAAGAAGAAATTAGCAACCAGCGACAGGGAGCAGGTCAATTTGTGAACTGGGGAGTTAGATTTGTTGGATCTGGCGATGCTACAAAAATAAAAAGACGAGTGTTTGTATTAGACACTGGTATTGACCTCAATCATCCTGATTTGAATGTTGTTAGGTATTTGAGTGCATCAATGGTAGGAGGAGACGCTAATGATACGGATGGCCACGGGACTATGGTTGCTGGTATAATAGGAGCTAAAAACAATAGTTTTGGAATGAAAGGAGTGGCTGCAGGTGCAAAGCTGGTAGCGGTTAAAATAAAGAAAAAATCAACGTCATTAGATGGAGAGTTATTAAGAGGTTTAGATTATGTAATTCGTAAAGGTAAAAGAGGAGATGTGGTTAATATCAGTTTGGGTGAATTGTTTCCATTTCCGTACAAGAAAAGGTTGAAAGAATATACTACGCGAATAAATACATTAACTAGCATGGGAATATATGTAGTAACAGCGGGTGGTTATTATCCTAACTGGTGGCCAAAGGGGGTGTATCTAACGAATGATGTGCTTTTTCCTGCAAAAATTAATGGTAAAAGAATGTATACCATTACCGCTATGGACCAGCAAAAGAGATCATATATTAGTTTGCACGGAAAGATGAATGATTATGCGGCTCCAGGGAAAGATATTACTTCTACAAGTATTGCCTCTCCAGAAAAAGGACAATCTTGGTGCAATAAAGGATGCTATCAAAAAGTTGCAGGAAGTACTTCTTACGCAGCGCCGCATGTTGCAGGTATTCTTCTGCTTAATAATGGTGTTATTCATACAAGGGGATATGTAACAGGTGATCGAGATGCCCCAGATCCGATAGCAGTTGTTAAATAAGTATTTAAAAGCAACCAAAACTCTCATGATTTTGAAGCGATGGATTAATTTCCATCGCTTCTTTTATTACTAATCATTAAGCTTTAAAGTGCTTTTTTTCAACGAACAGCATAATTTATAAAGCATGCGCATTCCAACATTGGCATCCCACTCGTTGGCTGTTCCGGGAGCTACTTCACATAAATCAAAACCAATGATTTGCTTGTTTAAAGCTACTTTATTGAGTAAATAGGAAGCTTGCTCAAAAGAGATACCTCCTGGGACAGGTGTTCCAGTATTAGGACATAAATTAGGTTGCAAGCCATCAATATCAAAACTGATATAAACTTTTTCCGGTAGCGAATCAACTATGTCATCACAAATGGTATCCCAGCTTTCTCCTTTAAAAAGTCGCTCTTTTATTTGATAATCAAAGAAGGTTTTTATTCGTTCGTTTTCGTTGATAGTGCTTTCTTCACAAGGAGATAGATCTCTAACAGCTACTTGGGTTAGCTTTGATAAATTTTTAATTTTTAATGAATTATGAAAAATAGAGGCATGTGAATATTCGAAGTTTTCATAAGCTTTTCTTAAGTCTGCATGCGCATCTATTTGTAGTATTCCGAAAGTATCATAACGCTCAGAAAGTGCTTGTATTAAACCAAGAGGGCAACTATGATCTCCTCCAATAATCCCAACATATTTTCCGGCCTCTAATAAATGTCGGCTAGCCTCTAGAACCTCTTTGTAAATCCATTCACATTTCTCATTAACTTCCTGGACTAGATGATCATGATAAGAGGCATTGCCGTAGGTTAAGAAGTCAATATAGCTCTTTGCTTTTGTTCTAGTTTCATCATTAATTGCTTTCCATTTTTTTGAAATGGGCAACATGTGTATTTTGGTTTTCCATGCTTCTCTTAAATATGGGTCTACATAATCAATTTGTGAACTTGCATCTAAGATTGATTGAGGCCCATTGGCTGTGCCCGAATTATAGGAAACAGTGGCTTCCCAAGGAACAGGAAACAAGACAATCTCTGACTCTTCAAGAGTATATGGTAATGAAAATATATTTCCATTATTTATACCTATGCCATTAGGATCAAAATATGCTTCCATCTTATCTTATTGTGAATACTTCTATTTTGTTTGTAAAGCTTGATCTCTTAATTGCTTTGATAATTTTTGCCCCAGATAATTGTCTATTAAATAATGGGCCAAATAAATAGCAGGTGTTAATAATATAGCCATGATTACTTTATATGCATAGTTAACCATACCAATAGCAAAAAACTGTTCAAGGCTCCAAAATTTGGGAATAACAAATGCTACATACAATACAACAAAGCTATCGATAAGCTGAGAAATTAATGTTGAACCTGTAGCTCTTAAATAGAGTGCTTTTTCTCCGGTTAGTATTTTAATTTTACTAAAGGTAATCGCATCAATTAATTGGCCAATTAAAAAGGCAATTAACGACCCAACTATGATCCACATACTTTGTCCAAAAATAGCTTCAAAGGCAGATTGCATATTTTCTATTCCTTTAGCATTGCCCATACCTAACCAAAAATCAGCAGGAACAACTTTTATTCCTAAAAAAATCATGGCAAATGCATAGCTAATAAGTATGGCGGTCATGATGGATAAAAATCGCACGCCTTTCTTTCCATAATATTCGTTTAATAGATCTGTCATTACAAAAACAATAGGCCAAAGTAAAACACCGGTTGTGAAATTGAGCGTACCATCAATCCCAAATAAGCTCCAGTGAATGGTTTTGATGCCTAAGGTAGGTTCTAATGCAAATATTTTAACGCCAATAAATTCAGCAACTAAAGCATTGGTAACAAAAAAAGCACCTAGAATGATGAAGAGCCTACTGGCTTTATTGTTGGTTATATGTTTCATAGTTAAATTGTTTATACTAAATAACCTCCATCTGCATTATATACACTTCCAGTAACATAACCTGACGCGTCTGATGCCAAAAATAAAGTCAAGGCGGCAATGTCTTCTGGAGTTCCGATTCTTGAAATGGGTAAATGTTTAAGCATTCTTTCTGTAACTTTTTCATTACTCCATAGTGCTTCGCTAAATTTAGTCTTAATTAACCCTGGACAAATTGCATTGGCACGAATACCTTTAGGTCCCCATTCTTTGGCCATTACTTTGGTTAGAGAAATTAAAGCGGCTTTACTTACACTGTAAATACCAATAGCTGGTTCGGGTGTTACGCCTCCAATACTGCTTATATTGATAATACTTCCACCTTTTGACATATAGGGAAGCGCTTTTTTGCAGAGTTCAAAAGGTCCCTTGACATTTACATTCATTATTTTATCGAAAGCCCATTCTTCGGTATTTTCAACTGGTCCATATACTGGATTAGCGGCGGCATTATTAACGATAACATCTATTTTGCCAAACTGATGAATAGTCTTATCTACAAGCTGCTGTATCTCTTCAAGGTTTCCTACATTGCATGCTATAGCGGTCGCTTTTATTCCTTTTGCTTTTAATTCATTGGCAACTTCATCAACGGCAGCTTGCTTACGACTAGACACAATAACTTGAGCTCCAGCATCGCCTAGGTAATATGCAATTGATTTGCCAATACCCTTACTTGCTCCGGTAATTATAGCTATCTTTTCTTTTAGTTGGAAAGGATTACTCATAAACTGTTATTAAGAGACTAAATTAATTGTTAATTTGGGATTCTATAAAAATGAGTAGTAAAGTTTACATACTTGGAGGATATCAAACGGATTTTTCTAAGAATTATTCCAGATTAGGAAAGGGAATTGCCGATTTAATTAAAGACACTTTTAAAGGGGGAATAGAATCTACCGCTATTGATCTCCATGAAATAGAGGCAGTACATTTAGGTAATTTTATTGGAGAGTTAGTTGTTAAGCAAGGGCATTTAGGTGGTTTTATTGCGCAACTGTTTCCGGAGGTAGGAGATATTGCTGCTTTTAGGCATGAAGCTGCCTGTGCTTCAGGAGGGATTGCATTAATGGCTGCCATGGCAGATATACAATCCAATCGTTATGATTTAGTTGCAGTAATGGGAGTGGAGTTAGAAAAGTCGAAAAGCGGTGGAGAAGTTGCAGATTATTTAGGGGTTGCTGCTTGGTATGAAAAAGAATGTGAAAATGTGACGTATCCGTGGCCCAAGTTGTTTAGTGATGTGGGGGAAGAGTACGATAAGAGATATGGAATTAAACATGAACACTTAGCAGCAATTGCGAAAAGCCATTACTCGAATGCTAAAACGAATAAAAATGCACAAACCAGAAACTGGCAATTTGGTGAGGAGGCATTTACTCAAAGCGACAGTTTTAATCCAATAGTTGCTGGAATGATTCGTAAACAAGATTGTTCTCAAATTACAGATGGTGGAGCCATCATCTTTATTGCTAATGAGGAAAAAGCAAAGCAATGGGCAAACCGACATAATCAAAAGCTTAGTGATATACCTTATATAAAAGGGTGGGGACACGTAACTGGGCCTATCGAGTTAGCTCGAAAATTGGAACAATCAAGAGAGGAAGCATATATCTTTCCTCATTTGAATAATATGTTAAATAAAACATTACAAAGAGCTGGTTTTCAAGATGTTTTTGAGTTGGACTGTATAGAAACACATGATTGTTTTACAACGAGTGCATATATGGCAATCGATCACTTTGGCATTACATCGCCAGGCGAGAGTTGGAAAGCAATAGAGGAGGGGATTATTTTTAGGGAAGGCAAAATACCGTTAAACCCTAGTGGTGGTTTAATAGGCTTAGGACATCCGGTAGGAGCTACCGGAATACGAATGGTTTTAGACGCTTATAAGCAAATTAAGGGAGAAGCGGAAGGTTATCAAATAGAGCATTGTAAAAATGTTGGGACACTGAATATTGGAGGAAGTGTTACAACTTGTGTAAGTACAATAATTGGAACTGATTAAAGGATAATAAGGATAATGGAAATAAATAAGGAAGTAGAGCAATTTGCAGTCGAAACTGGAAATCCATATATAATGGGTGCTTTTGGGCCGATAGAAAAGGAGATTTCGGTAGATAATTTAAAGGTGATAGGGGAAATACCTAAAGACATTCATGGTGCATATTTTAGAAATGGACCCAATCAACGATATAAGCCTACAAGTCATTATCATTGGTTTGATGGAGATGGGATGGTTCATGCGCTTTATATCGAGAATGGGAAAGCCGCTTATAAAAACCGTTATGTTAGAACAGATGGGTTTAAAAAGGAAACAGAAGCTGGTAAAACATTATATCAGGGAGTAATGGGAAATATGGCTTCAAATCCGAGGGGTAGTAACTATAATCTAAAGGATACGGGTAATACTGCAGTAGCTTTTTTTAATAATAAGCTGTTAGCTATGTGGTATATGTGTGGCGATATATATGGATTGAATCCGCTCACTTTAGATACTTATGGAAAAGAAACTTTTAATGGTACTTTTTCATCAAAGGCAATGGCACACGTTAAAATTGATGAGTTTTCCAATGAAATGATGTTTTTTGATTATGGATTACGACCTCCATACATGAGTTATGGAGTAATAGGAAGCAATGGAAAGTTGAAGCATTTAACGCCGATAACATTGCCGGGGCCTCGTTTACCACATGATATGGCCATCACAGAAAATTATTCCGTATTGATGGATTTGCCATACATCAATGACCCGGAAGCATTGAAAATTGGACGGAGTAAAATTGTTTTTAGAAATGATTGGCCTAGTAGATTTGCTATTTTGCCACGTTTTGGTACGGATGCAGATGTTCGCTGGTTTGAGGCAAAATCATGCTATATATATCATGTAATTAATGCTTGGGAGGAAGGGGATGAAATTGTTATGGATGCTTGTATTTGTACTAATCCTGCACCACAATCTAATGCAAAAGGAGCTATTGAGAAATTAAAAGCATACTTGAGATTAGAAGCGACTATTCATCGTTATCGATTTAATTTGAAAACCGGAGAAACTAAAGAGTATCAGGTGGACGACCGGTTTTCTGAGTTTCCATTAATGAATGCAACATTAGCTGGCCGGAAAACAAAATATACTTACAATCAGCATCTTGATATTTCGGAGGTATTTCGTTTCGATGGAATCATTAAATACAATATGGATACTGGTAGTCACCAATTATATAATTATGGCAAAGGTGTCTATGGAAGTGAATCGCCCTTTATTCCTAAAAACAATGCAAAGGAGGAAGATGATGGTTATGTAATTACGTTTACTACCAATAAAAAGGAAGGAACTTCGGAAGTATTAATCTTAGATGCAAAGAATATTGATAAGGGACCTTTGGCACGTATTTTATTGCCACAAAGAGTGCCTCTTGGATTTCATGCTTGTTGGGTAGATGGTAAAAAACTAATCAACTAAGTGGAAAGTACTGAACATTATTTTGTTGGTACTTGGCGGCTTCTAGAGTGGAAGTGCTTTGTTGATGGAAAGTTTCATTCGCATCCCTTTGAAAAAGATTCAAAAGGTATTTTAATATATACAAAGGATAAGCAAATGTCTGCCATCCTTATGAAACCCGATAGGGTTGATTTTAAAATACCCATATTATCTAAGGGAAGCCAGAAGGAAAAAATAATGGCCGTTGATGGCTATGTTTCTTATGCAGGGAAATATGAAGTGGTTGGTGAAGTAATCAATCATCATGTCAAATTGAGTCTTTTACCTAATTGGATAGATAAAATACTTAAGCGAAAATTTCAGTTTAGTGAGGATTATTGTTTATTAAAATTAATAACCGTTCCTGAAAAACATGGGAATAGGAGCGTGGTTCAAGAATTAGTTTGGGAACGGAATACCTGACGCTTTGTAGTAGATTAAAAAAACAAAACTGTATGCTTTGGTTAATGGACTTAAGATATTCAGCTGCTTTTAGTAAAAACTAAAAAAGAATTAAATTTATCATTGTTTGAAATTAGATATGAGTAACATAGCTTTAGTTTTTAATAAGCGAAGTATATAACATAAAAAAAGAAAGAAGTGAGTAAAAAAACAGTAAAAATTTTGTCGTTGATTATTGCAATTTTTATAATTAGTAGCTGTAGTGATGAAGAAGATAATAATAGTGCAGGTAGTAATAATCAATTATATATGAATTTTAAGATAGATGGTAACCAAATAAATATTTCTGGGATACTTTGGAATAGTAGTGGTGGAGGCTATGGTGATGTGGATGGCTCAGTTGATGCCAATGATTCTTATATTAGATTTTCATATGGACCTGTTGGTACTTCTTCTAATCTAATTACGTACGATTTGCTAGAGGAGCTTGAAGGTCAAACTTTGTCTTTTACTGAACAAAGCAGTACTAATTTTTGGGCATACTTCAATGCCTTTTATGAGGGGGACGATCATACTTCTAATAACGCCAGTTTATCCTCTTCTGCGAATGCAAATAGTAAAATGAAAATTATTGATGTGGAATACCATGAGCAGAAAAATACCTTTGGTGAAATAACGGATTTGGTTTTTATTACAGGTACTTTTAATTGTACAGTTGGAACGGACACTAAATCTTATACAATAACAGATGGTTCGTTTAGGGTTTTGGTGGCTTTGGATGTAATTGATTAGTCTATTTGGGCTCAAGTTTATGGTTGGTACCTATGTTACTACAACAAATGCAAACTTCTGTATCAATTTTTGCAAAAAGAACTTTAGTTTGGACCTGCTTCCTTACACTATTAGGTTACGCTTGGAAGCACATTTTCTGGACACAAAATTATCTTCATAAAATTTACACAGAGAGCTTCGTAAGCTTTATATATAGGCTGCTGGGACTTAAATGGAAAGGATTTACCAATAACCAATTTGAATTGAATAGACCATATATCTATGTCATGTTTTTCATTGGAATTATCTTTTTATTGACAAGTCTATGGGTGATCATTAAAGACAATAAGTCAAAAATTGAGTTCCTATTAAAGCAACTAGTCATTTGCTCTTTTTTTTTCATACTCGTTGGCGTGCTTTCCAGTTTTTTTAAAAGCAAATTAAGTTTAAATGAGCCATTTGAGTATGCATTGCGATTAGCAGTCCCACTTTTGTTTTTGAAGCTTTTTAATGTTCATCAATTAACTAATAGGCAAGTCAAAATAATTAAACTATTAATAGCCGTTACCTTTATATCACATGGATTGTATGCCTTAAATCTTTTCCCCACTCCATCTAATTTTATGCTTATGACTTCAAACATTCTGAGTTTGAATTCGAAAAATTCAATTTTGTTTTTAACTATTATAGGAGTACTGGATGTGTTGGTATCACTACTACTATTTATTAAAAAAACAGAAAAACAAGCACTTTATTACATCATTATTTGGGGATTTCTAACAACTTTAGCAAGGTTAGTGGGTAATTTTGGAAATCTACCGTTTAATGATTTTGTTATTTTATGGATACCTGAATTTCTTACTAGATGTTGTCACTTTTTAATTCCATATTACCTGCTTTTAAATTTAAAAACATTAACTGCATTTAAAAACTAGATACTTTCATTCTTGTTCTTAAGATGTAATAATGTGGTCTCTTTACTTTTAGTACATTTGTTATACAAGAATCTTTAAACCGATGAAAAAGAAATTGTTTCAATTTGTATTTGTTTTATTATCAATTCTAATCTTTAACCCTGTTGAGGTATTCAGTGAGACTTATTATTATAGAGCTGCATACAGAGATGACCCTTCCACAACTATTTCCATTGGATGGAGTGGAGATAGCGGTACAATTTACTATTCCACTATAGATCATGGTCGTATTGTTGGAAACTATGAAAATAGCCAACCAGCTGATAGAACACAAAGAGCACGTGCTCTTAATAATCATTTTGCGAGGCTTACGGGTTTAACTCCTAACACTGTGTATTACTTCGTAGTATTGGATGTTGAAGGTGATACTAGTGCTAGATATTCTATTAAAACAATTGCTGATGATCCCAATCAACCAATCTCTTTTGTAAATGGAGGGGATACAAGGCTTGGTGTTACTGTAGGAACACTTCCTATTGAAAGTTGTAATTGTCGAGAGGATAGAAAAAAGGGGAATACGCTTGTTTCAAAGCTCCGACCCGATTTTATAGCCTTCAATGGAGACTTCATCAGAAATACTTTTGTTATCAGTAATACCAATTATGAATGGAAACTTTGGTTTGAAGACTGGCAACTTACTATTGGGCCAGATGGTAGGATAGCACCTATGGTCATTGCTACAGGTAACCATGAAGACGATGTTGATTTCCCTCGTCTTGGTGCAGATCCAGATTTTAAAGATGTTTATAATCTGTTTGACATACCTTTAAAAGATGCCTATTATGCACTTGATTTCGGAGGAAACTTACTTCGAATGTATACCTTAAACTCAGAAATGCATGGGTGTAATGATAAAGCGCAACTAGAATGGTTAGAAAGTGATTTACAGAACTATAGTACCCCCTCAAATACTCCGTACTGGAAAATGGTAAATTATCATGCACCAATTGTTCCGCACAGTGATAAAGAGATTAGAACTGACTTGAGACAGTGTTGGGCACCATTGTTTTTTGATTACAATATTCAATTAGCAATGGAATCGCATTCGCATGCTTTAAAAACGACTTACCCTATTGCTCCATCAACTGAAATGGACAGTGATGCTGGGTTTATTAGAAATGATTCTTGTGGTACCGTTTATATTGGTGAAGGAAACTGGTCTGCACCTCAGCGGTCCTTGTTACCTGCGGTTCCCTATAATTGGACTCGTCAAGCAGCGGCTAACGTAAGGTCATTCTTTTACATAACGGTTAGTAAAGACTTTACAGATGTATATTCTGTTACTTTTGATAATATAGAAGATGTAACCCAAGCTTTGGATGATGATCTGGGTTCTTCTCTACCAAACGGAGTAACATTATATAACGATGCAATTAATGCAGCTGATGCTGGCGACATGGTTAGAATAGATAACAATAGTGGTTTATGTGTAGAGGTTGTAACCGGAATAAGAGATAATATTGTTTCTAATAGATCAGTCATCTATCCCAATCCTGTTCAAGATGAGGTATTTATTGAAATAAAATCCAACAATTTAACAGATGTTCAGATAGAAGTTTATGATGCCCTTGGTAAAAGGTTATCAAATGTTATCATTAATCAGGTAATTCCTAATAAAAAATATGTTTTAGATGTTAGCCAAATAAATAGTAGCGTTGGAGTTATTATGGTAAAATATGGAGATGACGTTGAAACGCATAAATTTATTAAACAGTAGGGTATATAGCAATAAGCGCACCATCTGTCAAAAGCTTCCCATCTTGTGTCTATATTATTTGATCTAGAAATGGTATAAGTACACTTTAAGGCACGATATCTTCTTTTTAAAATAAAACTGTCGTCCATCCGCTTTCAGTAACGGACTTAATATGTTCAGCTGCTTCTCTGGCAATTAAAGAGCGATTATATTTATGTTGTTAGAACTTAGTGAGCATTTATTACCTAAGAAAAATCACTAAATTCAAACAATAAGAAAATCGAAAGCCATGAAAAAAAACAACTTCTACAGGATTTTATCTATTTCATTTGTTACAGCCTTTTTGATAGTAATTAATATTAGTTGTAGTGATGAAGAAGTATCAGCTAGCAAAAATGAAATTGCGGAAATTTATTATTCCAATTCTGTTAATACAAAAGACGGTCTACAAGCTGAATATAGAGACAATAATGGTTCAGTGGTATATTTCTATGGAACATCTAATGAAGAAAGAAAACCTGATTCTATTAAGAGTATAATTATATCAAGACCTACAACTGACACTCTAACCAATATAATACTTGACAACAAGGCTAAAATAAAACTAATCTATTATACTAACAGTGATGGGATTAAATATGACGAAGTAAATAAATTTGAATATCTGAGCAATGATACCATTCTCATAAGTATATATGACTATAATTGGACAGATAAATCGGATTCGCTAACCTATCAATTTAAAATAAAAGATGATGTATCAACAAGAACTTATAGAAAATCTAATAAAAGAGAATCTAATAATGACGAAGTTACTTTGACATGGGAAGATATGAAAGAAGCGGTATTAGACCAAATGAAAAGTGCTGCATTTGCAAAAGGTTTAGCCATATCAATTGGTCTTTTAGGTGTTGCATTGGCCCTAGAAAGCGGGGGATTATCTATGATAATTGCAGGAGCATTAATCAGTAGTTTAACTAGCAACCCTAACCCGATAATAGCAAGCGAATTAAACTTAGATGCACCAGTAAGTCCTACTTCACAATTTATTCCAAACCCAATTGGAACCCCTGAAAATCCAACTGGTGAGATCAATTGTGACAACTTTTACTATTCATTTAATTATGTAGAAGTCCCAGTTTGTGAAACATGTAACTATTGTTATGAAGTTGATAATGTCCGTTATGTAACTCAACAAATTCTAAATATTTCGGGCGGAACTCCGCCATACAGAAGTGATCAAGCTGATACAATCCAATCCGGGATGGTCTATAATGGTTTTTGTTGTAGGCATAGCTGTATTGTATTCATTGGGGTAAGAGACGTTAATGGATGTTGGGCTACTTATGAAGAATAAACAAATGTTAACATGCGCTAAAAGTCATTTCGGCTATTCGTCAAAACGCCTCTTAGCGCAGCACCGTTAGGCAACATTTGAAGAAAAATTGAAAATAGGAAATAGCATATTAGCATTTGTCTTGTTTGTAATTATTGGAATTCCATTTTTTATACTGTTTTTGCCTATAATGATTGTTCTTTACCAAATTCATCGCTTTCAAAGAAGACAGTTTGAAAAAAAATATTCTGAATTTCTGATCGAGATTAGCGGAAAGAACTTTTTCTGTTACAACAATCGAAAGAACTCAAAAAAATACATAGAGGGCGAAATCATACCAAATCTGACGGATGGAATTGAAATTGTATATCTGAATGGAAAAAAAGTAGAATCGGAATATAATGTTGAATTTATTTCGGAGGCACTTTATAAACTGAAAAGTTACAGCGGATTTCCACACTTAATGAAAATTAGGAATGGAAAACTGATTGATAAAACGATAAACAATCCTTTTTATAATGTACTGAATATAAACAAATCGAAAAACGAACTATTAGCCCAAATCAATCAGTTCTTTGAACTAACTGAATAAAAAACGTTACCTAACAATAGCATTAATCAACACTCAAAGCTGCGAACAGTTAGGCGGGGAGCTATTTTAGCAAGCAAATTTTATTTATGATTAATCCTATCTTAATGTAATTTTCAATGCATGCATTGAAAATTTGTCTATTTTGACTAATAAAATTATCACTATGAGTGCGATGGTAAAACGAGTAATTGATTTAATTGGAAAAGATAGAATGTTCAAACTTTTTTTCAATATTTCACCTATGTATAGAAGAACAGGTGGAAGAATAGTTACCATAAGTCCAGATCTAAAAGAGGTGAAAATTAGGCTTCCCCTAAATCTGCGTACCAAAAATTATGTAGGAACAATTTATGGAGGACATATGTACAGTGCGGTCGACGGAATTTACATGGTTCAACTGATTAATATTCTAGGTTCAGCCTATGTTATTTGGGATAAGTCTGCAACCATTCGCTTTAAAAAACCTGCGAACACAACTTTATATGCAGACTTTATTTTAACAGATAAGTTGTTAGATGAAATTAAGCACGATGTAGCTGGCCTTGGGGAAAAGGATTACATTTTAAAGGTTGACTTAGTTGATAAGAGTGGAAAAGTTTATGCAGAAGTAGATAAAGTTATTTATATCGCAGATAAGAACTTTTACAATGAGAAAAAGGCAAAAAGAATGAATAAAAAGGCTTCTTAATATTGTTTGAATGTCCTTCTTTGCATAATAGGACACAAATTTCATAAAAACTTGTTTCCTTTGTTAGTATGAAACCTAATTTACTTTCAAGAGAAAACTATGAAGAGAAGCTTAAAAGACTTTCTTTTTCAAAACAATGTTTAATAGATGGGAAGTATGCTGACGCACTCGACTCTGCAACTTATAGCAATATAAGTCCTATTAATGACGAAGAAATTGGCACTTTTTCGGCGGGGAATAAAGAAGATATTGACCGTGCTGTTAAAATTGCGCGTGAAAAGTTTGAAAAGGGAGTTTGGGCAAATACTTCTCCAAAACACAAGAAAAAAATTCTACATAAATGGGCAGATTTAATTGAGAAGAATAGGGAAGAGCTCTCTTTATTGGAAACATTAGATACCGGAAAACCTATTAGATATAGTTCTACTATTGATATTCATCATTGCTTAGATACAGTTCGGTTTTATGCTGAAGGGATTGATAAAATTTATGGGCAAGTAGCCAATACAGCTCATGACGCGGTTGGGATGATTACAAGAGAACCTCTTGGAGTTGTGGGAGCAATTACCCCTTGGAACTTTCCAATGATGATGGCTGCTTGGAAGATTGTTCCAGCACTTGCCATGGGAAATTCAGTTGTGCTTAAACCAGCAGAACAAACACCAATTACGGCTATAAAACTGGCTTCATTAGCGTTAGAAGCAGGATTACCTGAGGGAGTTTTAAATGTTGTTCCTGGCTTTGGAGAAACAGCTGGGAAAGCACTCGCGTTGCATGATGATGTTGACGCTATCAGTTTCACGGGCTCTACAGGAGTGGCTAAATTATTACTTCAATATGCTGGTCAAAGCAATATGAAGCGCGTTTCGGCAGAAACCGGAGGGAAATCCCCTAATATTATTTTTGAAGATGCGTATGATTTAGAATTCGCTGCAAAACAAGCGGCATTTAGCATCTTTTTCAATTCCGGAGCTATGTGTGTCGCAGGCTCTCGGTTATTGATACAAGAAAGTGTTAAAGATCAGGTAGTAGATTGGCTCAAAGAGATGACTCGGAAAATAACCGTTGGACATCCTTTAGATGCTTCTTCTAAAATGGGCCCTATTATTGATAACCAACAATTTGAAAAAATTGAAGCGTGTATTTCTATGGGAAAATCGCAAGGAGGAAATTTAGTATTTGGAGGACATCAAACATTAGAAGAACTGGGCCAGTTGTATATGCAACCTGCAATTTTTACAGGGGTTAAAAATGAGATGTCCTTGGCTCAAGAAGAAATATTCGGCCCTGTTATTTCAATAATTACTTTTAAAGATGAAAAAGAGGCTGTTAAAATTGCTAATGACACCATTTATGGATTAAATGCAGGGTTATGGACGAGCGATCTTTCTAAAGCACATCGAATGGCCAAAGCCATTAAAGCCGGAACAATATGGGTCAATAATTGGGAAGGAACAACATATGCAATGCCTTTTGGCGGGTTTAAGCAATCTGGTTTTGGTGGAAAAGACAAGTCTTTATATGCCTTGGATAAATATTCAAATATAAAGACAACATGGATTCAAATCGATGGAGCTGGAGCTATTCAAAAGCCAACAAGTTAAAATACAATATAAATAATGAAAGAGGCATATATCTATGATGTAGTAAAGACTCCGAGAGGAAGGGGTCATGCAGAAAAAGGGGCACTTAAAGATGTTAGACCAGTAGAACTATTAAAAACGGTTTTTGATGCCGTAAAAAATAGAAATCAATTAGATACCTCATTGGTTGAAGAGGTTGTAATTGGCACGAATACGGTAACTGGAGAACAAGGGGCAAATATTGCTAAAATAGCATCGCTTTATGCCAATTGGAACAGTGTCGGTAATGGTGTAACAGTAAGTAGTTTTTGTACGTCAGGGCTAGAAGCTATACAAACGGCAGCTATGAAAATTATGATAGGAAGTTGCAGCTGTGCAGTTGCTGGTGGAGTAGAGTCTATGTCTAGAGTACCCATGTTTTCTGATAACGGCCCATGGTTTGCTGATAAAGAAGTGAGTAAAAAAACGGGTTTTATTCATATGGGATTAGCTGCAGATATAGTGGCTAATATAGAGCGTTTTTCAAAACAAGAATTGGATGATTATGCCTTAAGTTCTCATCAAAATTCGAGTTTAGCATGGCAGAAGGGGTTGTTTGATTCGTTTACTATTAAAGTTGAAAAAGAAAGTGGGGTCTTATTGGAGAAGGATGAGTTAATTCGAAATAATCTCTCTATTGAAAAAATGGCTGCACTACCACCACTATTTGAAAACACGAAGTTTGACAAGGCAAGAGCTTTCATTCAATCGGCATTAAAGTTAGATGACTTTAAATCATTACATAGTGTTGGAACGTCGCCAGGAATAAGTGATGCAGCATCGCTCTTATTATTGGGGAATAAGGAAATTGGATTGCAAAATGGGTGGAAACCGATTGCTAGATTATCTGGCTTTGCTTCAACGGCTGTAAACCCTATGATAATGTTAACAGGTGTGGTGGATGCAACCCAAAAACTATTAGCAAATAAAAACCTGAAAATAGAGGATATTGATTTGTTTGAGGTGAATGAGTCTTTTGCGGCTGTTCCATTAAAGTTTAAGAAGACCTTTAACCTAAATGGTAATCAAGTTAATATAAATGGCGGTGCCATTGCCATGGGGCATCCTTTAGGTGCAACAGGGGGGATTTTAGTTGGAACGTTACTTTCAAATCTCCGTGAAAAAGGGATGAAACGCGGCATTGCTACCATCTGTGCCGGGGCAGGTATTGCACAATCCACATTGGTGGAAATAATAGATTAAGTATCCTATAATATAGTTTGCTACTTTTTCGTTGATCTTTAGATCTTTATGGAAAGTATGCGAAGTATGTTGCTCCCCTTCATATTGATGTGGTGTATAATCGCATCAAATGATCTATGCGCTCAACAAGATGATATTTCAGAAGTGGAAACATTGTCTTTAACAAAGAATAAAACCTTTTTTGAAAAAATTTCAAATTATCTGGAATTTTCTGAAAAGAAGAATTGGATCTTTTTGGCAATTCCTGTAATCTCTTATGCTCCTGAAACAAAGTTGAAATTGAATTTTGCAAGCCAGTTATTATTTAGACCCAAAGGAGATACCATAAGTACGCCTTCTAATATTGATGCGGTGATCTCTTATTCTTTTAATGGACAGATAAAATCTAAATTAGATTGGAAAGGATATTTTTTTAATGATAAGATCTTTGTAAGAAGCAAGTTTGTTTATGAGTCCGTGCCTTCAAGTTTTTACGGATTTGGAAGCAATTCTTCTGAGCAAGATAGTGAAGAATACTCAGGAAAGAGCATTCAATTTAAATTTTTACCAGCTAAAGAAATAAAGCCTAATTTTTGGGCGGGGATTGGATATAGTTTCAATAATTACTTTATGACAGATTATGCGGTCAATGGAATTATAGATAACGAACAAGTGTATGGGAGAGAAGGGTATAGAAATTCAGGACTTATTGGCATGTTGAAATACGATAAGAGAAATAACAAGTTAGGAAGCTCTAGAGGATTTTCTATAGAAGTAGAACCTTCCATTTATACTGAGATATTTGGTAGTACGCACAACAATTTTAGTTTGGAGTTGGATTATCGACATTTTATAAGTCCGAAATCAGATAAACATACTTTGGGCTGGCAAATTAAAACCTATAATAGTTTTGGTAAGGTACCGTTTCAGGAGCTGTCTTCGATTGGCGGTAGTAGTTCAATGCGGGGTTATTCAAATGGGAGATATCGAGACTTAAATGCTTTTGAAACACAGCTCGAGTATCGATTCCCGATATGGAAACGATTCACTGGAGCAACCTTTGTGGCTTCCGGTGATGTTTATGACAAATTTAAAAATATAGAGCTTAAAGCTTTAAAAGCCTCATTTGGTGGAGGGATTAGATATAAATTAGATAAAAACACCAATACTTCTATTCGTTTAGACTATGCTCGCAGCAGAGATGGGACTAATGGTTTTTATATCGAAATTCTAGAAGCTTTTTAACAGTAATTAGAAAGGCTAACTTATTCTCCTGGGTGATAAACACTTTTGGCTTCTTTTAATAATTGTTGCTTGTCAAAGGTCATGCTTTTGTATTGGCGCTTTACAAATAACTCCATTTGGTCATTATAATGGGGACTCTTTTCATTTGACGAAGCACCATATATATTGATACTTTTAATCTCTACATTATCTTTTGAAAAACGAACTACTTGAATATATCCATCTCCACCAACCACTTTAAAAATGCCTTTTCTTTTTTTGTATAACTTAGTATCCATAGCACGTGGAACTTCTCTTAGTCCATCAGCGGGGAAGCTTTTGTCGCCTTTTATAATTCGTTGTACCTCACCTAAAGGGACATCTATGGATCCATGTTTTCTTATTAAAAACTTCTTGGCTTTTTTTATAGCCCACACGGCATCTTCGTCACTTATGTTTTCTTCTCTAACCATTAAAAAGCCAAATGTTACATTTAGTTTTTGTCGTAAAAAATCGTGAGCAACCATCACTAAAGCGGCATCTTTATTGTCAACTCCTCCTTGTAAATCCCAGGTTTTGAGTTTTTTTATAGCGTCGGCTATTTCAGGATATTTACTTTCATCTAAATTGAGAAGTGCTTTAAACTTTGTTGAGTAAATGCCATTTTTTGTATAACCGGTATTGAACTTGACGGAGTCTAAAAATGCTTCGGTAAACTTGCCATTTCGGTTTTTTAACATAATATCAAACTGTTGTCCTCTATTGTAATTAAAGCGCTGAAGACCAATGAAATCTCCATCCCAATTACAGGTTCCGCCACTTGCAATTAAAGGAGTATTATTACAATTAAATACATAGCCGCAAGAAGGATTAATGATTGTTGGCATTGCTTTGTATGGAAGAATTTCTGTCCATTTATGTTTAGAAGAATTAGAAGTTATAGGGTAACTCCAGTTTAGGCTGGTATCTCTTACTGGGATTTTTCCTCCGGAGTGATACAATATATTTCCTTCTTTATCAGAATAAATCGTGTTAAACAATGGAACAGCCCTCATTTTTAAAGCGGCTTCAAATTCTTCAAGATTTTTTGCTTTATTCATCTTAAACCACTGTTCTGCAGCTCTTATGTCTGTATAACCGGGAAACCGAAAGGCATATACACCGTGCTTTGTTTTAAAAACAGGACCATAAGCAGAATTGAAAAGCTTCTTTCCAATAGGTATGGGTATCCCCAATAGCTTTACAACTAGGCGCGTCTTATCTTTTTCAAAATTCCTCCATTCATTATCATACTTATATTGGTTTTTGTTTTCTGGATTTATTTCTAGCAAATAAATATCTCCAAAGTTGTGATAATTAAAAGTGTGTGCCCATCCCAAATTTGGATTACTTCCTACAAAAATTGATATTCCTCCTGGAAATATTCCTCCAATCATTTCCCATCCTTCATTACTGTGCACATGCGCTTCATACCAGGCAAACCTGCCTTCATTGGGTTGATGGGAGTTTATCAATAAATAACCTTTATTATCCTCCATACGTTTGGGGGCAATGGCCATCGCATTTGATCCAACATCATTTACACTAAAATAAGTATCGATATTGTCTTCTCTAACGGTTTTTAGGGCCAACCCTAAACCTGCCATAAGAGAAGTATTAAGGGTATATCCCTTTATTATATCCTTAGGGGTAATAGGGAAGGCCTTTTTTTTTCAAAATCTCCTTTGGGTAATGTGAGGCATAATCATTTAGTGCTTGAGTATATCCTTCGATGACTTTTCTAAATTCAGGAGATAAATCTTTTTCATATCTAGATTCAACTAATGTGTCCTATGGATAAGAACTTTAATGCATAATCAAAAATGACCCCGTCGACACCTTCCACACGACCAAGTAATCCTTTAAACAGCAAGCATACTTAACTGGATGTCCTTGAAATTGTCTTCTGAATGTGCCCAAGCTAGACCATAAGCTGCATCTGCATCTGTGTTACCATATATATGCGGCACCCCCCCATTCATTCTCTAATTATTGTAACATCTTTTGGATTTATCTGACTAAATGAGTTAGAAGTGATAATTAGATAGAGAAAAAAATAATTTGAAATAGAGAAGCTTCATTTATATCTCATGTCAATATTAGCAGATACTTTTAAGATATAAAATTTTAGCTGTATAACTATTAGTACGTTATAAGTTTTGCCTCTTCCGTAATAAAATAGGGGTAATAGTTTTTTCCTAATCTAGATTTAGATTGGTAATGCGTATGCATTGTTCTGTTACAAATTTATCACAGAAATCGACTGACAAAACATTTGGGATCTTGTTCTTAGCAAATGTGCCATCATTGATCCAATCGGTAACTGAAGACTTTAATTGGACTATTCGCTTGATTAGCCATGTCTGCTATAGTTTTAGCACTTGGATTAAGCGCGCATGAAACAGCTAATTCCGTATCCATAGTAAGTGTCCATGAAAAACTCAAAATACTATTACTTCCTTGATTAAAATTAAGGTATTTGCTTAATTGGTCAGATTTCATGTCATCGAAGTTTTGAGCATTAGCATAACTACCAGCTCTTGAAATAAAAGAATGGGAGAAAATTCCTTGAGCTCTTAAAGCGCCTGAATTCGAAACACCATCGTATAAAAGAATAATTTTTCCAGTACTATTATTTGGATCTAAAACATTAGCCAATTGCAAGTTTAAAAAACTCGAATTGTTATTACTTGCTTCTTGTTTAAAAACTTTATCACCAAGTGTGTTGTTAATCAAATTCAGTAACCCTTCATCATCGGCGCTAGTATTGCAAAAATGTCCTAATTCAAAAATTACCAACTCATTATGCTGGTCTAAAAATGCATTTACTTGATTAAGTATATTTCCTAAAAGATCACCTTTACATCCTAATTGTCCGCATTTTGAGAGTGATGTACAAAATAAGTAGAACCTTGTCGAAAAGGGCGAACATCAAAATTTCTTATTCCATCTTCTAATTGATCAATAATTCTTTGTGCTGAGTTTGTGTATTACAAGCATTTGCTCCAACTGTACAATTCCTTAAAATATACATTCCAGCATCATGAGATCGAGGAATACAAATGTCTTTTAAAGTAATACTCTGTCCAGTTCTTGAACTAAGCATATCTTGCATCCAGTCTGCAGTATCTCCATCGTAAGGCATAACGTCTGGATTAGGGTTTAAGACGCATGAGGAAATAAAAAAACTAATAGTTGCAAAACAGATCGCCAGATTTTTCATGATAGATTTATTCTTAATTAATAAAGTTGATTAAAGATACGTAAAAGTTACTTTTTTGAACTCTTTTCGTTTTATTGCTATTCAAATTATTATGAAGTTCAATTTTACATACCTCATTATAGCTTTTTTAGCTGCTTATCTCATTTACAAAGTGGCATTAAATGATAAAAAGGTTGCAATAGATAACTTCGCCCCTGATTTTCAAACAACATTAATTGATAGTAGTTCATTTAGTTTATCAACACCTTAAAGGGCATTATGTTTTGTTAGATTTTTGGGGTTCATGGTGTGGTCCATGCAGGGAAGAGGCCCCTAAGTTAGTAGCATTGTATAACAAGTTTAACGGAAGAAATTTTAAATCGGCAAATGGCTTTGAGGTTGTTTCAGTGGCTTTAGAAAAATCTGGCGATGGATGGAAAAAAAGTGGCTAGTAATTATGGGTTTACATGGAAATATCAGATTGTTGAATATGCTAAACTGGTAATACTTTCACCATTAGCCAGAAAGTATGGAGTAACTGAAGTGCCAAGTAAATTTTTAATAGACGAAAAAGGAAAACTAGTATCTTCTAAATCTTTCAAAGAAATAGATTCATTTTTAGAAAAAAATCTCAAAGAATAAAGCACTAATGTTTAAAATTCAATGTGCATTTTTACATTGAACCTTCTTGAAGTAAGAAAATTAGGTAATGGCCACTGCCTATTTTGAATGTCTTTGATCCACACATAGGATAAGGTATTTGATATTCCCAATAGATTGAATATCTCAGCACTAAGCCATATTTTATCAAAATGTCTAAAGACACTATTAGGGTTTTTGAGCGGTCTTTTTTCTGGGTCTAGCAGCAAAGCAGAAAATCCAATATCCACTCTTCTATAAGGAGGTATTCTAAGAACATCTCTGTATCTGTTAAAATCAGGAGGACCGAAGGGAAGTCGAGAACCAAAAAGAAAAGTAAGATGTACTTTAAAATTTTCTTTTTTTGTCAAATAATCTGAAAAGTACAACCCTAAATTTACCCGTTGATCTGTAGGCCTTGGAATAAAGCCTGGTTCTATTCTATCTCCATTTTCATTGAAATAAAAATCATCATGCAGGTCTTCTTGAGTATGTAAAACAGATAGACTTACCCAAGACTCCGTTCTTTTTACAAATTCACCAGCTAATCTAAAATCTAAGCCTACAGCGTACCCCTTTGCTAAATTATCACCATAATATCTAATACGTACATCATCAATTTCATATGGGTTTAAATTTGTTAAATGCTTGTAATATGCTTCAGAAGTGAATTTAAAATTCCTTCCTTTTAGATTAAAATAAACATCATTTCCTAATACAACATGTATAGATCTTTGTGCTTTAACATTCTCGTTTATGTTTCCAACGGTATCTCTAATCTCTCTATAAAAAGGTGGTTGCCAATACATACCACTGGCAATTCTAAATACAACATCTCTCTTTGTATTGGGTTCAATAGCAAATTGAAATCTAGGCGTAAATAAAAACTCACGATTGACATTCCAGTAATGATATCGTAAACCTCCTGTAAGCACCATATTAACGGAGTCGGAGGATAAATCCCATTCATCTTGAATGTATCCGTGTGTACGCCAACTGTTTAAACCTATTTTCGATTTCAGAACAGAAAAAAGAAGCACCTCATCATTGCTAAATGGAACTGAGAATCCTGCAGAATCCACGCGTTCCCATTCGCTAAGTCGATCTTCAATCATTTCATGTTGGAAAGTAGTTCCCCATTGAAATAGGTGTTTTTTACCAAAAGCGGCATTTCCTTTAAAAGTAAAATTGGAGACTTGAGCTTCTAATTCATTTCTTCCCCAATCGTGAAAGGTGCCAACACCAAGCGTTGCTTTAACTTCTCCAAAGTTATCACTCCCAAAATCACTTTCTATTTCATCTAAACGATATTGACCAATTAAATTAAAGTTTTCAGCTTCTTCAAATTTAAATGTGGAAGCCATCAATTTAAGACCTAGATTGTTATTAGGTTGTAGTTTAAGGGCTAATCCACCCATAATATTGTTGAAAAAATCTCGCTCTTGCCCTTCAAAGAAAACAGAAAATCGTAAAACTTGATTCACTGTTCCTGTTGTGGTGACTCGTTCTTCAGGAATAAAATTGTATCTATTGTTAGCATAATTAAATAAACCTTCCAGTTCTACTTTCTCATTGAAACGATAATTGAGCATTGTTTGAACATCTATAAATCGAGGGCTATACTCTCCCTTGGTATCTAAACTTCCTAAAATGTAGGCATTTGATTTATATCTCATACCGGTCAAAAAACTAAACTTTTCGTTTTTTGAAGCTCCTTCCAAATGTGTATTTACTCCTAAAATACTTGCAGTTACGGATCCTTTAAATGCTTTTGGACGTTTGTATTTAATATTCAAAACAGAAGACATTTTATCTCCATATTTTGCCTCAAAACCACCTGCTGAAAATTTAATGGATCTTACTAAATCTGGGTTGATGAAGCTAAGTCCTTCTTGTTGCCCAGATCTTATCAATAATGGTCTATAGATTTCAAAGTCATTTACATAGATAAGATTCTCATCATAATTTCCCCCTCTAACGGAGTAGTTAGAAGTTAGTTCATTATTGCTCATTACACCGGGCAGTGTCTTTATTAGACTTTCAACTCCTGAAGATAC
>CBDCGV010000003.1:0-21506 GCA_965216955.1 Chitinophagales bacterium | reverse complement strand
AAGGAAGCAGAAAAAGTAATCAAAAATGTAAATGGAGTAGGAACGATTAAGGTGGAGCAGACTATAGGAATGCCTCAAATCATTATCAACTTCAAGTACGATAAAATGGCACAATACGGCTTACAGATTGAAGAAGTTAATCAAGTGGTAAGAAGTGCCTTTGCTGGAGAGAAGGCAGGTGTAATTTACGAAGAAGAAAAGCAATTTGATTTAGTCGTGAGGTTAGATGAAAAGTATCGTAGAGGTATTGACGATGTTAAAGACCTTTACATTTCTTTAGAAAATGGCACACAAGTACCTTTGCGAGCCATAGCTGATGTAGAGTTGATTGATGCACCCATGCAAATTTCAAGAGACAATACCAATAGAAGAATTGTTATTGGAGTAAATGTTGGAGAAACGGATGTAGAGACGTTAGTTGGAAACATCCAAGAGGAATTGGATGCTAAGGTTGACTTACCAGCAGGCTACTATTTTACTTATGGAGGTCAGTTTGAAAACCTAAAAGCCGCCAATGCACGTTTAATGATAGCTGTTCCAATTGCACTCGCATTAATATTTATCCTTCTCTTTTTCACTTTTGGAAGTGTTCCGCAAGCCTTGCTCATTTTTACGGCTATACCACTTTCTGCTATTGGCGGTATATGGGCTTTAGAACTAAGAGGTATGCCGTTTAGTATTTCTGCTGGCATTGGGTTTATCGCCCTTTTTGGAGTTGCCGTATTAAATGGGATTGTATTAATCGGTTATTTTAATCAATTGAAAAAAGAAGGTGTCACGGATATTAGAGAGCGAATCATTAAAGGAACAAATGTACGATTGCGGCCTGTGTTATTAACAGCATCTGTCGCTTCTTTGGGTTTTCTGCCAATGGCACTGTCCCATTCAGGAGGAGCAGAAGTACAGCGACCATTAGCAACAGTTGTTATTGGTGGATTGATAACTGCAACATTCCTCACATTAGTGGTCTTACCTATTCTATATAGTTGGTTGGCTAACTGGCAGGAACGCAAGAAGATCAATTCTATTTCTACTAATACTGCTATCATTTTAATACCTCTTTTGTTTTTCGGTTTTTCTACACAAGCTCAACAAAGAACCATTTCAATAGAAGAAGCGGTTGAAATTGCCATTCAAAATCACCCTTCAATAAAAGCTGCTTCATTACAAGTAGAACAAGGAAAAACATTACAAAACCTAAAATACGGTTTAGGTACTACTGAAGTTAGTTATCAAGGAGATGGATTGTTTAAAAAGAATGGACAGCGAGTTAATCAAATAGGTGTTGTTCAGAATATTCCACATCCAGCCTCCACAAAGGCTCAAAATAGATTGCAAAGCCAAATGGTTACTCAATATTCTTTACAAAGACAATTGACTGAAAAAGAACTTACGTTGCAGGTAAAGCAGCTTTACTTTGATTTACAACAACGAAAGCAATTTAAAACCTTTTATGAAAGACTTATTGAAACTCATGAGCAATATTTTGAAATGGCAAAAATAAGGGTTGAGGTGGGAGACGCTAATCCAATTGAAAAACTAACACTTCAATCTGCTTTAAATGAACATCAGCTTTTACTGAAACAGACTCAATTGGAAATCACCAATTTGGAAAGACAATTAAGAGTTTTGCTGAATATAGATGATGCGATTACTTCTTCTGATAATTTAGCAATGCTGCCGTTTATTTCGGTTGATAGTTTACAAACTATCCAAGTACAAATGACTGAACAAAACATTCAGTTAGAGCAAGCAAATATCAATGTAATAAAGGCAGAGATGAAACCTGATTTCAATATCGGCTATGCTGCACAAAACTATTTTGATGGCGGTTGGCTAAGTGGCTTACAAGCGGGTATAGAGATTCCTATTTTTAATAAACAAACCAAGCAAAAAATGGAAGCTCAAAAATTACAAGTTGAAGTTGCAAAGGCTAATCTTGATGCTGAAAAATTGATGATAAATCAAGAATTAGCGTCAATTGAGAATGTCATTCAACTGTATGAAGCAGGTGCTAATTTCTATAAAAAACAATTGGAAGTTCTTAATCCAGAAATGGAACGCATCTCTAATCTCAATTATGAAGCAGGTGAAATTTCTTATCTTGAATTGCTCAACACCCTTACTATTTCAGTCAAAAATCAAGTAAGCTATTGGGAACAAGTGTTGGCTCATAATAAGGCGGTAATTCTGTATCAATTCTTTTCAAATTAAAAAATAAGTAAAATGAAATTTATAAATAAATCAATTCTTATAACGACATCCATTGTAGCTATGCTACTTGTTTTCTCATGTAGACACAATCACTCGGAAGAGGATGGTCATAATCATGGAAAAACGACCGAACATTCAGACCACGATGGTCACAATCATGGTGATGAAGATAATACCCATTCAGATGATGATGGTCATGAAGAAGAACATGAAGAAGGAGAAATCCATTTAACCAAAGAGCAAATTGAGACCATGAATATTCAATTTGGAGATTTTACCGATGTCAAAATCAATGACTTTATCAAAGCAACTGGAACACTTGGCTTACCACCCAATGCGTATTCTGCTATAAATGCAAAAGCAAACGGCTTTATCAAGAATAGTAAAAAATATGTGGAAGGAAGTTATATAAAGAAAGGAGTTGTCATAGCCTATTTGGAAAACCCCGATTTTATTAAACAACAACAGGAATACCTTGAAGTAAGAGCAGAACTAACCTATTTACAGCAGGAGCTCGATCGCCAACAGAAATTAGTAGATGCCAAGGCAGGGGTCGTTAAGCACCTACAAAAACTGCAATCTGATGTAAATGTAAAAACAGCAACTATAAATGGTCTTTCCAAGCAGCTGGTGTACTTAGGTATCAGTACTTCTAATTTGTCGTCAGAAAATATTACAGAACGTATTGCCATTATATCCCCCATGTCAGGCTATATCACAACAGTCAGCATGCACAATGGGATGTATGTTAGTTCACAAAAAGAACTTATGGTGGTAGTTAATGACAACCATCTACATCTGGAATTAGACATTTTTGAGAAAGACATTGCCCAAATCAAGGAAGGGCAAAAGATAAGTTATACCGTTCCTGCAATAGGGAATACTGTTTATGATGGAGAAGTGCATATTATTGGCAAAGAATTTAATACTGAAAACAAAACCGTCCGTGTGCATGGACATTTAGAAAAAGAAAGACCCCAATTCATTAAAGATTTGTTTGTTGAAGCCAAAATTTGGTTGAATGACCAAACGGCACAAGCATTACCTGAAAGCTCAATTATAAAAGACGGGGCTTCGTCTTACATCTATGTTGCCAATCATGAAAGCGACAATGATGAAGTGCAATTTGAACCTATTAGAGTTATTGCAGGCACGACAGATAAAGGTTTTACTTCTGTAAAATTGATTGATGAAATACCAGACAACATGGAAATTGTAACAAAAGGAGCTTATTATGTATACGCTCAATCGAAAGCTGGAGAGTTAGAACACAATCATTAAAGTTATTTTACATTTTTCCAAACATAAATAAGACTTATGAAAACAGAAATATATTTATTCATCTTTTTACTCATTTATTTCTTCATTATTTTTTTCCTACGCTCCTATCTGCTATGGGAAAGAACTGGAGTAAACCCTTTCACTTTTAGCAAGTCTGATGATGCACATGGATTTAATGGAAAGGTCTTTACATTCATTTCATTATTGGAGTTTATAGTTGTATTCATATATGCCTTTAAAAATGAATGGTATCAATATTTATTGCCTTTTTGGTATTTGGAGAACAGTTATCTTCATTATGTTGGATGGGGGTTATTACTATTATCACTCACATTAGTTTGGCTGGCACAATCTCAAATGGCAAATTCTTGGAGAATTGGGATTGATGAAGAGAACAAGACTAAACTTGTTACAGAGGGCTTATTCTCCATTTCAAGAAATCCCATTTTTTTGGGTATTATGATTGCCAATATAGGTTTGCTCTTGCTAATCCCCAATGCCTTTACTTTACTTATTGTTTCGCTTTCTACGGTCAGTATTAATACACAGATTAGATTGGAGGAAGCATTCTTGAAAAAATCACATGGCAGGCAATATATAGATTACTTCAAAAAAGTAAGAAGATGGATTTAATAGAAATTAAAAAGATATTAGATGGAAAGTAAAAACCATATACATACTTACGATGAGCATGACAACATGACGTGCTGTTCTTTGGAAGAAAAAATTGATGCGAAAACTCTACCATCAATAACAAAGGTAAAGGAAGAAAGTGGGCATAACCATATCTATGAAGAGGGTTTAGGATGGAAAGCCTACATGCCTGCTCTTGTCAGTTTAGTGTTGTTGCTGTCGGGTTTGACTATAGAACATTTATTAAAAGCTCCATTTTTTAAAGATTGGGTAAAAGTAGTGTGGTACTCAATAGCTTATATTCCAGTAGGTTTACCCGTAATAAAAGAAGCGTGGAAAGCCCTAAGAAAAGGTAAAATATTCACCGAGTTTTTCCTAATGAGTATTGCTACTATTGGAGCATTTTCTATAGGCGAATTTCCTGAAGGTGTAGCGGTAATGCTTTTTTATGCCATAGGCGAATTATTTCAAACATCAGCGGTTAAACGAGCCAAAAGTAATATAAAAGCCTTGCTGGATGTACGCCCCAAAACGGCGAACGTTTTTAGGAATAATGCCTTTTTAACAGTTAACCCTGAAACCGTAACAATCGGCGAAACTATACAAGTTAAAGTTGGTGAGAAAATCCCTTTAGATGGTATTTTGATTTCTGAGAAAGCAGCTTTAAATACCGCAGCCTTAACAGGTGAAAGTAAGCCACAAAACATTTTGAAAGGTGAAAAATTGATGGCGGGTTCAATCAATCTTAATGGAGTTATTAATATTAAAGTGGAGAAGCTCTTTAATGATAGCTCCATTGCTCGTATTTTGGATTTAGTGCAAAATGCCACTTCTCGCAAGTCAAAAACGGAACTATTAATTAGGCGATTGGCAAAAATCTATACCCCTATTGTGGTTTATTTAGCCATAGCCATTTGTATCATTCCATACTTTTTTGTAACAGATTATCAGTTTTCAGATTGGTTGTATAGAGCATTAATCTTTCTGGTAATTTCTTGCCCTTGCGCCTTAGTTATTTCTATTCCATTAGGATATTTTGGAGGGTTGGGAGCAGCTTCCCGAAAAGGTTTGTTGTTTAAAGGAGCAACTTTTCTCGATCAATTGACTAAGGTAAATACATTGGTCATGGATAAAACCGGGACGGTTACAAAGGGTGTATTTAAGATTAAAGCCATTGAACTAACTGGCAATTTTAGTGAAAACGAATTTATGCAATTGCTAATGGCAGTCGAAGCAAAATCTACACACCCTATTGCCAAAGCCATTATGGAATATTCTACGGACACCAATCTTATTGAAGCTACCGACATTCAGGAAATTGCTGGAAAAGGATTAAAAGGTAGAGTAGTTGAAAAAACAGTTTTAGCAGGAAACAAGAAGTTGATGGAACAGTTTAACATAAGCGTTCCAACAGAGACAGATAGTATTGTTGAAAGTATTGTAATGGTGAGTATTGATGGTCAATTCGCTGGTTATGTTACTATTGCCGATGAACTGAAAGAAGATGCAAAAGAAACCATTAAGCAGTTACAACGCTCTGGGATTGAAGAAATAATTATGTTATCTGGCGATAAAAATTCAATTACTCAAAAAGTGGCTAATGAGTTAGGAATCACTAATGCAAAAGGCGGTTTACTCCCAGAAGATAAATTGAATGAAGTGGAAGCAATTAAAAAAGATATTACCAAAGTAGTTGCCTTCGTTGGTGATGGTATTAATGATGCACCTGTTTTAGCAGCAAGCGATATAGGAATTGCAATGGGTGCAATGGGAAGTGATGTTGCCATTGAAACAGCAGACATTATTATTCAAACCGACCAGCCTTCCAAAATTTTAACAGGCATCAAAATAGGTAAAGCAACAAAGAGAATTATTTATCAAAATATTGCTCTGGCTTTTGGTGTGAAAATCCTTGTCTTGATATTAGGTGCCGGTGGCTTAGCTACTATGTGGGAAGCCGTTTTTGCGGATGTGGGTGTAGCATTGTTGGCAATTTTGAATGCTGTAAGGTTACAACGAATGGAATGGTAAGAAACGTACGGCGTAGTGTTTCTATATTTAATGTTCACTAATCAAATATTATTCAATGTGAGTAAAATTACCTATAAACCTGCAAAAACCGTCCCCCACACCGTCCCCTCTAATAAAAAATCCGCTACAAATACTTGATTTATAGCGGATTACAAACTTACTAAGTAGCCCGTAGGGGAATCGAACCCCTGTTTCCAGGATGAAAACCTGGCGTCCTAACCCCTAGACGAACGGGCCATAGATTTTAAGAACAAGCTTTTTGTTCCAAAAGCGGCTGCAAATATAATGTTACATTTTGGTTTGGGCAATATTGAAGGAATAAATTATCTGTTAATTTATTTTAACCTTTATCTTCGTTGTAAGTAAACTTAAATGATGAAAAGAGCACTTGCCGCTGAACTAAAAAAACTATTCAACGAAGAACAATACGATGCATTAATTGAGTTAATAAAAACAACTATTGCAGAAGATCAACGTGCCTTTACCAATCCAACCATCAAAAAATGGTGCGGCTTAAGATGGCGTAATATTTTTATTACTGAGGCGACTAAAGATCGAGTTGCGTTGAGAGAAGCAACTAAAAAAGGCATCTTTAAAAGAAAAGATAAAAGATCTGATAAACAAAAAGTTGCTGAAAGATATTTACGTGGTAGTGCCGTTGAAGAATGGAAATTGGACCTCCCCAAGGTACTCATGCCCAAATCCATCGAAAATGTAACTTTCTTATTTGCTCCCGGGCTTATCAATGGCTTACTACCTGTAAGGGCTTTTCAGACAGCATTTCCCAAGGTGCAAAGAAAATTTGGTATGCATATATTCCGCGCCGACAATCACCCCGTTCGAGGTTGTGATGCCAATGCACATGATATGGTTGCAGCAATTAACGAAGGTATTGGCTTTGATGCTAGAGGAAAATCAATAAGTAAAACTAGAAGAAAACCTTTAAAGGATGTAATTATTATGGGTTATAGTAAAGGGGCTCCCGACACCATGGCTTTATTGGTTAACCACCCTGAAATTGGAGAAAGAGTACGCGCTGTTTTTAATTGGGCAGGAGCCATTGGAGGATCTCCCCTAGCTGATGACATGTATGAAACCATTCAAGATACCAACATACCAAAAGGCAAAGAAGAATTAAAAAGCGTATTAGGGATAATGGCTCCTATTATTTTGGAAAGTGGCCCTATCAGAAGATTAGAAGAATATGATGTTAAAACGGCGATTAAACACATTACTACCGACTATCGTAAAAACTTTTTTAAAAAGCACGAAGAAACTTTAGACAGCCTAAATATTCCTTTTTTTAACCTTACAGGTTCTACTTCTGCCGATGAAGTACCCTTTTTTCAAACACAAGGCTATATGCAATTACATCGGTATGATAGCAACAACGATATGCAAGTCACACAAGACGACGCCAAATTACATATCTCTATGGCCACCGATTTAGCCATGTTGCACGGTCATCACTGGGATGTATCTTATGATCCTTTTCCAAGATTAATGCGTGTTGGGCCTAATTTAGACCATCCTTTCCCAAAAGAAGCAGCCGTCGCCGCAATTATTCAATTGTGTGCAGAATTAGGAATTATTGATTAACTGTGCGCCCAACTAACCCCTCTGAGATATTGGCACGCTTTTTATTCTATCTCACTTAGGTTATCTTTAGAGGTAAGGCAATGAAAGCAAAATTAACATCCATCTTATTTCTTTTAAGCACAATAATTTTTGCTCAAACTCCTGAACTAACCATTCAACTAGGACACAGTAAGTTGATCTATGATGTAGCCTATAGTCCCAATGGAAAATTCATTGCTAGTGCATCGGCAGATAGAACTGTTAAAATATGGGAAACGGATAAAGGTAGAGAGCTGCGAACCATTTATATTGATGAAGGTTATGTCACTTCCGTTCAATTTTCTCCAGATAGTAAGCATTTACTTTTTAGTGGCGGTGATTATGAAATTGGTATATTAAAAATTTATAGCCTTTCCGAAAATAAGATTATAAGTAATCTCCAAGGTCATAAAGAGTATGCTTGGAAGTCCCGATATAGCCCAGATGGAAGTAAAATTATTAGTATAAGCTTTGATCAAAGAATTAAAATATGGAATTCAAAAACAGGAGCACTCCTACATACCTCTAAAGAACAGCCGGCTTTATTGCGCGGTCTAGCCGTAGATCCCAAAGGAGAATGGTTTGTGAATACAAATGATGATGGGGCAGTTAAAATTTGGTCTCTTGAGACATACGAAGAAATTTTCGAATTAGACCTTCCCGAACTTTTTGAAGCGCGATGTGTAACAGTTGCACCTAATGGAGCGTATGTACTGGTTGGTGGTTATGGAGGAGATATTGCCGTTTTTCAAAGAGATCAATTTAGTGATGGCCCTACTTATTTAAACGAAGCCCATAATAATACTATTGATGATATAGCGGTTACAAATGATAATCAGTTCTTTCTGACAGCAGCACATGATAACCTAATAAAGAAGTGGGATTTAAAATCAGGAGCACAAACCTCTTATTTTAAAGGACATAAAGATTGGGTATATGCATTAGATGTACATCCGAACAAACCGCAGTTTATTAGCGGTGGAAGCTTTGACAAGTCTTTGATGGAATGGAGTATAAATAAAAATCTGCTTATAAAAAAATACACCGGAAATGTATACCCCGTTAAAAATCTTCACTTGTCAGAAGATGGAAGAAAATTATACATAAATAGTTTTGATAAATATGGAGGAGACATTTACTTATGGAATTTAAATAGATATGACAAGGTTCAGAATATAGCACCCTTAGAGTCAAAGTTTCAGTTTATGGATTTCCAAAACTCATATGCTGCATTTGGCACAGAGCAAGGAGATATTAAGATTTTTGAAACATCAAAAGACGAATTAAAATATGACTTTTCATTACAAAATAGACTCTCCAGTCTGAGTCTATATCCAAACCAAGAAAAAGCAATAGTGGGCCTGTTCGATAAAAGCAAACCCAATGGAGGTCAACGGACACTTCTAAAGCTAATGGATTTTAATGAAAACATGTTGTATAACATTAGCGATCCAGATAGCGCTAATAGTTATGAAGCCTCTTTACATTTTTCAATTTCAGATAGCAGTTACTATCAAGTATTGAGCAATTGGGAAAGCATTTCCATAAATAAATTCGACATCAAAGATCATACACTTATAAATTCAATTATTGATAGCTCTTTACTATTTCCAAATTACAAAATAGACCCTTCTGGCAAATACATTGTTATTGGAAAAAATAATAAAATTGTTGTTTATGATAGTAAAACGGGTAATGTTATATATAGTAATGAACGTATAGGAAAGGGAGAATTAAATGATATTGCCTTCATTGAAGAAAACCAGTTATTAGTTGTTGGTGGAGAATGGTCAAGTGGGTATTTGAAACTAATTGATTTAAAGCAACAACAAGTTATTAAGAGTATTGACAGTTATACAAAATCAATTAATGCGGTTACCATCAATAATGAAAGAAATCTACTACTTATTGGCAGTGAGGATGGAAAAGTTAGGTTACTAAATAAAGATAGTTGGGAAGAAGTTGTCACATTAATTAACTTTTCAGATGAGCAAAATAGCTGGGCAGCTATTCATCCAACAGGTTTGTTTGATGGAAGTGAAAGTGCTATAGAACAGCACTTATATTTTACATACAACTTAGAACCTATAGAACTATTTCAACTTAAAGAAAGATATTATGAACCTGGAATGGTTCAAAAAGTTTTAGGATTTAATGAAGAGCCTATTAGAGATGTTAATAAATTAAAAAGCATTCATTTATACCCTAAAGCGCACCTTGAATTATTGGACAAAGCAAATCTACAAGTCAAAATTGAAAATCGAAATGGAGGTATAGGTACCATTAGTTTTTATATAAATGGCAAGGAAGTACTAGAAGATATCTCCGGACGGTTGCAAAACAATGAGATAATCATCGATTTAAGTAAATACACAAAGTATCTTCCTGCCAATCAAATGGCATCACTAGAAATTGTAACAACAAATGCATCAAAAAGTTTAAGAAGCCCAAATTATACTATAAGTTATACGCCAAAACCCAAATCAGGTTTTGGAAATTCAATAGAACGGCCTAGATTATATGCATTAATTGTTGGCACCTCTAATTATAGAGGTGATCAATTAGACCTAAATTATGCTGCAAAAGATGCTGAAGACATGGCTAGTGCGCTTAAACTTGGTGGCAGCAAACTGTTTGGAAAACAATATGTAAACATCCATCTTCTTACTACTAATCAAATAGAAACACTTCAACCTAATAAGCAAAACATCAATCGCTCTATCCAAGAAATTGCAAGTAAAATAGGACCAAATGATATTTTATTACTTTACTTCTCGGGTCATGGAGTAAACTATAATGATGGAACCTCTAAGTTTTATTATTTAACAAAAGATGTTGCTACCGGAGATCTAAAAGATCAAGAAATTAGAAATCAATATACTATTTCAACAGATGATATAACTCAATGGTTAAAATCCATTCCCGCTCAAAAACAAGTACTTATTTTAGACGCTTGTAATTCCGGAGAAGCAGTAGACGATTTACTTTCTTTGAGTAAAAATGTAAGCTCGGAACAAATAAAAGCATTCGATAGAATGAAAGACAGAACGGGTTTATTTATCATAACTGGTTCTGCGGCCAATAAGGCCAGTTACGAAGCAAGTAAATATGGTCAGAGTCTTTTAACTTACTCTTTACTAAATGGGCTCAATATTGTAAGTGAAAAAAATGATCATAATTTGGTCGATCTAATTCAATGGCTAACACATAGTAAGGAAAAGGTGCCTGAACTCGCTTCTAGTATTGGAGGTGTTCAGCAACCCATCGTCGTTTCACCTAGAAACCTTAACAGCTTTGATATTGCATTGATACCCGATGAAGAAAAAATTCAACTAGCAAGTATTAAACCCATATTTATTAGAACTACACTACTCAATTTAGAAGAACAAGATGATGTACTCAATTTGTCAGAATCGCTTGATCAATATTTCAAAGGACAATCTGCAAAGGGTAAAAATGCAGCAGTTATTTTTATAGATGTAAATAAATTTCCCACCGCGTATTCATTAAAAGGGTTTTATAGCATAGACAATGACCAAGTAAAAGTAAGTGCTTCTATAAGAAAGGGTAAAGAAAAAATCGGTAAAATTGAAGTTATAGGGCTTACAAGTAATACCGCACAAATTATAAAAGACATTATTAAAGAAATCGATAAAGCAATTAAATGATTCTTTTTTAAGAGGTTATATATCTTTGGTGTATATATGAATCATCTAACCATTGATAAATTAACCAAAAGATATGGAGAAAAATTACTTTTCCAAGATTTAAGTATAAGTATCAATGAAGGAGAAAAGGTGGCCCTTATTGCGAAAAATGGCAAGGGGAAATCAACCATATTTAAAATATTAAGAGGAACTGAAGATTTTGATGATGGAAGTTTTCGATTTTCAAAACATATCAAAGTTTGCTATTTAGATCAAAACCCAACATTTAACGAAAGTCATACTATTCTTCAAGCGGTTCTTAACGCAGAAAACAACATAGTACAATCTATTTTAGATTACGAAAATGCAACTATCAATGGAGAAGCGAAAAAAATTGAGGAAGCATATGCCAATATGGATATTCATGATGCTTGGAACTATGAACGAAAAGTAAAAAAAGTACTTTCAGAAATTGGCATTAAAAACTGGAATCAAAAAATTGATACGCTGTCAGGTGGTGAACAAAAAAGAGTGGCCATTGCAAGAATTTGGATAGAAGAACCTGAAATGTTGCTTTTAGATGAACCTACGAATCACTTGGATGTAGAACTTATTGAATGGCTGGAGAAATGGCTAATACAATCTAAGCAAACACTTTTAATGATTACTCATGATCGTTACTTTTTAGAAAATATTTGTAATAGAATTATAGAGATTGACGATCAAAGAACTTTTAGCTATCCAGGTAATTATTCTCAATACCTAGAATTAAAAGCTACACGAAAGGAAATTGAATCAAGAACAGTCGGCAAAGCTAAAAGCCTTATGCGTACTGAACTTGATTGGATGAGGAAACAACCAAAAGCAAGAACTACAAAAAGCAAAGCAAGAATAGATTCTTTTTATGAAATTAAAAAAGTAGCTACTCAAAAAATTGATAATGATGAATTCAAGCTACAAATTGTCCCTGAACGATTAGGTAATAAAATTGTGGAATTACACTATGTCAATCACCATTATGGCGACAAACATCTTATTACAAATTTGAGCTATAAGTTTAAAAGATATGAGCGTATTGGCATTATTGGGGCCAATGGTTCTGGGAAATCTACCTTGTTGAAAATCATTACTGGTAACCTTAGACCCCAATCAGGAAAAGTGGTTATTGGAGAAACAGTAAAATTTGGCTACTACGATCAAAAAGGAATGCAGCTTAAAGGAGACAAGAAAGTAATTGAGGTTGTAAGAGATATTGCTGAATTCATCCCAATGAAAAAAGGAAAAAAATTAACTGCTTCTCAATTATGTGAACGATTTATGTTTGATAAGAAACAGCAATTTCACTATGTATCAACGCTAAGCGGTGGAGAAAAAAGAAGATTGTACTTACTCACCATACTCATGAAAAATCCCAATTTTTTAATTTTAGATGAACCCACAAATGATTTAGACATCTTTACACTTAGCGTTTTAGAAGACTTTTTAATCGACCTACAAGCCAACTTGATAATTGTTTCACATGATCGCTTTTTTATGGATAAATTGGTGGAGCACCTTTTTGTAATACAACCTAATGGTAAAATAGAAGATTTCCCAGGTAATTACTCTCAATATAGAACAGGAAAAGGCACTTTCTTTGAGAATAGGAAGCCTGAAAAGACACTTATTAAAGACACCGCAGAATCAAAACCCAATGACTCTAAGCTTAGTTATGAAAATAAAAAGAAGATTAAACGCATTGAAAGTTCAATTACCAAGCTTGAATTAAAAAAATCGGAACTTGAAACTGAATTAATGAATTTAGCCGACGATTACAACAAGCTCATAGAACTTCAACAAGAAATTGATATTTTAAACAACACCATTGATCGAAAAACAGAAGAATGGATGATGTTGCAAGAATAGCATACGCTATCTATTTAGCTATTACGAATTTCTTTCTAGCTACGCCATTTCCTTTTCTAATCTCTAAGAAATAAGTTCCCCCTTGTAGCATTGAGACATCAATGGCATTATCGATCATCTCAGCTCTAAGTGCTTTTCCGTTTAAATCATAAATTATCACTTCATCTAATATCACATTGGTAATGACATGAAGTACTTCTTTCACTGGATTAGGATAAATTGTAGTGGCACGTTCCAATTCTTTGTTTTCAAAAATAGGTGTTAATGTAGGGTCTTCAATTTTTATCCAAACCGGATTTGTAAAAGATCGGTAATGATCGGTTTCATGAATTCGAGGGCTATTACTACCATAATTTACCGTTGTTTTTAACTCATGACGAATGTAAAAATACTTATTGACCAAGTTTGAAGTTGTTATAGTGCCAGTAGTATCGTTTTGAGAAAACTGCTCGATCAAATTACTTATAGAATAACTAAATTGATTTTCTAAAGCAGCAAAATTTGCAGCTGGTTGTGCTAATGAAAATTCACCATTTTCGGTGCCCATTATAGTTATAATTTCAACAACATTGCCAAACTCAGGAGTTGTTACATATTGCATATTTACAAATGCAGCAGCACTATCCTCTACGCTAATTACAACATCTTCACCCATCATAACTTCATTCTCTGCATTTTCACCATTGGTGCTCACTCCCTGAACCATTATAGGACCATCTGAAATAGTTGTATTTCCATTTTGTAATGCTCTCAATACATTTTCACCATTTGCTCCCATTCCATTGGGGCAATATGTAAGCGTATTGATCCTTCCAACGGCATTATCATCAACATTTCCACCTAAATTACCAATACCCAAAATAGACGTAGAAACATGACTTGTATTCGAAAAATTAAAGGCTCCGTGTGCATCTGACCCACCAGCGTAATACAGCTTCCAGTTGGTCAAATCAGGATTTCCATTTTTCATTTTCAACCCTTTGATATTGACAAAATTAGTAATCTCCTGCCCCTGCCTAAATCTATTAATATGCGACTCTATTTCATCTTCAGGAACAGGCATAAATGGAGTTACATTCCCGCTAATATTATATGGATCATGAGGGTTGTCTGCAACAGCTAAAGCATTTCTAACATTCCAAATCTGAGTGCCTTTTAGTGACTCTTTAACCAACTGATTATCTTCTTTAGAATAAAGATCCGACCCTACAGAAGGGTTATTACAACTCACCTCTCCTAACGCATTATTAAATTGCTGCCCGTTAACCGGAAAATCTCTATCTCCTAAATTCCAAAGACCTCCCCCCACTAAAAATCCTAGATCATCTTCTGTTGCAAATGGATGCGCACCATAGGCAAACCCTCCTGTCGCAGTTAAATCATTTAGGGCGGTAGTAACCCATCGAGAAGTATTAGAAACCAATGGTCTATCACCTCCACCATCTCCTAAAAACACACCACTTAGTGGATCATCTGGACTAGGATAACCTAAAAAGTGAACAATTTTTCTTTCAGCATTATTTAAAGAGGCCTCTTGCGCTCTTATATAAATCATAGATTGGTCTTCGTTATTTAATGCTACGATTTCATCTAACTGAGCTTGCCAATTCTCCTGTATCTTTCTACTACCGAAATTATCTAAATCTGATGTATGGTCTGTAGTCGTAATCCAATCGATACCGATCGATTTTGCTGCCTCTTTTGTAGGCGATAAAGGAGACCCGAACTCCCCAATATTTTCAGAATATATGGTATGTAAATGCGTATCTCCTCTATACCAACTAGGAAGCTTTGGAAGCGTTTCCTTTTCTCTGAATATTCTTAGATAAGTACTGTAGTTTACATTTTTACGCGTATTTACATCAAACTCCCACATTGAAAATTTAACTCGTACATCTAATTGGTCGCTATCTGTAAAACCTTTCGATGACAATACAGAAGAGGGAATATTTATCGTAGCATACCACAAATAATAAAATAAATTAGTATAGTTTAAATCTAAGTTAGCGTTATATGCCTCCTTAAAAACAATGGTATGGTTTGCGTCTTTTTCTGCGATACTCTGATCAAAAGCTTTTTGTTTTAATACAGTATTTTCTACCGACTTAGTAGTAAATAAATTACTGAATGCCGTATCAGATAAGTCATTGAAAGTAATAGGTGCTCCAAAATTACTCTCTGATGACTTTTTGATGTATATATCAACGTATTCTAACCAAGGAAATACCGGAGTAACAGGATTTAGATCCAATATATATTCCAAAGGAACACCGTCATGTAAGATTAATGCTATTGGCACAGTATTCGCGCTTCCACTTGCATCATTAATTTTCATTCTATAGGGAGCGTCACCATATATTTCATAGGACCCAACATTATTCCCCTGTCTTAGATTTTCTCCGGCGTCATCTTCATTGGTCCAACTCGCCCAATGATATTCTTGTCCTAATATTTTCGCCACCTCAATTTCTACTACGTCATCATCAATATTTATCATTTTTTTAGGGATAATAAATCGATCACTATAAAGTTCTTCTTCACCTAAATTGGCATATTCAATTACCTCTATCACATTTCCATTTACCAAAAATTCTATCTCAACATCTACGAAAGGAATCTTAAGCTTATTCTCAATATCAAAATCATAAACTATTTGATTGCCCAAGCTCGAAATATTTACATTTTTGATAGCCAAAAAATTCCCATCGTGAGCAAAAAGTGCAAACGCAAATAAAACGGTAAAGCAAAAGGTAGAAATTATTCTCATTTGTTTAGATTTTAATCACTGGTGTGATTTTTTATGTAATACTTGAAATAAACGCAAAGATAAATATAATCACATCTAATCTGTTTCTAAAATTTATAACAATATTTAGATAGTAAAACCGTTACTTTTAGTTGTATATGGTAAAAGAAATTTTTATTCTCTTCATTTGCTTTTTTGGTTGGAAAAACCAAACTACTGCTAATTCAATTAGCCAATTAATTGCAGATAAAAAAATTGAATACAAAATTACAGTTAATGAAAAAAGCACTCATTATATTGCACCGTTCGTTTGCGAATTAAAAAATAACTCTACATCCGTGCTTGAAATTAATATCCCAGCCGGGTTACAATTAATAGCAGGAGATTCTTCATTTCAGAATTTTGTAATAACAAGAAATTTACTCGCTAAAGTTGACAAGGGTGAATCAAAAAAAATCCCTTTAAGTGCCATGTGCATTGAACAAAATGATGTCGCTCCATATGGCAGTGCTATATACCAATTCGGAGATATAAGTGAAAGACCTTTGAGTATGCTATCACAATTTATTGGAGAACACCACCTACATAACCCTACCGCACAATTTACAATATGGGAATTGGTAGAAAATGAAAACCTATCAGACGGTTTAATTGCATTTGAAATGAATGACAGTAATACCATTACCATGATAAGAAAGAACAGTAATGGAGTAGTAGGAAAGTTTAATTTTGGAGAACGAGCTTTAACTCAAGGGATCCCTATTAGAAATTATAAAGGCTCTGTTAACATGGGTATTCCTTTTCCAATGGATGTTCATATTGCCATGTTTAATGAAAATGGAGTTTTAGTGAAAGAACTGTATAACAATGCTAATACGCCCTCAGGCAAACTATATGTCCCCTATAAATTTAATACGTATGATTTTGATCAACAATTTTATACCGTTAAGCTAATTGCAAATGGACGCATTTTGATGGAAAGAAGAATTGATACAAAGGGCTAATAATAGATCTATATCAATAATTTATTTATACAATTGTTATTCACACTAAACAAAATCTTCAATATAGAATCTTCACATTTATTTCTATCTTAAGGGCTAGAAGAACTAAGTAAGAGATGAATATTCCGCACAATGTGCCAGCACCTTCCCTTTTATGGCTGGTAGCTGAACCAAGAGCTGCTATTGAGGCGCTTTCTGTAATTTTTACCAAGCAAACATGGCAACATGTACCTAAAGGGAATGGAGAACCAGTAATGGTTTTGCCAGGATTAGGTACCAATGATTTTTCAACGACACCACTCAGAAAGTTTTTATCCAATATAGGTTATGACGTTTATGGATGGGAACTTGGGATAAATAGAGGTTTTAAACCAGAATATGAGGACAAAATGCTTAAAAGGCTTAGGCAAATCTATATTGAGAAAAAACAACCTGTTAAATTAGTTGGTTGGAGTATGGGAGGCATTTATGCACGAGAATTAGCCAAAATAGATAATCATGTTATAAGTCAAGTAATAACTATGGGATCTCCTTTTTCTGGTGGAAAGACTCAAAAAACCAATGCTAATTTGATGTATAGAATATTAAATGGTGCAAAAATTAATGCTACGCATGATGCAAGAGCCTTTGAATTACCACTTCCCCCCTCAGTACCAACGACAGCCATTTATAGTAAAACAGATGGTGTAGTGGCATGGAAATATTGCATCGAATATGCAAATGAGGAACACTTAGAAAATATAGAAGTAAAAGGTAGCCACTTAGGTTTTGGTGCCAATAGTTTAGTATGGATGATTTTAGCAGATCGATTATCTCAAGACCCTCAAAACTGGAAACCCTTTGACGAAAAACATTTAAAAAAAGTAAATTGCAAAGTGTTAATTTAGAACATTATACATTATAAAATAAAATTATGGGGACCATTAAGAAGCCACCTTTATATAAGATGTTTTTAGAACCAACTGGTATTTTACAACTTGTAAATATTGTACCTGCTTTTGGTGTTCTAGAGAGTTTACCTGATGGAAATGGACAACCCGTAATCGTTATTCCGGGCTTAACGACTAATGATATGTCTACCTTGCCACTTAGAAAGTTTTTAAAATTCAAAAACTTCAATAGTTATGGCTGGGATCAAGGATTTAATTTAACATATACCCAAAAACTAGAGGATAAGTTAATCGATTATGTAAAAAAGATTAGTGATCAACATGGAGAAAAAGTAGCTTTGATTGGTTGGAGTTTAGGCGGAATGACAGCAAGAGTTTTAGCTTGGAAAGTCTTAGATTATGCAAGCCAGGTAATTTCTATTGGAGCACCTTTTAGAGGATTACGAGGCGGTTCTAATGTAGACTGGTGGTTCGAAATTGTTAGTGGACAAAAAATACAGGACTTTAACCCTGTTTGGGCTGATGAAGCCTCTAAGCAACCAGCAATCCCTTCAACATCCATTTATACCAAAGGTGATGGTATGGTATCCTGGCAATACTGCATGGATGAGGAAGAAGGCCCTATTACCCAAAATATTGAGGCTGGAACAAATCATCTTGGTTTAGGGATGAACCCATACGTTTGGACAGTTATTGTGGACAGGCTGCATGAAGATTTAAATAATTGGAAGCATTTTGATACTAATATCTTTCATGATATTGATGCCGTTACTTTATTAAAGTAATTAGCGGGACATTAAGTTTCAATACCTTATAGAAATTAAAAACCGGAAACAAATGATTGTTTCCGGTTTTTAATTTTAAATGTTAAATGTATTTATAATAATGAACAATCAAGACCTAAAAGAGTATTGACTATTCCCTTTTGCTCTGTTGAGAGTGTATTAAAACAGTCTGTACTATCTTTAACTTTTTGAAGTTCCGTTTGAGCTTTATTGCAATTAGATTCTGTTCTATTGGTCAAAGCAGTTGTAACAGCATCCAAAGCATTTGCAATATTCAACAAACATAAATCTGTACTAATCGTACTACAATCAGCTGATGAAATTTGATCTAATAAAGATAACACTTCATCAGGAAGCTCACTTGTACAATTGTTTGCTTCTAAAGCACTTACAATTGATTTTAAAGAATCACAATTCTCCACTGTTGCATCATCAGATAAAGCCGTTATAGTGCTAATTGCAGCTGTAGATAAATCCTCACAAGAAACCGTTTCATCTTCCTTAGAACATCCAACAATTATTCCTAGGCCAAGTAAAAAAGATAGTGTTAAAAACTTCCAGTTATTCATATTTTTTAATGTTTAGTCACAAATATAACGCATTAACGTAGGTTCTTAGGCTATATTGTTAACATTAAAGATTTCAATAATAGATATCCTTAACAATTTAACAAAATATTTGTTTTTCCAATGCATGCATTGGAGTAGTAACTTGCAAGAACAGAGATAATACACATTCAAACAGAAAATCAAATAGATTAGAAATGGCAAAAACAGATAATTATACGCAATTTGTAAATACCCCCATTGGAAAAAAAATAGCCAAGCAATTAGGACTTCCTAGTCCTATTAATTTGACAAGGTATAAAGAAGGTCAATCTTTTTTAACTGGACCGGCACTATTAGGTGTTGCTCAAGACGGATTTGCCCTTGAATCAATTGGGCATACTTTAAATGAAAGCGGTGCCCCTATTTTTGTAAATCAAGAAGATAGAAACTTAGGTGAAGTCGCCGGACGTTTAGGTAAAGCGGGTATAGAACATCATGTATGGACTGGAAAAGGTGTTAAATCATTTAAAACCATCATTTTTGACGCAACGGGAATATCCAAAAGCGAAGACCTCGCTTCGATCTATCATTTTTTGAAACCTGTAGTCAGAAAATTTGCAAAATGTGGACGTTTAATTATTGTAGGAAAAACTCCTGAAAACTGTGATGATCCTAAGGCCCAAACAGCGCAAAGAGCATTGGTAGGCTTCACAAAAGCCATTGGGAAAGAGATTAAAAAGGGCAGCACAGCCAATCTTATCTATATAGATAAAGGTGCTGAAAAGAACCTTGCAAGCAGCATACAATTTTTTGCTTCTAACAAATCTACTTATGTAAGTGGGCAATTTGTGAAAGTTAGGTCAACAAAAGGAAAAGCAATTACTACAGATTGGGCAAAACCTTTAGAGGGGAAAGTCGCATTGGTTACTGGTGCCGCAAGGGGTATTGGTGCCTCTATTGCTAAGACACTTGCAAGAGATGGTGCAAAGGTGGTATGTCTCGACATTCCTCAAGCAATTGAAGATCTTGAAAAAGTGGCCAATAGTATTAACGGTGAAGTATTAGCTGCTGACATCACTGCTGAAGACACTCCCCCAAAAGCTTGTCGATTATTTTTCAAAACAACATAAAGGACTTGATATCTTAGTACATAATGCTGGTGTAACCAGGGATAAGACGCTTGCCAAAATGAGTGACAAACAATGGAATATGGTTATTGATATCAATTTAAGTAGTGAAGAACGCATCAATGACCTACTTCTTGAAAAAGGCACAATCAATAAAGAGGGTAAAATTATTTGCGTGTCATCAATAAGTGGAATTGCTGGAAACATGGGACAAACCAATTATGCCATGAGTAAAGCAGGTGTTATTGGAATGGTCCAATCAATGACAGAAATTGTTGCTAAGCAGGGAATTACCATAAATGCAGTAGCTCCTGGATTTATAGAGACAAAAATGACTGCTGCTATTCCTATGATGATTAGAGAAGCAGGTCAGAAGAATGAATTTCTATGGCACAAGGAGGACAACCTGTCGATGTTGCAGAAACCATAGCTTATTTTGCCAATCCATCTTCTAAGGGGCTAAATGGCAATATCGTAAGAGTATGCGGTCAAGCTTTAATCGGAGCTTAATAACTTTATAAGATCCACTTTAAAATTTAAAAAGATCATGAAAGTAATTACCATAGACAAAGCACCCAATGCTTTACTACAATATTACAAAGCTATTAATCCAGGTAGTAAACCAAAAAATGCAGAAACACTCCCCGACTTAAAAGTGGTTAGAAAGGGTGTTCCAATTGATCAAAATCATTTAGCTAAATATAGCAAGCTATGCGGCTTTGGTAATAGTGATGTACTTCCTGCTACCTATCCCCATATGTTAAGTCATCCATTGTTCATGGAATTACTTAACTCAAAAGGAATTCCCTTTTCAATTGCTAGGGTTAGTACATATTTCTAATGAAATTATTATGCATAAGCCTTTAGCTAAAAGAGGTCAAACTGGATATTGAATGCAGTCTTGGTGAAATGCGAGATCATAATAAAGGGAAAATCATACCGGTAATTACAAAAATGTATCAAAATGCGTGAGTATTGGTTTGGGAGGAAATTGCAGAAAATTTAAGACGCTTACCACAAAAGGAAGTTGAAAAAAAGAAAAAGAAAATATCAGATGATGTATTAACCGGGCAGCAAG
>CBDCGV010000002.1:0-323125 GCA_965216955.1 Chitinophagales bacterium | reverse complement strand
CAAAAATATAGATGGTAATGAACCCTTAAATATGGGTTCAGGAACAGAAACAGATCCTTATACCAGTTTAGAAGATGCCATATCAAATGTTTGTGACGAAGGGATAATCAATATTATTGAAGGTTCTGTTTTTTATATAAATGATTATGTAATTGATAAAAATATAGAATTCAAAGGCCTAACCAATAACCCCGAATTAATTACCATAAGTGGCTCAGGTATAAATAGAATATTCAGGATTGGAAATCCGCAAACAAATGCCCCCTTAAGTTCAGTTATTTTTTCTGGCATAACATTTCGTGATGGAGTTGGGAATAATTTTGGAGACCCAAATAGCCCTATTTTTGCAGGAACAGTATACATTGGTGTTACCGGAGAGTATGTATTTGAGCAATGTATTTTTACAAATAATAGCGCTGATATAGGTGGTGTACTTGTTACTAATTTGGAAGAAACAGGGATTGTACTAAACCTGAACAATTGCTTGTTCTATAATAATAGTGCGTCTATAGGGGGAGCTGCTATTGGATTTGGAAATGGTACCAATGGTGGGTCACAGCTTAATTTAAATCATACCACAATTTATGAAGGATCAGCGAATGCTATTTTCTTTGGAGGATATGCTAATTGTAATATCAGTAATAGTATTATATGGGGCGATCAAACGCCATTCGCATATGGCGATTATGGCGTTGTAAATTCTAATGGAGTCCCTGCAGGAAGTATTTCAATAACAGCTTCGAATGTATCTACAATAAATGGGACAGACCTATTGATTAACGAAGTGGCAAATTTAAACGGATCAATGCTGCCCACCATTACACCGCTCCAAACAGGGCAAAATGGGGTCATAAGTGCTCCGCCTTTATTTGTAAGTACAGATTTTTCGAATCCTGACTTTTCTTTATCGGCGTCAAGCGCAAGCAACGGAACCGCAATTTATAATGCTGCATTTCCGAATGATATTTTAGGAACTCAAAGGTCAACAACAGCACCCGATATGGGAGCATATGAGAGTATCGAATGTAACAATGATGTATTATGGGTAGGTACAAATGTTACAGATGCTGCTGCTGTTTTAGGAAGTGATCAAAATCCTATTCCGACAATAGGAGAGGCATTAACCCTTGTTTGTGACGAAGGAACAATTAATATTCAGGAAGGTAATTATAATGAATATGGATTACTGATAGATAAATCTGTGAGCATTATTGGTCATGACTCAGTTGAAATTGATGGAACAACCCAAAATGCTTTAGAAAGGAGTTCTATAATACAAGTAAGTAAAGAAGCAGGAACGGATTTGGATGTTACCATTGAAGGAATCCGTTTTTATAATGGATCGGGAGTGGGTGATGTAGGTAGTAGTGATTTCTTTTTAGGTGGTGCCATAGCCATTGCAGCCGGAGGTACTGTAAATATTAGTAGATGCCAATTTGATGGAAATTATGCAAGTGCAGGAGGGGCTATTTTTAGAGATTATATTGATGAAAATGAGATGCCTGTTTCGACAGATCTTAATATTACTAATTGTTTGTTTTTTAATAACAAAGTAGAACCATTTATACATGAGCCCTCTCTTGATATAGGTGGGGCTGCCATCGCATTTCTTTCACTCGATAACAATAGTAGCTTGTCTATAGATTTTACTTCTATTATAGAAGACGATGTGAATAATGTTAGTGCCATTTTGATTGGAGGTAATATTAATGCTACTATATCTAATTCAATAATTAATGATGAGGCAAGTTCAACTTTTTCTTGGTTTTACCCTCCACCTGATAATAATGGAAATCCTTACTCCGTAGATTTATCGACATCGCAGATTACCATCAATAATTCTATAGTAAAAGAAGATTATACTACCACTTCTTTCTATCAGTCATTACTGAAGATAGATCTTTCTCATTTGTTCTCGGGAGGAGCACTTCAGCAAGCTGATTTAGAAGATAACGTAGAGCTCGCAACGGTAAGTAATGAAGATCCACTTTTTACAAATCATTTAGGCAATGAATATACTTTACAAGATGGTAGCCCTGCAATAGGCAAGGCAAATCCCTCTTCTCCAATTATAAAAGATATAAGAGGTGCTTTGAGGCCTTCTCCTAATGGGTCAAGTGCAGATATTGGAGCTTTTGAAAATACAAGGGCACCAATTATTGGGGAGTATTGTCTTTCATTTGATATGGAAGCATGTAGCAAGACTTATATTGCCAATGACAAAACATTTGTTTGTGTACCCATTGTAGTACATGGGGATACTTATTTACTTGAAAAAGGAGGGTATCAGTTTTGCATGAATTACGAACCGGATTTTTTAGAATTTACTGGAAATGTTAATTCCGATTACGGAAGCTTAATAGGGAATATTGAGAATAATACAGATGGAGAAGTTTGTATTGCACTGAATAGCATAGATGCTAGTGAATTACTTCCTTATAATGATCCCAATAAAATTTTGAAACTCGATTTTAACGGAGGAAGTTTAGCCAATTCTACTGGCGATGTTAATTGGATTGTCTCAGCAAATGATCTTGTAAATGATGCAGATAGAAACAATATAACAGACAATGCCATGTACTTCAATGGGAGTTCAAGTAATTTATCACTTATAAATAATGAGGCGCTTAATTTTAAAAGAGATTATACCATTAACTTATGGGTAAAACCTGATATTGGATTTGGTTCATTTGATGGAAATCCAGGACATATTGATTTAGTGAGTAGGTGGGGAGCCCTAGAAGAAGATGGAGCAGCTTATCTACTGGGGTTAAACAATACTGGCAATGTGCTTGCTTGGACTCATGATGGTACAGCAACAGGTTTTAGTCAATTAGAATCGAGCACTCTAATTCTAGAAAATGAATGGACCATGGTTACTATGGTTCAAAAGGAAAATGTACTTAAAATATATGTTAATGGACAATTGGATAGCGAAATGGATGATGCTGTTAGTCCACAGTCATCTTTAGTTGATTTATATATTGGAACAGGAGCAGACGGATTCAGTCGTTATAAAGGGAGCTTGGATGAAGTAAGTATATATAATAGGGCACTTTATCCTAATGATGTACGGGACCTTTACAATAATACATCAAAAGTGGAGATCGGATGCATTGAAATGGAAGTAGAATTTGATAAAATAGATTACAATAGCTTAATTGATTTAAATCCATTTTATTTAACAGATGCATGCCCTTTACCGTGTGATGAGTGCAAATATGATATAACTAATGTATTATATTTTATGGCTCTTGGAAACGATAATGGACCCAACGATCCTAATAATAGCGTTAATTATTTTATCGAATTACCCCTCGAGTTCAGGCCGGATGCTTTTGATATTTTTGAAGTAAAAATTGAGAATGATGAAGGAGATATGATATTGCATAATTTACTAGACGCAAATAAGGTTACTCCAATTGAAGACCTAGTGAATAAAAAAATAAAGTACCCATTTACACATCAATTTTATGAAGCTACAAGAACAAAGGAGGATTACAAAATTGAGTTAGTAGCTAATCTAAAATATTACCAAGGAGCGTCTATTATTATCGATTCTTACATTCCTCATGAAATTGGCCTTCAGGGTCCTTTGGTTACTCCAATATTAGAGAGCTATGATCCTTCAACTGATCCAACACCAAAATCTCCTAAATGTAAAGAAGAGTACATCTTTGATGTTTCTTATACGGATAGGAATGATATTGATTTTGGCAACTATAAAATATTTGTCAATGATCTTTTGATTAAAGAATACACTGATATAAATAAATTTCTGTTTCCAGGTAGTCTTATTCCTCTTTTTCCTCCATCACCTTCTATTTCTTCAATAGGCAATGGAGGTGGATCACACTTAGTCCATTATGTAAGGTGGAATTCAAACAAACCTAAAATTCAAATAGAAGAAACTGGATTGTATAATATAAGAGCCGAGTATACAAATGAAAATGGGAAAGTATTTTATGTTAAATATGATATTTTAATAGAATGTGGAAATAAAAAGTGATCGATTAATTAACTGTTGTCGGTGAAATTTAAACTAGTCATAGCAATAATGATGCTAACACAAATTACATACGGGTTAACGATTCAGTACAATCATCAGTTGACTTCAATTAATGATTTGTGGAGGCTTTCTATTGTTAATGATGAATTTGACATTGTATATTTTAAGGGAACAATAACCAATAAACAGGCGGGGCTTATATACAATGCTCAAACTAACAGTATTCAGCTTCCTAAGGGAAATCATGAATTAAAGCATTATCATTTTGATGATATATATACCAATTTTTCATCGGTAGAGGATGTGGGGCAAAGGCTTCCCGAAGGAAACTACACTTTTCAGGTTGAAGCTATAAAATATGAAAACAATCAATCTGTTGGAAGAGTAAGTTTGGATGTTTTTATAGTTGAAGAAGATTCCTCACTGGCGATAGATGATACTACAAACAAGAAATTTGTATTTAAAATAAATGGAAGTAACACCGCCCAATATAATTTTGATTTCAAAACAGAATATCAAGAGCAGAATTATAATCGATTAATAATTAACCCATCCATTAAAATTTTCGAAATCCCCTTTACAGCCAATATCAATTTAATTAAGGATGAAGGACAATCGTTCAGAAGTGCGAATCACTATAATATCAACTTCAATTATTATGAATATCTAAATGCAGTAAGAAATTTAGTTGTCGAAAAAACAAAGGAGAATAAATACTATGAAAAATCAAAAAGTATAATCGAAGATGAAAAAACAGAGCGGTTAAGGTCGGAATTAAAGGATCACGATAAATGGATAGAGCAGCTTAAGGATCCTACTATTAGTAAAGCAGTAAACTCTTTTGATCAAATTGAACCGCTAAGGGAACTAAAGAATAGTAAAGAGATACAAGAAAAGTTAAAGCATGCAGATAAGTTAGAAAAAGTATTAGGAGTGTCTTCTTTAGAAGATGTACACAGTCAATTACAAGATATTGATGTTGAACAATATAGCGACCATATTAAGAATGATAAACTGAAAACTGTTTTAGAGAATAAAGAGGTAGTAAGTCAACTCAAAACAAATGGGACTGATTTTATCAATCAATTGGAATCTTTAAAAAAACTGGATGATCCAAACCAGTTTATTGATTTGGTTCAGTCCAACAACATTGAAGTTTTGAATAAAGAGTTAGCAGATGTAAAAGAACACGCAAATGGACTGAATGATAAAAGTAAGGGATTGGCTGTTGATTTTGCTAAACAAAATAATAAAAAGGTTACAGGCTTGCTGGAAAGATTTTCACTTCAAGAACGATTGAGTAAAGAAGATATAGAATTACTTAACAAAGTAAATACGAGCGATATAGATGACGTTCAAAATAAGAGCCAATTATTACAATTGTTGAAGAAAAACAATTTGAATAACATAGAAGGTAAAGTGCGTACACAATTTGATCAGCAAAAGAAAGAATATGTTGATAATGCAATCAAAAATAACAAAGGATTAGAAAAACTTGATGAAGAAAAATTAAGTAATCTAAGAGGAAAGCTTGGGGATTTGAATGAAAAGCAAATTGACAATCTTTTAGAAGATAAGGATTTTGTACACCTGCTCGAATCAAAAGATAAAAGTGGTTTTTCTAAAAAACTTAATCGACTGTTTAAATCAAAAGAGGATCTTTTAGATGAAGAAAAACTAAAAGACATTGAAAGTTATAATGTAAACGATGTTTCAAAGGAGGTAAAGGTGCTCGAAAAATTACCATTAAGTGAATTACAAAAGTATGAAAGCCTTTTAAAAGATGTCAAAAACAACAAACTAAATATCGTTGACGAACTGGGAAATGATGTTTTAGAAAAATTGCTCGAAAAATATAGTAGGGAAGAATTAGTAAATGCGCACAAATTAATTAAAAGTGGAGTTGATGATTACGACAAATTTAAGGAGATTGGGTCGGTAGCGGAGCTTCAACAATTAATTAATGTAAGGAAAGAGTATCAGGTCATTACCGATCGTTTAGAAAAGGTGGTTTCAAAAAAGAAATCTTATAAGAAATTGCTCAAAGCGAAGAAAAAAATAGACGAAATTGAAAATATTAATATTCGAGAAATTGCAAAAGACCCAAAAAAAATAATGGATGTTGCAGAAGATTATGATCTTTTATCTCCAGCAATGAAAATTTTTAGCGATTTCAGAGTGCTTGAAGCAGGATATGTTTATCCTATATACAATAAACTCATGCTAAATGGTATTCGAAACAAGGGTTTTAATATTGAGATGGCACCCAAAAAAATATATACAGGAGTCACTTATGGGAAAACAGATTTTGTAACAACATCACAAGACTCTATTGCTAATAATGGTAAAAGAAATATAGGGGCAATAAAATTTGGAATTGGTGAAAAATCAGAAAACCATATTCATTTAAATTACCTCAATGGGGTCGAAAAAAATGTTTCTGAAGAAGAGTTTCACATCAAAAGAATAAATCATGTCGTGGGAGTTGATTTTGTGTATGCTTTACTTAAAAAAATTCAGCTTAATGGAGAAGCAAATTTTGCACTTTTAAATGGAGAGAATCGAAATACAGATTTGACTAGTTCCTTTGTAGAAAAAGGTTGGGCTTATAGTATAATATTGAAGTACCTTTTTTCAAATGGCGAAATTTATGGAGGTACAGAAAATATAAGTACAAACTATACTTCGTTTGGTCTGCCGTATCTAATAAACGATAGAATAACCTATGAAATTGGCTTAAGGCAGGCCTTGTTGAACAATAAAATTGCTTTAGCTGCAAATATTAAAAGAGAACATATAAATGGAGGAGGAGAGTCTGAAAATGTTAAAACCAATATAGGAAGTGTAAATCTAAATTATACACCTGAAAAGCTTCCATACATCTCATTGTTCTATACGGTTATACACCTTAATAATGGTATTTCTAGTGCTACAGGATTAAATAATGTTTCTAATCAGTTTAATTTGACTATTGGTCATAACTATAAATTGAAAAATTCAGTTGTGACAACTCAGGTTACTTATGCTTATCAAAGCAATAATTCTGGGAGTAATGTTATATTATCGGAAGGGGAGCAGGTGGATATTAATTATATAGCTTATGATAGAACTTCGAGCAATTCAGTTAGTATTTCTCAACAAATGCAATTTGGTAGTGTTAATGTTACCCTTAATGGAAGTATGAGCCATTTTACATCTGCTGATCCATTGGTTAACAACTTATATTCAGTTAACCAAACCGTGTCTTTCCCACTTTTTAAGGATAAAATGACTGCGCAATTTGGATCTGAATATGCAAAGCAGGGAGTGGATAGCAAAATTGGAAATTTTATACAAATTGGATTCAATGCAACTAAATATTTGAATTTCAATTTTAACGTGAAAAACGAATTTATTAATAATCGAGATGTAGAAGGGATGGTTGATAAAAACAAAGGTGTAACGATGTACGGACAATTAAATTTTAATTTTTAAAACTCAACAAATGATCGAGTGCTCAAAAAAATATATGTCTAGATGCTGTTTATTGATTATGGTACTGTCAATAAGTACGGTTTTAAAGGCGCAAGTTATTTTAAGTAACCCCATTAATTCTTCAGCAAATAACCTGTCAGAGTTATTAGCAATTAATATTCAAAATACTTCACTGAGTTCTGTATCAGGGATAATTAATTTCAAAGTTTATCAGAGTTCCAATTTAGTTTTATCTGGAAATACAAAATCAATCACTGTTGCTTCGAAGTCTTCTGTTTCGATAAACCAAGTAAATGCATCACAATTATTAAAACCATTCTCATTTGGTTTTTATGCACCCTCTATGCAAGTAGTATTAAATGCTAACAACCCAGTTCCGAATGGAAATTATGAAGTATGTGTACAGTTTATAAGTAATGGAACTCCAGTCTCAAATGAAGCGTGTGGATTAAATGTTTTGGGACAAATCACTACTAATGGAACATTGTTTTTAATATCTCCAATTGATGAAGCAACTAGTGTCACAGATAATCCAATATTTTCATGGGTCAATGTAGGTAATAATATTTTGTATGAATTTACCCTGGCTGAAATGCACCCGGGACAGAGTAAGTATATTGCCATTAACAATGCGCCGTATTATCTAAAAAATGACTTAACAAATAATAGTTTGATATATCCAATTTTTGCACGCGAGTTGGAAGAGTGTAAAACATATGCATGGCAGGTAAAATCATATAATCAGTACACGATTCCAAACGGAGAATCTGGCAGGCTTACGGCAACTCAAACCATCGCGACCTCAGAAGTTTTTTCATTTAAAACAGAATGTGATGAGATTGAAGAGGAAACTTCAGAGAATATAACATATATGGGATTGTTCAAAAACTATGCAACACATACACATGTCATTCATGAATTAATCCCATTTAAATATACAGACAAGTACAATTCTAATGCTGTGGATGTAAAAATTTATAATATAAATGGAGATACTTCAATTTATCACAATGAGCATTTTGAATTGAAAAGGCCTAATGGAGATAATTACTTGATTGTTGAAAAGAAAGATTTACATATTGTTAATGAAAGTAAAGATGAATGTTATTATTTGGAAGTAATGAATGTTCGTGGTGAAAAATGGAGAACTAAATTCAAGTTTGAAGAATGAAAAATGGGACATTAAATAGGAGGTTGCTGGGATTGGTTGTTGCAATTTTAATAGTTGGTAGTAGCTGTAATACTGATAAAATTAGATTTGTAGAAAATCATAAAATTTTTAATGAGTTTAAGGGAACCAAAGAACTTAAAAAAAGAAATGATGATATATTAATTCCAAAGAAAAATAGGATTGATTCTCTAACAATGTTAATTAATAATGCAGAGGTGGTGCTAAATAACCCCGTTGTAAGTAAGAAAGAAAAAGAAAACATTGTTCAAGAGTATATATATCATAGAAACCTCTATGATAGTTTAGCTATAAACTATGAAAAACTCCTAAAAGAGATCGATTATGTTACTCAACAACAACTATGGAATAAAATTAACCAGTACATGATCGACTATGGAAAGGAACATCAAATGGACTTAATACTTGGCGCGGCAGGGGATGGCAATATCATGTTTGCTGATGAGCGTATTAATTTAACGGAAGAGGTGCTTAAATATATGAATGAAAAGTATGAAGGAATGTAGATGGTTACATGTTTTTATTATAGCTCAAGTGTTATGTATGGGGTGTAGTAAAACGAAAAATCAAAAAGTGAATGCTAAAGAAATGATAAACTGGTTTCAAAATAGTAAAAATGGATATCTGAAAGAAGTAAAATCTGGCGATTTTTCCTTTACACTTCAGTATAAACCTTTGGTATATGATAGAGCATTACAAGAACTTCAAGGAGATAATATCGTAAGTAATAACGTAGATGATGATGCCTATTTTTTTACTTTGAAAGTTAAGAATAATACAAGACAGGATATAACAAGATATAATACAAGTGATTTTAATCAGATTCAAAAAAACATCTATTATTTGTCTTACATGATGCAAAAAGAAGTTTTTTTAATAGATGGAAATGATACACTCAATTGTGATTATTATGTATTTGAGCGGTCTTTCAATTTAGCAGACCATCAGGTTTTCAACCTAGGTTTTTTTCCTGAAAAAATCAATCAAGAAGATAAAACATTGATATTGAAATCGGATTATTTCAATACTATACCCATAAAATTTAAATTCAAGCAAAGCGCGTTAAAACAAACACCAAAACTCAAATAAGCATGAATTGGAGAAGCACATATAAAGCTAGAAATAAATGGGCCATTGTATTGGTGGCTATTATGCTGTTAGATATTATCTTACCTACTACATTGTCGGCATTAACCACAGGCCCTTCTCAACCGGAAGTACAATCTTTCGAGCCCATGGGAACAACCGATATGGTAGATATTTTTTCTGGAGATTTCACTTATAATATTCCACTTTTTGAATTACCGGGTCCCAATGGGGGCTATCCCTTTAATCTAGCATACCATGCGGGTATTACAATGGAGCAAGAAGCTTCTTGGGTAGGATTGGGATGGAATTTAAATGTGGGTAGTATTAATCGTCAAATGCGCGGCGTCCCCGACGATTTTAAAGGAGATGAGATTACCAATATCGCCGATATGAAATCAAATAAAACCATTGGTGTTACCATTGGTGCAGGAGGCTTCGAAATTTTTGGATTAGACTTTTTAAAGGGACAGGCAACTATTACTCCATACCATAATAGCTATAGGGGGTTTGGCTATTCTATTGGATTTACACCAACTTTTACTTTTGGTAATGATAGAATTACTGCTTCAGTCGGGGCCACCTTACAATCCGATTCGCAAAATGGCACCAGTTATTCCCCAAGTGTTTCTTTATCTGCTAAAATGAGTGATGATGATGCAGTTCAACGAGGTATCGGAGTTAATTTCTCCTTATCTTATAACTCTAGATCAGGTGCTACTAGTTTTGGATATGGTGTAACTGCATCGGCATCAGCTACCGGGAAAGACCCTAAAATCAAAAATGAAAAGAGAAAAGAGAAAGTTAACAATAGAGTAAAAAAACATCTTATGTCTAAAGATGAAGAGGGTAATGATGTATTAGGCGAGCGTTCTGTAGGTGCAGGAGCTTCTCTGTCATTACAATCAATCAACAGTTATGTGCCTTCAGTTCCTAATAAAATGACCGGAAAAAGCATCAATATCCTTTTAAATTTAGGAACAGGAAATTCGGGTGCTTTTAATAAATATTCACTGGGAGGTTTTTACGATGAAAATGAATTAAAATACAAAAATGACCCCATAAAATCACAAGCTTATGGCAGCTATTACATGCATGAAATGCCTAATTTATCCAGTACCAATGGTTTTGAATACATCATGGACTTTAATAGAGAAGGAGATGGCGCAATCCAAAAAAACACACCTGTGTTACCCATCCCTATTTTGACCGACGACATTTATTCTGTATCAGGACAAGGTGTAGGGGGCATCTTTAGATGTAATCGTTCGTCGGTGGGGTATTTAAGAGATTTTACACTAGGAAGTAAAACTTTCGGAGGATCTTTAGGGTTAGACTTTGGGCCCGGATACGGAGGGCATGTAGGAGGAATCGGTACTTTTTCTAGGTCAGAAAACCACAATTTTTTATGGGATCTTTCTGAATTAGATGAAAGGTATAGTTATGGTAACAAAGATAGTGATCCGTATTTTGAGCCTACCTATTTTAGGTTTCATCAAGAGTTGGCAATGGAAGATCCCTACGATGTAAATAGCTTCTTAAAAGGGATGGATGGCCCCTCTAATTTTAATGTAGTAAATAAAAGCAGGCATTTTCATTGGGAAAAGTTAATAACCAAGGGAAGTAGTGTTCAATACAATAATAGAAATGTACATAGAGAGAGAAGGGCGCGCGCAAATATAGCACAACCTATACCAAATAAATACATCAAAAGTGATGACCAAGTTTTTACAGAATTAGATATTCAATATTACGATGGCATAGATAAAATAGAAATACCTTCCAACAATGCTTCTAAAGAAAACTATTACCCACAACAATATTTAAACAGAGGGGCAATACATAAAGACCATCACATAGGAGGGTTTACCACTTTGGATCAATCTGGCGCAAGATATGTTTATGGTTTGCCTGCGTATAATAAAAAGCATGAAGAACATTCTTTTAGTACACCAAGAAAAAGAATAGCATTTTGCGAAAATAGAGTACAAGATCAAGACGGAATTAATGGTAATACTTATAGCCATTACACTGGTGATGAGCATCGAAATGTAAAAAAACTTCCCCCATATGTACACTCCTATTTATTAAGTGCTGTTTTAGGAGCAGATTATGTAGACATAGACAACAATGGTCCTTCAGAAAAAGATTTAGGCTACTGGGTGAAATTCAACTACGTTAAAGCAGACGATTATGCTTGGCGTACACCCTATAAAGGCGCAAACTATATTCCGGGACATATATCAGATGGAGACGATGATAAAGGCTTCTTTATGCACGGAGAGCGAGAAAATTGGTATCTCGCTTCTGCTGAAACAAAAACACATATCGCTAAATTTAGCTTATCTGCTCGGGAAGATGCTAAAGGAAGTTTAGTAGGGGGAGGAGGAGTTTCTTATCAGATTGACAAAATTGATTTATTCACTAAGGAGGAAATTAAATTAGATCCTCAAAACCCTAGGCCAATTAAGACGGTCCATTTCAAGTATGCAAACGATCCTTCTGTGAATGAACCCGAATTATGTCAGGGAGTAGATAATAATTTTTCAGGAGGAGGGAAATTAACATTGTCTAGAGTGTATTTCACCTATCGAAATAGTACGAGAGGAAGTTTAAATCAATATAAATTTGATTATCATCAGAATAACGTTGAGGAAAACCCTCCGTATAGATCATCCACTTTAGATGAAACAGATCGGACAGATTGTTGGGGGTATTATAATAGTAGTATTGTGGAGTGTGCCCCTTCAAAACCATATGTACCTCAGCCGAATACCGAAAATGAGATTAAAAACAAAGTACAATCACAAAATGATATTGATGTCGCAGCTTGGAGTTTAAAGGAAATAACAACGCCCTCGGGAGCTATTATTGAAGTGGATTATGAAGCAGATGATTATGCTTATGTACAGGATAAAAAGGCAATGCAGATGTTCCACATAAGTAAGAATCAAGGAGGAGCAGATGGTCGATTTTATTTTAACAATGGTCAAGATAGCTATGTAATTGCTGATTTAGATAATTATACTTATACCAATGATAACGTAGGTCAATTATTGGAAGGAACCGATCAATTATATTTTAAAGCATTAGTCAATTTAATTGGCCCGGATGCTGGACAATATGCCGAATATGTAGCAGGATATTTAAAGATTAATAAGTCTAAGGGAAAAAATGGTGTTGAGCTAATCGACAACGGAACAAGAGCGAAAATATATGTAAAGCCTTTTAAGCAAAAAGGATCTGATTTATTTCATCCTATTTCTCACGCAGCATTAGACTTTTTACAAGCCAACCGACAAGCGCTGTTAAGTGAAATGGAAAGAGTGGCTGGATCTACTGCTGTAGATTTAGATGGAGATCTAGAGAAAGCAGAAGCAAGGGACAATATGAAACAAATGTTTGGGACGATACTACAAATGTTCAAATTCAGACATAACTATTATGCTACGGCACATAGAAAAGAGGCCGCCTCTGCATTTCATAGTGAATACTCTTTTGTTAGACTAAATAATATTGCTGGCTTTAAAGAAGGTGGAGGGTTAAGAGTAAAACAGGTAAAATTAAAGGAATCGGTCAATGGAGCGGAATATGGGCAAGTGTACAATTATACAACGGTTGATGAAGAAAGCGGTAATTTGATAAGTTCAGGAGTAGCAACTTTTGAGCCCAATGCCGGAGGAGAACAAAATCCATTGATAGAAGGAATTAAATATAATGAGCAAATCAGTGTAAAAACGAATTTACGATTGTTTATGGAAACCCCTTACAATCGAAGTTATTATCCGGGACCATCAGTAGGCTATAGTAAAGTTACCGTCAAAAGTTTGGCAACACATCTCGCTGAAAACAAGGAGCCTGGGTATACCATTCCTAAAACGAGAAAAGTAAATGGTGTGGATGAGCCATATGATTATGCTATTCCAACTACAGGAACCAACGTCCATGAGTTTTATACCTGTAAAGATTTTCCGGTGTATAATGATAAAACGGCTGTTTCGATAACAGAAACACATGATAAGAAGCATATTTTCTTAGTTGGAGAAAAACACGACGATTATTTAGGGGCATCGCAAGGCTTTTTTATTGAGTTGAATGATATGCACGGCAAAGTGAAATCTATGGCCTACCATGCCCAGGATATTGAGGGGAATATGGTATATCCGGCTTACAGTTCTATTCAATACAACTATAAGTTGGATAAACAAAATTCAAAAAGGCTAAATAGCAATGTAACAGCATTGTTACCGGATGGAAGTCAAAAGGAAATGTTGTTAGGCTTAGATTATGATTTTTATATGGATGCCAGAGCATCTTATGTTTCATCTAAGAGTAATGGGCAAAACTTTAATACAGATATAGTAATGCTTGCCGTCTTTCCATTAGTACTGTTGAATTGGCTGCCAACGATTGGACATGAAGAAAAGACTATTCATACGGTAACAACCAATAAAGTTATTTGGAGAACAGGAATTATTGACAATATTGTGGCAAAAGATGAAAACTCTATCATTACCACCAAAAATTTGTTATATGACCCTGTTACAGGAGCACCATTATTGACAGAGGTACAAAATAATTTTGATGACCCGGTATATAGTTTAAACATCCCTGCTTATTGGAAATATGAAGGAATGGGCCCAGCGTATAAAAATTTGGATCTAAAATTTAAAGCCAACATAGCTAGCGTGCAAAATACAAACTTGCATAAGCTGGATGGTCATAATGCCAAACAGTGGCTCAGAAATTTGTATCCTGGCGATGAATTGGTCCTCACATTAGATGATGGATCTTATAAAAAAGCCTACTTAATGCAGATGGATTTGGATAATGTAAAAATTGGCTTTGATGGAAAAGAAGATATAACTCAGGATGATGTCGAAGTGTATGTTGTTAGGAGTGGTCGACGAAATCAATTGAGTGTAAATGCAGGTACTGTAACTGCTTTAAAAGATCCATTAGATCATGTTAAATTTTATTGCCCACAACCTCAATAATTATGAAGAAATTTAAATATATAGCGTTCCTTTTATGTTTATCATTGGTTGTTGATGCACAAGGACAGCCATGTACCAATGCAACGTCTTTTTTTCAGGATATTTATGATTCGCATCAGTACTTATTTATTGATAATGCCTGTTCTCTGCAAAGTTTTCATGATGGAGATGTGGGGCCTGAAGATTGTTCTGATTGTCCATTGTCTGATTGTAATCAGCAACAAGAAATATCTAATTGTTTGAATTGTGATTTTGAGTTGCCTCTAATTCGGGATCATTGGACTGCGAAGTTAGGTATTCGTGGAACCGATGATAAGGATGCTGCTCAAATTTGTGATTGCCACTTTAGTAATACTCTAATAAAAACTACTGAAGGGGCAAGTTGTTTTCCTGCAAGTAATAAAGCATTACAAATAGGAAATTATAATGCTGCAGCAGGATGGAATAGTATAACAAAAACGATAGTTATTGATCAAGAAAATAGTACACTTTATTTCGATTATTTGCTGCTTCTAGAAACGACAGAGAATACTAAAAACAATGACGACATAGCTGCTTCTTTTGAAGTTATAATAACTGATCATCAAACAGGGGAAATATATACAGATGATAGAGTCAATTTAGGATATCCTCAAGTAACCAATAAAATAACTGCGAATAATCTATTTAACTCCAATTGGTCTCAGGCTTTTGTTGATTTAGGAGGTTTATTGGACAAAACAATTGACATTACCTTTAGAGTCAATGATGCTTATGATAATACAGGTTATGGGGTTGCCTTTATTGATAATTTAGTTTTAAATGAACTGCCAGCGTATAGAAGGTTAAATCTTTGGTACGATATCGGAGGAAGTACAATTAATAGTTGTGAAGTAGATGGAAATATTTTTGTGGGATTCAATAATCCTGGAGAAGTCTTTACGCTTTATTTTGACTTTAAAAATCCTGTTACTGGAGTTCGCAAACGTATTTCTAAAATTGTTGAAACCAACCAAAATTACCTTAATCTAGTATATAATCTAGAGGAGTCTTTCCCCAATGAATGGATTGACTTTTTGTGTGGAGATCTTCAAATAGAGGTTTCAACAAGCTATGGCTGTGATTACTTAAATGTAAACACTCAACGTGATGGGGGTTGTATAGAATTTGTTTTTAATGAACAAGTTTCACAAGTAAATGATTGCAATAGTGCTGTAGCTTCTTGGTCTATTAATGCTGATATCTTTGAAAGATATGAAGACAAATTACAACTCAAATTGCTTATACAACAATCCGGTAAGGCTGACCTACCAATTGAAACATTTAGCGCAGAAAATTTTGGAGATGAATATAATATTGTTTTTAGCATTGATGCTGATAAGTTTGATGAAATCGATAATTGTCAGGAAGGATTTGACTTAAAGCTCGATTATAAAGGGAGGTGTTTGCAAGATGAGGAAATAGAACATTTATCATTTCTTAATTGTCAAGCTACTTATATAGATATGGAATCTATCGATTGTGAAAATGCATGGGTGAAATTTCAACTACCTGATAATAATTACTTTGATATTTCTGAATATGAATTGCAGATAAGACAAAAAGGAGTAGTAATAACCACTTTACAAAATGGTTCTGTTGATCAAAATAATGTCCTAACTTATAACCTTTTGCCAGTTCATTTCGAAGATGTAGATTACTGTTTGGAGGGAATTGATATAACACTTTCTTATCCAGGTAGCTGTTATTTGGAGAGATATGGTATACTTGCAAGTCTTAATAATGATATAAAATTTAATTGCATTATTCCACGATTAAATGATACTCAAACCAAATTATTTCAATGTGGATATGATGAGCAAAAAATAGTATTCTCAGCAACCCTGAATGAAGTTACAAATAACGATATTAGCGATTTATCCTTAGAGTTATATCAAAATGAAGAGGAAATACCATTTAAAATATTAGGACCACCTGAGGTTGACCCTTTAAGTGGTCAAAATGCAGGACAGATCTTTTATATCTTTGATGTTGATGAGCAAACGAGGCAACTCATTAATAACTGCGATGGAATAGATGTTTTTTTAAACTCTACTAATCCTGTTTGCAGGGAACCAATACCTAAGTCCAGAGGGAGTAAACCTGGTGTCAATGATGATGTCACAATAACTCCTTGTATTAACAGTATTAATTATGTAGATCATAATATTTCGAATTGTAGTTGGGGACAAGTATATTTTGATGTTGTTTTAGAAGCAAATGTAAGTATTGATGATGTTAATTTATCGTTATGGCTCAATGATAATGTCGAAATACCTTTATTTAGCTATAATTATGATGATGTAGATAATACATATAGAATATGGTTCCAGTTAAATCAGCAACAACATAACGAAGTATCAAATGGGCTTATCACGGTTAGAGTACAAGCTAATAATTCTACATGTTCTGTAAATAATTACGATTTTCATCACATAAGTGCAAAATCTCATTCTTCTTGTGGTGGAGGGGCAGGGTCAATAATTGATAAATATAGCGACTGCTTCAATGCCAATGCGGCTATTAAATTAGACTTAGAATCTACTCCTGTGGGGAGTGCAGATGTTTTTTTTGATATTTATGCATATCATTATGATCCATTACAAAATGATTGGGTTACCACTGTTTTAGATAATAATGTGCTTCCATCTTCTATTGATCAGGTATCTGGAAGTGCTTCTGTTTATTGGTTTAGAACAGATTTTGATATTAATAACTATCTACATCTTCTACCTGTTGGGTGTGATGAGTATGGTTGGCTAAATCAGAGTATTTCTTTCATTCCAAGAAGTAATAATCCACAAGTTAGTAATCTCCTAACCAATTGGCAAGAATATGGGATTATTGTGTATATGGATTGTATTGATATAGATAGGGGTGGAAGCTTTGATGGTTGCAATACGGGGAAAATCATATTGAAACATGAAAATTCACTTAACGAAATAAATGGATTAGATATATATATTAAACAAGGTGATAATCCTCAATTTCCCGACGTTGAAATTCTTTTAGATCCCCAAACAATAACTTTTAATCAGATAGGAACGGTATCGAATAAAAATAATGGTCCTGCATATACTGTTACTGAACTGTCCTTTAATATTCAAGATATTGCAGGGTTAAATAGATGTGAGGGAGAGCGCTTTTATTTTGAAATTTCAACCTCAAATGATCTTTATTGTATCTCAGATTATAGTACTGCTTATCAGTTTAGTTGTTCTGGAGATGCAATTTATGATGAAAATATTTATCTATGTGATTTGCATGATAAGCAGTTCATATACCCCTATTCCTATGCTGGGTCTCAGCCACTCAAAATGATTATTCGAGACAGTTATCGTCCCCAAATTGTTTATTACAAAATTGATGGGTCACCCTCACCCACGCAGGCCAATACAATAGATTTTGATCTAAGCGAAGTGTACTTATGTCCAAATGAAGGTCCATTTGATCTCGAATATATTATAAGAATAGAAGATCAAAATTGTATTCTTCCTATTACTGGTGGGTTATTTGAGAGAGAGGGAAGTGATTTTTGTTTTGATGCAAATTCAATAGATATTTGCTCTGGAGAGTCATTTACTATTGACTATAAAGGTACTGGAAGCCCATACATACAATTAGATGGAAATACATTACTTTATCCTATTTCAAAAAACGGTTCTACATGGGAATTTTTATTTGATAGTAATGAATGCCTAGAGGCAGGTGATCAATCCAATTATGTTGTATATGTAGAAGAGTCGGGTTGTGTAATCGGTAACAACATTATTAACAGAGCTTGTAATGTGGCTTTAGAATTTGGAGATATAAATCATAACCTTATAAACCAGGCGAATAATTGCATAATAATTCTTTCTACAAGTATCAGGTTGGAATCTCAAAATGTCAGCGCTTTTGAGAATTGTGAAATAAGAATTTCTATTGAAGAGCCAACTCTTGGTTGGAGAGATAAAACAATTCCATTGAAAGATAATTTAGGAATAGACATCCCAATTGATTTTGCGTTTGGAAACATCACTTCTTGTGGAGATTTAAATTTTGAGTATAATGTGAGAGCCTCATTTATTGAGGGAGGTAATGCACTATATTCTGTTCCTGCTGAACAAATACATTGTGGTTCAGACCTTATTCCCATATCACTAGAATTTTATAATGAAAACTTTAATGGTTGTACGAAAAATGACGATATTACAATAGTATATAGAGCTCAAGATTTTGTTAATGCTTCTAAGACTTATCAAATTTATTTAAGCCAATCAGGTTTGGGGCAAGATATATGGGTTGGAGAGGTTACCATTCCTCAAGTAAGTGGTCCAGGCATAGGGATAATTAAGCGTTTACATAATATAGATTTAAATACAATTGATGGTAATTTAGGTTTTAATGAATGCGAAAGTTTCTCAATCGAGTTACGAGATCCCGCCAGTTGTCTTAAATCCAATACGATAGAAGACATTAGATTTTATTGTCCACCCCCTGGGATCATTCCTTTCAAAGCTTATAATGAGCAACTTGCAGATGCGTATTGCGAAGGTTATTCCACTAGATTAAACCAATATTTTGATTTTGCAAATGCGGAACCCTTTGAGTTATCAAGTAGTTGGTTAGGAACAGATTATGTAGAGGGGTTTTTCTTAGAACAGAGAATAAATAATGGTGATTGGGAGAGAATAGATAATAATGGAGCATTAATTGCTGATGCTATCTTAAGGTTTGAGTATATACCAATAGAATGTCCTGCCAATTGTGATGATGAGTTTTATAAATATACTAAGTATGATATTCGATTGCGTTATCCTCAAATTTGTCCTGATGATGATTGTTTAACAGATATTCAAACGATAAAAATTTACCCACCACTTCAAAATAATGATCCTGATGTGCTATTTTACCCAGAATCAACGCATCCCGAATGTTTTAGAGATAATATCCCAATTACTACGGTTAGGCCATGCTTTCAGGGTAGCGATGGACAAATTAGTGTAGATGTTGATTGTATGGTAGGAGGTAAGGGACCTTTTACTTTTAAATTATATAGAGACAAAGTCTTCAATTTCTCTTGGGATGAGGATTGTAAAGAATATGTCGACGAAGTGAATGGTGTAAGTGCAGGAGAGGTAAAGTTTGAGTACATTGATAATTGTCCTGCAGATTTTATATCGGAAGGAGCGAGGTGCTGGACAGGATTAGAAGCTGATAATAGTCTTATGATTGGAGTTCCTAGGCTTGATAATTCTAATAGACTATTTTATTATGTAGAAGGGTTCTGCGCTTATTTTAATGGAGGAGCCAGTTGTTGTCCAGAGGGATATAATACTTCAATTTCTTATGATTCTTACCTTGGTCTCCCAAATGGTGCTTCATGTAGGTCTGAAAGGAGCTTGCCTAACGGTTACACTTATGATATTATTAATAACAAGGTATATACTTTAGATAAGAGTTTTGTAGAGATGTATGAGGCAGACTATCGTCTTGAAGTGATAGATGAAAGTTGTGGGCGCTCTGTTTTTATAGATATTCCTATAGAGCAAATTGGTCCAGATGATTTTGATTTTGAAATTGATCCTCAAACAACAGCTGGTATTTTGGAATATATAGAGGTTGCTGAAAATATCAGAGATGGCAGATATTTTTGGTGTAAAGGAGAAGATCTTACCATAGGAGTAAATCACGAAGAAGGCTTCACTTTTAATTGGGATCGAGAAGATCCAACAGAAGAGGCGAATTATAGAGATGAAAACACACCTGATAGCAAAATTACACTACGTCCTTTCAAATGCAATGGCGGTGAATGGAATTTAGAAATAAAAAGAGATGATGCAGAGCATGATTGCATATTTACAAAAAAGGCAGATATAATAGACTTCAACCCACCACCGGCTGCCATTCCGGAATACGAAGATGTATTGGCCATCTCGGCAACTAAGTTTCGATCGGTTTGGATGAACGATTTCAGTGATGTGCAGTTTGATAATGAAGATGAATTAGTAGAGACCCAAGAGAGAAATATGTATGCTATAGGACAGGCGGGGATTTATCGCCCTCAGCAAACATTTGACTATTTAAAAGAGCGTCGACAGTTTGAAACCAGAGAGGGGGAAGTTCCCGATCAGGGAGAAGGTGCGGAAACGGTATTGCAAACCGACGGTGTAATAGGCTTGCCAAATGATCAAGATAAAACCATTACAAAGGGATTTATGTGGAATCATCCATCGCTCGAAGAATGTGTGCCTGAATGGAAGTTCAATAGCGAAATTACGCGATATAACCCGTATAATTTTGAAACAGAAAATAAAGATATTTTAGAAAGATATTCTGCAGCATTATATGGCTATAAAGGCCAAATTGCAACGGCAGTGGCAGCCAACGCTGAATACAGTGAGATTGCATTCGAAAATTTTGAGGAGTATAGATCTAAGCCTGATCCGGTTACTCAATCCGGTTTGGTACAGCAAGAAGAAGTGTTTTATGATTTTACAGATAACAACGCTCCGATTCAAGAGGTACTTTTTTTCACGGCAAAAAATTCTGGGACATTTGAAAATTTAGAAGTAAGAGTTAATGAAGATTTTTTATCATGTACGCCTATTTATGATCGTACCTATTTAACGGTAGTAATTCATAAAAATAATAGGTTCTTAGATAATCTATGGATTAAAGTAAGTGATTTGAATGACCACAAATTGTCTTTTTCTAACATTGTATTTAATGAAGGAGACAAATTTATTATTAGAGCTGCGGTCGATCAATTTGGTTTTGGTGGGAATATAGAATGTACTGGAGAAATTGGCTTTGTTAGTCTGGCAACAACATTTACGCCTTTACCGGGTTATCACTTATTCAATAATTCTACTAGTAATTTTGATTTTGTAGATGTAAATGTTAACGGAGCTAAAAGATACTTAACACCCTATAACGTGTTAAGTGGTTTTGGAAGATATGCAATTATTGATATGCCTTATGATGCACTATGTTATAATGATCCTGAGGTAATTAAAAACGAAGAAGACAAAATAAAGGTAGACTATAATGCCATGGGATTAGAATTTAAGTGCAGACAAGTAAATATTCCGATGGAGACAGCGGGAAGAGATGAAACGGTAACATTAAGACCTGATCCATGTGGTACTGATAATACGATGATTGTTTTTGATGAGAATTCAAGTGCACCGGGCTTTCCCCCTGAAGTGCGCAATGAGCCATTAAACAGTGTGCAATATTGGAATGGGCATATTTATCAAATTAATAAACAAGATGTAAGTACAAAGATTAACGAAATTAATAGGGTTTCCTTTGACAATAGTTTATCGCATACCGGTGATATAAGCCTTAAAATAGAGGGACAAGGGCAGAACGGTACAAGCGGAGTAAAATTCAAGCATCCCGATTTGCAATTAATCGGAGGTAAGGAATATGTTTTAAGTGCTTGGATACATACAGAACAATTTAAACATAAACCTCCTCCTAAATTATTAACCTTGAATGAAACCAATGAAATTGGAGTATATATATCTATTGGTGCTATGGCCCCTCAATTTTTCACCTCTACCGGTGAGGTGGTAGAGGGTTGGCAGCGCATGGAAGCGAGATTTAGAGTCCCAGAGATAGGAGGGGAGTTGACAACCATGCTTAACCCCGTGCAGACCATGTATATAGATGATATTCGATTACATCCAGTGAATGCAGGCATGCAAACCTATGTATATGATTTGCAACGGCTAAGACTGAATGCCACATTAGATCATAATAATTTTGCCACTTTGTATAAATATGACGATGAAGGGAATCTCTTTCATGTTGCTAAAGAAACGATGAAAGGCATAAAAACCATACAAATTAGTAGCAGCTTTATAAAACCTAATAAACCATGAAACAAATAATACATATACAAATACATTTTCCTAGACATCTACCCAGAGCGTCTACCCAGAGCGTTCATCCCGAGCGAAGTCGAGGGGAAGTCGAATGTTCATTGAGCGAAGTCGAAATGAACTGCTAGAAACAAAGAACAATAAACAAATAATTAAAATTTGAAAGGATATACCTACATATTAAAATGTTCAGACGAAAGCTTTTATACGGGAAGCACAACCGATATAAAAAGACGGTTTAGTCAACATCAGAAAGGACTGGGAGCTAATCACACAAAAAAAAGGTTGCCTGTTGTATTGGTATATGTAGAAGAATACGAGACGATTCAAGAAGCTTATAAACATGAAAAACAAATTCAAGGTTGGAGCAGAAAAAAGAAGCAAGCATTAATTGATGGAGATATGAATAAATTACATATACTTTCAAAGTGCCAAAACGATAGTCACTATAGTCATGCTGATACTAATGATACAGAACAACATTCAAATAATATAAAGAAGAGTGATTGGTATAGAACTACCTTGGATTCCCATTATAAATGTCGAACATTCAGTGATCAGGATCGAAAGAAGTTCATTGATCAGGGCCGAAATGTATTCGTTGAGCGGAGTCGAAACGAAGGAGTACAAAGTAATAATTCGTTGAGCGTCTACCCCGAGCGTTCATCCCGAGCGAAGTCGAGGGAAAGTCGAGGGGAAGCCGAATGTTCGTTGATTCGGACCGAACTAAGTTCATTGATTGTAGGAGCCGAAACGGGTTCGTTGAGCGGATTTGAAATGAGTTCGTTGAGCGGAGTCGAAACGAAGGAGTACAAAACCAAATCATATACACAACAATACCTAACCCTTTTATTTCTTATGCTAATAATAGTTCTTCCTATTTCATATACACATGCACAGTCCCCTAAAGAGGCTATGCAAAAAATGGTAGAATATTATAATGAAAACAAAAAGATCGCAGCGATTTATCATACGACAACATATGCAGAAGATTTGAGTGAAACCTCGCACGAGTCAATGAAGGTTTGGCTAGAGAACGAACAATTGTATTATAAGTACCAAAATACAGAATACATCCAAATTGAAGGTGGGTCTATTATGTTGGAACACGATGAAAAAATAGCTAGATATACTCCTAGTGTAGGCAATCAATCCGGTATAGATCGAAAAGCTATTATTGATCAGCAATTAGCAATCATAGAAAAAAATAGCGATACCATTGTTTATGAAGGACTTTCCAATAATGGAAGGAAGAAGTATGTCATAAAACCTAATTATGGAGGATATGAAAAAGTAGAGTTTTGGTTGAATGATGATTATTCCATTTATAAGACGCTCTATTATTATCGAAATAAAGCATATGGAAGTAAAAGCGAATTAACATTTGAAGAGTTGCCAAGGGAAGAGATTGAAAAAATTGAACAGATAGTAAATGATTTTGTAGATGCAGTAATCAATAATACTGTAAAGGCAGATTATAAAGAATATGAATTCATTGAATATGATAATGAATGAATGAAGGCTTTGAAAAACATAAATTTTGATTCAGATTAAGGCAAAAACGAGAGAGAAAGCACAGTTTATATTCATAAATGAGCATTTTGAGCGATGTTTTAACGAAAATATGGATCAAAAGAATGTTTTCCTTAGGTTATTCAAAGCCTTCAAAAGTAAAAATTTTAGAGTGAGATATTCATTTAAAAATAGTAACAACCGATGAAAGAACAAAATAACAACCATAAGTATAGTCCATTTTTGTCGCATATAGCAAGCAAGTTAAAGCGATATAAAAAGGAGTATTCAAATGACCATAATGAAAAGATTGAATCTGTCATTAACTCAGGAATGAAAGGCCTCCTGAAGTTCATAATGCTGTTGTTGCTGCTCATTTTTGCTTGTCGAAGTGTAGAGGCACAGATGGCAAGGGTGACTGTTGAACTAGATGGCATATTTATACCGGATGATTATGCGGATCATAAAGATGCATGGATAATACCTAGACATGAAGATCATGAATACTTTTATCGTTATATATTTTCAATTGATATCTTAAAAAATGGAGAGGCCATTTCACCAAGTAAATACATTAGTTTTAATGAGAATATTGGTCCTGGAGATAATAACAATTATACTCATCGATTTGTATCTCCGGGAAAATGGAAAACTTGGGTGCCTTCAGAAGTAAATGATTATTTATATCGTATCCCCAAAGGTCGGTCAGAAAATGATAAACCACAACACTATAAATTATTAGATGTGTTTTTTAATTATGATAATAATCTGTCCGATAAATATGAAATAAGAGTAAAATATCATCTATCAGCTAATTCTTCTGCTAGAATTGAAGAGACAAGTACTTTCCCATTATTACTGGATGGGTGTGGAACATTTAACACAGGGAACAATACTTTTATTGGAGGGAAAAAGGAATGGAGGAATATCTCTTATTTGACTAAAAAAGGTACTTATAGGGTAAATGTCAATTATCACGTTAATAATTCGGGGCTACCAAATGATACTATATTATGCTCTAACTATATTAGAGATAATTATGTTTACTTATCAACACTTTTTAAAAAACGCATACAAGGCTATGATGGAGATATTCATCTTTTTGATTATGATAACAATGGAGTCCCTAAATTTACTCCAGAGCTCAATTTACCCACCTCTACTCAACAGGTAACTAGTTTTCCAGAGCCTAATAGCGAAGACGTAAAAGGTGGGGGATTTGCTACTAATCAATACGCTTATTACATCTGGCGAGATGAATTTGGAAATGTGGTAGAGACTAGCTATGGTCGACATAGGTACAAGAGAGATATTTATGAAAGTAATTTTGCAGCTAATGTCGTTAGAGTTGGTCTTAGAGGTCATTATAATAATAGCCCTAATACAACGAATATACCCTTAGGTGCTGAAAGAAGGTTTTTGAATATCAATAGTGGAGGAACGTATACTTTTGAGGGGGGATATTATGAACCACATAATCAAAAATTTATTATCACTTCAGAAGAAACAGTAGTTGTCAAATCTCGGCAATCTCCTATTATTGATCACGTAGAAGATCTATACTATTTATGCCCAGGAGAAAAAATTATCCTTGGTGAAGGTTATCCAGACATTATATCTCCTCCTGATCAAAATGGGATAGATCATCACCTTTACGATGACCCAAAGGCACTTAAAATTACTTATCAATGGGATAAATTACCAGACCCCACCAATCTTAGTGACAAACCCAAGTGCTTAGGTTATAGCAAAATTATGGATTTTACAGAGTTTGGAGATTATCGCTTAACCATTACCCATGATCATATAGATAAAAATAAAGGCGATGCACCGTTTACTTGCTCTACCACAAAAAAGTTTACAATTGTAGAGGGTAATCAACCGGTATTAGAGGTGGGGCCTGCTTATAGAGAAATTTGCGCAGACGAAGAAATAACATTATCTGCAGCTGTAGTTACCAATCCAAACGAATATAATTACGAGTGGTACACAGGCCAAAACAGGCATAATACTGCTGACATACAAGTAGACAGACCGGGTGTTTATGAGATAATCGCTAAACATAAAGTAACAGGTTGCTATGTTACAAAAGCAGTTACTGTAGTAGCTTGTGGAGAACAAAACTATGATAAAATTAAAATTGTCCCTAAAACAAACCTTCCCATTGAAAATGCAGATATAAATACTGATGGAACCCACGATTTAAGACTAGGAGCTACAATTACAGTAGTCGACAACGATCATAACACTTACAGCAATAATGATCCATTGGTTGAAAAACATGCGTTGGTCAGGTTGAACTATAACAGGGGATCACATACCGATATTATTAATGGAGACAAATGGGATTTAGAAATTGAGTATACTATAGAGGGCATAATAAATGGAAATCCATTACCACTTAAAATAAGTAATGTTGATGAAACACCGGTTTATTTGGCAGCCAACGATCATCAAATTGATCCTTCTAGAGACAATATTACTTTAACAGTAACTGGAATAACCGCAACAAAAAATGGAGGTGGAGTTGATGTCGCTCAATTACCGGAAGATATTTCTATAGAGCTTGATTTAAATATTATACACTTGGAGCCGTTGGATAAGAATGATCAAAATAAGCCAAGAGCTAATATTGATGGTTATAAGGCGCACATAGAGTGGGATGCTGTAGATGGTGCGGTAGAATACGAACTGCAAATAGCCTACGAGGATGCTTATATGGAACAGAACCAGCAATTTGATATTGCTTGGCCAACAGCAGAGAAAGATAAGTATTTTAAAAATTACGGTTATACCATTGAGACCGTAAATATAGAGCATTATGATTTCAACGTTACTTACCCCGAAGGGAAACTGCATTTAAGATATAGAGCGGTTGGGCGTCATTTGGAGGACGTTGGTGGAAATTATAGCTATCGAAATTATGGCGATTGGAGTGATGTTAAAACGTTGCTAATTGGCACTGATGCAGCAGATGATGTAATGCCATTTGTGGAGAGCGAGAATTGGCAGAAGACAATTATTTTTGCGGAAGAGGGTAAGCATAAAGAGGTTATAAGCTATTTTGATAATACCTTACGCGGCTCGCAAACTGTAACAAACCTGAGTACCGATGGTACGGTGTTACGAACGCATAGTTATTACGATAAAGAAGGAAGGGGGCTGCTTCAAACACTGCCTTATCCCGAGCTGGAAGAAGGGCAGGGAAAAAATGGATTGAAATTCGAGACCCCTCAATATGAGGTGAAAGGCACAGGGCAATTATTGTCAAGCGAGGATTTTGAGTTTGGTGTGCAGCCATCTTTTGAAACAGGAAACGATGCATATGGCGCAGCTAAATATTATTCCAATAACAATGAGTTTTTAGGAGATCCACGCTTTTCTAATATAGATTATGTTCCTGATGCCGAGGGATATATTTCTACTCAAACAGTACCTACAAGAGATGCTACGGGAAGAGTAAGTCGTCAATCAGGGGTGGGAGAAGCCTTTAGCCTCAAAAAATCGGGCGATGTACATCATGAGACAAGATACTACTACGGAGAGCCAAGCAGTACAGAGTTAAGACGGTTGTTTGGTTCAAATGTAGGTGATGCGGCACATTATAAAATGCAATCTGTATTAGATCCTAATGGACAGGTGAGCATTAGTTACATGGATATGCAGGACAGAACTATAGCCACTATGTTGGCAGGAGCAGTACCTAAAAATACAGTGCCACTCGAAAGAAATAAAGAGGCCATTACGGTAAGTCTTCTGTATAGTGAGGATGAAGATGGAAATACAAGCAATAAGAATATATGGAATCCTGTAAAAAGCGCTTTTACTTTATCACATGATGTGTTTAACAAGAATCTAAATACGGATTATAGATTTAATTATGATATTGCAACAGTAGTCAATAAAATAAAGTATTCGTTTCCAGGAATGGAAGAGGTCTTCGGGCAGGATTATTTTGAAAATGTGGATGGTATAGATGATGAAAGTGACGATTGGGTGGTAACTGGTGGTACAGCTTCGCTTTCAAGAGGCTTTTTATTGCTGGATAAAACAGATGAACAAACCTTCTCTGCGAGTCTAACAATTCCGGTAATAGCAAATGAACGTTATAATATAACGGTAAAAAAAGGAAGTACATTAGATGGGTTAACCTATGAAATCTTGGGAGGTATAAAAATAAAAGAGGAAACATATCCACACAATTATGTTACAGCATCGGGGCCGGTTGAAATGCAAGATTTTGGAGATCATCTTTTACTAAAGTTCGAACCGGAATCAAATACCATAACATTAAAAATAAATTATACGGGGCCAGAGCAGGGAGTCATTGGTCAGTTAGATTTTGTGAAGTTGTATTTGCCTGAAGTATTACCGGAGCTATATACGGCATTGGAGTTTGATAGTGAGACGGATGCAACAGAAAATAGCGCAGATATCGCGGGCATTTCATTTTCTGGAAGCGATGGCGTTTTGGGAAAGGATCTGTATGTTACAAAAACGGATGCACACAACCATTTAAGTATGGTTGAAATTTACGAAGATTTGGAAGGAGATGATGGTAATGGAAACACAATGTTTGAAGCAGCCATAACCATTCCTTTTGATCCTTTAACAGGACCAAATGCGGCAGATCGAAATTATGAGGCCGTCTTTAATATGAGTCGCTTTGATAGTGATAAGAAATTCAGTTTTGCAGCGAGCGGCACAAACATTAAAAACCTGGATGGCGATAATGGAACCATAGATGTAGATATTGTTAATAAATATAAATTCACAGTTACACCATCTGGAGGAGCGGTAACCTTTACCTGGACAGGAGAAGTGCCCGAGAAAAAAGATGAGAATACAAGTCAGATAGAGCTGCTTCAACTAAATTATTTTAAAATCTATGAGTTGGTAGAAGAGCCAAGCGCAGGTGTTTTTGATACTTGTAAATCCTGCGTATATACTTTTAAGACTTATATACTAAATCAAGATGGAGAAAAAATAGCCTTAAATGGAAATGATGGATTAAGAGAAATAGTTCAAAAAATAACCGCTGATGAATTGCTCAAATGTGGCGATATTCCGACTACCGATCCGGTAGAGGCCAATATATTTGATTTGGAAATGGGAAGTCAGCATTTCAACAATGGAAATGTATTAGATAATTTGAGTGCGGTCTCCTTAGATGAGTGTAACAACTGTTTTAAAGCATATTTCCCTTTACCTACCAATCCTTCAGAGAATTACCAAATTGATAGAGCAAGTAGTTTAAAAATTATTGTAGGAGAGGAAGGTGATAATCTTACAGATCCAACAGTAAGCCTGTCAACTGCTCCTAGTCGATTGTGTTATTGGGATGGTAGTGAGTATAAAGTAGATAATAATACGGCGAATGCGATAACTACGGAGATAAGGAATCAGGGTGGAGCTTTGGCTGTAAATGGCAGTACAACGTTTGAAATGGAAGTGTCTGGTGGTTTCTTGTTTGTTACTATTACAAATATGGGGCAGGATGTTACTAGTGTTGATTTTTCAATCAATGAGCTTCCGAATGGGAATAATAGTTACATGCCTATTAATTCATCTCCTGAGATTACGTTTACGGCTAATTTTGGAGATATAGGCACTTATACAGTATACAAAGAGCTGGAAATCTCTTCTGCCCGTATAGAGGCATTTTTGGAGAGACAAAAGGAAAAAATTAAGGATGGGTATTTATACAATTATATAAATGAGCAATTGGATATTCAGGATGTCGATGCACTTTGTGTATATCGATGTGAAGATATTGCGGTGACCAATGTGGTTGCACGAATTAATGAATTAAATGATATTGATTTTGACGACCCGGATAGACTAAAATTTGCTGATGTTGTAGATTGTTATGATAAAGGAGTTTGTCCACTTGAAATTACACAGCAGGCTTGGAAAGATTTAGTTGATCAAGAAATATTAACCCTTGATTGTGATTACGATAACCTTGATAACATTCAAAGAGACTTAGAAGAAAGTGCGCAGATTGGTTGTGAAGGTATGAGGGGAGAAATGATACGTCAGGTATCCTCTCCAAGAGGGTTTTATATGCAAGCGCAAGGAGAATATGCCGATTGGCTGATAAGCAATATCGCAGATGCTCAAAATTTGGTATTGGGTGAGGAATTAACACATACAGCTATACAAGATTGGTTAGCTAAATTAAGTGATTGGATAGATGACGACAAAAAGCAAGCTTTGGGCTTGGATTTGTCAGATAATGAGTCTAAAGCAGCATTTTTAGTAAAACATTGGAATGGTGAAGTTTTAGATGGTCATTATGAACAATATGAGGCAGATTATCAAAATGTCTGTGGATGTAATGACCCATTAGACATGCCATTGTATGATAATTCCGCTGGGGACAATGCTTATGAGACTTGGGATGATTATTTTGTCTTATTTCATAGGGAATACATTCATTTCGTCGTTTGTGAAATGGATATAAAAGGGTCAGCGTATACCGCATCCCTACGGTCAATAAAAGATTGGGATGCCGCATTAAAAAGCACGGATGGAAAAAATTACGTAGATAACATTTACAAATTAGATGATTTCATTACACGTATAGAAAAGGGTACTGAGGTTAGGGAAAGATTTGAAAAGTTTTTTAACATAAAGGGACTTGGGGGACTAAAAATTAATAACCCTCAAACAGGAAAATTTTATAGTGATGACGTGAGTCTTAAAGATTTTCTACATAAAAATGGACTGTTCAGTTGTTTCTTATATAGTGCGGATGAAGATTTAAACACCGATGATCACTTACTTCAAATTAAAGAAATGGAAGAAGGAGGATTGGGTATAGAACAGATGAAATATTGGACAAAATATCCTGTTTGTATTAGTGAAGCATGTCTTAAGGATGATGCTTCCTGCCAGGATCCGAATAAAGCGCTTACAGAATTAAAACCTTACTCATCATGTTTTGATTGCAGAGAAAATGAGGCACTTACACCTGAAAAGGTATCTGAAATTAAATGGCAAACATATTTGGGGATATATGATGGAATTAGAGATTCTATTAAAAGAGTATTTATTGGCGAGGAAAATTATTATACAGATAAATATTCTATTGTAAATAAGTCGAGCAATACAATCGAGCAAGTAAATGAGATTGTAACAAATGCCGAGTTTTTTGACGATTGGTGTGAAACGACTTGCGAGACCAATGTTAATCAATGGATATATGGTTTTGAACTGGCATGTGAAGCGCAACGCTCAGGCAATGAAGGGCCATTCGATTCGCCGGAAGGGCTTCCTTTTGATGAAAAAGATGAGGTCAAAGATTTTTTAAGCAATTACTGTCTGGAGAATTGTAGTCCCGAAAATCCATTTGGATGGATACTCCCTGAAGGGCCTAATGGCAATATCATCAACTTATTAAACGACATGAGAGCTAGTCCTAATGTTACACTTGCCCTTGATGGATGCATGGAAACGTTAATAGCGGGATATGAAGCTTTAGTAGATAATTCTAATCCCGGCGATGAAACAATTGAAGGGCATTGGATTACCACTACATTAGTAACCGATGCAGAAATTGAGTATACAGAGGAGACGTACGAGCTTTGTGGTGCCAGTCCATGTGCCGGTGATATAGTCGATCATTTTTGGCTCGAAGAGAAAAGTGTTGAAACGTTTACCTCCAATAATTGTTTGTTTGATAGTGATAATATTTATTTCAAAGGTGATAATATCACTATTGGAAGCCCGGGGGCAGCGGGATGTGTAGGGAATTGCTATACCAATTATTTTTGGGTCAATGCAGAGGGGGATAGAGTTCATTTAATGCCTAATGAATACATTAGAGATATTACCTATTCAGAGGGAGCGCCTTTGGTGCAAGTGAATTTTCCTTCAAAATTTGAAATCCAGCCCCAATTTTCTTTTTATAAAGGGTATGTTCGCTCAACAGGGCAAGGTGGCAACGTAAATGATTTAGACATTGTTACCTGTTTGGAGAGCTGCAGTTACGAAACAGAATGGTCCGACTTTTTTCCGGTAAGTAGTAATGGTGGAAATAGGTATATACTTGGTCTTTACGATGGTCAGAAGAATAGTGTTCTGGGAAGCAACAATACCTATTATTTGGAGAGTACAAGAGAGGATGACCTGACGCTGGAAGATTTACAAATACCATTGAGCTTTATCTTTGATTTTAGTGATAATAATAATGTAACCATTAGTTTCGAAGAGAAAGTAGATCCCAATGGACCCGTCGGAGATGTGTTTATTGAAGACTGTGAAGAAAGGAGAACATTACTTATCAATACAACCAATGATGCTACTCTTATTGATGAATATACAAATATGAGTTGCGACCAAATTGGGAATTTATACATAAGTTTATACGAAGGATCTGATAGAGCTTATAAATTAATTTTCAATAACTTACCGGAAGATTTGGGATCGGGGTATACCGTTTTGTTTAAAGCAAATATCTTGGAGCGCCTTACACTTTCTAAAGTAGATAATTCATGTTTCGAAACCAATAAATGCACCAAAGATTATAGTAGTCCTATCTTTTTATATAGGTTGAGCTTTGATAACCGCGGAAAATCTTGTAATTCAGAAAATGAAGATCTTTGTAAAACCTATCGAGGGATAGCAAATATCACCTTGCCGGGGCAGGATATTGCTGGAGAATATTATGTTCCTGGAGATGAAGAAAAAAGACAAGATTGTATTCAAGATTGGTTAGCAGTAATAGAATTGGAAGCGGATGAAGCTTTCGAAGCGGATTGGGCTAAATTAAAAACGGATCTATTAAATAAATTTATCGATCGCTGTAAAACCGTTAAGGAAGATTATTACTATCAATATATTTTAGATGAGCATCATTATACGTTATACTATTATGATCAGGTAGGAAACCTTTTACAAACTATACCACCAGAGGGTGTAGTTACCTTACCGCATACCGACTTTCTTGATGGCAAATGGATAGGGAATGAAGACCCTAAACATTATTTGAGAACAAGATATAAGTATAATAGTCGTAATCAGGTGATTTGGCAGGAAACACCGGATGCTGGGGAGTCTGAATTCTTTTATAATGATGCAGGTCAATTAGTGTTTTCCCAGAACGATGAACAGGAAAAAACTAGAGATTATAGTTTTACAGCATATGATAATCAGGGTCGTATAACATGGGTAGGGGAGCTTAAAGAGAAAGTATTTATAGATGCCGGTGGGGATCTTGATGGTAATGGAAGTATTACTTACGACGAAGTGCAGGCATTAGTTGATTTACCGCTCATAGAATCACATGAGAGAAATTTAGTCTTGCACGATGCGGCTACCGTTACAGCAAAAGATATAACACAGCTTACACATACAGTTTATGATAATCCTGTTTATTTAGAAGGATTAGCTCAAGAAAATCTTCGCAATAGGGTAAGTGCAACTTATAGATATGATGATTGCCAAGAATATATTGAAGTAGATCAGGGAACATTGCCTTTAGCCGCAATAGACTTTACAGGATATAGTTATGATGCGTTGGGCAATGTTACAAAGCTAATGCAACATATTGGAGACCCTATGCTAACTAGTGCTAATGCGGGTAATCCACCGTATAATAACAGATCTAAGTGCATAGAGTATGAATTTGATTTGGTGTCGGGAAATGTTAATAAAGTGTACTATCAGAAAAATGTTGATAAGGAACGGTTTATTCATAAGTATGAATATGATGCAGATAATAGGATTACCAATGTTTATACTTCTCGCGATAATGTATTATGGGAACAGGAAGCAGAGTATTTTTATTACCCTCACGGACCGTTGGCCAGAGCGGAGATTGGTAATGATAAGGTACAAGCATTAGATTACTACTATACGCTTCAGGGATGGCTTAAAGGGGTGAACGGCAGGTATGAGTCTGACCCTGGAAAGGATGGCACCACCATCAACCAATTCATAGCAAGAGATAAGTTTGCCATGCAATTGGGGTATTATAAGCAGGATATAAGAGATGGAAATGGAGTGTTGGTGAAGACAATAAGCGATTATAAAGGAATTGCTAACGATGGTTTGGCGGCCAATTTATTGGATGACAAATGGGAAGCAAAACAATGGGACGATGATCATCAGAGGGATATAAGATTTAAAAATATCTTAGAAGGCGATGGTGATCCGGCTGCTCCATATCATGGATTGTATAATGGAAATATTGCATTACAGTATACGTATCTGCCAGCTTTTGGCGATGAGGCAGAAATGATTAATCATTACCAATACGACCAGCTAAACAGAATTAAAGGAGCTGTTGGAAGTTATTATAACAGTGTAAACAATCAATTGGTTACAGCAGGTGCTGAAAGAGCATATCAAACGGCTTATAATTATGATGCAATGGGCAACATTACTAAGTTGTATAGAGAAAAAGATGATGAAGCATTTGATGAATTGGATTATTTCTACAATTATAAAACCGGAACTAATAAGTTGTTGAATAATAAATTGGATCTCGTTAGCGATGCTATTGATGAAGGTGCCCACAACAACGATATCGATGATCAACCAACGATTATTGGTAATGGAATAGATAACTACACCTATGATAACATTGGAAATTTGGTGACGGATTTATCGGAACAAATTGACAAAATTGATTGGGATGTATATGGAAAAATAACGCATATAAAGAGATTGTCTAGTAGTTGGAAATCTGATCTTGAATTTCGCTATGATGCTGCCGGAAATCGAATTATGAAAATAGAGAAACCAAAGAGAGATGTAGGAGGAACACCAACGCTTGAAGATGAATCTAACTGGCAGTTTACCAGATACATTAGAGATGCGCAAGGAAATATTTTGAATACCGAAGTCATTAAGGAACAAATTATAGATAACAATCCCCAAACCGTTACTATCAATGAGTATAACATTTATGGAAGCAGCAGATTGGGAATGTATAAATATATTGATAGAGGTTGGAATTCCTACGGAGAGTATTATACAGAGAAAGGATATAAAAATTATGAGTTAACGAACCATTTGGGCAATGTGATGGCAGTAGTTAATGATAAGAAATTATTTAATCCTTTTTCTGAAAGGTACAATGCGTTGTTAGCAAGTGCACAAAACTATTATCCGTTCGGTATGCAAATGTATAGCGAGGATAATGGCACTTATGAAGAATTGTCGATTGAAACGATATTGAATGAAGCTTTCGACAAAGACTGTAATACTACATTTGAAACCAACTTTATGGAGCCGGTTATTGCCACTCCTTATGAGGAGTTGTTTACGGCTTCTACCAATTCACAACTGATGTATAATTTTTCAAATGATTGTGATTACATCCCTACACCTGATTTAAATGCTACTTGTAATGCCTTGCGTTTTTACGACTTTGAAGAACAATGCGGCGATGCTGTGGTTGATTTTGATTTTAATGAGCAGCGAACAACACCGGACTTGTTCGATGATTTTTCCACTTTCGATGCTACTAAATATATAGCGTTTAGAAATAGTGCAGTATTAACACATAATGCAACAACAGAAAAATTAAGCTTAGAAGCAGTTAATAATGGACATGGCATGTACATTAACTTGACAACGGTTGTGGGTCAATCATATACAATCATTTTAAATGTTAACTCTACTACGAATACCGATTATCTACATGTTTATGCAGATGCAACAGGCGCCCCTAAAATAAGAAAGTATGATAATGGAGATATTAGTTATACGTTTACCGCAACAGACATAGCTACAAAGTTTTATGTGCTTTCTTATGGTTTATTAACTAGATATACAACTATTGATGATTTCCGATTATTTGAAAATCAGGATAACTATGAAATATTAACAACAAATGGCAATGTTGTTACAGGTATTGATATTGGTGATGGAACAATGACGTTGTCAACAAATGGAAATACGAATCAAGGACTTTTAGTAAATGTACCTACAGAGATCGATCAATCCTATACGCTAAGTTTTGATATTGAAAGTATTATTGGCAACATAAACTTTATACATGTTGATGCAGGTGCATTTGATGTCTACAGAACGTTAGAAGGGGAGGCGCGCTTAACATTTACCGCAACAGATGTGAACACACCGCTCAGAATAAAATTGAATGGATTTGGTGATCGATCTATAACATTAAACGATTTTAAAATCTGTAAGCAGATCGGTAAAAACCAAAGGGATAATAATTATGCAAATATTACAAATTATGGCCGCTTGGAAGAAATGGCTGTAAATGCAAATAAGTTTCAATTTACAACTGTTAACTCAAGACATGGAATTAATGTGTATTTGCCTACCCAAGCCAATAATTCTTATACAGTTAGCTTTGCTCCTGTTTTAGATAATAATACACAATATCTGCAAGTTAATATAGATGGGAAAAACTTAATCCATACAGACAAAAACAAACCGTTCAGTTACACCTTTACTGCAACAGCAGGCCCTACAACTCGAATGAGATTACGATTGTACGACTTGTCTGGACAAATAAACCAGAAAACAGCAACTATTGATAACCTTAACTTCTGTGAAGTAGGGGGAGATTATAGCATGTTTAGTGGGCATGGAACATTGAATGAATTAGCAATAGGAGGGGATAAAATCAAGTTTTCTGTAAATAGGAATAGTCATGGCTTAGCGATAAATATTCCAACAGAGGCCGATAAATCATATACGGTAAGTTATGATGTTGTCTTTTTGTATAATACAGAATATTTGACGAATAGAGTTGACGGGAAACTAAACATTAAAACAGTTAAAGGGAAGAGAGTACATTATACTTTTGCCGCTTCAGAGGCACCGACCAGCAGAATGCTCATTCGATTATATGGTAACGGAGAGAAGGGCGCTGAAATTTCTAACTTAACTATATGTGAACACCAAACAGCGGATTATAGTATAATTGATAAAATCGGTACGCTCCACGATTTATCTATTGATAATGGGGAGCTACGCCTTTCTACCCCTGATAATGGCCGAGGGCTAAAGCTTAATTTGCCTACAGATGATGCAATTAATGAATCTTATACATTGAGCTTTACTGCTGGGTTTGTTGATAATACAGACCGTATAGATGTATCGGCAACAGGCAATTCGAGGTTGAGAGTTACAGAAGGAGGCCCCGTTCATTATACTTTTAAAGCCGCCGCTGGTGACGCTACAGCCGTTAATCTTCGATTGTATGGTGGTATAGGTAACAAATCTGCAGTTATCGATGATCTCGAACTCATTAAGGAGACAAGTGATTATAGTGTGTTTAAGCCAATTGGTACATTGTATCAAAAGGCTTTTACACAAGATGCATTGCGTTTTTCAGTGTTGAACAATGGCCATGGCTTATCAGCAGATTTGCCAACTGTAAATGGAGAGACCTATACAGCGACTTTCGATCTTAAACTAATCGAAAATGTGGAAGAGGTGCGAGTGAGCATTCCTCAAACTATCGGTACGTTAAAATATTTAGCGGATGATTTGGTGAGCTATACATTCAAGGCTGCAAGTAGTAATGGCATTAGTAAATTGCAATTGAGATTGTATAATAATACGGACCCAAGCTTACTTAAAACGGCTCAAATTGATGAGTTGAAACTGGTTCAGGTTAGCGAGAAATATGATGCCTTTGCAAGGTTAGGAACGCTTTATACGATGGATATTGGAAATGGAGACCTGTCGTTTACAATGTCAAATACGACCAATAGTGGCATTAATATTGACTTACAAACAGAGCCGAATAAGAGTTATACCGTATCTTTTACTACGGATGCAGAAAATACCGATCATATATGGACAAGAGCAGTAGGGACTACCTATGCGCTAAAAAGCAACCAAGATGGAAGGGTAAGTTATACGTTTGTTGCGCCAAGTGCGGATACCAGAGTACAGCTTAAATTGATGGGAGATTTAGGAGCTGATAAAAGTTGCGCCATTACAGATTTTAATGTCTGTAAAAATGATGATGCTTATGCGATGTTTAGTCCACATGGCCATGCCAATAGATTTGATTTTGATGATGATGCGCTTACACTTGATTTTGCAGCGGAAGGCAATGGCGTACGTGTAAATTTAGTCGGTTTAGAGACGAATAAAGACTACGAATTAACCTTTGATATACCTTCTTTCCAGAACGTTGATAGGATTAGAATAAGTGGTGGAAATAGTGCTCAAGATTACCCTCCTAACGGAACTGCCGCTTATAAATGGACAGCAAGTAGTGCTACGGCGTCTATTCTCATTAGGTTGTACGGTGATGTTAATTTTGATAAAGAGGCTGTAATTGACAACTTTAAAGTGATTTATGAGGCCACTACGCAATTGGCATTTTTTAATCCCGATGGTGAAAAGTATAGGTTTGGGTTTAACGGCATGGAAAAAGACGATGAACTTAGTGGGCAGGGTAATGCTTATACAACACACTATAGAGGATACGACCCTAGGTTAGGTAGATGGAAGAGTATTGATCCGGTAAAGCAAGAATGGCAAAGTCCATATTCAGCTATGGATAACAATCCAATTCTATATAATGACCCATATGGGAACTGTAGGAATTGTGACATACATAGCAACCCAAATGGTGGAAGGTTAACTGTCCCCTCAGGGACAAAAATTCTAAGTAAAGGAGAGAATGGAGCAGCTCGATGGTTCGTACATGATAATGTTGATTATGTTTGGGATGATAGCCAAAATGGTTATTATGGATCAACTGACGATGGGGTAAAAAGGTGGAGTAATCCAAACTCACAGAGAATGGACTTTATTGCAAATTCTACTTTTGCAATTGCCCAATCATTAAAGCCGAAGAATATTAAAAATAGTATAAGTGGTCTTGCAACCGTAATGGCTGAAGCTTCTCGAGTTGAATCTGCCGGAGAATCATATGCATTAGATAAAGTATTAGGGGGCAACTCGAATAGTCCTGTTTTACCCTCAACACCTGCTGCTGATGCAATGGGAGATAATATAATAGCAACCTTTAATGGGATGCCAGATTGGAGTGGAGAAGAATGGGCAACTGGCATTACTACTTTAGGAATTAGTATGTATGGACCTAAAGCAGGATTTAGTCTTGTTGGGAAAGCTCGTTATATTTATAATAACACTTGGGTATATAATAAGTTATCTGTTACACCTGGTGTTTCTTATTTTCGATACCATGGAACAAAATATACATTTGCTTTAGAAAGACATACCTTACCTCATCATGGGCTAGGATTACAATTCTCAAAAATATTTCATGCGCATGTTGGTATTAAAGGTGTGTTTAAGAAGACTCACCATTTAAATGTAAGTATGCTTATTAATAGAATGAAAATGGAAGGATTAAAATTATATAAGAATACACCGCTTATTAAAGAGGTATTAGAAGATTCTAAAATTCCTAAAGCCGAGTAAAATAATTTAAAAATAAATGTATAATTTACAAACATATGAGATAGATTTAGATTGCAATTCTGATAATAATGTATTTCAGGATTTAGTTGCTCAAAATTATAAGAATGGAGAAAAAATAATTGTACTTTTTAAGTTAGGGTCAAAAGGAGGATATTTTCTAGATGCAAATAAAGTGATTGAGTACTCTAAGATTATTAAGTCTAAACTAAAACGTGAAACAATTAAGAGAGGTTTCTTTAGAAAGAGTTTTACTATATCTATTAGTTCTATTGACAAGGAAAAATGTATGCTTTTTGAAGCATTGGTTTATCTTAACCATGAAGTAATAATCTTTAGTAAAATTAATAATTTTGAAGCTACTTACAATAGCATAAGAAATAACCCTGGTTATAATATTGATGAATTTTGTACTTTATTAAAGGACAAGGCAGAGACTATATTTGTCTCTAATAGTCTAGATCATTATATGGGGATTTATAAACTTAACCTAACTCGCATCTAGCACAAGCTACAAGCTTGCGCTAGATGCGCTTCTTGAAAATATAGTTAAGTTGTATTAAATAACATGGAGTACAGAAACACAAGTAATAAAGAATTAATGATTAGGATAGAACCATGGGGGGATACTTTCCCCTTGGCAAAAGATGAGGAAGTTGTTATAGAAATAGAACATGATGAACTTAGTTATGATATTGAAACTGATATGATTAATGATGAAGTAATAATATGTATAAATTCTATTGGGAATTATACTCGACTTATTCGGTCTTATTTATTTGAAGAATTAAAAGAAAGAAAAACTGGAGCTTATGGAATACCTCTTAAAGACAATGAATCAGATAAATAATATTTCTTAACTCTCCGTAGTTTCTTTTAGAATACAAAACTGTCCGTTCGCTTTCAGCAACGGACATACTTAACTCTCCGTAGTTTGTATTAAGCAAAAAGCTGTCCTTAACTTAACTCTCCGTAGTTTAATTAGATTAAAATACTCCTCTAAATTGGAGTTGGAAATATATTAAGTTATTACCATCAAATTAGGTCAATGAATAAGCTAGTTTTTATCAAATGCGCGTGTTTCCTAGCATTCCCATCTGGCGCAAGCTTGTAGCTTGTGACTACATTACTACAACAATATAGTACAACATTACAAAACGTAAATTTTCTATTAAAATTTATGGATTTTTTGAATGCTTAGACTCCTTATATAGTTATGAGTCGTAAATATAAATTCAGAGATCAAAGTCAACCATATTTTGTTACACTTTCAGTAGTAAATTGGATAGATGTTTTTACAAGAGACAATTATAAAGAATGTATCATTCAAAGTTTAAGGTTTTGCCAAGAAAATAAAGGTCTGATTGTATATGCCTGGTGTATAATGACTAACCACATTCACCTTATAATAGGAACAAACGATCAACCTATGCAAAACATTTTAAGAGATTTTAAAACATTCACATCAAAACAACTAAAAGTAATAATACAACAGTATTATGGGGAAAGTATAAAAGAGTGGATGATGAATTTGTTCAAAATTGCAGGAACAAAAAATGGAAATAATAGAACTTGGCAATTTTGGCAACAACATAATCATCCAATAGAGTTGTGGGATAGTTACATGGTAAATCAAAAGCTTAACTATCTTCATGAAAACCCTGTAAAGGGAGGTTTTGTTAAAGAACCAAAAGATTGGGTATGGAGTAGTGCAATTGATTATTATGGAGGAAAAGGCCTATTAAAAGTTAGATTTTTATATTGAAGGCACAAGCTACAAGCTTACGCCAGATGGGGCTGTCCGTTCGCTTTCAGCAACGGACAGCTTTTTGCTAAACTATGAAGAGTTAGGCTTTTAATTTTAGACTGGATTCAAGTGACTATATTTTTGTATCCCAGATAAAAATAATTTAGCATAAAAAGTAATCAACTCATCTTCATTATTAAAATCAAAGCCTAAAACAATTTCTCCTCTTTCTTTATGCAGAACTTTATAACCATTAGAGATTTTCTTGATCCAAAAGCCATATTTAATTCCACTTCTATTAATATTATACTTTTGAAATAAAATATTCTTATTGTTTTTTATATACTCAACAAAATCTTTAAGATCAATATTAATATAATTATTTAATATATCTCCCGACACGAACTTATATTTCGTAAGATCTATTATGGGTTGAAAATCCTCATGAAATATCATTTTAAATTGCTCTTCTTTAGAGAAAGCGGGATAACCTATTTTAGCATGGGCCTCTTTTGCTTTTCTTAATTTTCTTTTATAAAAAAACATTTTTCAATTTTAATTTCCAGAAGGAAATAAAGTTCTAATCTCCCTCATCTTAGCTGATTGAACACGATATTGAAGAAGGAAATACCTTCATATTATATTGGGGGATATTATGATTTAGCCAATTCTCTAAGAGAAAACACCATCTAGCGCAAGCCCCTAACTCCTAACTATTCCAACTTCATAATAATAAGGATCAAAGATAAAATAGAGACTAATATATATATTACTATTCCCACTTGATACTTTCGTTTAATATTGTCAGTCAATTTGATTTTATCAACTTTCGTTTTTTTGAAGAATAAAAAGCAGAGAAGATACAAAGGAAGAACTAGGCATGCACTTTTTAACCATTTAGTTATCTCACTATCATTCAATGAATAAAATTTATAATCCAAAGAAAAATAATTTTTTATGTTTAAAACTATGACAGCTAAATTCATGAAAAGTATCATCACGATAGCAGTGATGGCACTAAAAAAAGGTATAGAGGCAGTCGGTCCTGTCCTATAATAATCATAAAAAGTATAGATTATATTATTTAGAAATTTTCTCACTTTTTTCATTGTTTACAACATTTGTTATAGCTTCTCCAACTTTGTCAAATACAATATCATCAACCCATCTGGCACAAGCTACAAGCTTGCGCCAGATGGGGAGTTAAGCACGAGTGACGCTGAAGCTGAACACTCGCGCTAGCTCGGAGAATGTGCCACTATAATTTCAAATGAATTCCATAAAATTTTTTGAAAATTTCGATTGAGCTCTTTCTTTAGATGTTGGAAGCTAATTGGTCCTTTGATAATTTCGTTCTCAACATATCCCTCCACACAACCAGAATGATAACCTTTTATGCATATTATTTGAAAGGAATAATTAGACTCAAAGCATTCGGCCAAGATAAATTGATTATCTTCTTGCGTATGTCCGTCATGTTCATATGTAAATTGAACAATGGTTCCCTGTGTAAGTGTTAAATTTTCCATATAATTTTACAAATCATAGTTAGGATTTCTTTTTTTATTCTTAATTCCATCAAAGTTAATTGAACCCTGGTGTTTATTTTTCTTATTATATACTTCAAAGTCTCCATGCTGAGTATCTAGACCATATTTATTCCCCGTTTTTTTGTCAACATAAAAATCTCTCCCTTTTTGTTTTGTTAATTTCTTATCCTTGACCCACCCATTAGCCTCTGCAATATTTTTGGCAGACTGCTTATGCGCAGCAACTCTTTCATTGGTACCTAACTTATTAACTGCCTTATAATAATCCTCTGTATATTTATAAGTCCTTCCTCCAGCTGTTAAAGACTCTGCAGTCCTAGCATAACCAACTAAAAATTCTATAGTTTTACCAACTGCCTTACCGCTAATAGGAAGTAATACAAACATTCCCGCAAGAAACTTTTCTCCAGTTGTTGCAACTTCACCGTCTAGATGAACACCTTCTGAAAGTACGTTTGCATCATCTCCAGAAGTAAACAATGACAATTTTGTTAATAATTGAGTTACTTGATAAATACCTAAAGCATCTCTATTTATAATTTGCATATCGTCACTTGGTGAAAGATATATACTCAAACCTGCTGCTTCAGCATCACCAACAGTTTCTAAAAACCTGCATCAATTCTCCTGGAGGTAACTCAGTTGGATCCCATCCATTTATATCATGTAGCTCTTGCCAGGTAACGCTAATTCCATGTTCAGTTTCTAATTCATTTGCAATAGAAATATATGTATCTCCTTCTCTTATCCTAAAAGCTACTAAGTAATAATCAAACTCTCTTCCTTCTATCAATCACTCTATTTTCACTAAAGGCATAAGTGCTATTCCAAGGGTATTCAGGAGCCAAAGGATCCACACTAAGGAACCTGCCCAACCTAGGGTCATGTATTCGATGGGTAAATGCTATTGAGTTCCCATCACCCTTAACCTCGCTATCTATCTCTTGTCCTTGGAAGCCGAACCTATACTTTTCACCATCGGGATTAAAAAATGCCAATTGCGTAGTGGCCTCATAAATCACTTTAAAGTTGTCAATTACAGCCTCTTTATCAAAATTAACATCACCGTACAACCTAATGAGAATAGACGCCGTAGCACTACTTGCTGTCCATTTATAAGCGGCAGTTCCGTTAGGAGGGTAATCTATTATCAAAGAACTTCAATAAATATAGTACATTCCCTAATTATTTTTTTTGAAAAAATTGCATACTTTAGTAGAAATCGACCTTTTTTTTATGAAAAAAACAACACCAGTTTTACCGCTATTTGAGCGCTTTATTCGAGAAAGTGAAAAGGGAAAGCGACGTAAAAAAAATGGTGAGAGAATAAAAACGCCTACCATCGAAAATTATAAGCAGGCATATAGGAATTTGCAACAGTTTTCTACAATAGCAAATTTTGATTTGCGTATTGCAGACGCTTCCAAGCTGAATACCAGAGAATATAAATCAGAAAAAAGTTATTGGAAGAAGTTTTATCAGAAGTATACTAATTATTTATACAAAAAAGGGTGTCATGATAATTATGTGGGGCTTAACGTAAAGCATGTGAGGACATTTTTCAATTACCTTAAAAATGAGAAAGATTTCCCTACTGGCGATTTTCAAAGACTGTTTTATGTTCGTAAAGAAGAAATTCCCATTATAGTCCTTAATCCCGATCAGCTCAAATTTTTAATTCATGATGAGTGTTTTTACAAGCGTCTTACACCTGGACAACGTCGTATAAAGGATATCTTTGTTTTTGGTTGTACAACAGGCTTAAGGTTTTCTGATATCTTTTTGTTGACCAATAAGCAGTTTGAATTTGCAGAGGGAAACTGGTATGTGAAAGTGAAATCTAAAAAGACCAAAGCGTATTCATCCGTTCGCCTGCCCGACTATGCGGTAAAAATATATATGAAGTATAAAAGTCGCAGTATGCGCACGCCACTATTTAAACCCATAACGCTTTTTAATTTTAATAAAAACCTAAAAAAGATAGGTGAGCTGGCAGGGTGGGTAGAACCAATTACTCAGACACGAGAAATTTTAGGAGAGGTAAAGAAAAGGGGTGGGGAGATAGAAAAGCGATTTTGTGATTTAATGAGTTCGCATATGATGCGTCGAACGGCTATTACCACCATGCTTATTTTAGGTATGCCAGAACATCTTGTACGCAACGTTAGTGGACATACTGATGGAAGTAGATCTTTTTATAGATATGTACATTTTGCACAATCGTACATTGATGAAGAAATAACGAAGGTGCATAGTATCTTAGAACAATATGAGGCTGTTTGAAAATTGTAAGGTGAGGTTTTTAGATTTATTGATGGTGTAGTCACAAACTAGACTACATATTGTATCCGTAGCTAAAACATACGGACAATTTACTTTACTGTTTGGGCATGTTTTAGTTTGTAACTAAAAGTGTACAGACCGGCCAGATAGATTAATCATCAAGGCTATTGAGCTTGCTGATAAAGTCTAGGATTACATCATCGAGCTTTCCATCTTGTTTTAGGCTGCCCATCATGCCATACATTGCTGCTTGGCGCTTACCGCCAACTTCTGAATTATCAGAAATCCACTTGCTCAATTTATCAAACTGTTGTTTACTAAGCAGTTTTTTAAGTCCTTTAGCGCCATATAATTGTAGGTTTTTAGAAAATTTTGGCATTGAAAATTGACTGGCTTTTTTTACTGCCTCTTTTAAATCTTTAATAAATAAATCAACACTACCTGTGTGCACCCTATTAATGGATAAGTGTAAACTTGGAGGATCTTGTTGCTTGTCAATAAACCAGCCTTTTACATTGAGTTCATCACCTACATCATAAATGTCTAATTTGTCAGCGTGTATGGCTATTAAGGTCATACAGGGATTTCCAAGTATTTCTATTTCCTCTATTTCACGGATAGTCGCTTTTATTTTGTTGGTTACATCCATCGTCTCTTTAGCGATTTGTATATATCCCTCTTTTCCAACAAAATTCAATACACCCCATGCAGCGGCGATAGCACCACCTGATCGGGTTCCGGTCATAGAAGGAGACCCATAAATGCCGCCTGTCCAATCGGTATAAACATAAAATTGCTTTTTTCTTAAATCATCATTCTTGTATAAAACAACAGAGGCTCCCTTCGCTGCAAATCCATATTTATGAATATCTGCAGAGATAGAGGTTACTCCTGAAACTCTAAAATCAAATGGTAAAATGGGTTGCTCTCCCAACGCCTCAATAAAGGGGAGCATAAATCCCCCAATACAGGCATCTACATGAAGCAATAGACCTTTTTTTTCTGCGAGTGCTCCGAGTGCTGGTATATCATCCTGTACGCCTTGAGGGTAGGAAGGAGCAGACCCCACGAGTAATATGGTATTTTTATTGATAGCCTTCGACATGGCAGCGACATCAGCCGTAAAATCATCTTTTACTTGTATGGTGATAGGTTTTAATCCAAAGTAATAACAGGCTTTATGAAATGCAGGATGCGCGGTTGATGGTAAAATGATTTCTGGAATACCCTCTATTGATTTATTTGTCTCTGCCCACTTTCTAGCAGTTTTAACGGCCATTAATATACTTTCAGTTCCACCTGTAGTCATTGTACCTGCGGTTTCTTCATCTCCATTGAATAAATCTGCGCACATTTGAACCACTTCACCTTCCATTTTCCTAAGACTTGGAAAAGCAGAAGGATTTAAGGCATTTTCAGAAAAAAAAGATAAATAGCATTCTTTCGCAACATCGGCAATCTTATCTCCTCCATAATAGACATAACTAAAGGCCTTGCCATTTTTCCAATCAACATCTGAAGATTTAAGCTCTTCTATCCTTTTTTTTATAGCTGTTTGATTTGCCCCTTTTTCTGGGAAAGATAATTTGGTACCCATTATTAAACTTTAAGGCTCAATTGTACAAATTCTTTTTTACATTTATATAAGAGTAAACAATTAATATGCGCGAGCCAGTTTTGCCGGTCGAAGAATGGCCGATGAACAAAATTAGTAAGATTAAAAAGGAAATTATCGAGCAGGTAGTGGATGAAAGCTTGCAGAATATTAATGACCTTAATCAAAGGGTGGGCGCTTTAAGAGAGGAAATTGCCAGAACATTATATTTAGAAAAAGTACGTATCAAAAAGGAACCATGGGATGTTGATCCTCCTGATGAGTACGGATTTTGGTCTAAAATCAAAAAAGAATTGGTTGAATTGGATCAAAGTGATCTGGAAAAGGAGGAGATCGCTAACGTGGAACAGAAAATCCTAAAAAGAATTGTTTCGAGGTATGCGAATGAAATTCAAGGGAGCTTTAGTCCGAGAATGTACAGTTTTGCGCGAACAATTCTAACACATTTTTTTGCCAGACTATTCAATGCTTCTACCGGAAAGATTAAAAATGTTTTCAGACCACGCGGACTTCTGGAAGATAAGTTAAACGTAACAGGTCCAATTGATAAAATTAGAAGTCTTGCTACTAAGGGAACATTAATTCTCTTACCAACACATTTTAGCAATTTAGATTCTATTTTGATTGGATATGGAATGGATACCATCGGTTTACCGGCATTTCAATATGGAGCGGGATTGAACCTATACAACTCTCAGTTTTTTGGCTTTTTTATGAACCAGTTGGGAGGGTATAAATTAGATAGAAGGAAGAAAAATCAATTTTACTTGGAAACGCTAAAAGCTTTTTCAAGAACAAATATTTACCATGGTTCTAACACTTTGTTTTTCCCGGGAGGGACACGGTCAAGGTCGGGAGGGCTCGAAACAAAGCTTAAGCTTGGTTTGTTAGGCACCGTTATAGATACGCAAAGAAGACATGTTGAAGAGGCTGAAAATGGAAACTATAGAAAGATATTTATTCTTCCGATGACGATGAGTTACCATTTTGTATTGGAAGCAAAAACTTTAATCGAAGAGCATCTAAAAAGAACGGGTAAGGAGTTATATATAACCATTGATGATGAGTTTACCAGTTATAAAAAGCTTTCTAAGTTCTTTTATCAAACGTTTAATGCAAGCTCAGATATTACTTTGTCATTAAGTGACCCTATTGATATTTTTGGAAATTTCGTAGATGAAAATGGTGATAGTTTTGATATGCACGGTAACCCTATTGATTTACGAGCATATTTTCAGACACGGGGAGAGATAAAACCGGATAAGCAACGGGAACGAGAATATACGCGTTTATTGGGTCAAGAGGTTCGAAAGAGATTTTTTACCGCAAATACGGTTTACAACTCTCATTTAGTAGCTTTTACAGCTTTTGAAATGCTCAAGAAAAGATTTAGCAGGGCAGACTTGTATACGCTTTTAAATACTCCGGAAGAGGAACGCGAAATACCATACGATGATTTTGTAATTCAAGCTGCTTGCATTAAAGAAGAGCTCTTTAAACTTAAAAGTGAAGGGCGATTAAAGTTGGCACCACACCTTTCAAAAAACATAGAAGATATTGTGCATGAAGGCATTAAAAACCTAGGCATCTATCATGGAGATGATCCATTAAAACGAACGGAATATGGTGAAATTACTAGCGAGGATATGAAGTTATTGTATTTTTACAGAAATAGATTAGAAGGATATGGCCTCTCAAAATACATCAAGTAGAAATCCCGTTGGCGTTATAGGGGCAGGAAGCTTTGGGACGGTTATCGCCAACCTTTTGGCAGAGAATAATGATAAAGTATACCTCTATGCAAGAAGAGAGGGCGTATTGAGAAAAATCAATGAAAAGGGTAAAAATAAAAAACAGAAAGTACATAGTGCCGTTATTCCAACCACTGATATAGAACAAATTTGTGCAGAGTGTTCGCTAATATTTCCTAGTGTTCCCAGTGCTAATTTTCGCGAAATGATGAAAGCATTCTCGCCATATTTAAGACCTGATCATATTTTAATCCATTGTACTAAAGGTTTTGATGTTCGCTTTACGGATGAAGAGCTGCTTGATACATCTTTAAAGATTAAACCGAAAGATATCTTTACTATGAGCGAGGTGATTTTGCAGGAGAGTAACGTATTAAGAATAGGTTGCCTTTCTGGTCCTAATCTTTCGGGAGAAATTGCTAATCATCAGCCAGCGGCAACGGTTATTGCCAGTAGATTTGACGAGGTAATAAAAGAAGGACAATTTGCAATTAGAAGTAAAAGGTTTCAGGTATATGGTAGCCATGATATTTTAAGTGTTGAGTTGAGCGGCGTGCTTAAAAATACGATGGCCATAGCAGCCGGGGGGTTGTCAGGACTTGGTTTCGGGCAAAATGCGTTGTCTTTTCTTATTTCAAGAGGACTTAGTGAAATAATTAGACTTGGAGATGCACTTGGCGCAACAAAAGAATCTTTCTTGGGATTAGCAGGAATTGGAGACCTGATTGCTACTTGTACAAGTCCATTAAGTCGGAACTACACTGTTGGATATAGACTAGCAAAAGGAGAGTCATTAAAAGATATTTTGGATACTTCTGAAGAGGTCGCTGAAGGGATAAAGACCGTAAGTATTTGTAAAAAAATGGGAGATTCTTTAGGAATTAGATTGCCTATTATTACGGTGATATATAAAGTGTTGTTTGAGGAGATGAAAGCAGAGGAAGGGTTGGGGTTATTGATGGAATATAGATGGGGAACGGATATAGATTTTATGTAATTCATTATGCCTGAGCATCATTTAAAAATTTCAAAAACTGCCAGAGTTTTTACTTTAGGGACCTTGAATGAGCAAACGGAGTTCATCTGGTTGGCCTTTCATGGATATGCTCAATTGGCGGAGTACTTTATTAAAAAAATGGAATTTTCAAATCAGGCAAAGCACTTTGTTATTGCTCCTGAAGGACTTTCAAGATTTTATAGTGATGGCATGTCTGGTAGGGTTGGTGCTTCCTGGATGACAAAGGTTGATAGGGAAAATGAGATAGAAGATTATCTTGCTTACATCGATCAGGTTTGTCAGCACTTTGATATCAGCGACTCTAAAAAACAAAAGCTTGTAGTCTTAGGGTTTTCACAGGGTTGTGCCACCGCTTCCAGATGGGCCAATCATACAAAGCTATCGGTTGATCATTTGATCATGTGGGGTGGAAATATGGCAAAAGAGTTGTTAGAAAGCAATGACTTTAAGTTGAGACAGCCATTAATTTTTTCATTGGGGAATGGAGACCCATTTATAAATGAAAATTCTGTTTCTAAGATGAAAGAAGCACTTAAGAAAACAAACTTAGATTTTAAGTTTTACTTTTATGAAGGAGGACATGTTATAGACTCTGGAGTTTTAAATGACCTGTTTCAAAAACTAATCGCTTAGACAATTAAAATTGCTTGCCAATTTATCCATAATGACCGATGAAGAGCTAATTCTTAAATATAAGAAGGATAATGCTGTGGAAGCTATTGGCATTTTATATAAGCGTTATGCACATCTTGTTTTAGGATTAGGGTTGAAGTTCACAAAAGATAAAGAAAATGCGAAAGAGGGTGTTAGCGAAATTTTCGAAACTATTTTGATAAAACTTAAAGATCACAACGTTATAAATTTCAAAGCGTGGTTGTATAAAGTTTCTAAAAATCATTTTATGGCAAGCCAAAAGGCGTTAGCCAAACATAGAGTGGTCTCATTGGATGAAAAAAAGGAAACAAAAGGAGATTTTTTTATGGAAAATGATATACGATATGCTCTTTATACTGTAGACGATGATTCTATTGAATTGGAAGAAAAGGAAGAGGCGGTACGAAAGGCAGTTCATACGCTAAAAGAAGAGCAGAGAAGGTGTATAGAGCTATTCTTTTTTAAAAAGATGACTTACGCAGAAATTGCAATGACTACAGGATATGATTTAAAACAGGTAAAAAGTTATGTTCAGAATGGTAAGCGTAATGTCAAAATTGCATTAATGAATAAGTTGTATAGTGATGAGTAAGAAAGATCGGAAAAGTAGAACAGATTTTAAAAAACTTTTAGAGGAAGGATTCACTCAAGAGGAATCAGATAATTCTTTTGAAAAGGAAGCTTTTGAAGGTTTTAAATCTTCTGAAATTAAACCTGACGACTTCGATCAAATAATGAATGAACTAGATCAAGCGATTGATAAAAAAGTAATAGAAGCTAAAGAAAAACATCATCGAAAAAGGAGAGGAGTGGTACTACTTCAATTTAGGAAAATAGCAATTGCTGCTTCTATTGTTTTACTTGTATCCATAATATCTCTTAATCTTCTTGTTTCGAAAAATAATGGAGAACAAATTTTTGAAACATACTTTCAGCCAATTACTCATGTTGATTTGACTACTAGAAGCGATGATTCGCCGAATTTAGGAGTTACTGAAAATGAAGCAAAAATGGCCTATGAGAGAGGAGACTATAAGGAAGCTGTTGGTCGTTATAAGAAATTGCTTAATCAGTATCCTAACAATTCTAAACACGCACTTTTTTTAGGGATCTCCTATTTGAGCATTGGCAATCAGCAAAAAGCAATTAATTTATTAAGTAGGATCGAAAATGTTGATGCTAAATATAAGCATGATATTGAATGGTATTTGGCTTTAGCTTATTTAAAGAATAATGAAAAGAATGCGGCAAAAATTATTTTGGAAAAACTGGTACAAGAAGATGGGTTTTATAAGAAATCTTCGGAAGCATTATTAAAAGAATTTAAATAAGAGATTAAAAACTTATTCTTATGCTTACACCCATGGAAATACTACATTAAATAGTTTTCAACTATTAGAGCATTAAAAGGTATCTTCTCAAAAAGACTATTTATCTAACTAGAAAAAAGATCGTCTATTTCTGGATCATTCATGTTGATCATGCTGCCCATTAGATCTTCAAACTGAATTACATTGTCAATGACAGACTTACTTATTAATGAATGTGCAGCCATACCATGTAAACAAAACTCCATGAAAAAATATTGTTCGTCTTTAGTAATTCCTGAAACAAAGCTTTTTACAATCGTATTCAATTGCGGCACCTTGTCTAAGGTGGTCTTGTACGATTTTTCATCAAGCTTATATAATAGATCTATTTTATTTCCTGCTTCAAACCATTGAATAATAGGTGCATAAATATTCTTCTGTTTTTCTTTTTTAATGACTTTAGGATCTGGGAAGTAGTTAAGAAAATTTTTCCTGATCGCTTTCTCCAATAAACTTTGGGCAACTACTAGTGGTCCTTCCTGTTCTCCTTCATAAACCAATTCGATTTTACCGGTTATAGCCGGTATAATTCCTATAAAATCTGATACTCTAACAAATGTTTGGTCATCATTATTCATTATTGCTCTTCGTTCGGCGGTACTTATAATGGATTCATACGCTGAGATAGTTAAACGAGCAGAAACCCCACTTTTTGAATCTACGTATTCACTTTTTCTTGCCTCAAAAGCGATCTCTTCTATAAGATCTTTAGCCGTTTCAATAATATTGACGCGCTTTTCTTGTGCCTTCAAGATTTTGGCTTCTTGCTGCGTTATAGTTTTAGATAAGGTAATGGTTTTCGGGTAATGGGTTAAAATTTGGCTTTCAATTCTGTCTTTTAATGGCGTAACAATAGAACCTCTGTTCGTATAATCTTCCGGATTAGCTGTAAATACGAATTGGATATCCAGTGGTAAACGCAATTTAAAACCTCTGATTTGGATATCTCCTTCTTGTAAAATATTAAAAAGCCCTACTTGAATTCTTGGTTGTAAATCAGGCAATTCGTTGATAACAAAAATACCCCTGTGTGATCTTGGTATTATTCCAAAATGAAGCACCCTCTCATCAGAATAGGCGAGTTGTTGAGTAGCGGCTTTTATTGGATCGATATCTCCTATCAAGTCTGCAACAGATACATCAGGAGTGGCTAATTTTTCTCCGTAGCGATCTTCTTTATGCATCCATTTAATGGGCGTTTTATCTCCTTTCTCTTCGAGTAAATTTCGCGCATAAATCGATAGCGGGTTGAATGGGTCATCATTGATTTCAGAACCTTCTATTACTGGAATATATTCATCTAGTAGACTTGTCAGTTGCCTGGCCATTCGTGTTTTTGCTTGACCTCTTAATCCAAGTAATATAATGTTATGTCTTGAAAGTATGGCGCGTTCAAATTCTGGAATTACGGTGTTTTCGTAACCAATAATTTTTTCAAAAGTGTGTGTGTTGTTTTTTAATTTTTTTATAAGGTTTTGCCTTAGTTCTTCTTTGACACTTTTGCTTTTGTAGCCTGATTTTTTTAACGCACCAAATGTTTTTATTGAAAGTAGTTCTTTTCCCATTTGTTATAAATGTATAGATCTTAATAATTAATGTTAGAATCTTTTCTTTTTATTTCGTTCAAAATCTTCAAATAAATAGGTTCCCAAACCCTGCAAACTGGTGTAGAAGGCCTTACCTTTGCAGACCTCTGTAAACTGATGTACGAATTGCTGAAGATATGGATCTTGCGCGATCATGAAAGTGGTGACTTTTATGCCCAGTTTTTTGCATGCTCGACCTAGGTTAAAAGTTTTATTTAGTATTTTTTTGTCCAGTCCAAAGCTGTTTTTGTAGTAATGACCATGTTCTTTTATACAAGTAGGTTTACCATCCGTAATCATGAAAATGTGTTTGTTTGGATTTTTTCTTCTTCGTAAAATATCCATTGATAACTCCAGTCCGGCAACTGTATTGGTGTGATAAGGGCCAACTTTTAGATAAGGTAAATCTTTAATTTGTATTTGCCAAGCGTCGTTTCCAAAAACAATAATATCTAAAGTATCCTTAGGATATTTTTTTAGAATCAATTCAGAAAGGGCCATGGCTACCTTTTTTGCAGGAGTTATTCTGTCTTCGCCATATAAAATCATAGAATGTGAGATGTCTATCATTACAACTGTAGAGGTTTGCGATTTGGATTCTTGTTCAACAATTTCCAAGTCTTTTTCTGTCATAATGAATCCGCCAATTCCATTATTTATTTGCGCATTTTTAATGCTATCGGTGATTGAAATTTGCTCTAGTTTGTCACCAAATTGGTAGGGTCTTTTATTTGCGGTCTTTTCATCTCCAAGACCATTATTTAATGTTCTATGATTTCCCTGATTAGTTTTCTTCAGTTTTCCGAATATTTCTTCCAAGGCTTTTTGCCTAATGGTCTGTTCCATTTTTGAAGTCATCAGAAATTCTTGAGAACTTGGACTGTCTTTTCTTAAAAAACCTTTTTCTGTAAGCTCTTCAATAAAATCTCCAATACCGTAATTGTTGTTCGTTAATTGATGTTCTTTATCTAGTTCTGTTAACCAATTTAGTGCTTCAGTAACGTTGCCAGCCGTATATGTCAGTAACTCTTTAAAAAGGTTTAAAAGCTTTTCAAATGTAATCTCTCCACTTTCTTTTTCAACTATATAATTTGAAAACCTAAATCCTATTGACATATTTGATTAACATATTTAATGGACAAATGGTTTAGTTTAAGCACTATTATCTAAGTTATGATTTTAAAGCCAGTTTTATATGCTCGAGATGATGCTTGCAATGCCATGCATAAATACCAATGTTTTCATCAAGTTGGAAATATTTTTGGTGCTCTGGATGGAAAAAGGTTTTCATTAAGTCTTCTGATGTTAAACTCCGTAATAGAGAACACCATCTTTTATGTAATCCTTCAATTAAAATGAGGGAGGCATTTGTTTGACTAATCTGATAATCAGGAAGTTTAGCCCAATGGTCTTCCATATATGGTTTTATTGTTGGAGCATTTTCAGTTAAGGCCAATTTAAATCTAACAAAACTATTTATATGACTATCTGCACAATGATGTACTATTTGTGCTATATTCCATCCACCAACTCTGTAACTATTGCTTAATTCTTGAGCATCTAATTCTTGAATGGTAGATCTTAGTTCGAAGGGAAATACTTCAATGTCATTAATCCATTTTTTGATGTCTTCATCAGTTATTTTTGACGGTTTTTTGAATTGTCCTATTGGGTATTTTAATAATTCTATACTATTGGATTCATTCATTATTCTTAATTTTAGAGAGAATAACAATTTATGAAAAATATTGCATCGATAACAATTTGTCTTTTAGTTGTTTTACTAATTTTTTCTTGTAAAGAAGAGGAATTGAGTCTGGGTACGGGAAATAGTATCGTAGACCAATATGGCAGGGTGCTAGTTTTGCACGGATTGAATACTTCAAGTAGTGCCAAAAGCGAGCCAGAAAGGCAACCCTGGATAGTAGAATCGGATGTTGAGAATGAAGCAACAAATTTAGGATTTAACTTTGTTAGATACTTGATTTTTTGGGATGGTGTTGAACCAGAAAAAGGGGAGTACAATGAAGCGTATCTAGATAAGGTTGAAGAGCGTGTTAATTGGTACACTTCTCGAGGGATGTATGTTATGTTAGATATGCATCAAGATTTATATTCGATAGTCTTTGGGGGTGATGGGGCTCCAGAGTGGGCAATTAAGACGAATGGACACCCTCTTGATGTAGATATTGAAGGCCCTTGGTGGTTGCAAAACATTAATCCCGCGGTTATTGCTGCATGGACGAATTTTTGGTCATATAGTGAAGGGAATAAATTTTTGCAGGACCACTATATAGCCATGTGGCAGAAGGTGGTAAATAGATTTAAGGATAATGAGTATGTAATTGGCTATGATTTAATGAATGAACCTTGGGGAGGAGATTTAATAAAAGCTTTTATTACTGGAGATTTTGAAAGAAAGCAACTGTCTGCTTTTTATAGTAGGTTAATTCCTGCTATAAGAGAAGTAGATCCCTTTAAATACATTTTTTTCGAACCAGTGCCTGCTCCAGTAACATTTGGGTTGCCTTCTCAGTTGAAAAAAATATCTAATATTACTTCTAATACAAGTAATTTGGTTTACGCTCCACATTGTTATCCGCTTGATGTTCATGAGGGAATTGGCTACACAAGTGCTTCTAAAACCAATTTGAGAGACTGGGAAAGGGAACGAAAGATAGACGTAGAAAAGCATGGAGATATACCATTAGTGGTTGGTGAGTTTGGTGTTAGTCCCAACATGGAAGGTTTTGATGACTTTCTGACTGACGCTTTAATAATGTATGATAGAAATCTTTGGCATTGGGCTTATTGGTCCAGTGATCCGGGTGGTTGGGGACCATGGAATGGCTTAGATAGGATCGAAAGTCCTATTATGAACCATCTTGTTAGAACATATGCCAGAGCCATTGCAGGAGTACCGATCAATTTTAGTTTTTGATCCCGAAAGTAAAATTTTCGAGTTAACTTATAACAATAATGCTGATATCAATGCACCAACCGAAATTTTTGTTCCAGATCGACATTATCCAAATGGTTGGGACTTAACTATTGATGGAACTGATAATTGGAATATGGAAAGAGACGAGGTTAAACAATTGGTTAAAATAAGTTGTGATGAGCATGTAGAACTACATGTGATTATTTCACCTAAATAAGTTAGATGCTAAAGTATTTTTTGCACTTTTATTTTGTTCTTTTATTAGTGAGTTGCTCTAAAGATGAATCTGGAGTTGAGGATGTGGATCTACCCTATACTTTAGAGCAAAACTGCGGACAAGAATCGGCATTAGCGACTTGTCTTACACCAAAGTTTTCTCCCGAGTATTACATAGATCAAGGAGTTAAATACTTTCTTACAATGGAATCTTCTGTGCCGATAAATGTAGTTCCAAATTATTCAGATTTAGTTGTAAGGTGGGAGTGGCCCCCATGGTTATTATTAACTGGATTTAAAAGGGATTTTATGATTATATCAGATATTCTTTTGAAGTTAAATCCAACAAGCTATGATACAATTGATTGTCGGTTTTTTGAAGAACAACCTTTTTGTAGATGCCATGTGATTTTCAACTATAGTGGAGAGCAATGTCCTATTTATGAAGAGTTTGTATTCAATGATCAGGGCGAGATTACATTTATTGAAGCATGGTCTGATTTTGAAAGCCTATTGCCAATGGGGCCTGGAGAAGATGGAGTATGGGATTATGAAGATTACTGGGCCTTGGGAGATAATGTGGAAAGGTTATCTACGAGAGTGCCCGGGCTTGGAAATGGAACAGGAAGGATTAATTTATTTGCTGATTGGATGGAAGAAGCGGCGAATAATGATGAAGATTTATCAGAGATGATTTAGAAGAATTAAAGATCCAGTAATTACTTGGGTACAACAATTGGTTGAATTTAGTGAGGAACTGGCAGGAGGTTGCCATGCACCTGAGGGAGATGTTTACCCATATTATTTTGAGAATTGATTAAAGGGGGGGGAATATACATTGTCCTTAAGAGACAATTTTATAGCACTTTTTTAGCTGTTATTTTCATTACCTGAGGGTAGTTTTATTTTGTAGGTCTTATTCTTTCCCCATGCAATTACTTTTACGCCTTTAGAATAATGTGATAATTGGGGGTTATTAGTTATTAGGTTTTTCAAAATCTTGGATAATAAAGATTTAATATCTTTTAATTTAATTTCATCTATTGGCCACTCTAAATGATGAATTTCGAATTCATTAATTGATTGACTCGTATCTTGAAATAGAGCATATCTTTCTGTTAACCATTTATCAAGTTCAGTTTTATTGTTCTTTGTATTTCCAATTTGATATTCAAGTGTTAGTCTGTCACCAAATTTTGGATTAGAAGATTCAAACAATCCTTCATTTCGATTAACTTTTGAATAACGATAAGGAAGTTCTGAAATGGCTTTAGCAATTTTGCAGGATAAATTTGATCCGGCCTCAATACTCAAAAAATAAACTCCAGCCTTATTATTTGATTTAACATATGTCCTAATATTAATTTCGTCAAAGTTGGAAATAGGAGAGAACGCTGGTAGGTTCTTTGGTCTAACCTTCTCCATGGTAAATGCTACCATAGATACCCAAGGATTTCCATTGAAAAGATCAATCTCTAATTCTTTGGGAACAAGTTCTCTTAGTTTTGTTAGATCAACTTGCCAATGCAAGAATATTGCATCATTCCATTCCTGGTAAAACTTCCAGTTTTCATTTGGAATTTTCCAAGGTCTATGCTCCGTTTTATTTAATATTTCTTGGATAGTCATTTAAACTTAGATAGATTATAGGATAGATACCCAGTGTTTGACGAAAAGCAGTGAGTATACTGAATTTATATTGTACATTGTTGCATCCTGTCTTTTTTATTTACTTTTTTGAGCTATGTAAAATCCATAGCTATAATAGTCCTTAAATTTCATGTACAAATTGATTTCGGTCTTATTTTCTTCAACAATTTTTTTTGCAAGTTCCGTATTGTCGTTTCGTTTTAAGAATACCTCAAATCGTTCTTGCATTGGTTTGTAATAGTTCTCGATCCAACTATTCTGAGTTAAATAGAAATAGCCAATTAGCGAGTATCCATTATTTTCTAAAATCCTGATTTTGTTTGAAGCAGTATCAATTTCTGGATATTCAGTTGTCCAAAATGTTTCAATTTCTTTGGGCCTTGTATTAGTGATCCAGGTAATTTCACTTACTGCCAGGTAGCCACCTACTTTCAAATAGTCTTTCCATTTCTTGATTCCTCTCTCAAATCCAATATTGTAAATGGAGCCCTCTGCCCAAATAATATCGAGTGCTTCATCGTTGAATGTTAAGTCTTCCATTGATTTTTGAAGGGTTGTAATTTTTTTTGTTAATCCTAATTTTTGAGATTTTTTGTTTAATTCATCCAAAAATTCAGGAAATAAGTCAATTGCTGTTATTTGTCCGTTTATATGCTGTGCGAGTGTAATTGTTTGTCCCCCGGAACCGCATCCAATGTCTGCTATTTTTAATTTTCGGTCGCTTGATAAATTCATTAAATTAAGGGCCTTCAGCGTTTCATTTTGACTTCCTGGACCTTGTCTTTCTGAATTTTTATGAAGGTTAATTATTAGCTCTAATTCTGTCATTTTATTTTAAGCTAAATAACAAAAAAATCCCAAAACAAAATGCTTTGGGATCTAGAGTCTATTAGCTACAAAGTTTAATTTGCTTTATGCCTTATTTCCAGGTTACAATCTGATCAATATTTCTTCTTGATTTTGGAAAAGGAGGAGCTCCTTTTCTATAACCAAAAGGCTACCATATATGATAATCCATATTTTTCAGTATCAATATTAAATTTTTCTTCCAATAATTTCTCAGCCTTTTCTTGATGGAATCCTTCTATAGGACAACTATCAATTCCAGTTAGAGCTGCTGCTGTTATCATATTTCCTAAAGCAATGTAACATTGTTTTGCTGCCCAATCAAAAAGTTTTTTATCCGTATCTAAATCAAAATCTCGTTCTTGAAATTCTCTATAAAATTTAGAATATGTTTCTACTACATCCGCTGGAAACTGTTTTATATCCTTCATCATATGCGTGATATAATCTGAATCCCATTTAGTCATTGGCGCCTTCATGGTTAAACCTAAAATAAAATGACTTGCCGTATCTAATTTTAGTGGGGCACCCCAAGCAACAGGTTTTAGTAACTCACGTAGTTCTTTATCTTGAACTACAACAAAATGCCAAGGCTCAAATCCAAATGAACTTGGAGATAAATTTGCAGTTTGTAAAATGAAGTTTATATCTTCATCAGATACTTTTTTTGTTGCATCAAACTCCTTTGTTGCATGTCTGAATTGAAATGCATTAATAATATCTTCTTTTAAAATATTTGGTGTATTCATTATATATTTTTACTATAGATTTTATAGTAGCAAACATAACTATAGTTGCTTATCTTTGCAATAACGGTCAAAAAGTATAGTATAATTTTTTGAGATTATGTATAAGTTTAATGGAAAGGAATATCCTTGTTGTACGAGTTTAACCATGGGTATTATTGGTGGTAAATGGAAAACAGTTATTCTATATTATTTGATTGAAGAATCTTTACGATACAATGAATTAAAAAAGAAAATGCCTACCGTAACAGAACGTACTTTGAGTTTACAATTGAAAACAATGGAAAATGATGGGTTAATCAAACGAAAGGTCTATACTTCAAAGCCTCCATTAAAAGTTGAATATTCCTTAACTAAATTTGGGAGAACATTGGTTCCTCTAATTAAATCAATTGCAGATTGGGGAAATTTTGTAGTAGAGAATCAATCTTAGTAATGTTTGGTTTTAACTTTTATATAGCTAATTAAACAGCTATATAACGACTGGCTTTTCAATCATTTTGAGTTCATTGTTTTTTATTAATCCATTTTGAATTTTACCATCCATTTTTCTTTATTTTTCCAATCGGGTTGTTCCGTTTTACAATATACAAAGTCATTAATTACTAAATAATCCATTTCAGTACTCATGAAACAACGGTAAGCATCATATGGAGTACACACAATCGGTTCACCACGTACGTTAAAACTTGTATTAATAATTAAACCACAATCGGTTTGCTCATAAAAAGTATTAATCAATTCCCAGTACCTTGGATTTGTCTCTTTATGTACGGTTTGAATTCGAGCAGAAAAGTCCGAATGAGTAATTGACTGTATATCACTACGTTCAAAGTATAGTTTTTCCCAAAGTGATAAGCTATGATAATTATCAGGCAATTTTTTTCTTCTTTTTTCTTTTACAGGAGCAACCATTAGCATATAGGGGGATTTTGCTTCAATATCAAAATATTCAGCACATTTTTCAGAAAGCACTGAAGGTGCAAAGGGTCTGAACCCTTCCCGATATTTGATTTTTAAGTTCATTTTTTTTTGCATCTCCGGAATGCGTGGATCGCCAAGAATACTTCTGTTTCCCAGTGCTCTGGGCCCAAACTCCATTCTTCCTTGAAACCATCCAATAATACTTCCTTCGGATAATTTTGAAGCAATAAATTCAGATAATGTAGAAAATTCTTGATGATGCTTAGAAACAGCTTTCATTCTTTTATTCATTATCTGGATTTCTCCATTTGAAAATTCTGGACCTAGATATGAACCTTTGAATAAGTCAAAATCATAATTGATTTTTCGTTCTTCTTTAAAGTACATATGATTTATAGTAAGGGCAGCTCCTAAAGCCCCTCCTGCATCACCAGCGGCAGGGGGTATATAAATATCTTTAAATATATTTTTCTTAAGTAGTTTTCCATTTGCAACGCAATTAAGAGCAACACCACCCGATAAGCATAAGTAATCTGAGTTTGTAATTCGTTTGGCTTCCACAGCCATTTTAAGAACAATTTCTTCGGTAACCTGTTGAATCGCCAATGCAAGATCACAATGTTCTTGTTTTAATTCGGATTCAGGTTGCCTGCGTTTAAAACCAAAAAGTTTTTCCCATTTTTTATCCTTTACCATCGTAAGGCCGGTGGCATAATTAAAGTATGATTGCTTAAGCAAAATGGAACCATCGTCCTTGATGTCTACTAAGTTGTTTTTAATAATTGTTACAAATTTCGAGGTTCCTTCGGCTTCTGGATTACCATAAGGCGCAAGTCCCATTAATTTGTATTCGCCTGAGTTTACTTTAAAACCGAGAAAATATGTAAATGCACTATAAAGTAAACCCACCGAATTAGGGAATTTCATTTCTTTCAATATTGAAATTTGTTCTTTCTTTCCCAAACAGATAGATGCGGTACACCATTCTCCAACCCCATCAATTGTTAAGATAGCTGCGCTTTCAAAAGGAGAGGGGAAAAATGCACTTGCGGCATGAGATAAGTGGTGTTCTGGAAACAAGATGGGCGTTTTATTTTTATCATATTTTCCAACTTTTTTTAAACCACCATTGATAAGTCTTCTTAAAAAAATCTTTTCTTTTATCCATATAGGCATGGCTTTTAAAAACGACCTAATTCCTTTAGGAGCAAAGGTATAATAGGTTTGTAGAAGCCTTTCAAATTTTAGTAAAGGTTTGTCATAAAAAACAATAGCATCTAATTCATCTATCTCTAGTCCTCCCTCTTTTAAGCAATATTTTATTGATTCAACAGGAAAGTCAGGAGTATGTTTTTCACGTGTAAAACGCTCCTCCTGAGCTGCGGCAATTATCTCTCCATTTATGATAAGCGCTGCAGCTGAATCATGATAGAATGCGGATATTCCTAATATCTTTTTCATTAATTCGAACCTACTATTTGTTTATATCTATTTTATCTTCTCATTAAAATATAGGCCAATTATAGGTAATTATGGTAGCCAACTTTCATCAAATGTTCTCGCGCACAACCCGAATTCTCCATGGTGAACATGTGAGTAGGCTACAATGTACTTATCTGTATTTTTAATATGTTCAATGTCACTGTAAGAAAATAAATCTGGATGTATTGTTTTTCCTACCCATGTGTTTCCATCATCATAGCTACAAAATATCCGACCTTTGGTTCGTAAGGTCGTTTTTGGAGTAGAATAAATTAATTTATCCCCATCATCTAACATAACTCCTAAGCACTTTGGAGAGGGTAGGTCTTGAACGGCTTTATTTTCAGACCAAGTTTGCCCACCATCAGAACTATAGTTGGCGATACGTTTATATTGGCTGTCATCATTTCTTCTTCTTATCATCAATAAGTCTTTGCCGGCATTGATGCTTACCACAGAGGATTCATTTCCTCCATATGGAGTCATTCCTCCCAGTTGCCAGGACTTTCCTTTATTGTCACTATAAATAATGGTTGAGTTACTACCTTCATAATCGTAAATGTCATCTGGGTCTTTGATTGGTTCTTTGCCAGATTTGACAGGGCCGCAAATTAAGAACCTTCCTTTATTTGGCCCTTCAGTGATTTCGTTCCACTGACCAACAGGGCTAAAAAAACTTATGTAGTTTCCATTGTTATCAAAATTGTTCAGGAAGTTTTCGTTTACCACTTCTTTTGTCCATGTATTTCCATTGTCAATAGAAGTAAGCTGATAGAGTATGCCAGCATCATCATTGTCGTAATGCTCACTATTTATATTAAAATCTTTAAGTAATTCTTCATTGGAATACCGCTCAAACATTTTAGGTTTACTCATCGCCATCATCACAACAATTTTCTCTTTCCCTGAAACATCATCTAAAAAGGAAAACGCACAAACTCCCCAAAAATAAGCCGGCTTGGTAAGAAATGTCGTTGGTGACCAGGTTTTTCCAAGATCATTTGATTTTGAAAAAATCAATGTTTTATGTGTATTGTCTTCACTATTGTCCAATCTCCCCTGTGCAAAAATTAAAATGCTCCCAGAATTTGTTGAAATAATGGTAGGTTGAAAAGTGCCTCTAATATATTCACCATTATCATACCTGATACCTGTTTTAAACACGGTTCTTTCTCTGCTTAATTCCGGATTAGAGGCCGTATCTTCTGTGCTACAGGAGGTAATAATCATTAAAGTAAATATTATCAGAATATATTGATTGAGTAATCTCATCGCTGTTTCAATTATAGGTAATTAATTCTTCCGCATTTTTTATTGCAGCTTTTCCAGGGTTTTTTCCGCTAAGCATTGTTGCTATTTCTTGGAGCCTTTCCTTTTTGTTTAGTAATTTAATAGAGGTGGATGCCTTTTCTTTTTCTTGATTTTTATGAACAAAGAAATGCTCGTCTGCTTTTGCTGCAATTTGCGGTAGATGACTTATAGAAATAATTTGATGGCTAGCGGCCATTTTTTTTAGTAAGTCTCCAACTTTCAGGGCAATCTCTCCAGAGATGCCAGTATCAATTTCATCAAAAATCATAGTAGGCAATACCATTGAGGAAGCAATTAATGATTGAAAGGCGAGCATTAGCCTTGACTTTTCTCCTCCCGAACCTACTTTCTGCAAGGTGGAAAATGCAGCACCTTTATTAGGTGAGAACAGTAATTCTATATTGTCTATTCCAAAATTATTTAACGAATTTCTTTCTTCTTTTGAAATGTTAATTTGGGCATAAGGCATTCCAATAACTTTTAATGTTTCATTGACTTTCTCCTTTATTGAGGTGAAGTTTTTGGTTCTTCTTTGGGAAAGCGTAGTGGCTAGTTGATAACATTTCTCTTTTATGGTTTCTTGTTTTCTTTTTAGGGTTTCTAATTGCACCTGTAGTTCATCGCTGGTTTTAAATTTTGATTCTAATGTATTTTGAACAGATATGAGATCTTCAACTGTTGAGACTTGATGTTTTTGATATAACCTGTTAATCTGCGAAGAGCGTTCTTGTAAGTAAGCGATACGATCATTATCCAAATGTGTTTGGTCACTTATAGATGACAATTCGTTTTGAATGTCTTGTAATTCAACCAAGAGAGACTCCGTTCTTACTAAGTTTGTATTTATACCTTCATTAAGAGTAGAGAGGGGAGAGATTAACCTAATGATTTCTCTAAGTTGGTTTTCAATCGCGTATTCTCCATTTTCTATAACGCTGATTGCTTGATGAATACCGGCTTTTATATCTTCAGCATGAGTTAATAATTTTAACTGTTCTTCAATATCTTTATCATCCTCAATACTTAGGTTTAGTTTAGAAAATTCATCTAATAAAAATTGATTGTAATCTGTAGCTTGCTGGTTTGTTTTGATTTCTTCCTCTATTTTTATAATCTTAGTATTGATTTCCTTTAATTCTTTGAATGCTAAATGGTAGTTAGATAACAAAGTAGAATTATCGGCCATTTTATCTAAAAGATTAATTAAAAACGCCTCAGATAAGAGCTTATTAAAAGTCTCCTGTTGTTGGTGCATATCTACTAATTGAGACGTAATTGTTTTTAACGTGCTTAAATTGACAGGCGTATCATTGACAAATGCCCTAGATTTTCCACTTGAGGTGATTTCTCTCCTTATAATGGTATTTACATCAAAGTCGATATCGTTAACTTCAAAAAGTTGCTCTAAAGTATAATTTTTAATATTGAAAGTGGCTTCAATAATACATTTCTTACTTGTATTAATTAACACAGAGGTATCGACTCTTTTTCCTAAAATGAGGTTAAGTGCTCCTAAAAGGATAGACTTTCCCGCACCAGTTTCACCTGTAATTACATTGAACCCTTTGTTAAATCGAAGTTCAACTTGATCTATAAGTACATAATTCTGGATATATAATTGACTGAGCATTAAAAAATAAAACTAAACAGTCAATAATTAATAGACAAATAAGTAGTGCTAAAGTTTTTTAATTCGTTCATATTCTTCAGAATTGAGCGGATCTATCTTTGAAAGTAAGGCAATCATGATACTTTTTTCCATGGATGGTGCTTTCGAATAAATATTTATCAATTCTTTAGATTTTGCCCAGAAGAAAGTTCTTAATATCATAGCATTGGGATTGTCTTCGTAGATACTTTCCATCAAGGCTAAACTTGCTGATATGGTTTGTCTACTTTGAGTTACGTCGCTATACATTTTATCCAATCCTTTTCTATGGTAATTATAAAAAATTTGGTTATACACCTTATACCTCGGATTCAAAAGGTTGTCTACCAGCATAAACCTACTTTTATTCTCGTCGAAAGGCGCCCATCCTCCATATCTTGAATATAAATTACTAGGAATATTGTCAACCACATTTTTTGCTTTTAGAAAAAATGGTTTTCCACCGTCTTCATCGAATGATTCATAATCGTGTCCAATAATGATGTAGGCATAGTATGCTAAAATGGAAGTAAGGTTGGAAGAAAAAGTATTGTCATTATACTCTAAATTTTCATGCTCACTATATTCGAAAAACAAGTCTTTATCGTTATAGTTTAGAAGAGGAGTTTTAAGTGAACTGTTATAAATTGGGCGTTGCGATTGTATAATTATTTCGCCGCCAAATTCATTTTGGGAGACTTCATTAGTTATATTCAAAATTATGGAGCAGTCAATTTTTTCGTGTTCCTTGAACTCATCGTCTGTCCATTTTCTACCATTCATAAATTCGAAAATGGCACTTTCCAATGTTTTAAAAATCTGTGGATCAGCAGTTTGTAGTTTTGGAACCTGTATTCTTACCTGACAGTTTAGTTCCTGAGCTGAAATATAGTTGCTTAAGAGGAGTAAAAGCAGTAAAAGAAAAATGGGTGTAGATTTATTACCGATGCTCATATTAACTTTTCAACTTTGTCTAAAATATCTTTTGCTACTAATTTCTTACTTTTTAACTGATATTTTTCAACTTTATTTTGCTTATCGATTAAAATAACTTTATTGGTGTTGTGCTTAAAACCTGCACCTTCATCTTTAAGGGAATTCAAAACGATTAAATCAAAATTTTTCTTTTTCAATTTTTCCTGTGCATTTTTCAATTCATTTTCTGTTTCTAGGGCAAAACCAACAGAAAACTGATGCTGCTTCTTTAACTTTCCAAAAGTGTACGCAATGTCAATCGATTTCCCCAATTCTATAGACATGCGCTCGCTTTTCTTTTTTATTTTTCTTTTTCAGGGTTTATGGGGGCATAATCAGCAACTGCAGCAGAAAAAATGCAAATATCTTGTTTGCTAAAAATACTGCTCACATACCTTCAACATTTCTTTACCTGTTGTTACATGAATTACATTTATGCATTTGCTGGAAGTAGAAAGGTTAGATGGTCCCAAAACAAGTGTGACTTTCGCTCCTCTGTTAGCTGCTTCTTCAGCAAGGGATATGCCCATTCTTCCGGTAGAGTGATTTCCAATAAATCTTACAGGATCAATAGGTTCGTAAGTAGGGCCGGCAGTAATCAAAATCTCCTTTCCATCAAGATTGGAATCGACTTTATAACTTTCAATGAAATCAACAATTTCTTCAGGTTCAGCCATTCTCCCTTTTCCGACTAAACCACTGGCAAGCTCTCCATCATTTACAGGGATTATCGTATTTCCATAGGTAGTGATTTTTTTTAAGTTCTCTTGAGTGGATGTATGGTGCCACATATCTTCATCCATGGCAGGCGCAATTAAGACATCACACCGAGCGGAGAGATAGGTCCCAATTAATAGATTATCACATATGCCATTGGCAAGTTTTGCAATGGTGCCGGCAGAAGCCGGGGCAATCACCATCAAGTCTGCCAAAGACCTAATTCAACATGGTTGTTCCAATTGGTTTTTTGAGGGTTGGTATAATCTATTAAGCATTCATTTTTTGAGAGGGTTGCCATAGTTAATGGTGAAATGAATTCAGTAGCATTATGAGTCATTACGACCCTTACATTAGCACCTTTTTAACGAGTTGTCTCGTTAAAAAAAGCAGATTTATATGCGGCAATACTACCACAAACGGCGAGAAGAATATTTTTGCCGTCTATAACCATAAATCTATTCGATTAATTGTTTTCTTCAGCACCCTCTTCTTCAGGGTCTCTAATATAGATTTCATCATTTAAGAGCTCTTTCATTGCAACCAATACTGTCTTTGGCATACGCTCATAAAACTTAGAAATCTCAATTTGCTCTCTATTTTCCATAACTTCTTCAAGATTATCTGTAGTTGAGGCAAATTCTTCCAATTTTTTGTGTAATTCTTCTTTTTGCTTAGCACTTAATTGATTAGCTCTTTTTGAAATAATATTAAGTGATCTATACAAATTACCACTTGCACTAGCCAAAACGTCTAAGCTTTTGGTTTCAATGAAAGGATTCAATGGTTTTACTTCTTCTTTTTTCTCTTCTTCAGTCATTTCAGGACTTTTGTAGGTTAACAATTAAACTCTTTACTTCTGAATATAGTTCATTTAATTCAGTCAGGTAGTCACTACCAGGATATTTTTTTATAAAATTTTCGTACGCTTCTATAGTTTTATTATATCGTTCTAACTTTTTAGAATCGTATGAATCATCTGCATATAGCTTTCTAGACTTTATGATAAGGTATCCAGCTTCTTCCACTCTGTCTGAATCAGGAAATTCTTTAATAAGTGATTCAAATGCATAAGAAGCGGCATTGTAATCTCTTATTTTATAATATAAATAGGCACTCTCAAAGGCCTTTCTCTTTAGTTTTCCCCTTAATTCATCAATTGCTTCATTTACTTGAGGGATTTTCTCACTTTTAGGGAATTGATCTGCAAAACGCTGATATTGGTCAATTGCTGTTATAGTAGAAGTTTGGTCTAAGTTGTATTTAGGAGACTGATTATGATAACATTCGGCAATTCTAAATGCGGCATCTTCGACCTTTTCGCTTGAAGGATAAAGTGAAATAAACTTTTTAAAGTGGAAAGCAGCTACAGTATAGTCTCCTTGTGCATAATGACTGTATGCATAACTATAGTAGATATCCTCTAGATCCCTTTGCCCTTTATAAGCAATCAACAATTCTTCGAAAAGAGGAATGGCATTACTATAATTTTCTTCATTGTAGTATTCCTTTGCCTTTTCTAGTTTGTATTCAAGATCATTGCTTTTTAGTACCTTTTGAAATTTAGGATTACATGATGCAAAAAAACAAATGCAAATAGTTAAAAAGAACCTTGATAAAATATTTTTCGGAAAAAACATGGGCGGCAAAGATAGTTCAATTACCCCTAACGAGCAATACATACATAAATTGTATCCATAATATATGTTTGTTTAACGATTATTATAGACAAAAGTTAAGTTAATTTAACAAAATTGCTATATTTAATGCTCCTTAAAAGAAAGTACCAACCGATGGTTAGCAAGAAATTTGAACACATTAGACAGTTGCTAGAAAAAATTGAGGTGGATGTTGATAAGTTTGAAAATAACAATAATAAATCAGCAGGCGTAAGAGTTAGAAAGTCAATGCAAGAAATTAAGGTTTTAGCTCAGGAGATTAGAAAGCAGATTTTAGATAAAACTAGGTTGTAGCATTGTTTATAAGTTAATGACTACTTTTTTAAACCTCTTTTACTTTGTACCTATATTTATGGGCTATGAAGCAATATCTTCAACTTCTTAATCACATTAAAGAGTCTGGTGTTGTTAAACACGATAGGACGGGTGTTGGGACCATTAGTGTTTTTGGTTATCAAATGCGCTTTAACTTAAATGAGGGATTTCCGCTCGTAACAACAAAAAAAGTACATCTTAAGTCTATAATTCATGAATTGCTATGGTTCTTGAATGGAGATACCAATATCCAATATTTGTGTAAGAATAAAGTTCGAATTTGGGATGATTGGCCTTATACAAAGTTTAAAAACAGTGAAGCATTTGATGGTAGAACAATAAGGGAGTTTGCGGCACAAATTGCTGAAGATGATGTATTTGCAAAAAAATGGGGAGATCTTGGACCCGTTTATGGTTACCAATGGAGGTCTTGGCCAGATGGGAATGGAGCTACCATAGATCAGGTTTCCAAATTAATAGAAAATCTTAAGAATAAACCTGATTCACGAAGGCATATTATAAGTGCTTGGAATGTAGCAGATGTAGATCAGATGACATTGCCTCCATGTCATACACTTTTTCAATTTTATGTTGCTGAAAACAGACTCTCTTGTCAATTATATCAAAGAAGTGCAGATACTTTTTTGGGTGTTCCTTTTAACATTGCGTCATATGCGTTATTTACAATGATGGTCGCTCAAGTTTGTGGATTTGAACTTGGGGATTTTGTTCATACTTTTGGCGATGTCCATATTTACCTGAATCATATGGATCAGGTGAATGAGCAATTGAGTAGGAGCATTTTAAAACCACCTACAATGAAGATAAACGAGAATGTTACCAATATTTTTGATTTCAAGTACGAAGATTTCGAGTTGATTAACTATGAATCACACCCTGCTATAAAAGCACCGGTAGCGGTTTAATAGTATGGTAATGGGAAAACTGGAAGTTGAAATTTTATTTGTTTGATATATGCTGATTTCTATTATAGCTGCGGTGTCTCTAAACGGGGTTATTGGTAAAGATAATAAATTGCTTTGGCGATTAAGAAAAGATATGCTTTGGTTTAAGGAGCATACTTCTAATCATCATGTTTTAATGGGGCGTAAAACATTTGAATCTCTTAAAAAGCCACTTCCTAATAGAGTGAATATGGTGGTTTCCAAGTCTTTCAGATTTGAAGATCCTAAAGTACAAATCTTTAATAATTTAGAAGAACCGATATCATTTGCAACAAACAATGGAGAAGGGGAGTTATTTGTTATTGGGGGAGGGCAGATTTATGAGGAGTATTTGCCTAAGGCTAGCAAGTTATATCTAACTATTGTGCATACAGAAATAGAGGGAGATACCTATTTCCCTTTTATAGAGTTAGAAAATTGGAATATTCTTTTTGAAGAAGAACATGAAGCGGATGAAAAAAATGAATATGATTTTACATTCATGATCTTAGAAAGAAAGTAATCTTATTTTATTCCTTTCTATATTTTTCGATTCGTTCTAAGCTCTGTTTTTTGTAAGTTTCATTGTTCTTTCTCGCTTCTTTTTTTGACTTTCTTATTTTTTTTCTAAACCTAATTTTACTGATACTTATAAGCATTCTTTTAAATGCAGGACCCTTTTTCCCTTTTTCTTTTCCCTTTTTTACAATACTGTCAAAAAAGAATTTTGAATACATGGAAGTATATAAAGCACATGTATTGTGATCAAATTTTCTTCCACCTCGTCTTAGACTAACATTATCTGCTCCAAGCTCTTTCATACTTTCATAGGCGTTCGTTGCATTCTTATAATAAACTTGTTCATCCGCATTACAGTAACATATTTGAATAGGAGCCTCAGGTTTCCAGTCCATAAAGCTATTTTCTCTTAAAGCTACTTTTAAAGGATGGTTGTCATCATTCTGATATTCTTCAATCACCTCTTCAGTAATAAATTCTGAAGGTATCTTTGGCATTTGTTTGTTGACATCCCCCATGCTGTGTTTCCCATCGAAGAGAGGCGGAAGCGTTTCATTATAGGGCGGCCTCATTACGGTAGTAACATCTTCATAAAAACCATAAACCATATTATAACCAATAAGTAAATAGGGTAAATAACCTGGGTGAGAATATTCAATATACATTGCTTTTTCCTGTGCGCCTGCCATATCATAGGCTCCAGACATTGGGGAAGAAGCAGTTATGTTGTAACCAAATTCAGGATGTTGTTCTATATATCTATGAAAGGACATGGCACCATGCCCACCTTGAGAATATCCTGAAGCAAATAATTGACCATTTAAAGAAACGTCAAGCTTTGCATTTAATTCTTCGCAAGCCCTTATTAAATCTAATCCGGCTCTAGCTTCTGTTTCTGCATGTTGGTATATGTGAAATTTTTCTCCCTTACCAATGCCAAAATAGTCTACATATGCTACGGCATAACCACCGGTTGCAAAACCTGTACAAATAGCTTGCTCGCCACCTAATTTAATATCCCTTTCTTTCTTAATTTGAGTGCCATGAAAGTAGGCGAGAAGCGGTAAATTTGTTCTGGTTTCTTTAGGTAGAAAATAAATCCCGGAGGCTTTTATTGGAGAGCCGTCATAATAAGTAGATTGATAGATGATTTCATATACCTCTATTCCATTTTCAATTGGAATAATAAACTTTGGAATCTTATTTTCTTCCCATTTTTTTTCTAGGTCTTCCATACTATAGGAACTAACAAGTTCATATGACAAAAGAAAATTGTCATTAGATAATAGGGGTTGTATACTTATCAATAAAAAAAGTAAAATAGAAAGTAGCCTCATAAGATAATTGAAAATTTAAGCAGCTAAAAGATAGTAAATTGTTATGCTATAATAAAGAAGAGTAAATGGTTATAACAATTACTTAAGGTAGTATACTTTGTTAAATTAATTTAATTGTTCTTGTTTCCATTTTTGGTAATCTTTAGATTCTATAAAATCTGGGTAAGTAGAGATCCATTTGTATAATTCAGAGGGGTCGTACAGAGTGTTACTTCTTAATTCTTTGAGAACATTAATTGCCGAATTAAAATCTTTTTTTTCTATGTACATTTCAATTAAATCATAATAAGGTAGAGTGATTAATGGAAAATTATCAAGGATAAAATTATATTTTTGTTCTGCATTTTTCCAATCATTAATTTCTTTGAAATACATTGCTTCAAAAAGATATAATAAAGGGTCTTCACCTAACCTAGTTCTTAAATTTTCTATGTTTTTTAAATAATCGTCTTTGTTTTCTTTTATATAGTTATAATAGAGGAGTATAATGTCCAAACTAATATCATTTTCGAAAAGGCTTCTATATTCTTCTACAACATTTAAATATTGCTGTTCGCTTATTTGACTCTTAATACTTAATTGAGTTAATTTAAATGGCTTCTTTTTTTGTAATGAAGGTTCAATTTCATCAAATAATTTATCTGCTTTTTCAGCTTCGTTCATATCTAATAGTTCATTAATGTATTGGAGTTTTTTTAAAGCTTCTAAATTGGAATTAGCGTATTTGTTTTTCCAATCTGAAGCATTCGGATCACTTGCTTTTGCAATTAATAAGTTGTTTTTAAATTCTTCACTATACCAAAGCCCTGTTGAATGGTTTAAAACATCTATTATCTTAAAACCTTCCTTGGTTTCTTGTATTCTGTATTCATAATAATTAAATCGGCTTAAGTCTGCATTTACATATCTGAAGATTAGTCTGGGTTTTTCGTTTTTCTTGTAAAAGTTAATGAAGTCAAAATAGCCTTTTTCGTCTGCTATTAAAGTCCCCATAATTTTTCCTCGATCTTTAATTGCCCTTAAAATGTAGAGTTTTGCAATATCAGCAGGTCTAAAATCAGGAAAGTACTTTAATATATGTGCATATATTGTAGCAGGGTTGAATAACTCATGATAAGAATAACCCATGTCATCAACTAAGGATTTTCTGATTTGTTCTGAAAATATTGAATATTCTTTGGTCTCTTTTATAGATTTATTGTCGCACGATAAGAACATTAACAATATAAAAAGGTAGGTGACTTTAGTTAACATTATTATTTAGTTGATCCAGTTATATAAATTTAAAGTGAAAAAACTGTCCAATTTTTAAAAAGTCGTTTCCCCACATACCAATGTTTGTGATGGGGCTATAATGCCATCTTCTTGGTATATCTTTCATGTATGATTCTTGCTTAATCAGTTGCAAATGTTTTGACCAATTAAGCATTTTTCTTGCATCTTTGATTCCCCATTTTAGTTTAGCTTTCATTCCCGAACTTTTTAAAGCTCCATAAGAAATAAGAATAGTCCCCATTAAAGAGGTAACATCAAAAATAATTTCTGCACCGGGAATTTTTGGAGCGACATGCTCGAAGAAAAACCGAACATCTTTTTCTTTAAAATAAGGGAATACTCCTGGAACTTGAATAAAAATGCCCTTCTCTAAATTTCCAATATCATCTATCCAACTGAAATCTAACATGGATTTTGGAAGGCACTTATTTCTTTCACCTTCTGGAAGTATTTGTTTTCTGAGGCTAATTGAATCTGGCAAATCTAGATCAAACCAATGTATCTGTCCATTATCTATTCTATCAAACGCGGTATCCAGTCCAGCGCCTATATTTACAATTGTTGCTTGAGGGTGTCTTTTAATATATGTATTGATAGCTTTGTCCATTTTAGCTGCCCGAGCGGCCATTGCTAAAATGCCTCCTTCTTGTAAACGTCTAGCTACTTTTTTAGTATTATAATTTAGCTGTTCAACAATTTCAATTGCTTTTTTATCTACGATAATGGGATCTTTCATTTTACTAGCAAGTGCTCTTCCTACTAATGGAAAGAACATTGTCTCTTGAACGACTCCTAGATCAATATTTAGTTTTTTTGACATAAAATGTTAGTTTGGATGATACACTTTTTTTGCATTGTTAGCGATTGCCAAACTATCAAATGTCATAGGTTTTAATTTTTGTTGTACAAACATTTCCATTTGATCTGTGTAATGAGGACTCGATGGTTTATTAGAACTTCCAAAAGCATTAATAGTTTCAATTATAGGTCCACTTTCATCATATTGTACCAACATAATATAAGATTCTCCAAAATCTGCAATTAATCTTCCTTTTTTCCCTTCTTTAGGAGTCATAGCTGCCAAGACATCAGGCATTCCTGCCAATGGTAAATCCACATTACCTCGTTGTAGCCTTTGTAGTTTTCCAAGTGGTACGCGAATTGTTTTAAAGTGTTTTTTCAGATGCTTTTGGGCTTCTAATAATGATTCGATCATTAGCTCTTTAGATACATTGCTTTCCTGATTGCCAATCTTTCCTTCATCAAGCAATTTACTAATGATATGTTTGATAGCTAAAGTTAGGATACTCGCAGCTTCACTATCTCCATCTGCCACTCGATCCCAACTTTTGATAATTCTAGAGACCTCTTTTAGTTTTGGATGTTCATTTTCATCAATGGTCATCAATTCCTCAATATTTGACATTAACCACGTATAAGTGGGTTTCATATAGCTTCTGTCAAATTTGATAGCTTGAAATTCTTTATAAGTTAGACTTGTATCTGCTTCTATTAAGTACTTTAAGCGCAATGCACGGTTATTATTAGGCCTCATATATCCAAAAGTAGTATCAATAGAAAGGTATTGTATATTTTCAGCATCACAAGTTGCATTAAAAGGAGAATTGTTAGTATTGAAAATATAACCACACTGAGGGTTTTCTATTTGGGGAAATTCCGTTATGTTATAGAATGGAGGATACCACATGGTAGCGGAAGTATCACCTGATAATACTTTTTTCCAATCATAATTAGGGTTTCTATATGGGAAATGCCCTAAACTAATGTAAAACAAGTTGTCATTTTTGTCTGCATAGATAGTGTTTAAAGCAGGAGCTGCATTCATAGTAAGGGCAGCTTTAAATTCTTCAAAATTGTTAGACTTGTTCATTCTATACCATTGTTCCGCAGTTTTTATGGTCATATTGGCAGGAAACCTTAATGCATAAAATGTTTTCTTACTTTTTAGTGTTGGGCCATACTTACTCCAAAAAAGCTTTCTTTTAATAGGGATTTTGAAAAACCATACTTTAACTTTCAATTTTATTTTTTGAACCTTGAGAGGTAACCAAGCTCCATCATATTTGTAATGATATTTTTTTTTCGGATGCATTGTTAATTTATATACATCGGTTAAATCGGGCCAATTAGTAGTATGTGCCCAGCCAAGATTTCGATTAGTTCCATGAAAAATACTCATTCCCCCAGGAAAAGTTCCACCCATCATATCCCATCCCTCTTGAGAAATTAAATGACATTCATACCATGATTGGGGTCCCTCCAATGGTTGATGAGAATTAATGGCAAGAAAGGTTTTGTTATTAGCAGTTCTGCTTTTACTGATTGCAAAACCATTAGAACCGTGCCCATAATTCATTATATCTTCATATTGCTTTATTGACCCATTAACTATTTTTATTAGCTCGTAATGGAGGTTAGACATAAATGTGACTACAAAAACATAGCCTTTTACAATATCCTTGGCATTAATTGGAAAAATACCTTTTAGTAGTACTTCATCAGGGTGTTTTTCAGCGTATGTATTTGTAGCTAAAGCGTAAGCTTCCAACATGTTTTTAAATTTAGGAGTGAAGGATGTATCATAATGTGCTTCAACAATGTTGTCAACATCTACCAAATAGCTAAAGAAGTCAGCTATAGCCCCTTCTTTACCTTTTACTTCTCCAGATCTTCTTTTCGCTATAAGAAGATTTTCTTGCATAGATTGAAAATCGTCTTCAGCGGTCGCCCATGCTAGTCCATAAGCAACATCTTCATCTGTTTTTCCATAAATGTGCGGAACACCCCACTGATCTCTTTTAATGGTAATATTTTCCTTTTTAAATTCATAGCAGAATCCTCCTTTAGAAATGCAGAAGAAAAGAAGTAAAAATAATAGCTTATACATATTGAATCCCTATTTCGACTTTATCAATTGGAATAAAGCAAAATACTAAAAAAGCTACTTAAAACACTACGCATTTATCATTAATGAGCAACATTTGTTTTCTTTGCGCTAAATATTTTTACAATGTTAGTTTTGGTAGTTAATTGTGGAAGCTCTTCAATAAAGGCAGATGTTCTAGATAATCTCGATGGAAAGAGAATTAGGGAGTTAAGAGTAGAACGTATTGAAACAAATCCAGTGTTTATTTTAGATGGAGAAAAACGAGAAGATTGTGTTGCTAGTAGTTTTGAAGAAATACTTGAAGTTGGATTGGATTGCTTGAAAAAGTCATTGGGGGAAAATGGTATAAGTGGGGTAGGGCATCGTGTGGTGCATGGAGGAGAAACATTTAGTCAACCCGTTGTGGTCAACAATGACATAGAGCAAAAAATTGAGGAATTATCTGTTTTAGCACCATTGCATAACCCTTTGAACCTTAAGGGTATTCAAGTTGCCAAAAAAGTATTTGCTGAGATACCTCATATTGCTGTTTTTGATACAGCTTTTCATCAGACAATGCCTAAGAGGTCTAGGATTTATGCTATTGATAGGTCTATAGCAAAAAAATATAATATAAGAAGATATGGTTTTCATGGTACTAGTCATGAATATGTCGCAGAATTAGCTGCAGATTACCTTCAACAAGATATTAGGCAGTTACGAATTGTTACCTGCCATTTAGGTAATGGTTGCAGCATGACAGCAGTTGAATATGGTCGTTCAGTTGAAACGAGTATGGGAATGACCCCTTTGGAAGGGTTAGTAATGGGAACTCGAAGTGGGGATATTGATCCTGGTGCATTGATTTATTTAATGAAAGAAGAAGGGTGGACGCATAAAGAATTGGATGATTTTTTAAATAAAAAAAGTGGCTTGAAGGGATTATCCGGCATTGGAAATGATATGCGTGATATTATTGAAAAGGCCTCTAAGGGAGATGAAAATTGTCAATTGGCAATTAATGTGTTTTCACATCAAATAAGAAAATACATAGGTGCATATACAGCTATTATGGGAGGTATTGATGCCATTGTTTTTACAGGTGGAATTGGAGAAAATAGTTGTGTAGTGAGACATAGAGTTTGTCAAAGATTGGGATTTCTTGGTGCTCACCTTGATGAAGAAAAGAACAATGATTTACAATTGTCAAAGGAATGCGGTGTCCTTGATTTTTCTGCAAGCCATAGTAGAACGAAGCTTTTGGCTGTTAAAACTGATGAGCAAAGAGCTATTGCTATTGAGGCTGCAAAGCTTATTTTGGAAAAGGATAAGGTGAATAGGGAAAAAATAATTCCTATCGCTGTTTCTGCAAGACATGTACATTTAACACAAGAAACGGTGGAGCAGCTTTTTGGTGAAGGGTACCAACTTACTAAATATAAACCCTTGTCACAGCCGGGACAATTTGCTGCTAATGAAAGAGTAACTATTGTGGGTCCTAAAAATAAAATTGAAAGGGTGCGAATTTTGGGCCCTACTCGCTCTAAAAACCAGGTGGAAATTAGTAGAACGGATGAATTCTTTTTAGGAATAGATGCCCCTATTAGGCAATCTGGACATACTGAAAATTCACCCGGCTGTATTCTTTTAGGGCCAGAGGCTAAAGTAGCCATCAAAGAAGGGGTTATTTGTGCCTGGAGACATATACACATGACGCCGGAAGATGCAACACTTTTTGAAGTAAAGGACAAGGATGTTGTTGATGTTGAAGTTGTCAATAAAGAACGAAGCTTAACTTTTGGTAATGTTTTAGTTAGAGTTTCTCCAAAGTATAAACTAGAGATGCATATTGATACAGATGAAGGAAATGCTGCTGAAATTAATAGAGGAGATGAAGGCACGTTAGTTTTAACAAACGGGAATGCTATACTGAAACGAAAAAATGTAAATTATAAGAAAGTATAAGTTGATTTATTGGCAAAAACAATTGTATTCATTCTCAAGATCAATTGCTGTAACCAATTTATAACTGTTGTCGCAGTCTGCAACGATAAGTCTTATCAGTTGACCTTCATTACTTCTTCCTTCTACAGCATAGGTTGGGCAGGGGTGGTCATTTGGGTCAGACTTTTTATTATTAATTACTCCATTTAAAAGAATTTCATTGACTTCTTTTTTATTTATCTTTCTACATTCCATTCTACAAGAACCATGTTTGGTATAAATAAGTGATTTTTTATGTAGATCAATATCAAATAGATCACTTTCGTCAACATTAAAGCGGAAAAAGTTTATAAGTAATAATCCACCCAATAGTAAAACAAAGTATATTAGTCTACGTTTAGTATCTGAATTCACTTGCATCAAAAGACAATGTAGCATAATTTTTGATGGAAGAAAAGAAATTTAAAGGATGAGAAGGATTTTAAGTTTTGCTCTGATAGTTTTAATATCATTTCAAATAACTTTTGCACAAGAAAAAACTTACGATGTTTTACATGAAGGCACGATTATAGGGATGGTGAAGGTTTCAATGCAAAATTCAGGAGATGCCATTGAGTATAATTATCACTCTGATTTTACATTAGACCTTATGCTTGAAATACAGTTGGAAGAGATTATTAAAGCAGTAGTATTTAATGACACGCTAAAAAAGTGTGAAATTAAAAGTAATATAAATGGCAAAAATAGATTTGTGATAGAACAGAATTGGAATGATGAAATAAATGGATATAACAGGTTGGTGAATGGTTTGGATAAATCATTAGAAAAAGAACCTGCCCAATTCTCTTTTGTACAATTGTTTTTCCATGAACCTAAAGGACGTCAGAAAGTTTATTCAGAAATTTTTGATAAAGATTTTTCTGTTGAAAAGGGCAAAAACTACTTTATTGTAACAGATTTAAGAGGACGAAAACAAAAATTCTATTACGATGAAAATGGCAACTTTAATAAAGCCATCTTAATTAATTCATTAGCTGAATATGAAATAAGAAGTCGGTCGTAAATCCTAATGTGAGATTTTTATTGCTGACTACAGCTAGGGCAAGTTCCATCGTTTTTTAGCTTTATTCCATCAATATGCTTGGCCACAAATTCTTCAATAAAAGCTTTTGTAGCTGTGCTGTTATGATTATTGATATCAATTTGCTTGTCTTTAGCTTTCTGAATAAACTTTCCCGAATATTCTTGAGTCCCCCAACAATTAGGACAAATACCCTCTTGTTTTATACTTGCCGCGTCGTTCTTGTCTTTATTGAATAAGTTTAGCAATCCCATTTATAGCTATTTATTATTGGTATTAAAAAAAAGTTTTTGAGTATCATCTAATTTGTCGAAAGATATAAATTTCATAGAAATTGAGTTTACACAATGGCGAGTATTTTTATCTGTAAATTGCTCACCTTCGAATACATGACCTAGATGACCTTTGCAATAATTGCAAATAATTTCTGTCCTTCTTCCATCGCTATCAAGTTGACGTTCAACTTTCCCCTTAATTTCATCATCAAAACTTGGCCATCCACAACCTGAATCAAATTTGTCCGTAGACAAGTAGAGTGGTTCATTACACTGTCTGCATATATAAAGTCCTTTTTCTTTGTTTTTATAATATTCACCTGTAAAAGGCATTTCAGTTCCTTTATGAACGATAACTCTCTCTTCTTCTTTATTTAATTTGTTTAAATCCATGTTGTAAAAACAGATTTTATACCTAAAAGGTTTCTTTGATTAAAAAACTTATTTGATAGACAACTTCTATAACTCAATATCAATAAATCACTAAATCAATTAATCTTTATATACTCTAATAATACCATTTTCTATTTTTACAAAGATGCAAGCGCAGTTACAAAAATTAGCAAGGCAATTAGAAGGAGAGTTTTATTTTGATAAAATGATGCGATCTGTTTATGCAACAGATGCATCTGTTTATCGAGAAATGCCTTTGGCAGTAGCCCTTCCCAAATCAAAAAAAGATATCAAATGCTTAATTGATTTTGTAATAGATAATGGTTTGTCATTAATTCCGCGCGCCGCTGGAACATCTCTTGCTGGTCAATGTGTAGGGAATGGAATTGTTGTTGATATTTCGAAGTATTTTACCGAAATTTTAGAGGTCAATGCCGAAGAAAATTGGGTGCGAGTAGAACCTGGTGTTGTTCGAGATGAACTCAATAGGCAGATCGCTAAGCACAATTTATTTTTTGGACCAAATACTTCTACCGCTAATCGAGCAACAATTGCAGGAATGGTTGGAAACAACTCAAGCGGTTCTTACTCAATTGTTTATAATACAACTCGTGAACATACACTTGAATTGAAATGTATTTTGTCTGATGGTAGTGAGGCCACTTTTAAAGATCTTACTAAAGAGGAGTTTGATGCTAAATGTGCTTTACAAAACTTAGAAGGAATCATCTATCGTCAAATTCGAGAAGAGTTAGAAAATAAAGCTATTCAACAAGAAATTATTGATGAGTTTCCTAAAGCAAATATTCATAGAAGAAATACCGGATATGCCGTAGACGAATTGTTGTCTATGCAACCATTTAAAATAGAGGGTGTCCCTTTTAATTTTTGCAAGTTGTTATGTGGCTCAGAAGGGACGCTTGCTTTTATTACGGAGGTTAAAGTACATTGTGATCCTTTGCCTCCCAAAGAACAAGTATTGCTTTGTCCGCATTTTGAAACGGTTGACGAATGCTTAAGAGCTGTAATTAAGGTAATGGAGTACCAACCGCGTGCATGTGAAATGATGGATAAGATTGTTTTGGATTGTACCAAAGGACAGCGTATGTATGCTGCCAATCGTTTTTTTGTTAATGGTGATCCTGCTGCGTTATTAATCATTGAGTTTGGCAATGATAATATTCAGGAAGCAAGAAAGCAGGCAGCAGTACTTAAACAAGAACTTGAATCTTTAGGAATGGGGTATGATTATCCTATCATAGAGGGAAAGGATATTAAAAAGGTTTGGGATCTTCGAAAAGCAGGCTTGGGACTTTTGGCAAATATTCCAGGAGATAAAAAAGCCGTGGCTGTTATTGAAGATACGGCGGTTAGTGTAGAAGAGTTACCTGAATATATTTCAGAATTTACAGAAATGATGAATGAGCATAATCAACAATCTGTCTATTATGCGCATGCTGGGGCTGGAGAATTGCATTTAAGACCAATTTTAAATTTAAAGAATAAAGAAGATAGAGCAGATTTCAGAAGTATTGCAGAAAGCACGGCAAAACTTGTTAAAAAATATAGAGGGTCGTTAAGTGGAGAACATGGAGATGGAAGAGTACGTGCCGAATTTATTCCTCATATGGTTGGCGAAAACAACTATCAATTGTTTCAACGAATTAAACAAACGTGGGATCCTGTTAATATTTTTAACCCTGGAAAGATAGTTGATGCGCAGCCAATGGATGAAGACTTGCGCTATGAAGAAGATCAAGAAACAACTTCCATCAATACTATATTCGATTTTTCAAAAAACCAAGGAATTTTGAGAGCCGCAGAAAAATGTAATGGCTCTGGGGATTGTCGAAAATTACCAGGTTCAGGAGGCACCATGTGCCCTAGTTATATGGCTACTGGAAATGAGAAAGATACAACTAGAGCAAGGGCTAATATTCTCAGAGAGTTTTTAACCAATTCATCTAAACGAAACAAATTCAATCATGAGGAGATCTATAAAGTAATGGATTTGTGTCTTTCATGTAAAGGCTGTGCTTCTGAGTGTCCTTCAAATGTAGATGTTGCAAATTTGAAAGCAGAATTCTTGTATCAATACTATAAATCAAATGGTATCCCCTTTAGAGCAAGGGCTATTGCAAATATTGGTAAGCTAAATAAATTAGGATCTAAATTTTTGCCCTTAGCTAATTTTGGATTGTCTAATAGGAATACTAGTGCCATTCTTAAAACGGTATTAAATATTGCTCCTAAAAGAGATTTTCCTCTTATTCATTCGATACTTTTATCTCAATGGATAAAAAAGAATATTAAGCGACATCAACCTTTGGAGTATAAAAAGGAAGTTTATTTTTTCGTTGATGAGTTTACCGAATATAATGATGTGCCTATCGGTATTACTGCAATTAAATTACTTTCAAAGTTGGGATATAAGGTAAATTATATTTCACATGCTGAAAGCGGACGAGCATACATGTCCAAGGGGCTCTTAGATGATGTCAAAAAGTTAGCCGAAAAAAATATTAGAACATTTGCTAATAAAATAACTGCCGCAACACCGCTTCTAGGGTTGGAGCCGTCAGCAATTCTCTCTTTTAGAGATGAATATCCAAGAATAGTGAAAGATTCTTTAAAAAGCAAAGCAGAAAAACTGGCCCCTAATTGTCTGATGATAGAGGAGTTTCTTTTTAAAGAGATGGAGCTGGGAAATATTTCTGAAGCGATGTTTACCAATCAGACTCAAAATATTAATTTGCATGGCCATTGCCATCAAAAGGCAATTTCTAAAACAGATTACTCAGCTTGGGTTTTGGGATTACCTAAAAATTATAATGTAGAAGTTATTCCATCAGGATGTTGTGGAATGGCAGGGTCTTTTGGTTATGAAGCTGAACATTACGATTTATCTATGAAAGTAGGAGAACTAGTTTTATTTCCAGCGGTAAGAAATGCTAATAATGAAGAAATTATTGCAGCACCAGGAACCAGTTGCCGACATCAAATTAAGGATGGAACACGAAAAGAAGCTTTGCACCCCGTAGAAATACTTTATCAAGCACTTAAATAATTTCTTTTAAATTGTATTAACTTGATGTGTGTTAAAAATACACTTTAAAGTTTATTTTCTTCTTATTTTGTAATAAATTAGTACAAAGTGTTTAAAGTATGAAGAGTCTTCAAAGCGGTGTAACAGGATTAATTGTGAAATCATTTAGGAGCACACTTTTCATCCATAAAACGGGCGTGGCGACTCAAAGACATGGTTTTGAGCGAATTTCCAAAATATCTAAATTTCCTCGTTTTGTAGAAGAGGAGCCTTGCAACCTAGGGGGTATGGATGCAAGATGGTTTATTCCTAGAAAAGTAGAAAATAGTAATAAAGTTATTTTGTATTTGCATGGAGGAGCATATTGTGTAGGTTCTGTAAACACACATAGGGCCTTAATTGCTCGCATTGCTCGCGCCTCTAAATGCAAAGCTGTGGGCATTAATTATAGACTAGCTCCCGAGCATCCCTTCCCTGGAGCTTTAGAGGATGCTTATAATGCTTATCTTAATTTGGTAGAATTAGGTGTTGAAGATATTATAGTAGCAGGCGACTCCGCAGGAGGAGGGTTAACACTTTCATTGATGCAAAAATTGAGGGAGGAGCAACTTAAAATGCCCAGGGCTTCTGTGTTAATCTCTCCTTGGGTTGATTTAACACATTCGGGAGAAAGCATTAGAACAAAAGCAAGTATAGATCCTTTAATAGACCCTGCTTTATTAGATGTCTTTGCATCTAAATATTACCAGCATCATAATCCTAAAGATCCACTAATCTCTCCTTTATTTGCAGATTTAAGAGGATTGCCACCCACTTTAATTCAAGTAGGAGGTAATGAAGTATTGTTAGATGATGCAACTAGAATTGCTAAGAAACTCAATAAATCTGATGTCGCTGTAGATATCCAAATATGGAAAAAGCAAATGCATGTATGGCATTGGATGGGAGGCATTGTTCCAGAAGCAAATAAGGCCATTAGAGCTATTGGAAAATTCGTTAAGAATCAGTTTAGATCTGGCGAAAACAATTTAGAAGAAATCATAGATTCTAATACCAAAAGTGTGACCCTTAGAGTTGCTTAATTATCTTTGTCTAAAAAGAGTGGAATTTCTGTCATTTAAAACGTTTATTGCTTCACTGAGCATATTATTTCTAAGTGTATTGCCTTGTTTTGGTCAAGGAAATAATGTCAATATACAAGAGAAGAAGTTTCAATATTATGTTGGAAGCGGTATAGGAGATTTTACACGGTTACTAAATGGTAAGTTACCACATAATGTAGGAACTTATGGATTAGTTAGTTATGATAATCCCATTGATACAACGATAAATAATCAAAAGAAAGGTATTGTCAATGGTGTTCACTTACCCCTAAAGTCTAGGGTTATTACCATTAAACATCCAGAAACTAAGAATAGATTTATATACGTTTTATTAGACTTGGCTTTTCCAAGCGAAAATATTCGACGTGGTTTAGTTCAAAAAATGCAGGCGTTTGATTCAACTTTTAAAAGTTCTTCGTTGATGCTCACTGCTACACATACACATAGTGCTCCAGGAGGGCATTCTGATTATTTAGGTTATGAAGTGGCTACACCAGGACATAGACCTGATATTGTAGAAACAATTGTTGAAAATACCTATAAAGCTATAATAAGAGCCATCGAAAATGAAAAACTGATGAAACTTACTTTTGCTGAAAGAGAAGTTCCTTTAGATGTGCCTATTGCATATTCACGAAGAGGTTTACCTGGCTATAATAGTAACCCCGAGATTAAAGAAAAAATAGAAGATATAAATGATTGTCATAAGGCGACGGATAGATTATGGCAATTAATCTATTTTGAAGAGAAAGGAGAGTTAAATAGTATGTTGAATTTTTTCGGCGCTCATCCAAATAGAATGGGATCAGATATTTTGTCAAGTGATACTCGGGGAGCTGCAAGTGATGCTGCGGAGGCACTCTTGCCAAAAGATGGTATTGCAATTTTTGCACAAAATGCACCTGGAGATATAGATAGTGAAGGTTGGTATGGTCGACGTGCGGATCATGATAACAAATATGTTCTACATCCTGCCTATTATAAGAGAGATGAAGAAGGAAAACCTCATTATATCGGAGGAGCTAAGCGTGTTTTTGTTGAAGGCGAGTTTCTTAAGAACGAAGCTTTTGCAGCCATAGAACAACCCCTTAGTAGCTTTGGTGTGGTCGGAGACATAGATTGTGAATTGATTTATGTAGATATGGGGGATCAAAAGGTGCCTCGTGGAAATTATCCAGAGACATTAGACCCCACTGATTATTATAAGAATGATTATTTTTTGTTAGGTGGTTTAGGAAAATTTGGATCTGCTTTCAATCGCAAATTAAGGTATGCACATACATGTCCCCCAACAATTGGGTTGGGAGCCATTGCTCGTATAGATGATGGTCTTACAAATACGGTTATTGGCTTAGAAAAATTTATGAGATATACCCGTTTAGGTTTATCATTGTTTAAGGGATCAGACCGAATTACTTACATATGGGAGATGTATCGCGGTCAGGGAGAAAAAACAGTAATGCTTGAAGGGAATTATAATTCTTCTGCACTTGGATTTAAGTTAGGAGGGAAGATTGTAGATATCTTTGCAAAATTTGATCCTGTTGTAGCGCAATTGGGTGCAGATAAGGAGAAGGGACTTCATAAGGAACATACATTATATCCACGAATTGTGCCATTACAGATTGCAATAATTGGAAATGTTGCAATCTTAGGAGTGAGTGGAGAACCTGGAAATATTGCAGGTCAGCGAATTGAAAGAGCGGTATATGAAGAATTAAAAAATAGGGGAGTTAAGAGAGTCATTGTTAATGGCTATGCAAATGAAAATACAGGCTATATTTTTACTCCTGAAGAATATCCATCGCAATTTGCTCCTCAGCAATGTGGTTTTGTTTTATATGGAAGATGGACTTGTCCTGCCTTTAGACACAATTTTCAAAAGTTAGCTCACGCAATGCTATTTAAAGGTGATAAACGTGAAGAATTGTTAGATAGGACTATCCAACCGCCAGTATTTTCTGATGAATGGTATAAAAAAGCTAGCTTTTTACCTTTTCTTGAAGATAAACCCGAAAAATCATCTAGGGCGCGAGGGAACTAAAGCTTGACTTAAAGGAAGAAACCGTTTGTAGTTAGTATAAATTATTTCCACCAATATTTATCTATTGTTGATAAATCTGAAGTAATTAAGGGGATTCTTTTCCTACTTTAAGGGAAACATATTTCTATGCCCGTGAGACGAGAAAAAAAGGACAAGAAAATTTATGTGTTAGATACTTCAGTTATCTTGTATGATCATAAATCCATTAAGAGTTTCGAAGAAAATGATATAGCAATTCCTCTACAAGTGCTAGAAGAACTTGACAATTTTAAAAAAGGAAATGATACAAAAAATTTTGAAGCGCGAAGTTTTATAAGAGAGTTGAATCAAATTTCCAAAGATAATTTGATTAATAATTGGATACCTATTAATGGAAGTGATACGGGAAGTTTTAAGGTTGTCATGAAAGAAAACCTAAATGGTGTAAATGCTGTTAAAGCTTTTGGTGATGCAAAAAATGATAATAAAATTCTAAATGCTGCACTGACTATTAAAAATGAAAATCCTGATTCAAAGGTTGTTTTGGTTTCTAAGGATATATGTCTTAGAATGAAGGCTAAAGCATTAAATTTAAATGCAGAAGATTATGAGACAGGAAAAGTTAAAAATGTAGACAACCTATATACAGGAAAAAAACTTATTGAAAATATAGATAATAAGATCATCGATAAAATATTTAAAGATGGACGAATTGATATTGATGAATGTGGATTTGAGAAGGGAAAAATTTATGCTAATCAATATTTAGTTTTAAGAGGAGATCGGAAATCTTTATTGGCTTATTTTGATGCTGGTACAAATAATATAGAGCGAGTTGATAGAACTTCTGCCTATGGTATTACACCTAGAAATGGTGAGCAAGCGTTTGCTATGCATGCATTGTTAAACCCCAAAGCTAGACTGGTCACACTTCAGGGAATCGCTGGAAGCGGTAAAACCTTATTGGCCATGGCCTGTGCGCTAGAGCAGCGTAGAAATTTTAAACAGGTTTTTGTAACACGTCCAATCATTCCATTAAGCAATAGAGATATAGGCTATTTACCGGGAGATGTTAAATCTAAGTTGGATCCCTATATGCAACCTATTTGGGACAATTTGAAAATTATTAAAAACCAATATTCTGAGCGCGATAAAAATGCTAAGAAGATTGATCAACTATTAGAAGAAGAAAAGATTTCCATTGCTCCATTAGCGTATATTCGTGGTCGAACAATTGCGAGTGTATATTTTGTTATTGATGAAGCTCAAAATCTTACACCCCACGAAGTCAAAACGATTATTAGTCGTGCTGGAGAGAATACTAAAGTGATTTTTACCGGAGACATTCATCAAATTGATTCTCCTTATTTAGATGCAGAAAGTAATGGATTGTCTTATCTAATAGATAAGGCTAAAGACAATCATTTATTTGCTCATGTGACCTTAGAAAAGGGTGAAAGAAGCGAATTGGCTAATCTTGCTAACGATTTGCTTTAGGGTGCTGACTATTGACAAATATTTATAGACTTTTTTCTATTATCTCCTAGGCTTCACTATATTAGTTGCTTCTCTAATATATCATAAAACTAAAATTATAATAATGAGTAACGACTTACGTTTTGAAACATTACAATTACATGCAGGACAGGAAACAGATCCTACAACTGGCTCACGTGCAGTACCCATATATCAAACTACTTCATATGTGTTTAACGATACAGATCATGCAGCCAATTTATTTGGTCTAAAAGAGTTCGGGAATATTTACACACGTATTATGAATCCTACAACGGATGTCTTTGAAAAAAGAGTAGCAGCATTAGAAGGAGGTGTCGCAGCAGTCGCAACCGCTTCTGGTCAATCTGCTCAGTTTTTGGCGCTTAACAATATAATGCAGGCAGGTGATAACTTTATTTCAACGTCTTTTTTATATGGAGGGACTTTTAATCAGTTTAAAGTAGCTTTTAAAAGGTTGGGTATTGAAGCTAGGTTTGCAGAAGGGGATGACGTGGATAGCTTTGAAAGTTTAATCGATGATAACACCAAAGCCTTTTATTTGGAGTCGTTAGGTAATCCAAGAGGCAATGTTCCAGATTGGGATAAATTTAAAGCACTAAGCGAAAAATACGATATACCTATTGTTGTGGACAACACTTTTTGTGCAGCAGGTTTTCTATTTAGACCATTAGAGCACGGGGCACACGTTGTTGTTGCTTCTGCGACCAAATGGATAGGAGGACATGGTACCAGCATAGGTGGAGTAATTGTTGATGGTGGTAATTATAATTGGGGGAATGGGAAATATCCGCAGTTTACAGAACCTTCAGAAGGTTATCATGGTCTTAAGTTTTGGGAAGTCTTTGGTGCTGATGGACCATTTGGAAATATAGCATTTGCCATTCGAGCAAGAGTAGAAGGGCTAAGAGATTTTGGAAGTGCTGCAAGTCCCTTCAATGCATTTTTGTTTCTACAAGGTCTGGAAACACTTTCTTTAAGAGTACAAAGGCATGTCGATAATGCATTAGAGCTAGCTAAATGGTTAGAAAGCCACCCAAAGGTTGAGCACGTAAATTATTCTGGTTTAGAAAGTAGCCCATATCATAATTTGGCAAAGAAATATCTTAAAAATGGTTATGGTGCCGTACTTAATTTCAACTTGAAGGGAGGAATAGAAGCTGCAAAAACTTTTATCAACTCATTAGAATTAATAAGCCACCTTGCTAATGTCGGAGATGCCAAAACATTAGCTATACATCCTGCATCTACTACCCATGAACAATTATCTGATGATGCACAAGCAGCGGCAGGGGTTGGTAAGGCTCAAATTAGAATATCTGTAGGTATTGAACATATTGAAGATATTAAAGCGGACATTGAACAGGCATTTAGTAAGATTTAACCATAATAGAATATAGAAAACCGTTTATTTGCTGCTTATTCAGCAAACACTTTGCTTTATGCCTAAGCATATATTAAAATATGATCAACCGTTAGAGCTTGAATGTGGACAAACATTGAAGTCGGTGGAAGTGGCTTATCACACACTAGGAGAACTAAATAGTGATAAAAGCAATGTTATTTGGATTTGCCATGCTTTTAGTGCCAATTCAGATCCTTCTGATTGGTGGGAAGGGATGGTTGGAAAGGGCAAGTACTTTGACCCTGAAAAATATTTTATTGTTTGTGTAAATATGCTGGGTTCTTGCTACGGAACTACAGGGCCCTTGAATATAAATCCTGAAACCGGTAAACCTTATTATCTAGAGTTTCCTATTGTTACAGTGAGGGATATGGTTCAAACGCTTATTGCAGTTCGAAAGAAACTTCATATAGAAAAGATACTTTTTTCTACGGGTTTTTCAATGGGGGGGCAGCAATTATTAGAGTGGATGATTCATGAGCCACACATTTTTGAGAACGTGATTTTAGGGGCTACTAATGATAAGCATAGTCCTTGGGGAATTGCTTATAATGAGAGTCAGCGTTTGGCTATTAAAGCGGATCCTACCTTTGGTGATGAAAATGAAAAAGGAGGAATTGAAGGGATGAAAGCTGCAAGAAGTATTGGTTTACTTTCGTATAGAAATTATACAGCTTATTGTAAAACTCAAGCAGAGGATACATCCAGTAAAATTGATAATTATAAAGCTTCATCTTATCAAGCTTATCAGGGTGAAAAGCTAGCAAATAGATTTAATGCTTATTCCTATTGGTATTTATCAAAGGCCATGGATAATCACAACATCGCCAGAAATAGGAAGCGTACAGAGGAGGTTTTAGCTGATTTAAAAGTAAAGACCTGGTTAGTAGGTATAAGATCTGACTATCTATTTCCTATTAATGAGCAAGAATTTCTAGCAAAATATATACCGGGAAGCAAGTTTATTATTATAGATTCTGATTATGGTCATGATGGCTTTCTGATTGAATATGAGAAACTCTCCAAAATTATCGATGAAATGTTAGGTTTGTAGTCGATAATTCATATAAATATCCCTTTTTGATAGCGTAAAGTGCCAAACTGACATCCTTGTCAGTCATTATTTAGACAGATTGGGATAGTGTTTTATTAATATGTCGATATTAAGTATTTGAAAATCAGTGCTTTATGTTTTTTTAAATAACAGTCTGTTAATCAGAAGTATATTTTATCCTAAAAAACCAATAACCTATTGGTAACTGTCATTTTGATGGGTTAGGTATAGTATTCGATGGTATTTAGGCAAATTTTTAGTTATGAAAAATTTAGCAAAAAATGCACTTTATACCTCAGTAGGTACTTTTGGTGCAACTCAATTAAAATTAGTAGAGGATAAGAATTCTCTAAAAGAAACGATGCTTGAGAAGATGGTAAGAATTGAAATTCTATTAGCATTAATTAAAGATCAAGCAATTAAGTTTTCAGATGAATTGTTAGGCAATGCCATTGATAAATTCTTAGGGAATCAGGAAAAATTATTAAGTAATAATGATATCTCCGCGTCTGATATATATGAGCATTTAGAGGCTTAGATAACTTTTCTCTCCCAGTATTAATGGGAGTCTTTATATATCTATTTAAAGGATGATGAAAGTCATCCTTTTTTTTTGTATTTTTTTTACTTTAACTTATTGTTATACACGTTTCTTTTTTGTGACCATGCAAGCTTGTAGGGGTCATAAAAAGTAGAGACGGAATCTGAGACGGTTTTTTTGGGGCAAAGCATTTGAGTGCTTTGCCTTTGTTTTTAGATAAATATCTTTTAAACTTCGTATCTTGCTTTTATACGATGGAGAGAGGATTCTTTTTTAAAAAGTCAAAAAAGGTAAAAATCAAAGCAAAAGATTTGTTTGAGGGGTTCCCAAATAATTCCGGGTCTTTTGGATTTGATCCATGGGGCTTTCATATAGACCGAGCTAAGGATTCTATTGGTTTTGCGAAATTTATGTATGAGAAGTTTTTTAGAGTAGAGGCTTTTGGTTTAGAGCATGTGCCAAAAGATGGAAGAGCTCTAATTATTTCAAATCATAGTGGTCAGATTCCATTTGATGGAATGCTAATTGGTTACTCAATTATGACAAATAAATATGGTGCACGAGCACCTAAGGCAATGATCGAGAGATTTTTTCCTACTGTACCTTTTATTGGGAATTATTTGAATAGAATGGGAGCAGTAGTTGGAGACCCACTTAATTGTGCCAGAATGTTAGAAAAGGAAGAGGCTATTATTGTTTTTCCTGAGGGAGTAAGGGGTGGTAACAAAGTCTTTAAAAATAGATATAAACTTCAACGTTTTGGGAAAGGATTTGTTCATCTTGCAATAGAACATGATGCCCCTATTATTCCTGTAGGGGTTGTGGGTTGCGAAGAATCTGTAATTTCTTTAGCAGATATTAAATCAATTGGAAAACTATTTGGTTTACCAACATTTCCAATTGTTGTTCCAATGTTGTTTCCAACTAAGGTTTATATACATTTTGGAAAACCGATAAAATTTGATAGTAAAACAAGTAAATCGGATGATGTTATTGAAGAAAAAGTGGATATAGTAAAAGGAGAAATCAAAAAATTAATAGATTTAGGATTAAATAAGCGAGAGCGCATTTTTGAAAAATGAGTAAAAGAAAAGACTTACGGCCTAAAATTATGGTTACTGGAGCTGCAGGAGCATTGGCAAAAAAAGTAATCGAAAAGCTTAAAACAAAGTATCGAATAGTTGCTGTTGATTTTAGAACCAAAGTCGATTTTGGGGTGCCAATCATTAGTTATAAGGTGGATTTCAATAAGAGAATTTTTGAGGACATCTTTAGAGATCATGATATTCAAGGAGTCATTCACTTAGGTAGAATAGGAGCAAACGAGTCTAATAGATTTTCGAGATATAATGCGAATGTGATTGGAACACAGAAGCTTTTTGATTTAAGTAGAAAGTATGGGGTAACACAAGTATTGGTGTTGTCAACTTATTTTGTTTATGGTGCGAGTCCATATAATCCCTCTTTATTAGATGAAAAAACACCTTTGAAAGCGGCCGAACTTACCATGGATTTGGTAGATACTGTTGAGTTGGAAAATTTATCTAATATTTATCTATATAAGTATCCTGAATTAAACATTACGATCTTAAGACCTTGTAATATTGCTGGTCCGGGGATTAGGAATACGTTTAGTGTTTTACTGGGGCAAAAAAGGGCACCTGTTTTATGGGGCTTTTCACCTTTGATGCAATTTATTCATATTGATGATATGAGAGAAGCTATTGTTCTGGCTTACGATAAAAATATCCCTGGAATATACAATGTTGCAAATGAAGATTATATTTCTTTTCAAAGAGCCGTGGAAGAAGCGGGTTGCAAAAAAAGGCAAATTCCTTCAGTTCCACCGATCTTACCAGAACGTATAAGCAAAATAATGAAATCCAAAGCGTTTCCTAGTCACTTAATTAATTATTTTAAGTATCCATGTATTATTGATGGAAGCTTGTTTGCAAAAACGTTTGGTTTTGAGCCGAAAAAAAGTTTAGATGATATCTTTGCGTATTATAAAGGAATGAAAAGATAATATAATGGCTCAAAGAGGATGGTTACGTAATTTGATTAAGCCAAAAGGAATTGATGAATTGATTTCTAAGTTTCCTAATAATGTAAGCAAATATGGTTACGACGCTTGGGGCTTTAATATCAAAGGCATTGAAGCTACAATAGGTATAGGTAAGTTTCTATACGAAAAATATTTTCGTGTTGAGGTGCATGGATTAGAACATATTCCTCCCGAAGGAAGGGTTTTAATTATTTCAAATCATAGTGGTCAAATCCCTATTGACGGGTTTTTATTAGCATATTCCTTATTAACAAATCCTCATGCTCCTCGAACAACTAAGGCAATGATGGAGCGTTTTGTTCCAACGGTGCCATTTGTAAACATTTTGTTTAGTCAGATTGGTGGAGTGGTTGGAGACCCGACCAATTGCAAGAGAATGCTTGAAGCTGAGGAAGCCATTATAGTTTTTCCTGAGGGATCTAGAGGAATTTCAAAACCTTTTAAGAAGAGATACCAGCTACAAAGATTTGGCACTGGCTTTATGCATCTAGCTATGAGAAACAATACACCCATAATTCCGGTTGGAATAGTCGGTTGTGAAGAGTCTATTATTAATTTGAACAATATGGAGTCCATTGCTAAGGTGCTTAGCATGCCATCGGCACCCTTAGTCATTCCATTTGTTTTCCCCACTAAGGTGGTTATTAATATTGGTAAACCGATCAATTTTTCTGGAGATGTTACGAGAGAAGATATTGTTCGAGAGAAGGTGGAAGTTGTTAAAGATGAAATAGAAGTGTTGCTTAAAAAAGGGCGCTCTCAACGAAAGGGTATTTTTGGGTTTTGATTATGATTTAGTTTATTTAATCAACGCTTCTTTACTTAATACAATTCCGTCTTCATCCGCATAAACAAATTTTCCAGGTTCAAAGGTAACTTGAGCGAATTTTACTGTTTCATTTAATAGTCCAATGCCACGTTTAATACTTTTGGCAGGATTGGTGTTCAATGCTTTAATTCCAATGCTTATATTATTAATAATCTTACTGTCTCTAATGCATCCAAAAACAATAATGCCTTCCCAACCATTGTCAATTGCTTTTTGAGCTAATCTATCCCCAACCAAAGCACAACGTAAAGATCCACCACCATCAACAACTAATACTTTTCCATTTCCGTCGGTGCCTAATGTTTCTCGTACCAAAGAGTTGTCCTCATGACATTTTATAGTTACAATTTCTCCACCAAAACAATGCTTACTCCCATAATTGAGAAATAAAGGTGCTGCAACTTGCAAATGCTCACCGTGGTCGTCGTACAAATCTGCTGTTTGAAATTCCATTAGATTATTATTTGTATTCAAAATTACCAAAAGGACTTTGAATGGTAAGTAGTTTTTCACTTTTTCCTTCAACCCTGCCAACAATTTGAGCATCTACATCAAAAGATTTTGAAATAGCAATAATGGTTGCTGCAAATTCTTCAGGAACATACAGTTCCATTCTATGGCCCATATTAAAAACTTGATACATTTCTTTCCAATCGGTTTTAGATTCAGATTGAATTAGATTGAAGAGGGGAGGTATTTCAAATAAATTGTCTTTAATAATGTGGTGTTGATTTATATAATGTAAAATTTTTGTTTGAGCACCACCACTACAATGTATAATGCCATGTATATTGTTATGGCTTATTTCGTTAAGTACATTTTTTATGATAGGAGCATAAGTTCTTGTCGGTGATAAAATTAATTTCCCTACATCTATAGAATCTGGAACACCTTCAACACTTTGGGTTAATCTTTTATGACCGCAATAAACAAGTTTTTCAGGAGTATTTGGATCAAAACATTCTGGATATTTTAGTGCATAATGATTAGAAAGTACATCGTGACGTGCAGAAGTTAAACCATTACTTCCCATACCTCCATTATATGAATCTTCATAGGAAGCTTGTCCATAAGATGATAGACCCACAATAACGTCTCCCGATTGAATATGATCATTGGTGATTACATCATTCCTTTTCATTCTAGCTGCCATTACAGCATCTACGGTAACTGTTCTAACAACATCTCCCATATCTGCAGTTTCTCCACCCATGAGTGTAACATTAACGCCTAAGTCCCGCAAAGTTTGTAGACATTTTTCTGTTCCTTCAATAATAGCCTTTAAAACTTCTCCTGGAATTAAATGTTTATTCCGGTTTATAATAGATGACATTATAAAATTAGAAGTGATTCCCACACAAATTAAATCATCTGTATTCATTACAATGGCATCTTGAGCAATACCTTCCCAAACAGATAAGTCTCCTGTCTCTTTCCAATAGATATAGGCTAGTATAGATTTCGTTCCAGCACCATCGGCATGTATAATGTTGCAAAACTGATCATCTCCAGCCAATTGATCTGGGTAAATTTTACAAAAGGCATTTGGGAAAAGTCCCTTGTCAACTTTTTTTACAGCTTTATGAACTTCATCTTTTGTTGCTGAAACACCTCTTTGCTGATATCTTTTTGAGTCACTCAAAACTTATAATATTGAAGTGTGCAAAGTTAATCATTGCAATGCTTTTATCGGCTGCTGTTGAGAGAATGTTTATATTTTTTGAAAAGATCATCTAGTTTGTTTTTTATCAAAATGATCTAGTATATGAACGGCCATTTTTTCTGTAATTAAATTATATCCCAGTTTATTGAAATGGCAGCAAACATCATTATAAAGTGTTCTTTCATCGGAATTAAACATTGCAGACAAGTCAATGAAGTTTACGCCATGATATTTTAGCCATCGACCTTGTTTTATCATTAATGGATAACCTTTCCGTACTGCTAATTTATAAGGATATGGCCCCTGTATGTATGCCGATTTTAATTCTGTTTTTGTTAATGATTTTGAACCTTGATGGTATTGATTGGGCTGAAGAAAATGGAAATACTCGAAATTTTCAGAGTCCCCAATTCCATTAATGATTTTAGAACATCTTTGCCATAGTTTTATTTGGCTGGCTAAAAATTGCATAGTATCTATAAATGTTTCTTCTGGTCCACTTGATTGATAATCTGAATCCATCGAGTTTAATGCATTATTAATTTCTTGCTCTCGCAGTATTAAAGTATTTTGCCGCTTGTCATTTATCCTTTTCCAAAGGAATAAACAGAAGTTACTTTTAAATAATTTTTTTTCGATAAGGAAATGGCTAAAATCTAACTGCTTCTTTTTTAAAGCAGCCTCCTTAGCAATGTTCAATAAAACTGCTCCATCAAAAGCTTTTCTTGAGTAAAAATTCCAAAATCTCGGATAATTAGAGGATACTCCATAGGGGATATTTTCGCTAAAGGCTAAAGCTATTTCGTTAAATCCATCAAGATTTATTACAATATCATATTGGGCACCTAAAGAGAGAAAATAATTGAGCGCCATCAATTGCTGAGGTTGTTTGAATCCTCCTAAGGCAAGAAGTGTAACGTTGAGCGTTTTATCTTTGAAATAAGGGGAAGCTTTTAGTTTTTCGATTAAAAGTTCTTTAGATGTTTCAAAAAGATGCATTGCAACGGAACCACCCATGAGACATATATTAATTTGATGGTCTGATTTTTTTTGTAATGGGTCATTTCCAGGAAAACAAAAACGATTGTAGTCTTCTCTTGGAGTACCAACAAAACCGAAATAAGGATGTAGAATATGTTCTCCCAGGAAATCTGTTTCTTTTGGTGTACTGCTATTATTTTGGATCTCAACAGTACTTTGTTTGCTTTGATCAAATAAAGATTTTTTTATTGCTTGCTTAGAAAAGGGCTGTTTGTATAAGATAGGAGATACAAGATAGGGGCACAGCTCAATAAGGAGCATTGAAATTAGGGCGAAGAGGAATAAATATTTTATTTTATTTTTCATTTTGTTATCCAGATGATACATAAATGTATTATATCGTCATCGGTAAATTTAAAGATAAAAGATAGTAATTAAGACGACCTCAATTCAATAAAGGATATGACGAACTATTTCAGCGGATTTAAAATCAGCAATTTACTTTGAAGATAAAATCTTAAAAGTGGTTCTTCTATTTTGTTGATGTTTTTCTTCAGTACAAGAAATACCATTGGCGCACTCATTTACCAATTTGCTCTCCCCATATCCTTTGGCAATTAATCTGTTATTATTAATCCCTTTTAAAATTAGATAATCTACAGCAGCCTGTGCTCTTTTTTGAGATAAATTTTGATTGTATTGGTCTTTACCCCTTGCATCGGTATGTGAGCCTAATTCAACTCTTATGGATGGATTATTAATAAGTATTGTAGATAAAGAATCCAAAATAGGCTGAGCATCTTCTCTAATATTCCATTTATCTAGGTCATAATAGATGTTTTTTATTACGATTTCTACTTCCTCGAATATCTTGTCTAACACAATTGTTTTTTCAATAACAATTGTATCACCAGGGTTCGCATTTTTCTTTTTTGAAGAAAAAGAAGTGACCTTACTAAAGTATCCTTCTTTGCCTACATTAATCAAGTAATCAGTATCCATTGAGATGGGGGCATTTACAATACCTTCATCATTAGTTTTTAGGGAGTTAATTTCAAATGTTTTATCTCCGAAGCGCTCGTTAATTACAACTGTAGCTTTCTGGATTGACTTTGAACCTGTTTTTTTGCTATTTGGATTTTTTTCATCTTTATATGTATAACCTTTTATAATTCCTTTAAACACAAAATATGGCGGAGGTGGAGGAATATACTTGGGTAATTTCTTTTTTATATAATAGATGTCATCGCGTCCAACGCCATTTTTTCTTGAAGAAGAAATATAGCCTTCAATTAAAATAGAATCTTCTTCCGATGGGATAGTCCACATTGCAAAATCATCGCCTCCTGAATTAATTCCATAACCTAAATTGGTCGTATTTCTAAAGACTTTACCAACTTTATTTGCAGAAAATATATCTAAGCCTCCAAAACCAGCGTAACCATCTGAAGCAAATAATAAATTACCGTCTTTGTCAATGTGAGGGAACATTTCATCACCGGTTGTATTTATTCTAGGTCCCAGATTTATTGGTTCATCCCAATTTTCACCAATTCTTTTAGAATAGTACAGATCTTTTCCTCCATAACCATAGTCAATATCACTTGCAAAGTAAAGCGTCTTTTCATCACCACTTAAAAAAGGCTGACCAACATTAACACTATCATCAAAGAAATAAACTCTTTCAGGATCAGACCATATATCATCTTCCATCTTATAACTAAAGTAAATTTTGCAGGCATCATTATCATCATCATTCATACCACATCTTGTAAAATAGACTTCATTTCCTTTTTTATTAAAGGTTAATGCCCCATCATGAAATTCGCTATTGATGTCATTGTTCCATAATTGTGGAGCGGAAAAATGGGTTTTACCTTTCACTTTTCCGGATAAGATATTTTGATAGCCTTCATTGGTCCAAAAATCTTTACTTTCATCATTGTTCGAAGAGCTTATATAAAATCTGTCTTTATGGATAATAAAGCCGTAATCAGCCATTGGTGTATTGACGGTTCTTAGATTGGTGATTTCTATTAAGTCTTGATCCTTATTTTCAATGGCTATCTCACATAGGTCTACCCACTCTTTTAATAATCTTGCAAGCCCTCTATCATTGGATATTAATCCTTCAAGAGCAATTTTTGCTTTTTCATACGCTTCATTGCGCATTAAAGCTTTACAATATTCAATCTGGAGGTCTTCTTCTTCTTTTAAGGCTAAGGCTTTTTGATACCAATCAATCGCTTTTTCATACGCTCCATATTCATTATAAGCATGAATAATTTTCAACGCGTAATCGTATTGGTTTTGCGTACTTTTTGCCTTTTCAAATTTATCTTGTAAAAGCTCAGCTGCAAGCGCGTATCTTTTTAATGAATAAGCCGTATCACCATCTTTAATTTCTAGAGAAGAAGAACATCTTGCTAGGAGGAATATAAGTATTGCAAATATTATTTTATTGCTCATTTGTAGAATTATACAATATTAATACGTTTTATTCTGGATATAATTATTTTGAAAACAATACTTCGCTGTATTTAGGTATTGGCCATAGTTCATCATCAATATATAATTCTAACTTATCACAGTGGTATCGGATAGATTTCATTAGGGGTTTAATTTTTTCACAATAGAGCATTGCAATCTTTTCAGCATCCACCATATTATTGGCTTCTCTTCTTAAATCGGTCATTTTCTCTTCAGCGGAGATAATCTCTTGAATATGCTCAGAGGTTTTTCTTAAGAGATTGATTTTTGCAGAAGTATCAATTTTAAAATTCTGGAGCCCCTCAATATTCTTGGCAAGCAAATTCTGATATTTGATGGCTGAAGGTATAATTTGATTGATGGCTATTTCTGCAAGAACTCTTGATTCTATTTGTTGTGATAAGACATAATTTCTAAGTAAAATTTCATATCTAACCGTCGATTCTTTTTCACTTAAAATGTTATTCTTTTCAAACAACTCCAGACTTTCTTTTGATATAAATGATTTTAATGCTTCAGGAGCATTTTTTGGATTACTTAATTTTCTTTTCTTAATTTCTGAAAGCCATTTCTCTCCGTAATTATCTCCTTCAAAAAGAATTCTTTTTGACTTTTTTATAGTTCGCTTTAAAACTTTTAAGATGGCAACGTCTTTATAATCTCCTTCTTTAATTAGCACATCAACTTCTGACTTAAACTTGGTAAGCTGATCTGCTACAATGGTATTTAAAACAATAAGGGGGGAAGCACAATTTATGGATGCTCCGGCTCCTCTTAATTCAAACTTGTTTCCTGTAAAGGCAACAGGAGCTGTTCGATTACTATCTGTATTATCCACTAAAATCTCTGGTATTTTATTATGCAAGTCTAACCTGAGTTCTAGATTTTCTTGTTCACCAAAAGTAGCTTCGTCAATTCTTTTTTCAATAGTGTTTAACACATCTTGTAAATGGTCTCCAATAAAAACACTAACAACTGATGGAGGAGCCTCATCAATTCCTAATCTATGTTCGTTTCCCGCATTCATATAGCTCGCTCTAAGCAAAGATTCATGATTGTTTATGGCAGCAATTGTATTGATGAAGAAGGTAAGGAATTGAAGATTTGTTCTAGGTGTCGATCCTGGAGATAATAAATTTCTTCCAGAATCTGTCATTAACGACCAATTAATATGCTTCCCTGATCCATTGAGACCCTCGAAGGGTTTTTCATGTAGAACAACTTTTAACTTATGCCTGCTGGAAACCTTATTCATTATATCTATTAGCAGTAAATTGTGATCTACTGAAATATTAGCATCCTCATACTTTGGGGCACATTCATACTGACTTGGTGCTACTTCATTGTGTCTTGTTTTTAGGGGAATCCCCAATTTAAAAGCTTCTGTTTCAAAATCTCTCATGAAGGTGTATACCCGTTCAGGTATCGTTCCAAAATAATGATCATCTAATTGTTGCCCTTTTGCAGGCCTTCTGCCCTGAACAGTTCGTCCACACATTACCAAATCAGGTCTTGCATAGTACATCGACGCGTCTATTAGAAAATATTCTTGTTCCCAACCAAGACTTGGTTTCACATAATTGATGTTCCTGTCAAAATAACTGCAAATATCATTAGATACCTTCCCTAAGGTATTGATTGATTTCAGTAGTGGAGTTTTATAATCCAGAGCATCTTCTTTATAAGATACATATACAGTCGGAATACAAAGCGTACTTCCATTTCCTAGGTTCATAATAAAAGCCGGAGAGGTTACATCCCACGAAATATAACCGCGTGCTTCAAACGTGGCTCTAACCCCACCAGTTGGGAAAGCAGCTTTGTCTGGTTTTTGTTGTATTAGCGCATCCCCATTAAAGGTTTCTAAGCCATTCATTTTCCCATCAGCCACAAAAAAAGATTCGTGTTTTTCTGCTGTAGAGCCATTCATTGGTTGGAACCAATTGGTATAATGCGTAGCACCTTTACTAAGTGCCCATGATTTCATTGCGGAGGCCACTTGATCAGCTAGTCCTTTGCTGATTTTTTTATTATTGGTGATGGCCTGTTTGAGTTCTTCATAAGATGATTTGGGGAGATGTTTTTGCATTAAACCCTCTCCAAAAACATTTTCTGCAAAATATTCTGATACCTTTCGACTAGAATTTTTGACCTCTATTTTCTTTCTAGATGCAAATGCAGCTAATGCTTCAAACCTCTTTTGTGCCATATTATATTTTTTTATATAAGTAGTAATTGATACTTATAATTCAAAAATATAAAGTATTTAGATTAAAAAACGACACATAACATAAATTATTTGAAACTATTTTCGGTATTTCTTCCTAAAATAAGACCAATAAGTAAGAAAGGAATAACAATAGATTTATACCTGACCATGGCACCAGAATTATTGACAATCAATCCAATAATTAGGAGTGTCACTAAACTAAATACCAAGCAGAATAAAAATAAAGAGTTGTTGCCTAAGGCTCTCCAGTTTAAATGGTAAATACCAATAAGTACACAGATAAGTATTATATAAGACTCTATCATTGCTAAAAAGCACCAAAAATTACTTTTCATACAATCAGAAACCATTGGTCGTCTTATAATATTTAAAACCGCTTCAGGTGAATTTTTAACAGCACTTTTTAATGAAGGTTCAAGTATAGGTACATCATAAGTTGTATTTCCTGGTGCACCTAAGAAATGTAATTGTCTAACTTTCATTTCATTTAAAGGATTGGCTTTTTCGTTTATTGATCCTATTAATAAAACGGAAGCTGCATAACCAATAAAGACTAAGACAAAGAGGTAAATGGGTTTTAAAGAAAATTGTTTACTCAATAGAAGAGCTGTAAACGAGATAATAAATGCTCCAAAAACATAACTTCTGACTAAAAACAATAAAAGAAAACCCAAAGCAATAAGGAAGCTAGAAGAGATTTTTCTTCTATATAATCGAAAATTTCTATAACTGTTTAAAATAAGACCGAGAGAAAATATTACAATTGATTCTTTATGTAATCCTGAATACCAGAATACAGAGGAGGGCACAATAAATAAAATTATAACAAGAATATATTGACTGTTTCCTTCTAAATAATCTGAAAAGAATCGAAATATTCCAAAAACGCCCACAAAAGAAAAGAAAGAAAAGAAGACAACATTAACATACCAGTTTCCATCTGATATTAAACGTATGAGTGCATTTATTCTTACAACCAGATAATTGGCATTATCATACCAGTAACCCATTTTGTCGATATAATATTCTAAATGAATTGGTTCTGGAATAACATCATTATGACCAAGAGCGAGTTGTAAAAATAATCGGGGACTTTCCTTTAATGAAGAAAAAAGTATTTCACTTTCATTGATAAAGGTGACAATGTCGCCTCCATTTAAAACTTTATTATGTAGGTGTATATAGAGGAAAGCTGCAAAAAGTTTTATGAAAAAGAAAAGTAATATGATCGGCTTCGAAAAATCAGTTAAAGAGAAATAGGAGCTCTTATAAATTATTACTGAAAAGATAAGTACGTAAGCAATTATCAATGCCACTTTACTTTTAAATGTTAGGTGCTTCGCTAAACTACTTAAATTTGTTTAAAGCGTAGAAGTAATATTCGATATATTTGCTGCTTTTATAATTAATTAAATTTGATATAAGTATGAATACCCTTCCTAAAGTAGATGTTTCGGTTGCTAAAGAGCTTGGGCTTTTAGAGGAAGAATATGAAAGAATTAAGGAAATTCTTGGGCGTAATCCTAATTTCAATGAAATAAGCATTTTCTCGGTAATGTGGTCAGAGCATTGTAGTTATAAAAACTCTATTACCTATCTGAAAAAATTACCAAGAAAAGGAAAGCACCTTTTGGTTGAAGCAGGAGAAGAAAATGCTGGGTTGGTAGATATTGGCGATGGATTGGCATGTGCTTTTAAAATTGAATCACATAATCATCCTTCTGCGGTAGAACCATATCAGGGAGCTGCAACAGGAGTTGGAGGAATTCATAGAGATATTTTTACAATGGGCGCTCGTCCTGTTGCCGCACTTAACTCTTTAAGATTTGGAGATATAAAGAATAAAAGAACACAGCATTTATTAAAAGGGGTGGTTAAAGGAATTGGTGATTATGGCAATTGCTTTGGGGTTCCAACTGTTGCAGGAGAGGTTTATTTTGATCCGTGTTATCAGGTAAATCCGTTAGTCAATGCAATGTCTGTAGGATTGGTAAATGTTGATGAAACCGTAAGTGCAACTTCAGAAGGAGTAGGAAATCCAATTTATATCGTAGGTTCTGCAACTGGAAAAGATGGTATTCATGGTGCCACTTTTGCCTCTGAGGATTTAGGAGAAGATGCAGAAGAAAAGATTCCTGCAGTGCAGGTGGGTGACCCTTTTCAAGAAAAATTACTTTTAGAAGCTTCTTTAGAAGCTATTGCTACTAATGCAATAGTTGGTATGCAAGATATGGGAGCGGCCGGTATTACTTGTTCTACATCAGAAATGTCTGCAAAAGGAAAGCATGGTATGCGTATAGATCTGGATAAAGTACCAACACGACAAAAAAACATGAAGGCTTTCGAAATTCTATTGTCTGAATCTCAAGAACGCATGCTGATTGTGGTGAAGAAGGGCATGGAAAAAGAAATTGAAGCGGTATTTGAAAAATGGGACTTAAACTGTGCTATTATTGGAGAGGTAACTGAAGGAGGTGTTTTAGAATATTTTATGGGTGGTGAGTGTGTAGCAAGTGTACCCGCGGATCCTCTTGTTTTAGGTGGAGGGGCACCGGTTTATGATAGAGCATACACAAAACCTGCTTATCATGAACAACGAGATGCTTTTGATATAAATAAAATTAAAGATTTCAATGATATTGAAGACATTCTGATGCAATTAGTGATTGCTCCTAATATTGCTTCTAAACGTTTTGTATATAAACAGTACGATTCAATGGTAGGTGTTAACAACGCTTCTAAAAATGCTCCATCGGATGCCGCAGTCATTAGAATTAAAGATCGTAAAAAAGGATTGGTAGTAACGGTAGATTGTAATAGTAAATATGTACATGCAGATGCTTATAAAGGAGGGTTAATCGCAGTAGCCGAAGCTGCAAGAAACATCGTTTGTTCAGGAGGGGCTCCGGCAGCAATAACCAATTGCTTAAATTTTGGCAACCCTTATGATCCAGAGGTATATTGGAATTTTGTTCATGCACTTAAAGGAATGGGTGATGCTTGTGAAAAATTTGGGACACCTGTAACTGGCGGAAACGTTAGTTTTTATAATCAGTCTCCTGATAGAGCGGTAAATCCAACTCCAACTATCGGAATGTTAGGTGTTATTGATAATGTGGAGGATAAGATGACGTTAGATTTTAAAAAAGAAGGAGATCTTATTTATTTAGTTGGTCAATCAAGAGAGGATATTGCTTCATCAGAATACCTTAGTATTATTCATAAGGTACATTTATCTCCGGCACCGCATTTTGATTTGGACGAAGAGGCTAAAATCCAAAGTGCAATTCTATCACTCATTAAATCTAAAACAATACAATCCGCTCATGATATTAGCGAAGGTGGCTTGTTGATTGCGTTATTAGAATCTGCAATGATTAATAATTTAGGTTTTGATGTTGATAAACAGGATAAGAGTATTAGAAATGATGCCTATTGGCTGGGAGAAGCACAAAGTCGTGTAGTAGTGTCTGTTTCTGGAGCGCAAAAAGATGCTTTTGAAGAAGTACTTAATAAAGCTGATGTAAAATATTCATTATTGGGAAAAGTAACTCAAAGTAATATTCATATCGCTGGAGAAGAGTTAGGTGCTATATCAAAATGGAAAGAACTTTATGATACCGCGCTAGAAAAATATTTGAACTAACTTTTAGCAATTTATATACGAAAGCGCCCTAAATTTGCTACTTTAGTACATATGTGGAGAAGCCATTTTTTTATCTTTTTTACTTGTTTAAGCTTCAGCATGTTATGTCAGGCTCAAGAGGCGATACTTTCAGAAGATTTTGAAGGAAATTTCCCTCCTAAAAACTGGAATTTTCCCAACAATACGGAATTAGGAAGACTTTTAGGTATTGATGGGAGTAATTATGTACGGCTTCATCCAAATTATTCTGAAGTTAAATTCATAACCCCTGCCATGTCTTTTACGGATGGAGATTTTAGCCTCGTTTTTTACTGGAATGAAGCGGGAAACAATAATCCTGATTCAGCAAGTATAGAATTGTCGCTTAATAATGGTAACTCATGGACAAAAATCACCTCTGTTGGAAGTGGTAATAATAGGATTTGGCAAAAGGATAGTGTTGCTTTAGGAAATATCTCTGGGGAAAAAGTAAAAATTCGCTTTGTTAGAAAAGGGCGTAGTGGCTTTCCTGCAGAGTATATAAACTTTGATAATATATCTATCATAAAATCAAGTATTACAACACCTGTTTTTAACAATACGCTTTCTTTAACAAGAAATGTATATCCAAACCCTTCAAGTAATTATTTTAATGTAAGTATTTATAACCCAGATAGAAAGCAATTAAATTATACTTTAACCACTTTAGATGGACGTGAATTGAACAATGGAGTATTGCAAAATGAAGTAGATATTAGTTTCAGAATAAATGCTGAATCATTAAGTAAAGGAAGTTATTTACTGGTAGTGTCTGATGGTAATCAATTGTTCAGTCAAAAGCTCATAGTGCAATGAGAAAGCATGTTTTTTACATACATTTTATAATACTCATTCTCTTAATGAGTACTGCATGTAATGCAAATCCTAGAGTAATTAACTTAAATACGCTTTTGACTACTACGGATACTTTAAAGACTGGAAATTTTAATATTGTTTGGAATGGAAGCGAAGAGCAATTAACTATTTCCCATACAGCGAACCCTTCAAAAACTCTTTGGCAAACAGTAAAAGAGAATGGATTTATAGCTGCGGCGGAGACAGAATATACCTTTGAAGAGAGTAGGGGCTCTTTTACGTTAGAACAAGAAATTAGTGATATTACGAGCCTTCAAGAAGTATTGGGTTTTCAAAAAAATGGAAATAAAATTGAATTGTTAAGCTCAATAGCGTCTGATAATCATACCCTCAATGCGACCTTAACATTTGAGAGCTATGCTGACAATCAACTTTCTTTCTGTTTATCCTTTGACGACCCTTTATACAATCGAGGATATTTACAATATGCGTCAGATGTTGACGAAGCTTTTTTTGGTTTTGGGGAACAGTGTAGTTTTTTTAATCATAAAGGGAATGTTGTTCCCATATTGGTTAATGAACAAGGTATTGGACGTGGTGATATTGAGGACCCCTTAATTTCTTTATTTCTTGGAGCTTCTACAGGAGATGAATATACTTCCTATAAAGTTGCTCCACAATATATTTCTTCAAATTTGAATTCACTCTTTTTAGAAAACTATGAGTATTCCATTTTTGATTTATCAGCCGATGATAAGGTAGAGATTGAGTGTTTTTCGAGTGAAATGAAGGGGAGAATATTGTATGGCGAAGATCCTGCTGCTTTGATTGAGGAGTATACGGCATATTGTGGCTTAATGAGGAAACTTCCTGATTGGATTCTTGAAGGAGCTATACTAGGTATGCAAGGAGGAACGGACAAAGTGTATAGAGTTTGGAATGATTTGAAAGAGGAAAATACACCTTTAGCGGCCTTTTGGCTACAAGATTGGGAAGGGCAAAGAACTTCCATTCTAGGAAAACAATTATGGTGGAACTGGGAATTAGACAATCAACGTTATCCAAATTGGAATAAAATGGTAGATAGCCTGGCACAAGAAGATATAAGTGTTATGGGGTATATCAATCCATTTATTGTTTCTGTATTTCAGCAAAAAGAGAATTATAGGCGGCATCAATTTAAAGAAGCAAAGGAAAATGGCTTTTTAGCCTTAGACAAAAATGATAACGCCTATTTAGTTGCTAATACATCTTTTAGTTCGGGAATTTTGGATTTAAGTGCTCCTGGATGTGAAGAATGGTTGAAAAACATAATTAAAGATGAATTAATTGCTAGAGGAATGAAAGGATGGATGGCCGACTTTGGAGAAGCCTTGCCTTTTGATAGTAAAATTGATTATCCTGAAGGAACGGAAGTTTATCATAATAAATATCCTGAGGAATGGGAACGAATCAATAGAGAAGCGATTACGGAGGTAGGATTGGGAGATGAAATAGTTTTCTTTTCTAGGTCTGGATATACCAGAAGCCCTAAATATTGCACCCTTTTTTGGATGGGAGATCAATTGGTAGATTGGGGTCCTAATGATGGTATAAAGGCCGCTTGTACGGGATTGTTGAGTAGTGGAATTTCAGGTATGAGTTTTAATCATAGTGATATTGGAGGATACACGAACATTTCTTTACCCATCAATTTTATTAGAAAATATGAGCGAAGTGAAGAGCTTTTAAGGCGCTGGACGGAGATGAATGCATTTTCGGTAGTTTTTAGAACACATGAAGGGATCGGACCAGAAAGCAATGCCCAAGTATATGATAATGCGGCCTCTGTAAAGCACTTTAGTAAGTGGGCAAAGGTTTATAAGGCTTGGAGTTTCTATAGAAAGGAATTAGTAAAAGAGGCTAGTTTAAATGGTTTACCTGTAGTTCGACATCCCTTTATACATTATGCTGCTGATGAAAATGTATATGATTTAAAATACCAATTTATGATTGGAGATCAGTTTATGATAGCCCCCGTACTAGATCCCGGAACCAGTTCAGTCAATATCTATTTACCAATGGGAGATTGGGTTAATTTGTGGACGGAAAATGAAATTAATAGTACAGGTAGCAATTATACCATAACAGGACTAGAAGAATATCCTGCTGTTTTTTATAAAAAAGGATCTTCAGTTGCAGCAGAGTTTAAGCAAAATTTATCAAATTTAGGGGTCACTTTTTAGTTAATAGCATTAAAAAAACTATTCTATTTCCTTCTAAAAGAAGACTTATGACTTATCCTCCCGATGTGAGCGTTTTATAACCTACTTTAAATGTGTATTTAAAAAAGTAACTACTTCATTAAATTTTCTATTCGGGATATTTAAATCATGACTGGCACCATTTACAGTAATAAATTTAGAGAATACACCATTCTTTTTCAAAGCCTGATTTAATCGTTGACTTTGTGATATTGGTACAATATTATCATTAGATCCATGTATAGTTAAAACGGGGGGATCGTCAGAAGAAACATAGTAAATAGGACTTGCTAATTTTGCTTTGTCCATACAACTGCTCATATCACACCCCAATAATCCCGTCATTGGTGATCGAGAACCATTAGTACTAAAAAGACATCCACTTTTGCAATCGTTAATCATACCTGGTAAATCATTAGGGCCAAAGAAATTTACAATTGCTTTAACATTTCCATTGGTAGTAACATTTTTTCCAACAGATCCCTTTAATTCATTGGTATTGCCAGTTAATCCAGCTAATAATGCTAAGTGTCCTCCAGCAGAATCACCCATGACAGCAATTTTATTTTTATTGATTCCCAATATTGCTGCGTTAGCTCTTACCCATCGAATTGCTGCGTTTACATCGTGAATTTGGGCGGGAAAACTAGCCATTCCAGATAATCTGTAGTTAATTGTAATTATAGTATAACCCTTTTCTGCTAATCGAATATTAAAATTTGAAAGGGAAGTTTTATTTCCTCCTGACCAACTACCACCATGTACATATACAATTGCGGGGGCATTTTCACTATTTTTCCTTCTAATTACATCGCATTTTAACGAATGACCATTGATATTGGCGTATTCCAGATTGAGCTTTATCTCAATATTAGGATTGTTATTATTATAGGTTGCTTCTTTTTGACTTAATTGATTCAAGATAGAACAGCCAATTAGCAAATTAACCATACATACCACTGCAATTATCCTAATTATACTCATAATTATTATTTTGTTCTATAAGTATAGCAAAAATAAAGCCTTTATTTATAACCTCTTCTCAACCTAAAAGTTAGCTATCACCGTATATTTATTTGCAAAAGCCATGGGGGAAGGATGTGAATTGTATCTTTTCTTCTTAGGGTTTGGTCTCGTTTGGCGCTCTACTCTAATAACAAAGTTCTTGTGCGTAATCCAGGTTCAATTAATTTCTAGTGGAAACGGCTCCGGGAGAGTATAAATTGCTATTAGAAATTGTTTTAGGATTACTGTAGTTCTGGATCACTCCAATATTTGTATTGTTTAACCCTGAGGTATTAGGATAATAAGCAAAAGCAATTTCTAAATATTCAATATTTAATTTCCAATGATTTAACCTTATTCCTGCACCATGTGCTTGAAACACATCCGTATTTTGTAAAAAGATATTTGAATTTTCGCCTTGGAAGCCAATATCAGAAAACACAAAGAATTGTGCTTGTGTACCAAAAATTTTAACCGGAGAATAAATAACTGTTTCTAAGTTGATAGAGTAGGTGCTAGAGCCATCGAAGTCTTTCAAACTAATACCCTTAACATCTCCATTGTCTAGATTTATATCAGTTCCACTGGGCCTGTTCAATCCATAAGTGAGGTCTTGATAAATAAATTGTCTTAATCCCCACTTTTTAAGTGCAAACTTTGGTGTGAAATATTTAAGCTGATAATTTAGTGTAATTTGCTCCAGTAACTTATTATTGAAAAAAGTACTTAGGTTGCCTTCGGTAAAAATATAGCCTATTTTGTTCTTTTTTCCGATAGAAAAATTAAGCCCAGTATATCCTCTATAATTGCTATTTCTAAAATAATCTATTCCTCCAGTCAATGTAATGTTCATGCCTCTTGGGATATAATTTCTACCATAAAAATCAAATAAATCATTTTCCTGATAGGTCCTTCTATTAGCAAATCCAATACTTCCTAAAAATAACCTCCCATTATAATAATTACGTTCTATATCTTCTGAGTCATTGCCATTTGAGAGGTCTGAAGTATTGGTATATTGAAGAAAATTAGCTCTCCCAGCGATGAGCATTTTAACATATTCGTTTTTTATGATGCCAGGAGAAAAGGCGCGAGCAAGCCAAATATCTTGTCTGTTGAAAAAAATAAATTGGTTTAACTCAGTATCATAACTTCTTTCGAAAGAGGCCCTAATTTGTCCTGCCCATTTAGTTTCGTTTGAATAAAAGTATCTACCAAAAGTAAAGCCATAATTGAAGGTTCGCCAATCATGCGTCCAATCTGTTCTAAATACATATCGATGGCCTAAAATATTATCGAGCCTGTAAGATAATGATGGAGTAACAACGTTATTCTTATTAAAATTAAAGCGAAGTCCGCCGTTAAGTCGTTGAGGAACTCCAGCAAACTTGTTGAAAATCAAATTGCCGCCAATATTTTCAGCTCCTGCGGTACCGAAAAAACCCCAAGACCATCTATCATGTGCATAAACATGAATATCTACAGAATCTGTATCAGTATATTCTACTAATATGTTGGCATTTATAAAAATCTCTTCTTCATATAGAATTCTCTCACTTTCTATAAGCTGAGAAGGTGTTATTCTTTCACCTTCTTCAAACAATAAACTTCTTTTTATAAAACGATCTTTTGTAGTGGTATGAAGTCTATTGGCTATATGCGTTATTTTTTTAGAAGGTAACGTGCTGTCAAGCGTTTCAAGTTCTAGAGGGTCAAAAACTATGACATGAATTGATCTAACGATTTTTCCATCGCACTCTTTTAGATCTTCTAAAGACATAAAGTTTTTATCTATCTTTTTTTTCGATTGATTGATGCTTTTAAAAAAAGCAAAGGAGGAGGGGGAGCTAAATTTTTTAAATATTTGAATTTCCTTTTTGTTATTGTTTTGATTTTCTAAATTAAATTCGTCTATTTCATTTAACAGATAATCTAAGGAGTCTTGTGCAAATATTGGACAGGCAATAATGCTTATAAGAATGAGTGATATGTATGCCGTTCTAATCAGTTGCCCAATTACTTTTGTTAAACGAAAAGAAAATATATTCAGTCTACGATTTTAATTATCTTTTTGTTCGATAACTCAGTAATTTTTTCTTCGCTGTAACCCATTTCAATAAGTATTTCTCGACTATGTTCTCCATGAAGTGGTGCAGGAATTTTTGGTTGGGAACCTTTGGAGTCAAATTTTATAGGTTGATTGATTCCTTTTAATTTACCATGATGTGGACTCTCCATTTCTATAAATAAATTACGCTCATTATAGTGGGCGTCTTTATGTACTTCTTCCAAGTCATAGATCGGACTTAAGCAGATGTCATAATTTGCAGAGATACTGATCCATTCACTTTGTGTTTTTGACGCAAAAAGTGCTTCAAGGTCTCGTTTAAGCTCAGAAATATTTTGTGGAGTGGGCATCATTCTATTCACCCAATCTGGTTTTCCAATCATTTGACAAAAGCCTTTCCAAAACTTTGGTTCCAAAGAACCTAATGCCATAAACTTTCCATCTTTGCATTGATAAATATTATAATTAGCAATACCACCCGAAAGCATAGGTTCTTCTCTTTTAAGGTTTTTGCCAGTATTTAAATACTCTGACAATGGAAAAGACAACATTGGCAAAATAGTCTCAGACATTGCAACATCCACATGTTGCCCTTTACCAGTTTTTTGCTTGGCGAGTAACGCTGCTAGACATGCCATTACGGTGGGATAGGAGCCTCCTGCAATATCTGCAATTTGAGTTGCAGGAATGGTAGGGCGTTCTTTTGTTCCGCTTAATCCTAAAATTCCTGAATAACCTATATAATTTAAGTCATGGCCAGCCTTATCTTTATAGGGACCCGTTTGTCCATATCCTGTGACTGATACGTATATAATGCCAGGGTTTATACTTTTAGCCTTTTCGTAACCAATTCCGATTTTGTCAATGACGCCCGCCCTATAAGATTCTATTACTATATCCGCAGTTTTAATGAGGTCGAAAAAAATCTCTTTTCCTGTTTCACTTCTTAAATTAAGTCCTAAGCTTCGTTTAGATCTGTTAAGTGCTAAAAAATAAATACTTGTTCCATTTTGTTGCGGGGGAAAAAAACGGGTGTAGTCTGGAGAATTATAATCCTCAATCTTTATAATATCCGCTCCCATATCTCCCATCATCTGGGTAGCAAGGGGACCTGGTAATAGTCTTGTAAGATCTAGTATTTTTATTCCTTCTAATGGATTGTTTAAACTCACCTTATTACTTATTAAAAATAATAAGAGGCATCCCATTAAATAGATGCCTCTTAAAGTATATCAACTAATATTAATTTTGTTTTTGACGATCTGCCCAGCCAAACACTTTCTGTAGAATACCTGAAGTACGTGCTGAAACCTTGTTTCTGATTTCGTTTTCTTTCTTTTCAACCATAAAAAATACACCTTCTAGTGCTTTTCGTGTAACGAAAGTAGTTAAATCGGTTTCTACTTTCTTGTTGGTAAAAGGTATTTTATTATAAACTTCAATAACATCTGACCATATTTTTGTAGCATTCACTGCACCTAAAGAGTTGTCAATAATTGGGCGAAATTTGTCTGCTAATACTAAAGTTGTTGTGTTTTTAAAATAAGCAGTACCTGCTCCATTTCCACCACCAATGATTCCAAGAGCATCTTGTACGGTCATTTGTTTTACCGATTGAACAAAGACATCAACAGCTTCTCCTGCAGCTTTTTCAGCCGCTCTATTTAGGGATTTAGTCACATTTTCAACTTTATCTTGCATACCAATGGCATTCATTGCTTTCAAAACAAATTCAGCTTCTTCTGGCCAAGGAATTTTTACTAATGAATTTCCATAATATCCATCTTTCTTTGATAAAAGACCGGTTCCCTCTATCATGCCTAAAATGAGCGCCTCTTTTAGGCCATTGGTAGCTTCCCCTCCAGTAATATTTCCGCTTCCATTTCCTAGAAATGCTCCTAGCGTATCCTGAATTTGCTGAGAAGTACAAGAGACCAGTGTCGTAAAAGACATTAATACAATAAGAGATCGAAGTATAATTTTTTTCATGATATTTATTTTTCTAAAAGAAACCAATTTCCGTACCAAACAAGAAATGGTATTAAATTCAAAACTACGCAACAAAACAATAAAAGTATAATTGATGTTTCATATAAATTTATACCTTATATGATTAAAGTTAAAAATTAATAAATGAGGGCAGATATTTTATCGATTGGTGATGAATTATTAAATGGGCAAACGGTTAATACCAATGCAGCTTGGATGGCTCAACGACTGAATGACATTGGCATTGGAGTTAGGCACATAATTAATCTTTCAGATAAAAGAGAGGATATTTTAGCAACTCTTAAAAGCAGTCTAGAAAAATGCGATATAGTGCTGATTACTGGGGGGTTAGGGCCTACCTCTGATGATATTACACGCGATGTGCTTTGCGAGTATTTTTCTTCAGAACTAGAATTTGATGAGAAGGTTTTAAAAGGAATTGAAATGCTTTTTAAAAACCGAAAGCGAATAATAACAGACGAGGTCAAAGATTTAGCCATGGTGCCTACAAAAGCAAAGACCATATATAATTATATGGGTACAGCACCTGGAACCATCTTTACTGAAGAGAGAAATGTTGTGGTATCAATGCCAGGTGTGCCATATGAAATGAAGAACATGATGAAAAATGATATACTTCCATATTTGAAAAGAAACTTTGAGTTACCTGTTATCATGCATCGTCATATTTTAACGGCAGGTGTTGGAGAATCTAAAATTGCTTCCAAGTTAAAAGATGTAGAGGTCAGCTTACCTTCAAATATTGGTTTAGCTTATTTGCCTTCAGTGGGTAAAGTAAATTTGAGACTTACGGCCTCAGGTAATGATAAATCATTAGTTGAGTCAAGTTTGAAGAAAGTGGAGAATCAAGTTTTAGCGAATATTAGTAAATATGTTTACGGATTTGATAATGATCTATTAGAGAAGAAAATAGGAGACTTTTTATTAGAGAAAGGATTAACCATTGGTACTGCGGAGAGTTGTACTGGGGGATATATTGGTCACTTGATAACCTTGATTGCCGGAAGTTCAAAATATTTTAAGGGAGGGGTTATTTCTTACGCCAATCAAGTGAAAGAAGACGTGTTAGGGGTTGAAAAAAGTATTTTGGAAACAGAAGGAGCTGTGAGTGAACCAACCGTTGAGCAGATGATCAACGGAGCTATTAAGCAGCTTGATGTAGACATAGCTATAGCCGCTTCAGGGGTGGCAGGCCCAACTGGAGGTACACCAGAAAAGCCTGTTGGAACAGTTTATATAGGGATCGGAACTTCTAATAAAAAGTATATTAGAAAGATACATTTTACACCTTTACGAGATAAAAATATACAAATGACAGGTGTTGTTGCATTAGTGATGCTGCGAAAATTTTTGTTGGAAAACTATTAAACAAATGATACCTTGAAATAGATTTAAAAATGAGTGAGTATAAGTTAGTATTGCCTAAAATGGGCGAAAGTGTAGCTGAAGCAACAATCTTAAGTTGGTTAAAGCAAGAGGGAGATCGAATTGAGGAAGAAGAAATTGTTTTAGAAGTGGCAACAGATAAGGTAGATACAGATGTTCCTTCTCCAGTTGAAGGCATACTAAGAAAAATATTGTTTAAAGAAGGAGATGTTGTTCAGGTTGGTGAGGTTTTAGCAATTGTTGAAGTCAATAACGAAATACAAACTGTTGCAAATGATCAAGTAGAAAAGGATAAAGGAGAAGATGAAAAAGAAGCAATTGAAGTACATCAAGAACCAGTGTTCAAAGCACCTGTAAAACAGCCTGTGAAGCATCGGTTAGAGACTGCCAATGATCAAAGAAAACAGCAAAAAATCCATGTAAAACAAGAGACCTCTAAATATTACACTCCTTTGGTGTTAAATATTGCCAGAGTAGAAGGAATTACTTTTAGTGAGTTAGAAAAAATAGAGGGAACGGGAAAAGAGGGAAGAGTTACCAAAGAAGATATGATGGTCTATCTTAAGACCAGAGTAGAGAAACCAGTATCTAAAGTGGTCTCAAAATCGAAGAAGAAAAAAGGTGGAAAATCCAAAAAGAAAAAACAACCTAAATATAGAAGTGCAGGAGCGGATGAAATCATTGAAATGGATCGCATAAGAAAAATTATCGCCAAACACATGATTCATTCCAAGCAAACTGCAGCTCATGTTTCCTCTTTTATAGAGGTTGATGTAACTAAAATTGTTGAATGGAGGAATCTTCATAAAGAAAAGTTTTTTAGGAAAAGAGGCTTTAAGTTGACTTTTATGCCTTTTTTTATTCAAGCAATTGCAAAAGCAATTAAAAAATATCCTTTGATTAATGTGTCTGTAGACGGAGATCATATCATTAAGAAAAAAGACATTAACATTGGCTTTGCCACAGCTTTGGCAAATGGGAACCTTATTGTTCCTATAATTAAGTATGTAGGTCAGAGAAGTTTAAAAGGCATTGCAAAAGAGATGCATAAGCTGATAAAAAGAGCACATAGTAATCAATTGCTGCCAGATGACACACAAGGAGGCACCTATACCATTTCTAATATCGGTACTTTTGGAAACATCTTGGGAACACCTATCATTAATCAGCCACAGGTTGCTATAATGGCTGTGGGAGCGATTACAAAAAAACCAGTAGTGGTACAAACAAAAAAAGGAGATAAAATTAAGATAAGACACATGATGTATTTATCACATACCTATGATCACAGAGTAGTCGATGGTGCACTTGGCGGAATGTTTGTAAAAGAAGTGGCGGAATATCTAGAACGATTCGAATTTCCGAAATCAATTTAAGAAATCGTTTTTAACATTATAAACTCATGTGGAAAAGGACTTTTTTATAGGCCTTTAAGTATCCTTATTTTACAATGCAAATTTTTAATGATTGGCATCATACCTGATATGAGTGCCTAACTTTATATTTCAAAGCAATAAAACCAATGGCTGTCAATTATACAGAAGATAATATTCGCTCACTTGACTGGAAGGAACATATTCGATTAAGACCCGGAATGTATATAGGTAAATTAGGTGATGGTTCTGCGGGAGATGATGGTATTTATGTCCTTCTAAAGGAAGTATTGGATAACTCTATTGACGAATTCGTTATGGGGTTCGGGAAGCGCATTGAAATAAAAATAGATGAAAAAGAAGTAAGCGTTAGAGATTTTGGTAGAGGAATACCATTAGGAAAAGTCATTGACTGTGTTTCTAAGATTAATACAGGAGGAAAGTATGATTCTAAGGCATTTCAAAAGTCAGTAGGCCTAAATGGTGTGGGAACAAAGGCGGTTAATGCTTTGTCCACAAAGTTTATAGTTAGCTCTGTTCGCGAAGGGAAAAAGAAAACTGCAGAGTTTGAATATGGAAATTTATTAAAGGATCATAAACTAGCTAAAACGGATGAGCCAAATGGTACTTCTATTACTTTTTTGCCTGATGGAGATATTTTTAAAAAATTCAAATGGATCAACGATTTCATAGAAGAACAAATTTGGAATTATGCATATCTGAATGCTGGTTTAACTATTAAATTTAATAATCGTTTATACGTTTCAAAAAATGGATTATTTGATTTGTTGACTAACAAAACAGCGTCCACAGAATTAAGATACCCCATTGTTCATTATAAGGATACAGATATTGAGTTTGCCTTAACTCATAATTCGCAATATGGCGAGGAGTACTATACGTTCGTAAATGGACAATATACTACGCAAGGAGGTACACATCTAGCCGCATTTAAAGAAGCCGTAGTTAAAACGGTTCGAGAGTTTTATAAGAAAAATTATGATGCCCAAGATATCAGGGCTTCTATTGTTGGTGCTTTAAGTGTGCGTGTACAAGAGCCTGTTTTTGAGTCGCAGACTAAGACGAAATTGGGTTCAATTAATATGGGACCTAAGGGGCCAAGTGTCCGTGGTTTTGTAAATGACTACATTAAAAAGCATCTTGACGCACATCTACATAAGAATCAAGATGTTGCCGATGCACTAAAGAAAAGAATTGAACAATCTGAGCGAGAGCGTAAAGACATGGCCGGCGTTCGTAAGTTGGCAAAAGAGCGTGCAAAAAAAGCAAATTTGCACAACAAGAAGTTGAGAGATTGTAGGATTCATTATACCGATGAAAAGAAGGAGCTTCATTCTGAAACAATGATTTTTATTACAGAGGGTGATTCTGCGAGTGGATCTATTACCAAAGCAAGAAAAGTAGAAACACAAGCTGTCTTTAGTTTAAGAGGAAAGCCATTAAATTGCTATGGCCTCAAAAAAGCGATTGTTTATCAAAATGAGGAATTCAATTTATTGCAGCATGCCTTAGATATTGAAGAAGGAATAGAAAACCTAAGGTATAATCATGTAATTATTGCTACAGATGCAGATGTTGATGGAATGCATATTAGATTGTTGCTAATGACTTTTTTCCTTCAGTTTTTTCCTGACTTAGTCCGTAAAGGACATCTATACGTATTAGAGACACCGCTTTTTAGAGTGAGAAATAAAAAGGAAACCTATTATTGTTATAATGAAGACGAAAAACAAGAAGCGATTGAAAAGCTTTCCGGGAAGCCAGAAATTACTCGTTTTAAGGGCTTAGGAGAGATCTCCCCTGAGGAGTTTGAAGCCTTTATATCGGAAGATATACGATTAGAACCTGTTCATATTCACGAGTCTACCAATATTCAAAAGTTGTTAGAATATTATATGGGAAAAAATACACCCGATCGGCAACGATTTATTATAGATAAACTAAAGGTTGAGATTGATGAAATTGAAGTGGAAGCGGTTGCTTAATTCAATAAGCGTATAAAATTATTTTGAGTTGATACAAACAGTTGTAAATAAGGGTGTGTCGTAAGTGCATCTAATTGTAAGAAAATGATAGAAGAAGAACAAAATAAAAACGAACAAGAACAAGCAGAAGTATATAATGAAGGGGATAGTAGAATAATTCCGATTGATAATTTATATGAAAATTGGTTTTTAGATTATGCTTCTTATGTAATATTAGAAAGAGCCGTTCCCTTTATAGAAGATGGTTTGAAACCAGTTCAGAGGCGTATCATGCATGCGATGAAAGAAATGGATGATGGGCGGTTTCATAAAGTAGCAAATGTCATTGGACAAACCATGCAATACCATCCTCATGGCGATGCGGCTATTGGTGATGCGCTTGTTAAAATGGGACAAAAGAATCTTCTTTTTGAAACACAGGGGAATTGGGGGGATATAAGAACAGGAGATAGGGCAGCGGCACCAAGGTATATTGAAGTCAGATTGTCAAAATTTGCGCTAGAAGTAGCATTTAATAAACAACTTACAGAATGGCAATTGTCATACGATGGTCGTAAGAATGAGCCGGTAACATTACCTGTTAAATTTCCATTGTTACTTGCTCAAGGTGTTGAAGGTATTGCAGTTGGACTTTCCACTAAAATTCTGCCACATAACTTTAATGAGCTTTGCAAGGCTTCTATCGATTATCTAAAAGGGCGCTCGTTTAAATTGTTTCCTGATTTTCCTACAGGTGGACTGGCAGATTGTTCGGAATACAATAAAGGAAAGAGAGGAGGAAAGGTAAAAGTAAGGGCTAAAATAGAGGTCGTAGATAAAAAGACTTTGGCCATTCGGGAGATTCCTTTTAATACAACAACAACTAATCTCATAGACTCTATTTTAAAGGCCAACGATAAAGGGAAAATTAAAATTAAAAAGGTTGTTGATAATACAGCAAAAGTGGTAGAAGTTTTAGTCGATTTACCATCGGGTATTTCCACAAGTGTGGCTATAGATGCTTTATACGCTTTTACTGATTGTGAAAGTTCAATTTCTCCAAACGCTTGTACCATTGTTAATAATAAACCTGAATTTTTAGATGTACATGCCATCTTAAAAACAAGTACCGATTATACGGTTCAGTTGTTAAAACAAGAATTAGAAAATAAGCTCCGAGATTTAGAAGAGAAGTGGCATTTTTCTTCTTTGGAAAAGATATTTATCGAGAATAGAATTTATCGAGATATTGAAGAGTGTGAGACATGGGAAGCCGTTATCGAAGCGATCGATAAAGGATTAGAACCCTTTAAAAAGCAATTGATGCGTGAAGTAACGGAAGAAGACATCGTTCGTTTAACTGAAATAAAAATCAAGAGAATTTCTAAGTATGATGCTTTTAAGGCTGACGAACTTATTGTGAGGCTTGAAGAGGAGATGAAACAAATTAAACATCACCTTGCACATTTGGTAGAATTTGCAATAGACTACTTCCAAAACTTGATCGATAAGTATGGTAAAGGAAGAGAACGAAAGACAGAAATTGTCGGTTTTGATGAAATTAAAGCAAAACAGGTTGTAATTGCCAATCAGAAATTATATGTAGATAAGAAGGAAGGTTTTGTTGGCTATGGAAGGGATATGAAAAAAGCCGAATATGTATCTGATTGTTCTGATATTGATGATATTATAGCTTTTACAGAGAGTGGTGTATATAAGGTTTTTAAAGCGACAAGCAAAACCTTTGTTGGAAAAAACATCTTACATGTTGCCGTATGGAAGAAAAAGGATGAGCGTACCACTTATAATGCAATTTATCGTGATGGCAAAACAGGAAAGAGCTTTGCGAAGCGGTTTAACGTAACGGCAGCTACCAGAGATAGAGCATATAATTTAACAACTGCAACTCCAAAATCTAAGGTAATGTATTTAACGGCCAACCCTAATGGAGAGGCGGAAGTGGTTACTGTAAAGTTGACGCAGGGGAGTAGTGCGCGAAAAAAAGCTTTTGATTTTTACTTTTCTGAATTAGAAATTAAATCTAAAGGATCTAAAGGGAATACAGTTACCAAATACCCCGTTAGACGGGTAGATTTAAAAGAAGCAGGAGTTTCTACGCTTGGAGGATTAGATATTTGGATAGATGAATCAGTAGGGAGGTTAAATACGGAGCAGAGGGGAAGAAAAATAGGAAGCTTTAAACCTGAAGATAAAATTATTGGAATATATAAATCTGGAGAATATGAATTGTTGGCTCCGGAGTTAACGCATCGATTCAATATGAATGAATGCTTAGTGATTGAAAAATATTTACCAAATACGATAATAAGTGCTATCCATTATGTCGATGATAAAAAGTGTAACTATGTGAAGCGGTTTGCTATAGAAACAAATAAAGTGAATCAGCGCTTTTCATTTATTGGAGAAGCAACTGCTGACAAGTTGGTCTATGCTTCTATTTATGAGGTTCCCATAGTTGTATACACTTTACATGGTGGTAAAAAAGGAAGTAAAGAAAAAGATTTGAATCTTGTAGATTTTGTCGATGTTAAAGGGTGGAAGGCTACAGGAAATAAGTTAATTGGCGGAAAGATTAGAAATGTACAATTGATAGAAGACAAATCTATTAAAGTTGTTGAAGCAACTATTGATAATAAATTAATAACCAGCGATATAGAAGAAAAAAAGAAAGGGGAAGTTGAAGTTGATAATGTAGAAGCTGCTAAAGATACGAGTAATAAAAAAAAGAAAGAAAAAGCAAAGGAAGACAAAATAGCAGAAGCATCAGATATTGATTTTGAAATAACGAATTTAAATGATGGAGAGCAAGGAGAGTTATTTTGATAGAGAACTTTTGAATGACTCTTTTAAATGATAGCGTTTCGAAGAGATCTTAACTTTTTAAATGCCTTACCTAAGTTTTTAATGATATCAGTTGCAATAAGACTTTCAAAACTCTCCTTACCTAAGCTTTCATTTCCAGCGGTACCATGCAAATGAACGGCCAATTGAGCCGCTTGTAATACTCCATATCCTTGCGAAAGAAGACTAAGTATTATCCCGGTCAGAACATCACCACTGCCACCAGTAGCCATCCCATTATTACCCGTTTTACAAAAGTAAACATCGCCATTCATATCCCCAATAGTTGTTATAGCATCTTTTAAAATCACTATAACTCTATTTTTTCTACAAAAATCTTTTAGTAATTCTAATCTTTCAAAACTATTGTTCCATGTGCGTTTGACAAGCCTTTTGAATTCTTTTGGATGTGGCGTTAAAATGCAATGTTCGGGAAGCAGTTCAAGGAAATGTCCATTTTGGGCGAGTATATTCAACCCATCAGCATCTATTACTAAGGGAACGGTAACAGTTTTTAAGCAACGTTCAAATGCTTTTAGAGTTGCTGGATCGCAGCCTAATCCTGGGCCCATACCTATTGCAGAATAGTTTTCTATGTTAGGAATGGATGTGATCATATCTTCATCTATATCACACGATACCATTGACTCTGGAACGGATATTTGCATTATTTCATAACCACATCTAGGAATATGAGTCGTCAATAGTCCTAATCCTGATTTTATAGCAGCTTTTCCAGATAAGATGGCAGCGCCCATTTTTCCATGGCTTCCCGCAATAAGACATGCATGGCCATGGCTTCCCTTATGAGAGAATCTTGACCTTACTTTTAATAATTGACTCGCTTCGCGAATAGTAGTAAAGAAATTAAATGTTTTTACTTCTTTTAAATAGGTTGGATGCAGCTGGATATTAATAAGCTCCCAGTTTTTTATTAAATGCTCATTTTCTGGCATAAAGAAAGCAAGCTTAGGAAATTGAAAGGAATAGGTGTAATCTGCTTGAACAGCAGTGGAATCAGATAATTGATCAGCGAACATTCCGCTTGGAATATCAATAGATACTACAATATTAGCACTCTGATTAATTGTTTTAACCATTTCAAGAGGTAAACCCTCTATTGGCTTATTCAATCCTGAGCCAAATATGCCATCAATAACAATTGATCCCTTAGGGATAGACGGGATGTCTTTGGTTTTGATAATGTCAATAATTTTAACCCTGGGAATTTTACTCAATATTTGTAGGTTAGAAGTAAAGTCTTCTGAAAATTTTGAGGAGAATCTTAAAATCCAAGTCTGGACTAAGTATTCCGATTCTATCAGCATTCTGGCTATAGCCAATCCATCTCCTCCATTATTACCTGGTCCACATATAATAACGATTGGGTTATCCTTGTCAAATTGTTGTTTAAAAGATTTAACAAAACCTGTAGCCGCACGTTCCATTAATGCAATGGAGCTAATAGGCTCATTTTTAATGGTGTATTGGTCTGCATGTCTAATTTGCTCTGTTGAAAGAATTTTCATCTATTGTTTTATTGGGTGTAAAATTACAATGTAAATGATATTAAATTGTAATTAGATTTAGGACTCTTTTTATAGAGCTCAAATGATGAGAGTATGCTTTTAGTTCATCATTCCAAATACCTTTTTCATCCAATCTATCAATTCTAACTTTACCGGAGGCATGTATAATTTTTAATGATTCTTTTGCTTTTATAACCATTCCCACATGTATTACTTTCCCATCTTTATTGCTGAAAAAAGCTAAATCTTCATCCATCGTTTTTTCAATACCCACGTCAATCCCAACTTGTTCCTGTTGCCAGGCATCTCTTGGTAAGTCAATGTTTTTCAATTTATAAATGGCTTGTACAAGGCCGGAACAATCAACACCATAGGGTGTTTTCCCTCCCCATAAATAGGGGCGCATTCAACCATTTTCTGGCCAATGCAACTAAGGGGGTGTTTCGCTTTGCTTTTACAAAGTGACTTTCTATATATTGTATATCTAATTCTTTTTTATCGAAAAAAGAGGAGGAGATATGTGCACCAAATGTGATTGGAATGTTTTGATCCGCCAATTGAATAGTAGAGGAAAGTGCTATGCAATATAGCTTAGTCTTTATTTTTTTCGTGTTTAAAATAGTTGTATCAATGAATGTTATTTGCTTTTTGTCCACCCACCCTTTATAGTTGTCAAAAAGGGAATGACCATAGACCCATTTTTCATTTGACTCTTGTACTATAAATTGATCTCCAAAAACCAACTGAGATATCATCTCTGAAGCATCAGAGGGTTTTAATCTTATTGGCACAATTCCGAGTAAACATATGGCGTTATTCATGTAAGATTTAAAATTTGTTAAAAAGAATTATAATTAACTCAAATTATGCATTAGAACTTCGTTATGAGAACTGAAAGTACAATAAAATATGGCTGTTTGGAGATTTTAGCATAGCATCGCTATGGTGAAATCGAAAATAGCAATGAAATGTGTATTTTACCGTAATTTCAGTTTGCAATAGATTTTTCTAATGTATAATTTGGGTTAAAGTTAAATAGATTCTATTTTAGACGCTGTCAAACAATCTATCAAGTTGTCTAAAGATGATTTTAAACAACTTGTATAACTCAATTTACAATTAAACAACATAAAGCGGAAAGTTTGAGAAATAATTCGCATGTAAAATACGCATCACTACTAACTTTTATTTTTTGCTGTTTATGCACAATGTTGCAAGCGCAACCACCTGTTGTTACTATTTCAAACGGTACATTTAGTGGTGCAAGAGATTGTTTAGATAAATCTTCTTCCTTTGATGACCCCGATCCGGATGGCCTTTTAATTGTTCGAATGAGGCATACTGGCCCTAACCCTGCACCCGACAGTACCACTTGGACATTTAGAGTAGGTGGTGTTGTAGACAAAGTTGTTGAGACAACGGGTAGTCAAGAAGCAAGTGCTGCACTTGAAAGAACCGGAAATGTTGTTGTAGAGGTTACTGGCTATTATGGTGGGGTGGCTTCTACGATTTCGGAACCTTTGGGACGATTATATGATATTCCTACGTTTGATTTTAATGTAGTCAGTGGGGCAGCGGGATGTTCTCCATTAACAACAACTTTTAATTTTACACCAGGGGCGGGCTTCACAGTAGGCAATATATTTATAGATTTTGGAGATGGAGCAGGTGTTGGACAAAATAGTGCGGCTAATATTTCGCACATTTACAATCTTAATAATACACAAGGTGCCGATCCATTTGTAACTTTTACAGATATAAACGGCTGTTCACATAGCTTTAGAAAGAACGATTTAGTGACCGTTTATAAAACACCCAGTCCTGACTTTTCTGTTACAAGTGGAGCTGGATGTGCGGGAGGATTACAAGTTCAGTTTATTAATGAGACCACTCCTTTAAATGGAAATAGCTATACCTGGGATTTTGGAGATGGAAATACTTCAAATGATTTGAGCCCCGCTCATACTTATGGTGCCAATAATAGGTATGATGTTAAACTAACAGCCGTTAGCGATGCCGGTACAGCTGCAGGATTTAATTGTATAGATGATACGACACTAAATGATGTTGTAAATTTGAGTGCTTTTGAAACCAATTTAAGTATAAGAAGTACGGGCCCGTGTGCACCAGCACAGTTCACTTTCGAAGATTCTTCTAGCACCGGTGATATTGGAAGTTATAGTATCGATTTTGGAAATGGACAAACACAAAATGGTGGTGGCCCCATGGCACAAACATTGCCTATAGAATATACAGAAGGAAGTTATACAGTAACCTATATAGCTAGAGCATCAAATGGATGTACAGATACGTTTACGTATAACTTTACTATAGATCCGGCTCCTGATGCGAGTTTTACACTTGGCGCTGATGATGTGGTAGAATGTGCATTTCCACATACCATAATGCCGACCAATACTTCAATGGGAGCTACTTCTTTTGAGTGGAATTGGGGAGATGGAAGTGGTTATCAATCCACTAATAGCCTAACAGAAATACATACTTATAATGGAACTCCTGCACAGCTGGATCAGTTTTATCCACTTGAATTAGTGGCATTAAACGGTACAAGTTGTACAGATACCTTTAGATTAGATAGTGCTATTTATATTGGTACACCAATAGTACAGTTTAATATTATAGATATTGAACCTTGTATAAATGTAAGTACTGGTCAGGATAAAGTGGTCAGTTATAGTATACAAAATATTATATTGCCTACAGGAGCTTCAGTAGATAATATTGCATGGACATTTGATGCAGCTGTGGCGTCACCACCAAGTGCAACAGGCTTTGGACCTATCGTGGTAAATTATGACGCTGAAGGAGAGTTTGATGTAGAAGTAGATATAGACTATACTGGTTGTGCAAATAATACTATTGATACGATAGTAACAGGAGTGGCACCGGAACCCACTGGATTTTCGGGGACAATAGATCTAGATACTATTTGCCCTGATGAGGAAGTTGCGGGAGAAATAACAAGCGGATCCATCGATTATCAATACACTTGGGATCATGGAGATGGAATGACTACAATTGTCCCTAAAGGGGTAGGGCCGGGTACTTCCACATGGGGATACGATCCACAGGAAAACCCATATACCGTCTTTTTAGAGGCTGATGATTTTGGTTGCAAAAGTGTAATTCAAATTGATGACGTAGTGGTTAAATTCCCTATAATGTATTTTACAGATACCGCTGCTTGCCTTTTTCAACCTGCCAATAGGACAGAATTCCTTTTTACACCAACAGATACTTTATTTGGGGGGCTGCAAGACGTTACATGGCGTTGGGATTTCAACGGCTTTGAAACACGAACACGCTCTTTGGCTGCTGGTGATGACCCTTTAGCGACGGAAATTTTTGATTTCGCTCCTTATTTAAATGCAGATGGGGAGGGCACTTTTACAGTTTCACTTTTTACGAGTAGTGTAACATCTGGATGCATGGATATTCCTCACATTCAAATTGTTCAGGTAGTAGCGCCTGCGCCTAAGTTTAGCATAGATACATTTGCTTTGGAAGATTGTTTTGCAGGCAGTGATCCATATATAGTAACTTTTAGAGATAGTACAGATGTAGTAGACCAATGGTTCTGGGATTTCGATGATGGCACTACCAATATTGCTATAAGAAATAATGCTTTGGGAATAACGGGCAGTTATGTAGAACACCCGTATCAAAATTCAGGAACTTATTATCCTAAATTAACGGTTACAGATATAAACGGTTGTCAACAAACCTATAGAGTTGGTACGATTAAAATAAATAAATTAGTCTCTGGAGCAGTTATTCCATTAGGGGTATGTCCTGATATTTCAAATTCAGTCACACTTACAGATACCACTTTTGTGGAGGATAATCCTGGCAGTGCAACGGTAAACTGGTGGGTCGATGGTAGTTTAGTAGCGAGTGGAGGGCTGGGAACACCTGCAACATTTCCAGTAGCTGGAGAAGACACCTTTTTGGTGAGCTTTGCAGTTAGGGCTGGTTTTTGTTATGATTCTATTCCCCCTAGAAGTGTGTTTTCAAGAATTGCACGTGCAGGGTTTAAAATAGAACCGGAAATTGGTTGCCCGGGAATACCTATTCAATTTATAGATACATCTTTTGCCGTTAGAGTGGACAGATACAGTTGGGATTTTGGAGATCCAGATGCTACGAATGATACCTCCAATTTGGATAAACCTACTTATGTTTATTCAAAACCTGGGACATACAACGTTTCTCTTAAAATTTTTGATGAGACAGGATGCAATAGTGATACGATCATCCCTTTTGAAGTGAGAGAGTTTAGTGTAAGCTTTACTCAAGATGCAAATTTTGCACAGTGCCCAGAATTAAGAGTGAATTTTGCGTTAGTCGAAGATACCATTGCCGTTAAAGATATTTTTTGGAATTTTAATTGGGACGATGATCCAGCTAGGAGGGCGCTTATTGGAAGTGAAAGCTACAATTCAGAAGGAATTATAGATCCACTTTGGACATACGATGGAGGAGGTTTTAGAGATGCTACCGGTAAAATAATAGGGCTTGATGCTGGTGTAGATGCAAGTACAGTAGGGTATTACGACGTGTATTTATCCGTTACGGATAGTTCAGGTTGTACAGATGATACATTAGGAAATATAGCTGTTTTCGTAGGTGGAGCCAATGGGAATTTTACCTTGTCGCCTGATACTATATGTATTCCTGCGGATGTGACTTTTAATGATTTTGTTAATGCAGATAAAAAAACTTATCTCTGGGGAAACAATACACAGTCTCCTACCATAAATGTGATTCCTGGTCCTGATGTAGTGGTAAATACCTATGATAAACTAGATAATAATTTATACGGTTTTGCATTTCCGGAATTGCTTTTAGAAGATGATGATTGCCCTTCAGTAGTAAGGCGTACAGCTGATACCATATGGATGAGTGATATGCGAACAGTCGTGCCAACTCCACTAGATACCCTATGTGATAGTGTAACCACTATTTTTAGAGATAGTACTATTTTATTAGGAACGGCTCCTTGGCGTATAGAACCAAATGATAGAATCCTTAGTTCAGTATGGCAAGTATTGGGTGATCCATCTGCTGGAGCAACCGATGTAGATAGTTTTCAATATACTTTTGATTCTAGTGGCGTGTATACCGTTATTTTAACCAATAAATCTCTTTTTGGCTGCGAGGACGCTGATTCATTAAGTGTAGCAATTTTACAGACACCAACATTAATTTTACCGGACGATGTAGTGTGTTTAGGAAACCCTAAGACTTTAGATATTGAAAATGATACAGTTGCTGCTAATTGGGTCTGGACAGATTCTTCTACTATTTTGAATCCAAGAACAAGTAACCCTACTTTTTTTATAGTTGATACAACAACTTACTATGTAAGCTTTACAGATACTAGTGGTAATTGCCCTAATATGGACACGGTTACTATTAGGCCGATTGAAAATCTAAATGCAAGAGTAGAGCCTGATATAGATATCTGCCTTGGTGATACATTACAGTTAAGAGCTGCCTCTAACTTAGATAATACAGGAAGTGCTCGTTTTAGCACCTTTGTCTGGACTTTGACCCCACCAGGCTCATATATTGATGATACCACAATTGAGAGTCCAAGGGTGGCTCCAACGGACAGAACAGAGTACAAAGTGGTGCTTACCAATCCTTCGGTAGGTTGTGATCCCGATAGTGGCACGGCAGTAATAGATGTTGGTAGTCCTCCAGTGGTAAGGGCGGGTGAAGATAAAACGATCATTCGTGGTGAAACCACAACCATTGATGCTTCCTCTAATTTATTTGATGCATATGTATGGACACCTGATCAATATCTGGATAATCCCAATATTGCAAGGCCTAACGCAACACCTCCACAAACAACAAGATTTTATGTTACTGTACAGGATGGGCCATGTGAGGCAGTTGATTCTTTAATGGTATTCGTTCTGGATGGTTGCATAGGAGATATCGTTTTTGTTCCCAATGCCTTTACCCCTAATGGAGATGGTAAAAACGATGTACTTAAAATATTTAATAACTATGCGCAGGAAGATCCGGACGGGATATCCGTATTTAGAATTTATAATAGATGGGGCGAAAAGGTTTATGAAGGAACAGACTTTACAAGTGAATGGGATGGAACCTATAATGGGCAGCCTGTTGACCCGGGTGTATATGTTTTTTATATAGAAGCCATTTGTACCAATGGAGAAAAGGGGATTGTAAAAGGAAACGTAACCCTGCTGCGCTGATAATTGGGAATCAATAATTGTAGATTAATACTAATGAGAGAAAACTTGAGGAACATCCTTTTTTTTATAATAGCTTTGCCTTGTTATACATTTGGTCAAGATGTTCATTTTTCTCAATATTATGCGACACCCATATTGAATAATCCTGCTTTTACAGGATATTTTGATGGCGATATTCGTGTAAGCGGAACATTTAAATCTCAATGGGAAGGTTTAGGAGAAGGTTTTGGGAATGTTTATAGAACAACCTATGGTTCTGGAGAAGTTTCACTTTTAAAGAATAAGAATGATAAATCGGCCCTCGGTTTAGGATTAACTGCATTTAATGATAAGGCAGGAGATTTAGCGTTAACGACTAATGAAATTGGCATATCTATGGCCTATATTCAAGCATTAGACGCTTTTGCAACTAATTTTATTTCAATTGGTTTCAAAACTTCGTGGTCTTATAGGACCCTTGATTTAAGTAATGCTAATTTTGGAGATCAATTCAATCCAAATACGAATAGCTTTGATGGAGGTTTTTCAGAAACAGATATTAATACAAGATCCAATTGGTTCAATCTTTCATTAGGATTACTTTGGTATATAGCACCTATTGATAAAATAAACTTTTACGTTGGTGTAGGTGTTCATAATCTGATGAGGGCAAATGTTTCTTTCTTTGATGAATCGTTTACAGGGGAACGCGAAGAATTAGATATCAGATATGCAGCTCAATTTGGAGCTCAGTTTGTCGCCTCGAAACGAATTGATTTAATCCCAAGTGTCTTGTTTCAAAGGCAAGGACCTAATCAGGAAATGATGATAGGTTCTTTCTTCAAAGTAAAATTTGATTTATACAGTACTTCTACCAAGGTTACAGGTTTACAAATAGGTGGATGGTATAGGTTCAATGATGCTATTATTCCAGCAGTTAGATATGATCATAATGAATTAAGTGTGATATTTACTTATGATGTTAACCTTTCATCTCTTACAAAAGCTTCCAAATCAAATGGTGGACCAGAACTATCTCTTGTCTATACTTTGAACGTTTTCAAGAAGTCTAATAGAGCTTCAATGAGATGTCCTATTTTATAGTGATTGCCCATTACAATTTTAGCATTGATTAGTAATAGTAGAATATATAAATACAGTATTTTTTTTCTACTAATTTATATAGGCTTTTCATGTAGAAGTAATTTTTCCCAAAGTCAGTATCATAAAATTGAAGGAAGAGCTATGGGAACATCTTATTCTATAATTTTTGAAAATCAAAGTGTTAATGTTCTAGACCTAAATAACCAGATAGATAGTGTGTTAAATTGCATAGAAGAACTTTTCTCTACTTATCGAGGTGAATCAGAAATAAGTAAAATAAATAATTCTAATCTGGAAACAATTCCAATCACTAATGGCTTTTACAAATTGCTATTTATTGCTGATAGTATTTATTCTATAACGCAGGGTGCTTTTGACCCTACCATAATGCCTATTATGGAGTATTGGGGCTTTGCTGATAAAAGTACCCCTCATAGAATTGATTCTTTTAAAGTAGATTCTTTGCTTGAATATGTCGGGTGGCACAAGCTTGCATATTCAGATACATCATTGATTAAAAAAAAGGATGGTATTCAACTAGATTTTAGTGCATTTGCAAAGGGATATGGGGTGGATAAAGTTTGTTCTCATTTGGAAAGACTTAGTATAAATAATTATATGGTAGAAATTGGAGGAGAGGTAAGAGCTCAAGGATTAAATTCCAAAGGTAACTTATGGCAAATTGGAGTTGATCAACCTTTTATAGATAATGACATCAACAACCGAACTTTAGCTTGTATTGTTAAGCTGGAAAACAAGTCTATGGCTACATCAGGAAATTATCGAAATATTAGAAAAGTTGGTAATAAAATTTTTGGACATACTATTAATCCTATTACCGGGTATCCTCACCAATCGGAAATACTAAGTGTAGGTGTGATAACAAATAACTGTGTTATAGCCGATGCCTATGCCACCGCATTTATGGTTTTGGGCTATGATAAGAGCTTAAAAATAGTAGAAACATCAGATCATTTGGAAGCTATTTTTATAAAGGGTATGAATGATAATACTTTGTCAAGAATTGACTTTACTATTCATGCAACTGAAGGAATAAAAGACAAAATGATAGTTTTTGGCGGCAACGATTAATACACCGTAATTTTCATAGTCTTCTTCAATTGTTTTCCAGCGCTTAGTTCTAAAATATAAATTGAAGATTGAAGATCACTTATATCAATAACTTTTGTTTTAACAGAAGAATGCATATGTGTATTAAAAACTTGATCTCCAATAAGGTTGTATATCGTTATTTGTATTTCTTCTGGTCCAGTGTAAGCATGCTCTATGGTTAATAAACCATTTGTTGGATTTGGGTATACCGCAATTCCATAGGACTTAATTAAGTCTTCAACATCTGAAACAACACTCAGAGCTACCTTACGAGAAATATAAAATGTTTCACAACTATCTTTAGCTAAATTTAATGTAACGGTATATTCCAAACTATCGTTGGAAAAGGTATGAGTTGGACTTTGTTCTAAGGAAGTATTGCCATCCCCAAAGTGCCAGGTGTAATTATACATATCTCCATCTGCAGTTGGCGTAAATATAAAAGTATTCGCTAAGTCATTGGTTGCTTCAAAAGTGAATTCAGCTTTGTTAGAATTTTGAGGTGTTTTAGGCTTGACGATTACTTCAAAATCTAACGTTATAGTATCAAAGGCATTACTAACATCTACACTATATGTTTGGGATGTTGTAGGTTGAACATTAATTGATGCAACGGATGCCCCATTACTCCATTGATATTTATAATCTGGTCTTAAGTTAGCAATATTCAAGGTTGCTGTTGCTCCCTCACAAATCTCTATTTTTTCCTTTTCTTGTTCAGCACGTATTTTTTGTATAATAATATGCTTTCTTCTGTTTAAAAGCACCCATCTCATCCATTCTGATTGTTCTTTACTAAACATGCTTTGACAAGCATCTCCTGAATAATCCATATAGTTTTCCCATTGATCTGGGAAATCAGTAGGCGTATCCGTACAAGTATTAGTATCTGCGGCAAAATTACAAACACCACTTCCAATAGTATAAGCGGCACTAGGAGTATCGTCAATACCATCATCACTTAAACATCCGATTGCAGGAACAAGCGTTCCTATATCACCCCAAATATGACGCAAACCTAGATAATGCCCTACTTCGTGAATGGTAGTTCGCCCTTTATTAAAACGTTCAGGATTAGGTAGAATATCATCAAGCGCTACATGATTGTTAACACCAAAAAAGCGATAGTCAACTACAACGCCATCTGTATTTCTAGTCCCTTCAACTCCACCTGGCCAGTTTGGTAATCCTGGCGGAGGAAATGCAAATCCTCCCAAAAAACCACCTAAGGCAGCTGTTGATCTATTTAAATCACATACCCAAATGTTTAGATACTTCCTAGTGCTCCAAGGGCTTCTTCCTCCTAAAAGGGAGTTTTTGATGACTAAATCTCCAATTGGAGGGATAGGAACATCAACACCTTGCCACCATTTTCTTGTAATTCCTGTTGTAGGATTACCGTTTGGGTCCTGCTTGGCCAACTCAAAATTAATTCTAGTATCAGCAGCAATATTTTTAAAAATAGACCTTGTATTAACAGTATCAGGATTCCAACGTCTAAAGTCTCTGTTTAAAGCATCTATTTGAGCATGAATAATGGAATCAGGGATGTTTTGATACTTGTCATTTTTTTCGAATAAAATGTGTACAACAACTTGGATGGTATAAATTGAATTATCTGAAGCAGCTCCGCTTCTAAAACTATTTTGACTTTTGGACACTTCCACTTCATCAAAAAAAGTTTTATCATAGTTAGGGTTTTTCTCTCGTAGAAAGTCTGAGATATGGTCATGTCCACAACGTATCTGTTGAGTATTATTGTTTTGTCCGTACATGCTTTTTGTCCCGGCGTACAAAATGGCTAGTATGAAAAATATATTTATTACTTTTTTCATAGGTTAAGTTGGAATACAAATATAATACCTATTTGCTTTGATGTTTAAAAACAGTTGTGGAAAGCAGATTTTCCATCTTGAATCGAGCAAAAATTTAATTCATTACTGTATGTTTATAGGTTAGATGAGTTTTAAGCTTATAAAAAGAATCATTTATGCAATTTGGATAATTATTGTAATAGGATTGGTTTTTACCTTTTTATTGAAACCAAATTGGTTTACTCCAGAAAATTTATCAGCACTTTTTAGTAAGTACAATAGGAACATCTGGATTATATATATAATTATCTCTTTTTTGCGCGGATTCTTCTTAATTCCAAGTACTCCGTTTGTTTTAACGGGGATATTACTATTCCCAGAAGCACCTGTAGAAGTGCTAGTTGTTTCAATGTTAGGTGTTGTATTCTCTGCGTCTTTACTTTATTTTTTCTCAGATACGCTGGGTTTTAGTGCATATTTAGAAGAGCAATTCCCTGAAAAAAGTAAGTGGGTTGAACAAAAACTTAGGGGAGCTAGAGCCTTTGGTTTTATTCTTTTGTGGTCTATTTTTCCGCTTGTTCCAACAGATTTAATTTGCTATGTAGCAGGCATTCTTCGAATTAAATACTTTAAACTTATGAGTGGAGTTATTTTAGGAGAGGGGTTATTAAATTGCTTATATGTCTTTGTAGGATATGAAACCTTACAAAAAGTTCCTTTTTTCTTTTGATTTCAAAAGCTTCATTAAATGAAAGATCTTTTTTTAGCGTTTATTTAAAGAGTGGTGAACTTTATTAGCATATCAAGTATTTTTTTCTTTTTGTGGTTAAATTTTGGCTTATTTGGTCAAGATACTACCAATTTAGACATACATTCTGGATGGAGGCAGAAGAAAGTTGTAATATCCGAGTTTAATAATATTGATACTTTAACAATTGTCCCTAATTCATTGATTTTTAAAAAAATAAATTCAGAACATCCTTATACAATTTCTTATGAGCTTTCCCATTTTAAGTCTGGGTTTACTATGGATTCAATATTCTGGGGAGATACTTTTTTAGTAAGTTATAGAGTTTTCCCATTTAACATAAGTAATAAAACATTTCATAAATCTATTGACGAAAAAAGAAAAGCGGATAGTTTGTTTTCTGAACCATTCTATAGAAGCCCGACCTTTGTTCAAACGCCTGAGGACTTTTTTAAAATTGAGGGAATTCAGTACAGCGGTATTTTTTCTCGCGGAGTCAGTTTTGGTAGTAACCAAGATTTAGTATTGAATTCTGCACTTGATTTACAACTTAAAGGTAAGGTGAGTAATGATATTGAAATTATTGCAGCTTTATCTGATAATAATATTCCAATTCAGCCTGATGGAAATACAGCACAGATAAGAGACTTTGACAAGGTTTTTATACAAGTAAAAAAGGGGGAAGAGCATAAAATTACAGCGGGAGATTATGAAATTAGGAATGCTAACCAATCCTATTTTGCAAGATATTATCGACAATTGCAAGGTGCCAAATATCAACTGAATTATAATTTTAAAGAAGGAGGGAATCTTATTTCTGAAAACGCATTTGCGGTTTCTAAAGGGAAGTTTTCCAGGAATGAATTTATCGGTCAAGAGGGTAACCAAGGCCCATACCGATTAACAGGAAACCAAGGTGAGGTGTTTATAATCATACTTGCTGGTTCTGAGGAAGTATATGTGGATGGTAGATTATTAACACGAGGGGTTAGGAATGATTATACGATAGACTACAATACCGGAGAATTAACATTTACACCTTTGTTTTTAATAACTAAAGATGCCCGTATTGTAGTTGAGTTTGAATATGCTGAAGAAAACTACTTTCGAACGATTATTCATTCCTCTCAAAACTATGTGTTTAAAAAGGGTAATGTTTTTTTTAATGCATTCTTAGAACAAGACAGTAAGAATAGGCCAGTTCAACTTAACTTAGACGATCAAGATAAACAGCTGCTGGCGAGTGAAGGAGATAATGCAAATGAAGCTTTTATTGATGGTATCAATATCGTGGAGTATAATGAAGAAGATTTGCTGTATGAACTAAAAGATTCTCTGGTTGATGGTATACTTTATGATACTGTGTTTGTGCTTAGTCTTAACCCTGATAAAGCAATTTATGACCTTGATTTTTCTTTTGTTGGTTTAGGAAATGGTAATTACGAACCTGCTATTTCTTCTTCAAATGGAAGAGTGTATGAGTGGCAAGCACCAATAAACGGTACTTTGCAAGGAAGCTATGAACCAATAGTGAAGCTAATTACTCCTAAAAAGAACCAGCTTTATACATTAGGAGGAAGCTTTGATTTAAACAACGAAACTACTTTGTTTTCAGAAACAGCTTTTTCTATAAACGATATTAATACTTTCTCTGATTTAGATGCAAATGATGATAAAGGGCTAGCAACAACTATTAAGATTGAAAGAACGAGTCAATTGAGAGAGAGGGAACATTTGTCATTAACAACAACTGCCAATTATGAATTTGCTCATCGGTATTTTAATGAATTAGAGCCCTATAGACCAATAGAGTTTGCTAGAGATTGGAATGATTTGTTTGTGGACTCATTAGCGGATGAACATTTATCAAGTGCAAGTATAGCTTTAAATAGTCGCCAGACTTTGAAGGCAAGCTATCGATTCTCTTCATTAATTAAAAAGGGTTTTTATAAAGGGATTAATAATTCGATAGCCTTTTTTTGGAGGGATAAAAATTGGCTGTTTAATACAAAAAACAGCTATTTAAGTACAAACACTATCCTAGACAAAACACATTTTTTTAGACCAGAATTCGAAGTGGCTTATGCTTTCAACGGGTATGATAGGTGGACAATTGGACTAACGGGGCAACAAGAAATAAATAGAGTTAAGCTAAATGAAATATCCAGTTTAGATGCTTCGAGCTTTAAAAACAACAATTTAGGCATTTATATTAAGTCTCCAACAAATGCTTTGATAACGACACGAGTAAATTTTAGCAGGAGAACAGATCATGTAGCAAATGACGATAAATTTGATATTGCAACTGTTGGTAATACACTTAATATAACTGCTGATTTAGAACCTATAAAAGGACAGTCGGCAAGTTGGACTTTTACTTATCGAAAGCTAAATGTTGAGGATACTACGTTGATTAATGCGAATTCTGAAAATACGATATTGAATAAAATCAACTATAGATCAAATTTAGGTAAGGGGGCCTTTCGATTGAATTCCACGTATGAAATTAGTAGGGGGAGAGAGAAAATTAGAGAATTTAGTTTTCAGGAGGTGGCTACCGGTCAGGGAGTTTTTGCATGGGTAGATCAAAATGATGATGACATTGAACAGCAAAATGAATTTATTGTATCTACATTAAAAGATAGTGCCAATTATATTCGTGTACTAAGTGATGTAAATGAGTTTGTTAGAGTAGATGAAACTGCTCTAATTTATAGCTTGACACTTTCTCCATTCAATTTATGGAAGTCAGAAGAGGGAGTAAAGAAATTTTTATCAAAGTGGGCGTTGCAGGCAAATTTTAATTCACGCAGAAAAACACAGAAAGGTGATGGAGTAAGGCCTATGAATCCTTTTGCAATTAGACTGAACTCAGAGAATGTTATTTCAGAAAATACAGTTGTTCGAAATGTACTACATTTCAATAGAACAGACCCAGTTTATTCGATAAGTTATTCCTGGACTTTTAACCAGAACAAAGTTTTAGTGACAAATGGAATTAATATTCGACAAAATCAAAAAAATAGTATAATAGGTAGATGGACTATCAATAAAGCCATATCACTTAATCCGAATGCTATTGTTGGAATTGAGCGATATAGTTCGCAGTTTTTTGAGGAGGATAATTTTGAGATTATCGAATCTGGTGCAGGAATAAAGATTAATAGTTTTATATCTAATCAAATTAGAATTACTTCTGATTTTAATTTTAGCAAAAAGAACAATAAAAAAAATCTTGGAGGGGAGTCTAATTTGTCATTTAGTTTAATGGAAGAATTAAAATGGAGTAAGGCAAGTAACTTAAGTCTAATAGGTTCGTTTTCCTATGTAAGACACCAATTTGATGGGCAGGTAAATTCTACAAAAGCATTTAACTTATTGCAAGGATTGCAGCCGGGAAATAACTATTTATGGAGAATTGAGTTTGAAAAGTACTTGTCCAATAATTTTATACTTAATCTTCAATACGACGGTCGAAAAGCAGGTGATAGGGCTATAGTACACACTGGGCAAGCCCAAATAAGAGCGGTTTTTTAATTTTTTTTAGAAAAATAGTCTTGTCTCCATATTAACATGTGACTTGTACTTAATACAATAGGAATTGGAAAATAGTACAACAGCGATCTGTCAGAGATCGCTGTTGTCAAATCTTATGTAATTGCTTTATGCTTGAGGTTGAACGGGAAAGAAGAATCGCTCAGCAACAATTTTGCCATCCTGAACTTCGTACACACAAATTTCTTCCATTTGTTGTCTTCCCATACCTTTAAAAGTAACGTCCATAGACATTGTACAACTAAAATGATTTCCAGCTACAATAGGGTCTCCAACAGAACCACCATGCATTTCTTCGACCATAGCATTGAATTGCTCGCCTTTTTGTACAATCGCATCAATTCCTTCTGCTGTCTCCCAGCTAGAACCATCTGGCTCAACGCTAATTGCATTTGGTGAATACAGTTCTTTTAAGCAAGTTTCATAATCGCCCTTTCTACATAGGTCTACTAATCGATCGGCCACTTCTTGTGTTGTCATAATTAAAATATTTAGTTAAAAATTAAGATGCTAAGTTAAGTTTGAATTTTTTTCGATAATCGGTAGGGGTCAATCCTGTTATTTTTTTGAATAAAACGCGAAAAGATTTCGAATCTTGATAACCCACGTCATACATAATTTCGTTAAGGGATTTATTGGAAGTTTCTAAAGCTTTTTTTGCGAAGTTAATTTTTATTTGCTGAATGTATTTTATTGGAGTGGTGTTAGTAGCCTTTTTAAATCTGCGTATATAGTTTCTTTTACTTGTAGGAATTTTATTGGCCAAAAATTCTAGATTCAGGTTTGGACTGTTATAATTTTTAATGATTAATTCTTGACTTTCTTTTATTTCAATATCTTGATGTGTCATACGCAGATAAATATGATCATCAACAAAATAAGATTGTGAACTTCTATCCATATCAATGGAGAATATTTTTGAAAGTTTAATGGTGTATGCTTTTCCTAAAAACTTGTTAACCAAATATAGAATTAAATAAAGCGAAGAAAATGCTCCTCCACTTGTAATAATCGAACCCTTGTCAATAACAATTTCATCGGGCATAAATGCAACTTTAGGATATTTCTCCTTAAGATAGTTTTGTGCCATCCAATGACTAGTTGCTGATGACCCATCCAATAGTCCGGCCGCGGCGATTAATGCTGTTCCCGTGCACATACCTGCAATTTTAACACCTTTTCTGTGTTGATCAACTAGCCATTTCTGAGCAGGGACTAATTTGTCCAGAATTTTATCCATGTCTCTTCCGTAAATAGCTGGGACAAGTATTATATCAAGATCGATATCTTCTTCTATTAAATGGTCACAGTAAAAAGATATGTTAGAGTCAAGATGTACATGCTTATGATGAATACCAAGTAGTTTAATATCAAAAAAAGGTCGCATTTCTTGCTCTGTATGTAAACCGTTTATAGTTCTTATCATTTCTAATGGTCCAATAATGCTTATTGCTTTTGAATCTTCTGTTATTAAAAATCCTATCTTCATATAATGTCCTTTTTTGCACATTAAATATGATGAATTAATATGTTATTTCAATTTTTATATTAGAATATGTCTTTTTTAACCCTTAATATGTCATTATGAGCATCTGTCATGAGTGCTATTAAAACTATATTTGGGTTGTATTTATGAGAATACATATGAGTTTGTGAATTAGCATAATGTAATAAGGAACAAATGGGATAAAGGTGTAAATTAGAAACATCTCGAAAGATTAAATATGAATGATATAAAGAAAAAAAGCGCCGTAGTTAAATATACCGAATGGGTAATTAAGTGGAAATGGGTTGTTCTGGCAATGACTTTGCTCATTACATTTGGTTTTGCTACCGGAATGAAAAAGTTTGGGTTTAACAATAACTACAAAGTTTTTTTTAGTGAAGAAAATCCACAGCTTAAAGCCTTTGAAGCACTACAAAAAAAATATACTAAAGATGATAATGTTTTCATTGTTATAGCGCCCAAAAATGGACAAGTTTTTTCAAAAGAAACGATCAAAGCAATTCAGGCAATTGTCGATTCATCCTGGCAAACGCCATATTCAAGTAGGGTTGATGCTATTACTAATTTTCAACATACTAGAGCTGTTGAAGACGATATGTTTGTTGAAGATTTGATTTATGACGTGGAAACTATGACGCCTGACCAGCTGAACAATGCTAAACAAATTGCGCTGGCAGAACCATTTATAAAAGATAGGCTCTTAAATGATGAGGCCTCTATTACAGCAGTTAATGTAACTTGCAAGATAGACGAAGATCAAGTAACTGCTGCGCCTGAAATTGCTGCTTTCGCCCGCAGATTTACAGCAAATATTGAGCAAGAATTTCCAGGTGTTAAAACCTATCTGTCTGGCACTGTTATGCTGTCTAACGCATTTGGAGAAGCGGGGCAAAAAGATTTTACAACATTAACGCCTTTAATGTATTTGGTAATTATCATCACAATGATGCTGATAACGCGTAGCATTACCGGTACCATTTCTACGGTTATCATCCTTTTTATGTCTTTGCTGACAGCACTGGGGGCTGTTCTTTTAGCAGGTGTTCAATTTACATCAGCCTCTATAATGGCTCCTACAATGATTCTTACTTTAGCCGTTGCGGATAGTATTCATATTTTAACGGTAATGCTTAGAAATATGCGTGCTGGAATGTCTAAGAATGAGGCCATTGTGGAGAGTATGCGCATAAATTTTGCACCGGTAATGATTACTTCCTTAACTACCGTTGTGGGTTTTTTGACGTTGAATTTTAGTGATGCTCCGCCATTTCGAGACTTAGGAAATACCGCTGCGATAGGAGTAGCAGCAGCATTTTTATATTCTATTTCAACATTGCCAGCATTAATGACCATTTTTCCTGTGCGTGTGAAACAAAGTGAAGAAAATCCAGATGGTTTTTTTGGAAGGCCTTTAGCTATTTTGGCAGATTTTGTTTCAGATAACCACAAGAAAATATTAGTTATTGGTACCATATTGATCGGGTTATTTGCATTTCTTGCTACCCGGAATGATTTAAATGAACAGTTTGTCGCTTATTTCAAAAAGAGTATTCAGTTTAGGCAGGACACTGACTTTATGACTGATAATCTAACAGGTATTTATTCAGTAGAATATTCAGTTAACTCTGGAGAAGAGGGGGGAATCAGTAATCCGGAATATTTACAGAAGCTGGATGCGTTTAAGGAGTATATGGAAAACCATGAAAAAGTAGTTCATGTAAATTCATACACTACAATAGCTAAACGTGTCAATAAATCGATGCATGGTGATGATATAAACTATTATAAACTGCCAGAGAGTAGAGAAGAGGCCGCACAGTATTTATTACTCTATGAAATGTCTTTACCTTATGGGTTAGATCTGAATAACCAGATTAATGTAGATAAGTCAGAAACAAGATTTACCGCTACTTTAGACAAAATCACCGCAAAGGAGCTCATTCAGATTAGCAAGGAAGGCGAAAATTGGTTAGAAGAACACGGCATTAAGGGTGAAGGCAATATTGGTATTAGTACGGCCATAATGTTTGCCAATTTAACGCAACGTCAGATAAAAAGTATGCTGAATGGTGCGGTGTGGGCAATTTTATTAATTGTATTGGCACTGATCTTTGCATTGAGAAGTTTGAAGCTGGGCTTGCTAAGCATAGTTCCGAATGTTGTACCTATTGTTGTGGGATATGGGATATGGTATTTGTTAAGTGGTACAATTACAAGCGCTTTAGCAGTAGTATTTAGCCTAACAATAGGAATTGTGGTAGATGATACCGTTCATATCCTATCCAAATATTTGAGGGCTAGAAGGCAAGATGGAGCTTCTCCTCGTGAAGCCATTAAATATTCGTTTAAAATGGTCGGAAGCGCCATAATTATTACAACAATAGTACTTTCGGCAGGGTTTTTGATTTTAGCTCAATCGTCGTTTGTAATGAATTCAAGTGCTGCAGTCTTAACAATGATCACCATTGTTTTAGCATTGATTATTGACTTGTTTATTTTACCGGCATTACTTTTAATAATTGATAAAGAATAAACTATACAAAATGAGATCTTTAATATTTCTACTAACAATTTTATTAAGTGGTTTTTCTATTTTACAAGCACAATCTGCTGAGCAAAAAGGTTTAGAAATAGCCACTAAGGCTATTAAGGTTGATGAAGGATGGGGGAGTCTTACCTCTTCTTCTACCATGATTTTAAGAAATCAACATGGCCAGGAAAGTTCGCGTGAAATGCGTGGGAAGAACTTTGAACAATTTGACGACGGTGATAAGTCCATGATTATTTTTGACTCCCCAAGAGATGTGAAAGGTACGGCTGTATTAACGTATACACATAAAGTAGGTGCTGATGACCAATGGTTATACTTGCCTGCAATTGAAAGGGTAAAAAGAATAGCATCTACTAATAAATCGGGGCCATTCGTAGGGAGTGAGTTTGCATATGAAGATTTATCTTCCCAAGAAGTTGAAAAATATACTTACAAATACATTAAAGATGAAACGATAGATGGAGTGGCCTGCTTTGTGGTAGAAAGATATCCTGTTGATCCAAAATCTGGTTACAAGAAACAGATTACGTGGGTAAATAAAGATAATTATAGAACAGAAAAGATTGATTTCTACGATAGAAAAAATAGTCTTTTAAAAACATTAGAGTTTATAGGATATAAGCAATACAAAAATAAATTTTGGAGGGCTGATGAATTTCATATGAAAAATCATATAACTAAGAAAGAGACACGTATCTTATTTAGAGATTATAATTTTGACGCAAATCTTTCCGATTCAGAGTTTTCTCAAGCTAAGCTAAGAAGCGTCCGATAATTTAAATGAACAAGAAGCATAGTACTTCTTGTCTCCTGACTTTATCATACTAACCAAATGAAAACAAAATATATCTTTCTTGCCATAATAGTGCTTGCCCTATTAAAAATAGAGGCACAAGAGCAAAAAAAAGAAAGGAGAGTTTATTTTGAATTTGAAGGCATCGCTTCAGCAGATTATCAATTTTATTTTGAAGAACCTCTTTATGAAGGACAGAAGCGACACTATCCAAGTGTTTCATTTGAACCTAACTTTTATTTTGATTGGAAGGATGCTACACAGCGCTTGGAAATAACAGGGTTTGGGCGTTTAGATTTGCACGATCGTAGAAAAAGCCACCTCGATGTTCGAGAGGCATACTGGCAAGTTTTGAAAGATAAGTGGGAGCTAAGTATCGGAGCAAAAAAAATATTCTGGGGAGTTACGGAAATAGCACACCTTGTTGATATAATTAATCAAACAGATGCTGTTGAAGGGTTTGATGGAGAAGATAAGTTGGGTCAGCCAATGGCTCTTTTTACTTATTTGACTGATAAAATAGGTACGTTCGATTTGTTTTATTTGCCGTTCCATAGAGAGAGAACCCTTATTGGTGAGGCTGGAAGATTTCGTCCCCCTTTTCCATTGGAGGATCAAGCCATTTTTGAAAGTGATTTAGAACATTGGCATCCTGGTGCCGCTTTTAGATGGTCACATAATATTGGAATAGCAGATATTGGTTTGTCTCATTATTACGGCCTTGCTAGGGAGCCATTGGTTGTGCAAGATTTTGGTATAGGAGGTTTTCGTCTAATACCATTTTATAACATTGTGAATCAAAGTGGTTTGGATCTGCAGATTACACATCATTCTGTGTTATGGAAACTAGAATGGGTTGGAAACTTTAATAAACAAAAGAATTATACCGCTTTTGACGCAGGTATAGAATATACCATAGGAAATATAAAAAGTTCAGGTAAGGATCTTGGACTTTTATTAGAGTATTTATATGATGGCAGAGGAGAAATCATAGGTTTTGATAATGATATTTTTGTTGGTGGTAGATTAGCATTCAATGATATAAGTGATTCTGAGATTTTAGGCGGAGCACTAATTGATGTAGAACAAGGGAGTGTCCTATTAAGCGTAGAGGCAGCCAGAAGAATAAAGGATAGTTGGAAATTAGAATTAGAAACAAGAGTAGTTTTAAATGCTAAACCAGAGGAAATTAGTTATGCAGTTAGGGATGATAGTTTTTTAAAGATTACAGCTTTTAAATATTTTTAACTTTGTCCTGAGCATGTCGAAGGATATATAAATTTTATAAATGATTAAACAACCTATTTTAGTTACAGGTGGGAGCGGATATATCGCTTCATGGATTGTTAAATATTTGCTTGAAGAGGGTTATACCGTTCGTGCAACAGTTAGGAATAAAAATAAAAAAGAGAAGTATCAGCATTTACTAGAAATAGCTAAAAATGCATCTGGATCGTTAGAAATGATAGAGGCAGACTTATTAGATGATGGAGCATTTGATGAAGCCGTTAAGGGTTGCGAGATTGTGATGCATACGGCTTCTCCATTTTTTTTTGGATGTAAAAGATGCTCAAAAGCAATTGGTTGATCCTGCGCTAAAAGGGACACGAAATGTTTTAAACGCGGTAAATAAATCTAATACTGTTAAGAGAGTAGTTTTAACTTCAAGTGTGGTGAGTATATATGGAGATGCCCAAGATATGAGTGGGAAGACTCCATTTACTGAAGAAGATTGGAATACAACGAGTAGATTGGATCATCAACCATATTCATATTCTAAAGTATTGGCAGAAAAGGAGGCCTGGAAGATATGTAAGGCACAAGATAAATGGGATTTGGTAACCATTAATCCTGGTTTTGTCTTAGGGCCATCGTTAACAAAATATAGTGGTTCTGAGAGTATTAAAATGATGACTGATTTTTTGAAAGGAAAACTTCGTTTTGGCATTCCAGCATTGCATTTTGGTTATGTTGATGTGCGCGATGTTGCCAAGGCTCATATTTTAGTGGCGTCGAAAGCATCAGCTCAAGGAAGACATATAACTGTAGTGGGCGATGCCCCAATGATGAAAATGCCTGATGTTCTAAGAAAAAAATATGGAAAAAAATTCAAGTTGCCTAAAACTATAGCACCTAAATGGTTATTAATGTTGGTAGGCCCTTCACAAGGTTTAACAAGAGAATATATTAAAAAGAATGTGGGGTATAAACTACATTTTGACAATAGTAAGTTAAAAGAAAAACATGCATTTCAGTATCGAGATTTAGATCAAACCATCGTTGATCATGCCGAACAGTTAATTGAGCTAGGAGTTGTATAAATGATGGTAAAAGAGCAAAAATGGGAGTACTTATCCCAAATAAAATGATGAATGATTTGGGGTTTTTGACAAAATACTTGAATGAAAGTTATGAATATGTAATGTCATTAGAACCCCAATAGAAAAATATTTATAAATCAAATAATTAATTATGGAAAAATTTAATCCAGTAGGCTGGTTTGAAATCTATGTAACAGATATGGACAGGGCCACTGCTTTTTATTCAGCAGTTTTGCAAAGAGGGGACTTTTTGGATTTATCAAACGACCAAGCCGGTATGATGGCATTTCCTTGGATAGAAGGAGCTCCTAATGCGGCAGGTGCATTGGTAAAAATGGAGGGGAGAGGGCCAGAGAATAACGGAAATGGAACACTCATTTATTTTAGTTGTGTGGATTGTCGGTAGAAGCCGGTAGAGTAGAAGCTAACGGCGGAAAATTGCTGCAAGACAAGATGAGCATTGGTGAATTTGGTTTTATTGCTATGATTCAGGATACAGAAGGAAATACTATAGGGCTACATTCTCAAAGCTAAACGAGAAATATGGAAATAACCAATATTCATACCTTTCTCAATTATTATAAAAAGGTAAAGGAGAGAACCAGAAGGCTTTTTGAATATATACCTCCTGATAAGATCGAGTGGACTTATCAAGATGGGAAGTTTACAATCGGGGATTTAATTAGACATTTGGCTACGATAGAACGATATATGTATGCTGAAAATGCTCAGTTTAAACCAAGCCGATACAATGGTTGTGGAATTGAATATGCCGAAGGCTATGAAGAGACGATAGCTTTCTACGATAAAATGTATGAGGAATCATCAAATATATTTGCTAATCTGAGCAACGACACACTTCAAAAAAAATGTGTTACTCCGGCAGGCATTAAAATAACATTGTGGAAATGGTTAAGAGCCATGGTAGAACATGAGGTGCATCACAGGGGACAGTTGTATATCTATCTGGCACTTTTAAATATCAAACTTCCACCTTTATATGGACTTACCTCAGAACAAGTAGCTGATACTGCATTTAATAAGGAATGATTATTAACGTCGTTCTTTACATTGACCATTAGCTCCATTTTGTTTTTACAGGATTAGGGTTGTTGGTTTCTATTTTTTTTATAAAAAAGTGGAAAATTCTTGTCCCAAATAGTATAATTATTTCGAATTTGAAAATAACCGCTTTGTTACTTTCTTCTTTTCTTTTGCTTAGATCTTTTTTTCTTCTTTTGTTTTATCGCAGGGGTACCATATATTATTGATTTAGCTTTTGTGAACTTATTCCACCAGTAGTTATTTTCATTTAAATGGGTAATAATAACCCCTTTACTTGAGCTTACATGTATCATTTGAATGGTGCCTTTTTTATTGGAGATCACCATGCCTACATGATTAATTTTACTGCTATGCCTAAAAAATAATAAATCACCTTTTTGACTATCTCTCAGTTTTATGGAATACCCTTGTGTAGATTGTTGTTGAGCAGTTCTGGGTAATGCAATATTATTTTTCCTGTATACAGATTGAATGAAACCGGAACAATCAAAACCTTTAGCGGTAGTGCCACCCATTTTATGTTTTACCCCCAAATATTTTTTAGCGTCCTTAATTAATTGATCAGCCACATCTTGTGATTGGATGGAAGGTGTTAAATAGAACATAATCAAGACCAATAAAAAAAATCTCATAACTATTGGAATAAACAAAAAGTATGCTAAGAAAATTATAAAAGATTTGGGCAGGCATAGGGAAGAATTATACACCCTATGTTAAAAAGGCTATTATATTGAATTAGTTCAATATAATAGCCTTTATTCTAAAAATGAGGCTTGATATTAACGATCTATAAAGATCTTTCTAACCTCTATTTTATCATCTAACTGTATCTGAATGAAATAGACACCATTCACTTGATTTGTTATTTCAAGCTCTATATTTGATGCAGGAACATGATTAAAAAATCTTTCATATATTATCCGTCCAGACACATCAGAAATTTTAATAGTAACATCTTTATCTCCTTCATACTGTAAGTTAATAAAGAACTTACCATCGTTTGGATTAGGATAAATATCAAAACCCCATAGATTGTCTAAAGGTTTAGATATATCATTACTTTCTATACTTGGATCAGATTTTCTACCGTATACCGGATTAGGAGTATCGTCTTTAAATCTTGTAATGAATAGGTTGTTGTTGAAAGTACTTCCAGACAACGTTGTCAATCCTGGGAAGGTTAAGTTATTTGAGAAAATTCCGCAACCATAGTAAATATCCGGAATGGTTTTGGAGAAAGTTACACCAGTTCCCGTTGCCTGACTCGGAACAATGTCCTCCCCACACAATATTGGATATATTTAACATTGAATAGACCAATTCATTTCCTGATGTTCTTCCTGTTGCAATGAAGTTGTTTGTTAAAGTAGGAGAAATGTCAGAAGCATTGTCATTAATACTTGTAGGGAAAAGGTTAATTAATGCAGCACCCCAATCATATATTTCACATTCCGACATTATTAATCTAATAATAGCTTCATTGTCGTTGTCGTATTCGATTAAATCTCTAACGCCATAATTAGTTGGTCCACTAACTGGTTCTATATATAAACAATTGCCGGTGGTTTCTAATCTTGTTAGAAAACGTTGTGGATTCGTGAATCCGGTTAAATTGGTTCCATTAGAAAATTCAATTGTATTTAGAAAAGGAGTGCATGAGGAAGTTGGGGAACCCACACCATAAGCTCCACTTACAACAATATCATTGGTTAATTCATCAATGGCAATATCATATAATGCAAATCCTTTACTGTAGTTTTGAATAAATTCAGTCCATTCAATTTCACCTGCAGGGTTGAATTTAACAACTAATCCTTCTTTGTTATTACTGGAAGGTACTGGACAATAACTACTTGGAACAAATGCATAGCCAGTACCCCCTTGTGCTATTATTTCAAATTCATAATCATTGTAAAAGCCTAAGTAAATTTCATTTGTTGATTGGTCTATATCAAATTTGGAATATTGTGATGGTCTATAGATACTGTTTTGCCATAACTGGGCTCCACTATCATTATATTTAGTAATCAAAGGACTGACAGAAGCACCATAATCAAATCGAGCCATAACTACAATTTCATCATCGCTATCTACTTCCACTTGCATAGGATAGTATAATAAATCTTTAATCCATATTAATTCTCCACAGTTGTCGTATTTTGCTAAGAAGCCTCCATTAGATATTGTTCCACAAAAATTACCAAATTCACTACTTCCGATTGCATAAACGAAGCCATTATTATCCGAAGCCATATCAATGGCTCGTCCGCCTATACTTCTATTTACGCCAATAATACTCTTTGGCCAGCCACCACAGCAGTTAAGACAGTTTACGTCAACGATAATTTCAGCGGTATCAATACAACCACCCAAATTAATGATATGTGCAACAGTGTATGTGCCATTTAAAGTATAGGTGTGATAAACGACCCCACCACCAGTAGAGGATGTTATTGTACCATCACCAAAATCCCATATATGAGTTGCGGTAGGGTCACCTTCATTAGGCACAACTTTTATGTCTGGACAACCGAAACTCCAATCGAAAGTAGGGTCTACTGAGCAAGGTGTAATACAGGTTACATCGACAATGATCTCAGCAGTGTCGATACAACCACCCAAATTAATAATATGTGTAACAGTGTATGTACCATTTGAAGTATAGGTATGATAAACGATCCCACCACCAGTAGAGGATGTTATTGTACCATCACCAAAATCCCATATATGAGTTGCGGTAGGGTCACCTTCATTAGGCACAACTTTTATGTCTGGACAACCGAAACTCCAATCAAAAGTAGGGTCTACTGAGCAAGGTGTAATACAGGTTACATCGACAATGATCTCAGCAGTGTCGATACAACCACCCCAAATTAATAATATGTGTAACAGTGTATGTACCATTTGAAGTATAGGTATGATAAACGATCCCACCACCAGTAGAGGATGTTATTGTACCATCACCAAAATCCCATATATGAGTTGCGGTAGGGTCACCTTCATTAGGCACAACTTTTATGTCTGGACAACCGAAACTCCAATCGAAAGTAGGGTCAACTGTGCAAGGCGTATTACAAGAGTCTAAGTAAAATATTTGACACAAGGTATCAATACAAGCGCTATCAGAAGAGACCACTGCAAAACAAATTTCATTTAGCCCCCAATTCCAGAATCCTGGAGATAGTGCCATGGAGACTGGGGTACACCAGTTAATTCCTCCCCCTGTAATAGGAATATAAGAAGGGTATGTATAATTATACCAATTTACACTTATAGCAGCAATATATCCATTGCCAGTAAGTTGTGTGCAAATAGTATCTTCTTCACAAAGACTATCTGTTGAAGTAGAAAATATAATATTATGTGTGCTAATTTCTATATGTGTTATAACAATAGAATCGCAACCATCGGTTGAGGTCAAGACTTCCTCTACATCAGTATTACTAGTATACCAAGTACCATTGTACTCAACCGAATCACAGGAGATAATAGTTAGTTCTGTTGTATCATTTACACAAGCGATACAAGAGTCAATAATAAATGTTCCACATAGGGTATCTACACATAATTGTAAGATAGATTCGCTTACAACCATGCATATTTCGTTTACTCCATAAACTAAAGGAGGAGCAAACGTACTCGAATTTATAGGTATGTTAGATGGATTAGGAAAGGAGCTGATGGGAATATCCATTCCCCCGGGTCCAAAGTTGCCATTAATTCCTGTGTTGTTAATCACGCCACTTCCTGTTAAGCTGAAGCTTAAAGAATCACCTACATTTAAACAAACAACATTAGAAAGGATATCAAAGTTTATTCCTAGATTATCACAACATTGTTCTAGATAAAATGTAGCACATATAGTGTCAATACAAGTACCTTCTGAGGAAGTAACAAAAAAGCAGATTGAATTGACTCCCAAGGAGTAAAAAGAACCCAGTCCACTTCCTTCTAATGGTAAACACCACTCTAAGCCTCCTGCATTAATCGTTAGTGGAGATGGAAAAACAACGCTTGAGTTTCCATTAATTTCGTATCCTGTTAATGTTCCTGCTCCAACAATATTAAAACAAACCGTATCCTCTATGCATGCTGTATCGATAGAGACAGTTGAAATTGCGAAATCAGCTATTTCTATCGTTTGAACCATTGTATCCATACAACCGATTCCATCATCTGTTATATGAGTAATTGTATAATTATTATCATTCAGATAAGTATGTATTGGATTGGAAGATGAAGAAGTGCTGCCATCTCCAAAGTGCCATGTATGTGAAACAGAAGAAGATGGATTGTTTGCTAAAAATACAACTTCTCGGTCACACTTTATCTCATATGTAAAAGAGGCTTCACAAGGAAGTAATACACAACTATCAAGATAGAATTCAAAGCAAATAGTATCTACACATACACCACTTGTGATTTCTGTAACAAAACAGATTTCATTCCATCCAGAGGACCAAATTGTTCCTATATCTGCAGTGTCAATTCCCATACACCAAATGGGTGCTTCATTTGGTATAAAATGAGAAGGAGTTATAGTTGTCCCCGAACCATTAATAATTACTTCTGTAAAATAAGCAGAGCCATTCATTTCTACACAAAAATAATCACCTACACAAAGGGTATCTGAGGAAACGTTTAATATTGTCGCTGCTCCTAAATCAATATCTAAAGTGACACTTACCGGACAATTATTTATCTCGTAGTTTGCTGTAATGAAGTGTGCAGAAGCCAAAGGATCCCAAGTAACTAATACCTGATGGTCTCCAACAGATGGGGTGTTAATAGTGCCACCTGTAATTGTCCAAGAATAATTGCTATGTCCATTAGGTGCTTGATAATATTGACTTAGTGAGCTAGAGCAATCTACAATATCTTCTCCATCTATATAAAGCATGCTAGAGTCATAACCTACGGTTACGGTTTGTGTATGTACAGAGTCAACACCATAATAATGAGTTTGCAAAGATACTTGATACACACCTGGTCCGGGGAAAACATGATATGGGTTTTGTAGGGTGGAAGTAGTACCATCACCAAAATTCCATAAATAGTAGCTTTTACAATAAGGGTATTCAAATTGCCCGGCATTACAAGTATCTGAATTAAAGGTGAAATCTAGTGGAGCACTTTGAGGAGAAGCAGCGTCTACAAAATTAGGTAAGTAATCTAAACTACCAGAGTATAAGTCATTATCAAGCATAAAAACATTGGGGTTAAATTGACAATTTACCTCGTTGGGCTCGTTAATAACTAAATGTCCACCCCAATTGTTATTACTGTTATAACAAGAAGCATAGATGCGTCCATCCGGACCACGTTCTACATCTTGGATATAGTTGTAGCTCAATATAAAGTCATTGGTAATAAGAGAATCATAACCACTTGAAATGTTGTCTAAGTCAAGTCTAAAAATAGTATTGTTATTAAAGGATCCTCCGGCAATATAAAGAAACCTCCCATTGTCGCTAAATTCTGCACCTCTTGAGAAACCTGTACTTGGTGGTGTCGGAATAGATGTGGAACTTAAGGATGCTGTGCCATTAACCTTATCAAAATCCAAAAAGTCATATGTACTGCTCCCTTTAATTAGTACTTTATCTCCTTCTTTATTAGCCACTAACCACCCACCAGGATATGTAAAGTTAGAAAAGGTGCTTTGTAAAGTAACTTCACCTAAACTATGGGTAGTAAAGTCTAATTTGTAAATCAGCACTTTTTTATCAAATACACTTTGATTAATAATCAATATCCAATGAATCATTTCATTGCACGACGGGATCGAAGTTATATACTCTCTACTTAAAGCTCCTCCATTAGCACAATCTTGAGATGTTACAGTGGAAGAAATAAACGCTGCTAATGAGTCCACAACCCATCCTCCAGGAGTCTTATGTATAATAGTACGTTTGAATCCATTATCTGCTGGATCTATGACGCTTACATTTGTAGTAAGACCAGTTGTAAAGATGTTGTAGATGTCTTGTGAAGGATGTTTTACCACCACTACTCCCTGTAAGGCACTACCGCCACTACCGGGAATAGTATCTATAATTGCTGTACCGCTTGCATCATAAACAGCATAAGGCTCAACACCCCAACCGCCTGATCCTGCGCCCACAGAAAATTCTAGTGCTCCAGAGAGTGGATTATTAACTGTAACGCTTCCTTCAAAAGTTTCGCTGGGATTACTATTTAATTCAGCTACACCATGGCCGGTTAAAAAATTAATGGAATGCCGATCACCGTAACGCATATTTGAACGAGTTAAGTCGTCTAATGGACCATTACATTCTATCACATAGAAATCGAGTGTTTTATATTCAATTGCTCCACTGAAAGGATTATTAGCATATATTTCAATAGTATATTGACCTACATTACCATAAGTATGATTTAAATAAGTAAAAGGAGAAGCTCCGGTGAAGGAAGTATTTGAACCATCTCCCCAGTAAATGGTATAGTTTAATCCTGGAGCAGTGGCATACAATACAAACTCATTATTATCTCCTGGGCAGGGTTGAATTCTTGGGGCGTCCTTATTTAAGGAGAATTGAAAGCTTCCTGTTGTAGCTGTATCATCAATACCTACAGCCCAAAAAGCCTGATTTAACTCATCAATTGCTGTAGCACTTAATCCTTGTGCGGCTGCGCAATTTAGGATTGCTTGCTTAGCATCTGTAAAGGTGGCATTACTTGGCATATAGGATAGAGAACAGTAAATAAGATCCTCTAAAGCATCTACAGATGTACCGGAAGTAAGATAGGTAGAAAGCGGATCTATAGTATAGTTGTAACCATTGACTGGATTCGTTCCGCTGCCTCCATCGACCAATAAATAAAACCAATGGTTGATCACCCCACTATTGGTGTGAACACCAAAATTATCCGTGGGGTTGGTTAATGGGTGCCAATAAGGGCCGGTATAATAACGAGGTTGGTTAAAGGATTCTGGATTAGACAATGATCTTAATCCAGTACCATTTACTAATTCTCCCAATGTCCAGTTAAAGGTGATTGCAGGGTTTGATTGATTTTTGTATTCTACTATTAGCCCAAAGATATCAGCATAAGCTTCATTTATGGCTCCAGATTCATGCGAATAAATTAAATTAGCAGGGCTATTGTCAATAACTCCATGTGTATATTCATGTCCTACTACATCTAGGCAGGCTAGAGGAGTGTAGCCAGCCAATAGGTCGCCATACCCATATGATAGAACGCTTCCATTCCAGAAAGCATTTACATAGTTATAACCATAACCTACATAATTTTTTACAGTCGTTCCCAAGCCATCAAAGCTCATTAAGCCATGTTCGCCCCAAAAGTAATCATACACCAATTCTGTTGACCAATGCACATCTAATGCTACTTGCTCATTTCCTGTCAGACTTGAAAAGTTAGAAGTTGTACTTGTTGGTATTGTTGCAGCTCCATAATCTGTAGGATTTGCAGCATTCATTAAGTAAGTTTCTATATTTCGTCCGCTTTCATATAGTTCATACTGTCCTCCAGTTAAATCACAAGTAATATCTTGTGCTGTGTAATACATCGTATTAACATTTGTAACAACATCTGATTCTTCGTGCAAATTTATTTTTCCCGAAAGTAAACCTGTGTTTGCATCAAAAAAGAAAATCCAATGCTCACCCATTTGTTCATTTCCTAATTCTACTTGATAACATAATTTATATTGCTCAATATTATTTGAGTAGTTAGGGTCGTACCAAACGAGCTGTTCTTTATTGAGCTGTTTAAAATCCTTAAAAGACTTCCAAAGAGATGATTCTAATTCAACTATTTTCGACTTAGGAAAGGAGGGGGGATTGTTTTTTGTTCTACCAGTATAGCCATTTATCAAAAAAAGCTTTCCTTCCTGATAATGTTCTATAAATTGTAAACCAAAGAAAGGGTATTCTTTGTATTTAATTTGATAGCGATAGTGTTCAATCTTTTCCTTATCAACAGTAACTTTGTTCTTTACGAGTTCTAAACCAGCCTCTTCTAATAATGGTTTGTATTTCTCTAAGGCAATTTTTTCACCATTTTTGGATTTTTGGGTCGGATCAGCTTTGATCCAATCCCCGGCAAAAGAGGCGTTTATCAAAAAACACATTAAAAATATTGACAATATTTGCGCTTTATACATCTGTTTTACATTTAAGGTGAATAGTTTTGCTTATATACTTGTTTTGTTCTAATTATAGCCCTCAATTTTGAAATTGCTATATGGATGGTTTACATATGTGTAAGTATAAATATAACGATATTTTTAATTATGATTTAAGAGGTAATAGCTGTTTTTAATGGAGAGATTGGGGGCAATTGTAATGGGATAAAAATCAAAACAGATAATAAGACTGCCTATTTCATCTTGTGCTCGATAGGGGTTAAGCGTTTACCACTAGGGAGCGTTTCATCACAATACCCCATATAAAAGAACCCCATAACTTTATCATTTTCATTAAATCCTAAGAACGCTTTCATTTCGGGATGGTAGGTCATGCCACCACTACCCCAATAACATGCGATACCCTTTGAGACTGCACCAAGCCATATATTTTGAACAGCAATGGCCGTTGATGCAACCTCTTCAAGTTCAGGTATTTTAGGGTTGCTTCCTCGTTTCATTACGATGGCCAATATATGAGATACGTTGTTAACTCGATTTAGGGTTTTTTCATATTTAGATACTTTATAAGTATCCTTTTTTTTATTGACAGTTTTATACAATGTTGCATGAAAATGCGCCAATTTAAATCGGTTGTCACCCTTAAAAACAACAAATCTCCAGGGCTCTGTGAAACCATGAGTAGGTGCCCAATTCGCAAGCTCTATGATTTCATTAAAAATGGAATCTTCAATAATTTTCCCATTAAATTTTTCAGGTTTAATAGAACGTCTATTTAAAATATTTTCTTTTACGACATCAAAAGATTTCATTTAGAATAATTTTAAGACCACAAAATAAACAAAAACATATCTTATCTTGTTTAAAGTAGCAGTTGGCATAGTTTGAAACATTTTCTTTTACATATACTTTATTTCATTTGGACAATATGGGGATTTATTTCTTTAGGGCTGGTGTGCCTTTTTCTCTTCCCTGTTTTTGTCTTAGCTGTTTATTCGGGGAATGCTTATTTAATAAAAAAAGCGCATTTGTTTCCACATATTGGAGCGAGAGCAGTTCTGTTTTTATGGGGGATGAGGGTTGTTGAGTACAATAAAAATATCTTTAGTAAGGATCGACAATATATCTTTGTTTCTAATCACCGGTCTGATTTAGACCCTATTCTTACAGCAGCTACACTACCATACTATTTTAAATTTTTAGGAAAAGCAGAGGTTAAGAGCTGGCCGGTTTTTGGTACGTTGGTTAAGAAATTATACATTGCTGTTCAACGTTCTAGCTTTGTATCAAGAAAGCAAAGCTTTGAAACATTGTTAAATGAAGTAGATAGTGGGGCTTCCATAATGATTTACCCAGAAGGGTGGTCGAACTTTTCGAAAGAATACTTATTGCCATTTAAAAGAGGGGCCTTTGAATTGTCTGCACGAACAAATTTACCAATAGTGGTTGCTACCATTATAGGCTCTGCAGAGCTTTGGCCTAAGCCATTTTGGAAGATTCGTCCAGGAAAAGTCAAAGTTTATTGGGAAGAGGTAGTGGATCCTATTGATTATGATAACGATCATAAAAAGATAAATCAACGTGTTTTTGAATTGATGTATAATCGCTTAAAAGAAGAGTACCCTCAAGGATATATCTATACATTTTCTCCTCCAATTTCATTTGAGGAATGGAGGAAAGGGCAATTGTCTAAGAATTGACATTGATTTTTGAAAATAAAATTAGCCGCCACGAGTACCACCACTCATACCTTCATTTTCAAACTGAACAATGCCACCATGAACATCACCGCTCGAAGTATCGTTTCCTCTTTCATGTCCTAAAGAAAAACCAGAAAAATTAATTGTTGCAAAAAGAACTAAAAGACTAAAAATTTTCATAATAAGGTTTTAAATTTTTGATAATTATACTACACATGAGCATACCCATACTTGTATTTTTGAAAATCAAATATAATGCCTGAACTTCCAATACGGTTAAAATATATGTTAATGAACATTAACTCATGCAAGTAAATATAATGATATGGTGGAGCTGGAGGGGGTCGAACCCTCGTCCAGACAAAGCATCAATATGCTTTCTACATGCTTAGAAATAACTTCATTTTCGAGAATGATAAGGTGTTATAACAAACCCAACACAATCCTTAGCTTCTAAATTTCATGTTTGTAGCGAAGCGGATACAAACACTATCTCGACATTCTGGTGCTCAGTTACAAGCGGTCGAGAAAAGCTTGTAGTGAGCAAAGGCTAACTAATATCTGATATTAGGCAGCCATGGCATATGTATTGCCATTTAAAAAAGTTTTATGCCTTAATTTTTACGAGCCAAATGCACAATGCTCGACATGCTTACATAAAGACCACATTGCTGTCAATTCCATAGCAGCCCCATTTTAGTAAAAGTCAAAGAACGATTAAATTTTGGATTGCAAATATAACACCAAACTAATGAATATTGGTTCCGGGATATTGTTCTAAAGCAACTTTTAGACAAATAATGGCTTTTTTGATATCGTCTGCATTGAGGACATATGCAATTCTTACTTCATCTTTCCCTCTATTGGGAGTTGCATAAAACCCACTTCCCGGAGCAACCATTAAAGTAGCATTTTCATATTCAAACTCCTCCAACAACCATTGACAAAAGACATTGGTATCATCAACAGGTAATTTGACCATCATATAAAATGCACCATTTGGAATATTGTATTGTACACCAGGAATTTCAGCTAAGCACGCCGCTAAAGTATCTCTTCTATGTTTATATTCTTTTCTGATATCGTTAAAATAGTTTTCTTCGACATCGAACATATGAACACCTGCTAGTTGTTCAATTGTAGGAGGGCTTAGTCGCTGTTGCGCAAATTTCAATACAGTATTTAGGAATTCTTTATTTCTAGAGGCTACTACTCCAATTCGAGTTCCGCATGCACTAAATCGCTTCGAAAATGAATCTACCAATATGGCATGATCATGTAGTTCTTCAAAATGAAAAATAGAATGATGTTCCTGACCACCATAAATAAACTCTTTGTATACTTCATCAGAAATTATAAAAAGGTCATGCCTCAAAGCAATTGTTTTTAATCTTCTTAACTCCTCTAAAGAATAAACATATCCGGTAGGATTGTTAGGATTACAGATTAAAATTGCCTTTGTTTTGGGAGTAATCATCTTCTCAAAGTCGTCAATCGAAGGTAAAGCAAAGTTGTCTTCAAAATTAGTAGCTATAGGACGGATATTGATATTCCCACTTTTTACATATCCAATGTAATTGGCATATAAGGGTTCTGGAATGATAATTTCATCCTCTTCATCTAGAATAGACAACATAGTAAAAAAAAGCCCTTCAGAAGCTCCTGTTGTAATTAAAAGGTCGTCAGGCCCAATATTTTGAATACCCCTTTCTTCCACAAAATATTGACAATATCTATTCCTCAATACTTCATATCCATTTGAGGGACTATACTCAATAATATCTAGTTCTAGGTTTTTTACAGCTTGCAAAAAATTCTTAGGTGTTTTTATATCTGGTTGACCAATATTGAGATGATATATATGTTTGCCTTCTTTTTTTGCTTTTTGAGCAAAAGGAGCTAGTTTTCTTATTGGTGATTCGGGCATATATTGCCCCTTACGTGATATGCTTGGCATGGGGTAAAAATAAAAAACTCCGTCTCTTTTGAAGACGGAGTTTCGATGTTCTTATTGTTAATAATTTATTCTCCAGGAGTTAATGTTGGTGTTGTAATAATAGAAGGCTTTGCTTCTTCAACACTATTTTCTGCAGGTGCAGTAACAGCATTTCCTTTTATATACAATACTACTCGTTCTCCAACTTCACCGTCAGCATCACCTTTAGTTGTAACAGTAATAGATTTTCTAAAGTTACCAGCTCTAGCCATATTATATCTTGCAGAAATCTTCGCTTCTTGACCAGGTAAAATTGGTTCCTTAGGCCAGTTAGGAGTAGTACATCCACAAGAGGCCTTTACATTTTGAAGTACTAAAGGAGCGTTTCCTGTATTTTTAAATGTAAAGTCATGTGTAACTGGTTTTCCTTGTGGTTTTTCACCAAAATCATGTTCTGTTTGAGTAAATTCAATTTTTGGACCATTTATCAACTCAGTAGCATCGCCTGGAGCTGTATTGTCTTGAGCAAAAGAAATAGATGTTGCTAAAACAAACATCATAAATAGTGTTAATAAGTTCTTCATAGTCATTTATTTTTTAGTTTGACAATTACAAATGTATGTGTAATATTCAGCTTAACAATTTTTTTAACTCATAATTAACAAATACATTTACAACAATTACATTTAAGCAAAAAGCTTGCCAATTAGTGACTAATGGCTCAAATTTGGAACAACATTAAAGAATCAATACTTACTTTCGAAGACTTTAAAAAGGAAGTGCTTGAAGATTATAAGCTAGCATGTATTAGCAGAAGTTTTAGTTTGATAGGTCGTAGAGAGGTTTTGATGGGAAAGGCAAAGTTCGGAATTTTCGGTGCTGGGAAAGAGATTGCGCAAATTGCAATGGCTAAGGCTTTTAAAGAAGGAGATTTTCGAGCAGGATATTATCGTGATCAGACTTTTATGTTGGCTACAGGGATGGCTACGATGCAACAACTACTTGCTCAATTATATGCTAATCCGAGTTTAGAGGCAGATCCTCATTCTGCGGGTCGACAAATGAATAACCATTTTTCTACAAGAAGCTTAAATGCAGAAGGAACATGGAAAGTCTTAAAGCATCTTAAAAATAGTGCTGCGGATAATTCTCCAACAGCTAATCAAATGCTAAGAGCTTTAGGATTGGCATCGGCATCTAAAAAATACAGATCACTTAAAGAAGAAATCGGTAATACAGCCTTTTCTAATAATGGAAATGAAGTTTGTTTTGCGACAATAGGTGATGCCAGTACTTCTGAAGGGATATTCTGGGAAGTAATGAACGCTGCGGGTGTTTTACAAGTGCCTTTGGTCGTGTCAATATGGGATGATGGATATGGTATTTCTGTTCCTAAAGAATTGCAAACTGTTAAAGGAAGTATTTCTAAGGCTCTTTCTGGTTTTCAGCGGACAGAAACAGATAAAGGATTCGATATCTATACACTTAAAGGATGGGATTATCCAACATTAGTCAGAGCTTATAAACAGGCCATTGAAATGGTCAGAAAAAACCATATTCCGGCAATTTTTCATATAGAGGAGTTAACACAGCCTCAAGGACATTCTACATCAGGGTCTCACGAACGTTATAAATCAGTGGAAAGATTACAATGGGAAAAGGATTACGATTGTTTGGCAAAAATGAAGGAGTGGATTGTCGAGAGAAATATTGCCTCTGAAGAAGACCTTTTAACGCTTGAATCAGAAGCTAAGCAAGAAGTTGTTGCTGCTAAGAAAGATGCTTGGAAGGCGTATCATCATCCGATTAAAGCGGAATTGGAAAGTGTGATTAAAATGTGTAGGGCATTGATAAGAGAGGGGGGAGATAAAATGGTTATTGGAGAAATTATTATTGAACTGGAAGAAACTATTGACCCCACAAGAAAAGATGTTATAAAAGCCGCAGAAAAGGCGCTTCGCATAAGTCACTTTGATAATACTAATGCTAGTGAGGAATTGACCAAATGGCTTATAGAACAGCATAGTATAAATAAAGAACGCTATAATACTTATTTGTTCACGAATACAAGTAAATCTGCTTTAAAAATTCCTAAGGTTAAAGTAGAGTATCCGTTAAAACCAAAATATTTGAGTGGTTATCAGGTTCTTAATGCTTGTTTTAAGGCCAATTTTGAAAGAGATGCCTCCATTTTGGCTTTTGGCGAGGATGTAGGGAATATTGGGGGCGTAAATCAGGCTTTTGCCGGGTTACAACAGCAGTTTGGAGAAGCACGTATTTATGATACGGGCATTAGAGAAGCAACGATTATTGGAGAAGGCATTGGTTTAGCAATGAGGGGATGGCGGCCTATAGCAGAGATTCAATATTTAGATTATTTAATGTATGGATTAATGCCCTTGGTAGATGATCTTTCAACATTATCCTATAGAACTAAGGGAGGTCAAAAAGCACCTTTAATTGTAAGAACAAGAGGTCATAGATTAGAAGGAATTTGGCATGCGGGTTCTCCTATTGGTATGATTGTTAATGCCCTTCGAGGAATGCATATTTGCGTTCCTCGAAATATGACACAAGCAGCGGGATTTTATAATGCGCTTTTAAGATCAGATGAGCCTGCCTTAGTGATTGAATGCTTGAATGGTTACCGTTTAAAAGAGGCAATTCCTTCCAATCCTGGCAGCTTTACTGTGCCACTTGGGGTACCAGAAATTTTAACTGATGGTAGAGATGTAACATTAGTAACCTATGGCTCTTGCGTTCGCATTGCACAAGAAGCTATTGGGTTTTTTGAAGAATTAGATATTTCTATAGAATTGATTGATATTCAAACTTTGTTGCCTTTTGATATACACCATATTATTGTAGAGTCTATAAAAAAAACAGGGCGCTTGGTCCTATTAGATGAAGATGTTCCGGGAGGAGGAACAGCTTACATGATGCAACAAATTGTAGAAAAACAACAGGCCTTTAAATATTTAGATGCACCTCCTATTACAATTTCTGCTAAGGAACATAGAACGGCATATGGAAGTGATGGAGATTATTTTTGCAAACCCAATGCCGAGGATGTTTTTAAAGTTATTTACAGTATTATGAATGAAATTAATCCCGACTATTATCCAGATTTACCCACTTAACTTGGATTATTTTTTTAATCCAAGCTCTTTGATGCGTTCATCCAAATATTCTCCAGCAGTCATATCTGCGAAGCGCTTTGGAGTTTGTTCATCTATGCAACTTTCCAAGCTTGTTAAATCCATATCAGACCTTGGATGTAAAAAGAAAGGTGTTGAAATACGTGGTTTTAGCATTGCTTTTGGATCTAGATTGATTACTCTATGAGTTGTAGAGACTAATTTTCCATTGGTAAGTCGCTGTAACATATCTCCAATATTGATCACAATTTGATCAGGTGTAGGAGAGACATCTATCCATTCTCCATCCCTAGATTTGGCTTGTAAACCTGAAGCACTTCCACCCATTAATAATGTAATCAGGTTAATATCTTCATGTGCAGCGGCACGTACTGCATCCGGATCAATCTGACTCATGTCTTCAACAGGATAGTAGTATAATAATCTAAGAATACTGTTTCCATCTTTTATTTTATTATCAAAATAAAATTCATCTAATCCAAGATATAAAGCGGTTGCTCTTAATAAATCTCTTCCCGTGTTTTCAAATGTTTCGTAAACTTCCCACCCAATAGGTCTGAATTCTTCAACTTCTTTTGGCCATATGTTATCAGGATAGACATCCTGTAAATCGCTACCTTCAGAAAGTCGTTGACCTATGTGATAAAATTCTTTAAGATCTGGTTTTTTGAAGCCTTTTGCAGTTTCTCTTCCCTTACTTATATAACCTCTTTGGCCACCATTGCTTAAGTCTTCATATTTTAACTTCACTTCATCTGGTAGGTTGAAAAATTTATCGGTTATTGATATTAATGAGGCCCTTAATTCAGGGGAGACACCATGATTTTTTACAATTACAAACCCAATTTCCTCAAAGGCGTTACCAATTTCTTGAACAAATTTTGCTTTTCTTTCTGCGTTTCCAGAAATGAAATCGCTATAGTCTACTACTTTTATTTCCATGTGCTTTATTTGAAATATGCTTTAAAAATACAAAATAAGCCTTATGGATGCGCTTTAATTACTGACTCTTTTTTTTGCTAGATATTTATCTCCAAATTTTTTGAAGCGCTTTAATTGCTGCTCTGCGGAAAGAGGAATGGTGTGATTAGAATAAATTCCATTTAGATCTAAATCAAGCACTCGTTGTATGGTAGAAGGAAAGAATTGGGGGCATGTATTTAAGAAGGCTGGAGAAGTTCTAGTATGGGTTGTTCTAAAATCAACTAAATCTGCAGAAAATAAAATCTTAGTTGGTAAATGAATAAAACCCAATTGCCCAATGGTATGACCCGGAAGTGGGATGGCTTTTAGTCCACCACAAAAATCAAGTGTCTGATAGTCTTCAATTTCAATATCAATAGGAGCAGAGGTATAACCTAATACACCCCTTCCTAAGGCTTCCAGACCCCCACATATTTTTGAAATGCCTTTATATGGATACTTGCCTTCAATATGCAATCTTTCTTTTGGTGAAGCGGCAACCAACGCACCTGAACGTCTTTTAATTTCGTGTAAATTGAAAGTGTGGTCTAGATGTCCATGAGTAAGAATAATAGCATCTATGTCTTCTATGCTTCTATTTATTTTGCTAAGGGCTTTCTCAAGTTTCTTAATACCCTGAATAAAGCCGGTGTCAATTATTACGGTATGATTATTATCATAAACAATAAATGAAATGACAAAAGCTTCTCTTACCTGAATAATGGAACTTTGCATCGATACAAGGATTAAGAATGATTATAAGTGTTGAGTAAAGTGTTAATTAAATCCTTTTCACTTAATAACTCTTGTTCACCCGTAGTCATATTTTTTAATGTATAGTTGCCAGATTTTAATTCTTCTTCTCCAATAAATATTGTATACGGAATGTTTTTTTGATCTGCATATTTCATTTGTTTTTTTAGTTTGGCTGCCGATGGATATATCTCTGAAGCAATATCTTTATTTCTTAATTTTTTTAAAATTTTAATGCCTTCGGATTCACTTTCTTCATCAAAATTTATGATTAACGCTCTTGTAGCTACAGTAATTTCTGTAGGAAATTTTTGTTGTTCCTGCATAATGTCATAAATCCTTTCAATGCCAAATGAGATGCCAACACCGCTTAAATTTTTCCCGCCGAACATTTCTGTTAAATTGGCATATCTTCCGCCTGCTGCAATAGACCCCATTTTAATGTTTAAAGGAGTGACTTCCCAAATAATACCTGTGTAATAATCTAGTCCTCTAGCTAAAGAAGGATCGAATTTTACATTCGGTGTGGGTGCAAAACCTGTTATTTTTTCAATGGATTGAAGTGCTTTTTCTATTTTATCATTTTGCTTTAATTGTTGTCTCATTTCGTTAGGCTGTGTGCAATCTAAAAGCGCTTGCAAGTGTTTGATTTGGCTATCATTAAGTGATAGCTTTAAAAGCTCTTTCTCTACACCTTCTAGACCTATCTTATCCATTTTGTCAATGATTACTCTTATTTCATTGAATTGGGATGCACCTCCAATCTGATCAATCATTTCCTCTAAAATAGCCCGGTCATTTATTCGAATAGAAACCTCTATGTTGAATGCAAGAAATACTTCGCATAACAATGAAGTTAATTCCATTTCATTGATGATGGAATCGGATCCTATAACGTCAGCATCACATTGGTAAAATTCCCTATACCTTCCTTTTTGAGGCCTGTCTGCTCTCCATACAGGTCCAATATGGTATCTTTTAAAAGGAAAGGCTAACTCGTGTTGATGTTGTACAACATATCTTGCTAAAGGTACAGTTAAATCATACCTCAATCCTTTTTCTGCAATACGAGCAGTAAGTGCTTTACTATTTTTTGTTGAAAGCAATTGATCATTAGCTTTACTTAGGAAATCTCCTGAATTTAGAATTTTGAACAATAGTTTATCTCCTTCATCACCATATTTTCCTGTCAGTGTTGATAGCTTTTCCATTGCTGGGGTTTCAATTTCTTGAAAGCCATACTTTTTGAACAAACTTTTGATAATTCCAAGTAGATATTTTCTTTTGGCAACCTGTTCTGGTAAAAAATCCCTTGTACCCTTAGGTAATGATGGTTTATTATTCATTGTTTGGTTTAATTAATTCTCCAATTACTTTATAATTATGTTTACTAAGGATCATCGCTTTTTGATATCCTGACACCGTATAACCTTTTTCTATATCAAACGTGATATCTTGCTGAGACTTAAACAACATATTATCATTTTTACGCTCTATCTCATACTTGTAAGGGGAATTGTTTTTGTATTTTACTTTTAATGATCTTATCGGTATTTGATTGTTTTGACAAGTATATTCTATTGAGGAAATTTGTTTTCCATCTAGGAAAACCGTATCAATTTTAAATTTGTCTTTCCACGCAGTTTTATGAATAGAGGCCGCTTTAATGGGGGATAATTCATTCTCCCAATTGACCGATTCAATCACTTTAATTTCTGTGTTGTCTTGAAGGGTTAGTGTCTTTTTTAGTTGATAATGATTGCTTCTATATAAACTTGCTAAACTGTCAATCACCTTGTCAATATTAACATAGCTCGAAGTTGTCTGAAGGGGTTTTTCTTGATCATCTGTATCCTTTATTGAGCAAGAAAATGTTAATATAATAAGACCCCACAAAACAAATACCTCTAGCCATTTCTTCTGAAAGAAAAACATTTTTTTCTTTAGTAAATTATATAGTGTTTTTTTATAGCTCATTTATACTAGTATATGACCTGTCATTGTTTCAGGAACATCAATTTTCATAATACTTAGAATAGTAGGAGCAAGGTCTGCAAGCTTTCCCTTTTTAATGGGGGTGTTAATGTTGTTATCGATTAGAAATAAAGGTACTAAGTTTTTAGTATGTGCAGTATTTACACTTCCATCTTTATTAATCATAGTGTCTGCATTGCCATGGTCTGCAGTAAGTAAAATGCAATAGTCTTTTTTGAGGGCTTCCGAAACAATCTCTTTCATACAGATATCAACTGTTTCAGCAGCTTTTATAGCAGCATCAAAAACACCTGTATGACCTACCATGTCTGTATTTGCAAAGTTGAGACAGATAAAATGGGGAGCGGATGTTTTGATTTGTTGTAAGACAGCATCTTTAACTTCATAGGCACTCATTTCAGGTTGCAAATCATAGGTGGCCACTTTTGGAGATGGAATCATAATACGATGCTCTCCATCAAATTTTTCTTCTCTTCCCCCCGAAAAAAAGAAGGTGACGTGGGGGTATTTTTCTGTTTCAGCAATACGTAATTGTGTCAAGTTGTTCTTTGCAAGAATTTCTCCTAATGTGTTAGACAAATTGTCTTTTTCATAAACCACTTTTATATTTTTAAAAGAGTCATCATACCTGGTCATGGTGACATAATATAATTGCTTGGTTTCCATTTTTAGCTCTGGGAAATTGTTTTGCGTTAGTGCTTCAGTGATTTGACGACATCTGTCGGTTCTAAAATTAAAACATATAACGACGTCTTCGTTCTTAATTGTAGCGATAGGTTGATTGGCTTTTGCGGCTATAATTGGTTGTATAAACTCGTCAGTGATGTTGTTTTTATAAGCATCTTCAACGCCTTTTAAAATATCATCATACATAACTCCTTTTCCCTCCGTTAATGCATCATAGGCAATTTTAACACGTTCCCATCTTTTATCCCTATCCATTGCATAATATCTGCCAATAATCGTTGCAATGGTGCTGTTGGTATTTTCACAATGTGTTGTTAAGTCTTTTAAATACTGAATGCCTCCATTTGGATCGGTATCTCTGCCATCCGTAAATGCATGCACAAAAGTTTGTGGCACTGCTTTTTCATTAGCAAAAGAGAGGAGGGCTTTTAAATGGTTAATATGTGAATGTACTCCTCCATCTGATACTAATCCCATAAAATGAACCGCTACTCCTTTCTCAATAGCGTAATCAAAAGCTTCGTTAAGAATTGGATTTGAATAAATGGCTTTTGAATCTACCTCTTTTGAAATTTTTAATAAATCTTGATATATAATTCTTCCAGCCCCTAAGTTCATATGACCAACTTCAGAATTTCCCATTTGTCCTTCTGGTAATCCAACCTCTTCTCCAAAAGTGACTAATGTTGTATTTGGATAGTTGTTATATAATTCATCTGTAAATGGAGTGTTGGCTTGAGCAATCGCATTTACTTCAATATTGGAGTTTAATCCCCATCCATCCATAATTATCAACATTACTTTTTTTTGTTCCTCCATTTATTATCTATTTAGTGTAACGTGACTTATATTTAGTTTTTGGCTTAAAATTTGCAACAAAATTAATGGAAAATTACTGCTTTATGTTTAACAGAAGTATCTGGAGTGTTTTTTTAACCTTTACTTTGCTTTTGAGCTCAAATAATATACTTAGTGCTCAAGAATATGCAAATGTATGGTCAAGAGCCCTTAAGCTAGAAAATGTAGAGGAAATTGCAAAATACTTTGATAATAGAGTAGAGGTTAGCATTTTCGATAAAGAAAATATTTTTAGTAAAGAACAGGCACAGATTGTCTTAAAAGATTTTTTCTCAAAGTGCGTGGTTTCCGGTTTTGAAATGATCCACAATGGCACGTCAGTTGCTTCAACGAAGTATTACATTGGATTATTACAAACAGATATCGGAACTATAAGAACCTATTTATTAGTTCGAGAAGAAAAGGGGAAGGCTATTATCCAGGAAATTCATTTTGATGAGTAGTGGAAATTTCAATTAAGGTTAAAACTCATTCAAATTCATCTAAACCATGAAATTAGATTATAACGAATTAAATAGATTTATTGATTTGGCTTTGGAGGAAGACATTGCAGATGGCGATCATACTTCTTTGGCATGCATTCCTGCAAATACAGCAGGGAAGGCTAGGCTCTTAGTAAAAGAAAATGGTGTGCTTGCGGGAGTGGACATTGCAGAATACATTTTTAAGAAAGTAGATCAAAATTTATCTCTTCGATTGAATAATAATGATGGGGATTATGTAAGTGTTGGAGATATAGCTTTCGAAGTGGAAGGAAGTGCCCTATCCATTTTACAAGCGGAGAGATTAGTTCTAAATATTATGCAACGGATGAGTGGTATTGCTACTAAAACTAGTGGTTTTGTTAATGAAATTAAGGGAACTAGTGCTCAAATTATTGATACACGTAAAACAACACCCGGAATAAGATTTTTAGAAAAAGCAGCGGTAGTTATCGGTGGTGGAGCAAATCACCGCATGGGATTATACGATATGGTAATGATTAAAGACAATCATATCGATTTTTGTGGAGGAATTGAGGCTGCAATCAGATCTGTAAATGAGTATTTGAGACAAAAGAAACTAGCTTTACGAATTGAAATAGAAACAAGAAGCTTAGAAGAAGTAAAGCAAGTTTTAGCAGTTGGAAATGTACACCGAATTATGCTTGATAATTACACCCCTGAACAAACAAGACAAGCGGTTGAAATTATTGATGGGCATTATGAAACAGAAGCTTCTGGAGGAATGACTTTAAAGCGTGTTAGGGCATATGCAGAAACGGGAGTAGATTTTATATCGGTTGGGGCATTAACGCACTCCGCTGTGGCAATGGACTTAAGCCTTAAAGCTAAAATAAAGAGTGAAAAAGATAGGTAGTTGAGTCAGCGCTTTGTGGAGTTTGTTTTTTCAAATAGGGTTATTTTTCAGTACCATTTGTAGATGACTGCTTTTTTTATCATCTTGTGAAAAGGTGGTAGTAAAACTGCATCAATAAACAATTGTGAAACGAAGGTTACGGTTTATTATTAATCCCATTGCAGGCACCAAGTTTAAGGTGTTAAGGGAGCAAGCAATTGCTCAAGTTATAGATTCCGATAAGTTTGATTTTGACATTAAATTCACAGAATATGCAGGACATGCAGAATTTCTTGCTAAAGAAGCTGTTGAAGAAGGTATTCATATAATAGCCATTGCAGGTGGTGATGGTTCAATAAATGAAGCTTCTAGAGGGATTAAGTTTAGTGAGACAGCGATGGCAATTATCCCCATTGGGAGTGGTAATGGCGTAGCTAGGAAATTAAATATCCCCTTAAAAGTGAAGAAGGCATTGGAGTTAATAAATGAAGGGGTTGTAAAAACTATTGATGGGGGGGAGTTAAACGGGCGTTTTTTTTTAATGACACCAGGTATAGGTTTTGATGCACAAATGTTGCGCACTTTTGACCAATTTGAAATGAGAGGTGTTTGGGGGTATCTAAAGAGTTTGTTTATGACTTCTGGAGCGTTTCAGCCCTTTGATATCAAAGTTAATATAGATGGTAAGGAAATTATAAAAAAAGTATACTCCATTGTTTTTTCTAATATTGGGCAACTTGGTTATGGAATTGAATTTGATAAGACTGCAAAGGTTGATGATGGAAAGTTGGAGTTTTTGGTAATGGAAGAGTTTCCTAAATGGAAGGTATTGTGGTATGTTTTTGTAGCATTCTTTTTAAACCCTTCAAAAGCAAAACCGTTAACAACTTATAAGTTTACTCATTTAAATGGTGAGTTATCATCGTCCCAGTGTTTACAAATTGATGGAGATTATAAATGTGAAGCGCAAACAATCAATGCACAAGTAGTTAAGCATGTGATTAAGGTACTAGTTCCTCCAGAAAAATTGATAAGTTAATATGGGAAATAACGATTGGAAGAAGCGTTTAGGGGTAGTGTATTCAACAAATGAAGATTTTGATTACGACAAAGGTGAAGAAAATGCAGAAACGCTATTGCCAGAAGAACAAAAACTGATTGTGGCTTTAGATAAAAGACACAGAAAGGGAAAGATAGTTACATTGATAGATGGTTTTATAGGAACTCAAGAAGACCTTAAAGCATTGGCTAAACTACTTAAGGTGAAGTGTGGTGTCGGTGGTGGAGCAAAGGATGGACAAATTATTATTCAGGGAAATTTTAAGGAGAAAATAAAAGGCATTTTAGAAAAGGATGGCTATAGTGTCAAATTGAAGTAGATGTATATCCCAAAACCATCGGTGCTTAATGCCTTAGTTACTAAAAAGAAGAAATACTTTTCAAAAGTATTTGCTTGGATGAAAAAAGAACGCCCTAGAGAAGTTGATGATACTTTTCTACAGAATCACGATCTTATTTTTCAAGAGGTTGATTGCTTAGATTGCGCAAATTGTTGTAAAACCATAAGTCCAATTTTTACTCAAAGAGACATTGAACGAATATCAAAATATAAAAATCAAAATGTAGGAGATTTTATCTCTAACTATCTTTTTATGGACGAAGAGGGAGATTTCGTTCTGAAATCATCTCCATGTGTTTTTTTAGATACAAATAATAAATGTTCTATCTATGAAGTTAGACCAAAGGCTTGCAGAGAATACCCACACACAAATGACAAGAAAATGTCGCGGCATGTATCTATTACTAAAGAAAATGTAAGGGTATGTCCTGCCGCATATTTGATTGTAGATCAAATAGCTAAGCAATTAATTAACAATTAATTACATATTTTCTGCATACCAAATTCTGAATTCTAATTTCTAACTTTTATTTTGCATCAAATTAATAGAGTTTATTTATGTCTCAGCAAGAGCAAAATACTGAGAATCAAAGTACGGAGAGTCAAAAGAAATCAGGAAGACTAAAAATTTGGGATGCTATGAAGTCTGATTTTCAATTAATGAGAACAGATTTTATGGTGATGCTAAAGGAAGTCTTAGATCTTCATGATGGCTTAGATCGCTTCGGAACGATAACTTCTATAAGAAAGAGTATCTATATGAGGGGCATCAATATTTGGCTGCTTATATGTGCTATTGTTGTTGCTTCTATTGGCTTAGATACTAATTCTCCTGCAATTATTATTGGGGGAATGTTAATATCTCCGTTGATGTATCCTATTTTAGGTGTTGGTTTAGCGATTGGCATTAATGATAGAAAAACACTAGCGAGTTCTTTACGTAATTTTGGAGTTGCGATAGTTGTTTCTTTAATCACTAGTTCATTGTATTTCTTCGTTACACCTTTTGGTGATGTCACCAATGAGATACTTGCGCGCACAAAACCAACCATTCTTGATGTATTTGTAGGATTTTTTGGTGGGATAGCCGGTATTGTTGCAGGTTCACGTAAAGATATGTCCAACGCAATACCAGGAGTTGCCATTGCTACTGCTTTATTGCCTCCAATATGTGTTTCTGGATTTGGCTTGGCTAGTGGCAAGTGGGATGTTTTTGTAGGCTCTTTTTATCTGTTTTTTTTAAACTCTGTTTTTATAACAATTGCAACCTATTTGGTTGTAAGATATTTGAAATTTCCTCAAAAAGAGCATACAGATGAATCCCAAACAAAGAAAGCTAAGATGGCGATTGGCATCTTTTCTCTAATAATTATGTTGCCAAGTTTTTTCTTTTTGAGGAATGTATTAAAAGAAGCTTCTGAGAACAGGCATGCACAACAATATATAGAAACACATTTTGAAAATAATAACCATCATGTGGTTAAATGGAGTTTGGATAACGGAGATAGTATTAAATACTTGAAAATTGTTTGTGGCGGAGAATATATGCCTAAAAGTGAGGTAGATAGCCTTGAGAGTATATTGCAAAAGAAGCATCTGAAGAATGCTGTTTTAAAGCTTACGCAGTTGGATATTCCTCCGGATGAATTAAATGCAATGGAGGATGAGCTTAGATCAGAATTAATGACAACATTAGAATTGAATAATGCTATGCAAATGGAGAAGGATGGAGAGATTGAGCGTTTAAGAGAGGCTTTGTCGGATTATAGGAACGACTCATCAATTAATAGAGCACTACATGCTGAGCTAAGTGTATTCTATCCTGATTTGAAATCAATTACTTATGGCTATAATTGGATTGTTGAAAAAGATGCTTCTTATAGAGTGCATCAACTCGTATTATCATGGTCTAAAAACCATTCTTCATCAACTTTAGCTAAACGAAATAAATCTATTGAAAGTTTCGTGGAGAAACGATTTTCAAAAATTGATAAAGTAGTAATTATCAATAACTAAGAATGAAAAAAATACTTCATTTTTTAAATGCTGATATTGATTTTAGCAAAAGAGAAACCCTGTTTATATATTGCATTACAATTCTTATTGGTGTTTGGGGTGTATATGGTAACACCTTAAATAATAAATATAATATTGATGATAAGTATTATTTAAATATCATGCCCGAAGAGGGTAGTGGGTTTAAAGAAGTCTTTTCAGTTTTTGAGCAATGGTTTAATAAAAACAATTATCGCCCTATACCGGCATTATCTTTATCTATAGAGCAGTTTTTCTTTGGTCGAGACCCTGTGGTTTTTCATCTTTTCAACTTGATTTATTATAGTCTCCTTTGTTTTGTCATTCTTCTGGTACTTCAGAAGATGCAACTCTTTAAAACCAATGGCCCGCTGTTATTCTTACTGTTGTTGTTTATTGTTCATCCCGTTCATTCTAATGTCGTGGCCAGCATTAAAAATAGAGATATAATTCAAGCGATGTTGTTTGGACTAATCGGTTTTTATTTTTTAATAGATGCTTTTTCAATTAAAACCTTTTGGAAGTTCTTTATTGGTGTAGGGGCGATGTATTTGGCAATGTTATGTAAATACGATGCGGTCATTTTTATTGCCTTTTTTGCTTTATACATTACTCTTATCTCAAGGAAAATATCTTTTAAGTCTCTAATATTATTTGGAGTAATGGTTATTGCTTCTATTATACTTGTCGATTTATTCGAAGCAACTATTGGCACAATTGAAGAACCAAAAAGTGTGGCAGTTTCTAAATTATATGAGAACCCATTGTCAGAAGGTGGTTTTTCTTTCGCTCAAAAACTAGGCCTTGTGATACCCGCTATGCTTTTCTATTTAAAATTTTTGATAGTTCCAAGTGGCTATTATTTTTATTTTGGCTATAACCAAATCCCAGTTAGTGACTTATTAAGTCTGGAAGTTATTTTAGGGCTTGCATTATTAATTGGCTTTTTACTTGTTTTAATATACAGACTTATTAAGGGACGAAGGGATGCCATTACAATGGGGATGATGACGCTTTTTATTTTGTTGTTCCCTTATTTATTATTGATTAATCATATAGCAGGTATTGTTGCAGTCCGATATGTCTTTTATGCCTCATTTGGGTTTTGTATACTGGTTATTGCTCTTTTTGATCTAAACTTTAAAAAAAACAGTGTCGTCAAATGGGGAATGGCATTCGGAATTGTTTTGGCTTTAAGTTTTTTTAGTATTGATAGAAATGCAGATTGGAAAGACAAGGAAACATTATTTAATAAAGACCTTCCACACCTTAAAGATTCCTTTATTGCCAATAGGATGATGGCAGGAGCTTTATTTGAACAGAGTTTCAAAAAAGGAATGAGTACAAAAGAAATAGCAACATTAATAAAAACCTCGAATGAACATTGTGCTCAAGGGCTTAAAATCTATGACAAGGAACCACAAATGTGGGAACAGTATGGTCTTAATTTTGCAAGGGTGGGAGAAGAGGAAAAGGCAATCAAATGCTTTAATAGAGCTATAGCGTTAGACAGTTCAAGTATATACTTTTTGGGAGTACTTGCTAAGTATTGCCAGTATCAAAGACGTTATATACAGGCTGAAAAAGCTGCATTTGAAATTATTGAAAGGGATAGTTTTAATTTAAATGCATTTACACTACTTAATGAGATCTATCTTGATCAACAAAATTATGAAAAAGCGATTGATCTGTCGAGGAAAGTCATTATGCAAGATTCATCACTTTATTTCCCATATAAGCATCTTGGAGATGTTTATATGACTTTAGGAGACACCCTGAATTTTGCTGATAATTATTTTAAAGCTCTAGAATTAGGGTATGAAAATGAAAACTTAGAATTTTCCTTGACTCATTTGGCTTTAAATAGTCGATTTGATATGCTTCGAAGTAAATATGCTGGTTTTTTTGAATAATTCAATATCAATTAACATATGTTTATGTGATTGTAAATCAGCCCGTTAAGTAATGTATTATTCCTAATTTGAAATTTCTTTAAAAAAAACTAACAAATGTTAATAAAATGTAACGAAATCCTTGGTTAATTCAAATTTAATATTGAAATTAGCCCCCTAATTGAATGCAAAAACGACTAAAGAATTAAAAGTATTTACTTAAAACGTATCTTATATGAGCGATTCTAAACTTTTCAAACAACTAACGATAGCATGTACTTTTTTATTGTGCTTATTTTATTCAAAACCTGCAGAAGCCGCAGATCGATTGGCAGACGTTTCAATTACAGTAACAGCTGTAGGGTGGAACTACTGGTGTGGTGATGGAACAAATGATGATTGTGTGCTTGGTATTGGTTGTACTACAGTAAATGGTGGTATTGAACCTCGTTTTAGATTTACACCTAGAATCCAGAGGAATTCTGGAAGTGATCTTATCGGAACATTACTATCAGAGGACAAGCCAAGTCAAGGTGGCGGCGGTGGTTGTGGTGGCAGTGACTATACAGATAGTGAAGCGCCCGATGATTTGGATTTTAGTTTATGGGTGTGGGATAATGTTTGTGTAGAAGATGTACGAATGGACTTTAGTATGTTTGAAGATGATGGAGGTGAGTTTGGAGCTGGTGGAAATGATGGGGCTGCTTCTGGCTCTAGTACAATAACAGAAGCAGAAATGAATTCTGTATTCCCTGGCAGTACTTCTTTTTCTAAGACTGTCAATATAACTGGTTTTAGTGATGGAGCAACTGCTCGTTGGTCGTTTACTTGGGTAGTAGATCGAGATATTATAGATACTCCAACGGTCGCTGATGTTGTTGTATCCACATGTTTCAATCAAACAGCAACGTTTGAAGTAACATCTGGTTTGAACCATGGAGGTAATGATTTTATACTTTATACAGTACAAGGTGACCCATCTTCTCAAATTGCAAGCATAAGTGCTGCAGGAGATTTAACTACTGGGCTAATCAATACATTTCCTGCTACTTTTTATATTGCGGAGACGGATGGAAATTGTGTAGGTGGAGAAAGAACGGTAACTGTAATTGAAGCTGATCCCCCAGGGGCACCTACAGTGAGAGATACAGCAATTTGTGAAGGGGAATTAGTAGTTATTCAAGCATTTAGTGATTCTATTGCTAGCCCACATGCAAGCTATGAGTATAGATTTTATGATAATAATGACCCATTAATGACAACGACGTTGGCGGAAAATACTACAGGTATTTATGCGCATCCAACACCATTGACTGGGAATACAACTTTTTACGTCGCTGTAGCAGAAGTTGGTGCTAGCTGCGAATCTACTAGAGAGCCAATTGCCGTTACAGTGGTTCCACTTCCTCCGGCTCCAACTGTAACAACACCGGTTTCTACATGTATAAATGGACAGGTTACTTTAACAGCAACTTCAGGAGAGCCTGATTGGACAAGCTTAGCGTGGTATACAGATAATAACCCTGTTAGTACACCTGTATGGACGGGGCTTACCTTCCAAACACCACCAATATTAGACACTACTAGGTTTTATGTGGCAACAGTTACTACAACTACGATTACAGCAAATGGATCAACATTTGATGTAAGTTGTATTGGTACGGATAGATCAGAAATAAAAGTGACTCCTGACCTTATTATTACGCCTCCTTCTGGAGTAACAGGCGATACAGTAATTTGTGCAGGAGAAACAACAACACTTACCGCAGTGTCGGGAGGTGGAAATGGTTCGTTCTTCTGGTATTCAGATGCTTCGGCCAATAACTTGGTGTTTGCCGGAAATCCATTTACTACTGAGGTTTTAACTTCTAATATTAGCTATTACATTGTTGAAGAGGTAAATGGTTGTGAATCGAATGCAACACAAGTAAATATTACAGTTAACCCTGCCCCTGTTAATCCAACGGCTGCTGGGGTTAGTATTTGTTCTGGAGATACGGCCAACTTAACCGCTACTAGTAGTGGTGGATTATTGAGTTGGTATACAGATGCTGCAGGAACCAACTTAGTTGATACAGGAGCTAATTATACAACACCTGAATTAACACAAACTACAACATTTTATATTCAAGAAACAGATCGAACAACTGGATGCCCAAGCGAATTTGTACCAGTAACGGTTACAATTATTCCTTTACCAAATGAACCTGATGTTGATGATATTACACTATGTGTTGGCGAATCTGATACTTTGGTTGCTACAGCAGATGCAGGAGATAGTGTTATTTGGTATTTCGATCAAGATTTAACAATTCAATTATTGAATTCTAGAATATTTCCAATTGGGCCAGTCGGTGCACCTGGAGTAATAGACTTGTATGTTGTGGCACAAGATCCGGCAACAGGTTGTTCTAGCGATGCAGTTAAGGTAACTATTACTGTTGGTGAGGCACCAACAGGAACACCTACATCAGAAAATGATACTATATGCTCTGGAGAAACCGCTACACTTTCTGCGGCAACAACTGGTGGAACAATAACGTGGTATTCAGATAGAGAGCTAACAATGTCTGTTGGTTCTGGAACACCTTTTACAACGCCAGTACTGACAGCAGATACTAGATACTATGTACAAGAAAGTTTTGGATCATGTTCAGGTAATCCTGATTCTGTAGATGTAATTGTATTGCCAGTTCCAGCAGATTTAACTGGAATTAATGATACCATTTGTGTTGGTGAAACTGCTGATTTAACAGTAACAGGAGCTACAGAAACGGTTATTTGGTATAGTGATGCGGTAGGAGTTGATTCTGTAGGAACAACCTCTTCTTACACAACACCTGCTTTAACGCAAACAACAACTTTTTACGTGTTACAAAGAAGTGCTGATAATTGCCCTAGTAATTTAATTCCTGTAACAGCGGTTGTTGAACCATTAACTAATGCGCCTACTGCAAATGATGATGAATTCTGTGAAGGTGAGGATGTTATTTTGATGGCAACGAGCTCAGTAGGTGGAACACTTACTTGGTATGATACTGTTGCATTAGTACCGGCAGGAGGCATCGGTACGGGTTCACCATTAAATATCGGATCGCTTGCAGCAGGTACATATAATTATTATGTAACAGAAACTTTGGGAGATTGTGAAAGCTTACCGGCGATAGTGACTATTGATATTACTGCTGAGCCGAATCCTCCAACCGTTACAAATGATACAATATGCAATGGAGAAAGTACAATCTTAACCGCTACTGGAACATCTACAGATATTACTTGGTTCTCAGATGCAGGACTTACAACTGTAGTTGGAAGCGGTAATCAGTTTAATACTGGACCTCTAACAGCTACAACAAGTTATTGGGTTACGGAATCAAATGGAGATTGCGTAAGCGATAGTGTAGAAGTTATGGTTGTAGTTGAGGATGATATTCCAGCTCCAACTGTAAATGTGGATTCTATTTCAGTATGCTCTGAAGGAAGTGCTACATTTACGGTTAATGTATTCGTAAATGCTGATTCTTTAAGATGGTATTCTGATGCGAGCGGTTTAAATTTAGTAGGAACAGGGTCGGTCTTTGTTACTCCTGCACTTACTAATACAACTGTTTATTATGTTGGAGAAACAAGTGGTAACTGTGAAAGTGAATTAACACCAGTTACGGTTTACATTTTTGATGAAGTGGATGCGCCAAATGTTTTGGCACAAGTTGAAGCTTGTGAAGAGGCTACTATTAGTGTGGTGTCTGTTAACACGAATCAAATAGGTGGAGACCTGAACTTTGATGTTCAAGATGGTTCTGGAACTTCTATTTTTACTGGTACTTTACCAATTACTTCTATAACAGTTGATCTTACCTTATCACCATCTGTTACAGCTGGATCTTATATAATTTTCTGGACAGTTGATAATGATACATGTGAGAGTCAAGTAGTAACAACAGTACTTACTGTAACTGAAACACCGAATGATGGATTTATTGTTGAAGACGAAAACGGTGCATTCTTAAATAGCAATATAGCAGGAGTATTTGATTCTACTGTTTGTAAAGGATCAACAAGAACATTTAAAGCAACATCTATAAGTACCACGCCTGGTAACTTTGAATGGTATGGAGGTGCACCAAGTTCTCCAGGAGCGTTGCCAACTAATTTCTTGGCTGATGGAGAAGAGTTTACGACTGCTGTTTTGAATGATAATATTAATCAATTCTGGGTAGTAGAAAACTTAGATGGATGTTATTCTAGTGCTCAAGTAATTACAATTTATGGTATTAATCCTCCAGCTGCACCAACAGTGGAAGATGATACTGTTTGTATTGGAGAATCAGCTACACTTGAGGTTACTAGTACACCTACTGGAACTATCAATTGGTATGAAGATGCAAGTGCTTCTTCAGCGATTGCTACTGGTACAACTTATACAACGCCAGCATTGGCGCAAACAACAACTTATTATGTAAGTGATATTGATGATGATGAAGGATGTGAGAGCCCTTTGACAGAGGTAACAGTTCTTGTGAATCCATTACCAGATGCTCCGGATGCAACGGACTTAGAGTTTTGCGATGACGAAGATGTAGTCTTAACGGCAACAGGTCAAGGCGGAACATTAGTTTGGTATGGGGATGCTATATTATCTGATTCTGTCGGAAGTGGATCACCATTAAATATAGGACAACTAACAGCAGGAACATACAGCTATTACGTTACAGAAATAGATGATAATGGATGTGAAAGTCCTGCAACTCAAATTACTGTTACAGTGTCAGAAGAGCCTGATGCACCAGGTGTTGCTAATGATACTATTTGTGAAGGTGAGACAGCAACATTGATCGCTGTTGGTACAGGCGGAACGATTAACTGGTACTCAGATGCTGGTTTAACGAATAATATTGGAACAGGCTCACAATTGGATGTTAGCCCAACAGTTACAACAACTTACTGGGTAACAGAGACGATTGGAGGTTGTGAAGGTCCTGATTCAATGGCAACAGTAGTAGTGAATGATAGTCTACCGGCACCAACAGGAACAAATGATACTATCTGTAGTGGAGAAAGTGCTACATTGATGGCAACAGCAAACTCAGGAGGCACTCTAACATGGTTTAGTGATGCAAGTGGTACAAGTCAGGTTGGAATGGGTACATCATTTACCACACCTAACTTAACACAATCAACGACATATTATGTACAAGAGCAAGGAACAAATGGCTGCTACAGTCCAGTAATTCCTGTCGATGCGATAGTGAATCCATTACCAGATGCACCGGATGCGACAGATTTGGAATACTGTGAAGATGAAGATGTGATGTTAATGGCAACAGGTCAAGGCGGAACATTAGTATGGTATGGAGATGTAATCTTATCAGATTCAGTAGGCAGTGGATCACCATTGAATATTGGTCAGTTAACAGCAGGAACATACAGCTATTATGTTACAGAGATAGATGATAATGGTTGCGAAGGTCCAGCAGCACAAATTACTGTTACAGTTTCAGAGGAGCCAGATGCACCTGGTGTTGCTAATGATACTATATGTGTTGGCGAGATGGCAACATTGATTGCTGTTGGCACAGGCGGAACCATTAACTGGTACTCAGATGCTGGTTTAACAAATAATATAGCTACAGGTTCACAATTGGATGTTAGCCCAACAGTAACGACAACTTACTGGGTAACAGAAACAATTGGAGGTTGTGAAGGTCCTGATTCAATGGCAACAGTGGTAGTGAATGATAGCTTACCAGCGCCAACAGGAACAAATGATACAGTTTGTAGTGGAGAGGGTGCTACATTGATGGCAACGGCTAACTCAGGAGGCACTTTAACATGGTTTAGTGATGCGAGTGGCACAAGTCAGGTAGGAACAGGTACATCGTACACGACACCAATCTTGACACAATCAACGACATACTATGTGCAAGAACAAGGCACTGATGGTTGTTTAAGTCCAGTAATTCCTGTCGATGCGATAGTGAATCCATTACCAGATGCACCAGATGCGACAGATTTGGAATACTGTGAAGATGAAGATGTGATGTTGATGGCAACAGGTCAAGGCGGAACATTAGTATGGTATGGAGATGTAATCTTATCAGATTCAGTAGGCAGTGGATCACCATTGAATATTGGTCAGTTAACAGCAGGAACATACAGCTATTATGTTACAGAGATAGATGATAATGGATGTGAAGGTCCAGCAGCACAATTAACTGTGATTGTAAATGAAGAGCCAGATGCACCTGGTGTTGCTAATGATACTATATGTGTAGGAGAGATGGCAACATTGATTGCAGTAGGAAGTGGCGGAACGATTAACTGGTACTCAGATGCTGGTTTAACAAATAATATTGGAACAGGTTCACAATTGGATGTTAGCCCAACAGTAACAACAACTTACTGGGTAACAGAAACAATTGGAGATTGTGAAGGTCCTGATTCAATGGCAACAGTGGTAGTGAATGATAGCTTACCAGCGCCAACAGGAACAAATGATACAGTTTGTAGTGGAGAGAGTGCTACATTGATGGCAACAGCAAACTCAGGAGGCACTCTAACATGGTTTAGTGATGCGAGTGGTACAAGTCAGGTTGGAACAGGTACATCGTACACGACACCAATCTTGACACAATCAACGACATACTATGTGCAAGAGCAAGGCACTAATGGTTGTTTAAGTCCAGTAATTCCTGTCGATGCGATAGTGAATCCATTACCAGACGCACCAGACGCGACAGATTTGGAATACTGTGAAGATGAAGATGTGATGTTGATGGCAACAGGTCAAGGCGGAACATTAGTATGGTATGGAGATGTAATCTTATCAGATTCAGTAGGCAGTGGATCACCATTGAATATTGGTCAGTTAACAGCAGGAACATACAGCTATTATGTTACAGAGATAGATGATAATGGATGTGAAGGTCCAGCAGCACAATTAACTGTGATTGTAAATGAAGAGCCAGATGCACCTGGTGTTGCTAATGATACTATATGTGTAGGAGAGATGGCAACATTGATTGCAGTAGGAAGTGGCGGAACGATTAACTGGTACTCAGATGCTGGTTTAACAAATAATATTGGAACAGGCTCACAATTGGATGTTAGCCCAACAGTAACAACAACTTACTGGGTAACAGAAACAATTGGAGATTGTGAAGGTCCTGATTCAATGGCAACAGTGGTAGTGAATGATAGCTTACCAGCGCCAACAGGAACAAATGATACAGTTTGTAGTGGAGAAAGTGCTACATTGATAGCAACGGCTAACTCAGGAGGCACTTTAACATGGTTTAGTGATGCGAGTGGCACAAGTCAGGTTGGAACAGGTACATCGTACACGACACCAATCTTGACGCAGTCAACGACATACTATGTGCAAGAACAAGGCACTAATGGTTGCTATAGTCCAGTAATTCCTGTCGATGCGATAGTGAATCCATTACCAGATGCACCAGATGCGACAGATTTGGAATACTGTGAAGATGAAGATGTGATGTTGATGGCAACAGGTCAAGGCGGAACATTAGTATGGTATGGAGATGTAATCTTATCAGATTCAGTAGGCAGTGGATCACCATTGAATATTGGTCAGTTAACAGCAGGAACATACAGTTATTATGTTACAGAGATAGATGATAATGGATGTGAAGGTCCAGCAGCACAATTAACTGTGATTGTAAATGAAGAACCAGACGCACCTACAGTAATTAATGATACCATATGTGAAGGAGAGATCGCTACATTGATTGCAGTTGGAAGTGGCGGAACGATTAACTGGTATTCAGATTCTCTATTAACGAATAATATTGGAACAGGCTCACAATTAAATGTAAGTCCAGTTGTAACTACCAATTACTGGGCTACAGAAACAATTGGTGACTGTGAAGGACTTGCGACTATGGGAACTGTAGTTGTAAATGCTGCAATTGCCGATCCAGTAGCGGCCGATGATACGATTTGTAGTCAAGAAAGTGCAACGTTAGTTGTAACTGGTTCAGGAGGAACATTCACTTGGTATAGCGATGCTGCAGGAAATAATGTTGTTGGTTCAGGCGATACATTTGTAACAGAGCCTTTAACTCAAACGACAACATTTTATGTGGAAGAGACAGACGGAAGTTGCGTAAGCGAACTAGTGGCTGTTACGGTAGTAGTTCTTGAATTACCTGAGCCACCAACCCTTCCTTCTAGAGTAATAGATTGTGAGAACGTTACGGATATAGATATTACAATTTCTAGCTTAAATGTTGGAGATTCTATAAAAGGTTTTGTTCTTGATTCTTTGAATGATACGTTAAATTTCTTCTCAATTTATATTGATAACATTAATCTAAGCTTTGATGTTAGTGATCTTCCTGTTGGATCTTATACTGCAATATTATGGGTTGATAATGGCTGTCAGAGTGAACAGGCTATTACATACATAACAATTATTGCTCAACCAGAGGCTCCAACATTTGTTGAAAATCCTGATACAATTTGTGCTGGAAGCTCAACAACTTTAGAAGCAGTGCTCCCAGTTGGATATGAAAACGCAACTGTTACATGGTACAATAGTGATTCAGTAGCCATACAAGTTGGTGGAAATTCATTTACTACACCTAACTTGACAGTTACAACGGCATATTATGCAACAGTAACTGATAACTTCGGTTGTGAAAGCGAACCTGGAGGAGTTACAGTAGTGGTACTTGAAAATCCTGCTGATCCTGAAGTTGATAATGACACAATATGTCAAGGAGAAACAGCAACGTTAGAAGTTATTGGTGCAACGGGTACAATAACTTGGTATAGTGATGCCGCTGGTAATAATGTAATTGGTACAGGAGATACTTATACAACTCCTCAGCTTTATCAAGATCAAACTTACTATGTACAAATAACCAGTACTGATGGTTTCAATTGTACAAGTAATATAGTGGCTGTTACGGTGGTTGTTAATGAGACACCTGATGCTCCGGTATTAATTACAAATAGCCCGATTTGTGAAGATCAAACTTTAAGGTTGGAGACTACTCCTGTTGATGGAGCATTGTACTTCTGGTATGTGCAAGGTCTTGCAACTAGTGTAATCGTTACAGATACAGCGGCACTTGAAATACCTAATGCTACAATGAGCAATGCAGGTATTTATGGTTTAGAAATTATTGATGGAAATGGTTGCTTGTCTCCAAGAACAGAAGACCGCGTAATTATCTATCCAAAACCAGATGCTCCAATACTGACATCTAACAGTCCTCAATGTGAAGGAAATGATGTAATAATGACGGTTACCAATACATTAGTTGGTGCCAACTATACATGGGTTGACCCATCAGATGCGTTAATCGCTGACGATGATTTCCAACATGTAATTGAAGATGTTACTGTAGCAGATGCAGGAACTTACTCTGTTGTAATAACAAGTGATAAGGGTTGTACTTCTGATACAGGTGAAGTGGAAATAGTGATTACTGCTCGTCCAACAGTTACTGCTGATGTGACACCTAATCCGGTTTGTGAAAATGGAGATGTAGTATTTACAGCAACTCCAAGTAGTGAAACAGTTAATTACTCATGGATGGGGCCTGGAGCTGATACGGTACTTTCTACTGCTGCATCATTCCCTATAGATGATGTTAGGGAAGGAAGAGATAGAGGAGTTTATATGGTTCAAATTACAGATTCGTTAACAGGTTGTACTTCTGAATATGCTAGTGTTTATCTATTCGTAAATGAATTCCCTGATAATGTAAGTGCTACTAATGATGGGCCTGCGTGTGAAGGTGAAAGTATTAGCTTAAGTGCAACGACAATCTTTAATGCTACTTACGAGTGGTATAAAGATGGAGACTTAGTTGGTTCTGACAGAGTAACAACAATAAGTAATCTTGATCCTAATGCGGATGCTGGAGAGTACGATGTAATTGTAACTTTATTAGGTGATGATGGTACGCCATGTGCTACATCTAGTGTAGATGGTGCGGATACAGCTTCTACAATAGTAGTAGTTCATCCAAATCCAATAGCAAATGCAGGACCGGATACTACAATTGAGCAAGGAGGTCAGGTGCAATTGATGGGGTCTGAAGAGAATGGTAATCCTGGTATAATATATGCTTGGACACCGACTATAGAATTAGAAGGTGAGATTGCAAATATTGAAAATCCAACTACCATTGAACTAATTGACACTGGTGCACATCATTTTGAATTGACAGTTACTGATGCCAATGCATGTTCTGATGTTGATAGTGTAACAGTTACGGTGATACCTCAAGAAGTACCTGAATTCCCAGATATTTATACACCAAATGGTGATGGTATAAATGATACATGGGTAATTCCATTTATTGAGAATCTATCAGATTATACATTGAATATCTATGCAAGAGGAGGGGCACTATTATATACTACAACAGCCTATGCAAATGACTGGGATGGTACATATGAAGGTGACGATCTGCCGGATGGGCCTTATTGGTACGTAGTGCGATTGGCAGATGGAACAGAATATAAAGGTGCGGTAAGTATTGTTAGATAATCTTGAAAAGGAAGAAGAATATTATGAAAACTATTAAAATAAATAATATCAGTATGAAACTTGTAAAGTCATTAATAGTACTTGTTGCATTGTTTTCTATTCAAAATGCTTTTGCGCAGCAAGCATTGGTATGGAACCACTATATTTATAATCCTCATATCCACAATCCTTCTCGAGTTGGAGAAGAGGATTTAGGAAATGTGTTTTTTAACTTTAAGAAACAGTGGTCGAACATGCCTGATGCTCCGCTATCAAATCTATTGTCTTTTGATATGCCTGTTGGTAAAACAGATTTGGGTGTTGGTGCTAAGTTAATTTTGGATAGAGCACACGCATGGCATACTACAAATGCATTACTTTCAGTAGCTTATCATATTCCTTTTAATAAGGATAGGACACACAAATTATCTATTGGAGTTGATGGAGGAGTATTAAATTATAGATTAGATTTCTCTGAATTAACTTTTAATACTGATTTGGATCCTGTTGAATTTGCAGACGATGAAAGGGTGACTACTTTTGATGGAAACGTAGGTATTAACTATAATTGGAAAGGATTGAATTTAGGTTTTTCTGTACCTCATATCTTCTCTAATGAAAGTAATTTTGAATCCAATGAGGTGAACAAAAGTGCAGTCAAAACTATGGTACGACATTATTTAGCATCTGCTGGGTATAGAGCGGCCGTAGGAAAAAACAAAGACTTTTTTATTGAGCCTTCTGTACTAGTTAGAAAGGTAAAAGGCATACCCTTACAATTTGATATAAACGCTATTATAGATTGGAACAATACCGTTTGGGCCAATGTAGGGTATAGATCTGGTTCTGGAAGTTCTGGTTTTGCTGACGATGCTGCTGGGCTACATGCAGGATTAGGTGCAGGATTTAAAGAAAGAGCTGAGTTTACTTATACTTTTGAAACATTGTTAGGAAAAGCAGATAGATCTTCTTTTGGTTATACACATGAGATTTTGGTTGGAGTTAAGATTGGTAAAGGGTTGAAAGACCTTGAGAAGAAGCAGGACGAGTTATTTGACGGAATTCGCAAAAACGCTGGCGCGATTACTGCTCAAGGGGAGAGAATGGATGGAATTGAAGAAGAAATCGATAAAACAAATGATCTTGTAAATCAGAATATTAACAACATTAATGAACAAGGGACATTAATTAGAGATTTAGATGGAAAGATCGATGATAACATTGGTTCGCTTAAGGATTTAAAAGATCGAGTAGAGAATGATCCGACAGGATTAGTGTTGCAAAAGATTGGATCTGTTTATTTTAAATCTGATTCTGATGAGTTAACACCAGAAGCAACAGCAAGGTTAGATGCTATGAAAGCAGCTATTAGCACACCACTTAATAGATTTGTGGTATATGTTTCTGGAAATGCAAGTGAGGAAGGAGCTGAAGAATACAATTACATGTTATCGGCTAGAAGATCTGCGACGGTTAAGAAGTACCTTCAAGGTATTGGTATTGCCAAAGAGATTTTTGTTCTTCCATATGGAGAGGAGAGTCCTGTTACAGAAAATCAAGCTACTGAAGAGGAGCGTGCTCAGAATAGAAGAGTGGATATCTTCATCTTCGGAGAGTAGTAGTATCTCTAAAAAGAAATTGTTTAAAGGGTCGCCATATCGGTGGCCCTTTTTTTGTTGAAATCTTTAAGCACTACTTTTTGGTTTTAATCTGTGGTTTATAGATTTTTATAGAAACGGGTTTTCATGTGTGATTTTTCTCATCTTCACTGCCATACGCAGTTTTCTTTACTTGATGGAGCTGCATCCATCCCTGATTTAATTAGTAAAGCGGCAAATGATGGGATGCCCGCAGTAGCGCTTACTGATCATGGAAATATGTTTGGTGCATTTAAGTTTGTCAATGAATGTAACAAGGCAGGCATCAAGCCAATTGTAGGATGTGAATTTTATGTAGTAGAAGACCGGTTTCAAAAAACGTTTACTCGTGGTAAACGCGATAAACGATATCACCAGTTAATTTTAGCTAAAAATCAGGAAGGATATCAAAATTTAGCTAAACTATGTTCATTAGGATACATTGATGGACTCTATAGTAAATATCCACGTATAGATAGATCGTTAATCAAGCAATATAAGAATGGATTAATAGCTACAACTTGCTGTATTGGTGCTGAAGTGCCACAGGCAATCTTACACAAAGGAGAAGAGGAGGCAGAAAAGATATTTTTAGAATGGCTAGATATTTTTGAAGAGGATTATTTTATAGAATTGCAAAGGCATAACCTTGGAAATATCGATGCAACAGGGATTTCACAGGAAGATATTAACCAGATCCTATTAAAATGGTCTGCGAAATATAATGTTCCAGCAATTGCTACAAATGATTCTCATTATGTCGATGAGGATGATTGGACGGCACACGATATATTACTTTGTGTTAATACTGGAGATAAGCAAGAGACTCCTATTGGTAATGGAAAAGGCTTTCGTTTTGGATTTCCAAATAATCAATTTTTCTTCAAAACTCAAGAAGAAATGAAAAAGCTATTTTCAGATGTTCCCCAAGCTATTGAAAATACTGGTTTAATTGTCGATAGAGTTATTGCTCCAAAGCTACAGAGAGATGTACTATTACCTGCCTTTAGCATTCCTAAACAATTCAAAACACAAAACGAGTATTTAAAATTTTTGACGTTTGAAGGTGCTAGAAAACGTTATGGAGAAATAACATCAGAAATTGAAGAACGCTTGAGCTTTGAGTTATCTGTAATAGATAATTCCGGTTATCCTGGTTACTTTCTTATTGTACAGGATTTTACAACAGTAGCAAGGAACATGGGTGTTTCGGTAGGTCCGGGTAGAGGTTCTGCTGCTGGTTCTGCAGTTGCTTATTGTCTTGGAATTACGAATATTGATCCAATTAAATACGATTTGCTTTTTGAGCGGTTCTTGAACCCTGAGAGAATTTCTATGCCGGATATTGATATCGACTTTGATGATGAAGGAAGACAGAAGGTAATAGATTATGTCGTAGATAAATATGGACAAAATCAAGTAGCTCAGATTATAACCTATGGCTCTATGGCCGCAAAATCATCTTTGCGAGATGTAGGACGTGTTTTAGATGTTCCTTTGCCGGAAGTAGATAAGGTGGCTAAATCTTTTCCGGATCATTTAAGTGCTACTTTGAATAAAGTGTTGAAGGAGGATGATATAGATGTCAAGCTTAAATCGAATTTGAATAATGACCAAATGCAGCAGGCAGAGAGTTTTAGAAAATTGGCTGCTGAAAATAATGTCATTGGAAATATGATTCGTACTGCGAAGAAATTAGAAGGGTCTGTTAGAAATACGGGTATCCATGCCTGTGGGGTAATTATTACACCTGATGACATTACTAATTTTGTGCCGGTAATGACTTCAAAAGCCACTAATTTTTTTGTTACACAATTTGATAATAGTGTTGTTGAAGACGCAGGCCTACTAAAGATGGATTTTTTAGGTTTAAAAACACTTACCATTATTAAAGATGCTATTGCGATTGTTAAAGAGCGCCATGGAGTTGATATTATAGCTGATGAAATACCGCTTGATGATGCTAAAACTTACACATTATTTCAAAAAGGAGAAACTAATGGTGTCTTTCAATTTGAGTCTCCCGGAATGCAAAAGAATTTAAAGCTTCTTAAGCCTAATAAGTTTGAAGACTTGATAGCCATGAATGCATTATACCGTCCAGGTCCGATGGATTACATTCCCAATTTTATCGCTAGGAAAAATGGCAAAGAGCCTATAATTTATGACCTCCCTGATATGGAGGAGTATTTGGCGGAGACCTATGGTATTACGGTGTATCAGGAGCAGGTAATGTTGTTGTCACAGAAACTTGCCAATTTTACTAAAGGTCAGGCAGATATGTTGCGTAAGGGAATGGGTAAGAAGAAAAAGAAGATCATCGATGAATTATATCCTAAATTTATTGAAGGTTGCCAGAGTAATGGCCACCCCAAGGAAACAGTAGATAAGATTTGGAAAGATTGGGAGGCTTTTGCTTCCTATGCTTTTAATAAGTCACACTCTACTTGTTATGCTTATTTGGCATTTCATACAGGATATCTTAAGGCACATTATCCAGCTGAATTTATGGCAGCTGTTTTATCACATAACATGAGTGATATATCTAAGGTTAATTTTTTCTTGAGAGAGGCTAAGCGAATGCATGTAAAACCATTAGGGCCTGACATAAATGAAAGCAATGTTAGGTTTACTGTAAATAAAAATGGGGAAATACGTTTTGCGCTAAGCGCTATTAAAGGAGTAGGAACTACAGCTGTTGAAAGTATTATTGAAGAGAGAAAGGAGAGAGGTAACTTTAAAAATGCATTTGATCTCGCAAAAAGAGTACATCTTAGAACTGTAAATAAACGTAGTTTTGAGGCTTTAGCGCAAGCAGGGGCTTTTGATAGTTTGAATCCTGAAATAAAAAGATCTCAATATTTGGAGCCCATTGGGAATGATGGTGGTAATTTTATTGAGAAAATTGTAAGATTTGGACAGCAATATCAGTTAGATCAACAGAAAAATGCAAACTCTTTATTTGGTGAAATGTTAGATGATCAATTAAAAGAACCAAGTTTCCCAATTGTGGAACCATGGAACAATTTTGATCTATTAAGAAAAGAAAAGGAAGTAACAGGAATTTATATTACAGGACATCCATTAGACGAGTATCAATCTGAGATTGAATATTTTTCAACTTGTCCACTCAGTAAACTCGAAAACTATAAAGGAAAAAGAGTTAAAATTGCTGTTATTGTTGCCTCTTTCTCAAAACGGATTGATAAAAAAGGTCGTCCATATGGTATCGCATTATTTGAAGATTATGATGGGAGTTATGAAATGCCTTTTTATAGAGATGATTATACAAGGTATGTTCCATATTTAGAACATTCTGGAAGTAGAATATTAATAACGGCAGATTATCGCCCTTATTTTAATGATGAGAATAGGTATGAACTTCGTATGCAATCGATAGAGTTCTTAACTGATGTTATGGAAAAGAGAACAAAAGGATTAGAAGTTTATATGAGGGCAAATGCGATTACAAGTGATTTTGTAGATCAACTTGAACATCTTTTAGGCAGGAATAAAGGTAAAAAACAGTTTCATATTCACGTTTTTAATGGTGAAAAATCAAATACTTTAAGTTTCCATTCAAAGAATAAGCTTATAAATGTTAATGGTGAATTAATGGACGCCTTAGATGAGTTTCCAGCCATTGTGAAAACAAAAATACTAGTCTAAGTTAGGGTAAGAACAAAGAAACATCAAGGGTTTACTTTTAGCTTTTCTTAGGCTTACTATTAATAAGGACTAGAACTCCAAAAATACTTGAAATGATAGAGATTACTAATATCCCAATTTTTGCTAACTGCAGTGATTCGGCATCATGAAAAGCTAAATGTGCTATAAATAGGGACATTGTAAAACCAACACCTGCTAATGCTCCCAAGCCATAAATGTGTGGCCAACCTAGATCTGATGGTAGCTTTCCAAGTTTAAGTTTGACACCTATCCATGTAAATAATAAAATACCAAATTGCTTTCCAAAAAACAGTCCAGCCATCACACCAAGCGCAATATTTGAACTTAAGGCATCAATAATATTCCCTTCAAGTTTAATTCCTGCATTTGCAAGTGCAAAAAGGGGCATTATAAAAAAGGAAACATATGGATGTAAAGTATGTTCCAGCCTTTGTAGCGGAGATGATATTTCTTTACATGCACTCTGTATATTATCTACTCTGTGCGATTGTTCATCAGTAAGAAAGAATTTTTTTTCAGTTTGTCGAGAAAAATGAAATTCGTGTATATAAAGTCTAACTCTTTCTACAAATATTTCTTTACTAGCAACACGTCTTTTAGCCGGAATTGTTAATGCTAAAAGAACCCCTGCAATGGTAGCATGAATACCAGACATGTATATTAAATACCAAAGAGCAATGCCTCCAACAATGTAAAATGTAAGTTTATAAACTCTCAGATAATTTAAAAAGAATAAAAAGAAGAAAACGCCTAGTCCGCTTACTAGGTGAATAACAGATATATCACTGGTATAGAATATAGCAATTACGAGTACTGCCCCCAAATCATCTACAATCGCTAATGCTGTTAGAAAAATCTTTAAAGATATAGGCACTCTTTTACCTAATAGGCTCAGTATTCCTAGGGAAAAGGCAATGTCTGTAGCCATTGGAATACCCCAACCATCAACACCAGCCCCACTTCTATTGAATAAGAAGTAAATGAATGCTGGAAGTACCATTCCTCCAATTGCTGCAGATATGGGTAAACTTGCTTGGCTAAAACTTGAAAGTTCTCCAGCCATTATCTCACGCTTAATTTCTAACCCAATGAGAAAGAAAAAAATGGCCATTAAGAAGTCATTGATCCAGAATTCCAAAGGTTTATCTATACTAATTACCTCTCCAATAGTTAAATTGACATGGCTATGCAGTATATGGAAGTATTGATAGGAAAATCCTGAGTTTGCCAAGAACATAGCAAGAAACATACTGAAAATAAGTACCAGTCCTCCTGTTGACTCATTTTCAAGAAACGATTGAATTGGCTTTATAATCCGAAGCTCTCTTTTTTTCATAATGAACTACAAAATTAAGGCTTTTTAATATCTGTTGGTTTTAATTTAATCAGAAATAAAAAACATTTAAATTTGAATCGTGATAAACAGCATTCAATTTCTTGCAAATTCGGTTTTTTTTATACTAATACTAACTTTTAGTCTAAAAACTAGTGCACAGATAAATAGGGTTGATACTATTTTGAATCAACCAGATTTTGAGTTTTCTGCACCAATCACCATTTTAAGCGAACTTGAGTCTGTTGAATTTTATGTTGAAGCGAAATCACACTTTGCAGAAAAAGAGTTTGATATAGCTAGAGCTTTAATTACAAGAGCATTAAAGATTGCTCCAGAAAATGTGGATTATCTAACACTTAAGGCTTGGATCTTTAAAGAATCTGGTAAACCCCAAAGGGCCATTAAAATTGCAAATGAAGCGCTAAAACAAAGTCCTACTAACATTGCAGCTTTATACTGTTTGGCAAATGCCAGACGAGCGAAGAGAGATTACTTAGGAGCAAATATAGAGTATACTAGACTTATACAACTAAAGCCGGATTATTATCTCGCATATTATGAACGGGGATTGGTAAAGTCATTACTTAATGATTTTAAAGGCGCCATTCAAGACTTTGATAAATGTCTGAAATATAAGAGTACTTATATCCCTTCTTATCTATCAAAAGGGATAGCCAATTTTAAATTATTTGAATTTGATAAAGCGCTTGTTGATTTGAATAGGACTATAGTCGCATGGCCTGAGAAGCCCAGTGCTTATTATTATCGAGGGCTGACCTATCTAAGAATGAATAAATATGCAGAAGCTTGTGAAGATCTTAATAAGGCCAATTCATTAGGTTATGAGAAGGCGATGGAAGATTTAAAAACTTTTTGCTTTAGGTAGGTTTAGACATTTTTCTTTTTGTTTTTGACAATTGTCTTAAAATATTTGTATATTTAAGACATGACAGGAGAACTAGATAAAGGCAATGACTTAACCGTGCATGCTTCAGAGATGATTGATGAGTATGCGCTTTATATAAAAGACAAGGTTACATTGGTTACTAACGCTCAAAAAGGGGTAGGCACTAAATTATTTTTTGATGTTGCGGATTTGATGGGATATAAAAAAAGTGATTTAGCTAGTTTTTTAGATTTATCTACTAAGACCATCGAACGTTATACGGCACAGCATAAGAAACTAAATTCTTTGAGAAGCGAAGTGTTACTAAAGATTGTTAAGCTGTATAAAAAAGGTATTGAAGTCTTTGGAAGTATTGAAGCCTTTCGTGTATGGCTAAATAAACCTGCCTATGGTTTGGACAATATGATTCCTTCTCGTTTAATGACAACCTCTTCAGGCATTGATCTTATTATTGATGAAGTCATTAGAATTGAATTTGGTGATTTAGCTTAGAGCAGATGATTGTTTATCGAATATGCCATAAAAAATGGGCCAATTCATTAAATGCATCTGGCAAGCCAGCCCGTTGGAATTCAGCAGGCAGATATGTTATATACACATCGGAAAGTAGATCACTTGCCTGTTTAGAAAATGTAGTTCATCGTAGTAGTGAAGGATTAAATGAACTTTTTAAATTAATGATAATTGAAATTCCCATCAAAGTCACAGTTGAAGAATTAGACATTAAAAAATTGCCTAAGACTTGGAGTCAGAATTATCATAATCCTATTTGTAAGAATATTGGTGATAAATGGATGGAAAGGGGAGAGCATGCCATTTTAAGAGTTCCCTCAGCTATAGTTAAAGGGGAGTTCAACTATTTATTGAATCCGGGACATCCAGATTTTGTTCACGTTAGATTACTAAAAACCGAAAGTTTTGAGTTTGATAATAGAATAAAGAACGTTTAAGTAATAAGTTTTTACTTAGTTGCTGGTCGAACAGTAGCAGTACTTTTGGGTGTAAAATTGGCCCTATAATCGTTCCATGATTGCTGTTCATCTTTGAATAAGTCTTCTCCTAAAAATACCAAAACCGGCTCTAAGTCGGGTGCGTTAACTGCACCATTAATTGGGGAAAGAATTTGGTATTGCTCGTCCATGATAATCATGGTTGGATAAGACATTTTACCTTGTAAAATGGCAGCAGCAAGCTCATGATAGCCCCTTCTTCCATTGGCAACAAATTTATATGCTGTCCCTTTAAAGTTAATGGTGTCCTTCTGTTCTGCATTAAATTTTACAGGATAAAAATGTTCGTTTATTAAATCTACAATTATAGAGTCTTTGAAGGTAGTTCTATCTAGCACTTTGCACCACCCACACCAATTGGTATAAAAATCAATAAACATTTTTTTTGGAGTAGTTTCATTTTTTATAACGGCCTCTTCAAAAGACAGCCAATTGATCTCTTTGGTGTTGTCTTGTGCATACACCCATTGAGAAAGCAAGAAAACCAATAAAATGAAACTTAAAAATCTAAACATCAGAGAATTGTGTTTTTTTATTCAGGATTAGCATGTAATTGATTGAATTGTTGCCATGTTTTGCCATCATCGTAATAGCCTTCTCCATAATATTTCAAGATCTTGTCCATTGCGGTAACATCTTTAAATCCTGGGAAAGCATTTAATTTATTTAGATTTTCACCCAGAACCACTACAGTTGGATAACCTAATCTACCATTACTGCTTGCAAGATCAATAGCTAATTGATTAGCACCCCTTCTGCCAGCTTCACTAAAAGTATAACTATTACCATTGAATTTTACAGTTTCCTTTGTTTCTGCATTAAATTTTACAGCATAGTAATTCGCATTCATATATTGGACAATTTTAGGATTGGAAAAGGTAGAAGCATCCATTTTTTTACACCATCCACACCATGAAGTATAAAAATCGATAAAAATTTTCTTCGGAGTTTTTTTATTCAACTCCACAGCTTCACTGAGTGACATCCAATTTATTTGATCCTGAGCGTTAGTGTTTAATCCCAATAGTGCTAACAAAACCGTTAGAAATAATGTTTTCATATAAACCTTTCTTTATTTGTAATCAAAATTAATACCAATTTTTAAATAAAAGTTTCACCTTTGAAGGTAAAGGTATATGAATTTGAGTAAAAAAGTAGTAATAGCGGTTACAGGGGCAAGTGGGTCCATTTACGCAAAAGTAATTTTTGATAAGCTACAGCAACTATCTAATCAATGGGAGCAAGTAGGAGTGATAATGACTGATAACGCTAAAACAGTGTGGGCTCATGAATTGTCAAATCGATCTTTTACTGATTATAAATTTGATTTTTATACTAAACGTGATTTTAATGCACCCTTTGCTTCGGGATCAGCTAAGTATGATACGATGATTATAATTCCATGTTCTATGGGAACTTTAGGTCGTATAGCCAATGGGATATCTAATGATTTGATCACGCGCGCTGCGGATGTTATTTTGAAAGAACGACGAAAATTGATTTTAGCAGTTCGAGATACACCATACAATGCCATTCACATTGATAATATGCACAAAATTAGTACGGCTGGGGGGATAATTTGTCCTGCATCACCGTCTTTTTATAGTTTACCAAAGAATTTTGAAGAATTAGCCGCCACTGTTGTTGATAGAATTCTGGAACTTGCGGGCTTTGAGTTAAAGACTTATCGCTGGGGGGATAAGTGATAAGCTTAAATAAAATAGAGGACTTTTTAAGTTTGAATAACACCAACTTTAAATTCTTCCGTAATAGGGTTGCTGTCAGCAGCTTCAATACCCATACTTATCCATTTACGAGTTTCTAATGGGTCTATAATGGCATCTACCCATAAACGAGCTGCAGCATAAAAAGCTTCCGTTTGTTTGTCGTATCTCGATTTTATTTTGTTAAACATAGCTTCTTTATCCGCTTCTGAAATTTCTTTCCCTTTTTTCTTTTCTGCTGCAATCTGAATTTGCAAAAGCGTCTTTGCAGCTTGAGCTCCTCCCATAACGGCTAATTTTGCATTGGGCCATGAAATAATTAAACGAGGATCATACGCCTTTGCCGCACATTGCGTAGTTGCCAGCACCATATGAATTTCCAGTAATCACGGTAAATTTTGGTACTATAGAATTAGAAACCGCATTAACCATTTTTGCTCCATCTTTTATTATTCCTCCGTGTTCAGATCTGGAACCTACCATAAAACCAGTTACATCTTGAAGGAAAACTAAAGGAATTCTTTTTTGATTGCAGACCATCACAAATCTAGCGGCCTTATCTGCTGAATCAGAGTAAATTACACCTCCAAATTGCATTTCTCCTTTTTTAGTTTTTATAATCTTTCTTTGATTGGCAACAATTCCAACAGACCAACCATCAATTCTAGCATAGCAACAAATTATGGTTTGACCGTAAGAAGATTTATATTCGGTAAATTTAGATTCGTCTACCAATCTCTTAATAATCTCTCTTGTATCATATGGTTTTGCTGAAGATTCAGGAATAATACCATAAATGTCGTCTTGATTTTTGATCGGAGGTTTTGGTGTATCTCTATTAAAACCTTCCTTTTTGGGTTTGGCAAGATGTGCAACCAAATCAATGATTTTATCTAAACAGGCTTTGTCATTAGGAACGCTATAATCAGTTACCCCTGAAATTTCGGAGTGGGTTTTAGCACCTACCGAGTGTCTGTTTGTCAATGTCTTCACCAATAGCAGCTTTCACCAAATAGGGACCTGCAAGGAAGATGGTACCTGTTTCTTCAACGATTAGTGATTCGTCGGACATTATTGGAAGGTACGCTCCACCTGCAACACAACTGCCCATAATAGCCGCTATTTGAGGGATTCCCTTAGCAGAAAGTTGCGCATTGTTTCTAAATATCCGTCCAAAATTCTCCTTGTCTGGAAATATTTCGTCTTGCATGGGTAAAAAAGCTCCTGCACTGTCTACCAGATAAATAATTGGAAGCCTATTTTCTAGAGCAATTTCTTGAGCTCTTAAATTTTTCTTTCCTGTAATGGGGAACCATGCCCCGGCTTTAACTGTAGCATCATTGGCCACAATAATACATTGCCTTCCGGTAACGTAACCAATTACACAAACAACACCGCCACCTGGACAACCACCATACTCTTCATACATTTCATATCCGGCGAAAGCTCCAATTTCAATAAATTCAGATTCTTTATCACATAAATAGGCAATTCTCTCGCGAGCAGTCATTTTACCCTGAGCATGTTGCTTTTCAATTCTTTTTTCTCCTCCTCCCAGATGAATTGCTTTCAATTTAGTTTTTACATCTGCAAGTAACATGCGCATTCTATCTTCATTTTTATTGAATTCTATATCTGTCATACTTTAGTTATCCGTTTTGGTTGCTTAATGAAGAAAGAAAGATAATAATTTGCTTTTTGTTTTTTTGAAGTTAGATCAAATAGATAACTTTTAAAAAATGTTATTTCGAGACAATACATACTTAAATTTTATATTTTTGTGTTGGGCGAGTCTTGTACGATCAGCTCCTGTTAAATCCCCCAGGGTCGGAAGGCAGCAAGGGTAGGCGGTTGTAGCGATGCGATATAAGTAACTTGCCCTTTTTTTATGCCCCTACTTAAGTAATCAACATCCTCGAATTAGGTTTAAAAGTTTAACTGAATCACTCCTCAAATTTTAGGGTTTAATGCCTACATTTATGCAAATTCTATATAGCAATGAAATTTTTTATAGACACTGCAAATCTTGATCAAATAAAGGAAGCTAATGATTTAGGAATATTAGATGGAGTAACTACCAATCCTTCATTAATGGCGAAAGAAGGGATTACTGGAAAAGACAATATAATTCAGCATTACGTTGACATTTGCAATATTGTAGATGGACCGGTAAGCGCAGAAGTAATAGCTACTGATATGGAGGGAATAATTAGAGAAGGAGAGGAGTTAGCTAAACTGCATAAGAATATAGTTGTTAAGGTTCCGATGATTAAGGAAGGTGTAAAAGCAATTAAGTATTTTGCAAATAATGGGATCCAAACTAATTGTACGCTGGTTTTTTCGGCAGGTCAAGCAATATTAGCCGCTAAGGCTGGTGCAACATACCTTTCTCCATTTATTGGTCGTATAGATGATATTAATTGGCAAGGAATGGATTTAGTTGCTCAGATTGCAAACATTTACGCTATTCAGAATTATGATACGGAGATCTTAGCTGCTTCAATTCGGAGTTCAAAACATATAGTAGAAGCGGCAGAAGCGGGTGCAGATGTGGTTACATGTCCACTAAATTCGATAATGGGTTTGCTAAAACATCCTTTAACGGATATTGGATTAGAGAAATTTTTAGCAGATTATAACAAAGGGAATTGATGATTAGAAGCTGGTAGAATGGGAATATATTTTCTTATTAAAGATGCTTTTCTAATGTAGCTTTCATCTGATCATTTAACTGCCATTTTGAATTGTCAGCATAATTAAGCATTACTACAACACCATTTCCAACGGCAGCCAATCCTATTTTTTCAGAGAAAACAGCATGTTGAAGTACATAACTAGAATTTCCAATACTTAAAACTCTTACACCAATTTCAATATTATCCGGATAGGTGAGCGGTTTCAGAAAATTACAATCAATTTTAGCTAAAATAGGACCAATATGCTCCTCCTTCATTTGCTTTAGCATGCCTGAATCTTCCATAAATTTTATACGTGCTATCTCAAAGTATTTAAAATAAACACTATTGTTAACATGCTGGAAAGCATCCATTTCTCCCCAAGCTACCTTACTAGGAACGATTATCTTAAAAAGATCTTTGCTTATTTTTTGCGAAGACATTTATCTTATAGCAGTTTATTTTCTGCTCTTCTTAGAACCTCCTGACTTGTTTTTTCCTTTACTTCCACTTACGGTTCGTACCTCTTTTTGTTTTGTAAGATCATACATAACAGGTGTTGCAATAAAAATAGAAGAGTAGGTACCTACAATTACACCAATAAGTAATGCAAAAGAGAACCCTCGAATTACTTCTCCACCAAAAATAAATAGCAATAATACCACGATTAATGTGGTAACAGAAGTGATAAGTGTTCTACTTAGAGTAGAAGAAACAGCCTCGTTAACAACATCTTTCATTGATTTTTTAGGGTATAATCCTAAGTACTCTCTAATTCTATCAAATACTACAACGGTATCATTCAGTGAGTAACCAATTACAGTAAGCAATGCTGCGATGAATGCTTGGTCAATTTCTAATGAAAATGGTAGTAGCCTGTTTCCAATAGAAAAGATCGCTAATAAAATCAATACGTCATGAATCAGTGTTACAACAGCACCAGCACCATAAGTATATTTTCTAAATCTAAATAATAGATATAAAAATATTACAGTAAGCGAAAGTATAGTTGCTAAGATAGAACTCCTTCTTATCTCATCAGAAATAGTGGGATCTACTTTTTGTGAACTCATTAGGTTTTGATCTGTAAACATTTCGTTCGAAGTGCCTTCTGGCAAATGGCTTTTCAACCCTTTAAATAAGGTGGATTCAACGGCTCTATCTACTTCTTCTCCTTTTTCGCCAATTCTGTACGAAGTAGTAATTTTTACCTTGATTACTACTCCCAAAAGTTTTTACAATGGTTCCACTTCCAAAAAACTTCATCTAATGAAGATTTAATGTCTGCATTGTTTACAGCTTGCTCAAATCGTACTTGATAATCTCTACCTCCTTTAAAATCAACTCCTAAGTCAAAACCTTTTGTAAGAAAGGCTGCAATACCTATTAAAATCAAGACTCCAGAAAAGACATAACTAATGCGTCTTAAACTGAGGAAATCTGTTTTGATATTCTTGAATCTTCCTGCTGATAGAGGAGTACTAAAGCTAATACTTCTGTCTTTACCCATCCATCCTTCAATCAAAACTCTTGCTACCAATACCGCTGTAAAAACGGAAGAGGCGATACCTATTATTAAAATAGTGGCAAACCCTAGTACAGGACCCATACCTACCCCAAAGCTAAAATAATAGCCGTTAGCATAGTTGTTACGTTGGCATCTATGATGGCTGAGTAAGAATATTTATAACCATCAGCAATAGCTAGTTTTAAACCTTTCCCTTTTGCTAATTCTTCTCTAATACGTTCAAATATGATAACGTTGGCATCAACCGCCATACCTATCGTTAAAACGATACCTGCCATATCCAGGTAAGGTAAGTGTAGCTCCAAGAGAGGCTAAAACACCAATAATAAAGAATAAATTTAGTAATAGTACTAAATCAGCAACAATACCTGCAGAACTATAGTATAGAACCATAAAACCGATAACAAGTAATAACCCAAAAAGTAAAGACTTGAAACCTGCATTGATAGATTCTTGACCTAGGGAAGGACCTACTATTTCTTCTTCGATTATTTCTGCTCTTGCCGGTAGTTTTCCCGTTTTTAAGATATTAGATAAATCTTGGGCTTCCTGAATGGTAAAACCACCGGATATTTGTGAGCTTCCACCTCCAATTTCACTATTTACAACAGGAGCAGAGTACACTAAATTATCCAAAACGATGGCAATGTGGTTATCTATATTTTCCCCAGTGAGCTTTTTCCATATTCTCGCCCCTTCAGGGTTCATTTTCATATCAACAACTACTTCACCATTTTGATCAATATCTTGTTTGGCACTAGTAATTACACTACCATCCAATGGTGGTTTGTCATCGTTGACTAATTTTTTTATTGCATAAAGTGCAAAAAATGGATTGTCTTCATCAAACGGTTTTGCAGCCCAATTAAAAGAAAGTTCTCTTGGGAAAATGTCTTTTACTTTAGGAAGATTGAAGTAGGAGTTTATTGCAGAGGTATCTCGGGCCCTGGCATAACCTATAATAGGGCTTTCTTGATACCTGTTATTATTATCGACATTAGGTTGTAGTACAGCAAATAAAGGGTTTTCTTTGGAGAAATCTTCAAATGTATATTCAGTACTATCGCTATCATTATCATCTCCTAAATTGCTAAGAAGATCGCTAGTATCTTCTTCTTCTCCAGAAAGTAAAGAAGGCGTGTCTTCTTCTTCTCCATCATCATTACCATCCAAAGAGATAGTCGCTTCATTTGTCGTATCATTCAAAGCCGCTTCTATCTCTATATGCTCCCTTATGGCTGTGTTGGCATCGTTTAAATAGTTGCCAATTTCAGTTACTTTATAGGTCTCCCAAAACTCAAGACTAGCAGTTGCCTGTAATAATTTTCTTACCCTGGCCGGATTATCAACGCCTGCCAATTCAACAATAATTCTGCCTTTATTAGGCTCCAAAGTGATGTTAGGTTGTGTAACTCCAAATTGATCGATACGAGATCTGATAATGTTGAATGTTCTTTTTATGGCACTTTGTGCTTCTTCATTGATGACCGCAATAACTTCATCATCACTTGCTGAAAAGGGTATTCTATCTTGATAATCTCTGGTCGCAAATATTGGTGCTAAGCGACCATTAGGGTTTAGTTCCTTAAAAGCTTTGGCAAATAATGTAATATAATCATCATTGCTGCTTGCTTGATTTTTTTCTGCCCGTTCTAAAGCTTCATTAAAGGTTCTGTCTCGGCTGTAATCAGACATTGATTGCAATAATTCTTTTAATGAAACTTGTAACACTACACTCATTCCTCCTTGAAGATCTAGACCAAGGTTTAATTGCCTTTCCTTACAATCTTTGTAAGTATATTTAGCAAACAACAGGTTCATCACTTTTTCGGTAGATAGTGAATCTAAGTATCTGTTTTTAATCTCTTTTCGAGCATAGTTTAATGAATCGGTATAAGTGAATTGTCTGGCTGTATTGTTAGGGAATAATGTGGTAACATCTTCCTGAGGAACAATACTTTCAGCATGTGCCTTTGCCTTTTTCTCAATTGACGATGCCTTCCATGTAAATAAGAGTTGATAAGCACAAACAATTATTAAAACAATGGCGGCAAATTTAACTAGTCCTTTTCCCTGCATGGATCTTATTTTAAGCCTATAAATTTCGGCGCAAATATAATTAAATATTTAGCAATGACCGTGCATTGTGGATAATGTGTATATGAAGGTTTTACTAAGAAAAAACTTTACTTTTTTGTCTACTTAAAATGTTATTGTCTTTTCAGAAACTTTCCTCTAAAAATATTAGATTTTTTGTCAGAAATAATAGCATAATACATGCCATCAGGTAGAAAATCAATTTCTAGGTTAAAATGTTGTTTTGTTATCATCAATGGAATGCTTTTTAAAGCTTGTCCTGATAAAGTGTAAAGAGTGATTGTACTAGGAGTTTTTATTGGTGATGGTAAGCTAAATTTTAGCTCTTTTTTTAAAGGGTTGGGATAAAATTTCAGTGTTTCAATTTTTTGATCAAATAATCCAGAAACAATGCAATTGCTATCAATTATAAAATTGTATTGCACGATGGAATCACAAACATTTATGGAAAGCAAGGAATCTGTAAGACTGATATTTGATTTTATATAGTTACCATTAAATAATATACTATCTCCTTGGCAAAAAGAGGAGCCTATTTCAATATGGTATGCAACAACGTTTAAATTAGTTACAACAATAGAATCGTATCCATTGGTCGTTTTGATAGTGTCAAAGTAAATGCCGTTTTCTGTATGAAAGGCTCCTCCAGCAAAGAACTTTTCACCTTTACAAATAGTAGAGTCAACTTCTACCAATGGAAATTTAAAAACAAATAAACCATTGTTCATATCGGAAGCGATGATTGTGCCAGATTTGAAATATGGATATATACCCCAACATCCATTAGTTCCGCTACCACTTAGAGCAGGGGCGGTATCGTATCTGTCCAATTCTATCAAATTACTGGGATTGCTTCCATCTAAAACAATAGCTCCATCCTTGTAGTAGGAAGCAAATAGAAAACCATATTTCTCAAAAACGTTATGGGGTGTTACTGATTGTCCGGGAGAGGATTTGTATTTGTCTAGTAAATCAATATTGTTAAAGTCAGTAACATCATAGGCACTAATGCTGGAATTTGGAGATTCGTGTGTAACAAAAAGCGTTTTTCCATCCATGGAAGTCCAAAGATTATGACATATTATCTCATCTGTACTTCTCTTTCTTAATAGAGTAGGATTAGATTTGTCAGATATATTAATGATAGAGAAAGAGTTGTCTAATTCATTTGCAGCGTAGAGTAAAGTATCTTTTACATAGCAATCATGAACATATCTTGCTCCAAATGTCCCGATAACTTCTGGATTCATAGGATTTTCATTTAAATCGGCGATTAGCACGCCACCATTAACTAAATTTCCACCTACTAAGTATAAGTAGCCATCATCATCTATAAAGATATTATGTGCTCTTCTAAATCCATTAGCCGTCCAAATGGTTGTATTGATATTCGTTGTATCAGGTAAGTTACTTAAATCAACAATCAATAATCCTTCTAATGAGCCTCCAAGATCAGCAAAGTCATGAACGATATAAGCATAGTTTTTCCATGTTTTTGCATCTCTCCATGGTGAAAGGGCTTTGCTCTTTATGTCTATTAACTCCTTAGGATTATTTATATCAGAAAGATCAACTATAGAAGTACCATGCGTGTGCGTAACAATGGCGTATTCCTTTTGATCTTGAGCCGTATATCCCCAAAGATCCAGCACCTCATTCTGAAAGGTTAAATTTGATTGAAAAGAAAGTGAAGGATTTTGTTGGGAAAATAATGATAATGAATGAATTATTATACTTGTTATAAGTAACGGGAATCTAATTTTCAACTTCCAAAAAATCATAATTTTCAAATCTAAGAAGCGTTACAAAGTTATTTTCAAAATAGTTAATTTTATCTTCATAATCTAACTTTGGCTGAAAGTTGAATTGCGTATAGATGCCAGATGTGGAATGTTGATTATATAATGGCCATTCATTTTCAGAAATTTCCTTATTCGTAAATTGCAGAAGGTATTTAAAAAGGTCATAGCCCTGATAAGCATATTTAGTTGGAGCTAAATTATACCTGTGCCTATATATTTCATTAAAAGTGCGAAAATCATGGCTTTCTCTATTAAAAGAGGAAGAGGTAATATAAACATCTAGCCATTCTAAATAATCGTAATTGATTGATTTTAGATTTTTCCAGGTGGGCATTCCAAATACGGTCAATGGAAAAACCTTTTTTATTCTTACTAATTGATTTAAAGCAAACAATACATCGTCTTCACTAAAAGAAGGAACAATAACAATACTATTTTTATTAGAATCTAAAACAGAAGAGAGGTCAATTTCTTGATCTGCCTTACTTATTTCTATCTCATTAAGAAGAATAGCTTTTTCAAGTTCTTTCTCCTTTTTAATTTTTAATGCTTTTATCTTATTCAAAGTTTTTATCTCTAATTCGCTACCCATATGCAATACATATATCGTTAACTCATTTTCTAAAGCATCTATACTGTTGATATGATTATAGTTATCAATATCTAAATGGTCAAAATACTTTTGAGCGGTTATATAATCTAAGATTTTAGCCATATGAATTTCCGTAGAGGCATTGGCAGAGTAATAAAATGGATTTTTACTAGTAATATTTTTAGAAGAGGATAGGGGCGATATTATCGGAATTTCCATAGTTCTGGCATATTGAGCAGCCCTCCTTAATGTAGCATTATAAATGGGGCCTACAATTAGATCATTTTTTTTGAAATCAGGATCTTCGAAAATTTTATCAACGCTTAATGGATTATTTTCAGAGTCATAAACGTTTACTGCTAATTCACTGTTGTTACCCCTAAATTGTTCTAGAGCAATCTTACTACCTAAATAAAATTCTGATGCCATTTGAGCTGCTTTTTCCATTTCTAAATTTTTGTAAGAAATGATGTGCTCTGGTATTTGATTTGATTTGAAAGGCAGAATTAAAGCTATATCTGTAATTTTTTTTACGTCTTTGATATCTATGGGGTCTCTCCACGGGTCTTCTGATGTCGTGTCAGCCTCTGGTTGATCTTTGGTGGGGTTTTCATCTACGGTATGAGGCACAGGTGCTTTGTCTACCGGTTCTTTTACAATAGGTGTTATTTCCACAGGTTTATCTTCTTGCACCACTTTTGTGTGTTTGCAAGAATCAAACATAAAAATAGAAGCGATTAATAAGATCATTAATATACTATTCCCATTCAATCGTAGCCGGTGGCTTCGAGCTAATGTCATATACAACTCTATTTATTCCTTTAATATTGTTTATTATTTCATTAGAGACTTTTGCTAAGAAGGGATATGGCAGGTGACACCAATCAGCTGTCATACCATCGACTGAAGTCACAGCCCTTAATGCAACTACATTTTCATATGTTCTTTCATCTCCCATAACCCCTACAGATTGGACTGGCAACAACATAACCCCTGCTTGCCATACCGAGTTATAAAGTCCTTCTTCTTTAAGGCTTTTAATAAAAATATGATCTGCAAGTTGCAAAATTCGTACCTTTTCTTCAGAAACATCACTTAAAATTCTGATGGCAAGCCCTGGACCGGGAAAAGGGTGTCGATTCAAGATGTTTACAGGCAGCTCTATAGCTCTACCTACTTTTCTTACTTCATCTTTAAAAAGCTTGTTTAAAGGCTCTACAATTTTAAGATGCATTTTCTCAGGTAGGCCACCTACATTGTGGTGAGATTTTATTTTTGCCGAAGGGCCATAAACAGATACAGATTCAATAACATCAGGGTAGATGGTTCCTTGCGCCAGCCATTTTACATTTTCTATTAGATTGGCTTCCTGTTGAAAAACATCAATAAAGATTTTTCCAATTACTTTTCGCTTTTTTTCAGGGTCTTTTATTCCTTTTAATCCATCTAAGAATTGCTTAGAAGCATCTACACCTTTTACATTAAGCCCCAGTTCTTTATAACTTTCTAGTACTTCTTCAAACTCATGGTATCGAAGTAGTCCATTATTTATAAAAATGCAATAAAGATTATTGCCAATAGCTTTATGTAACAATAGTGCTGCAACTGAAGAATCAACACCTCCCGATAATCCCAAAACAACTTTGTCTTTCTTTAGAGTGCCCTGTAGTTTTGAAACGGTCTCTTCTACAAAAGAGTATGGCGTCCAATTTCCTGAGCATTTACAGATCTCAATTACAAAATTTTGTATGATCTGGAGCCCATCCACGGAATGTGTTACCTCCGGATGAAATTGTAAACCATAAACAGGGAGGCTTGTATTTTTAAGCTTATATGCCGCAACAGGAATATTTTCTGTTTGTGCCAATATTTCAGCGTGTTCAGGAAGCGATAAAATGCTATCTCCATGAGACATCCAAACTTGAGAAGTATCAGATACATTATTAAACAATGTATCCTCGTGGCTATGACCAGCTAAATGGGCCCTTCCATATTCTCTTTTATTTGACCTTTCAACATTGCCTCCCATACTATTGGCGATATATTGTGCGCCATAACAGATACCTAAAATGGGATATTTATTCAAATACTTTTTTAATGGAAATTGCAAAGCATTTTCATCTTTCACCGAAAAAGGACTTCCTGAAAGAATAATCCCTTTAATGCTTTCATTGTCAGATTCTTCAATGTTTTTATTAAAAGGAATTATTTCACAATAAACATTGATTTCTCTTACTCTTCTGGCAATCAGCTGTGTATATTGAGAGCCAAAGTCAAAAATGATAATTTTTTCTTGCATCTTGCTGCAAAGGTAAATTAAAAGCCTTCTTTTTTGGATATAGCCTCTAAATTGTTTTTAACATTTCTAAAAATCTTAATGTTTTAGTATAAAGTGCTTTATATAGAATAAGTATCTTTAGTTTCATAATTCGCTTTTATTATGACTGAGACAATAATTCCGGCAAAACTCCCTAAAGATTATATGTTCAATCCCTTACCAAAAGGATGGTATGTTATTGCCTTATCTAAAGAGGTCAAAAAAGGAGAAATTTTGGCGCGTAAATTTATGAACCAAGATTTAGTGGTTTATAGGACGTGGGAAGGGGAAGCTGTTGTGATGGATGCATATTGCCCGCACATGGGGGCACATTTTGCATATGGGGGTACCGTTGAGGAAAACAATGATATAAGATGCCCGTTTCATGGTTTTTGCTTTAATAAAAGTGGCAGTTGTACAAAGACAGGTTACGGAACAAAACCTTCTCCTAGAGCAAAGGTGAAATCATGGCCTGTAAAAGAAATGCATGATATCATATTGACTTATCATCATCCAGATAGTGAGGCACCAACATGGGAGGTACCAGATTTGGATATGGAGGGATGGACAAATATTTTGTTCAAGGAGTGGAAAATGAGAGGAAATTCTCAAGAAACAGCAGAAAATGCAGCTGATATTGGACACTTTTTTCATGTACACGAATACGACGATGCAGAAGTGATAGAACCTTTAACTCCTAATGGACCAATGCTTACTGCAAGGTATGCAATGACTAGAAGTGCAAAAGGACTGGGGAAAAAGAACGATCATTTTCGTATGGAAGCACATATCAAAAAATATGGACTGGGTTATTCGGTAGTGGAAGCGCATGTTCCTAAGTATGGTATGAAATCTCGGCAGTTTGTAATGGTCACCCCCTATGATGATCAAATGGTATACTTGAGAATAGGTATTTCTATATTAAAAGTTGATAAACCTTCTAAGATTAATCCTTTTTTAGCTGTTTTGCCAAAATCATTGGTAACTAAAATTGTTCATAAAGCAGCATTTAAAGGCTATCAACACGATGTAAGTCAAGATTTTAAGATTTGGCATAATAAAAAATATATTCACCCTCCTGCGCTTGCAAAGGGAGATGGTCCTATAATGGAGTATAGAGCTTGGGCACATCAATTTGATTGATATATAATTACATGCCGGCTCGTAAGATTAAAATAGCGATTATTGATGATCATCAAATTATAACCGATGGTCTTTGTTTTGCATTTCAAAATTCCAAGCAAATCGATGTTGATGGCGTTTATTCAGATGGACAAAAGTTTTTAAAAGACTTTCAAAGGAAGCAGGTAGATATTGTATTAACGGATATCGATATGCCAGAAATGAATGGATTGGATATTATACGAAACGTTAAATCTATCAAGCCAAACCAAAAGATTATTGTATTGTCTATGCATGAAGAAGCCAATATGATAAATAAAGCTTTTGATGAAAAAATTAATGGTTATTTGCTAAAGGATGAAGGGGTTCAATCTATACATCAGGCTGTAGAAGCTGTTTACAATGGTGGGTCTTATTATTCAAATAAGGTACTGGCGGTTTTGGAGGCCTATGAAAGTCATACGGGGCCAGATGGTAAAAAAGAAAATAAACTCAAACAGAATAAATTATCACCAAGAGAAATTGAAATACTCAAGTTGATTTCGCAACAGAAAACAGGTAAGGAGATTGCTGGAAAACTGTTTTTGAGTATTCATACTGTTTATACACACAGAAAAAACATAATGCGTAAACTTGGGGCAAGCCATACTGCCGGACTTGTTAAATACTACGTACAAAATTTTAGCTAGTGCGCTTTAAAACTCAACGGCATCTGAAATAGCAATAAAGTTTCTAAGCACTTCTTTCAAAGATTCGTGTGCTTTTTCAATACTAATTTCTTGGTTCTTAACTTTTGAATGAATGGCATTAATATCAGATAAAATGGCATTACAATTCAGAAATCCAAGAGCAGACTTTACTTTGTGAATGGAAGTATCTGCTTTTTCCTCAAATTCATTTGTATTCAAATCAATAAGTTGATTAAAATCTTGCTTTAAAAGGTTGATGGTTGCAAAAACTTTTGATTCATCATTCTTAAAGAAAGCTTTAATATTATTAATATCTGCTAAATAATTATTAGTGGACATGAAGAGGTTATATTTTATATGGTTTTACAAGGTTTCTATTACAAACATATTCAAAATTCAATTAAAAAAATAAATTTTAACATTTAATCAATTTGTAATCTTGAAACGTTATTGTTAGCTTTATATAACCTGTAACCCTACTTAAATAAACCAATAACCAAAACCCACTAAATTTTTGATATGAGTCAAGGAGAAGAAATGGATAATTTCAAGAAAATTAGAGTCGCTATTATTGGAGGTGGTGTAGCGGGGATGACTGCTGCCCATGAACTAATGGATAAAACTTATGTAACTGATAAGAACAAAAAAGAATATCTGTTTGATATCCATGTTTTTGAAAAGGATGAAAAATATTGTGGCGGCAAAGCGAGGAGTGTTCGGCATATGGAAAACAATGTTCTTTTCGAAAATTCTAATACTAAGTATAAATGGTTGCCAGCAGAACATGGGTTTAGGTTTTTTCCAGGTTTTTATGTTAATATCGATCAGAGTTTTGCGCGTATTAAATCAGGAAAAAATAGTAATGTTCTTAAGAATTTAAAACATATAAAGTATTACTCATTTTTCTTTGATAAAGAAATAGAAGTTAATAAAAAAGAGAAACAACCTTTAAGTAGACCTGGAACTTTTCCAACACATATTTCGCATAAATTTTTCAAGTCAATTAAGGAAGCCTTTAGGCTTGTACGAGAGATAAATAAAGTGCATACTGTTATAACTCCCGAAGGAAGGAATAAGGTGGCATCTGTTATAGTAAATGTATTAACTGCTTGCAAACAGAGAATGGATTTTGAATATGATAAAATTTCCTGGGCAGATTTTGTAGAAGCCAATAAGGACTATTCTGAAGAGCGATTTGGAAAAGATTATCGTTTACTTTTTTCAGATGGTATTTCCAGAAATTTAGTGGCAGCAAGAGCAGACAAGGTAAGTACAAGAACGGGAAGTTTGATCTTGAAAAAAATGTTGGAATATATTTTGTCTACCGGGTCTGAAGCCGATCGAGTATTAAATGGTCCAACAAATGAAACTTGGTTAAATTTATGGAAGGACGAGATGACAGATTCGTCACATCCTAATCCAGTAAAATATCATCACGGATATTCAATAAGAAATATCGTTAATGATAAAAATAAGATTGTTGGAGTTGAATTTGATGATTATATAGAGGAAGGAGTTTCAACAGATTCTTCCTTTTCATCAGATCTAAGAGAATTTGATTACTTCCTTTTTGCGGTTCCAGCAGAAGTTATAAGTACTCTGCTTAAAAGGAATAGAATAAACACATCTAAAATTGTTCATAAAAGATCAGGACAGGCACTTAAATCTTTGACTTATTATGATCCAAATTTAAGAAATGTAGAAGCTCTGGGCGATCATACAGAGTGGATGGTGGGCATTATTTTTTACTTAAAGCAGCCTTTAAATATTGAAGCGTCACATATTAATTTCATTGATGCAGAATGGGCCATAACTGCTATATATCAAAGTCATAAAGATATTTGGGATGGTGAACATTTTTCAGCCGATTCTTTTGGAGATGGTAAGATAGAGGGCATTTTTTCTTTAGATATCTCTAATTGGGAAACCCCTGTTAAAAAAATAAGTGGTTTAGCAAAGGATGATCCAGAACAAAGTAAATTTCATTCATTACGCGCTTGTGAATTGAAAAGAAGCGATGTAATAGAAGCCATCATGCAACAAATATCCAAAAGCCCCTTTATCCTTAATGAGGATAATACAACCTATAGTACTTTTGATATAGATTATATTATAAAAGAATACACCTATTTAGATGAAGCGATAGTTGAGAAATCTGAAGTTTGCTTATTAGAGGAGTACAATGGTTTTTTCGAAAGATATAATCTAGCTCCATCAAAGAAATATATCGACAATGATCCTTTGGAAGGTGTCGTAGAAAAGCCGAGGATCAAAGAATCTTTTAGAGAGGGCGAGTTGGCAGCAGCATATCAACAATATATTGAAATCAGGCAAGGTGATTTTTATACAGAAGATTTGGATATTGTTAGATATACAGAAAATGAAACACCATTGCTAGTCAATGAAGTAAACACCTATTCGTTAAGACCCATGTCTTATACAGCAATTCCAAATTTATTTTTAGCTGGAGATTATGTGGCGACAGATGTTGATTTAGCTACTATGGAAGGGGCTAATGAGTCCGCAAAAAAAGCGGTGAATGCTATTATTAAACAACAGAGTAAGGATTATGTAGATGATAAGGGAAATCCTAGATTTAAAAAAGTAAAGCATTCGGAAGTCTTGCTTTATAAAAACCCGTTAGGAGGTATTTTCAAACATATGTTTGCCTCTTTTGGATTATTATTTTTGTTTGTTTGTTTAACCGCTCCATTATATGCTACGCTTCAAAATTTTATGGCCCCAGTAGCTAATATGGTACTTGAAAGAATTTGGTCTATTCTACATCTTAATTCTGTTAAACCTGTTTTTATCAATATCGGTATATTAGTATTGGAAGTATTGTGTGCGATATCATTTGTAATCTATTCCTCTGTCAAAAAGAGACCAACATTGGTTACCGGTTTCTTCATTTTTGGAGCTTCTTTAATCATTTCTGCTCAACTTTTGTTAAGGGTGGTTAATTGGGGGAGTAACCTTGAATTTATAGGATTGATAATAGTCGCAATTTTAACGATTATTGGTTTTGTTCCCTTTGCTTTGGTCCTTTTAGATCTTATGGTATTAGGAATAACATACGTTTTTTTAGTAAAGAAAGATCACAAAAATTTCCTTTTAGGTAAATCTTGGTCTATGCCAAACAATGTAGTTGTTCGATTTCACATTTGGTTGGTTAAACAATTAACTAAGTTTTTGACTAGGAGAGAAAAAAGAAAGAAAAAGGCATGATTGATGACCAAGTTGTCATTCTTTGAAAATGATTGGTTAACTTTCTAAATGAAAGTGGTTTATGAATAAATGCTTTTTTAATGAAAGATCTTTTTTCATCAGTATTTAAAAACGAAAATTATAATGTAGAGCAGAGTAGGAGGTACTTAATTTCCTTTACAAGATTAACCGTTGTATTCTCTTTGTTTTATGGTTTTCATCAGTTTTTCAAGGCCAATTATGCAACAACAGTCATTTTATGGGTGTCGGCTATTATTTATTTCTTTATTCCGCTTTTGCTAAAACGAGGATTGTCGATTAAGAATGGTACGCATTTATATGTAATTGCCGGCTCCACCTCAGTTATCTTTGCTGCGCTAACCAATGGCAAAATTCTTTCTCCTACATTATCTTTTTTCATTTTTGCACCATTACTTCCATTATTGATTGTAGGCAGAAAAACATCTTTCTATTATTTGATAATGGTGATTGCGATTCTTGTCGTCTTTTTTATTTTAAGTGAATCGAATATTCAAATACCTGATTTTATAGAAGGGAAGGGGAAGAATTTTTTCTTCTTTTCAGTTTATTTGGGACTTATCTTATTGACTTACTTTTACGTTTCGATATTCGATAGTGTTAAAACCACTGCTCTTAATAATCTAGACGATAAGAACAAAGAGCTCGATAAGGCTCAACATGAGCTGCAAAAAGCGAATGAATATAAAGATCGCTTCATAGCAAATGTTAGTCATGAACTGCGTACACCTATGCATGCAATACTTGGCTTCTCAGAGATAATTAATAAAAGAAACTTGTCAGAAGAGAAGGTCAAAGAGTATTCAGAATACATCAATAATTCGGCAAATAATTTAATAGGAATTATAAATGATCTGCTGGATCTCACCAAAATTAGTGTTGGAGAGTTTGGACTTATGAAAGAGATATTTAATCCAAATAAAATTTTATATGATGTTCAAAGAGTTTTTGAAGTACACACAAAGAATAAAGACATACAAATCCGTGTGACTGCAAATTTTGTAGAGGATTTCTTAGTATATGCCGATAAAAGTAGAATCACTCAGATTATAACAAATCTTATATCCAATGCCATTAAAAATACGGAACGTGGCTTTATTGATCTTAAGGCATCATTTAATAAAAGTACAGAAAAGCTAATTTTTGAAATTCAAGATACCGGGATTGGAATTCCGGAAGAGGAGCTTCAAAATATTTTTGAGAGTTTTTATCAAGTAAATAGCGAAAATACAAGAACATCAACTGGTTTAGGTTTAGGATTATCAATAGTGAAACTTTTGGTTGATCAAATGAATGGATTAATTGACGTTTCAAGTACGGTAGGTGTTGGGACACAATTTCGAATTGAGGTTCCTGCAGAATTAATAGAGCCTGATTTAAATGATAACAACAAAGAATTGGCAGACGATGATTTACTCAACTATTTTAAGACTAAAAAGATTCTTGTTGTAGATGACAATGAGATTAACTTAATTGTGTTGGAAGAGATGATGACCGACCTAGTTCCCGAGTTAGAGATTGATTCAATTAGTAATCCTTTGTTGACAGAGAACAAGATCAAGTCAAAAAAATATGATTTTGCATTGATAGATATTCATATGCCGCAGATATTGGGAACCGAATTGGTAGAGCAAATAAGGAAGTATGAGATAGAGCATATGCCTAAATTAATTGCACTAACGGCAAGCATTACCACTAATGAAGTCAATGAGTATCTCTCACATGGTTTTGACGATTGCATTGGAAAGCCGTTTGATAAGTGGGATTTATTGAATAGATTACGAATACTAAACGAAGAGAATAATTGATGTTTTTATCAAATTCCTAGCGTGGGTAAGTGCTTTACTTTGTGATACATTAGGGCAGCCGTAATGCAATATTTTAACTCCTCAGTAGGAATGACCTCTCCAATTTTAAAAACAATAGCACGAGTCCCTTCAAAATTAAATGTGCTGGGGAAAATTGATTTAAAAGTCGGTATTAGTTTACTGGTACATTGAAAGTACATGGCATATTGATCTGGATTTTTTGATTTCCAATCGATTCTAATGGTGCTCCCTTTTTTTGTTAAATAACTAGGCTCTCCCCATTTAAGAGTTTCTTCTAAATAAGTTAATCCTTCTATTGCTTCTGCCGTTTCTATAATTAAAGCCCTAAGGTTGAACATTTGCTGCTTAACATGATCTGGATAATTGTTAAAAATCAATGTTACTTCAGGATTTGCATGGATTTGTAAGTTTTTCATAATGTACTTCCTTACGGCTTCTCTCCAACAAAAACATAATAACCCCACAAACCTTTTTCAAAGCACTTATGCTGATAATAAGTAGACATGGTATTTTGGTGTTGTGTTTTAGAACGAATGCCTAATAACCTGCCAATAAAGGCGAAAGGGATTGATAGCCAAAAGAAGAAATACAATCGCTGAATACTTTTTTTGATATTTTCAGAGATATTGTATTCTTCGCATTTTTTAAAACCGACTTTTTCCATCTTTTCATAAAAATTCCCAGCTTCAATGAAATCTTCTATTTGCCAGCTATTGGCCCAGTTTTGTTTTAATTTTTTATACTTAGGATCATCATTTTTGATCCAAAAAAAGTCGCCAACTACTACACGTCCACCACTTTTAAGCACGCGAAAAGCTTCGTTTAAAAAGTCACTTTTATCTTGTGCATAGCAAACACTTTCAAGTCCCCAAACAACATCAAAACTCTCCTCCATAAATTTGGTATCCAAATAACTTCGCGCTGAAAAATCTGTTAAATGTGCCACGCCATGCTTTTCGGCATTTTGTTTAGCATCGTTTACTTGTTTTTGTGAAAGAGAAATGCCATGTGCTCTACAGTTCTTAGTTTTTGCAACATAAATAGAAGAGCCTCCAACACCACATCCAGCATCAAGCATATATTCTCCCTCTTTAATCTGCGCTTTTTCTATTAGAAAGTCATTCATATTTAAAAGCGCCTTTCTTAAAGTTTTTGTGTCTTGCTCCCAATAGCCATAGTGCATAGACATCTGGCTTTTTAAATGCCAGAGCCATTTATAATCAATATCGCAAGTATCGTAGTATTCAATTATTTTTTCTTCGTAATTCATTTAGTTTAGGTTTAGAATGCAATTTAAGCATACCAAGTGTCTAATTAAAATACCTAACTCATGGTATATTATAGTAATACGTTTGTTCTACCTTTACCAACGGGGATAACAAAAAACACCAATAACCCCTTATATAGATTGCTAGTTTGTTGGATTTCGCCAGGGACACAACGAACTAGCAATTTTTTATTTCAATATGTGCTAAAATTGTTTCCTCAGATAATCATCTACAGTAGAAAAACAAAAATCAGGGTATAGATTCATAAATTTATGATTCTTCAGACCTCCAAGTAAAGGACGATCAGCCTTTTGATTCAGTTCTTTGGTAAAAATAGCCTCCAGATCGTATACTGCATCAGGAAAATATTTAAGTATAGTAAGCGACAATTGTACTCGACTCATATAATCTGTACTGGCGATATTGAAAATACCAGAATGATGGTCTTTTAGTAATAAAAACATACACCTTGCAACATCGTATGCATTTATAGGAGTGGCATATTGATCTTGAGGCAATTTTAAAGTTAGTTTTTTCCCTTCTTTGATTTGAGACAATATACGTGCTATAAAATTTTTACCCCTTTCTTCATTACCATAAACATTAGTGACCCTTAAAACCAGATGCTTATCACTATCGGCTTTGACTAAATTTTCAGCTTCCAATTTATGTTTGCCATAAACACTCAATGCGTTTACTTTATCTTCTTCAGAATAAGGCCCTGACTTACCATCAAAAACGTAATCGGTAGAAATGAAAACAACTTTAGCATTACATTTTTGGGCAAGTTTTAAGACATTTTTAGTGGAAATAACAGTTTTTAGATAGCTTTCTTCTTGATGATCTTCACAATAATCAACAAAAGTTAAGGCACCACAGTGAACAATTGTTTGAGGGGCAAAAGCTTCAACATCAAAGTTGTCTGTATTATCGAGGTTTAATGTGTCGAAATAAACGGTGTTTTTCGCTTGGTAAGAAAAATAAGTACCTTTTACGTCCCAACCTTGTTGATCGAAATAACGCATGCAATTGTTTCCAACCAGGCCAGAAGCGCCAATTATTAATGTTTTCATTGATTATTCTTTTACTATCTGCTTAAAATTTTTATTTCTTTTAATAAAATAATTGAAGACAAGGCTATCTTTTAAGACACCCGATACATTTTTTTCTCCAATGCTATTTTGATTGATATGATTTAAAACCTTTTTCTTTTTATTTAACCAGTAAAAGATGTTTTTATGTACATAAAATAATGCTTTTAAAATAGCAAAGGCACTTTTAGGATACCCACTAAAGAGAGCTTGTAAAAATGCTACAAAGTCCAAAATATTTCTAACGAAATAAATTTTTATAGACTGACTAAAAGGGAGGTTTTTAATGATCATCAATCTATTGTTTCTAAAATTGAGATATGTCTTTTTTGGATGTGAGGAATTAAGGGTGCCCCCTCCGACATGGTAAACAATGGATTTGGGACAGAACATTATTTTGTAACCCATATTTTTTAATCTCCAACAAAGGTCAATTTCTTCCATGTGTGCAAAAAAATCTTCATCAAATCCACCACCAGAATTTTGAAAGGCAGCAGCATTTAAGAACAAGCAAGCTCCACTTGCCCAAAAAATTTCGGTTGGATTATCATATTGCCCATTATCTTTTTCAAACCGATGGAAAACACGACCTCTGCAAAAAGGGTATCCTAGTGTGTCAATAAAGCCACCTGCGGCACCTGCATATTCAAAATATGCTTTGTTATTGTAAGCTCTTATTTTAGGTTGGCATGCTGCAATATTTTTGTCCGATTCCATCATCTCAATGACAGGAGTGATCCATCCTGCACTTACCTCAACATCTGAATTGAGTAAGACGTAATAATCTGCATCTATTTTTTTTAACGCTTCATTGTATCCTCCTGCGTATCCTAAATTTCCATTGTTGATAGCAATTTTTACTTGAGGGAATTCGTCTTTTAAAATATTGATAGACATGTCGGTCGAAGCATTATCTGCTACCCATATTTCAGTATTTGCATATTTTGAACCATTGATAACGGAGGGGAGAAATTTTTTCAATAGCTCACTTCCGTTCCAATTTAAAATAACTACAGCAACCTTAGGTAAAGACATAGAGCGCAAAGATCTTTTTTATTAGTTGTCTTTAATAGATTTAGATGAATTTCTTTTCCACTTATTGCCTTTCATTGACAAATAACATATGAAAGATATACGTATAAATAAATAGTATCTTCTTTAAAGGCAATATCGATAATATATGTAAAACTGTTTTCAAAATGTTTTCTTTGTAATTCAATTATAGAATAACCAAGGTCATAACATTATTTATGTCGTTAATAGTTATAGATAGTCAATATACGGGGACGGTTTCTTATTATGCTCTTTTGCTACATTGCAAAAATGCCATTATTGATGGTGGAGCATATTTTATGAAGGGCACTTATAGAAATCGTTGCCATATTGCTGGAGCAAATGGTTTATTGCGCTTGTCTATTCCCTTAAAAAGGGGCAAAAACCAAAAAAGGCCAATGAGAGAGGTGGAAATATCCTATAATCACGATTGGCAAAAATTGCATTGGGAGAGTATTTGCTCTGCTTATAGAAGATCTCCTTATTTTGAATTCTATGAGGACGATTTTCAAGTTTTTTATCATAATCATTATGATAGGTTGATTAATTTTAATCAATCCATAAGAGAGTTAATATGTTCGCTTTTGGACATAGAAATTAATGTTCAACAAAGTGACCACTACATTAGTACGTTAGAAGAAGGCACCCTAGATTGTAGGAATTATATCCATCCAAATTTAGAGAAGAATCAATTAGCTTTAGAAATTCCTAGGTATCAACAGCTTTTTGAAGCCAAAAATGGGTTCTTACAAGATTTAAGTATTTTGGATTTGCTTTTTATGCAAGGGCCTAGAGCAAAAGATTATTTGGAGCGTATTGCCTCTTTAATTGATTTGCCTTAATCTCAGTTTGCCTTTTTATCGTATTTTATAAAGAAGTGTATCCAAAGAGATCTTGATAGTCTAAAGAGGAAAGGGGTCGTTACTAATATGGAAATGCCAATCACCCACAGAAAAGTGAGAAATGATCTTGCACCTAATAAAAAAGTTATAATAACAAGAGGAATGATAACCATTGTTGTTAAAGCATAACTTACATATGCAGCTCCAAAGTAAAAACCGGGTTCGGGTGAATAGTTCAGATTACATTTAGGGCACCTTTGATACATCTTGCCCATTTGAGAAAGATGTAAGTATGGATTGGGTTTTATAAATAAGTCTCCTTTATGGCACTTAGGACATTTATTTAATAAAATAGCTTGGCTTTTAGGTATCTCTTTTCTCATCAATTACATTAGTTTTTCGAGATCCAGATTGTCATATTTACTAAGTATATCTTGAGAAGGAGATATATCACCCGTTTTCATTTCTTCTAACATTTCGAAGGTAATTTGCCTTAATGCAGAGAGGGCCCATTGTCCAAATACATTGTGAGCACCTTCATACATTTGCGCTTGATATTCTTCATATGTGGTGATATATCCATTATATCCATTAGCATATGGACAAATAATAACATCCTTAATTATTGAATTATCAATATTGTCATTTATAAAATCATGTAGTCTTCTTCCCGCATTGGTTGAAATTTCGAAAGGGTAGGCCGCTATTAATAAAGTACCTATTTGCACCATTTGAAAAGGCAGGACTTGTGGGGTCATAGAAATTTGATCAAAGGTGCCTTTTTTATGGAAATTTTTTAACACCTTAATTATGGGATCTGTGAAATTGGGCAAAATAAAATTCTTAATATCTGTACTACCCAAAAGCTTGTTTTTGCCCGTTTCCATTAAAATATCTTTTATTCCTTGTGCTTGATATTTTCTTTTTAAATCCTCTTTAAATTTTTTGTCAATAGGACCATTTACCAAACCCATTTCATAACTTTTAACAATTCTGCTAAAGGTTTTACATACAGGAAGCAGATAATTGGGGATCCCTTTTCCATCGCTTTGAGCTCCTGCAAACATCTCCGTTCCCATACAAGAATGACTGGTAATTGCATTTTTAAATCCGTTTGCAAATTTTGAATCAATGTCTATTCCAGACATATCTATCCATTTTAAATGGACTTTAATATCTTGACCAATCTCATCATTAACGGATAATGATCGATCAATTTCACTGGCCTTTTCGTATTGAATATTTCCATTGAATTGGGCGTTCTCATCATTACTTTTGAAAGGACCATCGAAATCTCTGCTTCGTCCAATTTTTTTATTAGGAATAAAATTAGGGGTTACATCTCCCGAACTACCATGCGCAAAAGCAGCGACATAATCTCTTCCTTTTTCTTTTTCTAAAAATAAGGAAGCATATCCTTTATTATCACTATGAACCTCTCTTCCTTCATTGGGAATAGATGTTGTATGTACGGCAAACCAATTGATGGAGCCAATCTCTTTACCACTTTTCTTTACAAATTTGAGCAAACGCATTTCTCTATCAATTGCTAAATGCCTGTTTTCAAAAGAAATTGGCTTAACATCAATATTTGTATTGTATGCCTTGATAGATCTATTAAAGCCTACTTTTTTATCTGGAGAAATTTCCCCACTTCCAAATTGAATACGGCCATCGGTTCTTTGATTATAGGCCTCAATGATAGCATTAGCAATACCTTTAGTATAGGTCTCAAGGACTTCTAATTTCAATCCATTTGCAGAAATATTGTAAAAAGGGTGATAGGAATAACCTCCCGGAGCGCTATGAGTGTGTTGCCCAATTAGAAGCACATTTTGATCATTTAATGGTATTTGTGGGGCGAGGTGGTTTAATTCTTTGAATAATCTATGTTTAATAGAAGGTGTTATAAAGGCAAATTCTGATATAACAATACAAAGAACTTCATTTTCATTTTCTATGTAAAAAGCACGTGCAAATAATCTAGTAGCAATTTTTCGAACTTTATGCTCTGAAACTCCATAACCAAGCATCGTTGCACCAATCACTTCTGGTGTAATATCAAATTTTGAAGTACCGATTTTCACGATAGTAAATTAAGTCAAAAATTAATGATATGGGTTAGTCAATTAATCATTTAGTACATTAATGATGTTATCATAAATTCTTAGATGTATGTTTTCTTGATCTGCTTTTATGAATTTTTCACCTACAATGTTCTCGTAGAGCTCTATATATCTTTCTGTGATAGAATTAACCTTTTCTTCGGTCATCTCAGGAATAACCTGCCCTTCTTTACCTTGGAAACCATTTTCTATCAACCACTGTCTTACAAATTCTTTTGATAATTGCTTCTGAGGTATATCATTTGCCTGTCTTTCTTCATATCCATCTAGATAAAAGTATCTAGATGAATCAGGTGTATGTATTTCATCAATAAGGTAAATGGTGTCTTCTATTTTACCAAATTCATATTTTGTATCTACAAGAATAAGTCCTCTTTCTTTGGCTATTTCGCTGCCTCTTTGGTATAATTTTCTAGTATAATCTTCCAATTGGATATAATCTTCCTCTGAAACGATGCGTTGTGCTAAAATTTCTTCTCTAGAGATATCTTCGTCATGACCAGCCATTGCTTTTGTGGTTGGAGTGATAATGGGTTCAGGAAACTTGTCATTCTCTTTTAATCCTTCAGGAAGAGGCACACCACAAAGTAATCTTTTTCCATTTTTATAGGTACGCCATGCGTGCCCTGCACAATAACCTCTTATGACCATTTCGACTCTGAAAGGACTACATTTTTTACCAATGGCTACATTTGGGTCTGGAATGCATTCTATCCAGTTAGGAACAATATCTTTTGTGGCATCCAGAAATTTAGCTGCAATTTGGTTGAGCACTTGTCCTTTAAATGGAATAGGTTTGGGTAATACTACATCAAATGAAGATATACGATCACTGATTACCATCACTAATTTGTCATTGTCAATGGTGTAAACATCTCTTACTTTTCCAATGTACTTATTGGTTTGCCCTGGAAGGTCGAAATTTGTTTCCTTTAAACTCATCTTAATTTTTTTTCTGTTCGATTGATTCTTTATCAAACGCTTGGATAATTTCTTTTACTAATTTATGTCTAATAACATCTTTGCTAGTCAATTTTATAACACCTATGCCTTTTATTGAGTCAAGCATTTTAGTGGTTGCCATCAAACCTGATTGTTGGTTTTTGGGGAGGTCAATTTGTGATAGGTCTCCATTAATGATGCATTTTGCAGAGGGACCAAGCCGAGTCAAAAACATTTTTAGTTGTCCTAAAGTAGCATTTTGCGCTTCATCTAAAATTAAAAAGGCATTGTCCAATGTTCTACCTCTCATAAAAGCCAGTGGCGCCACTTCTATTACTCTTGTATTTAGATAATGATTGAGCTTGTCGTGTGGTATCATGTCATCAAGTGCATCATAAAGAGGACGCAAATAAGGATCTATTTTTTCCTTAAGGTCACCCGGCAGAAAACCTAGTCTTTCACCTGCTTCAACGGCCGGCCTGGTTAAAATTATTTTTTTTACCCATTTATTTTTTAAAGCCCTTACTGCTAAAGCAACCGCCGTATATGTTTTTCCAGTTCCAGCTGGACCAATTGCGAAGAGCACATCATTGGTCTCACTTAATTCCACCATTTTTCTTTGATTAGCGGTTTTTGCTTTGATCAGCTTTCCACCAGTACCGTATACCAAAGTATGATCATTAAAATTTGAAAAGGCGTCTTTATCAATTTCCTTTTTACTTAATAACTCTTCTAAATGACGTTCTGATAATTTCCCATATTTATTATAGTAATTGAGTATTTCATTTAACTTTTCTTGGAACCTATGGAGATTATCTTCATTGCCATTTGCTACAATTTTAGTTCCTCTGGAAAAAATCTTTAAATCATTAAAAGATTCTTGAATAAGCTTAAACTTTGAATTGTTGATTCCAAAAAAATCTATAGGATTAATATTGTCTAATTTGAAAACTAACTCACTCAATTATTTCTACTATTTTTATGCACTTAATAAGATATTGTGTTTGCTCTAAAGGTAAGAAATTAGAAGATTTAAATTTAAATGGCCATTGTAACGTTAATAACAGATTTTGGCAATGTGGATTATTATATTCCGGCATTTAAAGGAGAAGTTCTAAGTACTTGTCCTGAGGTTCGTTTTGTAGACTTAACGCATAATGTAGAGGCCTTTAATATTAATTCAGCGGCCTATATTCTGAAAAATACTTTTAAGAGTTACCCTGCTGGTACTATACATATTGTAAGAGTAAATGAAAGTGCTGACTTGGATCAAGAGATTTTGGTTTGTGAACATGAAGGTTATTACTTTATAGCTCCCAATAATGGAGTACTGTCTTTGGTTTTTAATTCGATAAATATACCTTTTGTAGCATTTAAGAGGAGTACATTCGGAAACCTATCTATGGATCAATTACTTTGTAAAGTATTGAAGTTTATTGAGGAGGGTGAACATCTGTCGGAAAAGGGAGAAGTGAAAAAATCTATTGTAGAGAAGTTGGATATGAAACCTGTTATTTATGAAAAAAGAATGAGTGGGTTAGTTACTCATATTGACCATTTTGGAAATATTATCACGAATATAACATATGAAGATTTTGAACAAGGAGTAAAGAATCGGAAGTTTGTTATAAATTTTAGAAGATTGGATACCATAGACAAACTCCATCAAAGCTATTCGGATGTTCCTCATGGGGAGAGATTGGCCCGTTTTAATAATAACAAGTTGTTAGAAATTTCTGTAAATAATGGAAGAGCAGATTTGCTTTTAGGTTTAAGAATTGGTGATTCCATCCAAATTGAATTTGAATGATTGTACGTATTGTTAAATTAATAATTGATGTAGAAGAACTCGAAACTTTTTTAGCACATTTTACAGAATATGCTCCAAAGGTAAGAGGCATGAAAGGATGTAATCATTTAGAGGTTTTTAAAGATATTAATAACCCCGGAGTATGTTTTACTTATAGTAAATGGGATAGTGAAGAAGATCTCATCAATTATAAAGAAACAGAAGTTTTTAAGATCATATGGAAATTCGCAAAGTCAAAATTTGCTGGGAAACCTGAAGCATGGAGTGTAGATAAAATATTGGAATTATAATGAGAAAAGTGAATTTAGATGGATATGAAATTACTTTAGATAAAGAGCTCTATAGTGTAAAAAGCTTTTTGGATAATAATGCTTATTCACAATATTATGTTCTTTGCGACACAAATACAAAGCGAGATTGTCTACCGTACTTTTTAAAAATGGTAGATGGAAATAACTTTACAGTTCTTGAAGTTCAACCTGGTGAGCAATTTAAAAACTTAACTACTTGCCAATCAATATGGAAACAACTTCTGGATACTAGTGCAGATAGAAATTCATTAGTTATTAATTTAGGCGGTGGTGTTTTGGGAGATATGGGTGGTTTTGCAGCGTCTTGTTATAAGAGAGGGGTTGATTTTTTAAATATTCCTACAACTATACTTTCTCAGGTAGACGCTTCTATCGGAGGTAAATTAGCTGTTGATTTTAAATATGGTAAAAACTTAATTGGGCTTTTCAGGAATCCTCGATTGGTTGCAATATCAACTTTTTTTTATAAGACACTCTCTGAAAGGGAGTATAAAAATGGCTTTGCAGAAATATTTAAACATGCTTTAATTAAAAGCAAAGAACAATGGAAGCAACTGAAATCATTAGAAACACTTTATGTAGCAAATATTGAAGAGATTGTGTACCAATCTTTATTAATTAAAAAAGAAGTGGTTGAAGAGGATCCTTTTGAAAAGGGATTGAGAAAAATTTTGAATTTTGGACATACTATTGGTCATGCTATAGAAGCAATATCAGTAGCGGAAGACAAAGACCCGCTTCTTCATGGTGAAGCTATTGTAATCGGAATGATTTGCGAGGCATTTATTTCTAAAAAAATATGTGGTCTTTCTGATCATGATCTTAATGAGATTTGTGAGGTGTTATTTACGCATTATGAATATCAATCGGTCGGTCATGTTGATCGTTCACAAATATGGAAATACATGGCCTATGATAAAAAGAACGAGAAAGGAAGAGTTATGGGAGCTTTATTATCTGCTATTGGAAAAGCAGAAATAAATGTGGAGCTAACAGAAAAAATGGTTAATGAATCTTTAGATTATTACGAATCACTAAAAAAATGATTTATACAGTTAAAGCTCCTAAAGAAAGGGAGATAAGGGGAGAGGTAACCTTGAATGGTTCTAAAAGTATAAGCAATAGGGTACTTGTTGTTCGAGCTTTGTGTGGCAATGATTTCACTATTGAAAATCTTTCAAATGCTGATGATACCGTTGTTTTAGATGATTTATTAAGTTCGAACAATACAACTTTGGATGCAGGCGCGGGTGGAACGACTTTTCGTTTTTTAACTGCTTATTTATCAACTTGCACTGGGGAAGAACATATACTTACCGGAAGTGAGCGGATGAAACAACGTCCAATCGGTATTTTAGTTGATGCTCTTAGAGTATTAGGAGCAGATATCACCTATTTGGAAAAAGAAGGTTATCCTCCTCTTAAGATAAAAGGTCAGCAATTAGTAGGAGGAACCTTGTCCATTCCCGCCTCGACAAGCAGTCAATATATTTCAGCAATTTTGATGATTGCTCCTACGCTAAAAGGGGGATTAAAACTTAAACTAGAAGGAACAGTCGTTTCTATTCCATATATAGAGATGACATTAAATCTTATGGCCTATTTTGGTATTTGTTACTCCTGGCATGAAAATATTATAACGATTGAAGAAGGAGCATATGACCCTAAAGATTTTTATGTTGAGGCAGATTGGAGTGCAGCTTCGTACTATTACAGTATTGCAGCATTGACCAATGTAGCAAGCATAAAATTAAATGGATTAACAAGTAATAGTTTACAGGGGGATGCAGTGATTGCTGAAATAATGCATCGTTTCGGAATAGATAGTGTTTTTGACGATCAGAGTAAATCGGTAGTCATTACTAAAAAAAATATGGTTTTTCCTGACATATTGGAATATGATTTCTTGAGATGCCCCGATTTAGCACAAACAGTAGTTGCAATGTGCGGAGCATTAAAGGTAAATGGAAAATTTAAAGGACTTTCCACGCTTAAGATTAAAGAAACAGACCGAGTCATGGCATTGAAAAATGAATTATCAAAATTTGATGTGCATTTTACAGAAATTAATAAGGAAAATTGGGAGCTTTCCTCTGAAAAATTTAATAAAGACATTCAACCTACCATAGAAACCTATGACGATCATCGAATGGCAATGGCTTTTGCACCTCTTTGTTTAAAATCAGATGAAGTATTTATAAATGATCCATTAGTGGTCAGCAAGTCATATCCTAATTTTTGGAAGGATTTAAACGACTTAAAGATCACACATGCAATCAAAGTGGTCTAATTGGTTTTTTGCCATATTAAGGTTAACTTTAGTAAGCAAGCTAGGCTTCATATGAAATGAATTTTAGCAAATTATTATTTGCAATAATAAATATGAGTAAACAACAAAGTTCCCATAAAAATAACTCCCATGAGAAGAAGAAGGCAGTTGCCGTAAAATTTCAAATTTGTACAATTGATATTGAAGGCTATCCATTTCAATTAATGCTAAACATGGCACTTTTAGATACAAGCCTTCAAGAGAAATTCCCTTGGTTTTGGACAGTTACGCTGCAATCTTTTGAAAACAATGAACAAGGATTACCTACAGATGAAGAGAAGGAGAAGTTGATAAAACTTATGCAAGATATCATTCACGAAGTAATTAAGGATACTGAAATTCAGATTGTTGGTACTACAACCCATAAGCGTATTTTTGATATAATGTTTTATGCGAAAACAGAAGATATGTCTAAAATCGGGGCAATTATAGCTGAGCTACCGGAATTTTTAGAAGACAAAAAGGACAGATTTGTAAATTATTCTGGGAAAAGTGATCCCAACTGGGAGTTAGTAAAAGGGTATTACAGTGTATACAAAGTTTAGAATAAAAAAGGGAGGCTCGATTTTAAGCTAGATTGCTATTTTAATAAATAACTATGAAGCAATTATTTGTAGGAATCATAACAATTTTGCTGATGTTTACATCAACAACACATTTATCTGCACAATGCGGAAATCCTTTTATGTTGGGTAGTTCAGATAGTGTGGCGCTCGAAAAAATTTATGATAGCTGTCGAAAGTTAATAGAGCAAGCTGATAAAAGTAGTGTACAAAGAAAATCTCAGCAGCGCAAAGACACAATTGTTATTCCAGTCGTTTTTAATATACTATATGAAGATTCTATTAATGAGGGATATTTGTTGGAAAAGCATCGGTTTTTACAATCTCTTGATTCAGCAAATAAGTATTTAAACATTGAATTGGATTATATCGTTGCTATTAATGATAGCGTGTTTCATGATATATTAGCAATACCAAATATCTATTTAGTGCCGGCAAAAATTGACCCTCAAGGTAATCCAACAGATGGTTTCAGGTACAGGAAATGGGATCCAATAGCCCCTAGTCTATTGTGTGAATTTCCATTTGTCACCGGCCATCAAAGAGTTAAGCTTGCTGGTAGTGGCGGTATCACGGCATGGAATACAAAAAACTACTTAAATTTTTGGATTGGTAATTTGGCAAAGGGTGGTGGAGCTTGTTTTGGTGGACAGGCAACTTATCCAATTGCACCTTATTTGCCTGGAGGAATCATTTCGTGGATGGATGGTATTATGATGCAAGCATATAAATATGCTGGAAGTCAGTATTTTAGAGAGTCTACATATAGGACGCTGATGCATGAGGTAGGGCATTATTTAGGTCTCATTCACATTTGGGGAGGCATTGTAGATAATTCTCAGACAGGGTGCAATATTGATGATTTGATAGAAGATACGCCTAATCAACTGGAAGCTCATTTCATTTGCAGGGGGAATCCTAATACATGTATAGATCCAATAGATGATAAGCCAGATATGTGTTCTAATGTGATGGATTATACTGATGGAATTTCCTTTACAAAGGGACAGGTAGACCTTATGAGGAGTGTACTTTCAAAAGAAAGAAGAGCATTGGTTATTTCAAAATTGAAAGCAGAGTTGTTAATTTCGAATAGCAGGCCATGTATAGGAGAGGAGGTAGTTTTAACTTGGAAAGACCATTCAAAAACACCTGCTGATTATTTGTTTCCATCTTGGGATATGGTTGGAAGAAAGTTAGATCATACATTTGTTATCAATAGGGATTCTGTTTTTGAGGTTTCTTTGACAAATGGTTATGATACGATTAGAGAACTAGTTCATTTAAAAATAGATACCGCATCACAGGTAATGTTTAATTTCTCAGATACCGTTTATTTGGGAGATACGCTGGCTATAGAACTGAATAACTCGGATAGTTTTTATCTTACAGTGCCATATATTTTGAAAGAAAATACAATTGAAATCATCGCTTCTTATGAAACAGATTCTGTGTATTTGTATTATGAGAATGAATGTTTGCTAGATTCTATTTTGATAACCTATGATGTTCAGGAAATTCCTACTTGGATCTTTCAGAATAATGTGTCAGGTACCATTAAAATTGTTCCAAATCCGGCAAAGGAAAAATTATATATAGAAGATTCGGAGTTCCTCAATCAAAGGAATACATTAATCCATATTTACAATGTGGAAGGAGAACTAAAACTCACAAAAATACTTGATGGGAAAACTGTAGACATTAATACGCTGGAAAATGGTATGTATTTTTTGAAAGTACATACTAATGATGGTATTCTAGTGGGCAAGTTCTTAAAGCAGTAAGGTTAGCTTGCAATTGCTATAATATACGTTTCATCAGATTAAACTTAGAATCAGTCCAAGGTGCAAATCGCAATAATTTGGTAGCATCTATTAATAATGATCTTTTCATTACACTTTTATAATGAGAAAAGGTATCAAATGAAAATTTTCCATGATATCCACCAATACCGCTATGTCCAACTCCACCAAAAGGTAAATCGGGAGTGGTCATATGTAACATCGTATCATTAATACAAACACCACCTGCTGATGTTTTAGTTAAGATTGTTTGGGTAAAAGAATCTTTGGTGGAAAAGATGTATAAAGCCAATGGCTTTTCCATGGTTCTAATAATTTCTACGACTTTACCTACATTTTTAAATTCAATAATGGGCAACAAGGGACCAAAAATTTCTTCCTGCATTACTTTATCTTGCAAAGTGACATTGTCTAACAAAGTAGGAGCGATATAGCAATCATCCCTATCGGTAGTTCCTCCATATATTACTTTACTTTCATCCATTAATTGAACAATTCTATCAAAATGCCTTTGGTTAATTATACGTGGAAAATTATCGCTGCTCTGAGGATCTTTTCCATAGGCATTTTCAATTTCAGTCTTTAAAGCTTCTATCAATGCCTTTTTTGATTTTGAGTGAACGAGGATGTAATCGGGTGCGGTGCATGATTGACCACTATTTAAGCATTTTCCCCAGACAATTCTTTTAGCGCTTTCTTGAATATTAGCGGATTCTCCAACTATACAAGGACTCTTTCCTCCTAATTCAAGCGTTACCGGTGTTAGATTTCTAGCTGCTACTTCATAGTATAATTTTCCTATTTGTGTGCTACCAGTATAAAACAGATAGTCAAAACGTTCATTCATTAAAGCCTTGGCTAAATCTATACCACCTTCAACAACGGCAATGCACTCTGTATCAAAAGTATCGCTAATGATTTTATGCATCACTGCAGAGCTGGCGGGAGCTACTTCTGAGGGTTTTATAATAACGGTGTTCCCGGCAGCAATAGCGCCAATAAGAGGTTCGAAGGTCAATAAAATAGGGTAGTTCCATGGACTTACAATTAGGGTAGTTCCATAAGGTTCTGGCATCCTATAACTTTTGGCTGCTTTGTGTGTAATAGGGGTGCCAACACTTTGTGGGCTAGCCCATTTTTTTAAATTTTTAATGGCTAGCTTGGTTTCATTAATGACGTTGCTGACCTCTGTTAAAAATCCTTCCGCATGAGACTTATTTAAGTCCGCTTTTAAGGCATCCAGCATTTCTTTCTCATTCTTTTTCAGGGCTTCTAAAAAAAGCTTGAGTTGTTGCTTACGAAAAGCAATAGAACGAGTTTTATCAGTATTAAAAAATGCTTTTTGCGCCTTTACTAATTGTGGTATATCGTTGGGATCAAATAAATTCATATGCTAAATTATATATTGTCATAGTATTAGTTCATTAATTCAGAACCTTCCTACTAAGGTACAGGAAAGAAAACATACTATATGAAGTTCTTTTGTTCAACCCAAATTATGTGATAAATACGCTTATCGTATTTGCTTTAGTGCTTCTCCAACCTTGGTTGTCGGCAATTGGCAAACCTTATTCTGACAAACATATATAGTGGTTTTACCTTTGTTAAGTTTATTTTTTAACAATGCTAAATTACCCTCTTTTTCACCTCCTAAGAAAAATACATTGGGTAAATAATGTTCATCCATTTCTTTTCTCACTTTTTCGGCATCTTTTCCTAAAATGGCTACCTCATATGGTTCATATATAAACCATGAAAGTAGGGTAGACCAGTTAGCATAGAAAGGGCCATTACTTGTAACCTTATCCAAGACATTATTTAGCATTTGTTTGCTTATTTCTACATAGGTATCATTATAAAAGTATTTCCCTAGTAAGAATAGTACTTTAGCCATAGAAGAATTAGAAGCTGAAATCACATTGTCATCGGTTTCAATGCTTCTAGATATGAGAGGGTCGTCAATATCTGAAGTATAAAAGAACATTTTGCTTTTATCATCATAAAAATGTTCCAATGTATAAGTAGCCATTTTTTGAGATAGATTTAACCAGGTTTCATCAAAAGTTACTTCGTAGAGTGCAATAAACGCTTCTATTGTAAGACTATAATCAATCAAAAATGCATTAATTGTTGAGCGGCCTTTTTTATAATTTCTATTTAATCGCCCATCATTTTGTAATTGATTGTTTACTAAAAAATGAGCATTTTTGAGTGCAGACTTAAGATAGGAGGCATCACCGAATGCTCTGTATGCATCTACATAGCCTTTTAACATGAGCGCATTCCATGAAGTTAGAATTTTATCGTCTAAACCTGGTTTGATGCGCTTCTCCCTTTCTTGTAGGAGAATTGATTTGGATTTATTTAATAAAGTATTTAGTTCATTCAAATCTATATTATGGTCTTTAGCAAAATCAGTTTTGTCAATTGTATTGAACAAAACATTTGTGTGTTCCCAATTCCCATTTGGTTTTATGTTGTAGAACGCTTTTAACATTTTTGAATTACTTCCCCATAAGAAGTCCAATTCCTCCGTTGTCCAAACATAAAATTTACCTTCTTCACCTTCACTATCTGCATCTAATGAAGAGTAAAAACCACTGGAGGCATCAGTCATTTCCCTTTGAGTAAAATTCAGAGTTTCTTCTACAATTTCTTTATAGTATTCATTTTTCGTTAGTTGATAGGCTTTAGAATAGAGGCTTACCAACTGACCATTATCATATAACATCTTTTCAAAATGAGGAACTTTCCACTTTTCATCTGTTGAGTATCTGGCAAAGCCTCCACCAACATGATCATATAAACCACCCTGGGCCATTCTGTTTAATGTTGTGTTGATGGCTTGCAAAACCTTTTCATTTTTAGAGATATGATAATATCTAAGTAAATAATCCCAATTATTGGGCATCATAAATTTAGGGGCACCGTTTCGACCTCCCCATTTATAATCTATCTTACTTTGCCAATTGTTCCAAATCTCATGCAGTAACTGCTCAGTGAAAACAGGGGTGTTTGTTGTTGGAATCATTTGATCAATAGATCTAATTCCTTGCGTTATTTTATCTGCTTGTTCATATAATTTCTGAGGCTCATTTCTAAATGTTTCAGTAAAATAATGTAACACTTGGAGCCAGCTTTCTTTAGGAAAATAAGTGCCTGCAAATACTGGCCTACCATCGGGTAAAGCAATGGCGTTTAAAGGCCATCCACCTCTTCCGGTAGTGATATAAGCAGCAGTCATATATATCTGATCTACATCAGGTCGTTCCTCTCTATCAACCTTAATAGGAAGGAAGCCGTTATTCATTTTAGAAGCAACGTCTACATCTTCAAAACTTTCATGTTCCATAACATGACACCAATGGCACGCTGCATAGCCAACACTTATTATTAAGAGCTTATTCTCCTTTTTTCCTTTCTCAAGCGTTTCAGCATTCCATGCATGCCAATCAACTGGATTATAAGCATGTTGTAATAAATAGGGACTGGTTTCTTCAATAAGCTTATTAGGTGTTTTATCTTTTTTACTATGCATATCTTTTGAATTTTGTCCTTGACCACAAGAGGGAATCAATAGAAAAGTCATAATTAGTGAAAATAAAGTTTTAAGAAGCTTCATTGTTCTTTATACTTAAAGATTATACAGTTTTATTCCTTGATAACTGTTGCTTATCTCTTGATTCTCCAATCGTTTGGATAATAATTATTAATTCTATGACCTAAATGATTTATCCAGCCTAAGTTATGGCTTTTATACTTTAAAAGATGCCATCCTTTAGAATTCATATCTAACTTTAAAGTTGACTTTTTCAAGTATTGCAAAGCTTGTTCTTTGTTTATTTCAATGTGTGGAACGGTATCTAACATAATTTTTGACAATGCCAATGCATGAGCAGGAATAAGTTTATCCCTTACAAGTTTGCCTATACGAGTACCTGCATATCTGATGTTTAATTGCTTGTAGAGTAAATCAAAGACATCCTTTCGGTCTTTATCTATTGCATAGAGATCGTTATTTTTTGTTTGAACCAGCATTTTATTAGAAACATCTATATATTTTGAAATGTTAGAAGATATAGATTTAGAAAGGTAGGTAGGTGCATTTTTAGAATTTGAGGTCTTAATTTTTCTACTAAACTTTGAATCTTGATCTATACTATTACCTTTTTTTCTTAAACAACTTATAAAAAAACCTTCTCCATCTAATTTGTGTGGATAAAACCTAAAGCCAAGTTCAGAAGTTTCGACTCCCCATTCAGGGTTGCATTTGATGGATACCATCTCAAACAAATTAGAAGCCAACATTTTTTCAATTTGTTTTTCATTTTCTTCATAAGAGTAGGTGCATGTAGAATAAATTAAATAACCTCCTTGCTTTAAAGAGGGAATAATGCTACCGATTATTTTTTCTTGTCTTAAAGCGCAAGATGCTACATGTTGTTCAGACCACTCATTAATAGCTTTTTGGTCTTTTCTAAATAGTCCTTCTCCTGAACAAGGGGCATCTATTAATACTAGATCAAATAATTGTGGAAGTTGTTCGAAATCCTGTGGTTTATTCTGTGTTACAATAGAATTTGAATTGCCCCATTTAATAATGTTTTCGACTAAAATGGCATTCCTTTTTGCAATGATTTCGTTACTTATTATCAAAGATGTTCTATCAATAATTGCAGATAAATGAGTTGATTTTCCTCCAGGAGCGGCACAAATGTCTAATACAATAGAATTATTAGCTAAAGGAAGCTGATGAATTATTTGCTCTAAAAACATAGAAGAGGCATCCTGAACATAATAGGTTCCTGCATGAAATAATGGGTCATACGTGAATTTGGGGCGTTCTTTTAAATAGATGCCTTTTGAACACCATGGTATAGGTTTCCCTTTTAAGTAGTCATGTAATTTGTTGGGATTATATCTTATAGAAGTTATTAATGACTGATCTAATGTTTTAAAAAAGACATTTGAATCATCGATTTGTTGTTCTATTCTCTCAGTAAAAGCTTTAGGAAGCATTTGTAGATAATTTGCGTTCACTAAAATAAATATTCCCTATAACACCAATACTTACTAAAAGAATGCCTACAATACTGATCCATGTATAAGTTTCTTTAAAAAAGAAGATACTAAAAATTAGGGCATTGATAGTGCCTAAAAATTTAATACTTGTTGTTTTAGCTGCTTTTTCGAGATGCAAAGATTTAGACATAAAAACCTGTCCAATTTGAGTTAGTACGCCTATCAAAATTAATATAAGCCAATCCACTCCGATGGGATTGACCCAATCAAATAAACACCATACAACCATAATCGGAGTAGCGACCAATGGGAAATAAAAAACAATAACAACAGGGTGATCGGTTTTTTTTAAACTTCTGACTAAATTATAAGCCATGCCAGCAAATATGGCAGAAATGACCGCTATTAAGACATAAAATCCATTAACATTTTGATCAAAACCTTTGATACAAATTACACCCGAAAGAGCAATTGCAAAAAATAGCCATTGAATATTTTTAACCTTTTCTTTTAGAAAATAAATGCCAATGATAGCCGTAAAAATAGGGGAGAGGTATTGAATAGTTGCGGCACTAGCAAGGGGTATTTTATGAATGGCTAAAAAGAAAAGTGTTAATGCAATTGTGCCACATACACCTCTTAAAATTAAAAGCTTCTTATTATTTCCCAATAGAGGTATTTGCTTTTTTCTCAAATAGATACCACTCAAAACAAGGGAAATAATAGATCGGAAAAGTATTAATTCATGGGCAGGAATGTGCTTTAAATATTTTACGCAAACACTTAGAAAAGAAAAACTAAACGTTGCGATGATCATGTAAAAAATCCCTCTACTCAAGTGTCAATTTAGAGGTAAAGTTATGGAATAGATGTCTTATAGTAACAATGGTAAGTTATTATATATCATAATATGCTATTTATCTAAGGAGGTATTTAAGGAACTCTAATATAATGTTTTAATACCTCAATTATTATCGGTAAAACATAATCTTATTAGTCTTATATTTAATACTATGAAAGTCTTGTATAGAATCTTAATAGGTGTTTTCTTAGGTGTGATAGTATTTGCCATAGCAAAAATTAAAGTATTTAAACGTGTATATCATGTTATTCACATTTTTGATGAAAATGTGATTGTCGACAATTTCCAAAATATGGATGAGCATTTTAATGTTACTCGTTTAGAAGCCAGTAATAATCCGTTTCAATTTCCTAAATCAATAAAATATGAATTGCCTGCAAACTTTAGCACTGATGATTCAACTGTTAATTTAAATGCTTTCTTTGATCATACGAATACGGAGGGATTAATGATTTTACATAAGGATACTGTGGTTTTTGAGGAATATTACAATGGTTTAACACCAACGACTACTCATATATCGTGGTCTATGGCCAAGTCTGTTGTTGCCACTTTATTAGGAATTGCGTATGACGATGGACTGTTTGAATTAAATGAACCAGTAACTAAATATCTACCGCAATTTATTGGTACGGGTTACGATAGTGTAGAAATTGAAGATATTTTACAGATGAGTAGTGGAGTAGGTTTTAATGAAGATTATGGAGATTTTAAATCAGATATAAATCGTTTTGGACGAGCCTTTGCAATGGGCTCTTCTTTGGAGTCGTTTGCTATGAGTTTAAAGAGAGAAAGAGCACCTGGCACATATAATCATTACGTAAGTATGGATACGCAGGTATTGGGGATTTTGCTTATGAAGTTAACTGGTAAAACGCTAACAGAGTACCTTAAAGAAAAACTTTGGGAGCCTTTAGGCATGCAAGATCAGGTAGAATGGATTACAGACAATGATGGCATGGAGTTGGCCTTAGGAGGATTAAACATGACCTTACGAGATTATGCAAAGATTGGACAGCTTTATTTGCATAATGGATCTTTTAATGGCCAACAGATTGTATCTTCTGATTGGGTAAATATGGCTATAACGCCATCTGAAACGCACTTGCAATCTGGAGATCATGGCTTGTCTAGTAATTTGTATGGATATGGTTTTCAATGGTGGATTCCTGAAGAGCAACAGGGAGGTGATTTTTTTGCTGCAGGAATTTATAATCAATATATATATGTAAATCCTGAAAAAGAATTAGTGATTGTAAAGTTAACGGCGAATCATAATTTTAAGGGAGACAATGGTGCATCCAAGAAGGTGCATATTGATTTGTTTCAGGAAATGGCGACACATTTTTAAGGTGTTAACTTCATTATTTGTTTCTATATCAGTTATAATTAGGATGTTTTGCATAGTATAGTTAGTTTAAAAGGAAAGAGGTCATTTTCTTTTTATATTTGTTACTAAATTTCTTGTTAGTATGAAAAAACAACTACTTACCATTTTTATTACTGCGTTTTGTTTCTTCTTTCAACCCAATAGCATATTGGCTCAGCCGTTTGGTGATGCGGTAATTCTAGATAAGAATGAATATTTCATAGCAAGAGATCTGTCCAGTGCCGATTTTAATAATGATGGAATAGATGATGTAGCTTATGTAACAAAATCTAATGTTGTCGGGTTTGATGATGAAATTTTAGGAGTATTTATAAGCAACAGTTTAGGTGATTTTGATGATTTAATCTTATCCACGACTGAAAATGGCCCGGAAAATGTCCTAACAATAGATATAGATTCGGACAATGATATTGACATTGCTGCCTCTATGGAAGATCATAATAGGTTAGTGTATTATGAGAATGATGGCAATGGGGCTTTTTCTGCACCTAAGGTTATTGCAGATAATTTAGAAAATGCAATTTTAAGTATAGCAGGAGATATTGATGGAGATGATGATATAGATTTTATAACCACCACTGGTAAAAGAGATACCCTTACTATTTTAAAGAATAACAATGGCAGTTATGATGTTTTACATACAATAGTAGTGGAATATATACCTAATAATATGTTGTTTGAGGATGTTGATGAAGATGGAGACATGGACCTGGTTATTGCCACCTCTAATTTTGCAAAAGTTCACTGGTTCGAAAATAATGGTAGTGGGACATTTTCATCTGGAAGACTTATTGTTCATAACGATAGGGGCGGGCCTAATGCTATTGCATTCGCTGATATAAATAATGATAACCATAGAGATTTAGTGGTCGCATTTACATATGATAGTACGCTGGTATGGTTTCAGAATGATGGTGAAGGAAATTTTTCTAATTCAAACTCTATAGGGTATGGTTGCAGATTTTATAGAATGGCATGTGTTGATTTTGACTTAGATGCGGACATAGATATTGTTGTTTCATGTGATGCAAGTAGAGAGTTATTTTATTTTAACAATATTGGTAACAGTAATTTTGAAAAAAAAGAGCTACCAGTTTTTCAGGTTAATGATGGAGAAGATTTACTAGCAGGAAATTTTAATGGAGATAATTTACCTGATGTTTTAGTGTCTTCCTCAATAGATCAGAAAATTGGATGGTACCCTAACATTGGAAATGGAAATTTTGGGAGAGAAATGGAATTAACGGATAATTTTATTGGAACTTGGGATTTTGACGTTGGCGACATTAACAATGATGGAAATGCTGACTTGTTTACTGCTTCTTTTTATGATAATAGATTGGCAATGTATCAAAATAGGGGGAATGGTATCTTTTCTGGAAGAGAGTCTATACGCTCTGATTATCAATTCATCCGAGATATTGAGCTTTTTGATATTGATGAAGATGGAGATTTAGATGTTGTTTCATTATATCAAGAAGACAATAAAGTCGTTGCTTTCAAAAATGATGGTAAGGGTAACTTTGAAGAAGAGGTTTTTAAGGATTCTGTGTTAGCGGTAGAAGGACTTTCTTTTCAAGATATAGATGGAGATGGGAAAAAAGATATGGTATTAAGATCAAATGCAGCAGGCTGGTTTTATTACTATAAAAATTTGGGAGAGGGTACGTTTGCTAATGGGGTAATAATTGATTTAGAGATATTTAGCCCTTTGGTAGGAGTGCTTTCCGGAGATATTGATGATGACGGTGATATCGATATATTAGGGTACAAAGATACACCGGGGTTTCTCTATTGGTATAACAATGATGGAGGTAATTATTCTCAAAATCAAATAGACCCCACTTTTAGCCCTTATATCGCTAAATTGGGAGATATAGATGATGATGGTGATCTTGACATTGTTGCAATAGATAATATTGGGATTATTGGCTTTACTAGTTGCATTATAGCCATTTACATTAATGATGGTACAGGTAAATTTTTGAAAAAATCATTGAATTACGACCAGCCCATTCGAGAATTTACACTTGTTGATTTTGAGGAGGATGGTAAGTTAGAAGTTATTGGCGCTGCTTATGATTTTTTTGAGGGAGTACAAAAACTTGCCTCATTTGAATATGTTAATGATCAACTTATAGAGTCTTTCGTCATTAGTGACCAATATGGATCTTTTGGAAGTTTGTATTATGAAGATATTGATAATGATGGAGATCGGGATATTATAGGTAGTGGGAACGAATTAGTATGGATTAAAAACTTAAAAAATAGTCCTTCTTTATCGGGGCAAGTATTTTTTGATGCAGATAATGATGGGAAATTTGATAATAATGAAAGAGGAATAGGTCAAGCAAAAGTTACGGTTACTCCTTTGGCCTTATCTTCTTATACAACGCCATCGGGTTATTTTAAGTTTGTAATTGATCAAAACAATTATAACATATCGGCAGAAATCGATAGTAATTGGATACAGACAACTCAACCTACAACATATAATATCCTGTCTACAGATTCTACATTTATAGATACACTTCTATTTGGTTTTTCACCCTTAAATCAAATCAACGACCTCGACATCTTTGTAACTGCAAATGCACGAACGCGTTGTCGAACAGATGTGCCATTTTCAATTGCCTATTCAAATAGTGGAACATCTGTTTTAAGCGGTTATATTACTGTCAGTAATGAACATTTAATTGAAAGAATAGATACTTCCATTTCAACAATACCTGATAGCGTTTCTGGAGATCAATTGTTTTGGAAATTTGAAGACTTATACCCAGGTGAAGGAGGTGCGATTAGTTTATTTTATACTATTGCAGATCAAAATTTTGTTGGGGATACGATTGTTTTAGAGGCTAAGGCAATTATACCTGTTCTAAATAATAATGCAGATCAATATCCGGTCTCTTCTAATTTTGAGGGGCCTAATAAAGTTACTATTTGCCATTGTACTTCTTCAAGCAATAACCCTTATGTTGTTATAAAAGTGCCTCAAAGTGCAATTGATGGTTATGGAGATAATGATCACAGTTTACACGATTGTGATATTATTCCTATTACAGATAGAAATAATGATGGAAAGATAGATAAGGAAGATTGTTTGGTTGAAAAACCTACTTATGATAACATTTGTTTTACTGGTATTTTTGAATCTGTAGTTAGATGTTCTTACGATCCTAATGATAAATTGGCAAATCCTGTTGGAGAAGGAGAGGAGCAGTTGACTTTAAAAGATCAGAGTATTATATATACTATACGCTTTCAAAATACTGGAAATGATACAGCCTATCATGTAGCAATTACAGATTCATTAGATTCAAACTTAGATGTAAATACTTTTAAATTTTTAAGTGCTTCTCATAAGTCTATTCAAGTAGAACGTCAAATCTATAATCAAGGCCAAGGTAATGAGTATAATGAGTTACAGTTTATTTTTGATCCTATATTACTCCCAGATAGTATAACAGATGAAACAGGTAGTCAGGGATTTGTAATGTTTAGTATTAGCCCTAAGGCTGGAGCAGAGGAAAATACGGTTCTTAAAAATAAAGCATCTATTGTCTTTGATCGTTTTACAGAGTTTCCTATAATAACCAATACTGTAGAACATACTTTGGTGTCTCAACTAAGGTTGCCAACTGCCATCATTGATAGAACATTTACCGTTGGAATTATGGCAACACCCAATCCGTTTAATAATCAGCTTAAGGTGGCTTTAGAAAGGCCAGTTAATATGGTTCAATCTATAGATTTATCTATAGTATCCATTAATGGAAGAAAATTGATAGTTATACCGAATACTTTAAATAATGAGGTAATATTTAATACAAGTAATCTATCTACTGGTACTTATTGGATTGTTGCAGAAGATGGCCAAACCAAAGAGATTGTAGGATTAAGGAAAGTGATAAAGCACTAGATTTTTTATTCGATCCAATTTTATATTCAAGACTACAACACATTAATCATTATTGTTTCAACTTTATCGAAGTGAGACATATAGACCTTCCGATTTTATTTTTTCAAAAAATGTATTGATAACCAGTGTGTTATCAGTTTGTTTTATTTTTTTTAAATTTTTTTATGGAATCTCTATGCATTTTCCCTCTCTATGTTGTACGACAAATTATTAACTAAAAACAATTTAAAATGACAACATTAAGAAACAACGTACAGTTAATCGGAAACTTGGGTAATGATCCTGAGGTAAAACATCTAGACAATGGTGGTGTTGTAGCAAAATTCCGTTTGGCTACTTCAGAATCTTATACTGATAAAAACGGTGAGAAGGTAACCAATACGGAGTGGCACAATCTCGTCGCTTGGGGAGGTAAAGCAACCATTATTGAAAAGTATTTAAAAAAAGGAAATAAGTGTGCTGTTCAGGGTAAGTTAACTTATCGAAAGTTTGACGATAAAAATGGCAACACTAAATATTTTACAGAAATAACTGTAAATGAAGTAGAGTTTTTAAATGCGAGCAATAAGTCTTAGTTAAGCTCCCAAGCCGAACATTGCCCTTAAGATGGTTTTCTTAGGGAGGCGAAGCCTTGATTACTTTGTAGTCAGGGCTTTTTGCTATTGTAAGATATTATTGCTGTTTATATGAACATCTTTCACAACTTTTGTGTTGTAAGTCAAACAATTAATATCTTGTGATTTCTAAAAATTAAAATAATATATTTTGAACCATATAGAAGAGTTAAAGAGTAGATACAGAGATGTCTTAGAGCTTATTGGTGAAGACCCTAAGCGAGAGGGGTTAATTAAAACTCCGGAACGAGTTGCGAAGGCCATGGATTTTATAACAGGTGGTTACAATCAAAACCCAATTGAAATTATTACTTCTGCTTTGTTTCATGAAGATCACAAAGAGATGGTTATTGTTAAAGACATAGAATTATACTCTTTATGTGAGCATCATATGCTTCCTTTTTTTGGGAAAGCACATGTAGCTTATATTCCAGATGGAACCATTACGGGACTTAGTAAAATTGCCAGAGTAGTAGATGCTTTTTCAAGAAGACTTCAAGTGCAAGAGCGCTTAACTATGCAAATAAGAGATTGCATCCAGGATGCACTTAATCCTATTGGAGTAGCGGTTGTTATTGAGGCTAAACATTTATGTATGATGATGCGTGGTGTTGAAAAACAAAATTCTGTAACAACTACATCTGCTTTTACTGGAGAATTTGAAAAGGATGCTACTCGTTCAGAATTTATAAAGCTGATTACAGCAAAATTAAGCTAATAACCTAGTAGGTCAAGCATATTTTGTGCTTGCTGTTCTTCACAGAAAATAGTTTCAATAAGCTGTCCATTTTTATCTTTATCAATTAAAATATGCTTTGGTGCTGGTATTAAGCAATGTTTTATGCCGCCAAAACCACTCATAGAGTCTTGATAAGCGCCTGTATGAAAAAAGCCGACGTATTGCTTTTTTCCTTTTTCAAATTTGGGCATGTAAACTTGATTAATATGCACTTCAGAATTGTAATAGTCACCTACATCGCAACTTAATCCCCCAATATTTGTCCTATGGTATTCATTTTGCCAGTTATTTATTGGCAACAATACAAATCGCTGACTCATTCCCCAAATATCTGGAAGTGCAGTCATTAATGAACCATCAATCATGTACCAAAGCTCACTTTCATTTTGTTTCTTTTGGCCAATTATTTCAAAAAGCATAGCTCCACTTTCTCCAACAGTGAAATTGCCAAATTCTGTATAGATATTTGGATGTTCAACACCGTGTTTATCACAGGCAGTTTTAATTTTATTGACAATCTCTTTAATCACGTAAGCATGGTCAAATTTGAAGCCTAGGGAAGTTTTAATTGGAAATCCTCCACCAATATTAAGTGCTGACAATCTAGGTGAAAGTTGTTTTAGCTTGACATAAAGATTGATGCATTTATTAAGCTCGCTCCAATAGTAAGCGGAGTCCTTAATACCAGAATCGATAAAAAAATGGAGCATTCGTAATTTAAATCTTGGATTAGATGCAATATATTGATTGTAAAAAGGAATAATATCCTTATATCTTATTCCTAAACGAGAAGTATAAAACTGATTAAGTGGTTCTTCTTCTGTCGCGATTCTCATTCCAAAATTTACATCTTCATCTGCAATTTTTTCATAAACGGCTAATTCTTCCATATTATCAACCACGGGAATGATATTTTTAAAACCATCATGTATCAGGGCCAATATCTTTTCTGTATATGCTCTAGGTTTAAAACCATTACAAACCACTCTAATATTTTTATCGATTCTTTTTTGATCAAAAAGTTTTCTTATTAGATCGAGGTCATAAGAAGAAGAAGTTTCTAGATGTACCTTTTCCTTTAAGGCTTGATCCAGTACAAAAGAGAAATGAGCACTTTTCGTACAATAACAATAGTGATAATCCCCTTTATAATCCAATGCTTTAAAAGTTTCCTTAAACCAATTTTTTGCCTTGTTAATATTTTCTCCAATTTTGGGGAGATAACTGATCTTTAAGGGGGTGCCATGTCTTTCAATTAGATCCTTAAGATTAATATTGTTAAACTGAAGATGGTGATCTACAACATGAAAGCCCTCTTGGGGGAAATCATATGTTTGATCAACCAAGTCTATGTATCTCTCTCGCATAGTTGAAGAATGATTAAGATTGCAAAAGTAAGATGAAGTCTAAATTATTTGGGATAATGAGCGATAAAAATTATTATTTATCTCATTGTTCAAATAACGGATGTTTTATTTTCTTAAACTTCACAACAAACTAAACATAAAACCTATAAATTTGCATCTCTAAATTTATCATGTTGCAAAGGGTAGAAGAAAAAATAAGAAAAGCGGTTGTTGAGTATATAAAAGAAACCTTTGAAGAAACCCTTTCTGATAATCAGGTTACGATCAATGATACTAAGAAGGAGTTCAAGGGTGATTTCACGGTAGTTGTTTTTCCTCTTTTACGTTTTACTAAAATGTCACCAGAAGCATCAGCTCAAGCTATTGGAAACAGTTTGATTAAAACTGTACATGAAATTAAAGATTTCAATGTTATAAAAGGTTTTTTGAATCTTGAAATTGATAGTTGTTACTGGGCGCAGTTTTTTTCATCTATTTGTGAGCAAACGAATTTTGGTTTCGGAGAAGATACTGGAAAAACAATTATGGTTGAGTATTCTTCTCCAAATACGAATAAGCCTTTGCATTTAGGTCATATTAGGAATAATGTTTTAGGTTATGCTTTGTCTGGTTTATTGGAAGCAAATGGAAACAGTATTATTAAAGCAAACCTAATCAATGACAGAGGTATTCACATTTGTAAATCCATGCTGGCATGGAAAAAATGGGGAAATGGTGAAACTCCTGAAAGTACTGGTCTAAAGGGAGATAAGTTGGTTGGTAAGTATTATGTTGAATTCGACAAACACTATAAAGTTGAAATTGAAGCACTAATTGATAAAGGGAATACTGAAGAAGAAGCGAAAAAACAAGCACCGCTGCTTTTAGAGGCACAAGAAATGCTATTAAAATGGGAGCGAGGAGATGCAGATGTTCGTGCTTTGTGGCAAAAAATGAATAACTGGGTGTACGATGGATTTGATACGACTTATAAAGCTTTAGGAGTTTCGTTCGATAAATTATATTATGAATCAGACACTTATTTATTAGGAAAGCGTGTTATTGAAGAGGGATTGGAAGAAGGTGTTTTCTTTAAAAAACAAGACGGATCAGTTTGGATTGACTTGACAGAAGAAGGATTAGATCAAAAACTATTACTTAGGTCAGATGGTACAGCAGTTTATATGACTCAAGATATGGGAACCGCAGATTTGAAGTTTGAAGATTACAAAATGGATCAATCTGTTTATGTGGTTGGAAATGAACAAGACTATCATTTTAAAGTCTTAAAACTCATTTTGGAAAAGCTCGGTCGTAAGCATGCCCAAGGAATATATCATTTTTCTTATGGGATGGTAGATTTACCATCAGGAAAGATGAAATCGAGAGAAGGCACTGTTGTTGATGCAGATGACCTTATTGAGGAAATAGTTGATGCGGTAAAAGTTCAAACAAAGGCACTTGGTAAAATTGATGACTTTAATGAAGAAGAAGCGTTAGAATTGTTTAATACGATTGGTTTAACTGCACTTAAATTCTTTTTGCTCAGGGTTGACCCTAAAAAAAGAATTTTATTCGACCCTAAAGAGTCTATTGATTTACAAGGTTATACCGGGCCTTTTGTACAGTATACATATGTTCGCACGAGAAGTATTTTAAGAAGATATCTTAAGAGCAGCCAGTTAAAACCTTTGGCAGATAATATTTCGCTTAATCCTTTGGAAAAAGATCTTTTAAAATTATTGTACCATTTGCCAACCACTATTAGAAATGCTGGATTGGAGATGAATCCATCTGCTGTAGTAGATTATACATATGAATTAGCAAAATTGTACAACAAGTACTTTGCAGAAGTACCTATTTTGAATGCTTCAGAAGAGGAAGCAAATTTCCGTGTTACCTTATCAAAAAAAATAGGAGAGGTGATTGCTCAAAACTTTCGAATGCTAGGAATGGATGTTCCTGAAAGGATGTAGTGTTTCTAGTAATTATTTGATTTTTTACAATAAAACCCTCATCATATATTTATATATTTATCCATATGATTAAATATATATTTTTAGTTGTTGGACTAATTGTTTGTTCAAGCATTGGTTTTGCTCAAAATAATAATGGGAAAATAGATTTACTGGAGGAGATTGTAACTAGAAAAGTTATAGATATGCCTACTCCTGATGGGGCGACTTTTGAGACAAATACTTATATGCCAATTTTTGCTGATTCTCATGTAGTTAGAGTCAATATTCCAACCATAGGTTTAGTTGATCTTGAGATTATTCCCAAGAATGTACAGTATATTCATTATCCCGAATTAAATGGTGGGGCTAATTCAAATCCCTATCAACTCCCTGTTGTTTTAAATAGAAATCCTTACAATAAAGAAACTATAGATATACTCGGATTTGTATTTGCAATATTTGGCTATGCTGCCTTTTTTCAAGATGCTAGAGGTTTATATGGTTCAACTGATATTTGGATACCGTTATACACCGATGGATGGGATAAAACACCTTATTCTGATTTTGTTCCAACGGATTTATTGGGAAGAAATTATAATAAGAATCCTTCCGAATTTGAAGACGGACTTTATACGTTAGATTATGTTTTAAACGACTGGAAGCGGTCTTACGATATTGATGATGACGGCCAAGTAGATTTTGTTGATAAGGTGGGGAATGGAAGCGTTTTCTTTTTTGGAGGGTCAGCATTGGCTTTACCAGGGATTCAAATGGGACTTTCTCGAAAAATAAATCCTAACGGACCAGGGCTAAAAGGTTTTCTTAATTTGATTGCGGCATCAGAGTTTTATAACCACTTAATTTATCAAAATGGGATGTTTAAAGAAGCTTTGTTAGATGGTTGGCTTGGTGGACAAGTAAGGGATTTTGAAGATAATAGTTTAGTAAATGATACTTCGTATAACAATAAAATTCATACTCCAGAAGATTATGGATATAATACTGAAAGAGAAGTACTTGATGCTATGTTGGATTTAGTTACCGTGGTTCAAATTGATGGAAAGTCAGGTGTTTATCCAAATGGCGCTTTGCGAGAAGCTTTTGATGCAACAAGAGCTTCAGTAGATGAAAATGGTAACGGGGATCTATTTGGGACATATAATCGTTTTTCCAATCTTGATATGCCTTTTTACAATATATCTGGTTGGTGGGATATATTTTTAAGTGGACAGATAGAAACATGGAGAGAGACAAAGTATAATATTTCTAAAGCAAACGGCAATCATAAAAGACAAAAACTTGTAATCGGTCCGTGGCAACACTATTATCCTGTTCTACAAAATGCTGGTGATCTAGTGTTTCCTGATAATGTAAAAGATGTGCTAGGAGTAACCGCTATATTTAAAGGAGAGGCAGATTTTGATCTTTTGTTATCCATATTAGATTTAAATATCAAAGATTTATTGGAAAGTGAAATGTTTGGTTTTATAAGAGAAACAACTAATTATAATAGTTATAAAAATATTGGGGAGCCACAAATAAGAATTCCTAAGAGTAAAAAATATCAAGAAGTAGGAGATTATTTAGTTCAATTGCCAGCTTCTGATTTTGTTACCTCTATGAAAAATTTATTCAATTTTATTCTTGGGCAAGAAGATTTGGAAGGTTATGAGGTGGCTCTTTATAAAGAAGAATTGGGCGATACAGTTTTAATTAATAGAGCAACCATTGAAATACCTGCACTTCCACCGATTATCTCCGATTTGTTTGGACAGGTAAATACGCCTTTAGAAAATTTCCCCAAAAGGTTTGATATTGAAAATACTGCTGATGTACGAATGTATATTGTAGGTCCAGAAAAGGATGGAGTTCCATTTAATAGAGGTGTTGGGAATTATTGGATGGAATCTGATACCTTTCCCATCAAAAATGGAATTAACTGGAATAAACTGTTTTTACATAGTAATGGAACATTGACAGCTAATGCACCGGATTCTATAGAAAATAAAAGAACCTACTTACATGATCCGTATAACCCCGTTTTTACGATAGGGGGAAATAATTTAGAAGTGAAAACTCCTACAGGGCAACGCAGCATGGGGCCGGTTAAAATATCTAAACCTGCTTATGTCCCTATAACATTAGAGCATCCTGGAGTGGTCAGTTTTGAAACAACACCTTTTAAAGATTCTATGACAATAATAGGATATCCAGAGGTGAAAATTTATGCATCAAGTTTACCTGAAGGGGCTGGTTCAGGTGATCCTACAGATACTGATTTTATTGTGAGATTAGTAGATGTATATCCCGGTGGTGATCAGTACTTTATTACAGAGGGCTCTATAAATGCACGTGCCCGAGAATACGTTAAAAGCATAGCATTGGATGCAGAAAATGATGATGCTCCGTTTTCCAACTTAGCTGCCGATAAAGTATATGAATTTCATTTTAAAACATTGCCTATTGGATATGCTTTTGGTAGAAATCATAAATTGAAAATATTAATTAGTAGTTCCAATCATCCCAGATATCAGTCAAATCCTAATATTCCAATTGAAGACAATGAGTTTTTCAGATGGCCTGTTGGGAGTGATGAAACCTACACATATAAAGGAGTAGAGTATCAGCCAAGGAAGGCAAATAATAGTATTCACTTTGCTCCGGAATATCCTTCGCAAATAATTTTACCTGTTTATGGAAAAGAAATTGCTCCTTGTGAAGTAGTTACCACTATGAGTGTTGATATTATTTCTGATAGTAGTGTGAATCTAAGTTGGGAAGTTCCTCTAGGAATTGATGAGTTTAATGTGGAAACCCGTGTTCTTGGCACAACTAATTGGGTTAGTAATAATATTATTGGAAGTAGTTTAACCCTAAATGATTTAGAAACTAATACACAGTATGAGTGGCGAGTAAATAGCATATGTGCAAGGGAAGAGATGCTTATGTCAAAAATTGATACTTTTTTATTGGGGGATTTATTAACCAGCATTGTTGATGAGCGCTTAAAAAGGGCATTTAATGTTTATCCCAATCCAATTTCTGATCGATTAAATATTTCCTTCAAGGAAGGATTTTGGGAAGGAGAAATACAAATTTACACAACAGATGGTCGCAAGGTTTATGAAGAAATGAATGCAAGCATTGGTGCCCAAAGTAAAATCTTGAACTTAAACCATTTGGAGAACTCAAGTTACATTTTAAAACTCCGAAGCAAGGGGGCTAAGAAAATTGCTGCTTTTCCATTTGTAAAAATGTTGAAATAGGGAAAATTTACCAACAAAGGAGCTAAAATCTTAATAAACTTATTCGCTCATTTTGCTGAGAGGAAGGGATTCGAACCCTCGAGACCCTTTCGAGTCAACACGCTTTCCAGGCGTGCGCCTTAAACCGCTCGGCCACCTCTCATCGTTTTGGGGTTGTGAAGATAAAGAATGTTTGTAAATGAAATAAATTAGAATTTAAATAGTCGTTTTGCATTTTGGGTGGTTATGTGTGCGATTTCTTCAAAAGGTGTTTTTTTGACTTCTGCGATTTGCTTGGCAATATATTTCAGATAACTGCTTTCATTGCGCTTACCTCTAAAAGGAGTGGGAGTTAAGTATGGGGCATCAGTTTCAAGCATTAAATACTCCATAGGAATTTTAGAGACAGTATGTCTTAATTCTTCTGATTTTTTAAAAGTAATGACACCTCCTATACCCATATAAAAGTTTTCCAATTGGATTATCTTTTGTGCATCCTCCCAATTGCCTGAAAAGCAGTGAAAAATGCCCGAAAGGTTTTTATCGTTTAAGTCATTGACGATATGGTACAAATCATCGAAAGATGCTCGGCAATGTAATATAATAGGCAATTTTAGTTTTTTTGCCCATTGAATTTGTTCAACTAAGGCCTTTTGTTGCTCTTTTTTATGCGTCGTATCCCAATAGTAATCCAATCCAATTTCTCCAATGCCGAATATTCTTTTATGCACTAAAGTGGGTAATTGGTTATCAATAAAGAATTTAATGTCATGTAATTCTTCCTGCCAGTCTTCTTTAACCGAACAAGGATGCAGACCCAAAGCAGGAAAAAATTGAGATGGGAAACGATTGCTTAAAGCAACTAAGTCTGTAATGGAGTTTGTATCAATATTTGGTAAAACAATTTTTTTAACTTTTTCTTCTAGGCACCTATTAACAACCTGTTCGATGTCAGCATTAAAGTCTTTTAAAAATAAATGTGCGTGGGTATCAATTAACATATTTATTGGATCACACCAGTTTTTAGATTAACCTTTTTAAGATGATTTAGCAGTTTTGGTAAAATATATTTTACTTTTTCAATGCTTTGTTTATTGTCGTGTAAAACTATAATTGAGCCAGGAGTAAGGTGCTTTATAATTTTGTTTAGACAATCTTCTTGAGAAACAGATTCATCAAAATCTCCTGGAAAGATATCCCACATTACAATCTTAAATTGTTTTTTGAGCTTTGCGATCTGAATAGGGGTAATTTTTCCATAGGGAGGACGAAATAATTTTGACTTGGAAGTATTGTATCCCTCTATAGTGTTTTCAATATACGTCTCAGAGTTAGTCGTCCAACCATTTAAGTGTTTAAATCCATGGTTACCTACTCCGTGCCCACTTTTTGCTATTAATTGGAAATTTTTTGGAAACATTTTTATGTGTTCTCCAAGACAAAAAAAAGTTGCTTTAGCCTCATATTGCTCTAAAATGTTGAGAATAACTTCAGTCCCTTCTAATGTTGGTCCATCATCAAATGTGATAAATACTTCATGTTTTGAAGGTATAGACCAGATCAAATCATTAAAAAGTGACTGAATAAAATTGGGTATAGCGTTTAAATACATACAATCATAAACTCAGAATGTAAAGTTATTAAGTTTTTAAGGTTTAACATATGTGTTGTAATTATTAATCTTCTAAATCTTCAATTGCATATTTTTGAGGTAAATATCATAATTGATGAGAGAAGAAGTTCGTGTTCGATTTGCACCCAGCCCAACAGGGCCACTTCATATTGGCGGCGTTCGTACCGCATTGTATAATTACTTATTTGCTCGTAAGCTAGGCGGTAAGTTTTTATTACGGATTGAAGATACCGATCAAACAAGGTATGTTGAAGGGGCGGAACAATACATTATAGATACATTAGATTGGGCAGGGCTAGACCTAGATGAAGGTGTCGGAATCGGTGGGAAATATGGACCCTATAAGCAATCGGAACGTAAACATTTGTACAAACAATATGCTGACCAGTTAGTGGCTAATGACTTAGCATATTATGCTTTTGATACACCTGAGGAATTGACTAACGAGCGCGAGAAGGCAAAGAAACAAGGATTACCAGGTTGGCAGTACAATGGTATTACACGTCAATACATGAAAAATTCTACATCTCTTTCGGTTGATGAAGTTAATGAACGTATTCAAAGTGGAGAACCATATGTGATTAGAATAAAGGTTCCTAGAAATGAAGAAATAAAGATCAATGATGTAATTAGAGGATGGGTTGTGTTTAATAGTGCTCAGATTGATGACAAGGTTATTTTTAAAGCTGATGGGATGCCTACATACCATCTGGCAAATGTAGTAGATGATTATTTAATGGAGATAAGTCATGTTATAAGAGGTGAGGAGTGGCTACCATCAACTCCAATTCATGTATTGCTATATAAATTTTTGGGATGGGAAGATGTTATGCCACAATTTGCTCATCTACCTTTGATTTTAAAACCTGATGGAAATGGGAAATTAAGTAAAAGGGATGGAGATAGACTAGGATTTCCCGTGTTTTCTTTAGATTGGAAAAACCCTGAAACTGGAGAAATGTCCTCTGGTTATAAAGAACGCGGTTTTTTCCCAGAGGCATTTATCAATATGTTGGCATTTTTGGGATGGAATCCGGGAACGGAGCAGGAAGTATTCCCAAAAGAAGAATTGATAAATGCTTTCTCTTTGGAAAGAATTGGAAAATCGGGAGCAAAGTTTGATTTTGATAAGGCAAAATGGTACAATCAGCAGTTTTTACGAAAAAAATCGGATAAGCAATTACTTGAATTGTTAAAATCCTCTTTTGAGCAAGCAGGAATTGATAAGAAAGAGGATTACTTATTGAAATATATCTCTCTTTTTAAAGATCGTGCTACTTTTTTGCCTGACCTTTTAGAGCAAGGTTATTACATGTTTGAATTACCAAAGACATACAATAGAAAGGTTCTCAAGAAAAAATGGAAGGAAGAGCGAATACCCGTTTTTGAAGAGTTATTGAAGGATATGGAAAACATTGATTGTTGGTCTTCTTCGGAAATTGAGATAGTTTCTAAAAAGATTATGGAAAAGCATAATCTAGGATTTGGTGATGTTTTGCAAGTTTTTCGAGTTATGATTAGTGGGGAAGCTGGAGGACCACCCATTTTTGAGTTAGCAGAAATGATGGGCAAAGAAGAAGTCTTGGATAGGGTTAGCAATTGTATTAGTCAATTTTCTTCTCTTAAGCAGGAACTATAGTAGCATTTTTTTATGTTTATACGATAGCAATAAGTATAATTAGTTAATATGTCAAAAGAAAAAGAAAAGAAAAGGCCTAGTGTGCATGAAGAACTAGATGGTTTTGATATTAATATTAGCCAATTTGGTGAGATAAAATCATCTGTTCCTATTGAGAAATTAAATAAATTTCTCAATCAAAAGGTAGAGGATAAAAAGCTAAAAGATCGTGACGATATTGAGGATTTAAAGAAATAGATGGTGTAGATCTTATCTACATTATTGTATAAAAGTCTTTGGTAAGCGAAATATATGCCTGAGTGAAGTTATTTCTTTCTTCATTCTGAATGATTAATTGATTCGCTTTTTGCTTATTAAAAAACGTTTTAGAAAACTCTATTAATACCCTTTCAACAGGTTTCCCTTTTTTTGGAATTACATGCGTTTTCCTTTGAATATAAAGTTTATGCTCTTTTGCCTTTTTCTCAAACAAATCTCCTTCTACGATAGGTAAAATGACATTCAAAGTACCTTTATGCGATAAGTACTTCTTCGCAGCAAAAATTAAATTTATAAAGAAGTCTCCTTCAACATGCTTTGCTTTTTTTAATACTTCTGATTTTGAAGGAGTACTTCCGATAAAATAAGGTGGGTTACATACGATAACGTCAAATTTTATTGATGAATTAGTAATTAGTAATTGCTTTAATGAAATATTCAATGGTGTTATTCGCTCTTTCCATTTTGAGATTTCAAAGTTTTTCTTTGCAATGTTAGCAGCGGCAGTATTTTTTTCAATGGTAGTTATTTTAGCGCTTTTATTTTTTTGTGCCGCCATCAATGCAATTAAGCCTGTACCAGTTCCTACATCAAGTATGTTTTTTGCTTTATAAAATTCAGTCCATGCACCCAGCAATACACCATCGGTACCCACTTTAAAAACGTTTTCATTTTGGTATATGAGAAATTGCTTAAAGTAAAAAGGTTTACTCATTTAGCAAACGGTTTACAATTTCCTCCGAAGCTTTTACAGGGAGTATTTTTTTATTTATAACAGCATCTTCTGCAGATTTTATAATATTTAGAGCTCCTTTTTTCTCATTAAGTTGTCTTATTAGTGCATGATTAAGATGTTCCTTGAACCAAAGTAATAATTGACTTCTTTGTTTCTCTTTTAAAAAGCCATTGGATAGAGTTACATGCTTGTAATCACTTATAGTCTTTATAATCTCTTCAAAACCAGTCTTTTCAATAGAAGAGCAAGTTAATATTTCAGGAAGGAAACCACTCTCAGGAAATTCAAAATAGTGTAATGCATTTGAATATTTAGATTTTGCTTCTTTTGCAAATTGCTTAAGATCTCCATCGGATTTATGTATAATTAAACTATCTAAGCTTTCCATAATTCCCCTTTTGATTCCTTGGAGTTCGTCACCTGCTGTTGGTAGAACTAAAAGAAATACAAAATCAACCATATCTTTTATACTTATTTCAGATTGTCCTACACCTACTGTTTCAACAATAATGTAGTCATATCCTGCTGCTTCACAAATTAGTATGGCTTCTCTGGTTTTAAGCGCAACACCTCCTAATGTATTTCCTGAAGAAGAAGGTCTAATGAATACCTTTTCATTGGAAGCAATATCTTCCATTCTTGTTTTATCTCCTAATATGCTTCCCTTACTTTTTTGACTCGATGGATCAATAGTCAGAACAGCAACTCGTTTATTATTGGATTGAGTTAGATGCTGAACAAATGTATTGATAAAGGTACTTTTTCCAACTCCTGGTGATCCGGTAACTCCAATTCGAAAAGATTTATTTAGACTATCCTTACATAAATTAAGTAAGTCTATTGCATTGGCTTGATCATCTTGCCTATTACTTTCAACTAGGGTAATTGCCTTTCCGAGAGCAATTCTATCTCCTTTTTTTAATTGAGTATAAATATGGTTGATATTGTTTTTTGAATTATTCATTATGTCTTAAAATTAAACAACCTCTCTTTAAGAGAGGTTGCTTAATTTTTAGCTAGTCAAAAGGTACCAACTAAAGAGAGGCAAATTCTTGTATAGTATTCATTATTTTTTCTACATTTTTAGGATAATCTAAAAGATTATTATCCATGCCTGGAGCAAAAAGAGGAATGGATACAATATGTCGATATTGTCCAATAGAAATAACCATTTTCAAAGGATTTGGTTTAGGACCAAATGCAAAGGCATTAAAACATCTTTCATTACCCTCATGACACTCATAACTATCTTCTAGATCGAAAAAACCTAAGTTTAAAATTTCATTTGCTAAATCAACAAGCTCTTCTTTTGTTACATGTTTCTCATAAGATTTTTCTCCACCAAGCTTAGATTTATATAGCTTTTGAATAAATCCTGTATTATCAATTGTAATCTCATCTCTTAGTATAGGATTAACTCCGCTTTTAAATCCACCACCACTAACATAAATCTCTATATAGTCATTTTTTTGTGCAGATGTTAATTTAGTAGGAGCAAGGTATTTATAAATAGGATCACTAGTTAAAACATCATTCCCATTTAATCCAACAAACTCTAATCTTTTGTTAATAAGAGCATGATCAGGAGCCGGTGGGGCATATTTGATTTTTCTTTTAGCTATAAGTCTTTTAAAAATACGTCCTTTCTTTATTGTTGCTAATTCTTCAGCCAAAACATCGACTTTTTCTTCTAACGATGTAATTTTATTTCCGTCAAGTGCTCTAATTCTATCAATAGTATTTATGAGTTCTATCTCAGCCAACTCATCTTCATCAATAATTTGAATTTCATTATAGATTTTTTGTAGGTACTGGATATGTTCGTCCAATTTTAAAGCAAAAAAGCGCATATCTTTTTCACTACTTGCAGGTTGAAAGTGATATTCAATTAGCCCTTCTTCATTTTTATCGTGAATAACAAAATTATTTTTGTTTAAATAATTAATACTCCATTCTTCACTACTCTCAAAATTGAATATTATTTTATGAGCAGTACCATTGTCACTTGCCTTTATAGACCAGATTCCCGTATGCGCATAATCATTTGAAACTAATGAGAATGTATTGTGATCAATAAATTTGATGTATGTATAATTATCTTCTGAAGCTTTATTAAGTATTTTCATTTCAGTAGGCTTGAAAGCATAGTGAAACTTCCAAGTATTTCCTTCAAGCAACGAGGTATTAATAGATGCTTTCGAATTAATACTCGAACTTATAATTAAAACTAATAAGAATGTTTTCATTAAACTTGCCATATCAACATTATTTGTTAGTAAAATGATTTATTATGTTAATGTCTTTCGTATTCAATTTTTAAAAACTTTATTTATCGCTACAAATGATATTTAGTATTAAACTTTAAATCAAGTGTTTATGCTTTATCAAATATATTTTTGTTCTATTTGTTAATTATAAACACTTATCCACATTGTGTTTATTTTGGGGTTGGTAACACATAGCGGAGTAATGTCCTATTAGTTATGCTTATGAATTTAATATCCAATTTTTATTCCTATTAACATAGTATTTTCGATGAGCTTTCTTCTTTTTTCGTTATACGGTATATACACCATTGTTCTCAAACAAAGAATGACTTATTCTTTCGAATTTACTTAGCGATTTTATATGATCAGTAGTTGAGTCATCAAGTTATGAGCAATTGGCTCATTTGTTTTACTTGACAATAACAAAGTCAACAGGATGTTTATCAGATATAAAGATAATTACAGTTTATAACCTAACGAAATAAAAAAGGCGTTTTTATGTATATCCATATTAACGGAAGGGGATGAAGCTGGATCGCTATCTAAAATATAAGGAACAAATAACGCTCCGGTTTTAATCCTTTGATAAGCTAAATCCAAGAAAAACTTTTTGTATCGAAACCCTAATCCACCCGAAAAAGATAATTGATTTGTTTTTACATTTTCTGGTTCAAATGAAGATTTAAAAGGTGAAGTTTTATAACTTATTCCACTTCTAAATCGCATCATTTTATAGGTCATTTCAACACCCCCTCTTATTGTTGATATTGGTTTGTATTTTGAGCTGATGTCGTTATTAACGCTACTTGCGTCGTCATCGCCATCAAATTTATATTCACTTTTATTGGGAGCTGTTAATTCATAGTCGAAAGAAATAAATCCCCTTTTTTTTATAATGTAAGAAGCACCTATATTAAACTTAAGAGGTGTTTTTAATTTGTAATCAAAAACGCCAGCAGGAGAAGAGGCTTCAATAGTGAACGATTCAAAGTCAGAGGTTAAAGTAGTGTTGAATTCATCATCCAATAACCATAGTATAGGAGTTTGAAAATTGAATCCTAAGCGAAAGCTGTTAATAGGGGTGTAAATAATACCGAACCGCGAGGTTAAACCAAATCCAGAAGTTTTATAATTGTCAGAAAAGGAAAACCTGTTTAAGGTGTCTAATAAGTTTTGAGTATCAATTTCGTTATATTGAATTAAGGAATTGAATCGTAGAATAGGTAGTCCAAATGCAAACCCAACATATAGTTTGTTGTTAATATTTCCAGCAAATGCTGCAGTTAGTTCATTGCTGCTTCCAGACCTCTCAACACTAATTTCTTGATCTATGGAGAAACCATTGGTTAATCCTTGATATTGATTGTTGCCAATAGGGATAATGATTTCTGATAAAAAAGCTAATGAGGAGTTAAAAGCAAAATCATTAGCAGCAGATTCTTCAGAAACTCCATCTAAAATTTCTGAGAATTTATCAAGAAGTGAATTTTGATCATTTGTTGCAGAAACAGTAAATCTTTCATTAAACGTATTTAATTTAGAATAAACTATAGCAATATTTAGGCCTTTGAATTTCTCAAATCTATCTACCAAGTACTTTCCGCCAAGTACAATGCCAAAATTTGTTATTGCAAAACTTGCCTTCGTTTGTTCCGATGGATTATTAAAGTAATTAGATTTAGAATTATTAAATGTAACACTTGGGGTAATTATGAATTCGGTGGTTTTATATCTTGCTATGCCTGCTGGATTTAGAACGGCAGAAGCTTGATCAGCTCCGACACTATTGAAAGCATTACTTACTCCGATACTTCTAGCAGTAGGAGTGATGTTATTTGTTGAAAATCTTAAAGCATCTACATCTGATTGGGCTATGCTCAACAGAGAAGCAAAACAACTGATAAATGATGTGAAAAGAAGCCTTCTAATCATTTTTGCTTCTCGAGATAGTTATACCAGAGTTACTGGAACCTTTTGATTTACTTTGATAATTTCCACCAGGATTTTTTACTGAATTGTTAGTGCTATTATTTCTGATTTGGTAGTATTTATTAGGTTGATTTTGTGGTTTTGGAGTGCTTCTATATTGTGATGAGTTATTTAGAGTAGGCTTGGTTGTTTTCTTAATAGTTATGCCACTTTTTGTTTTATAGGAAGACCCTTTTTCCAAGGCAGATTTTACCTCTTGCTTTGTATTAGAAGGTTCAATAATAATATTTGGTTTTGTAGGCAAAGTATTGGTATAAACATTACTTCTAGGAGACCTAATGACATTATTCTGACTTGATTCATTTATAATGCTTGTAGAACCGTAATTAGGAGGACAATAAGGATTGTAATACCCTTGATAACCATTGTAATAGTTTCCATAATAATAAGGGTCGTTATAAAAGTTATTATGCCTATTGTAATAATATGGATCATAGTAACTATTTATAAAAGGATCGTATAGGTTACCATAATAACTAGAAGACCATCTTACATAATCATCATAAGGAGAATAAAATGGATAGTTGTAATTAGAATTGTATCTAGGATAATCATATCGACTTACCCCTGGATAATCATAATTTCTTTCATAATTGTCCTGCCTGTAACTATTATACTCGTCTTCATCATAGCGATTGTCAAATTGTCTTTGATTTCTAGGAAATGTTTTTGCATTACTTTCTATATCAACATAGGTATATTCTTGATCGTAAACATCATCATTGCTACCTGAAGTGGCATAGTAACTACTCGTACATCCTGTTAAAATCAGGATAGAGATTGCAAATAACCATTTGTTAAACACATACATACCTATATATATAAAGTCAGACTAAGCTAATTATTATCTTTGTGCTTTAAATTTAATCCAAAAATTATTCCAAAGTCTAATATGAGTAAAGAAATTACATCAAGAGCAGAAGATTATTCTCAATGGTATAATGATTTAGTTTTAAAAGGGGGATTGGCTGATCATTCTCCGGTCAGGGGGTGCATGGTAATTAAGCCTTATGGTTTTACATTGTGGGAAAACATGAAGGAGGCCTTAGATAGAATGTTTAAAGAAACAGGACATGTAAATGCTTACTTTCCACTTTTTATTCCTAAGAGTTTTTTAAGCAAAGAAGCTGCTCACGTAGAAGGTTTTGCCAAGGAATGTGCAGTGGTTACCCATTATAGATTAAAAAATGATCCCGAAGGGAAAGGTGTAATTGTCGATCCTGAAGCTAAATTGGAAGAGGAGCTTATTGTGCGTCCTACTTCAGAAACAATTATTTGGGATAGTTATAAAAATTGGATTCAATCTTATAGAGATCTTCCTCTTTTGATAAATCAATGGGCTAATGTGGTAAGATGGGAAATGCGTACAAGGCTCTTTTTACGAACGGCCGAATTTTTATGGCAAGAGGGACACACGGCACATGCCAATAAAGAAGAAGCTATTGAAGAAGCAGAAAAAATGCTAGATGTCTACACCTACTTCGCAGAAGAATTTATGGCAATGCCGGTAATCAAAGGTGTAAAAACGGAAAATGAGCGATTTGCTGGGGCAGAAGAAACATATTGCATTGAGGCATTAATGCAAGATGGGAAGGCTTTACAGGCGGGTACTTCGCATTTCTTAGGACAAAACTTTGCAAAGGCTTTTGATGTAAAATATCTGACAAAAGAAAATAAAGAAGAGTATGTTTGGGCAACTTCTTGGGGAGTAACCACTCGATTGATTGGGGCTTTGATTATGACACATTCTGATGATCAAGGACTTGTGCTTCCTCCAAAAATAGCACCATACCAAGTAGTTATAATCCCATTTTTACGCAAAAAAGATGAAGAATTAAACAACAGGCTTTTAGTTAAAACAAATGAAATAGCAGATTTGTTGAGGAAAAAAGGTATTAGAGTTCAAATTGATACTGATGAAACAAAAAGAGCTGGATTTAAATTTGCCGAATATGAGATGAAGGGGTATCCTATAAGAATGGTATTGGGACCTCGAGATTTAGAAAATGACAATGTAGAACTAGCTCGTAGAGATACTAAAGAAAAGTGGACGGTGTCTATTAAAGGAATCGAAAATACAATTGACGATTTATTGGATAATATTCATCAAAATATGTTTAATAAAGCCTTGGAACATAGAGATAATCATATAACAGAGGTAGATTCTTTTGATGAGTTTAAAGAGGTTTTAAATAATAAAGGTGGTTTTATTGCCGCACATTGGGATGGCTCTGGTGAAACCGAAGAAAAAATTCAACAACTTACAAAAGCAACAATTAGATGTATTCCTTTAGAAAATAAAGGAGAAGAGGGGAAATGCGTTCTAACTGGAAAACCTTCTATACAAAGGGTGTTATTTGCAAAAGCATACTAATCTAAGAGTCGAATTTTAAGCACTTTTAATAGTTAGTGAACTAAACCATTGATAGAGTCGTTATGGTCTTATGGCTAGAAGAGGGCTTTCTTTTTTAGTATTTAATCTAATTGTTTTTACAGTTGTGGCACAACCAAATAGAAAATATGGAGTCCTTGGTCAGCAGGCTCCAAAATGGGAAGTTGATGAATGGATAGATGAATATGGAAATAAGACAACACCCATAGAAATAGACGATTATAAAGGGAAAATTATTTATCTGTTAGCGTTTCAGAGTTGGTGTCCTGGTTGTCATAGCCGTGGTTTTCCTACTTTAAAAAAAGTGAAAGAACACTTTCAGGAAAATGAAGATGTCGTTTTTTTTAGTGTTCAAACAGTTTTTGAAGGACATCATACGAATACTTTTGATAAGTTGCGGAAAACTCAACTGGATTATAATCTAAAAATCCCATTTGGCCATGATAATGGAAATGCTTATTCCAGGTATCCTAATTTAATGCGCAATTATAAAACAGGTGGAACGCCATGGGTCATCATCATAAATAAAGAAGGGAAGGTTGTTTTTAATAATTTTCATATTGACGCTAATCAAGCAATAAAGGTAATAGAACAAATTAGCAAATAGAGGAAATCTAATCTTTTATATTCAAAGAGAATATCGCTTGATAAAACTGAATCCACGAACCAAAATATGCTTCTTTTTCAACTTTAAACCCGTTTTGTTTTATAAGAGTGTCCGTTTTTCGATTTAGATTGCACCCTTCACCAATCTTATTCCAAATTGGATTAATTGCATTTTGCCACTTGGCATGAATTGCATGATTATGGTGGATGTGCTCTAAAACAATTAACCTTCCATTTGGTTTGAGCCACTTCTTAAAATTGAGTAATGCTATATTTGGATCAGGGATTGTACATAAAACCAATGTACACACGATGTAGTCCAAACTTTTTTGTTTTAATCTTAATTTTAATGCCTCATCATTAACTCCGCATTCTATGAAGGTCACATTAGTTTTAGATTCAAACTTTTTAGAGGCTTTACGAATCATTTCCTTAGAAGGGTCTATAAGTAGGATATCTACTTCAGAATTATAAAACTTAAGATTAATTCCTGTTCCTCCGCCAACATCTAAGATATTTCCTACTAGAGGAGAAAGTAAATCTTGTCGTCTTTTAGATAATTTTACTTCTACGGAGGCCATTATAGAATCATACGAATGGGCAAATATTTTTTGATAGATAGATGACATAATAACAAAGCACTTTTTATGAAGTTAGATATATGATCAAATTAAAGTATTACTAATAATTCAAACTTCCTTAATTTATTGTAAACTAAAATAATGTATTTTTAAAGCACCATGAAAAAGGACTTTTCTAAGATTAACTTTAATGAAAGATTAGTAAAAATTGCTAGTTGTAATAAATCAACTATTTTTTCAGTGTGGTCTTCTCCAGAGCAAATAAATATTAAATCTCTATATACCGAAGAAGATAACTCCAAATTGAAACACTTGGGTTTTGGTTCAGGAAAGGCACCTTTTTTAAGAGGACCTTACAATTCAATGTATGTGATGCGTCCATGGACAATAAGACAATATGCTGGGTTTTCCACTGCAGAAGCATCTAATGCTTTCTATAAAAGAAATTTAAAAGCGGGACAAAAAGGCCTTTCTGTTGCGTTTGACCTTCCCACGCATCGAGGGTACGATTCAGATCATAAACGTGTAACCGGCGATGTAGGAATGGCCGGTGTGGCTATAGATACTGTGGAGGATATGAAAGTCTTGTTCAATGAAATTCCATTGGATAAGATCTCTGTTTCAATGACAATGAATGGGGCAGTACTTCCTATTATGGCATTTTATATTGTAGCTGCTGAAGAACAGGGCGTTGAGCAACACTTATTAAGTGGAACCATTCAAAATGATATTCTTAAGGAGTTTATGGTGCGTAATACATATATCTATCCTCCTGCGCCTTCCATGAGAATCATTTCAGATATTTTCAAATACACGGCTAATTACATGCCGAAATTTAATTCAATCAGCATTAGTGGGTATCATATGCAGGAAGCCGGAGCAACACCAGACTTGGAATTGGCTTATACCTTGGCAGATGGTTTAGAGTATATTAGAACAGGAATCGAGTCTGGACTTGAGATCGATGATTTTGCCCCACGCCTGTCTTTTTTCTGGGCGATTGGAATGAATCATTTTGTTGAAATTGCAAAATTAAGAGCTGCAAGAATGCTTTGGGCTAAGATTGTAAAGCAATTCAATCCTAAAAACCCTAAATCCATGGCTTTAAGAACACATTGTCAAACATCAGGATGGAGTTTAACAGAGCAAGATCCGTTTAATAATGTTGCGCGTACATGCATTGAGGCAATGGCGGCTACTTTTGGAGGTACACAATCTTTACACACCAATGCTTTAGATGAAGCAATAGCGCTTCCAACAGACTTTTCTGCAAAAATTGCACGTAACACACAGATCTTTTTACAAAAAGAAACTGAGATTACTAGAACGGTTGACCCATGGGGGGGATCATACTATGTGGAATATTTGACAGAGCAAATAGCTCAGAAGGCATGGATGCATATTCAAGAAGTAGAAGCAATGGGAGGGATGGTAAAGGCCATTGAAGCGGGATTACCTAAGATGAGAATTGAAGAGTCTTCAGCAAGAAAACAAGCGAGAATAGATAGTAATAGAGAAGTGATAGTTGGAGTCAATGCGTATGAAACTGATGATGAAACAGACATTGAAATTTTGGAAGTGGATAATACAGCGGTCAGAAATAGCCAACTTAATCGATTAGCAGAATTAAAAAGAACAAGAAATAATAAAGAAGTTCAGCTAGCCCTATCAAATATTGAGAAGGCAGCTAAAGAGAATAAAGGTAATCTCCTTGAATTAGCGGTTGTCGCAGCAAGGCATAGGGCTACATTGGGCGAAATTTCCATGGCTCTTGAGAATGTATTTGGTCGATATAAAGCTGTGATAAGAGCAATTTCAGGTGTATATTCGTCTCAAGTGAATAAAGACGAAACATTTAAAGAAGCTCAAAACCTTTCAGATGAGTTAGCCGAAAAGATTGGTCGTCGGCCACGTATATTGGTTGCTAAAATTGGGCAAGATGGTCACGATAGAGGTGCTAAAGTAATTGCAACAGGTTTCGCGGATTTAGGTTTTGATGTTGATATTGGGCCCCTGTTTCAAACACCAGAAGAAGTAGCAATGCAAGCAGCTGAAAATGATGTGCATTTTGTTGGTGTTTCCAGTTTGGCAGCCGGACACAAAACTTTAGTTCCTCAATTAATCAGTGAATTGAAAAAAATTGGGAGAAAGGATATTATGGTTATTTGTGGTGGAGTTATTCCAAAGCAAGATTATGACTTTTTATTTGATGCTGGAGTCGTAGGTGTTTTTGGACCAGGAACAGTTATCTCTAAGGCAGCTATTGATATTTTGAATAAACTTAAGGCTCAGTTCGAGAATAACAAATGAACGCATTTGTTCAATGAAACCTTTTTTTAAAGATATACTTGACAAAAATGTACTATTTGGTAAAGAAATAGTTAGGAAATCTAACCAAGAAATATTTGCTTTTTTTGATGAGCAGGTTTCAGCCAAATCAACATTGCACAAACAATATGATACGGTCTTTAAATATGTCGATCATTACATTAAGGATTCAAACAACTATGATTATTTTAAGCCTCATGAAAATAAAATCACTAAGGATGAAATACATCGATTACATGACACAATCGAAGAAGAAATTTCATCAAGCGCATCTATTGTTTTAGATGTTGGGTGCGGTAACGGTTGGCTATCCTCAAGAATGCTGTCCAAAGGGCATAAAGTAATTTCGATGGACATTTCAAGATCAAACGTAATAAAGGTGTTGCAAAAATATTCGAGCGAAAGTCATCAGGGTTTAGTTGCAGATGCGTACCATTTACCTATGAAAAGTAATACGATTGATTGCATTATTGCATCAGAAGTGATGGAGCATGTTTATGATCCTAAACTTTTTATTGAATCTTTATACCGAGTTTTGAAACCAGGAGGAAAAATTATTATTACGACACCTTATAATGAACGAATTGAATATCATTTGTGTGTACATTGTAATAAATCAACTCCGTCTCATGCACATTTGCACACCTTCAATAAAGATAATATTGCAGAATTTATTCCTTCCCAAGTGCGTTTTTGGAGACAGAAGCAATTTGGGAATAAGTATTTTCATAAAACAAAATTATCTCTATTATTAAGTTTTTTATCGTTTAAGTTATGGCGCGGTATAGATGTTTTTTTTAATTATATGAAGAACAATCCGACAAGATTAATGTTGATTATAGAGAAGAAATGAATTACAAATCTTTACAACAATGCCTCAATGATTTAGAAAAGAATGGGCACCTCATTCGAATTAAGGAGGAGGTAGATCCTTACTTGGAGATGGCTTCCATTCATTTAAGGGTTTTTGAGAAAGGAGGGCCGGCAATTTTATACGAAAATGTAAAAGGAAGTAAGTTTAAAGCAGTTTCTAATTTATTTGGCTCCATAGAGCGTAGCCAGTTTCTTTTTCGATCAACGTTGGGAAATGTAAAAAAGATGGTAGCCCTTAAGGGGGATCCAATGAAAGCCATAAAACAACCATTTTCTTATCTTAAAACAGGTTGGGCCGCATATAAAGCGTTACCAAAAAAAACGCGGAAAAATAAGCAGTTCTTGGAAGGGAAAATATCAGATTTGCCTTTAATTCAGTGTTGGCCCAAAGATGGTGGACCTTTTGTAACCTTGCCAGCAGTATATACAGAAGATATTGATAATCCAGGAGTAATGAAAAGTAATCTTGGAATGTATAGAATTCAATTATCAGGTAATGACTATGTTTTAGATGAAGAAATAGGATTGCATTATCAATTGCATCGAGGAATTGGTGTGCATCAAACAAAATGCAATCAAAAAGATATACCACTAAAAGTGAGTATTTTTATTGGAGGACCACCTTCTATACCTTTTTCAGCAGTGATGCCTTTGCCTGAAGGACTTTCTGAATTGACTTTTGCTGGTGCATTAGGAGGGAGGCGCTTTCGTTATTATTATGAGGATGGATTTTGCATTGCGTCAGATGCGGACTTTGTTATTTGTGGAGAGGTTTGTCCGAATCAGAATAAACCTGAAGGTCCTTTTGGAGATCATTTAGGGTATTATAGCTTGACACACGATTTTCCATTAATGAAAGTTTCTAAGGTGTTATATAAGAAAGATGCTATTTGGCCCTTTACTGTCGTGGGGCGTCCCCCTCAGGAAGACACTAGTTTTGGCCATCTCATACACGATATTACGGGTGCTGTCATTCCTTCTGAGATTCCGGGGCTGCATGCCGTACATGCTGTAGATGCTGCTGGTGTACATCCTTTGCTTTTGGCAATAGGAAGTGAACGCTATACGCCTTATTATGAAGATAAGCGTCCCCAGGAAATATTAACCATTGCCAATCATATATTGGGATTTGGACAAATGTCTTTAGCTAAATATCTAATTATTGCAGCTAAAGAGGATAATGAACAACTCGATATACATAATGAGATTGAGTTTCTTAAATATATTTTAGAACGCGTTGATTGGACAAGAGATGTACATTTTTATACTAAAACGACAATTGATACACTAGATTATTCAGGTACAGATTTAAATAGCGGTTCAAAGGTTGTCATAGCAGCGGCCGGAGATAAACGTAGAACGTTAGCAAAAGAAATAAGTAATAGTTTAAAGCTGCCAGACTTTTGTAGTACTATCAGGTTAATTATGGACGGTGTTATTGGGGTTTCAATGCCTGCGTTCGAAAGCGAGTCGTCAACAAAAAAGGAAATAGAATTAATCAATGATGCTTGGGATGATGCAATCGATGATATTGCTGTAATCATTTTATGTGATGATGCTGATTTTGTTGCAGCGAATGTTAAAAACTTTCTTTGGGCGACCTTTACTAGAAGTAATCCATCCCATGATATACATGGAATTGATTCATTTATTGAACACAAGCATTGGGGGTGCCGAGGATCGTTAATTATAGATGCGCGAATTAAACCGCATCATGCGCCAACATTAGAAAAGGATCCCGAGATAGAAAAACATGTTGATAGATTAGGGGAGAAGGGAGGGTCCCTTTACGGACTGATTTAAAATACTGAATAAGTTTCTTAAACAATAGCATACTAAAGGATAAATACCGTCGTACTATAAACTGTGCATATTCATCTTTTAATTATTCTATTTCCCTTTTTATTGCCATTTAATCATGATAACATCGTTAGTCATAGATTAGAGGGATATACCAATAGTGCTTATAAATATTGTGTGAATAATAGCCTTAATACTTCATATTGTATTTTGGTTGATATGCAAATCCATTCAGGGAAAGACCGATTCTTTGTTTGGGATTTTAATAGTGATTCTATATTGTTAAAAGGTTTGGTTAGTCATGGTTGTTGTGATGGTGATTGGAGTGGAGATTTATCTAAGACAAATCCAACTTTTAGTAATGAACATGATAGCCATTGTTCTTCTTTAGGGAGATACAAAATAGGAAAACGCGGGTATAGCTCTTGGGGTATTAATGTGAATTATAAATTACACGGCATAGATCCGTCGAATAATAATGCATTTGATAGACTAATCGTATTACATTCATGGGACATGGTTTTAAGCGAAGAAACTTTTCCAAAAGGAACACCTGAGGGATGGGGATGCCCGGCCGTATCAAATGAATTGATGAAAGCAATTGATAATTTACTTAAAAATGAGTCAGATGTTTTGTTATGGATATATTAGTTAGTGAGTTGTTAATTATCTGAATCTTCAATAATGTTAAATTATTGAAGATAGAATTTACGCTCAAAATCCTCACTATCTAAATGAATTACAATACGGTAATCCATATTATTGATCTTTTGTGGAGTTTTAAAAAAGATTACTTTAAATGAGCTTTTTCCATCTTGATGCTTAAAATAATGCTCAAAAGTTTCTACTCTTTGCTCTGGATCTTCCTCTACTTCGATTAACTCAGATTTATATTTATGTGCTCCCCCTCCTAAGCCCATGCTATATGGAAAACTAAAGGTGTAACCCTTTAAATCATCTTCATAAAATCTAAATGTTTTGAGCTCTGTCTTTGGTGATGAATTGTAGATTTTTATATCCTCAATAAATTGAATAGTCAAATCTTTATCTTTAGTCAATTGGCTGTGTAAGTTATCTTCGGTCTTAATTTCCTTTACAAAAGCACCATTGTTAAAACTATTTTTCTTCAGACTTCCATCTACGTATTTGTAACGCCAGATGCCATCTACTTTCCCATTCACAAATCTGCCATGGCCTTTAGATTGATCACTATAATTGACGATGAATGCTCCATGTTGAACACCATTTTTAAAATTACCATCCATAATTTGCCACCCATCTTTCTGTACTAATATATAGCGACCTTTTCCCTCTCGGTTGGCAGCTTTAAATGCACCAATATAAGCATTGCCATTCCCATATAATTCAACTCCATATCCATTGGAGTAGCCTTCATCTTTAAAGCCATTCTTACTTGATTGATTCAATTGGTAAACATCATTAATAGTGTTTTCAAAACCAATTACAAAGTATCTTAAGGCTTGCATATCCGTTCCAATGATTGGAAATCCCTTTTCTTTATGTTCTTGAAAGATCTTGTTATTCATATAAGCCTGACCTTTAGGAACTGACTGGAGCTTAAAAACTTTTTCATCTATTATATATTTGTATTCAGCTTGAATATCATCTCCACCTATGGTAAAAGTATAACCGTCATCGCTAATTTTTACAAACATATTTTCTCTCAACCAATCAAATTGTAGCGTAAACTCATCTTTTACAGAACTTGGATTTATTTTAAAATCACCCCAATTAGGTTTTTGAGCATTTAATTGAAAGATAGATGTCAAGAAGAAAAGTAATATAAAGTTTCTCATCTTACGTTCATTATATACAGAATAACACATTTAAATTAGCAATAATTAGTCCAAACTTCATAAAAGTAAAATAAGACTTCTGCTTAAAAAATACTTACTATGTATTCAATTGGTTTTAATTGAGCAATGTTTTATTGTGGATTTATTAATCATTAATCAAAATTATTTACTCATTGATCGGAATATTCTTCCCTTGAATTTCTTTCACTAAATTTACATCCTATGAAATTATTGGAAGGAAAGAAAGGAATTATTTTTGGTGCTTTAGACGAAAGTTCCATTGCTTGGAAAGTAGCTATTGAAGCAAAGAAAGAAGGAGCTGAATTTATTTTAACTAATGCGCCTGTTGCGCTTCGTTTTGGGAAGATAAATGAACTTGGAATTCAATGTGATGCCGAAGTAATTGCTGCAGATGCCACTTCTTTAGATGATATAGAACAGCTTATCGATAAGACTAAGGCAAAGTTTGGAGGCGTTGATTTTATTCTGCATTCTATAGGGATGTCACCAAACGTGCGTAAGAAAAAACCATATACCAATACGAAATATGAGTTTTTTCAAAAAACGTTGGACATTTCTGCACTTTCATTGCACAAGGTTTTACAAGTTTGTATGGAAAAAGATGCCATTAATGAATGGGGGTCGGTCATAGCGCTCTCATACATTGCAGCTCAGCGTGCCTTTCCAGGATACAATGATATGGCAAATGCTAAGGCCTTGTTAGAGTCTATTGTGCGAAGCTTTGGATATCACTATGGTAACCAAAATAACGTTAGAATTAATTCGATAAGTCAATCGCCAACAGTAACTACTGCAGGTTCAGGAGTGAAGGGTTTTAATGCTTTTTTTGAATATGCTGAAAAATTATCTCCTCTTGGAAATGCCAGTGCCGAAGATTGTGCGAAATATTGTATCTCATTATTTTCAGATTACACAAAAATGGTTACAATGCAAAACCTCTTTCATGATGGTGGATTCTCAACTACTGGTGTAAGTGAAATATTAATAGATAAAATCTTAGAATAATTGAATTTATGATGGCCTATTCTCGAAGAGCTTTTCTAGGAAGAATGGCCTTGCTGAAAGCGGGATTTATAGGTAGTGCATCCATTAACTTTTTATCGTGTAGTAAGGAGGAAGATCTTCTTCAAGAAGAGGAGCAAACAGAAGCCTTGGTAATTGGATCAGGATTCGGTGGGGCTGTTGCAGCGTTACGTTTAAGTGAAGCCGGTATTCCAACTATATTAGCAGAACAAGGTAAATTTTGGGATGATAGTAAAGGAAATGTCTTTTCTCCGAATCTTCCTCCTGATAATAGATCAACATGGTTGCGAACAAAAACTGTTTTACCATTTGGACCACAGCTATCTTTTCAAAAGAAGCACGTTGGAGTGCTAGACATGGTAGAATTTAAAAATATGAACATCTATCAAGGGAATGCACTTGGTGGAGGTTCTATAGCTAATGGAGGAGTCCTTTTACAACCTGAAAAGGAGGTCTTTAATACTCGATTGTTTCCCAATATAGATTATAGCGAATTGGATAGTATTTGGTTCCCAAAAGTTAGACAAATGCTTTTCGCTTCTTTAATGCCAAGAGATTTGTTTGAATCCTCATTTTATAAGTTTTCTCAGATTTCGGAGAAACATGCAATCAAATCTGGGTTTAAAACAGGTTATGCGCACTCTTTCTATGATTTCAATGTTTGGAGAAAAGAGCTAAATAAAGAAATAAAGAAATCAGCACTTAAGGGAGAACTGATTTATGGATGTAATAACGGAATTAAAAATAGTTTAGATAAGAATTATATTGCCGAGGGGATTGGAACAGGAAATTTAAAAATACATACCCTTCATAAAGCAAGAATGATAGAGGAGGAGAAGACTCAACAGCTTTATAAAGTAGTTTTTGAGGTGATTGATGAACAAGGCAATATAATAAGAGAAAGAGTAATTACTGCCAAATATTTGTTTATATGTGCAGGGAATGTAGGGAGCAATAAGCTATTATTGAAAGCAAGAGATACTGGAGCATTATCTAATCTCAATAATGAAATAGGCAAGGGATGGGGACATAATGGAAATGCCTTTTGCTTAAGAAGTACACTTAAGGAGTATACGGGTGATATCCATTCGAGTCCTCCAACTATGACTATTACAGATGAGAATAATCCAATAACACCAACAACTGCTATGCAGGATATTTTTCCGGTAGGGATAGAAACGAGGTCTTTGCTATTAGTAGGTGTTCCACTTACAGATGCCAGAGCAAGTTTTACTTATAATATAGAAATGGATAAGTTAAACTTAGATTGGGGATATAATGATGGAGATGAAGCAGCGGCAGCCATTAGATCAATGGCAAATAGGTTAAATGATGATAATGGAGGAAAAATTAGCACTTTTATTAAGGGAGGTGTTTCTAAAGATTTTACTTATCACCCTTTGGGAGGTATAGTTTTAGGAAAAGCCAGCGACTTATATGGAAGACTCAAAGGGTATTCAAATCTTTATTGTTTAGATTCTTGTATGTTGCCTGGCTCTGCGGGAATGGTAAACCCTGCTTTAACTATAGCTGCTTTAGCTGAAAGGAATATGAATACTATTATACGAGAGGATATCAGGCTTTAATTTATAAATTGTAATAGTTAAAAAGGAAGCACTAAATTTGTGCTCGATGGCCCAGTAGTTCAACTGGATAGAATATCAGATTTCGGCTCTGAGGGTTAGGGGTTCGAATCCTCTCTGGGTCACCATTAGAAGGCACCTAATAGGTGTCTTTTATATTAAAGCTAAATATTAGGCAACTTTTGACATCTTTGTAATTATTAAAAAAGTTAGATGAAAAGCAAACATCCTTCAGATTCTTTAAATATTCAAACAGAATTAATTATGCCTGGGCATGCCAATCCGTTAGGAAACTTGATGGGAGGTAACCTATTGAGTTGGATGGATGTGGCAACGGGTGTTAGCGCAATGAAACATAGTGGTTGTATTTCGGTTACGGCAGGAGTAGATAATGTCTCATTTAGGCATCCAATTAAAGTGGGAGATGTAGTCATCATTAAATCTTTTGTAACAAGGGCTTTTAATACTTCCATGGAAGTATTTTGCGAAGTGAAAATTCAAAATATTCAAGATCAAACGGAAGTTACTTCGCATACCGCTTTTTTTACTTTTGTAGCATTAGATAAATATGGGAATAGAGTTAAAATTCCAGAAATAATTCCTCAAACAGAAAAAGAGCAAAAGCTTTATGATGGTAGTTTACGTCGTCGAGAAATTAGATTGTTATTAGCAGGAAAAATAAAACCCAATGAAACCACTAGTCTAAAATCTATGTTTGTTGATGATATATTGGGAGAATAATTGCCCATTGTTAAATCATTGCTCCTAATACCTATTCAATCTACTATTTAGATAAGTAATACCTATAAGTTGATCATATAATTCTCCAAAGGGACGATGATATAGATAAATGGTATAATCATTCTCAGTGTCGTAAAAATGACCATCAGTAAAATCAACATCAGGAACTTTGCTTGTCTCGTTTACAGTAGCAAAAGTATAATTATAAAATCCTTGTTTTAAAAAGAGCGTTGTTTCATAAGTGCCTTTACTGGCATTAAATCTCATCTTATTCTCAGGCAACAATTGCCAATCATTAAAACCACCTATAATGTAAACTTCTTGGTCTTTTAATTTAGCGGGAACCTTAAAATCAAAATGAACATATGCATAATCCCCTTCAATAAATGGGTGTGGACTTTCAATTGTTTCAGTTAAGAACTTTCCATTGAGGTCGTCTTCGAATCTATAATCTCTGTTTGATCTTATGGGGTCATAATGAAGATAAACATGGTTTTCCTCTTGAATTTGTTGAATATGTTTTATCCCTTCAGCTCTAAATCTTAAACTTCTCATATCAAACCATCTAAATTCTTTACCTGTTTTAAATGCCGATTTCATATTGTGATTAAACCTTAATTCTTCTTTTCCAAACATAAGTGGTTTTAAACCACCAATCGCAATATCCGGTCGTTCATTTTGGGTAACAACTGCATTAACCTCTTGATATGGACTTGATATTTCGAGCCCTTTGTGAGAAACGGTAAATTGAATGTCTTGGTATTGTTCTTGTTTAAAAGGATTGTTAGGAAGAAAAACATTACCAAGTATTTGAACTTTAGGATCAAAAACCATAAAACGTCTCATAAATAAGATCTCTTCAGAATTGCTTTCAAAAACAATAATTACATAATTCCCGCTTTTGGTAATTTGCATATCCTGATTTGGAATATGGAGTTTGTAATGCACATAATCAACTAATGTGTTAAAGGAGTTGTCGTAATCTGTAATTTCAACTTCAGAAAACCCATCAATATATTCATACTGATTTAAAATAGTGGGTGTCCATTCATAATCGCATTGTAAAATAGTATAAGAAAGATCTTTGACATCTGTTCCCAATAAATCAAATCGAAGTTCTAAAATATCACTTGTATTCATTTGAATAACAGGGTTTGCAAAAGGGTAATTGGGAGGAAATAGAGTAGGGGTCTTTATTTGGTCATTAAAAATTTTATTACTGCCAAATTCAATTTCTGTTAAATCAATTGCACTAATGAAATTTAATTTCAAAAAAAACAAACAAAAAAAACAACAACCCTTGTAAAACTTCATATTAAGTCTTCTAAATCAAATATTGTACCTTCTATTCATAAAGCGCTTAAAATAAGCAAATATTACATTTGAATTCCTTAATATTTTCATTGTGAATTGATGATCAATGTGATTAAATAAAATATTGTGCAAAAAATTAAATTGTCCTTAATCTTGAATTGCAAAACTAATTATACCTTTGCTGCCTGTAAGATAAATTTTGTTCATGGATATCTCGTGTTTTGGAATAATCAATGCTCCGCACATCATTCTTGCTAAAAGTTTTAATCAGGGTTTAATCCTATTTTTATTAATAGCTATTTTATCAATTGTATTGATTGGTGTCTTTTTAATTTTTGATAGGTATTTAGGCTTTGCAAAGGAGAAGTTTTTAAATAAAGAGGATTTAAAAGGTAATTACTCCATTGTTCCTTCAAAACAAGGAATTTTAGGTGGGGGTATTCCAAAGCATATTAGAAACTTTAAGCTAAATAATACACCATATATAAAATTAAAAAAGGGCTTTGATATAAAAATTAAAGGGACACCAGTTAAAGAGATAGTTGAGCTAAAAGCTTCAACTTTTGCAGTAAGTCCTACTGATTTTATTGGTATTTCTCCAATTCCTAAATTAGAAGTACAAGTTGGTGATGAAGTTAAAGCAGGAGATGTCTTGTTTTATGATAAGAAGAATCCTCGAATTAAATACACAGCTCCAACTAGTGGGGAAGTTGTTGAAATTACACGTGGAGCAAAGAGGGCAATTGATGAAGTAATCATTTTAGGAGATTTATCTATTCAGTATAAAGACTTTGAGCCTACAAATCCAAAAGATTTAGATCGTGATCAAATTGCAGAAAGGATGATCCAAAGTGGATCATGGCCTTTTTTAAGGCAACGGCCTTATAATGTATTAGCTAATCCTGATATTGTACCAAAGGCAATTTTTATTTCCGCTTTTGACAGCGCACCTCTCGCGGGAGATTTGAATTTTACCTTAGAGGGTGAAGGTTCTAATTTTCAAGCGGGTATTGACGCTTTAGGAAAATTAACCTCAGGAAGCGTTCATATTGGACTGACACCTAATAATATACCTTCAGATACTTTTACTAAAACTAAAGGAGCTCAATTTGCCTGGTTTGACGGTAAACATCCAGCTGGAAATGTAGGGATTCAAATTCATCATATAGCCCCTATTGTTAAAGGGGAAACAGTTTGGACTATACATGCGGAGGATGTAGTAACCGTTGGAAAATTATTTACGGAAGGGAAGTACGATCCCATTAGAACAATAGCACTTGGAGGATCTTCGGTAAAGCAGCCTAAGTATTATAAAACAAGATTGGGAGCTAATATAGAAAACATGATTAAAGATAATCTAGATGCTGAGCATGTAAGATTTATTAGCGGTGATGTTTTAACTGGAAAACAGATTAATGCCAAAGGACATTTGAGCTATTTCGAAAATCAGTTAACAGTAATTGAGGAAGGAGATCAATATGAAATGTTTGGCTGGTTGGTGCCAGGTTATATGAGACCGAGTGCTTCAAAGACTTTCCCATCATTTTTATTTCCAGAATATGAATTTGACGTAAATACTAATACCAATGGGGAGCATAGAGCCTTTGTGGTAACGGGGCAATATGAAAAAGTGTTGCCTATGGATATCTACCCAGTCCACCTATTGAAATCTATTTTGGCTAATGATTTTGACAAGATGGAAGGTTTAGGGATCTATGAAGTAGTAGAAGAAGATTTAGCAATTTGTGAATTTGTTTGTACTTCTAAGACACAAGTACAGAAGATATTGAGGGAAGGGTTAAATACATTACAAGAACAAGGTTAAAACAACTACAATTAGTTGATATGAGTTTAAGGAAGTTTTTAGATAATATGGAAGAAAAGTCGAAGGGCAATAAATACCTTCATACTACTTTTGATGCCTTCCATACTTTTCTATTTAAACCAAATGAAACAACAAAGGGTGGGGTACACATTCGAGATGGAATGGATTTGAAGCGTACCATGGTTTTTGTCGTAATTGCTATGCAGTTATGTTTGTTGCATGGGATGTTTAATATTGGTCATCAGCATTACACTGCTATGGGCCTTTATCCAGGCATTTTTGATGGGCTATTACCTAAAATGTTGTATGGTATTTTACAAATGCTCCCCATAATTATTGTGGTGCATTTAGTTGGGCTTGGTATTGAGTTTATTTTTGCAGCCAATAAAGGTCATTCAGTAGAAGAAGGTTTTTTAGTTACAGGTATGTTGATTCCGTTAATCATGCCTCCAGATATTCCATTATGGATTGTTGCAGTTGCAACTGCATTTGCAGTTATTATAGCAAAAGAGGCTTTTGGAGGAACAGGGATGAACATTTTAAATGTGGCATTAACGGCGAGGGTCTTTGTTTTCTTTGCTTATCCAACGTATATCTCAGGAGATTTATGCTGGGTGGCTTATGACTACAATATTTTGCACAAAATTATAGGCTTACCAGGAGCTACGTTGGCAGCATTGGGTTTAAATGCAATGCCAGATGGAGGGATGCAATCACTTCTGGTCGATGGTTTTTCAGGAGCGACCCCTTTAGCATTAGCTGCTAAGGGCGGATGGGAAGCGGTTACAAGTCAATTTACTCATGCAGAAATGCTATGGGGATTTATACCTGGTTCTATTGGAGAGGTAAATAAGATATTTATCGTTTTAGGGGTTGTCATTCTTTTAGCTACAGGTATTGCAAGTTGGAGAATTATGCTTTCGATGTTCTTAGGATGTGTAGCCATGGGATTACTTTTAAATGGCATTGCTCCAAAGTTTCCTGACAATGCGTTTTTAGCAATTCCTTGGTATTATCATCTTATAATGGGCAGTTTCCTTTTTGCTTTAGCATTTATGGCGACAGACCCTGTTACTGCTTCCTCTACCAATACTGGAAAATGGATTTATGGATTTTCAATTGGATTTTTAGGATTATTAATACGTGTATTGAATCCTGCTTATCCAGAAGGATGGATGTTAGCAATATTGTTTTTAAATGTATTTGCACCACTCATAGATCATTATGTTTTAGAGGGTAATATTAAAAAGAGAATGGTTCGTGGATAAGAATTCAAATATATATGTCTTTGGTTTTGCCACTTTAGTTACTCTAATTGTAGCGGTGACTTTGGCAAGTATTTCGGAAGGTTTAAGACCGTTGAAAGAAAAAAATGCAGCGGTTTATAAAAAGCGAGAAATTTTAAGTTCTGTTATGAATGCAGAAGATTTAAAATTGTTGGATGATGATGCGGCAGAAGCAGCATTTTCAGACTTCATTAGCCAGTTGGTGGTTAATAGTGCTGGGGAAAAAGTGGAGATAGATGGTCAGCCATTTGAAGTAGATATTGCTAAAGAGGATAAAAAGGCTAAAGACGATAGAGTATTTCCATTATTCGTTTATGAAAATGGAGAAGATAAAAAATACATTTTTCCAGTAAGAGGTTTAGGACTTTGGGATGCCATATGGGGTTATGTTGCGGTCGAAGATGATTTAAATACTATTTCAGGAACCGCTTTTGGTCATGCTGCAGAAACTCCCGGATTGGGAGCTGAAATAAAAGACAACAAAGGCTGGATAAAACAGTTTGAAGGGAAAAAATTATATGATAAATCAGGGGAATATAAGTCTGTAACAGTAAAGAAAGGACCTATAAATGACCCTGATCACCAAGTAGATGCCATAGCAGGTGCTACTATTACCGGTGATGGAGTTACAGTGATGTTGTTTGAAGATATTAAAAGTTATATACCGTATTTAAATACATTGAAAAATTAAGGGCATGAGTGAAGTTGCCGTAAAACAAAAAAAGAAAGAAGGATTGTTTTCAAAGAACAATCGGAAGTTGTTGAAAGATCCTTTGGCAGATAGTAATCCAATTACCATTCAGGTATTGGGTATTTGCTCAGCATTAGCAGTTACTTCAAAATTGGAAAAAGCCATTGTAATGTCTATTGCTGTAGTTGCAGTTTGTGCGCTTGCAAATGTTACTATTTCTGCATTGCGAAAAGCCATTCCACCACAAATAAGAATGATTGTTCAGCTAGTAGTAATCGCTTCTTTGGTTACTTTAGTAAGAGAAGTGTTAAATGCATATAGCTATAATATGTATGTAGAACTTTCTGTGTATATCGGTTTAATCATTACCAATTGCATAGTAATGGGACGTTTAGAGGCTTTTGCCATGGCCAATAATGTATGGAAGTCATTTTTGGATGGTATTGGAAATGGATTGGGATATGGTGCAATATTAATTATGGTTGCTTTTATAAGAGAGTTATTTGGAACGGGAAAATTGTTAGGGTACACCATATTTAAAACAGTTTCAGAAGGAGGATGGTATGTGCCTAATGGTTTATTAGTAATGCCGGGTTCCGCAATGTTTATTATTGGAATTATTATATGGGTTCATCGTTCAATGAATAAAGAATTGGTAGACGCATCTTAAATAAAGAAGAATGGAATACGTAAATATATTTATTAAGTCTGCTTTTATAGAAAATATGGTTTTGGCCTATTTTCTTGGAATGTGTTCGTATTTGGCGGTTTCTAAAACTGTTCAAACTGCTTTTGGTTTGGGATTGGCTGTAATTTTTGTTTTAGCAATAACGGTGCCTGTAAATAACTTAATTCAATATAAGCTTTTAAGTCCGGATGGAGTTTTTGGAGTTGACCTGACTTTTCTAAACTTGATTGTATTTATAGCTGTAATTGCCTCTATGGTTCAATTGGTAGAAATGATTGTGGAGCGATTTTTTCCAACACTTTATAATTCATTGGGAATTTTCTTGCCTTTAATCACTGTAAATTGCGCCATTCTTGGGGGGTCGTTGTTTATGGTTACCAATGAGTATAACTTGGCTGAATCAACGGTATTTGGTATTGGTGCAGGTTTTGGTTTTTTTCTGGCCATAATAGCTTTAGCAGCTATCAGAGAAAAATTAAGGTATTCCAATGTTCCTCCTGCAGTGAGAGGGTTAGGGATGGCTTTTATAATGACGGGTTTGATGGGATTGGCATTTATGAGTTTAGTAGGAATAAAACTATAATTTAAAGAAAAGAATAGCATGGCAAGTGTAATTATTGCAGCGTCGATAGCTTTTTTATTAATCATTTTGTTTTTGACATCTATTTTGATGTTTGCTAAAGCTAAGTTGGTACCATCAGGAGATGTGCAGATTATCCTTAATGGAGATGAGGAAAACCCAAGAGTGATGAAGCCTGGTAATACTTTACTTACGGCATTATCTAATGAAAATATTTTCTTGCCGTCTGCATGTGGTGGCGGTGGAACATGCGCCATGTGTTTATGTCAAATCACAGAGGGAGGCGGGGATGTTTTACCAACAGAAATGAACCACCTCACTCGAAAAGAGGCCAAAGAAAATTGGCGGTTGGCTTGTCAGGTAAAAGTAAAGAATGACATGAAAGTGCAAATACCAGAAGAAATTTTTGGTATTAAAAAATGGGAATGTGAAGTTATCTCAAACTACAATGTAGCAACATTTATTAAAGAGTTTATCGTTAAACTTCCTGAAGGGGAGACCTTAGAATTTGAGGCAGGAGGATATATTCAAATTGATGTTCCAGAATGTGAAGTCAATTTTAAAGACATGGATATTTCTGCTCACCCAAAGTACCATGATACTTTAGATAAATTTCAAAAAGATTGGGATAAGTTTCAAATGTGGGACTTAAAGATGGTGAATGATGAAGAAATTTTTAGAGCATATTCAATGTCTAATCATCCGGCCGAAGGAAATATTGTGTCATTGACTATTCGTATAGCGACTCCGCCATGGGATAGGAAATTAAATAAATGGATGGATGTGAATCCTGGTATTTGCTCATCTTATGTGTTTAGTAGAAAACCTGGTGATAAAGTTACTATATCCGGTCCCTATGGAGAATTCTTCATCAAAGAAACGGAAGCTGAAATGTTGTATATAGGTGGAGGAGCAGGAATGGCACCTATGAGGTCTCATTTGTATCATCTTTTTCATACTTTAAAAACAGGTAGAAAAGTGACTTTCTTTTACGGAGGAAGAACAAAACAAGAACTCTTTTATGTAGAAGAATTTAGAGAAATTGAGAAACAATTTCCAAATTTTAGATTTGCAGTGGCTTTAGATAACCCTTTACCAGAAGATAATTGGACCCTTAAAAAAGATTTAGATGATCCAGAAAATGATGGATTTAAGGGATATGTACATCAAGTAGTTATTGATGAATATCTTAGTAAACATCCTGCTCCAGAAGATGTTGAATTATATTTCTGTGGACCTCCAATTATGAACCAATGCGTTATTAAAATGGCAGACGATTGGGGTATTCCTGAGGAAAATGTGTCCTTTGATGATTTTGGAGGATAGGCGAAGCTTTAAAACAAGGGAACTTTTACTCTTTATAATTCTAAGTACCTTTTTTATAGTCTCTTGTACAAAAGATTCCAATTCAAGTATTTCTAATTGTAATCAAAGTGAGGTGCCCATAGTTGCCGTACATGGGTATTTAGCATCAGGAGATACTTATGATAAGCTTTTTGCTAGGTTTAGGGCTAATGGTTATTGCGCACAAAATTTATATGTTTTTGATTGGAATACGGTGGGGTTAGACAATAATCGCTTAGCACTTAAAAATTTTGTGGAGGATGTGATTGAATCCACAGGAAGTGAAAAGGTGTATCTAATTGGCCATTCTTTAGGAACTAGATTATGTTACGAAACACTTTTAGCTACCAGTCTTTCGGATATAGTTAAAGGATACGTTCATATAGCAGGATTTAAATATAATAGACCTGCAGGAAAGGGGGGAGCAATACCCACTTTAAATATTTGGTCAGAATCAGATTATATTGTCCCAGGAAATGATATGCCGGGTGCTACAAATGTTGTTTTTTCTGATTTAGACCATTTTGAAGTTGCAACGAACACCAATAGTTTTAAAGAAATCTACAAGTTTTTTTTAGGAAAGGAACCCTCTGTTGAAGAACCTTTACAGAAAGAAGGTGGAGTGATTATAAGTGGAAAAGCGGTTTCTTTTGTAGAAAATATTCCTATGAAAGGAGCTTTGATAAAAATCTATGAGGTAAATGAAAGTAATGGTCTTAGAATAGGAGATGCTATCTACCAATTAAAGGCAAGAGAAGCTGGATTTTGGGGACCAGTAGAATTGTCTGCCAGTAGTCATTACGAGTTTCTAGTTTATACTGGGAAATCAGGAGATCGTCCTATACACTATTATAGGGAGTCGTTAGAATATGATAATGAGCTAATCTATTTGAGAACTTTTCCTCCTAAGGTTAGCCTAGGAAGCTTGATTGTTTCAGAAATCCCCGGAAAGGATGATCAAGGGGTAAGCATTTATTTTAATACGAGTCAATCTGTTGTCAATGGTAGAGATGTATTGAAAATTGATAATAAGATCGTTTCGACGCCAGTATTAACACCTATTGAAAGAGATATTATTGCTTTATTTTTATATGATGGTAATCGGAATGATTCTAGTGACATAAAAGGGCTTAATTTTTTAGGAGGGCAAACAGTAGTGGATGCGGTAGATTTCTATTTTCCTACGATTAGTCAGCAAACTATAAAGTACGAGTTAAATGGGCGAACGCTTAATGTTAAAAATTGGCCTTCAAAGTCTGATGGTATCAGTGTTGCTATTTTTAATTGATTTGTTTTCCCTTATATATTTTAATCACTCATAGTTGAGTTAATTAATACTCAATTTCTACCTCTTCACTTATTGGAATACCTTGACAAGTCAAAATATAACCTTGACTAATTTCTTTGTCTTCCAGTGCCATACAAGCCTTCATTTTTACTTCTCCTTTTTTGACTTTCGCAATACAGGTGCCACATACACCTGATTCACATGAGTAAGGAGGTTCAATCTTTTCTTCTTTTAAAACTTGTAATATGGTTTTTCCGGAGGGAATATTAGTAGTAACTTTTTCTCCAGACAGTAGGACAGTTAGTTTGGCATTGTTATAACCTACTAAGTCCTTGTTTGTGGCAATATCTCCACCAAATTGTTCAATGTGCACTAAATCATTGGGAATACCTAAACCAGTTAGGGTATCTCTTACACTTACATTCATAGCACCTGGACCACATACATAATATTCTGTAGTTTGGGCGATGGGAGGGAAGGCTTCAATAAACCACTCAACATCCTTTGGGTCAATTCTTCCCTTTCTGCCCTTCCAAGGCTTCCAGGTTGTCCAAGATGATTTTGAATGACTTAGCGTATGAATAACATTTAAGCGTTCTGAAAATTCTTGTTGAAGATTATCTAATTCTTCTTTGAAAAGAATGCTGTTCTGATCTTTATTCCCATAAAAAAAGTGAACTACGCTATTGAGCTCCTCATATAATGCGGATTTTAAAATTGAGAAAATGGGAGTTACACCACTACCAGCAGCGAAGAGATAATATGTTTTGTAATTGTCTTTATGCATATTTGCATAGAACCTTCCTTGTGGTACCATAACATCAAGTACATCCCCAACTTTAAGTTGACTATTTACATAATTTGATACCAAGCCGTCTTTTACTTTTTTTACAGTTACTTCTAATGGCTCATCTATGTATGGGCAGCTATTCAATGAATAACTCCGGCGAACTTCTTTTCCCTCAACAATAAACTTTATGATTAAATGTTGTCCCGGGTAAAAAGAAAAGGAACTATATAAGGACTCATTTATTTCAAATTGAATGGTAGTTGCATCGTCTATGGGTTTCTTTAATTCTACAACTTTAAGTGGATGAAATTTCATGATCTTCCTATTTTTTATAATTCATAAATTCAGCAACAACTTTTTGAAAGTCTCGAACTGTACTTTCTGTTTTTTGAGCTGTTGCTCCAATAGAAAATTTTGGATTTTTTAGTGATGCCTGTTGTTGTTCACATGCATAAACGTCTTCAGCCATAAAATCGCCCGTAGACATAGGGTCATTTTCATCGTAATTACCATATTTAGTTTTACCACCCATAATACCGTGCCAACTTAAGTATGATTTAGCAGACTGTTTATAGTACTCCCAGTCAGTCATTTGAGCTAATTTTGACCTAACAATCACTTTGGTTTTGTCTGGAGCCAATGGTATTGCATGAAAGGCAGACCACGAACTTTCACTTTCACTCAATCCTATATTGGGGAATAACCAAGGTACAAAAGCTCCCAATAAATCCCCTTCCATACCTGGAATTAACTTGAAAGGAGTTAACTTGTCAATGTTCTCCTTATATTTTGTAACGGCAGGCTCCCAAAAAACATAGTGTGGTCCCACAAAGCTAAATTCTGCCTTGGCATGATCATACATGTTTAAAGTTTCAGAATGTAGATGTGCTAAATGATAAACATCAATGTAGTTTTCTGCGACAATTTTCCAATTAGCATTTATTATCTTTTCATAAGTGGAATCTTCATATTCAATTAACTCTGTTGGTTTGTGAGGCCCTAAATGTTCTTCAACACCTTCAAAGTATTTTGTAATAGGTTGAGTATCTGGATCTGGGTGAACAAATATCATTCCACGCCAAATATCTACTGAGGCATTGTGCAAACTAAGCTTACACATATCTACATTGGGAAATTGCTCTTCCTTTTCTGGAATATTAATCAACTCCCCATTTAAACTGTACGTCCAGTCATGATATGGGCATGTGATTGCTTTTTGTTTTTTACCCACAGCCCTTAAAAGCTGAGTTCCTCTGTGACGACACATATTATGGAATGCTCGTAATCGTTGATCACGTCCTTTTACAATCAAAATATTTGTATTACCACATTGTGTCGTGATAAAATCACCAGGATCCTTAATATCTTCAACAAAACCTGCATATTGCCAGGTTTTTTCGAAAATTAATTTCATTTCTTTATCAAACCACTCTTGAGAAGTATAGGCTTCTATTGGTAAATTTATCATTGCAATTAATTTAATTTCTAAGCCAAGAATACAGTATTTTTTTTGCTAATATTTTGATGTAAATCAAAATGGATATTCATAAAATTTAAACACTAAAATTTAATAGATCGAATAACATCTCCTTTTAATCTAAGACCCACCTCCAAAGAGATCGGAACGGTTGTTTTATCGTTATAAGCACTTTCATTAATAATAGTATTAAACTGGTCATAATGATAATATTGGTTATTTATATCTATTCCAGGCTTTACAAAAATTATCCACTTATCATTGATATGAAAATTTACGAATAGATTTGCTTTATATGGAATATCTAAATATTTTTCTCCATAAGAATATAGTGCACTGTTTTCATACTCGAAATAGTTTGTGATTCCAAAACTAAAGGGATTAGAGTATAGCTCTACACCCAAAGAGAAGTTATTAATAGGATGATATTCAAAATAGAATTCATTAAATATGTCTAAAGAAATAAATACTCCATTTTTTAAATTACTGTTGAAACCCATTAATGGGGAAATCCAATGCCCATAAGTTCCAGTATTATAATTTAGGCCAAAGTGAAAAATAAATTTATCTGATTTTCCGTAATAGAAAACGGTGGTTAAATCAATTAGCCCATGATTTTTAGTAAAAGATTTTAAATCAGATCCAAGCCCTATAGAAAATTCGAGGTAATGAGCCCAAAAAGGATTTTTATAGCTTTTATACCAGCCTAAGGCTAAGCTTATTGTATGTAAGTTTAGCTTGTCGTTTTGATAAAAATCATTATTCAATTGATTAAATGAGTATCCTCCTATTAAGTACAGGTGATCGTGATCAGTTTTTAGATTAAAAGGAATAGAAAAGTCAGCATAAAAATGTTTTTTTGACAAATTGTAGTCATAGTTCTTAGCTTTAGAATAAAAGCCATGTTCATAACTGATTCGAAATAAGTCATTATTAATGAACTCTTGTCCTGTACTTATTTTTATACTTATTAAAAGGCATAGTGTGATTAGATGAAGATTCTTCATATTCTATTTATTAGAAAAAATAGGCTAAAGCAAATGTAAGAATGCTATTTATCCTGAAGTTATTAGTTTATTTAAGTGCGCACCATATGGAAGCACTTTCCGTTTCATAAGTAGTAGAATTTATCTGGTATACCTCTAAATCATAGGTGTCAGCTCTATTTACATTGGAATTAAATATCTTTTCCCACATATCCGGAATTCCCTTTTCAGGGTTGCCCTCTATTTCAAAAACAGCAAAACTACTTGCAGGTATGGTAATCCCTGTAAGACCTTCATATATATTGTTTAAGGTCTTTGTTTTATAACCAATGGTGGCTTTAAATTCTCCGTTATTATTATAATCAGAATAGACTACATATAACTTATCATCAGTAATGTCTGGGATTGCGGGGGATATGTCCTCTTTGAAAAAGTATTCCCACAATTGGCTTAGATCGGATTCGAAAGTATCATAACTTGTAGGGGTAGATATACCAACGATATTTATTGCTGGACTATCATATGTTTTGTAAGCTATCTTCTGCCTTTTGGGAATCTCCTCTTGATCAACATTTTTTTCAAGGTTCGAAGAAACTTGTTCATTGATAACAGATTTTTTTGTTGATACATCCTCTATTGCGACTCCAGTTGATTTCTCAGAGCTAGATTCGTCTACTCTATTTAAAGGATTAAAGAAAGCTTTACTTCCTGTTTCAGGTTGGTAGGTGCCTTCTGCTACAGCTTCCACTTTTGATTTATTATATAAGCCGTGATTATTGGTATAACCCATATCTAATTTTGGAAAGAACAGAGTTGCAATTAAATAAACACTTAATAGTATCCAAGTTCCCATAATAGCCCAATACATAAAAGGATTCTTACTTCTTTCAACAGGCTCCATAAAATGAGTTAATCCCGTTAAAAGATCTGGCAAAACCCAGATTAGAAATAAAATTCCCCAAACCCAATTCCAGTTCATAAAAACTGCTACATAGATAAAGACTAATCCTATTAGTGCTCTCCATTTAAAATTACTTTCTGTTGTTGCCATATTATTCATATTTAATGCTATTGTGTTCATGTTCAATAATTTTAATACAAACATGAAGCAATCAAAGTTTTAAAACTTTGATGTAGATCAAAATGAGAATTATTTATTTCTTTTTACCTCTTAGCCTACTTAAAGTTTCCTGACTAATCCCAAGTAGTGAGGCAATATGACCTAAATTAACACGCTGTTCAATGTCAGGAAAATAGGCTATAAGGTTTTCATATTTTTCTTTGGCAGACAGAAACATGTAACCTTTATAATACTCGTCTAAGAAGGCCAATTGTTGTTCGAGAGCAATGCGATTATATCTTTCAAATTGAGGATAATTGTTTAGGAGTTCCTGAATTTGAGAAAAAGATAGGGAAGCAATTTCGGCATCTTCATTAATTTCAACATTTTCAAAAGAAGGCTTTTGAAGGATAAAACTATGCCAAGAACACAATAATTGATTTTCATTGTACACCCATGAAGTCACTTCTTTGTCATTGTGATAATAAAATGTTCTAACAGTACCTGAATTAATGAAATACATTCTATGACATATTTTACTTTCTCGAAGTAATAAATATGATTTGGGATAAACTTCAATATGAGCATATTCATACAATGCATTCTTTAAGTTTTCAGATATTGATTTACCAAGAATTGATTCAATATATCGTATCCATTTATCCATTGAGATGCAGATGCTAAGGAATGTTTTACAAACATACTTATATGAAAGATAGTAAACAAAAAAGGCTGCTTTGATAAGCAGCCTTTTTTACAAAGTAAAAAATAATCATTTAAATTTTTCCTCCATCTAAAATATCCTGCCAAGCTTCTAGTTGCTTCCATAAACCTTGAGCAGCCAAGTTTGCTTGCGCTGGCCATGTATTTGGAACATGAACTTTATATGCTGGACCAGCATCATCCAACATTTTTTGTAATGTTGCTACTGGGGCATGCGCCAATTGCTCAAATGAATGGATTCCAATACCGTTACAAAGTTCGGCAATTTTTGGACCGATACCTTCAATTTTTTTCAAATCATCTACTTTAATCGGCGTAGCCCCTAAAGGAGTAAGTCCAAAATCTCCCGCACCTGATCCTGAGCCCGATCTTGCAGATTCTAAATCAGCTTTTAATGATGCAATTTCTGCTCGTAAAGCATCTTCTCCACTAGTGTCTACAATAGGTGCAGCGGCAGCCATAGTAGACTTACTGCTTTCACAGTCAGATAGTGCAGCTTTTAATCGTGCAATCTCTGCCTTTAAGGCATTAATTTCATCGTCGTTGTTACACATGAATTTTCTTAATAAATAGCCTAATAAGGCACATAAAAGGCCAAATAATATAGCTTGTAACCAAGCCATTGGACATGAAATACTATGTAATAAAATCATTTTATAATTGGTTTACTTGTTTAAAATTAGTTCTACTCTACGATTTAAGGCACGGCCTCTATCGGTGTCATTATCTGCCTGAGGTTGTGTTTCTCCAAATGCTTCGGTGGTAATTCTTCCTTCATCAATGCCATAAGAAACCAATAGAGTTTTAATTGCATCGGCTCTTTGTTGAGAAACTCCCATATTAACATCGTCCTCGCCAACATTATCTGTATGACCACTTAAATAAATGGCATCATTCCCATCTTTCATATCTTCAACCATTTCAGAAAGATATAGTCGAATATTTGGATTGATTTTAGGGTCGTCAGAATTAAAAGGGAAGTAGAAAATGATTTTTCCGTCACGTTCTTCAACTCTGGCTGCCATGCTTTCGAAATCAACTTTGTCAAAATCGGCTGCTTTAAAAGCAGATTCTTTATCTTCTATTGTTCCTTCTAACATTCTTGAGTCTATGTGAATACTTTTGCGGTATCCTCTATCAAACATCTTTCTTCTAATTTGATCAGCTCTAGCCAGTCCTAGGTTTTCAAACTTCCCATTGTATTCTTCATCAGGATAATAAAGTCCTGTAATTTTTAGAACATTTTTCTTTTTGTCAAACTCTGCTAATAAATTGTCTTTGAAAGCAGGAAATAACTCTTTATTCCTTTCTACATCTACTGTAGACCATTTTGTTGTTACATTTTCAGCTATTGCTTTATTACAACTACTTTTGCAACATGCGTTGGTGATATGACAAGCCCATCTGTGGCCTCCATATAAAAGTGTGCCCAGAAGCAAGAGCAGTATTATTCCGGTACGTACATTCATAATTTATGATTGATTGTTTGCAACAAGTTAAAAACAATTTATCTTTTTTTTGATATATAGGATAAAATCGTAATATCAAGTGTTGATAACCGTTACTGATCATATAATTATTCCCCTTTCATTTCATCAATTTTCTTTTCAATATTGATTAAGCTTTTTTCCTTTATTTCTTTCAATTTTTCCAATTTGATCTTTAACTTTTCTTTTTCTTCAACAGAGTTGCTATCTTTTATTAATTGTTGCACTTCCTGAATCTTTTTATCAATATCTTCTACACGTTCTTTTCTTTTTTCTACATTTTCGGCTTGTTCTGCTTTGTCAAAAACCAACTCTTCAGGGGCTTTATTCTCAACTTCTGCAACAGGTTTTTTTCGTTCTTTTTTTGGAATAAAGATTGTTTCGCCAGTTGGACGTTGATTCATGAAACTGGGAGAAACGATTTCTATATTCGCTTCGTGAAGCGTGTCTAGTATCATGGCGTTTAATTTGGTTTTCGTAGAAATGATTTTTTTTAAATCACTCAACATACCATGTACAGAGTAAACTACGGAGAAGTCTCCCAAGCTGGTAATGCGTACAAATGCATCGGTAAGTCCTGTTTTTTCAGCTGCTTTCAATAAACACTGTTCAATTTTTTGCCTAGAAACATCATAACCTAAAGACACTTCTGAAGAAATGAACGTACCCGACATTCGCTTCACTTTTACAGGGTTAGTAGCTAAAAAGAGGTTGGGTAACGTGGTTAAATCTCGATCTATGGTTTGCAATTCTGTGTGAAAAAGTCCTCGCTCTGAAACTCTCCCAAAATAATCACCAATTTCGATGAAATCACCCGGTTTAAAACTGTTAATGACTCTTAATAATATTCCAGCTAACATATTACCGATAAATGTTGCCGAACTCAATGCAAATACAGCAGAAATAACAATTCCTAATAAACTAGTAATTTGCCCTCTTAATTCTTCTTCCATTGGCAAGGCTAAAATGAATGCAATAACCCCGGTAAAACCAACTCCCAATAGGATCATTTGTTTAATGATGCCCCAATCTGTTTTGCCTTTTGCTTGCCTGCTTAACAAGAATTTGATCAATAAGTAAAGCGCGATAAAAAAGAGAGCTGTAAAAAAAGCACTTGCGAATGAAAATAAAGTATTTAAGAAATTTTCCATAAAAAAAGTTGATTTACTGAAATGAACAAAATGCATTCCAATTATATTTATATATGATGATCCTAACTTAAGTCTAATTTATCATTAAATTTAAGGTAGCACTCATTTGAGTTTAAAATAAAATACTATGTCAGGAATTGTAGATTACAAACAGCAGGATCAAATTGCCACAATAACCATGAATGACGGTTCAAAGAACCTGATATCTCCAAAAATGCTGTCAGAACTTAATAAGGTATTAGATCAAGCTGAAAAGGACAAAGCAGTTGTTGTTTTGACAGGACAAGAAGGGATTTTTAGTGCCGGTTTTGATTTAAAAATTTTAAAGAAGGGAGTAACAGATGCTTTTAAAATGCTGATTGGAGGTTTTGAATTATCGCATAGACTTTTAGGGTTTCCAATGCCCGTAGTTATTGCATGCAGCGGTCATGCTGTTGCTATGGGGTCTTTTTTACTTTTGTCTGCCGATTATAGTTTGTGTTCGAAAGGGGCATTTAAAATTGTTGCCAACGAAGTGGCCATAGGATTGACCTTACCTTATGCTGCTATTGAGATATGTCGACAAAGGCTCACACCCGCACACTTTGTTAGGACAACATTGCTTTCCGAGACCTATAATCCCGAAAGTGCTGTAAATGCCGGTTTTATAGATAGGGTAGTGGCCCCCAATCAATTAATGGAGGAGGCTCTTAAATTAGCTAACGAGTATACGAAGTTAGACCTAAAAGCACATTATGAATCTAAAATGCGAGTTCGATCGGGTACATTAAGCGCATTGAAATCTGCAATTAATGCAGATAAAAGAGACTTTGTTATGATGGGTGTTAAAAGATTTTTGAAAATATAAACTAAGGAGTGAGTCAACCACTTTTTAATAGTTTTTCTGTAAACTAGATAATACAGTATTCATCAAATTAAGAGTGTAATTGTTTATTTTTTGATGTAATGGCATCCAACCTAATAAGAATCGTGTGAAATCTGTACAAGCAATTGGATACATGTTTCTCCATTCATATTCTAATTCTTTGAAATTAAAGTTGAATTTAGATAGAACAAATGCTTTTCTAAGTTCTGAAAAATAATAATTCAAGAACTCTTCTTCGTATTGTTCAGCTTCTGAACTTGATAGACAACTTCCTAAAAAATAAGCAACATCTTTCATCCCACAACCACCACCAACATATTGAAAATCTACAGCAGCTATATTTCTGTTATTTTTGGAAAAGCAAAAATTGGCAAGCTTCGCATCTCCGTGAACAATCGTTTTATATTTGCATTGATTTAAGATTTTATCAATTAGATACGCTTTCGATTTTAACTCTTGGTGTTCAATTTTTTCAAATTCATCCGGTCGAGTATTTAAGTGCCAATAGGTCCCAACTTCCCATAAACCTATAGGTTTCTTTGTTAAGAAAATACCATGAAAATTGGCCAACCATTTTAGGCAGACTTTAACTTCTGAAAAGGTGAGCTTGTGTTTTCGTATGGGGAACTCCGTGTCTAAATCTTCTAAAATAATCCATTGGTTTTTCCCTTCAGAAATGGCTCCAATAAATGCTGGAACCCTGCAATCGTTGGTACAAAGGTGATTCCATTTTTTATACCAATATGTTTCAACATTGTAAGATTTTATTTTCCGCTTATGAGCGAAATCAGTACTCCAACCTCTCGGATGATTATTTGATAGATTTAATGATATACACTTAACGACTACCGTATTAATAGAAGAATTAATCAACTGAAAACGTGAAATTTTGCCATAATCACTCCATAGGGTTTGAATTACTTCAATTTCTTCACATGCAGAAGCATTGGTAGTTTTTAAGAGGTAGTTCTTGAAAACGGAATTCATGTTATTTGTGACTTATGATAAAATGTAATCCTCAATTTTATAGTGTAGATGCCATTAGAAATTAAGGTCGCACAGCCGCTCCTCCAATAACCTTTCCATTCCATTTGGCGCACATGGCCTCTTTTATATTTGTTAGTTTAAACACGTGAGAAATATAAGGTGTGATTTTGCCATCTTTTACCCATTGAAATATATCTTCTAATCTTTTTGCTCGAATACTAATATCATTTTGTGTTGCAATAACCATTGGGCTCCCTAGTACCTTCAGGCCTTTCATTAAAATTAAGTTAGTTGGAAGCCGGTTGGCATTGGGCGCACCTCTTTGTCCTTTTCCTTTAGCCACAAAGGGGGTAGAGGCCCATCCAACGATTAGAAACCTTGCCCCAAACTTTACGCAGCGTAAGCTTTCTTCAGAAATAGCTCCACCAACTCCATCATAAACCACATCCACACCTTTCCCATCTGTTAAGGCTTTTACGTCTCCTCTAAATTTTCTAACTTTTTCATCAGGATTGGTAGCGGCTGTATTGATTACATGATCCGCACCTTGTGCTTTAACAATGCTTAGTTTTTCTTCAGAACGACCGGTTGCAATAACGGTGGCTCCTATTAACTTAGCAATATGAACTGCTGCCATTCCTGTAGCTCCTGAGGCCCCATGGATTAAAACAGTTTCACCAGCTTTCAATTTTCCACTGGTTATTAAACAATAATAAGCAGTTTCATAACTACCTAGTAGATTACAACCTTGATCGAAATTAAGTCTTTCTGGAATCTGAATAATTGCTTCTTTGGGAGCAACAGCGTAGGTCGCGAATCCGCCATACTTTTGATGCTTTCCAGGAGAACGTGGACCACTAACAAATCCATCAACCAATACTTTGTCGCCAATTTTAGTTATACTATCTTCTACGTTTTTACCTTTCCATAAAACGACACCGCAATATTCTAATCCCGGAGTATAGGGCAAAGGCGGTTGATGCTGATATTGACCGCTAGTCATCATTAAATCTACCCACCCGATTGCAGAGCTTCTGACATTAATAAGTACATCATTATCATCCAACTCACTTGTATCTGGAATATCTTGTTCTATAGTGGTCAAGAATTGATTCACACCTTCCATAGGAGTTTCTGCAAATTCTGAAATTTGTGCTTTAATTCCTTTTGTCATCGATTTATTGATATTAGAAAGTATATTTAATAAGTTAGTTCTTCAATAGGTATTGAATTTGTTCCAGGTATAAAGGGGAGTTGAATATCTTGTTTTGACAGTATCTTATATTGTTCAGACCTAGGCATGGCATCCAGAAGTTTCGCAAAGGACGAAACAGGAGCTCCCATCAATTTTCTTTTACTCAAATCCATCCAGGAAATTGTTAGATACCCGTAAGCAACTCTATCACCATCTTCATTATATATGGAATGACTCAATTGAATATATGTATAATCTTCAGAACTCCCTAAAAGCTCTATACTCACATAAACATTTGATCCTCCAGAAATTTCTTTGAAGTAATAGATATGTTGATTAAAGACTATTGGTCCCAATTGATGTTTTTCAAAGTCCTTTTGAGTAAAACCATGATCATGGAAATAACTCATTCTAGCATGATCCATTAAATTCATATATGCTGTAGCTCCAACATGCCGATTAGGATCCAAATCATCCCATCGGATACTAATTTTTTTGAGGTATTTCTTCATGGATGTTCTAAAGCCGTTTAAAGAGTCCTCCAAACTTCATCATTTCTCCAATGTCACTAACTTTGATTTTTCCGCTCATAAATGCTTCTTGCGCATTTGCACGACCTAATTCTACATCTTCATAAACGGAGTCCTCTGTTTCAACTACACATTTTGCATTTCCCGTATGCCCTTCTGTAACAGTACATTTACCATTGGCTATATTTACTGTAAACTCGCCACCATTAGCTCCAGAAACATTGAAATGAACAATTGTGTCATTCGCATCATTTTCTACTTTATGTGCTTTCAATCGCTCAGGCAAGCTTAAAAGAATGTCTTTAGCGGTTTGTGGCCTTGTATCTTCACTAATAACACTTGAACCTTTACCATTATTGTTTTTGCCCACTGGCTTATAACCCACTTCGTCAATGACTATTTTAGAAATAATTTCTCTCATAATCTCAGAGGTGCCTCCTCCAATAGTTCCCACTCTGGCATCCCTAAAAGCACGTGCCATTTTATAGTCCTCCATAAAGCCATTGCCACCAAAGAATTGTAAACATTGATACATACATTTATCAGCCAATTCAGTTGAAAGTAACTTTGCCATAGAGCATAATTTTACGTCTAGATGTCCATCATCGTATATTCTACTAGCATGTAAAGTCAAGGCCTTAACTGCTTCCACTTCACTTGAGAGTTGAGCAATTCTATGTCTTAAGACCTGAAATTTATTAATAGGTCTTCCAAAAGCTTGTCTTTCTGACATATATTGTAGCGAATATTTGATTGCTTCCTCGCATGAGGCATAGCCCATAACTCCGGCAGCCAAACGTTCTAATTGTAACCCTTGCATAAGGTAGTAAAAACCTTGACCAGGGGCGCCAATTAGGTTTTCTGCAGGAACTTTAACATCATCAAAATTTAACTCACAAGTATCAGAAGCATGCCAACCTAATTTTTTAAGTCTTCTTTTACTAATACCATCACTATCTAGATCAATCACCAAGAGGCTTACCCCGCCTGTTCCCGCTTCTGGATTTGTTTTTACAACTGCAACAACAATATCACCATAGTAAGAGTTGGTAATGAATGTTTTTGCCCCGTTCACTAAATAATATTCGCCACTTTCATCTAAGATGGCTTTTGTTTGTGCATTCGCAGCATCAGAACCGCAACTTGGCTCGCTAATACCAATGCAACTTAATTTTTTACCATCTATTAGATCAGGTAAATATTTTTCTTTAAGTCGGTCACTTCCATGTTTTAAAATATATGGTACAGACATATAATGACTTGCGACTGGTGTAATTGCAAATCCTCCAGACCAGCATTTAGAAATTTCCTCTAAGAAAATAACTGAATAAAAGAAGTCGGTATCAATTCCTCCATATTGCTCTGGGAAATTAATACCTAGATACCCCATTTCTCCAAATTTCAACCATAAATCTTTAGGAATCTGTTGATTTTCTTCCCATTCATCTACAAAAGGTTTAACTTCTTTTTCTAAAAAGGCTCTTAGTCCTTGTCTAAAAATATCATGATCTTCGTTAAAATAATAGTTCTTCATTTTAATAGAATTTAAGTATTTATTGCTTGTTTATATTTTATTTAAAATTTCAAAATTGAAATTGTCAACTACATTTTTGGCTATTATTTCTCTCATAATTTCAGAGGTTCCTCCGCCGATAGTTCCTAACCTAGCATCTCTAAAAGCACGTGCCATTTTATATTCTTCCATGAAGCCATAACCCCCAAAACATTGTAAACATTGATACATTGCTTTGTCACAAAGTTCTGTAGATAGAAGTTTAGACATGGCGGCTTCTTTTACAGAGTATTTGCCATCATTATATGCTTTACATATGCTATAAGTAAAAACTTTGCACATCTCAAGTTCACTGGATAGCTGTGCAATTCGATGTCTAAGTACCTGAAACTTGTTGATAGGTCGACCAAAAGCTTTTCGTTCAGACATATATTGTAATGTATATTCAATAGCATGTTCTGTGGCTGCATTTGCAGCAATAGCAAGTACCAATCGCTCTAATTCAAAACGTTGCATGATGTAGTAAAACCCTTTGTTTTCTTCACCTAGAAGATGAGTAATAGGGACTTTTACATTGTCAAAATGGATTTCTCCTGTATCGGAGGCGCGCCAACCTAATTTGTTAAGTTTTGTAGCACTTACTCCTTCCATGTTTCGATCAATAACAATTAGACTGATACCAGCAGAACCTGCTCCAGGATTGGTTTTACAGGTCGTAATTATGTAATCACTCAAAACGCCATTAGTAATAAAAGTTTTGGAACCGTTTACAATGTAATGATCTCCTTCTTTGACGGCTTTTGTTTTTACATTGGCTACATCAGAACCAGCATCAGGTTCAGTAATAGCAAGTGCTCCAAATTTTTCACCTTTAATGCCTGGAATAAGGTAGCATTCTTTTAAATAGTCACTTCCTTTTTTAGCTAGGTGTGATAAAGTTAGTATAGGGTGGGTGAGCAATGCCGCACCAAATCCTCCAGACCAACATTTAGAAATTTCTTCTAAAAAAACAACCATATAGAAAAAATCTAAGTCTGAACCTCCATATTCTTCTTTTTGATCAAGACCAAAATAACCCATGTCTCCAAACTTTTTCCAAATCCAACGTGGAATTTCTCCTGCCTCTTCCCAAGCATCTATATGGGGCATTACTTCCTTGTCTAAGAAATCTCTTAAAGACTTTCTAAATAATTCATGACCCTCTGTAAAAAAGTAGTCAGTCATTAATCTATTTCTAGTTTGATTCTTAATAAATGGCTACTGAAATTTTTCCCTAAATTATCCATCCGCTTTGAGCGTGCACCACCACCATCAAGCGCTTCATGACAAACAAAGTTTAATGATTCTAGAGCTTCCCACTCGTACCGTATTACCTTGCCTTTGATTAAATCACCAAAATGTGCCTTTACTTTTTCTTCAGTAAGATATTTTTTAATGACCTTATAGTCTTCTTTTGTATTAGCCATTACACCAATATTACAAATGTTATTTTTATCTCCTGAACGAGCACTTGCTATGTCTATCAATTGAATTGTTGGCATTTCTTTATTTCTATTATATTTCAAAAATTTCTACTTGTGGTGTAATAACTGACCTGTCAATCAGCGTTGGCCAGAGACCTAACATGGCTTTGTTTTGTTTGCCCCATCCTGGCATTGCATTTGCCCCTGGAGGGCCATTTAATCCAAGACTAATGATAGCAGCAAAGACCATTTTGGCAGCTCTTTTATCTTGATGTCGGACGATAATTCTCAATCCAAGTTCGTTTCTTTGGTTTAATTCATCATTTGATGGGAGGGGAGCGGCACTTCCGTGAATGGCGTTAACACCAATATATTGGAATTCATAATCCGTAATTTTGATAGGGAGTTTTGCCCAAATTTCTTTTACTGCTTCTTCAAACTTTTTGATTTTATCCCAAGCATATGGCCATGTAAAAAAGAAAAATTGTTCCGAAAGATAACCTTCCATCTGACCCATGGTAAGTTTTAGTTTTTCAGGTTTGGGTTTTCCTAAAACATTACTAAGACGAACCTTATTGGGTTCTAATTCAACCAATTCAATTTGAGTTAGATCAACAGTAACATCGGGGGTCAGGTAGTTAGAAGGGTCATGGATTTCATAAACCAATTGCTCTCTAACAGTTTTGCGAGACATCTTTCCTCCTTGATTCTCCAATTTAGTAAAAATAGCGCTTCCATCTTCAGATACATGGGCAATTGGATAACCTAAATTAGAGACCTTATAATCCATAGGCCATTCTGCGTAACTATTTCCTCCTGAAGATTGTCCACCGCACTCTATAACATGACCAACTGTGATTCCTGCTGCAAGTTTATTCAATTCTTCTTGACTTAGATTATCCCCTTCAATTCTCCAACCAAATTCATGTGCTAAAATACCCAACGCTAGACATGGGTCAGCGACTCTTCCGCCTAAAATAATATCAGCACCTTGATCTAAAGCATCTTTAACTGATTGTGCACCTATGTAAACATTAGCATGTGTTACCATTTTACCTTGAGGATCAAAAGCTTCTTTTGTATCCATATGTTCTAGGCTTTGTCCAATGCTTTGTAATTCTTCAAGACGATCTATTACATTGTCTCCAGTAATAATAGCAATTTTACATCCTGATACTCCTTGAGACTTCATTATTGCTCCGACTTTCTTGGCAGCATTTATTGGATTTAATCCACCAGAATCGGTAACCACCTTAATACCATTTTTAAAAGCTAACGGATATAAAATTTTAGCATGCAGTTCTATATCTCTAGGATACCCCAATGACGGATCACGCATTTTGTCTTTTTGCAAAATGGACAGTGTTAATTCTGCTAAAGAATCGTGCATAAGATAATCTGCTCCTTTTTGCATTACTACTGCCATAGCTCCCATAGGACTATCTCCATAAAAACCTTGGGTGCCTGCTATTCGTACTATTTTTTTTGTGCTCATTTTTTTACTTGAATTTCGAACAGAGAATTATGATTTTAGAATTTAGAACTTCTTAATTCGACATTCTCCGTTCATTATTCTACATTCATCATTCTCCTGTCCAAACTGCCTTGCGTTTCTCTCTAAACGCAGCTAGCCCCTCTTTGGCATCTTTAGTTTGCAAAACTTTCATCAACATCCCTTGTAGGTATTTGTGTTTATGATCTTCATCAATATTATCCATCTCATAAAAAGCTTGCAACCCTAATTTAATAGCTGAGGGAGATTGCTCTTTTATATCATCTACTAAATTTTGAACGGTTATTTCTAAGTGTTCGAGCGTTGTAAGTTGTGTTACTATTCCTAAGTCTGAAGCTTCTTTAGCATTTAGCACTTTTGCTCTCATACACATATCTATCATTTGACGTGCATTCATAATTGGTTTTAGACTAGCCATTACTTGCATTGGCCAAATGCCTCTTTTTACTTCTGGAAGTCCAAATTTTGCATTGTCAGAAGCAATAACGTGTGTACATCCACCGATCATTAAAAATCCTCCAGCATATACATCGGCATGTACTTGAGCGATGCATGGTTTACATAAGCCTTTGAATTCATCACCTAACACAATATTTCCTTCAGGTTTCGGAATTGTAGAATCGCTTGATAAATCAGCTTTTCCCGCAAAAGCTTTTAAATCAGCGCCAGCACAAAATGTGGGTCCGTTAGCTTTTAAAACTACGGCCCAAATTGAGTTGTTGTAGTGTGCATAAGATAAGGCATACACTAATTCATAGACCAATGGTGGGTGAAAAGCATTTCGCTTATCAGGTCTATTGAGTGTAATTGTAAACACGTGATCTTTTTCTTCCCATTCAACAAAAACAAAAGTTTGATCCTTTAAATTTGAAACTTGTTCTTTAGTATATATCATGTTTCCTAGTGTAAGTAATTTTCCTGTTTGATATGAGTTGCTAAATATAGACATAAAAATGTTTTATCAAACGATCGTTTGGTAAAATTTTTAAAAACAAGATTCAAAATCTTTTTGCCTAATACGCAAATAGGGCTATTCAATTTATTTAATGATCTTCGTTGCTAAAATATATCTACTTGGAAAGGCTTGAGTATTTATTTATCGACAACTTCCCCTCGATTGATCTAATCATGTGGTTTTTACCAATAAGTATTTTGTTTGGTTTGTTAAGCCTGAAACTTTGTGGTTATTTAAAATTGGAAAAAGGTTGGAGAACAGGATACTCTAGAAAACTTTTTCATTTTATTACTTATTCAACTGTTGGTTTTATTCAAAGCCAATTGATGTTGCCTTATACCTTTGTTTTTGGTGGAGGCATTTCATTAGTGGTATTATATGCATTGATTAAAGGAGAGGGCAATATTTTATATGAAGCACTTGCTAGAGAAAAGGATGCGCCTAGACAGAGTTTGTATATTCTTTTTCCATATTTAGCAACCTTATTAGGGGGATTGTTAACAAATTACTTATTTGATCCTCAGACATCAATGATTGCTTATTTCGTAACAGGATTTGGAGATGCTATTGGAGAACCTATAGGTGTTCGATTTGGAAAACATAAATATAAAGTGCCTTCTGTTAGAGGTGTCGTTTCTTATAGAAGCTTTGAAGGTTCTATGGCCATTGTATTAGCAAGCTTTGTTGCTATACTACTTGGTGTTGGGTTATTGGGGATTTCGCTTAACGGGGTATTTTTATTTAAGATGGCTTTTATAGCGTTTGTTGTTGGTATTATAGAAGGGCTTTCACCTCATGGTTGGGATAATTTTACGACGATGGTTGGAAGTGCTTTATTGATAAATTTTATGATTAATCCGATTTTCATTTAAAACTATTGCTTAGCTTAGTATTGTAAAAGTGCTGAAGATGAAACTTGTCATTATAAATGGTCCAAATTTAAATTTGCTGGGTACTAGAGAGCCAAGCATTTATGGTAATCAGACTTTTGATCAATACTTTGATGAATTAGTTGAAAAGCATGATAATATCGAGCTTGAGTATTATCAAAACAATAATGAGGGTTTGATTATCGATAAATTGCATGAAGTAGGGTTCAATGCTGATGGAATTATTTTAAATGCCGGTGCATACACACACACTTCAATTGCTATTGCTGATGCCATTCGTGCTATTGATGCCCCTGTCATTGAAGTACACATCAGTAATACTGCTGCAAGAGAAAACTTTAGACATCATTCTCATTTATCGCCAGTTTGTTTAGGAGTAATTGCAGGATTTGGGTTGGACTCCTATGAGCTTGCAATTCGTTCTTTTATTATAAAAGGTTAATAAAGTTTAATTCTTTTTAATTTCATCTTATTAAGAACTCCTTGTGCAAAACTCCTGTTTAAAGCCTGTATAAATACATTATTTTTGTAGCGATGATAAAAGTAGGGGTTTTCTTTGGAGGAATATCACGTGAACGTGAAATTTCATTTGCAGGAGGAAGGACTGTTTATGATAATCTTAATAAGTCAATTTTTGAGGCAATACCTATTTTTATTGACAGCCTTGGGGAATTGATTCTATTGGATTGGCAATATATTTATAAGGGCACCATTCGGGATTTTTATCCTCCTCAAGAGTATCAAGATGACTCTAACAATGATTATCAATTATACATTGAAAATGTTCTGGATCTAACAGAGCGTAAACATCAATCTATAATTAATGCTGTTGGGAAATCCATTATTTATAATGAACTTCCTAAGCTTATAGATTTTGCTTTTTTGTGTTTGCATGGAGAGTATGGAGAAGATGGAGCATTGCAAGGTGTTTTGGAGAGCCTTAAAATTCCTTATTCGGGATCTGGTGTTAGAGCAAGTGGCATCGGAATTGATAAGTCATTTCAGAAAAAAATATTGGCCGGAACAGATTTTAAAACTAAACCTTTTGAAGTTCTAGAAAGAAGGGATTGGCTTAGTCAGACAGAAAATAAAGCATTACTCTATGAAAATCTTGTTCGAAAAATTGGCTTTCCTTTAGTAATTAGACCATCTAATCAAGGGTCTTCGATAGGTGTAAGTATTATATATGAAAATAATTATGAGGCTTTTGTCGAAGCAATAAATAAAGCCTTTTTTATTAAAAATCTTTCTAAACAAGAGTGGTTAAAACTAGAGAAGGAAGATCAAGTTAAATTGGTGAAAAACATTGCCGATCTTAAGCAAGATGTTGGCTTGCCTTCTTTAGTAAATGGTAAGATGATCATGCATCCTCATGATCTTTTAAATGTAATAGAACACTTTGATGGGGAACATTTAGAAATTGTGAGTTGCGATGAAGAATCAGAGGTAATCATTGAAGGTTTTATAAGTGGAAAGGAGTTTTCATGTATTGTCATGGAAGATGAAGATGGATCACTCATTGCATTACCTCCAACTGAAATTATCAAAGATGATGAAGTTTTTGACTATCGCTCAAAATATTTAGCTGGTTTATCCAGAAAAGTAACCCCAATAGAGCTCCCAGATGCTACAATCAGAAATATCATTAAGGAGTGTGTTTCGCTTTATCGGTTTTTAGATTTTGAGGTCTATGCTCGTATTGATGGTTTTGTTGAAGAAAATGGAAATATATACTTGAATGACCCCAATACAACTAGTGGAATGCTTCCCAGTTCTTTCTTTTTTCATCAAGCAGCAGAAATTGGTTTAAATCCTTCACAATTTATTACTTATATCATTCATACATCTTTGATTAAGAGAATTCAAAGAGGAGGAAACGTTTGGGGTATTAGAAAAACGTTAGAAAGGCTTAATGATCAGTTAGATTTAGAGAATAAGAGTAATATTGAAAAAACCAAAATAGCAGTTATTCTAGGAGGATATTCATCAGAGCGGCATATCTCTGTTGAAAGTGGGAGAAACATCTTTGAAAAGTTATCCTCATCTGAAAAATATGAGCCAATTCCGATTTTTTTGTCGGGAAATGCAGCAGAAATGCGCTTGCATATTTTGCCGATCAACCTTCTTTTGAAAGACAATGCTGATGATATTAATGATAAGTTGAATTATATAAATCAGCATAAAATTATTGATGAAATAAGGACTAATGCAAATAAAATTACCTCTAAATTTTCTGTAGAAGCTTACGAGTATAACGCTAGGGAAATTTCTTTTCAGGAATTGAAAACACTCGTTGATGCAGTTTTTATAGCCTTACACGGAAGACCTGGAGAAGATGGCCAGTTACAACAGCAATTAGACAAATGGAACTTGCCTTTCAATGGTTCTAAAACCCATTCTGCTCAAATTACCATCGATAAATATCAAACAAAGAAAATCCTCAGAGATAATGGTTTTATTGTAGCTAATGATACTTTAATTAGAAAGGAACATTGGGTTTCCAATAAAGAACTGGTGTTAAAACAGGTCGAAGAAGCTTTTATTTATCCGCTTATTGCAAAACCTGTAGATGATGGATGTAGTTCTGCAGTAAAGAAAATCAAGAACAGCGTAGACCTAGAGGCGTTCTTAAAGGCACTTTTTAGAAAAGAAGAGTTTGTTGGCGAAAAGGAGGCACAAATTTTAGACTTAAAGCCTAAAGAGGAGTTTCCCAAGAAAGAAGTGGCTTTGATTGAAGAACTTATCTCTAGTAATGGAGCGGAGAAATTTTTGGAAGTTACTGGTGGAATGCTTGCTCACTATCAAGATAACGAAATTACCTTTGAAGTTTTCGAACCATCTGAAGCACTTGCAGTTGATGCTGTTTTGTCTTTAGAAGAGAAGTTTTTAGCTGGGCAGGGACAGAATATTACGCCTGCTCGTTTTGATGCTTCACCCGATCGTTTTAAGGTGATCTCAGAAAAAGTGAGAAAGGATTTAGAAAAAGCAGCATTGCTATTAGGAGTTGAAGGGTATTGTCGAATTGATGCGTTTGTAAGGATATATAAAGATAATAGAGTGGAGACAATTATCATAGAAGTAAATTCGTTACCAGGAATGACCCCTGCGACATGTATTTATCATCAGGCTGCAATAAATAATTATAAACCTTATGAGTTTATCGATAAAATTTTGAGCTTTGGCATGGAAAGAGAAAAAATGAGACTTTGAGCCTTTTAAAGAATATATTAAGTAAAAAATTCATAATCACCATTTTGAGTATGGTGTTGTTAGGCTTGGTATTGATTTTGCTAAGTTTTCAATATCTGAAAATATATACAAAACATGGTCAGGCTATTACAGTGCCACCGTTAAAAGGGCTAAGTTTAAGTGAGGTAGATGGTATTCTTAAAAATAAGAAGCTTCAATATATCGTTATTGATTCAAGTTTTAATGCGGATTTAGAACCTAGAGCAGTAATAGACCAGAATCCCAAAGAGGGTATGAAAGTAAAAGAGAAGAGAAAAATTTATTTAACATTGAATGCATCCCAACCACCAATGGTTCAGGTGCCTCACTTAAAAGACAATAGTCGTAGACAGGCAAAATTAATTCTGGAAAGCTGGGGTTTAAAATTAGGAGAGGAGATTTACGAACCCAACGAATTTTTAGATATCGTCTTGGGAATTAAAGTTGCGGGGCATAAAGTTATTGGAGATACCACGATACCGAAAGGTTCAACCATTGATCTTATTTTAGGGGATGGTTTTGGCGGAAAGCAAATTGATGTTCCCGATTTAATAGGGTTGTCCTTAGGAGAAGCAATGGGAGCCCTGCAATTGAGTAATTTAAGCGTAGGGAATGTTGATGCAGATGAAACGGTAATAGATTCAATTAATGCTTATGTATATTATCAAGAGCCTGCTTTTGATGGGTTTTCTACGCTGAGAATGGGAGAAGCCGTTAATTTGTTTATCACTCAAAATCCACCAGAATTTTAAAAAATCATATGTTTAAAAATATACTTATTGTTTTAGTGTTTTTGGGGGCATTTGCAACTGTGTTTGGACAAGGAGGGAAGTTATCTCCACTTGGTAATAATGCACAATTAATAAAGGAAAGTCATTTTGGAATTAATCAGGAAAGTAGTGCATTTAGAAGATTAGGAGACGATACACTTAACTTACCATTTAAAGATGATTTTTACAATAATTCCGTTTATCCTGATGCTCATCTTTGGGTGGATAGCAATGCTTATATAAATACAACATATCCTATTGCACCTCCATCTATTGGAGTGGCAACATTAGATGGGTTGAATAAAAATGGATCACCTTATAATACAAGTACTACAGCCGTTGGAGAAGCTGATTTCTTAACCTCAAAGCCCATTCGTTTGGGCGTTTTAGATCAAGCAATAGATGAAGTTAAACTTGGATTTTTTTATCAGCCTAAAGGGTTAGGGGAAATACCAGATATTAACGCAGCAAATGATGACGAAGATTATTTATTTGTTGATTTTAAGTATAGCGATGGTAATTGGTACGAGGTATGGAGAAAAGATATGATCGATTCTGTAAATGGGATTTCGGAGACGGATACCTTTCAACAAGAAATTATAGTATTAGCTGATAGTTTTATGTTTAATGGGTTTCAGTTTAGATTCAGGAATGTAGCCTCTTTATCTGGGAACTTTGATCATTGGCATATTGATTACGTTAGGTTGGATACTAGTTTTAATACAAGACTGAGCGACATGGCATTTCAATTTGAACCACGTTCTTTGCTTAAGAATTACACAGCGGTTCCATATAATCACTTTGATACATCTATGTTGGTGGAGGAGCATAAAGTCTCCATTAAAAACAACTTCATTATTAGCTTAACAGAAGTAACGGATGATTATACAGCAAGAGAATCTGTTGGAAATACGCTTCTTGAGAATTTTAATGGAGGCACTAAGTTTATAGGCCCACTTGTTAACGATACATTCAGTTATGAAATTTTTGATATTCCAACTGATCTCGTTGCAGATACAGTAAGGGTTGATGTGACCTATAACATTACAGTTCCTTCTGAAACATCCACAGATCTAATTGTTGACAGAAACAATACCATTCAAAGAGAACAGGTATTTGCAAATTATTATGCCTATGATGATGGTAGTGCCGAAAGAACTTTTGAATTGGATTTTGGTGGAAGTGATGATCAGGGAGAGTTTGCAGTAAGATTTAATTTTGCTAAAAAAGACACTTTAAGTGGACTGCGTTTACACATTCCTAATTTTAGCAATACCAATAGCAATGCCTTGTTTTCAATATTGGTATATACTTCAATTGATACAATAAATGGAACAGACGATGTGCTTGTTTATCAACAGAATAACTTAAGTCCTTCTGATCTTAAACAATTGGAAAGTGAGGTGTTAAATGACATCTCTTTTTATTCTTTTAATGCAAGTAATATTTTAAATGGGGAAGCAGCGCTCTTAATGGAAGGAGAATTCTTTGTTGCTTTTAAAATGGAACAAGTGGGTACTGAAGAATCAAGTAGGTTTAAAGTTGGCTTTGATTTGAATACAGATGCTTCAGATAATTTATTTACCAGATTTCCTAGTAAACCAACTTGGAGAAAAACACAATTTACAGGAGCTCCAATGATAAGTGTAATTGCAGGAGAGCAATTGCCAGATACTTTGCGGACTACTGTAACTCCAATTATTACCAATGAATTGGGAAGTTTTGAAATTGAGTTATTTCCTAATCCTACAAATGATTATCTACAATTACAAACGGATATCCCTGAACAGCTTAATATAAGACTATATGGAGTCTATGGCCAGTTAATGACTGAACAAGTGCTGTTTTTTAATGGAGCAATTGACATGAGGGCATTTGCTGCAGGAAACTATTTTTTAATGATTCATGATGCAAAAGGGAAGCACCTTACAACACAAAAAGTTATCAAATCAGGTGCCAGATAAACTATTACTGTTTGATGGTGTATGTAATTTGTGTAATACTGCTGTTCAGCTTGTAATAAAGCATGATAAAAGTGGGGCAATTAAGTTTGCAAGTATACAAAGTGATATAGGACAAGAGATACTAAAAGCATACAGTATTTCAACCAATGAAATCTTTACACTAGTATTTATCGATAATCAGAATGCATTTGTTAAGTCAGATGGTGCCTTGCGAGTAGCACATTATTTAAGTGGGTGGCCTAAGCTTATTTCAAAGTTTGATTTTATCCCCAGAGGTATTCGAGACAAAATTTATGATTTAATTGCAAAAAATAGATATAAGTGGTTTGGCAAGAAAGAGTCATGCATGTTGCCGACAAAAGATATTGCTGCTAGATTTATAGGAAATTGAAACTATCTTATAAAGGCCTTTTGAACTTCCTCTAAAAAAGGAGCGGCAATGAGTTTATTAGATGCAACGACTTCTTTCCCAAATAACCAATTGGAGTTGCCGGAAAAATCACTTATAACTCCTCCTGCTTCTTGAACGATAAGTGCACCGGCAGCAACATCCCAAGGAGAGAGGCTATATTCAAAGTAAGCATCAAATTTTCCACAAGCAACATAGGCAAGATCAATTGCTGCGGCTCCCAATCTTCTAATGCCTCTGGTTGAATTCATCAACTTTTTAAGAATTATTTGGTAATTATCTAAATATTCAAAGTCATAATATGGAAACCCAGTGGCAATAAGTGAATCTGAGAGAGAAGGAGTTTGCGAAACATCTATTTTGTTGTTATTTAAAAATGCACCTTCATTTTCAGCAGCATGAAAACAATTATCTTGCATAACGTCATGAACTATTCCCATCACAATTTTATTTTTATACTTAAGTGCTACGGATACAGCAAAAACTGGAATGCCATGAATAAAATTGGTGGTGCCATCTAATGGGTCTATGATCCACTGATAATCACTTTCTGTCCTTTGTATGGTCTCTTCTTCTGTTAAAAAAGCGGCTTTTGGTAGCACTTCTTTAAGGTCCTCAACAAGAATTTTTTCAGCTTCCTTATCTACATAAGTAACCAAACTGTTTAAGCTTTTAACCTCAATATTTTTAGAGGTGATTTTACCAAACTCGTCTCTAATAAAGTCAGCGGCTTGTTGTATGATGGGGATTGCCTGTTGTTTTATCAGTAAGAAATCTTCCATACTCATAATTTATTTGCTTAAAATATCTTAGAATACAAAGTGTTTCCTGAGTATTCTGCTAATTTATTTGTCCTTTAATTACTACAACAAATTCTCCTTTTGGCGGCTTGCTTTCAAAATACTCAATTAACGTTTTAGCATTTCCATTAACTGTCTCTTCATAAATTTTAGTCAGCTCCCTAGAAATTGAAATTTCACGATTGTCTTCCAAAACTTCATCTAGCTGTTGCAATAACTTTAATATTCTGTGTGGTGATTCATAAAGAATAACGGTTCGATCTTCATTTATCCACTGTTGAATTTTTTTAATTCTACCTTTTTTATGAGGTAAAAATCCTTCAAAAATAAAACTATCTGAAGGAAACCCTGATTTAAGCAATGCCGGTACAAAGGCATTGGGCCCGGGCAAAACTTCAATTTCAATATCGTCCTCAATACACCTTTTAATCAAAAGATATCCTGGGTCTGAGATTCCTGGTGTTCCTGCATCTGATACTAGAGCCAGTTGTTGCCCTTGTAGTAGCAAACCAATAATATGATTCACTTTTTTATGTTCATTTGCAGCATGAAAAGAGGTGAGGGGTTTTAAAATATTATATCTATCAAGGAGTCTTTTGGTAACTCTTGTATCCTCAGCAATAATTAAATCGACATTTTCTAAAATCTCAATGGCCCTATAGGTGATATCTTTTAAATTACCTATTGGTGTAGGAACGATTATTAGTTTAGAAGTGCTCACAAATCAAATCCGATATCTTTTCTAAAATACTTCCCTTCAAATTGAATTGTTTTTGCAGCCTCATTAGATAATTGAACTGCCATTTTCCAGTCATTATGTAATGAGGTAATAGCAACAACTCTGCCTCCATTAGTGACAATATTTCCGTTTTCAATTTTTGTGCCTGCATGAAAAACAATGCTATTTGCTATTGAGTCCATTCCATACATTAATTTACCCTTTTCATAATTTTCAGGATAACCTCCAGATGCCATTACAATAGTTGCGGCAGATCGCTGATCAAGTTCTATATCTATTTGATCCAATGTTTCATTTCCTATCGCTTCAAATAACTTAACTAGATCAGTTTTTATTCTGGGGATAACTGCTTGTGTTTCAGGGTCTCCCATTCTACAGTTGTATTCTACAACTTTAGGGATGTTACCTGCCATGTTCATTAAACCGATATATACAAAACCTTTGTAAGTAATATTGTCCTTTTTAAAGCCCTCAATTGTAGGAATGATAACCGTTTCTTCTACTTTTTTCATTAATGCTTCACTAACGAATGGTGGTCGAGAAATAGCACCCATTCCACCTGTGTTTAATCCCGTATCACCTTCTCCAATTCGTTTGTAGTCTTTGGCTATGGGTAAAATTTTATATGATTTACCATCTGTTAAGACAAAAACCGAAAATTCAATACCCTCCATAAACTCTTCAATCACTACTTTACTACTTGCATCCCCAAATTTGCCTGATAGCATCTCTTTGAACTCCTCAATGGCATGCTCTATACTTGTACATATTAAAACGCCTTTTCCTGCTGCTAGACCATCTGCTTTCAAGACGATTGGTGCACTTTGAGTAGATAAATATTTAATACCCTCTTCTAAATTTGAGGAGCTAAATTCTCTATAGCCAGCAGTTGGAATATGATGCCTTTCCATAAAAGCTTTTGCATAACTTTTACTGCCTTCAAGCATGGCTCCAGATTTTGAAGGACCTATAACTGGAATATGATTTAGCTTTTCAGACGAAACAAAGAAATCATAAATGCCAGCCACTAAAGGAGCTTCTGGACCAACCACAACCATATCAATTGCTTTTTCTTCGCAAAACGTTTCAAGCGCATTAAAATCTGTTGCTGATATCGGCACATTTTGTCCACATAAGGAGGTCCCCGCATTGCCGGGAGCGATGTATAGGTTTTTACAAGAAGTACTTTGAGATAACTTCCAAGCAAAAGCATGTTCTCTTCCTCCGGAACCAAGTAATAATATATTCATAGAATGAGTTATAATAGAGCAAATTTAGTTTTTGCAAGGAATAAGTTGACAGCAATTAATAAAACTTTATAAACATATCGGCTAAAGACTGCTATTATGTCGGTTTTTTTTGTGGAACTCTTTTTGTACAATAAGAAGAAACATTGTGAACGGTATATTATTTTTGCAAATAAGTAAAGAATTGTAAATGTTAGATTTTATAACAAAAGGGATTAATAAGGTATTTGGAAACAAATCATCACGAGATATAAAGAACATTACCCCCATTGTACAAACAATAAATGAAGAGTACGAAAAACTTAAAGGGATTTCGAGCGATGAACTGCGCGGAAAAACGCTAGAATTTAGAACTAGAATTAAAGAAGCACTTAGTGAAATTGATCAGCAGATTGAAGATTATACCCGCCAAGCAGACGATGATAATAAGGATTTAGAAGAAAGAGAAGAGCTATATAATAAGATTGATAAACTTCAAGATAAAAAGGATGAGGAGTTAGAGGTCTTTCTAAATGATATTTTACCAGAGGCTTTTGCTGTTGTTAAAGAAACAGCAAGAAGATTTAAAGAGAATGACCAAATTGAAGTGACAGCAAATGATTTAGATCGAGATTTAGCAGTAGAACATGATCACATGGAAATTGTTGGTGATAAAGTGATTTATCAGACTTCGTGGAGTGCAGCAGGGAATGAAGTTTCTTGGGATATGTTACATTACGATGTACAGTTGATCGGAGGTGTTGTACTGCATCAAGGAAAGATTGCGGAGATGGCAACAGGAGAAGGAAAAACTTTAGTCGCCACATTACCAGCTTATTTGAATGCATTGCCTCAATTAGGCGTTAATGTGATTACTGTAAATAATTATTTGGCAAAGAGAGATTCAGAGTGGATGGCTCCTTTGTTAAATTTTCTTGGAATAACGGTTGATTGTATAGATAATTTCAGCCCCCATTCAGAAGGAAGAAGAGCAGCTTATAAAGCGGATGTGACCTATGGAACCAATAACGAATTTGGATTCGATTATTTGAGAGATAATATGGTAAGGACACCTGAAGAGCAGGTTCAACAAAAAAAGCATTTTGCAATGATTGATGAGGTGGACTCCGTTTTGGTTGATGATGCAAGGACGCCTTTAATTATTAGTGGGCCTATTCCAAAAGGAGATCAGCATGAGTTTCATTTATTAAAGCCTAGAATTAAAACATTAGTAGATACTCAGCGAAGGGTAACTACTAAGTTCTTACAAGATGCAAAGCGATTAATTAAAGAAGGGAATACGGGGCATAAAGATGGAGAAGGGGGATTGGCTTTATTGAGAGCGCATCGAGGGATGCCTAAGTCTAAAGCGTTGATTAAGTTTTTAAGCGAAGAAGGGAATAAGAAGATTCTATTAAAGACAGAAAGCTTCTATTTGGCAGACCAATCTAAAGAAATGCCCTTTGTCGATGATGAATTGTACTTTACTATAGAAGAGCGGAACAATCAAATCGAATTGACAGATAAAGGGATTGATTTAATTACTAAAGAGGGTGAAGATAAAAACTTCTTTATAATGCCAGATATTGGTGTTGAACTTGCTGAAATAGATAATGCTGCAATTGAGGAGGCAGAAAAACTAACTAAGAAGGATGAGCTTTTGCAAGACTTTGCTATTAAGTCTGAAAGAATTCACTCCGTACAACAATTATTAAAAGCCTACACCATATTTGAAAAGGATGTGGAATATGTGGTAATGGATGGCAAAGTGAAGATTGTGGATGAGCAGACAGGAAGGATTATGGATGGAAGACGTTACTCTGATGGCTTGCATCAAGCAATTGAAGCAAAGGAGAATGTTAAGGTAGAGTCTGCTACTCAAACCTTCGCAACGATAACATTACAGAATTTTTTTAGAATGTATCATAAGCTTTCCGGCATGACTGGTACTGCGGAAACGGAGGCAGGAGAGTTTTGGGATATTTATAAATTAGATGTTGTAGTTATCCCAACCAATAAACCCATTGTTAGAGATGATAGAGAAGATTTGGTGTATAAAACCAAAAAAGGGAAATACAATGCTCTCATAGAGGAGTTGATAAGACTTAAAGGTGATGGGCGACCTGTTTTAGTGGGAACCACAAATGTAGAAGTTTCGGAGCTTTTAAGCAGGATGCTCCAAATGCGTAAAATTGAGCATAATGTGTTAAATGCAAAACAGCATCAGCGGGAGGCTGATATTGTTGCCGAAGCGGGGAACCCAGGAACGATTACCATCGCAACCAATATGGCTGGCCGTGGAACAGATATTAAACTTGGGAAGGGCGTTAAAGAGGCAGGAGGATTAGCAATAATTGGTACAGAGAGACATGATAGTCGACGTGTAGATAGACAGTTAAGAGGACGTGCAGGAAGGCAAGGAGACCCAGGAGCTTCGCAATTTTATGTTTCTTTAGAGGATAATCTGATGCGATTGTTTAGCTCGGAAAGAGTGGTGAAAGTAATGGATAGAATGGGATACAAAGAAGAAGATGTTATACAACATTCTATGATAACTAAATCCATTGAAAGAGCGCAAAAGAAAGTGGAGGAAAACAATTTTGGAATTAGAAAGAGATTGTTGGAGTATGATGATGTAATGAATTCTCAAAGAGAGGTGATTTACAAAAGAAGACAACATGCTTTAGATGGAGAAAGGCTTTCTTTTGATTTGATAAACATGTTTTATGAGCTTTGCGAGGAAATTGTAATAATGCATCATGATTTGCAGGACTATGAAAACTTTAAATTAGATTGTATTCGTTTCTTTTCCGTCGATACGGAAATTACAGAAGTACAGTTTAAAGAAAGAAAACCCGAAGATTTAGCGCATCACTTGTATGAAGAAGTAATGCCTGCATACCATAGAAAATCGGAAGCTATTTTAAATGCAGCTTTTCCTGTAATTGAGCGGGTATATCAAAATAGAGGTGAAGAGATCGAAAATATTGTAGTGCCTTTTACTGATGGAGTAAAGACAGTTAATGCTGTTGTTAATTTGGAAAAAGCCTATAATTCAAAAGGGAAGGAGATCATTAAAGAATTTGAAAAAACCATTATGTTGGCAATGATCGATAATTCTTGGAAAGAGCATTTAAGACAAATGGATGATTTACGCCAATCGGTTCAATTAGCAGTCCATGAGCAGAAAGACCCATTGTTGATATACAAGTTTGAAGCTTTTAATCTCTTTAAACAATTATTGAGTGAAATCAATAAAGAGGTTACTTCTTTTTTGTTCAAAGGTTCGCTTCCAATTAACGATCCTGAGGAGGTAAAGCAAGCCAGAGAGCAAAGGTCTAGTGAGATGGCAAGAATGAAAGAAGGAAGAGGAGGGATGCCTACAGCAGGGAATAATCAAGAGGCGCAAAGAGAAGAGCAACCTAAACCGAAGGCAGAGCCAGTTAGGGTTGGTAAGAAAGTAGGAAGAAACGACCCTTGCCCATGTGGTAGTGGTAAAAAATATAAACAGTGTCATGGTAAAAATTAAGCAATCATCGACTTTATTAAATGGCTCGAAATATCTGAGTGTATTGCTAGGGCTACTTTTTTGTTATACTGCTCACTCACAAGTGAATATTAATATTGATTCCGAAATTGAACGTACTGTAAATACCTATATTCAGCATAATTTGTCTAAAGAAGAAATTCTGGGATACCGAATACAGATTGCTGCAGGAACATCACGTGATAAGATAAGTAAAGCACAGTCGAGTTTTCGAAGTAAATACGTGTCGCAAAGAACTTATCTTACCTATAATTCCCCATATTTTAAATTAAGAACAGGAGATTTTAAAGATCGCCTCAAGGCATACCGATTTTTAATTAATGTACGAAGAGATTTTCCAAGCGCTTTTTTAGTTAAAGATATGGTGAGTGTACGGTAAATTTTTCCATTTCGAAATGGACATTGAATTGCTTAAGCTTTAAACCCAATGTTTTTATGATTACCATCACAGAATGGCTTATTTTCTGATGCCCCACATCTGCATAATGCAGCACTCTCTTTAGCCTCTAACACATTGCCTTTACTATCCGTAATTTCAAATTTGCCTTTTATAAGAATAGGGCCATCTTTTAAAATATTAACATCCGTGTTTTTTTCAATCGCTTCGTTAAGTTCTTTTTCAAAATCCTCTTGATCATTATATTTCCAGGTTAATGCTTTTGACGGACATTGATCTACAGCATCTATAAGCTGCTCAGTACCCGCATTGTTTATTTTTACCCAGGGCCGTTCTTGAGGCATAAAAACACCAGGTAAGTTTCGCACGCATTTTGCCGAATGTATGCACTTATGTTGTTTCCATATCACCGTAACTTCTTCTCCCTTATATTCTTTTACTTTGTTATTGGACATCTTCCTTGATTATTTAATTCTAATATATTTATTTTTTTTAGTTTGATATTAAAATAATACCATTTGCTACACGAAATCTTTACTGGTTCAAATTGAATAGGTATTTTCGCAATAAATTTGACATAAATGGCAGCGTATCTACGCATGGTCTTTAAAAAGAAAAGTATAGATGATATGAAAAAAGGGATATTAAGTATAGTAGTATTTTTAAGTGCTATATGTTTTATGCAGGCCCAAAATCCAAATGAGGTTTTAGTTAAATTGGCAAAACATGATGCGGCCTTTTATGCCGAGAGAATTGCTTTAGAGGAGGATAAAAAAAAGAGTTTTGAAAACATATTTACAGGTTATGCCCTCAACATTGAAAATTCTCTAACAAGTAAGGGAGATTTTTCGCTTCGTAAAGAAATAGAAAAAGCCAAAAAGACGAGAGACAAAGGTCTAAAAAAGATACTATCTAATCAGCAACATAACCTTTTGGAGTATATAGAGGAAAGTGAAGGTTATGAGAAGAGAAGAGTCTTTGCGAGAATAAGTGAAACCATTAAATCTGATTCCACTTTGCAAAACGAATTGCACAAATATGCAGTAAAAGATATGTTGCCACATCTTGTGCGACATAGAGAAAAGCTAGAGCAACAAATGCATGATAAAGATCAAATGCAGATGATTGTGGTTAGATCTAGAATAAATGATATTATTGGTCGGGCGGATTCTGTCTCTGTAGATAGTTTGGTTGAATTGAGAGATCTCGCTGTCAATAAAGATGAGCATAAGGCTGTGAGGACGCTAAAAAAACTAAGAAAGAAATATATTGATGAGCTCGATTATATTTCTGGCAGCCTAATTCCAAGAGAACGTTCTTGGCGAGGGAATTATTTGCGAATTTTGCAGCAACATTTAGAAAATGAAGATTTCTTAGAAATGTCTAAACTTGAGGTACGCTCTAATGCATTAGGATACGATTATTACATGGGGCAATTAACAATGCTACTTCTGGATACAAAAAACTCTAAGGATTATTTAGAATTAAATACAGCTTTAAATAGGCTTATTAAATTGAAGATTTAAATGAGAAATATTTGTTCAGTTCTGATTTTTATCATGGCGCATGCTTTAGTATATGCAGGGGGGCCATGGACACAAAAAAAAGGAGAGGGGATCTTAATAATCGGTGTAAGTCCTGTTATTTATAGCACTATTTCTGGACCTGGAGAAGGAAGTGCTGATTTGCCTAGAAGAATTTCAGAGATAACAACACAAGCATATGTGGAGTACGGAATAATCGACCGATTAACATTAATAGGGAACTTGCCCCTTAAATATGTGGGCTCTGCTAGTAAGCTTCAAGAGACAGATGACTTTGTTACTAACTTACCCCATGGAAAGTTATTTGGACTAAGCAACAGTACTTTGGCAGCAAAGTATAATATTACCAACCAAAAGTTTTTGTTTGCTGCGTCTTTGGGTATAGAGTTTCCTAGTATCGGAGATAAACTAAGCAGAGGTTTAAGAACAGGATATGAAGCATTTACATTCATTCCAATGATTCATTTAGGACAGGGTTTTAGCAATGGTATTTACTTTTTTGTAGAAGGAGGATATGGAGTGCGAAATAAGTTAAGTGATGAATGGAGACTGAGTACAGAGTTAGGATATAGCTTTAAAAAGCCATTAATAATGGCCTTAAGTTTAAATGTTAAGGAATCGATTAAAAATCGTTCATCTTTTGATGATAATGCAAATTATCTACATACAGGCTTGTATTTAAATGAACAAGAATATGTGTCTTGGAGCTTTAAGTTTATTCATGAAGTAAATGACCACTGGGGTTGGAATGCCGCATTATCGGGAGGTTTTAGAACAGAGTTAATCGCTTTGACTCCTGTAATTTCTGGAGGCTTTTACTACAAATGGTTTGAAAACCACAAAGAATAGGTTTTATGGAAAACATTGAAATTGCCTTAAGGGACAATGTTTCTACTAAGATTGATATTTATCCAGGAAAGGGTGATCAGATAATTGTTATGTTCCCGGCTATGGGAGTAAAAGGTACTTATTATAAACCTCTTGCCGAAGAATTTGTAAAACATGACGTCACTTTTATATCTACAGATTTGCGAGGCAATGGTAAAAGTAGTCTTCGACCATCCAGAAAAGTGAATTTTGGTTATGCAGAAAGTATTAACGATGATATCAAGGCTATTGTTGACGCTATTCTTGAACGATATCCATCTAAAGAAATATATTTAGCGGGCCACAGTTTAGGTGGGCAGTTAGCTTGTTTATATACAGCAAAGTATAGGCCATCGATAAAGGGTGTTTTTTTAATTGCCTGTTGCTCCGTTTTTTTTAAAGGATATCCAGGAATAGAAAGTTTAAAGACATTGTTTGGTACGCAATTTTTGAATATTGCAGGCATGCTATTGGGGTATATGCCCGGAAAGCAATTAGGTTTCGGCGGGTTAGAGGCAAAAGGGGTTATTAGGGATTGGAGCCGTCAAGCTAGAACAGGGAAATACATTATTGATAATGATGATTTCGATTATGAAAAAGGAATGAAAGAGCTAGAGGCACCTATTTATGCACTTTCTTTTGAGGGAGACAAACTGGCTCCAAAAGGAGGAGTAGAACATTTGCTCGGTAAGTTTAAAGAATATAAGGACTATATCTATTTAGAAGATAAGGATCCTAGAAATGAAGGGTTTAATCATTTTAATTGGGTAAAAAAACCTAGCCGAACTGTACAAATAATACAAGCATGGTTAAGAGAAGAGTAATAGCTTCTACTAGGTGTTTGGAATTATTGAACATTTAAATTTCGACAAAAACAATTTTCTTTGTTTCGAAGAAGTCTTCTTTAAAATATACCTGGATATTAATCACCTCAGCTTTAACGCCTTTGAGTTCTTCTGACAATTCACCTCCTTTAAGAGCAATTAAACCATTGCTTTTATCATTAAAAGAAGTAGTATTTATTTTTTGATTACTCCACTGAAGAAGATTTTTTGTTTTGGCAACAGCTCTGGTAATGACAAAATCAAATTTTTGAGAGATATGTTCTGCTCTATTTTTTACGGCAGAAACATTTTTCAATTGGAGTGTTTCAATAATTGAGTTGACTACAGTAATTTTTTTTCCCACGGAATCGACTAATAAAAAGTGACAATTTGGAAACAAAATAGCTAATGGAATCCCTGGGAATCCTCCTCCCGTTCCTAAATCCATAATCTTAGTATTGTCTTTAAATTGTATCCATTTAGCAATACTTAGTGAATGTAAGACATGTACTTCATAAAAATTATCCATCCTTTTTCTACTAATAACATTTATCTTACTGTTCCAATCTAAATACAATGATTCTAGTTGAACCAGTTGTTCAGTTTGCAATGCTGATAAATTAGGAAAGTAGTGTTGGATAATTTTCACGTTGTTGAAGATCTTAATATAGTTTAACAACATATGAAGTTACATAACTTCTGTATATAGGGAAAATTCAATCTTTTCCGTTTGATATAGATTAGGAAGAAAAGAAAACATAAATGGTTTAATACTAGGGCTCGTGTTTTTTGATTAGGTAATTGTCATATTAATGTCAAAAAAGCGCTAGGGAGGAACGCTACAATTAATTTAGAGACTTTGGTTGTGTTAACCTAATATTATCATATGTTCTGCAAAAAAAACTAAATGTGTAACAAATTGATTGTTAATCTACTGTTTCTTTATCTGGAACAATTCTAAATAGTAAATTTTATTAACATTTATACTCCAAAATAGAAACAATGGCTAAATTTGCGGCAGAAAATTCAGGAAGAGAATGAACTGCTATCAGAATCTTTTACAAAAACGATCTTTTAAGATATTATTATTTGCTGCACTTTTTCTCTCTACTTCTCAAATATTCGCTTACGATCCAGCTGCCCCAATTGATGTCAATGATGAAGCTACGCAAGAACGCCTTAAAGAGGGATTATCTTTGTTTAAAGGGAATTGTTCTAGTTGTCATTCAATAGATAGAAAGCTTACTGGTCCGGCGCTTAAAAATGTTTGGGAGAAATGGGAGAGTCAGGAGAAAATGATAAGTTGGATTAAGAACTCTCAAGCCATGGTAAAAAGTGGTGACCCATATGCGGTTCAAATTTTTAATGACTACAATCAGTCTGTAATGACAAGTTTCTTGTCTTTGTCAGATGACCAAGTAATTAATATTATAGATTATATAAGAGCAGGGTCAGAAGGTACATGGCCTCCCAAACCTGCTGGAGAAACAACGGCCGGTACTGGTGCTGAAACAGCAACTTCTGCACCTTCGAATACCTTATTATACATATTGCTAGGCTTTTTGGGTGCTATTGCAATTTTACTTTGGAGGGTTACTGGAAAACTAAACAAAATTTCTGCTGAAAAAGAAGGAGAAGTGGTTGCTGAAAGCACGCCTCTTTTTGAAAGATTATTTAGTAAGAAAGCTTTTAGTGTAATAGGTCTTTTGTTGACCGTTGTTATTGTGTTCAGTATTGCTAAAGGAGCTATTGATTTGGGTAGGTCACAAGGTTATGCCCCAGATCAACCTATCAAATTCTCTCATGAGTTGCATGCTGGTCAGAACGGAATTGATTGCCAATATTGCCATTCAGGTGCTCAAAAAGGTAAACATGCGAATATCCCATCTGTCAATGTATGTATGAATTGTCATAAATATGTTCAGGAAGGACCAAAATATGGTACAGAAGAGATCGCCAAAATTTATGAAGCTTCAGGATGGGATCCTGAAGAGGGGAAATACGTTCGTGAAGCAAAACCAATTGAGTGGGTGCGTATTCATAATTTACCTGATCACGTCTATTTTAATCACTCTCAACATGTTAAAGTAGGAGGTATTGAATGTCAGACTTGCCACGGTCCAGTGGAAGAAATGGAAGTATTGAAGCAATTTGCGCCACTTTCAATGGGATGGTGTATCAATTGCCATAGACAAACGGAGGTTCAGTTTAAAAACAACGATTATTATTCAATTTTCGAAAAATATCATGATGACATTAAGAAAGGGAAGCGTTCAGGCGTAACAGTAGAGGATATAGGAGGTACAGAATGTCAAAAATGTCATTATTAATAAAGAATATTTTAATCCATGAGTGATAAAAAATATTGGCAGAGTTTAGAAGGGTTGCAAAACACACCTGATTTTCAGGAGCAAGTGGCCAATGAATTTCAGGAAGAACTTCCTGTAGTTGATTACATGCAAGATGCTACAAAGGTAGAAAGTGCTGGAAGAAGAGATTTCTTGAAAATGATGGGCTTTGGAATTTCAGCGGCAGCAGTAGCCACTTCTTGTAAAATTCCAGTAAAAAAAGCTATTCCATATGCTTTTAATGATGGAGAATTGTATGATATCGTTCCAGGAATAGCGAATTATTATGCAACCACATTTTTCAATGGTGCTACGGTTGAAAATGTACTAACTAAAAATAGAGAGGGAAGACCGATTAAAATTGAGGCCAACCCGAACTCACCAACAAGTGGAACATCTGCACAGGCACAAGCATCTATTATTGATTTATATGATGTGACAAGAGTAAGAGCACCAAAAAAAGGTGGAGATGATATTACTTGGGAGCAAGCAGATAAAGAAATAACAGAAAAGCTAACAGCTATTGCTGAGGCAGGGGGTAAAATTATTGTACTTTCTAATTCTTTGGCAAGCCCTATTACTGAACAGTTAATTGGTGATTTTAAAGAGAAATACCCAACAGCTGTGCATGTAATGTATGATGCAGCTTCTCAGAGTGCAATTAGAAAAGCCAATCAAATGTCAATGGGAGAAGCAATGATCCCATCTTATAATTTTGATAAGGCCAAAACAATTGTGGGGTTTAACTGTGATTTTTTAGGAACTTGGTTGATGCCTGTGCAAAATGCAGCGCAGTATACTAAAAATAGGGTGCCAACTAAAGGACACCCAACGATGTCTAAGCATTATCAGTTTCAAACTAATATGACTATTACTGGGGCGAGTGCTGATGAAACTTTCCCAATTAAACCTTCTGAAGAAAAAGCAGCGTTAGCAGCCCTATATAATAAAGTAGCTGGAGGAGGAGTAAGTACTAACTACTCCAATACCGAAGCTATTGATAAAGTTGCAAGAGATTTAAGAAAAGGAGGTGGTTTGGTAGTTTCTGGAACCAATGATGTTGAAATTCAACTGTTGGTGAATGGGATTAATGCAGCTATTGGTGCATATGGCAACACCATTAACACTTTACAGCCATTAAATATTAAGCAAGGAGATGATGAGGCTTTAAAAGCTTTGGCAACAGGTGGAAAAGCAGATGCAGTTATTTTAATGGGAGCCAATCCTGTTTATAATACGCCTTATACTACTGAGTTTAAGGAAATGATTGAAGGAGCTGACTTGAGTGTGGCTTTAAGCTTAAGAGTCGACGAGTCTGCATCTTTAGCACAATATATTTGTCCAACTACTCATTATTTGGAGTCTTGGAATTTATTGGAACCTAAAGCTGGACTGCAATCTTTTGTTCAACCAGTAATTAGACCAATTTTCGATGCTAGATCTGCTCAAGACAGTTTATTAGCTTGGACTGGATCTAATCAATCATTTTACGATTATATAAAAGCAAATGCTGGTTTTGGTTCCTCATGGAATAGCGCTGTTGAAAGAGGTTTTGTGGAGCAAGATAGTGTTGTTGGTAACAGCGGTCCTTCTCCAAGCGCAAGTATTGCTGGTATTTCGGGAGCAAGTAATGCATCTGGATTAGAGGTTCTTTTTTATGAAAGCATAGCAATAGGGGATGGTGAATTAGCAAACAATCCGTTTTTGCAAGAGTTACCTGATCCGATTACCAAGGTTACATGGACTAATGTTGTTCAAATTCCTTATGATATGGCAGAAGCCGAAGGAATTAATGAATGGTACAACTATAAAAAAGCGCCAACTGCTGATGTGACAGTAAATGGAAAGACCATTACATTGCCGGTAGTAGTTTCATTTGGTCAAGCAAGTAATACCGTTGCTATTGCACTCGGTTATGGAAGAACAAAGGCAGGTAGAGCAGCTGATGGTTCAGGTCAAGATGCTTTTCCTATGGTTTCAGAAAAAGATGGAATAGTGTCTTATGCTGCTGATAGTGCTACCATTAGCTTTAATAAAGCGGCCAATTTTAAATTACCTATGACTCAGGTATATGGAACATTACAAGAAGATGTTTCACTACCTGGTAGAGATCCTCAATATAGAAGTTACATTGTTAAAGAAGCGACATTAGATGCTTATGCTAAAAATGAGCATGCAGGCAATGAGGATAGAGAAAAAGTATTGCATCATCTTCAAACATTATATGGTTACCACGATTATGAAACACATCATTGGGGAATGGCCATTGATTTGAATGCTTGTAATGGATGTGGGTCATGTGTGATTTCTTGTAATGTAGAAAATAATATTCCTGTAATTGGTCCACATGAAGTTTGGATGGGACGTGAAATGCACTGGATGAGAATTGATCGTTACTACAGCGGTGATAAAAACAATCCAAATGTGGCTTTCCAACCTATGTTGTGTCAACATTGTGATAATGCTCCTTGTGAGAACGTATGTCCAGTAAATGCAACGAATCATAGTTCAGAGGGAATCAACCAAATGGCGTATAACAGGTGTATTGGTACAAGGTATTGTGCAAATAACTGCCCTTATAAAGTAAGACGTTTTAACTGGTTAGATTATCAAGGTGCTGATTACTTTGGCAAATGGAATGATAATAGAAATGGATTTGGCCCTGATGGAGAAACGGATTACATGTTTGAAGACTTGACGCGTTTGGTATTAAATCCTGATGTGACGGTTAGATCGAGAGGAGTGATTGAAAAGTGTAGTTTCTGCGTTCAAAAAGTACAAGAAGGAAAATTAATTGCTAAAAAAGAGGGTAGAAGCTTAAAAGATGGTGAAGTTAAGACAGCTTGCCAAACTGCTTGTCCTGCAAATGCAATTGTATTTGGTGATATCAATGATGAAAATAGTGAGGTTCACAAGTATTTCTTCAATAACGGTAGAAATTACCATGTATTAGAAGAACAGCACTTTTTGCCATCTATTGGATATCAGACAAAAATTAGAAATAAAGAAGAAGTATCTAAAAACTTTAGTTAAGAAGGAAACAAAGTATAAATGGGACATTTTGAATCACCCTTACGAGAACCATTAGTAACCGGTAATAAGACCTACGGGGATGTTACCGAGGATATTGTACGTTCTACCACAGGAAAAATTCAGCCACTATGGTTGATTTCAATTACCGTTTCAGGCTTATTGGCATTGTTTGGTGTCTTTTGTTTGGGATGGACAGTATGTTTTGGAATTGGATCATGGGGCGTAAACAAAACAATTGGCTGGGCCTGGGATATCACTAACTTTGTATGGTGGGTAGGTATTGGTCATGCGGGAACACTAATTTCAGCGATCCTATTGTTGTTCCGTCAGAAATGGAGAACAGGGGTAAACAGGGCGGCAGAAGCGATGACTATTTTCGCCGTAATTTGTGCTGGAATATTTCCTTTATTGCACACAGGGCGTCCATGGGATGTGTTTTTTATATTCCCTTATCCAAATACAAGAGGACCATTATGGGTAAATTTCAACTCTCCGCTTTTATGGGATGTTTTTGCGATTAGTACTTATTTGACGGTGTCTTTGTTATTCTGGTATACGGGCTTAGTTCCAGATTTTGCAACTATTAGAGATAAAGCAAAAGGGAAAATTCGTTGGGGAATTTATAATGCCTTAAGTTTTGGTTGGGTAGGAAGTGCTAAGCATTGGGAAAGATGGGAGTCTTTATCATTGATTCTGGCAGGTTTAGCTACACCTCTAGTACTTTCGGTACATACTATTGTAAGTTTTGACTTTGCAACTTCCGTAATTCCTGGGTGGCATACGACCATTTTGCCACCATATTTCGTTGCAGGTGCAATTTTCTCTGGATTTGCAATGGTACAAACGCTTATGCTAGTCGTTCGTAAAATCATGAACTTAGAAGATTACATTACCATAGGACATATTGAGTCCATGAATAAGGTAATCTTGTTAACAGGTACTATGGTTGGTACGGCATATTTAACAGAACTTTTTGTAGCATGGTATTCTGGATATGGTCCTGAAATGTATCAGTTCGCAGATAGAATGTTTGGTCCATATGCATGGGCATATTGGATAATGATGAGCTGTAACCTAATATCACCACAAATCTTTTGGTTTCGATTTGCAAGAAGAAGTGTAGCGATCACTTTCATTATGTCGATTTTTGTAAACATAGGGATGTGGTTTGAGCGATTTGTAATTATTGTTATTTCATTGCATCGAGATTATATACCATCCAGTTGGACGATGTATAAGCCATCATGGGTGGAAATGGGTATCTACTTTGGTACGTTGGGGATTTTTATGACGTTATTCTTAGCATTTGCTAGGTTCTTCCCTGTAGTTGCTATCGCAGAGATTAAGAGTATTCTGAAAGTATCAGGAAATCAGTATAGAAAGAAACAACACGAAGAGGTAAAAGATCAAGAAATTTACCAACAACGTGATACAGAAGAAAAAGTATTAGAAAACGCAGAAATGACGAATAACTAATGGCTAATACATCAACAAATACGAACGACAAATTTTTGGTAGGCATCTTTGATGACGATGATGTACTGTTAAAAGCAGTAGAGGGCGTAAGAGCTGCCGGACAAAATATTACAGATGTTTTTACTCCATTTCCTGTTCATGGATTAGAACATAAAATGGGATTAAGAGAGACGAAACTTCATACAGCAGGTTTTCTCTTTGGTGGAACCGGGACACTATTTGCTTTATGTTTTATTACTTGGGTAAGTACAATGAGTTATCCAACGAATTTTGGTGGTAAGCCTTTCTTATCATTGCTTTCTTGGATTCCTATCACCTTTGAGCTAACGGTTTTGTTTGCAAGTGTTGGTATGGTTGTTTCATTTTACTATTTGTGCAATTTATATCCTGGTAAGCAACCAAAAATTATCGATCCAAGAACGACAGATGATAAATTTGCAATGACGTTCAAAATTGATGAAACTTTGGATGTTAATGCAGTTTCTGATTTATTAAAAGATCAAGGGGCAACGGAAGTATATCAAAAAGAACTATAAGAAGATGTTTAAAGTAAAGAAATATAGCTTATTAAGTGTACTCATCGCATTGGTGGCAACATCTTGTATTCGAAACCCCAAAAGTCCTGGGCGAGAATACATTCCTGACATGGCACATTCAACAGCTTATGAGACCTATACGCCTAATCCTGTTTTTAGTAATGGAATGACGGCTCAATTACCACCAGAAGGATCTATAGCACAAGGACAAAAAATATATCCATATACTAATTCTACAGAAGGGTATGAACAAGCAGGTGTTGAATTGAAAAACCCTTATCATTTTACAGAAGAATATATTAAGGGAGAGGCGAAAAGGTTATATACCGTCAATTGTGCCATTTGTCATGGCGATAAAGGAGAGGCTGACGGTCACTTAATTCAGATAGAGAAATTTCCACCGCCACCATCTTATTTCAGAGAGGACATTTTGTCTTTACCAGAAGGTAAGATGTACCACGTAGTGATGTTTGGAAAAGGAATGATGGGGTCGTATGCGACACAATTGAATGAGCGAGAGCGATGGGGCGTGATAGAATATATTAAAGGTATGCAAGCGGAATATCTTGCAAAAAATGCAGATAAATAAATAAAACAAGCTAAGAATGAGTACGTTTTCATTTGATGGAGGGATAAAAAGCAAACTCTTTGGGTTGATGTTAATAGGAGGACTCCTATTTGTATTAGGCTTGTTCACACAAGGAAAAGAGAAAAAAGGTCATGGCGGACATGGTGATCATGGTGATGGTCATACCGAAGTAGTAGAACACCATGGAGAAGCACATTTCAAAGCAGATCATCATGAGGATGACCATCACGAAGAAACTGTTGACAATCACCATGATCAAATTAGAGGTGATGCGGAGCACTTAGTGAATGAGTTGCAGGATGGTCATACTGATAATCATGTAGATGGAGACGGTAATTACGATGGAAATGGGCATGAAACTCCTCATGGAGTAGAAGAAGGTCATCATGAATCGGCACACGCCGATGGCCACCATAATGATGATCATGGTGCACATGGAGGAGGACATGGAGACGATCATCATGAATTACATCACAGTTTTGAGAATGCCCCTAAGCATATAATAGATGCACAAACAGGAGGGCATCACGGACATCATGGACATGAAAAAACAAGAAGCGCTCAACTGAAGCAAATCATCACTACTAATGCTTGGGTTTTGTTGGTAATGGCTTTTTGGATTGGTGTAACAGCACTTTTTTTTATTGCTGGTCATACGATTGCTTGGGCAGGATGGTATATTCAGGTTCAAAAGGTTTCATTGGCACTTACTTCAATGATACCAGTTGCCTTTGTATTAGGAATAATCGTTTTTATCCTTGGAAAACTAGACATTTTTGAATGGACGCATTTATATCTTTTTGAAGAAGGTTCAGACACTTACGATAGTTTATTGGCATTGAAGCAGCCTTTCCTAAATACTAAAGGGTTTGCGGTTAGGTCATTCATCTATTTTGGAGTGATCATGTTTTTAGTAGCTTCTTGGTGGAAAAATTTACGGAAGCAAGATGAATCACCGTCTATTAAATTCTTCAGTAAAAGTAGAGTGTTAGCAGCAACGACCATCGTTTTGGTGGCTATTATTGATGCTTTTGGTACTTGGGATTGGGTGATGTCTATTGAGCCTCATTGGTATAGTACATTGTATGCATGGTATAATTTTGCAAGTGCGGCTGTAACCATGTTTGCCGCTACAATTCTAATTATACTTGTTTTGCAGAAGTATGGATATTTACCTAATGTAAATGACAATCACTTACACGATTTAGGTAAATACATGTTTGCAATAAGTGTTTTCTGGACATACCTATGGTTTTCTCAATACATGTTGATTTGGTATGGAAATATTCCTGAAGAGACATTATACTTTAAAAAGAGATATTCTACTTATCCCGTGTTATTTATTGGCGCCTTTGTAATTAATTTCTTACTGCCATTTTTCATATTGATGAAAAGAAAGACGAAAAGGAGTAGGGCTTTTTTAATACCTATGTGTGTGATTTTAATTTTTGGGCATTGGGTTGACTTTTTTAACATGATAGTAGTTCCTAATGTACCTAAGGGTGGATTTGGATTTATAAGTATAGGATTGTTGTTGTTTGCTGCGGGACTTTTTGGTTTTGTTGTGTTTACAGCATTAACGAAGGTGAGAGATTTAGAATCTAAACAGCATCCTTACTATAAAGAAAGTTTAAAACATCATATTTAATTAAATAGATAAAAGAAGATGTCAGCAGTGTTGATCATATTAGTAGTTGTTTTAGCATTTTTAGTATTGCTTCAAGTTGCTAAGGCTACAGAATTAATTGGTGTTCTTAGAGAAGATCAAGAGGCCTATGAGAGTGAAAAAAATGACCGATTGGCTTTTTTAACCTTGATAACAGGAATAGGTACTTTAGTTTACTGTATAGTTTCTGTTTTTCCTGTAAAGCATAAATTTTTACCAGTAGCAGCTTCGGAGCATGGTGTATGGATTGATCAATTAATTAACATTACACTTTTCTTTACTGGGATTGTATTTGTATTAACTCAAGTTATCTTGTTTGTATTTGTTTATAGATATAAATACAATAAGAATAGAAAAGCATTGTATTATCCTCATAACAATAGTTTAGAAATTATATGGACAGTGGTTCCGGCAATTGTATTGTTCATATTAGTGGGCTTTGGTCTTTCAAAATGGGCAAAGATATTTTCAAAAGCACCTTCTGAGGCCTTAGTCATTGAAGCTACTGCACAACAATTCAAATGGACAATCAGGTATCCTGGTGCAGATAATGAATTAGGTCCAAGAGACTTTACTTTAGTAAATGCGGAGAACGAATTAGGGGTGAATTGGAGTAATAATGCTAGTCATGATGATTTCATTCCTCAGGAAATTGTATTACCAGTTAACAAACCTATTTTAGTAAGAATAGGCTCTTTAGATGTGTTACATAACTTTTACTTGCCTCATTTTAGATTAAAAATGGATGCGGTTCCGGGTATTCCTACAAAATTTTGGTTTCGACCTACAATCACGACTAAAGAAATGAAGGAAATTACTAAGAACCCTGACTTTGTTTACGAATTAGCTTGTGCCGAGCTTTGTGGTTCAGCACATTATAATATGAGAAAAGTAGTTAAAATTGTTTCTGAAGAGGAATATGAGGCGTGGGAGAAAGAGCAGCAATCATACTATGAAACAGTAGTTAAGCCATTACAGGCATCTAATTAATAAATAATAAAAGTAGTACTTATGTCTACCGTTGATACACAAATACAAGCTGATGAACATGTTGGACATGATCACCATGAAGAACATCATCATGTAGAGACTTTTGTGTCTAAATACATTTTTAGTATGGATCATAAGATGATCGCTAGACAATTCCTTTTTACAGGTATTTTTTGGGCGGTTATTGGAGCATTCTTTTCTATTTTATTTAGACTGCAACTGGCATGGCCAGATGAAACATTTCCTTTTTTAGAGGCACTCTTTGGTGCTTGGTATACTGATGGTATTTTGAATCCTAATGCCTATTATGCACTAGTTACTTTACATGGTACTATAATGGTGTTCTTTGTATTGACTGCTGGCTTAAGTGGAACTTTTGCCAATTTCTTAATCCCTCTACAAATAGGGGCTAGGGATATGGCTTCTCCATTTATGAATTTACTTTCATATTGGTTGTTTTTTATTGCTGGTGTTGTGATGATGGCTTCTATTTTTGTGCCAACAGGTCCTGCTTCAGGTGGATGGACAGTTTATCCTCCATTGAGTGCTTTACCCCAAGCCAGTCCTGGATCAGGAGTCGGTATGACACTCTGGTTAATTAGTATGGCATTGTTTATTGCCTCTACTTTATTGGGAGGATTGAATTATGTAACGACAGTCTTGAATATGCGTACCAAGGGTATGGCAATGACTAAAATGCCATTAACTGTGTGGGCGTTATTTTTCGTAGCAATTATTGGAATTCTTTCATTTCCCGTTTTATTATCTGCAGCGGTGCTGTTAATTTTTGATAGAAGTTTAGGAACTAGTTTTTTCTTGTCTGATATATATATTGGTGGTGAGGTATTAGCTTAGGCCCCAGTAAGCTGGATCCCCGACTATTTACTTAACCTTTCATAACACAAAAATTATTGTAATATGCAAATAAGCAGTTATTTTTTATTAAATCCCCTAAATTTATAGAAAATATGTACTTTGATAACAGTTCTTGTTGTTTATGCCCATTTTAAGAAATCAAATGAGATTTGGGGTTAGAAATTTAAAAGGTTGTCACGCATATGGTTACACGTAGTAACATGCCTGAACTATCGGTTTGCATAAAATATGCACATTTTTACTTAATATTCATTGCAGCCTATAAAATGGTACTCATAATGGTGTTTAATGTTAAGCTTGATGCAAAATCATCAACTCTGGTCACTTTTACTGCAAATATACCTACATTTTGAAAAAAACTACCTTAAGCAATAATTTATGCAAATTAGCTCATTAACTATGCACGATACAAAAATGTATGAGGCGGAATCGGATTCTACAGAAAAAATGGTCTAACATCAGTCATAAAAGAAATGATTGGTTAATAAATCAATTTAGTACAGGAATATCCCTGCCTAAAATATACACAAAAACCATCGCAAACAAAACTTTATTACTAGTATCAACTAATAACTCTGACAAGACAGTAGATGTAAAGTTAGTATTGTTATTAATTTTAGAATTTGAATTACTCATTACCGATGTATTACCTTGGTAAATAAGCTAAGCCGGTAACATTTCTTCTTTTACATTGCAGCTGAGTAGTACTGTCATTTCTCTTTTGTCCTCATTCCCTTTAATTGGCACCTGTTTAGATCCCTGGCTCTCCATGGTCCACTCACTCGTGGGAACAAATTTTGTTCCTGTCTGATCAAAGTTAATTATCATTCTATCATCTGTAACAGAATTTTCTTGGCACATTAGAAACTCAATTTAGAAACTCCAGGCCTGCTGGAATTATAAAATCTGCGTAACCCATATGGGTTACGCAGATTTATCACTGCATAACCCATTTTACATAAGTAGGTCAGACTACAACTAACCAGTAAAATGAATTAGGATACTGAGCCAGGATCTTAAGATGGGCTCCTAACACTACAGTGATAATAACATAGATCTTGGCCAGTTTATCTTGAGAAGTGCCAAATATTCAGGTGAACTGAACTAGGGTTACGCAAAATAGGCTTTGCGTAACCTTCGCAACCCGAACTATTGTTCTCGCAGTTCCTTCAGGCCTGAACTCAGATTTGATTTCATCAAAATCTGCAGGTAACTTTCTGGCTTCCTTAGTACCTTTACGCTTGACATACCCATACGGTTCAGCAAAATGATTCTACCCATTTTCTGCCCAATAAATTATCTTTGTATAGATGAGGGGCTCTTGATATTATGCCTTTAGCTGCAGCTAGTGTTACAGTTCTATTCACTATACCACCTGTCTAAACGCAACTTCCTTATAGTCGGGCAGAATAGAGGTTGAACCTGGAAGTAGGGTATAACAAAGGTTTCTCAGTGTTTTGGGCTCCTTTAAACAATGACACTGAAGAAACTGACTGATGACACCTTGTCACCCTTGAGCATTTTTCATAATTTGCATATTTTCAAAATGGCCGCCAACCGGAGCTGTATGTGACTGATATTATGTTTATTAGCTATATTTTCTATTGCAATTTAAGTAAAAATGTGAAGATTGATGTGAAATGTATATAAATTTAATATAAAATAATAAAGCATATAATTCAAATGCAAAAAGGTCTAATGAAAAAAATAAGAAACTATAAGATTATGCAACATTCTGGAACTAAGTCTTATGTTATATTAGAGTATCTTAGTAAATAAAGTCTCATTAAAATTATTTCATTTACTACAAATGTGTATTATTATTATTATTATTATTATTATTAATTAGCTAATTTGCGTAATCACTGATGAGGTACAAATATTTTCATAACTGAATTTTGCTTCTTTTGAAAATGGAAACAACTAACAAAGCATTTTTAAAATATGTTGCTAAGAACCATATCCATGAATCAATAAACAGCCAATAAATAGTCTTGTTAATTTAAAAAAAACTGTTACTTTAATTTGCATATGTTGTATTGAATATTTTTATTTTAGTCCATTCGGATGGGTAGTCTGTTCTACATGAAGGTCATGGCAAATATATGGAAGATCAGATAACAACCCTGATATTCCATAAAGTATTGTGGGTCCAATAATACAGAACATGTAGTTAGGTCATTTGGTTAGATTTATATGTAGCCTACAAATGTATCTTTCAGGCTATACATGTAGACCTAAATGTAATTATTAAAGTTATCATCTAAAGTTAAGAATCAGAGTGAAATTTTCTGATGTTGAATATACCTGACTAGTATTGCAAAATCAAGTACTAACCAATACTGGCACTTTGGCTGGCTTGATGTTTTATGCCTGTAAGAAGGATTGTTAAAAGATTGGGGAGTGGTAATGGTCAAAATAAACTGAACAAGGGAAGCCATTGCAACTTTGACTGAACCTCATGCAGGATATGAGTGGAAGGGAGTTTTCATTCTTGCATGAATGAGTCAATTTTGTAAACAGACAGGGTTAAATTGGCACTTTAGGCAGGGATGCTTATCAGAGGCAAAGCAGGCTTAAGCAAAAAGGGGGAGGTCAGCGGGAAGAGGTCAGGCTTCCCCTGACCCTTCCTCTGCTATTTTGTACCAAAATGGCTTAAAAAGTAATGTTATCACAACTACACAAGTGGAATGAAGACATTGCATCTGACAGTTGTATGTCTGATTTATTTGTGGGTTTCTAGAACAACCCACAAGTAATACTTATATTCTGGTGTGAAGTCATATGAATGGAGTTTTTAAGAATGGAGAACGTAGTATTTAGACCTGAACCCAGATAAGTCAAGCTGGACTGCCAGATTAGATCATGTTTGGGTTGCATGAGAGCTGTGGTCTTTGCATCTGGCTAGTATAAACCTGATTGGATCTTCATGTAGGGATTTATACTGGGAAAATCATGTAAAAATCTGGGATATAACTGGCCCCTATAACTGCATGCTGGGGTAAAAGCTGATCCAAAGGTGTCCTGTCTTGGCTAAAACTGACTGACATAATATTTTCCAAAGTTTTGGAATCAGGAACATATATTTAGATATTCCCTACATTTCAGAGGTCATATTTCGTTGTTCATGTCACAGGAATTCTGTACATATATTTAGATATTCCCTACATTTCAGAGGTCATATTTCGTTGTTCATGTCACAGGAATTCATTTCAGACAAGAAATCGTCCTGGAGGTTGTGTAGTGTTTGGGTAGATACAAAGAACTCGTGTCTCAGGGGCTGGATCTGGCTTGAGATTTATTCAAGAGAGTGGGTTGGAAGTACACGTATTCTGTATCATAGCCAGTAAACCTGGATCAATAAATGATTTAAGAAATAAAGTTCAGGTGTGGGTGGTAATGCTTGACTCAGGTTAAGAATGTTGGCTGCCCCTGGTTTTCTTTAAACTCTGTAGCAACCATACTCAAGAACAATCTGAATTAAGTTATGTAGAGACATTGCAACTGGGTTCCAATGACTATATCCCTAGGACTGTACAATATATATAAGTACAATTGTACGCAACTTCTCTTTGTGCAATAGCAGCTATAGCTGGTAAAAAAGAAGGGGGTTAATATAAATCATAATACTAAGGAAACCATCATACACTTGGTAATTATCATAATAGTAAAAAACCTGTAAATAAGGTTAATCCGAGTAAAG
>CBDCGV010000001.1:0-44890 GCA_965216955.1 Chitinophagales bacterium | reverse complement strand
GATAAATTTTGGTTGAGTTGCTCAAAGAAAGAAGGCGTATATGTGCGAGGAGTAGGAACGGGTATTTCGAAAAAATCATCATTGATTTCAACCCAATAATGGTTGTATCAAATGTGCCATCAGTAAGCAATGATCGATTTGAATAATTGGTGCGACTATTAGCAAAAAAGGAAAGTGTTGGAGAATAATTACCCTTCGCAACCTTTATTGCCAAGTCATTGCTTTCATTCTTTAATTCTGAAGCTTTAATCTCTGGACGCCAACTAAGTGCCTTTTGATATACTTCATTGGGGTCGACCACAGCATTAGTAGTATCAATTTTAGGAAAACTTGGAATGGCCAACCTAATATCCTCTTGTAAATCCAATTGTAATAGAACCTTCAACCTCAACAACTCAAGTTCATGTTGAGATTCCAAATTGGCAATCGCAACATCTTCTGACGACAATTGAGCAATAAGATCTGCCAAGTCAGATTCTGCTCTCACTCCTGCATCCACCAATGTTTTAGTCTGATTGTATTGGCTCCTTGTTAAATCATGTTGATTATTAGCTTGCTGTATTTGCTCTCTTATGTTTAAAATGTTTAAAAAAATAGTAGCAATGTTAAGTTGAATATCATTTTTTAAAACTTCCTGATTTAATTCAACAATATTAACGTCTAGCTTATTTTTTTTATAGGTATTTACCTTCTGAAGCCCTTTAAATAAATCTACCGTTGCCGTTCCGCTAAAACTATTTGTTTGGATAGTATTATCTAAAAAAGCATTGGTTGTAGGATCAATAGTTCTTCCAAAAAAATAATTATGATCTATCTCTGCATTAATATTTGGCAGAAAAGCTTCTTTGCTTTGCAAAAGTGTTGCCTTTTGAAGGTCAATATTTAACTGTTCTTGTCTAATTTGAATATTACTTGCTAATGCAAACTCAACACAATCCTCAAAAGTCCATACCTTTTGAGCAAAAAGAGAACAACTAAAAAAAAGTATGTAAAATAATATGTGATTTTTAATGGTCAATTATATTTCTACGATTAGAAAGTTAGTGAATATCCATTAAGTTTGCTTGCATCCTAAGCTTTTTAACAACATTTAATGATCACAACGAAGATACCAAAATGAAAAATAAAGCAGAATATTATATGAAAGAAGCCTTAAAAGAGGCAGAAAAAGCAATGAATTTGAATGAAATTCCTGTAGGATCAGTAATTGTCTGCAATGAGAAAATTATTGCAAGAGGACATAATCAAACAGAAATGCTAACAGATGTCACTGCTCATGCTGAAATGATTGCAATAACTGCTGCAAATAATTATTTACAAAGCAAATATTTAGATGAGTGTGAACTTTATGTTACACTAGCTCCTTGCAAAATGTGTTGGGGCGCTATTGAACATGCACATATTAGAAAAGTTTTTTTCGGAGCCTTTGACACTTCACATAAAACAGATATTACAAGTTTAAATAAACTAGAAATCATAGGAGGTATTTTAGAACAAGAATGCAAGCAATTGATTGATCATTTTTTTGAGGTGAAAAGGTACCTTTAACTCTAACTCTTTTAAAAAAGATATTCTAGATCTAAGAGTACTTTAGTTCAACTATAAGTAAAATTTCCACAATGTGTATTATTCATGTGAAATTTAACTCTATTATTTGTTAAATTAGACTTAATAAAAATAAGCACATGTTTAAAGAATTTAAAGATTTTATCTTAACAGGAAATGTAATTGACTTTGCTGTGGCTGTCATTTTAGCCGGTGCAGTAAGTTTGGTTGTTAATGGATTTGTGAATGACATTGTAATGCCAGTAGTAGGACTTGCTACAGCAGGCACTGATTTTTCTGACATGCAATATGTTCTGAAAGAGGCAACTTTAGCAGCAGACGGAACTGTTGAATCAGATGCGGTTGCCATTAGATATGGAGCATGGATTAATTCAATAATTAATTTAATTATTGTTGGTTTTGTTCTATTTATGATTGTTAGGGCCTATAACAAGACCAAAAAGAAAGAAGAACCTGCAGAGGAAGATCCTGGACCGTCTGAGGCTGATTTATTAGCAGAAATAAGAGATTTATTGAAAGCTGGTAAATAATTTAGAATAAAATAGAAACTTTGAAAAGGCTATCAAATTGTTTGATAGCCTTTTTTATGCAACACAACTTGTATATTTACAGTCTTATCTGATTAATGACAATTAAATTTTTGATGACAACAGGTTTAAAGGCCCTAACATTCTTTTTGGTTTTAGTTTCACATGCATTTGCACAACAAAACAATGTGCCATTAAATCATTCTGTAATTAATACCTACGATAGGTTACTTAATTATAGTGAATCAGGGTTTCACACATCAGTAAAACCCTACAATTATAGTGAGGTAAAAGAGTATACTACCATAGAAACTATTTACAATATTGAAGCACTAGATTCTAATGGTTTGACATTTGCTCCTTTTGAAAGAGATTTAATTGATTTCTCTAATCAAAAGATACACTTAGGTGTTAGTCCCCTTATTGAATCAAGTACAGGTTATGACTTTTCAAATAAAGATTTTAATTATGAATTTGGATTAGGCATAAGGTTAATGGCAAACTTTGGTCCTAAAGTCAACTTATCTTTTGCATACAAGCATTACTGGGGCAATCCAGTATCCCACATATACAATTACATTAATCATAGAGAGGTTGTTCCCGGATATAGAAAAGCTGAGTTTAATGATGGAGAAGAAATTATCACTTCAAAAATGATTACTGCCTCTTTTACGTATACGCCAATTAAACATTTTAGTTTAGAGGTGGGGCATGGAAAGCATTTTTGGGGAGATGGATACAGAAGCTTTTTTCTTTCATACAATGCTCCGAACTATCCTTATGTAAAATTAACCGGAAATTTTTGGAGAATAAAATACACCTATCTCTTTAATGTAATGAAATATACCCCTTATGATTTCAACAGTAGAAGTTTTAACACAGACATTTCAAATACAAAATATGGTGTATTTCATTATGTTAGTATTGATGTAGCTAAGTGGTTACAGTTGGGCTTTTTTGAGGGAGTTATTTGGGAAAGATCTGATAGTACCGGAACCCGAGGTATTGAAATAGGATATCTAAACCCTGTTATTTTATTACGTCCTATTGAATTTGGCCTTGGATCTCCAGATAATGTGATTTTAGGACTAAACATGAAATTCAAAGCAAAAGACAGAAATCAATTCTACACCCAATTTACTTTAGATGATTTAGATATTGATAAAATTAGATCAGGACGCTCCTCAGACAGATATAACTTTTATAGAACAAAGTTTGCAGTGCAATTAGGCCATAGAGTTTTAGATGCATTTGGAGTTAAAAATCTAAGTTTCCAAACAGAATACAATTTGGTAAGGCCTTACACATTTGCGCACAAAACTCCTGAGCAAAATTATGCTCATTTAAATCAAAGCTTAACACATCCTCTGGGAGCTAATTTCTGGGAACTATTAAGTATTATAAAATATCGATATGATAGATTCTTCTTTGACTATAAGTTTCAGCTTGTAAGAAGAGGAGCCGACGATCCAACAAGTTTCACAACAAGACACGAAGGTGGTGATATATTCGTATCAGATTTTGAAATAGCAGGGGGCATTAAAAGTGCCTTAGACTTTGCATATGGGAATCCTTTTTTACAAGGTGTTAAAACAAAATTATTATCCTCAAATCTAAGAATAGGATATTTGATCAACCCTACGTTAAACATGACTGCAGAAATCAATTACAATTTTAGAAAACAAAGCTCTTCTTTGGTTGATGAAAAGATGCATTATATTGGTTTTACTGTAAAAACTGGGATTTTTGATAGATATACCGATTTCTAAAAGTCATGATGTCCAAATAAATTGAGCCCCAACATAAAATATTACATTGCACTTACCCAAATCCCTGGTATAGGTTCAACTATAGCCAAATCTTTAATTGCCTATATCGGCAGTGCCAAAGAAGTTTTAGAGGTACCCATTTCAGAGCTAAGAAAAGTTCCTGGCATTGGTAGCAAACTAATCCACAATTTTAACCTACACAAAAATTCAGCGATTCAAAGAGCTGATAAGGAAATTGAATTTTTAAAAAAGGAAAACATATCAGCAGTACACTTTAATGACCAAAACTACCCTCAAAGATTAGCGCTATGTGGAGATGCTCCAATTGTACTTTACAGTAAGGGCAATATAGATTGGAACACAAACAAAGTAATTAGTATAGTAGGGACAAGAAAAGCAACCTTACAAGGAAAAAAACAACTCAAAGAACTAATAGAGCAAATAAGGACCTATAATGTTTTAATTATTAGTGGATTGGCATATGGAATTGATATTCATGCACATAAATACGCTTTAGAAGCTAGTCTTCCTACAGCATGTGTACTTGCACATGGTCTTGACAGGGTCTACCCTAATAGTCATGCACCAATAGCAAAAAAAATGACACAAAACGGAGGGATGATTTCGGAGTTTTTATCACAAACTCCTCCTGACAAACAAAATTTCCCAAAAAGGAACAGAATAATAGCTGGGTTATGTGATGCCTTAGTTGTTGTTGAATCTGCAAAAAAAGGAGGTTCATTAATTAGTGCAGAAATAGCTAACTCTTATAACAGGGAAGTCTTTGCATTTCCAGGAAGAATAAACGATCAATATGCTGAAGGCTGCAATTTTCTTATAAAAACCAATAGAGCGGCACTAGTTGAATCTGGAACAGATATTATCAAGTACTTGGGTTGGGATCTACAAAAAAAGCAACCTCCAAGTCAAATACAACTTAAAATATATCCTTCTTTAAATAAAGAGGAACAACAGATTTATGATTTATTTAAGAAAAGTGAGAAAAGATGGCATATTGATCAGATTTCAAACGAAATAAACTTACCTAGAGGCATTTTGATTTCTAAGCTTTTAGATCTGGAACTAAGGGGGATTCTTCTTGGTTTACCGGGCAATTGTTACGAGCTCAATTAAAATTCTTGAATATTTCTAGGCTCTAATTAAGCACCCATATCCCTATAAATAGACTTTTCTTCCTCAATTAACATAGATCAACAAATTTTAAACAATTGCAAATGCAACCAAATTATCCATTTAAAAATCATTACTTTTGTGCCACATTTTTTTTTAAAATCATAGACGAAGATGAGTGAAAATGGAATTAAGAATCCTAATGCAAACTTAGAAACTTTAGGAATTACCAATGTAAATGCATACTGGAATTTGACGCCTGAAGCGTTAACAAAAATAAGTATTGATAAAAACATGGGAGTTATTGCTGATTCAGGAGCACTTGCTGTAGATACAGGAGAATTTACTGGTAGATCACCTAAAGACAGATTTATTGTAAAAGATGAGATTACTAAAAATGCAGTAGATTGGAATAATATTAATATGCCCATTGAGGCAGACAAATTCGATCAGTTATTTGAAAAAATGACTAATTATATTCAAGGAAAAGACTTATACGTTCGTGATGTTTATGCTTGTGCAGATGAAAACTATCGTTTGAATGTGCGTATTATGACAGAATTACCTTGGGCCAATATGTTTGCAAGCAATATGTTTTTGCGTCCAACAGAAGAAGAAATTCTTAACGCAGTTCCAGATTGGCATATTCTAGCAGTACCTTCTTTTCACGCAGATGCATCTATTGATGGTACCAGACAACACAATTTTGCAATTATCAATTTCACAAAGAAGCAAATTATTATTGGAGGTACTGGATATACTGGAGAGATCAAAAAGGGAATTTTCTCAGTATTGAATTTTGTTTTGCCCTTTGAAAAAGATGTCTTATCCATGCATTGTTCAGCCAATGTAGGTACTAATGGCGATGTTGCTTTATTCTTTGGATTATCGGGAACAGGAAAGACAACACTTTCAGCGGATGCAAATAGAAAATTAATTGGAGATGATGAACACGGATGGAGCAATGAAGGAGTTTTTAACTTTGAAGGAGGATGTTATGCCAAATGTATAGACTTATCTGCTGAAAAGGAACCTCAAATTTTCGGAGCAATCAAAGAAGGTGCTATTTTAGAAAATATCATCTTTAAATCTGGAACTAGCGAACCTGATTTTCATGATATTTCAAAAACTCAAAACACTAGAGTTTCATACCCTATTAATCATATTGATAATATTATGGTTCCTTCAAAAGGGGGAATCCCAAAAAATGTTTTCTTTTTAACATACGATGCTTTTGGTGTACTACCTCCAATATCTAAGCTTAGCGAAAGTCAAGCAATGTATCAATTTATTTCTGGATACACTTCAAAAGTTGCAGGAACTGAAGCTGGAATAACCGAGCCTGTTACCGCTTTTTCAGCATGTTATGGTGCTCCTTTTTTGCCATTACATCCAACAAAATATGCAGAAATGCTTGCAGAACGTATGAGAAAGTACCATGCAAAAGTTTGGTTGATTAATACGGGAATGACAGGTGGAGCATATGGAACAGGAAAGCGAATGAGCTTAAAATATACGCGTGCATTAATCACTGCCGCTTTGAATGGGGAATTGAATAATGTAGAATATGAAACTATTCCAATTTTTAACTTAGAAATTCCTAAAACTTGTCCGAATGTTCCAGATGAAGTTTTAAATCCAAGAAATACTTGGGCAAGCCAATCGGAATATGATGAAAAGGCAGAACAGTTAGCAAAAGAATTCATTAGTAATTTTGCGCAATTCGAAGCGGTAGCATCTCAAGAGATTATGAGTGCAGCGCCGCAGCTGGAGACTATTGCGTGAGTCCAACACATATAAGCTATTGTAGATAAGAATTTGACTCCCTCTTATCTATAAATTTTCTCCATTGTTTTTTTTGCAAATAGGCTCGTTGTATATTAGTCAACATGAAGTATTTGCCTATAGATAATCAACTTTTTGTTTCTAACAGAAAGAATTTCACAAAAAAACTAGCTGCTAATGGCTTGGCCATTTTTCATTCTAACGATGAAATGCCATACAGTGGTGATGCTACTTTCCCATTCAGACAAAATGCAGATTTATTTTATCTAAGCGGAATCGATCAAGAAGAAACTATTCTTGTACTATTTCCGGATTATCCGAACTCAAAACTCAGAGAAATTTTATTTATAAAAAAGACCAATGAACATATTGCAACTTGGGAAGGTCATAAATATACCAAAGCTGAAGCTGAAGCAACTTCTGGAATTAAAACAGTCTTTTGGATTGACCAATTCGAAACGATTCTATCTACTCTAATATCCTACGCTGATTATGTCTACTTAAATATGAATGAAAACGATAGGGCAAACTCAAAAGTGGTGGATAGGAATCTTCGTTTCGCAAAAAAACTAAAAGAAAAATATCCCACACATTCCATCAAAAGGTCTAGCCCAATCATGGGGGAACTTAGAGCAAAAAAACATCCCATAGAAATCGAATTAATTAAGCAATCATGCGCCATTACCAAAGACGCTTTCCTAAGGGTTTTAAAATTTGTAAAACCAGGCGTAATGGAGTATGAAATTGAAGCAGAGATCATGCATGAATTTCTAAAAAAGAGAGGCACCGGATATGCTTACTACCCCATTATTGCCTCAGGAAAAAATTCTTGTGTACTACATTACATAGCAAACAATAATGAATGCAAAAATGGGGAAATCCTTTTGATGGATTTTGGAGTAGATTATGCAAATTATGCTGCGGATTTAACCAGAACAATTCCAATTAATGGAAAATATACCAAAAGACAAAAAGAACTCTACAACGCAGTACTAAGAGTATTAAAAGAAATGAGATCAATGATGCGACCCGGTGCATCAATGGAAGAACTACGAATAGAAACAGGAAAATTAGTAGAGTCAGAATGTCTATCACTAGGGTTGATTGATAAGGCAGACATTCAAAATCAAGATAAAGGCCATCCAGCTTGGAGTAAGTATTTTATGCATGGACTTGGGCATTCTTTAGGTATAGATGTCCATGATTTAGCGGATAGATACAAAAAACTTGAAAAAAACAACGTTTATACATGCGAACCCGGCATTTATGTTAGAGAAGAAGGAATAGGCATAAGAATAGAAAATGACATTCTCATTACAAAAGACGACCCGATTGACTTAATGAATGATATTCCACTAGAAGTAGAGGAGATTGAAGGTTTAATGGGAGACTAATAAAATTACTTCTCCTCCCTAATACTCCTTATCATAAGTCAATTAATTTTGGTGTTTCAATATTTTAACAGAGATTTTAGAAGCACATATTATTCTTTTTTCTAATTTAAGATGATAAACTTATCGCATGAAAGAAAGAATTTTTAGAGCTAAGATTACTTTTTTACTTACTTATTTATTTATTGCTTGTTCTCCCGAATCTACTTTTATAGAACATATAAGCTTAAATGATGAGAAAATTACGCTCGACAATTACATTATCGAAAAAATAAGAACCACTAACCAACCCTTTGATTGGAACAAAGAAAACTCAGAAACACTATTTAAAGCTATTTCTTTATCTGACAATACTCTTGTGATAGGATATAAGGGAGGAATTGAAACAAGGAATACTATACTAAATAGTATATATGAAAGGGAAAATAATAATTCTGGTGTTCTTGGTAATCCAGAGCAGATTTTAGTTCATAAAGATGACGAGTTAAAATACTTTAGTGTAAAAATCACCCGGCTGCAGACATTAGAAGAAATTCGTCAATTAGAAGAAGTCGATTTTGTAGAAGTTAATGAATACCCCATCGATTTAATTCCTTTAAAAAGCTATAATAAAAATAGTGCTGCTTCAGACAAAAATATAAAGAGAAGCCAAATATCTCCTTTAGACCCTAATTTGTTAAATCCTGATTATCCAACTCAAGTAAGTAATTATGACAACACTTTAGGTATTGTTGTTAAAAGACATAATATTGACAAGGTATATCTAAACCATCAAATATTTGGCGAGAATATTGGTATTGCTGTTTTGGACAACGGTATAGTTCCATGGGCTCATGACTTATTCATAAATACTGGATATGGAATAAAAAATGTAGTTGGATTCTATCATCCTCTTTGGTTTGTAAAAGGTATTCGACCCGATGGTATTGAACCACAACCATATGATGTTTTTGGAATAAGTGAAGCTTTAGAGCCACAATGGCTTCATGGAAGTGGAATGGTTCAATCAGCAATGGTAATCTCTCCTAATGCCAATATTACTTGTGCAAGAGTTTCCACCGCAATTGTTATCCTTTTCGCAGACCAAATTCACGGAATTACAAAAGGTATTAAAGCAATGAGTAAGGATCCCAGTGTCAAAATTACAAGCATGTCGCTTGGAACCTTCTTTTACATTCATAGAATTGTAAGAGCCATTGATAATTATCATTCTACTGGAAAAATTATGCTTTGTGCTGCTGGGACTTCTTTTGAAGAGGTAAAAGACATCCTTGGGGTCATATTTCCAGCTTATAGACCAAATACTATATCCGTTACGGGTATTAAAAATAGGTTAGATACGAATGGAGATTTTATTGAAGGAGAAACCGCACATACGGGCAAACAAAACGATTTTTGTGTAGAAAGATCTGCTGCTTCATCTGAGGCAACTGCTAGAATGGCTGGTATGTTTGCACTTGTTTGGAGTGCCAACCCTGATCTAACAAGAGAAGAGATTATTAACATAATGATTGAATCCTCCTATTTCTACAAACTTAATGGACATAAAGATCCAAAATTTGGATGGGGAACGGTTGATGTATTAGAAGCTGTGGAAAAAGCTCTTGAAAAAAATTAATCTATTTTAACAACAATTTTCCCAAACTGTGCCCCTACTGCCATTCTATCAAAGGCATCAACCACTTCATCGAGCTCATAAACTTTATCAATAAAGGGCTTTATATTATACTTAGCACAAAAAGATATCATATCCTCAAAGTCTTGATCGCTCCCCATTGTGCTTCCATGAATTGAAAGCTGATTCCAGAAAATAATACGCAGGTTTAAATTAGAAGGTAATCCTTGAGTAGCCCCATAAAATACTAGCTTCCCACCTGGCTTTAAAGTGCCTATAAGATCATTCCATTGATCTCCACCCGCACTATCTATAATTACATCAAAACCCCCACTTTCCTTTTTTACTCTTTTAAAAGCATCCGGACGATGATAATTAACCCTTCCAGCAGCACCATAATTAACACATGACTCCAAGACTTCTTCTTTACTACTGGTCACCCATGTCTTTGCACCAACAGCCATTGCATATTGAAAGGCAAATTGAGCAACACCTCCGCCTACTCCATTAATCAAAACATTTTGATCTCTTTTAACCTTCCCCTTATTAAAAAGCGCATTAAAAGCCGTCAATCCAGCTAACGGCAATGCCGCAGCCTCTTTATTTGAAAGATATGAAGGCTTTAATTGTAATCGATCGGCAGGTACTTTTATATATTGTGCAATTGTTCCAAAATCGGGCATACCTAATATTTTGTAATCGGGACGCTGAATTGATGAATCATTACCCCACCCAACATTCGGATTAATAATTACCTCCTGACTTCTCCATGAACCATCAACTCCTTCTCCGATTTCAACAACTTCGCCACATCCATCTGAACCTAAAATAGATGGGAATTGTATTTTAGGATACATCCCCTCTCTAATCCATTGATCTCTATGATTAAGCGCCGCATATTTTACTTTAACTAGAGCTTCTCCATAATTCACCGTTGGCCTATCCATTTCTTCAACCTTAAACGTATCCGCTCTCAATACCAATGCTTTCATATAACTTATTTAAATGCTAATTAATAAAGGTAGAACTTAATTAACAAACGAAATCAAATAAACTTTTCGCAAAAAATAAGTTTACCTTAATCTCTTCTACTTCTTTTTTGAAAAATATGAGTATATATTAGCACTTTAATAATTCGATCAACAACTTCTAAAAAATAACTATGGAAGCTAATTATGGTTTTTTAATCGAGAAAACAGGAAAAAAACTTAAGCAAACATTACAAAGTTTATTTAATCATTTAAAAGAAGACATTACCGTTGATCAATGGGTTATACTACATGAGTTGGACAAAAATGGATCTTTATCTCAAAGCGAGTTAGGAAATAACACATACAAAGATGCGCCAACGGTTACAAGAATTATCGACTTGTTATCTAAAAAGAACCTTATCAGTAGAAAACCTGATAGTTCAGATAGAAGAAAATATAAAATTGAGCTAACCAAAACAGGAAAAAAACTTATTGAAAAGCTTACACCATATGTTGTTGAGTTTAGAAAATTAGGTTGGACTGGACTTAATAAAAAAGACCTTAAACAACTTAAAGCTATCCTCGATAAGATTTATGCAAATCTAGATTAATCCCCTTCAACTTTTTTTAACATTTTTTAAACAGGAAACTCTGACATTCTTCTTGGTTTCCATGAATTAATTAGATACTTTCGCATTTGTGAAAGTTTCCACACCTAACATAATAACAAAAGAAAGAACTACAACTTTAACAGAAAAAGTGGTTGAAGTAAGTAGTGAGCAATTCATAAATGAAGGGATTAAAAGTGTTACGATGAGCCACATCGCTTCACAGCTTAAAATATCGAAAAAAACATTGTATCATCTTTTTCCCTCAAAAGAAGACCTGATATTTAAATGTGTTTCCCATAGTACAAAAAAAAAGAAAGAAGAATTTTCTGAGATCATGTCTGGAAATTTTGATGCTATTGAAGAAATGATGCATATAGGTGCTAAAGTCATCAATATTCACCAGCAATTTGATGAAGACTTTATATATGATTTGGAGCGCTTATATCCTAGAAGTTGGAAACTGATTAAAAATTTCAAGCAAACCTTTATTAAAAACATGATCTCCAACAACATAAAAAAAGGCATTCAAGAGAAGTTATATAGAAAAGAATTAGATGAGGACATTGTAAGTAGAATTTATGTTGCTTTCAGTAATTCTTTTACCGATACTGATCTTTTCGAACCCAAAAAATCAAAAATGATTCAGCTCTTCAGAGTTTTTTTTGAATATCATGTTCATGGCATTGCAACTAAAGATGGTATTAAAAGATTGCATCAACTTAAAAACAAGATTAAAGTTTAAATATGAAAAGAAACATTTATATACTTTTTCTATTTAGTCTCCTTCTCACTAGACATACATTTGTATTAGCACAAATAAATGAACCAGTAGCACTTTCCCTGAAAGAAGCTCAAGACTATGCAGTAAAACATTCCCAAGATATCGTATTAAAAGATATAGAAATAAAGAAAGCAGAAGCACAAGTTCAACAAACGTTATCGGCACTTTTACCTCAGGTAAATGGTAATATTAGCTATACGCAATACGGAAAATTACCTTCAACCATTTTCCCAAGCACACAAGCTCAAATTACCAACGGCATTTATAATACTATAGAGTCTCACTTTAATGAGATTGGAGAGCCCTTACCTGAACCCATCAGCGTTGACCCTTCTGAAATTTCAAGTGAATCTGCATTACAATTTGGGAAAAAGTTTAATGCAAGTGCACAAATCCAAGCATCACAAACAGTATTCAATGGTGTTTTCTTTGTTGGTGTAAAAGCAGCAAAAACTTTTATTAGCATCGTAGAAGGAGAAAGAGAGGTTGAGGAAGTTGATCTAAGAGATCAAGTAAAGAGGACTTATTATCAAGCATTGATAACAGAAGAAAATCTGGCAATAATAGATAGTAATATAAAAAACTTGGGAACTCTGCTCTCAGAAACACAAAAACTATATGATAATGGTTTTGCTGAAGCAATAGACATTGATCGTTTACAATTATCTATCAACAATTTGGAATTACAAAAAGATCAATCAACCAGGCAAAAAGATCTAGCCAGATTGGTTTTAAAATTCCAAATGGGAATGAATCTAGAGCAATCTATCTTATTAACTGATAAAGCAGAAGAAATTATAAAGGATATTAATTATAACCTTCCTAGAGATTACAACCCTTCAAACAATAGTCAAATAAGGTTAATGGATCATAGAGAAAAGGTTAATGAGTATAATATTAAAAGATATAAGGTAACTCAGTATCCAAGCATGACTTTTTTCGGCACAATCGGGTCCAACGCGCAAAGAGACAAATTCAATTTTTTCAATTTTGACAACCCATGGTTTAATCAAAGATACTTTGGGTTTGAAATTACCGTGCCAATCTGGGACTCTTTTGGAAATAAAGCGCAAGTTCAATTAGCAAAATTAGATAAAGAAAGAATTCAAGCTGGAAGGAAACAACTTTATGAAGGATTAAGATTGCAATACCAACAAACAAAAGGTAGTTTGGTTACTGCTAAAGACCGATTAAATTATTCTAAAAAAAATATCCAGCTTGCAGAAAAAGTATATAATGTGACTAAAATAAAGTACCGAGAGGGTATTGGATCAAGCCTTGAAATGAACAATGCAGAACGTGAATATTATGCAGCTCAAGCGAATTACTTATCTGCCCTGTATGACTTACTAATTGCAAAAGCAGATATAGAAAAGGTATTAGAAAAAGAATAAGCAAAATTTAAATTGAACTTAAACACTTAGATATGAAATCTATCAAAAATATAAAATCATTTTTCTCGATAACATTAGTAGTACTAGTGCTTGCAAGTGGATGTAAACCTACCACAGAAAAGCAGATCCAAAAAGCAGAAAGAAAAATCACCAAAAATGAGGAAAAAGTAAAAAAGCATATGGCTAATATTGCTGGCCTAGAACAAAAAATAAAGTACTTAAACGTTGAACTTGAAAAGGAAAGAAATGCTCCAAATGACAAAGAAATAAAAAGAGCAGAGAAAAGGCAAAAAGAAATTGATGACCTAGAAAAAAAGCTTCTTACATTAAAAAAAGAACTTGATGATAATTCAAGCTTTAAAGATAACGAAGTTGAAATTGCGTTAAGCAAGCCTGTAACTTCATTTATCCCCAAAAAAGGAACATTCAATCGTTATGTTGAACTTCAAGGAAAGGTAACTTCCAAAGAGAGTATTATTGTTGCCTCTGAGGCGGGAGGAACTATTGTCTCCATTAATGTGAGAGAAGGTCAAAATGTTTCAAGAGGTCAAGCACTAGCTAACCTGGATAAAGAAATTATGACTAATTCAATAATAGAAATTGAAACAGCTTTAAAACTAGCTAGAGATGTTTTTGAAAGGCAAGAACGCCTATGGAATCAAAATATCGGGACTGAAATTCAATATTTACAGGCAAAAAACAATGTAGAAAGCTTAGAAAAGAAACTAACAACTGCGCAGTCCCAAATGGCTAAAACAACGGTACGGTCTCCTATTTATGGGACTATCGATGAAGTATTTGCTAATAGTGGTGAGTTAGCTGGAGCTGGAACTCCAATCGCCAGAGTTGTTAATCTTAGTAAAGTACAGGTAGAAGCTGAAGTTCCAGAAACCTATCTAGGCAAATTTAAAAGAGGAGATTATGTTGATGTAGAATTCCCATCACTCAACACTACAAAGAAAGCACGCATTAGTGCAATTGGACAATTTATAAATCCTGGTAATAGAACTTTTAAAATTGAAATGAATATTCCAAATTCTGGAGGAGTATTAAAACCCAATCTTTTGGCAACAGTAAAATTAAGAGAATATAGCAGCAAAGGAAATTTTGTAATTCCTTCACGAATTATCCAACAAGATGCTCAGGGAAATTATGTCTATGCCATTGACTCCTCTAATACGGTTAAAAAAGTAATGCTTGGATTGGGTAAAACTTATAATGGAGAAGCTGAAATAGTATCTGGGCTTACAGGTAATGAAAATATTATAGACAAAGGATATCGAGATGTTGTCGTTGGAGATATTATAGAAAACAAATAACAAAACGCATAGACCATTTCATATGAATCAGCAAGATCAAGTCAAACGTGAATTTAAGCTAAGTAGTCTTTCGGTCGATAATAAAACAAGTGTTTTTGTCCTAACCATTATGATTTTTATAATGGGGATACTTGCCTACAATTCAATGCCTAGAGAAAGCTACCCTGAAATAACACAGCCCGAAATATATATTGGCACTGTTTACCCAGGAAACTCTCCTTTAGATATGGAGAATCTAATTACTCGTCCATTAGAAAAAGAAATAAATGGTATATCAGGATTAAAAGAGCTTTCCTCAACTTCTATTCAAGACTACTCCACAATCATCGCTTCTTTCGATTATGATATGGACGTAAAAGAGGCCCTACAAGAGGTAAAAGATGCTGTAGATAGAGCCAAACAAGAGCTCCCTAATGATCTAGATACAGACCCAGATATTTTTGAATTGGACTTCTCTGAATTTCCAATTATGAATGTCAATCTTTATGGCAATTTTACACAAGAAGAACTTCGAGATTATGCCGAATACCTTCAAGATGAGATTGAAAATCTTTCTGAAATTTCAGAAGTAGAAATAAGAGGTCTATTGGATAAAGAAGTTATTATAGAGATTGACCTCTATAAAGCTGAATCGATGCTAATAGGTTTTAAGGACATTGAAGATGCCGTTTTTCAAGAAAATGTAACCATGTCAGGTGGTGATTTATTAACTGATGGCTACCGAAGGAATATAAGAGTTGTAGGGGAATTTAAATCTATTAAAGACATTGAAAATATTATTGTCAAACGTGAGAATGGTGACATTGTATATTTAAAAGATATCGCCAATGTTTATTTCGGCTATGAAGACAGAGAAAGTTTTGCTCGCTTGGATGGGTTACCGGTGGTGACGCTAGATGTTAAGAAACAAGGAGGAGAAAATATTATTGACGCCTCAAAAAAAATCAATGAAATTATAGATCATGCGGTTACAGAAAAGTTCCCTAAAAACTTAAATGTAATCATCACAGGAGACCAATCAAAGCAAACCATTACAATGGTTAGAGATTTGGAAAACAATATAATTTCTGGAATAATCTTAGTTGTTCTTGTATTACTTTTCTTTTTAGGGTTAAGAAACTCTCTTTTTGTTGGTATTGCAATACCGTTATCCATGTTAATGGGGATTCTATTACTCAACCTATCGGGTGTAACCTTAAATATGATGGTGCTTTTCTCATTAATTCTTTCTCTTGGGATGCTGGTAGATAATGGTATTGTTGTCGTTGAAAATATCTATAGACTACTTTCTGAAGGATACCCCATTAAACGTGCTGCGAAAGAAGGAGTGGGAGAAGTTGCATGGCCGATTATTGCTTCTACAGCAACTACTTTAGCTGCTTTTTTACCATTGCTTTTTTGGAAAGATACAATGGGAGAATTTATGAAATTTCTTCCATTAACATTAATCATAGTGCTTGCTTCTTCATTATTTGTAGGGTTAGTGGTCAATCCCGTATTGACTTTCGCATTTATGAAAATTGACGAAGGCAAGTCTTCTTACAATAATAGACGTTATTGGATTTCAGTTGTAATAATGACTTTACTTTCTTTTGCTTGTTATCAAATTGGATACCTTGAATTAGGAAATATCAAAACCCTATATGCTCTTGGAAGTTTTATAGCTTTTATCGTATTTATGGTGTTATTGAATCGCTTTGTATTAAACGCCGCCTCCCATTGGTTCAGAAATACATTACTAGTTTCTTTAGAAAGAATATATGACAAAGCTATTAGAGTTGTTCTTAAAGGATATAGACCCATATTTATATTTCTAGGAACTATATTTCTACTTATTTTTTCAATAATGTTTTACTTTAAAAGCGATCCTGAATTCGTCTTTTTCCCTGAACAAGAACCCCAATATTTAAATGTTTTTATAGAAATGCCACTTGGCACTGATATAGAAAAAACCAATAAACTGGCGCTACAAGTAGAAGATTCTATAAATAAAGCCATAAAACCGTACAATCATATTGTAGAAGCTGTGTTGGCACAAGTTGGAGAAGGAACTTCAGATCCATCGCAAGGTGTAAGCATGGGCAAATCTCCTCATAAGGCCAGAATTATGGTCTCCTTCTTAGAATTTGACAAAAGAGGAGGACTATTAACTTCTAAAATCTTACAAGAAGTTAGATCAAAAGTCAAAAATATTCCAGGCGCTAAAATATTCGCCGATAAAGATCCTGTTGGCCCTCCTGTTGGAAAACCAATCAATATAGAAGTAAGCGGAGAAGACTATCCTACACTTACTAAATTAACTGAAAATATAAAAACTGATCTTACCAAACTAAATATCCCCGGAGTTGAAGGCTTACAAACCGATTTAGAGGATGGCAAACCAGAATTACTGATAGATATTAATAGAGATGCTGCAAGGAGGTATGGAATATCGACTGTTCAAATCGCAGCTGAATTAAGAACTTCCCTTTTTGGAAAAGAAATTTCAAAATACAAAGATGGAGAAGATGACTACCCAATCATATTAAGAATAAGTGATAAGTCTAGATATAATTTGTCTGCTTTAGTAAATAAAAAAATTACTTTTCAACATATGACAAGTGGAAGATGGCTACAAGTTCCTATTTCTGCAGTTGCCGATGTAAGGTATAATAGTTCATATGGATCAGTAAAGCGTTTGAATATGGACAGAGTGGTTTCCATATTTTCTAATCTTAGCGAAGGTGGCAATGCTAATGAAATCATTGCCGAATATCAATCGTATTTGGAAAATTATGACTTACCACCAGGATATACGATTAGATTTACCGGTGAGCAGCAAGAACAAGAAGAAACTGCCCAATTTCTAAGCATGGCGCTAATGGTTGCTATTTTTCTAATTTTCTTGGTCATTGTTACGCAGTTTAATTCTCTGATGTCTCCATTTATTATCTTAGCATCTGTCTTATTTAGTACCATTGGTGTTTTCCTAGGTTTAGCAATTTTCAAAATGCCTTTTGTTGTTTTAATGACAGGTATTGGAATTATTTCTTTAGCAGGTATAGTTGTAAACAATGCTATTGTACTCATTGATTATACCAATTTAATAAGAGAAAGAAGGCGCAAAGAACTCAATTTAACAGAAGAAGAAAGACTACCACTTGAAGATGTATATGGATCAATTGTTCAAGGTGGAAGAACCAGACTAAGGCCCGTACTTTTAACTGCTATTACAACTGTATTAGGACTCATACCACTGGCTGTAGGAATCAACATAAATTTTGGCACATTGTTATCTGAGTTTGATCCAAAATTTTATATAGGAGGAGACAACGTTGCCTTTTGGGGGCCAATGGCCTGGACCGTTATATTTGGACTTACCTTTGCAACTTTTTTAACTTTAGTAGTTGTTCCGGTTATGTATCTTTTAACCGATCGATTTAAAGATTGGTTGTCAGGTATTAGAAGAATAAGAAAAGAGAAAAAATTAAAAAAACGTCAAGCAGTTAGCTAATGAAAAACATCCATATTAAACAAGAATTAGCTAATAGTTTAACCCATGGTGTAGCCTTCTTACTTTTTTTAGTTAGTAGTCCTCTACTTATTGCCTATGCTGCCAAATTTGGCAGTGTCGGGAATGTAGTCGCTACTGTTATTTTTAGCTTTACAGTATTAATAACCTATCTATCGTCTACATTATATCATAGCATACCAAATCCAAAAGTTAAACACGTTTTAAGAATCTTTGACCACATAAGTATTTTTCTACTCATAGGAGGCAGTTACACACTCTTCCTTCAGTTATTCAAATGGGATTTACAAACCAAAGTCCTACTCGGAATTTTATGGTCTCTAATTTTATGTGGAAGTATTTTTAAAATCTTTTTTGTAAAAAAATACAATGTTGCCTCAACTATCATTTATTTGGCACTAGGTTTTTATGCGCTGTTCTTTATTAAGGCATTTTTTATTAGCATTCCGACAACTATTTTTATTCTAATTGCCGTCGGAGGATTAATTTACGCTTTAGGTACGATCTTTTATCTATGGAAAGGTTGGACTTATAACCATGCTATTTGGCATTTATTTGTTGTTGGGGGCACAACTATACATTTTATAGCAGCACTGATTGCTGTGTATAAATATTTACCATTATTGTAAATAGTAACTTTTATGAAAATTTTGATGGTTTGCTTGGGAAATATATGCCGTTCCCCGCTTGCACAAGGGATTTTAGAGAAAAAGATTAAAGAAAATGGTTTGAATTGGATCGTTGATTCTGCCGGAACCGGAGGGTGGCACATTGGAGAACAACCTGACTCAAGATCAATTGCAGTTGCCAAGAAATACAATATCGACATAACCAACCAAAGTGCTAGAAAATTCAGAGGTCAAGATTTAGAAGCGTTTGACTTAATATTTGCCATGGATCAATCCAATTATAACGACATTACTAAACATGCCCAATCATCCGAAGAAATTGAAAAAGTACATTTGATTTTAAACTTATTATACCCAGATAAAAATAAAAGTGTACCTGATCCTTATTGGAACGACAATGGTTTTGAAGAGGTATATCATATGCTCAATAAGGCTTGTGAGCAATTAACAAAACACTTTTCATAAAAGATTAAGTTTAGTAAATAGGAACGATTATTGCATTTAACTTGTATTATTAATTCAAATAATTTTAAAATGAAACTATTCAGATCACTGATTTTAATGATAGCCCTAGGATTTAGTCAAATTTTTGCTAGCGCAAATTCTAACCACGTTACTAAACTTACCGTAAATACGGAAGAAAGTAGGGTCGAATGGATCGGAAAGAAAGTTACCGGAGCTCATAATGGATATGTTTCTATTCAGTCTGGGGAACTTAATTTTGATGTCAATCATCAATTTGCCGGTGGCCGTATTGTTATAGACATGACTACTATCTCTGTAGAAGATATTGAAAATCCAAAGTACAATAAAAAATTAGTGGATCATTTAAATTCAGACGATTTTTTTGGTGTTGAAGAACACCCTACAGCAAGCTTAGTATTAACCAATGTAGAAAGAAATGGTAATGAATTTAATTTAACTGCAGATTTTACCATCAAAGGTGTGACGAAATCTTTTACTTTTCCGATTGCCCCAAAAATAGAAAACGGCAAATTTATTGTCGATACAGAGATTGATATTGATAGAACTGAATTTGATATAAAATTTGGTTCAGGAACCTTTTTCAAAAGTCTCGGAGATAAGGCTATAAATGATAAATTTAAGCTAAAAATACACCTCGTAGCAAAATAAGACTGATATAAAGTTTTTATAAAAAATGCAAAGGGGTTGAAAATCAACCCCTTTTTTAATGTACTTTTGAAATGAGGAATAGTTAAAAGATAACTGATGGAATTAGTCAATGGGAATTATCAGATTGGAGGTGTAGATTTACATACTATTTGTAATGAATATGGAACGCCTCTTTACGTGTATGATACAAATAAAATTGCCAGCCAATATAAACGATTATGTGATGCTTTTAAAAGTGTAGATGTTAAGATACACTATGCATGTAAAGCCCTCACAAATGTCAATATCTTAAAAGTGCTTAGGTCATTAGGTGCCGGAATTGATACCGTATCTATTCAAGAGGTTCAATTGGCTTTAAAAGCTGGTTTTGAACCGCAAAATATTATTTATACTCCTAATTGTGTCTCTCTAGAAGAGATAAAAAAAGCTGTTGAATATGGTGTAAAAATCAATATTGACAATATATCCATACTAGAACAATTCGGCCATGACTTTGGTGGCTCCTATCCGGTTTGCATAAGAATAAACCCGCATATCTTAGCAGGTGGAAATCATAAAATTTCAACAGGACACATAGATTCTAAATTTGGCATTTCAATTTATCAATTGAGACATGTTGAAAGAGTTATTGTTGCCAATAATATGAAAATAAACGGGCTTCATATGCATACCGGCTCTGACATTTTAGATATTGACGTTTTTTTGAAAGGAGCGGATATTTTATTAGATATTGCTAAAGACTTTAAAGATTTAGAATTTGTAGATTTCGGCAGTGGGTTTAAAGTTGCATATAAACCAAACGATATTTCTACAGATATTGATGAGTTAGGTCAGAAACTATCAGCAAGATTTAAAACCTTTTGCAAAGAGTACGGCAAAGATTTACAGATCAAATTTGAGCCCGGGAAGTTTTTAGTGAGTGAGTCTGGGTATTTATTGGTTAAAACAAATGTTATTAAGCAAACCACAGCGACTGTTTTTGCTGGTGTAGATGCCGGACAAAATCATCTAATAAGGCCAATGATGTACGACGCCTACCACCATATTACTAATATTTCGAATCCTTCTGGAAAACAAAGAATATATGCAGTAGTAGGATACATATGTGAAACGGATACTTTTGGATGGGATAGAAAACTAAATGAAGTACGAGAAGGAGATATTCTTGCCATTCATAATGCCGGAGCATATGGTTTTATGATGTCCTCGAATTACAACTCAAGATACCGCCCTGCTGAAATAATGATTTATGAAGAGAAGGCTCATTTAATAAGACGAAGAGAGAACCTAGACGATTTACTAAGAACAACATTAGAAATTGACATATAGCAACTTTTCTTAAAGTGTATTTCGCTAACTTGTCGTTAGCAAAACGTGTAAATGAAAAGGCTATATTTCCTAATAAATATTTTCTTTTGTCAAATTATTTTAGCGCAGCATCCCATTATTCCCGGGGCTATTAATTTATCGGATCAATTTCCTAAAAATGGCAAGCTAGATAATATTGAAGACTTTGCCTTACGACTGCAAGTTCCTTTCATTATGCCTGATGGAACCGCTTTAGAAACGGATATCTATCTTCCAATTTTGCAGGATAGCTTGGTTGTGAAAGTGGGGTTGCCTACTACTATTTTTGGAACAGACACCATTGAACTAACGCTTTTGCCAAAGGGGTTTCAGTATATCCAATATAAATCCAAAAATGGAAAACCAAACCCAATTCCTCAACAATTACCAGGTGTCCTTGAAAGAACACCTTATAATAAAAATGGTGAACGTTTGGTTGGCTCAGCAATGTCCCTTTTAGGATATGCAGGGTTTGTACAAGATATGAGAGGCCGATACGCTTCGGAGGGGGTGTATCTACCACTATATTCTGATAGTTGGGCTAAATCAGCGTATCATCAATATACTCATATTCTTGACTTAACTAACACAGATCAAGCCGTTAATGGGAATTATCATGAAGATGGATATAATACCATAGAATTCATCAAAAACAATCTCATGAGAAATTATGACTTAGACAACGATGGAACATTTGACACCATTGCTCCTGTTTTTAATGGTTCATTGGGAATGTTTGGAGCGTCAGCACTAGCATATAATCAATTGCAAGCTGCGGCTGCAAAAAAAATAGACCCTAATGAAGGAGGGTTAAAATGTTTGTTTCCTATGGTTGGTCCTGGAGAATTCTATAAAAGTACAGGAATACAAAATGGTGTATTTAGAGAACAGTTAGTTTCAGGTTGGCTTTTAGGACAAATAATAGATACCAGAGATGACCTAATTGCTATTGACAACGACTTGCAAAATGACATACATACTTCTTTTGACTATGGCACCTCTAATAAGTTTGAAGCAGCGGATAAAGCAATTGATCATTTTGTAGTGAATAAATATGAAGGCCATCCAGCCGGATACTATCCAAATTCTATAGGTAGAAAAGACATGGATATTAGTAGAGCAATGATCAATGAAAATGGAGAAAGCGATTTAAATGGCACTGTTAACAGATATACCAATATGGAAGTGCCTGTATTTTCTGTTACAGGATGGTGGGATATTTTCATAGATGGGAGTATTGAAACCTGGGCAAATATAAAAAAGCACAATAACCCTTCTCTTGGCAACAAACAAAAGCAAAAAATTATTATTGGTCCGTGGGCACATCAAACCATTGCAAACAGAACAACAGGAGACCTAACATATCCTGAAAACATATTAGATCTTGTTAAGGTTGATATAAGCAATCTTGGAGAAGATTTAGATATTGCAAAAATGGCTGAATCTGAACTATTAAGTTGGTTTAGAGCTAACCTTAATTATAATAACTATGCAAATGTAGGAGAACCAACTATAACGATTCCTTCAGCAAAAGAATACCAAACGGTTGTAGAGGGTTTATTTGTAAAATTTCCTGCAAGAGATTTCAAAATGCCTTTTGTAGAACTAATAAACTTTATAACTGGAGCGAGTGGCCTAAAAAAAGTTCCTATCTCGATTAGGGTCTTCAACAATGTATCCAACTTCAACATCGACTTACCCTCTTTTGGGCCATTAATTGAAGGATTTGAAGGCAATCCATTAAAAGAAATACCAAAAGTAGACTTTACTAAAGTTCCAGACGTAAGATTTTATGTAGTGGGACCTGTTGATGACCCCGCAAATAGCAGCGTTGGCAACTATTGGTTTTCAGCGGATACTTTTCCTATTAAAGAAAACATACATGAAACGCCTATGTATTTGCATGCTAATGGGAAACTCAACTTTATTCCACCGAAAATTAATGAAGGTTACAATTCATTTATCCATGACCCCGACAACCCCGTACTTACAGTAGGTGGAGCTAATATGATACTAAAATTACCAGATGAAGAAAGAGAAAGTCAAGGGCAAATTAACCTAGCTAATAAAAAGTATGACTCTCTTACAATGACTAGAAATGATGTATTGCATTTTACAAGTGACACATTACAAGATACTCTATCTATTATAGGTTTTACAAAAGTTAAGTTATATGCTGAATCACATCCTGAAAATACTTCTACTGGTGATCCAACTGACACGGATTTTTTTGTTAGAATATTAGACGTATATCCTGATGGGCGAGAAATGTATGTCGTCGGAGGATGCATAAATGCTCGTGCAAGGGCCTATGCGAGATCTATTGTAGAGGGCAAAGAAAATGACAATGCTATCTTCTCAAATATTGAAAGTGGCAAAATGTACGAATATTATTTTCAGACATTGCCTATTGCCTACACTTTTGGAGTTGGTCATCAAATAAAAGTGCTCATAAGTAGTAGTAACCATCCTAGATATCAATCCAATCCAAATCTGCCCATTGAAAATGGCGATTTTTTCAGAAGACAGCCTAAAGATGGAAAGACTTATCTTTTTCAAGGAACAACAATGCACCCTAGAAAAGCAGCTAATAAAATTTCATTCGCACCTAACTCTCCCACACAAATTATATTTCCTGTGTATGAAAACATTAAGGTTACCTCTACAAATGAAACTCCTATTAAAAACCAGTACAAGTTCTCACTTTGGCCGAACCCTACCAAAGAATACATTCAGATTAATTCTAATAACGAAAAGGACTACAAGCTAAAAATCTGCAATATTCTTGGACAAACAGTTAAAATTGAACACTTTAGACATTTTAAAAAAATCAATGTTTCAAATCTGAACAAAGGTCATTACTTCATAGAAATCTTGAATAAGCAAACCAATCAAACGATTCAAACATTAAAATTTAGAATTCAATAATTCTATTTAAGTGATTAAAATATATTTGTATAAAAGCGTCCATTATCAATTAATTAAAAAGAAGTATGTTTTTTCTTTATCACTCAAAAAGCACATACCTTTGCGGCAACAAAAATAATTTTTATGAGAGGTAATTTGTTATTAGTAATGTTAATCACTACAACTTCTTTGCTATTTGCGCAAGAAGCAGCAAGTGAGAAAAAAAGTAACGTAGGCGATGCAAAATGGAGTTTAGGCGTAAATATAGATGCGCTAGATCTGTTTTCTCCTAAATTGGATAAATATGTCCCCTTCAACAGAGGTCTAGATTTTGGTCCAAAATTTACTTTATGGTATAACCCAAATCCATCTTTAGCAGTGGATATGCATATTGGAACACAAGCTTTCAGAGAATATGTTAAAGATGACCCTGTGAACAATCTGCATTTATTACAAACTGGAGTTGGCTTAAACTATAAATTAAACAATGGATATATCCTTAAAGAAACCACTCCTATTGCACCGTACATTTTTGCGCACGGAAATGTTATGTATTTTGAATCTTCTGAAACAGGAGAAGAAAAATTCGGATTTGGAATGCCGGTTGGATTAGGTTTTAATATAAAGCTTGGACATGATATTGCGTTAAACCTTCATGGAGGATACTCTTTCGGGTTAACAACACAAACAGAAGATTATATTTTCTACTCTGGAGGTTTTATGTTTGACTTAGATGGCAATGCTCACAAAAAGACAAAACCAGAACCTAAGGTTGTAGAAAAAGTTATTCCTCAACCAATAGATTCTGATAATGATGGTGTAACGGATGAAAATGATGATTGTCCAAATGTTGCTGGATTAGCGACATTGGGAGGATGTCCTGATGCAGATGGTGATGGCATTAAAGACGGAGATGATGATTGTCCTAATGTTGCTGGTATTGCAAGATTTAAAGGATGCCCAGATACTGATGGTGATGGTATTGAAGATGAAAATGACAAATGCCCTAATAAAAAAGGACTTGCACGTTTAAATGGTTGTCCTTTATCAGATATTGATGAAGATGGTATTGAAGATGAAAAAGATCAATGTCCAAGTATCCCAGGTGTAAGAAGATTGAATGGTTGTCCAGATGCAGATGGTGATGGCATTACTGACTCTGAAGATAGATGTCCAACTCAACCTGGACCAGCTGCTAATAAAGGTTGCCCTGAGGTAAAAGAAGAGGTTAAGAAAAAATTAGAGTGGGCAGCTCAAAACATTCAATTTGAAACAGGAAGTGCTATTATCAAAACAAGCTCTTTCTCTGTATTAAATGAAGTTGCCAAAATCTTAGGGGAATTCCCTGAATATAGTGTACAAGTAGAAGGTCATACGGATAATGTTGGAAGTGATGCCATTAACTTAAGCCTTTCTAATAAGCGAGCTGCCGCTGCTGCCGCTTATTTAATTAACAAAGGAGTTTCTTCGAAAAGAGTAAGTTCTATCGGGTATGGAGAAACTAGACCAATTGCGGACAATAATACTGCTAAAGGAAGAGCATTAAATAGAAGAGTTAATTTTAAATTATACATTCCTTAAGTAGCTTATTTAAATAAGATTTTTAGAAAAGGGTGATTTATTTAAAATCACCCTTTTCCATATTTAGAAAGTCTTGTGTAAGCTTGAATAAAGATTGCACCTAAATTCTTATGAGGAGGAATGTAATCTTTAAACTGATCATAGCTTTTAGGGTTTCCCTTAAACTCTTTGTCCAATTTATCCCATAATTTTCTCCAATCAATATCGTCTCCATTTCTAATCATATCAGCCATACTTCTCAAGATTGAATTATTGACAACAGAAGTTCCAATTTGTTTTGAAGATATTATATGCACACGGTCCGAGCGATCAATTACCGATGTCAAATTATGATAACTCCCACAAGAACCTAAAAAAACAATCTTAGCATCTTTATTAATATGATTAATTGTTAATCCTGCATAATAGCTGTGCCCCCTATGAACAATGGTATAAGGCCTTATGCTATTCTCCTTAAAGAATTTTTTCAATATTGCCTGTCCTTCACGCTCTGAAAGTGGCTTATTCGCATAAATTTCAACATCTTTCCCTTTCAAAGAGCTTATTTTAACATAATGCTCATTTTCTTCTACTTTCCAGAAGCTGCTTCTAAACGCTTTTAAAAAAGAATTGTATGAATAAATTCCATCGTCATCATCATAAAAGAAGTGTTGCTGCACATGTTTTCCATTTCCATCCATCAAATATTCAAATGGAAATTTACTGATGTCTGGTATTTGATATAAATCCTCAAGATTGATTTTAGGATTTTGTAATACATTGCTTTTATCAGCAATAAGAGATATCAGCAATCCATACAAAACCGCACCATTAATATCACCAGATTCTCTTGCGTTAACATATTCAATTGCCAAATACTCTCCAAATAGATTTAGATATGATGAATCTTCAATAGACCCAAAAGTATCGGCGACATTCACCGCTTCTTCAAATTTAGATTGATGCTGTAGACCACTAACAAAAGCCTTAAATAAATTTTTAGCAGCGTTAAAATCCATCGTCGAGATAAATGTCTTCAAAGCATTATATCCTGAACATAACTTTATAAATGTCCTGAATTTATTCATTCCTACTCGCTGTAAAAAATGATATCCATTTATTGACTCCTCATTAATCTTATTAATCAATCGTTCAAAAATGCCATTAAAAGTTGAGGTAAAGATCTCCTCAGGAGTATATACCAGAATTGTATATAATTGATCTGGTGACAAGCTGTCGACACTTGCAAAACGCTCTGACGCATCTTTTAATAAATGTTGGTCGTTAATGGGTCTCACATAATCCAAAGACTTCGATTTTAACTCTTGATTTATACTGTGAACACCCAAGGGGTTTTCCTTCCGCTTTAATGCTATCAATTTTGTAAAATATTCCTTTGGATTATTTTCCAAAATATGATACTGAGTCATTGTATATAAATCTGGTCGCTTAACTATCTCGTCCAAAAACAAATAAGCTTTACTTTGACTTCCAAACTCTCTATAAATGTTTAATACCGTCTTAATTGCAATATCATCAGAACTTAAAAGAAAGTTATTTATAAAGTTTTTCGAGCCAAAATACTGCTTAGCGCTATTCGGAGCGACCTTCGCTGTATGAACTATTAACCGCTTTGTATAAGGTTCTTCATAAATCTGCTTGATTTGCCTTAACAACTCCGCAGGATATATTGATGCTGTTTCTCTTAAAAAATTTAATGCACTTGGTTCATTTTTATATAGAATGATATTTTTTAAGGAAATAAATCTGTTTTTTTCCAAATAATCTTCTAAAAAACCACTTGATTTACTTTTTAAAATCCCGTGCGCATTTTCAAATACTTTACTAAAATGTTTTACATGATGGTAATTTCGTTCATTGACTAGCATCAATGCATTATGTATTCCTACTAAGTCATTATACTTAACTATTTCTTTGAAGCCATTCTGGCGAATTGACTTTTGAATTTCATCAATTAATGTAAAATAGGTATGCTCCGCTAGTTCCGAATTTTCTACATTTTCAAGAGATACTTTCTCATCTCTACTCCCATCAAAAAGGTCGATATTCTTTTGAATCTCATCAATTTTCTTTGACAATAGTTTAGTATCTATCTCATTATCATTTGCCTGGAGGTTATTTGATAAAAGAAAAAGGACAAAAAATGAACTTCTCCTAATGTATTTCCAATAACTCATAATAAACCTTTTGAATAATCGCCCCTATATTCCTATGAGGAGGAATATAATCCTTAAAATAAGGATTTGATCCCAACCTTCCTTCAATTCTCTTCCAAAAATTTTGCCATTCTATATTTTTCCCCAACCGAATATCATCACTAACTTGTTTAAATAGTGGGTCATTTATATGCATTGTGCCTATATTTCGATTACAAAGTATTTGTGCATCCGGCGCTCTTTGCAAAGCAACATATTGGTGATAGAATCCTCCACATGAGCCATCCAATATGAGTTTTACAGAATTTGGAACCCGACGAAATGTTTTCAATGTATGTGTACTCAGCCCTCGATGCACTACAATATGGGGTGCTAATCCTCTAGATTGAAAGTGCTTTTCTATTGCCTGTTGCCCTTGAATCTCAAAGGCAGGTTTGTTCGCATAAATTTCTACCTTTTTTCCTGTTTTAGAAATTACTTTAACATAAGATTCCCTTTCTTTTATTTCCCAATCATAACTACTTCGTTCATAATGCCTCTTAAAATTAGAGAAAGAAGCTCTTCCGTCTGCATCATTATAAAAGAAATAGCGTTGAATATTTTTCAGCTCATCATTAAATAATTCAAATCCATCTATACTATTAATATTTGGCAATTTATAAACCTGAGCAACATATTTTGCCCATCCGTTTTGTACTTTATAAGAAAGTAGAGACCCCAGTAATGCATAGATTGCTACCCCCCTATCCTTTTTGGAATTGAAACTTCTTTCAAACTCATTTTGAATTACTTGATGTATTTGCTCTATACGCTCTTCATCATTCAAATGAATAATAATTTCAGCAGCATTAACGATTTCTTCGAAATGATCATCAGCCTTTTGCTCCAAGTTCTTAAATAGCAAATTCAAAACCTCTGTTTGACTACTTTTACTTAGTTTGCTAAATAGTTTATTCTGAGTTTTGTAAAAAAATGCCATCCGAAAAAAGCTTGATATTTTATTTTCACCAACACTTTGCAATAAATTCCAGAGACTATTTTGAGGAAGTTTCCTCATCATTTCATTTAGCATTTTTTTATAAGTACTTGAAATAATTTCTTCTTCCCCATAAACAATAAAGGAATAAATCACTTTTGCATCTAGCTTTTTTAATTCTGACACATACTTTCCATCATTATTCTCCGAAATATTAAAATTTCTAACAAAACTCAATCCTGCATGAGACAATTCTTCCTCAACAGAATACCGTCCAAAAGGTTTTTTACTCGACATAATATTTATTAGTGCAGCAACTAATAAAGATTTATTTTTAGTTTTCTTATCTGCTTCTTTAATCGTTATGTCTTCTTTTAATATTTGATCGAGCAACAAATATGCTCGCGTCCAATTTCCAAGTTCATCATCAATATTATATAAAGCTTTAACTCGGCTATCATCAATATTATATAAAAATTGATTGAGGGGGTGCGATTTATTAATCACATAATTTTTAACAGTTAAAGGAGCTGCTAAGCTTAAATCTGCAAATAATTTTTTTGAATAGGATTGACTTTTTACTAGTTCCAATTTCTTAATTATGCTGATTGGGTCTTTGATCATTAAAGAACTTAGCAACTCCTCACTAAAGCTTGTATTTAACAATCCTTCCAAATTTTCTAATGCCAGATTGTAATCACTCTTATATTTGATCAACTCTTTTTCTTTATCAGAGAGATTAAAAGTATAGGGTTCTATAACATACTCTGGCTTAAATGGAAGTTTTTCTTCCGGGTCGCTATCTATTACATCAATTTCTTTTTCTAAATAAACAATTGCCGGGCTACTTAACACACGATATAAATCATTCTTAATCTTGTCTTTATGGATTCTATAAAGCAACTTGTCAAATTCTTTTTTATTAAAAACCTTCAAGGTTTTTTCACTAATCAATTTACCGTCATTCACTTTTGAAATAAGATTGAAATAGTTTGTCAAATCTCTTTTCTTCAACAAATTGTAGTTCTCCAATAACAGCCAAATTTTAGAAGTATCTGATAATAAGTGAAAGTTCTCAACCTCCAGTTTTTCCTTTGATTGATAATATTGATATCTTAATCTCAAAATATACTTATTACTTAAATCCGCTATTTTTTCCCTTACAGAAAAAAGCCCTAGTGAAGAATCTTCGACAGCTATCGAAGTTAGGGTATTTAAAAAAACATCTTCATCTTGCGTTAATGCTTCAGCGGCATCAATATCTATTTCATTACTAACAATCTTATCTAATAAATAGTACGCATCGCTCCCATATCTATATTTTTGAAAGATATCAAAAAGGACTTGAATTGTATCGTCTTCAGACCTCACCAAAAGGTTTCTTATATTATTTTGATAATGTAAATATTGCTTCGCCTCTGCTGGAGCTTGTTTTGCAGCCATTTCCAATTCTTCAATCATCTCAGCTTTTGGATAAACATAATACCGTAAACATGTCATCAACTCCTTAGGAAAATTATTAGCCATAATTTGCAATGGTCGTTTGATAATTTCCTTATCTAATAAAACACGCATCGGATAGTAAGCATCGGGTAATGAATTCATCAAAAGAACTTCTAAAATTGCTTTATCTCCAGATTCTGCTTTTAACAAGGGGACAACCCAATTGACCAATTGCTCTTCAAAATCAGCACTTATCTTATGTGATGAAGAACTGACAATCTTATTTAAATGATTGATTATTTTAATTTCATATTCCTTTTTCAAATTATTGCTAACATCCTCTCTATAAAACTGATTTAAAACTTGTCTTAATGTGGGAATATAATTTTCTTTTAGATGATCATGTTTCAATTCTATATTTAGAATCAAATCTTCTATCTTTTGTTTATTATCAGGGTTGCTTATATAATGGCCCTGCCCTTTAACTAGGACGCAAAAAAAAGTGACAAATAAAAAAGTGATTATAGGTTTAATACGTAACGACGTCATGTTTCATCAATCCTTTATATTTCAACAACTCTCTTATTAAATACAAAAACAAAAACATGTATTCGAACATAATAAAAATTAAATTTTCTTGAATCGGTATCTGCGAATATGCATAATAAGAAATTACTATGATCCAGCTCCAAAAAATTGGAGTCCTTAACTTAGCAAAAATACCAAATGCAATAATAGAACCAATATACCATGGATGAACCACAGTTGCCAATAGGTAATAGACGAAATAGCTTAAGAATATGCCTTTTAATAAATAATTAATGTTTCCTTTTCTTTGAAATAAGGATATGGCGATAATCGATATTGTAGTAATCAAAAAAAGTACTTTACCAATAATTTCTATTTCATTATATCCTCTAAAATAATATGCAATTTCACGCAATAGATAATATATCCCTGCATTAAATTCAAAGTTTTGAAAATAGAGTTTTATGCTTTCAAATATGGCAAAATTATTTGATGCAGGAATGATTGGCCAAAAACCTATTGCCGTAAAAGCAAGTGTTACTAGTGTAAATATGCTCCCCTTCTTATACCCTAGGTACATACAGAAAATTGGCAATAGCATTAATGGAATGAGTTTAAATAATATAGCAATAGCAAAGAAAAGCGCAGCAAGTATTAATTTTTGACGCTGTAAAAAGAAAACAGTACCTAATACAAAGCATATCATTGCTGCTTCAAAGTGGATATTGCCTACCAATTCTATTATTACTAATGGATTTAACAAATAAAGTAATGCATGCCTAACACTCCAATTAAGATCTAAAAAAAGCTGAATTAGAAAATATGCAGTTCCTATTTCAAAAAGAAAAAGGAAAGATTTTAAGAAGATTAATTGTGAATGCAAATTTTCGGGAAAACAATAACCTGCAAATGCAAAAAGGCCTTGACAAAAAGTTGGATAAATAGTATAATAATTAGGCGAATTCATATTGATATAAAGCTCCTCCACCCAATCACTTCCAATCAATAAATTTTCTCTTATTATTTCCGAAGGCTTAAATTGAAAAGGATGAACACCTTCATTTATAAGCATCCCATCCCAAATAAACCTATAAAAGTCATCTGATAAATTAGGAAAGGAAAACAACAATAGTAGTCGTGAAAAGAAGGCTAGCGAGAGTCCTATTAAAAAATAATGACGAACCTGATAAAGCTTATTCACTACTATAAAATATAACACAAACAAACCTGTCCATACTCCTGACAATAGAAAAAACTCATTTCTATTAATTTGATATGAAACCATGTAGATTCCGATCAAAAAAAGAAAGCACATTGTTAGCAAAACAACTAACCCTCTGCTGTCAACGAGGTATTTCATCTAGGATAAACGAGCATGTTTGATTGTGTAAAAAATAATGGTAAAAAAACCTATTGCGACCATTAGATGCAACGCAATAAGACTATAAAATTTACAATAAACACCTAATAAAATTCCAAACAAAAAATAAAACATCAAAAAGATTTCTATGATAAGTTGAGGTGTAAGTGTTTGTTTAAGATAGGAAACATTGGTCCAAGTACTTCGACTTGAATTTGTCAAATTATACTTTGGAGTGCGTATAAATGGCGATTTTTTACCAATGAACCCTTCCACAACCGCCAAAGTGTTCTGAAAAGTAAGCCCAAAACTAAAACACACAAACATAAAAAACCGCCATCCAAACTCAACTAGTTTGTAGTTTAGATCCTTTTGAGTATTCAAAAAAGCTACTAACCCAGCAAAAGCAATTGAAAGTGTACTTAACATATAAATTGAAAGATAAGAGATAACCTCTCCCTTTTGTTCATCTGATACTATATATACAAGCGGTACACTAAGAATAATTATTAAAAAATTTATCAAATATGTAGTCGTTGCTAATAAATGAACTGACCCAAACCACTTTTGCTTAAAATTTGCGCTAGAATTTACTAGTAAATCCTTAATCAATTTTTTGGCCACCTCAGCCCCTCCTTTTATCCATCGAAATTGCTGTGATCTAATTCCACTCATTATAGCAGGCAATTCTGATGGAGAATGCAGTTGTTCATAATATTTAAATTTCCAACCTTTTAGTTGTGCTCTATAACTAAGATCAAGGTCTTCAGTTAATGTATCAGAAGTCCATCCACCAGCATCATCAATGCATATTTTTCTCCAAATACCCGCCGTACCATTAAAATTCATAAAATAACCCGCACCATTTCTTCCTTTCTGTTGAATGGTAAAATGAAGATCAATAAAGAATGCCTGTATCTTAGTAAGCATCGAGTATTGGTCATTTAAATGTACCCATCTAGTTTGGACCATTCCAATATTATCATCATTAAAATGAGGTAATGTCTCTTTTAAAAAAGCTTTGGGGACAATAAAATCAGCATCAAAAATAGCAATATATGCTCCTTTAGCTTTTTTCATCCCCTCTTTTAAAGCGCCAGCTTTAAAGCCATGTCTATCACTACGATGAATATGTTCAATATTAAATCCTTCTTCAGCATAATTTTTAACAAGATCAGCAACAATTTCAACCGTCTCATCTGTTGAATCATCGAGCACTTGAATTTCAAATCTATCTTTAGGGTAATCAACATCAACCGCAGATTGAATCAAACGATCTATAACATATTTTTCATTATATATAGGAAGTTGGATAGTAACAAAAGGAAATGTCATAAGGTTTTGTAAGGTTTCTACATGCTTCTTTTTATTAAATCTTAAATAGTTAATTGCCAAAGCCAATTCAGAAAAGCAATAAACCATCATTAATGATAATAGCAAAATTAGAATAGAAAAAAATATGATTGAAAGCATTACTACGTCGTTATTTGTATTTGATAATTGTGTAGATAATTTTAACCCCGGCCAAGATAGTTCCTTTTACCGTTCCTGATATTTTTGAGAATCCAATTCTTTTTCTATATGTTACAGGTGTTTCAGTGACTTTAAATTTCTGCTTGGCTGCTTTAAGTTGCATCTCTACAGTCCAACCATAATTTGTGTCACTCATATTAAGTTCCAATAGTCTAGAAAACCAAATCCCCCTAAAAGGACCAAGATCGGTATATCTAATATTATAAAAAATTCGGAGTAGTCCAGTGGCCAACCAATTACCAAATATTTGTGGAATAGTTAAAGCTCCTTTCTCTACATTGCCCAGAGTTCTAGAGCCTATAACTAAATCAAACCCTTTTTGTAAAAGTTCAATAATCTTTGTGGCCTCTCGTGGGTCATCTGCATAATCTCCATCTATAAAAACCAGAATAGTTCTTTCAGGATTCAGGCAAACTTTAGAAATATAATCCACTCCCTTTAAACAAGCGGCCCCATACCCTCTAAGAGGCTCAAAAACAACCGTAGCGCCACTTTTACTTGCCTCTTTCGCAGTATTATCCTCAGAAGCATTGTCAACCACAATTATTTTAGATTTATCCGAAAGAGGGATATCATCAATTACTCTAGCGATGGCTTTTTCCTCATTCAGTGCCGGAATAAGGTAGAATATTTCAGGTTGATTAGTTTGCACCCTATTCTAACAATTTTTCTAAGAAAAAATTCAATCTAGAAATACTTTTTAGAAATTGAAGCTAAACCCAACGTATCATTAGTTAAGAACTTATTAAAACACTCACTATAAAGTTTACTCAATTTAACCTTTTGAAATACGCACATTTGACATAAAATTTGCAAATTTGTGGCAGATGAAATTTATCTATCCTTCTTTTCTCTGGATATTACTTGCTCTAATTATCCCTTTAATTATCCACCTATTTAATTTTAGGAGATATAAAAAAGTTTACTTTACAAATGTCCGTTTTTTAAAAGAGGTTAAAGAAGAAAAGAGCTATCTCGAGAATATAAAGAGATGGTTGATCCTATTAAGTAGGATGCTTGCTCTTGCCTTTTTAATATTTGCTTTCGCACAACCCTATCTATCTAAAAATGAAGCTGTATCTGGAGGAAAAAAAGCAATAAGCATCTATGTAGATAACTCTTTTAGCATGGACTTGGTAAAAAACAATATTTCCATGCTAGATTTAGCCAAACAAAGAGCCGAAGAAGTAGCGAAAGCTTTTAGCTCAACAGATCAATTTCAATTAATCACTAATAATCTTTCAGCAAAACACAAAAGGTGGTTAGATCAAGAAGGGTTTATTAATGCCCTGAATGAAGTTCAATCTTACTCATCCAATCCTACCATTGAAAATATTCAAAACATTCAAAAGAGCAGTTTTGAAAAAAATGACGCAGAAGAGCACATCTCTATCTTAATATCAGACTTTCAAAAAAGCGCTGTTGGAGCATTACAGGCCTTTCCTAATATAAAAACTAAACTTATTCCTATACAAGCATCAAATACAAGAAATTTGTTCATTGATAGTTGCTGGCTTATTAGCCCTATTCAAATCTTAAATAATAATAACAGGCTTGCTGTTAGAATAAGAAATTCCGGAGATATAAACTTAGAAAACATTAGATTAAGTCTTAGAATCAATGATGAAATCAAATCTATCAAGGACTTCAATATAAAAAGTAATAGCTATAAAATAGATACTATCACCTTTTATATAACTAGTGATGGTTGGCAAAGTGGTCAATTATCCATCACTGATTATCCAGTAAATTTTGATGATGAATTTTATTTCACCTTTCATATCGCAAAAAATCTCAATGTATTAGAAATAACAAATGCCTCTTCTGAAGCATATATTAAAGCCATTTTTAACAAAGACCCTTACATTAAAATTCAATCCTTAAATGTAAACAGATTAAACTATGAAGAATTTGGTCAAAAGGATTTAATCATTTTAAATGAAATAAAACAATTTACTTCAGGATTAGAGAGCGCTCTTAAACAATACCTCTTGCAGGGTGGGAGTATATACATTATCCCATCGACTAATATTACTTCATTAAACAATTTGCTCTTATCCTTAAAATCTGGTTCTCTTGGAAACTTAATAAAAGAAAACAATGATGTATTTAAAATCAACGGCCAAGAACCTATCTTCAAATCTGTCTTTAACAAAATACCTAGGAATATTGACTTGCCCAAAGTCAAACAATATTTCCCTATCCAAACATCAAATTGGAAAGAGATACCTCTATTAAAACTCAAAAACGATTTTAGTCTAATATCAAAATTCAAAATGGGCAATGGTAAAATTTACCTTCAGGCGGTCCCTTTAAAAGCAGCATATTCAAATTTAGCTAATCATGCTATTTATCCCCCAATGGTATACAATTTAGCAGTGTTTAGTAACGATATTTCATCTATTTATTATACGTTAGGGCAAAAACAATCCATTCCAATCAATATTAAAAATGTAACCGCTCAAGAGGTTGTAAAACTGCGTTCTGGTACTTTTGAATATATTCCTCGTCAAAAAAGAGTGGAGAATAGATTAATCCTTTCTTTATCTGAAGAAATTCAAGATGCCAATAATTACATTATAACTTCCGAAAACGAGAAGACCATTCACCAATTGGCGCTCAATTATAATAGGAACGAGTCTTTTCTTGATTTTTATACTCCGAATGAATTGACACAAAATTTTAAACATGAACAAATTGAAATTCTTAATAATCAGGACATAAAATTATCACAGCAAATAAAGCAAATAGGAAAAGGAAGGACGCTATGGAAACTTTGTCTTATTTTAGCATTAGTTTTTCTAGCGGCAGAAACTTTATTAATAAGGTTTTTTCCATCTTAAACAGCTAAAATAACTACATGAATTATCTTTTAAAACAAGTCGAAATAGCAGATCCACGCTCATCGTATTTTAAAAAGATTGTAGATATTTTAATTGAAAAAGGTAAAATTAAACGCATAGCTGAGCGGATCAACAATTCCAAAACTATCGACAAAACTATTGACCTTAAGAACGCTACCATCTTTCCAGGATTTTGTGATCTCAATGCCAATTTTTGTGACCCAGGATATGAACACAGAGAAGACATCCTTTCAGGAAGTAAGGTAGCTGCCGCAGGAGGGTATACCGGAGTAGTAACGACTCCTAATTGTAATCCTGTAATTCAATCAAAAAGTCAGGTTGAATATCTTCTTAATAAAGCTGAAAAAACAGCTATTGATATATATCCATTGGGGGCCATAACTGAACAATTAGATTCTGAAAAACCAACAGAGATCTATGATATGCAAAAAGCAGGAGCAGTCGGTTTTACCAATTACCCTTTTTCAATTCAGAATTCTGGAGTACTTGCTAGGGCTTTACAATACACTTCTTCATTTAATGGTGTGATAATTGAACAACCCTGTGACTATGGTATTTTCTCGGAAGGTCAAATTAATGAGGGTGAATATTCCGTTAGGCTAGGATTAAAAGGAATCCCTGTTGATGCGGAAACAATTGCCATAAAAAAAGCGTTGAATACCTTAGAATATACCAGAGGCAGATTACACCTTTCAGGTATTTCCACAAAAGAAGGCGTACGGTTGATTGCCAAAGCCAAAAAAGAGGGTCTTAATATAACCGCTGATGTTTTTTCGCATCACTTAATTTTTACAGAAGAAAATACAAAAGATTATAACACTTTATACAAAACAATGCCTCCTTTGAGAACAGAAAAAGATAGGAAAGCACTTATAAAAGGCCTTTTAGATGAAACTATTGATTGTGTTTCGAGTCAGCATACACCAATTGAAACAGAAAAAAAGAGGTTAGAATTTGAATATGCTAATTTTGGACTTTTATCCCTACAAACATCCTTCAGTTTGCTATACCAAGCCTTAAAATTTACTAAAGACAAGGCCCTTTTAGCTAAATTGCTTTCGATTAATCCAAGGAAAATTATTGGACAGCAAACAGCAATCATTGAAAAAAACGCTATCGCCAATTTCTCTATCATCTCTTTAAAACAAAATTGGACGTTTACAAAAGACAATAATCTTTCTAAATCTGAAAATTCACCATTATTTGATCGAAAATTTAAAGGAAAAGTTAGAGGGGTTTTCAATAAGGGGAAAATTTATTTGAACGATTAATGGAACCTAAATCGTCACAACCAACTTTATCTTTTGCAATTAAAGCGGCTATTTTAATTGGCATTATTTATTCAGCAACTGCTTTTTTTGCTTTAAACAAAATAGAACAAAATAATTTTGTCAATTTAATTCTCAACTTTACTTCTATTGCATCGTGTGTATTTATCGCACAAATGCTTAGTAAAAAAAACATCCCTAATATTCCGTATAAACATCTTTGGTTAACAGGTTGGATGTCCTCTTTAATTTTAGGTGTTTTGATAGCAGTTTTTTTTAAAATTTTATTTACAACTAGTGCTCATTTGGAAGAACCACAAGGATTTACTTTAATTCTTTTAGCAAAGTATAATATATTTGGTGCAGCAATATCCGCCTTATTAGCATTTACAATTAGTAAACTAGAATGAATATATCTGTAATCATACCATTATTAAATGAAGCAGAATCGCTGCCAGAGTTGTTTGCTTGGATTGACAAAGTAATGACTCAACATAATTTCACCTATGAGATTATAGCCATTAATGATGGTAGCACAGACAATTCTTGGGAAGTCATTTCCAATGCCTCGCATCAAAACTCTAATATTAAAGGCATTTCTTTCACAAGAAACTATGGTAAATCTGCAGCATTAAACGAAGGGTTTAAGGCCGCAAGTGGCGATGTAATTATTACAATGGATGCAGATCTCCAAGATAGCCCTGATGAAATTCCTGGATTATATGATATGATCGCAAATCAAGGCTTTGATTTGGTATCAGGTTGGAAAAAGAAACGATATGATCCCATAATGAAAACCATCCCTTCCAAATTTTTTAATGGAGTAACAAGAACGCTTACTAAAATCAAGCTTCACGACTTTAATTGTGGACTAAAGGCGTACAAAGTTGATGTTGTAAAGAGTATTGAAGTATATGGTGAAATGCACAGATATATACCTGTTATCGCCAAATGGGCTGGTTTCAAGAAGATTGGCGAAAAAGTAGTTCAACATCAAGAGCGAAAATATGGAGTGACAAAATTTGGATTGGAACGCTTTATAAATGGATTTTTAGATTTATTATCTATTCTCTTTGTAACAAGATTTGGTAAAAAACCAATGCATTTATTTGGCACACTTGGTTCATTATCCTTTTTTTCAGGATTCATTACATTAATTTATCTAAGCATTACTAAAATATTTTTTAACGTTGGTGGTATCGCCAACAGACCTCTCTTTTACTTTGGAATTTTAGCAATAGTAGTTGGAGTTCAGTTGTTCTCTGCAGGATTTATAGCAGATTTAGTTTCAAGAAATGCCCCTGATAGAAACCAATATCATATCAAAAACAAAATAGGACTAAGCTGATAATTTTTCCTTAAAGCAACAACGCTTGTCTCTTGCATCTAATAATATTACATTTGCGCAAACGTTTAAGCAGACATGGATTTTTTAAAAAATTTAACTGAAGATGAAAGAACATTAGTTCTTGAGGCTCCTGCATTGGTTACAGTGCTTATTGGCAGCGCCGACAATAACTTCACAAAAGATGAAGAAATAAGAGCTAAAAAAGCGGCCCACTTTAGATCTATTCAAGGAGACCCTTTACTCTTTGATTATTTTAGTCAAGTTGATAAAGACTTTGATCGAGTTTTAGATCATTATACTCAAAAGTTTGAGAATGATACAGACGCTATCGCAAATAAACTATCAGAGTTAAATGGACCATTAAAAAAGCTAGATACTAGATACGCTGCTGCGCTAACCAAAAATCTAAGAAGTATTGCGTTGGCAGTCGCTGAATCATCAGGGGGATTATTAGGCTTTCTTAGTGTTTCTAAAGAAGAAGCCTATTATGCAGATCTCAAGATGATCGAGCTTTAATCCGTACAAAAGTCCAAAACTTATAAATGGGAAATTCCAAAAAAGAGTTAGAGGAAACTCCCGAAGAACTACAAGTCATTGAATGGGTCAGCCGTTTAATGGATAATAAATTTACAATTCCGGGGACGAATTTCAAATTTGGTATAGATGTTATTATTGGTCTAATCCCTACTGTTGGAGATGTCATTTCTTTTGGTATTTCTGGATTACTTATTTTATCAATGATAAGAAATGGAGCAAGCAAAAAGGTAGTGGCTCGTATGCTAGGCAATGTTGCGGTAGATACGGCTGTGGGGGCTATTCCTATATTTGGAGATCTTTTCGATGTTGTATATAAGGCGAATAGACGTAATTACAAACTCTTATTGGAACATCAAGTAGAAGATAAACATAAAGGAACCCCATGGGGATTAATCATTGGTGTATCATTCGTATTGCTGTTGATGCTGGGAGCACTAGTTTTCGGACTTATTGCAATGATGAAATGGATTTTTTAGTTAGGGTGCCAGTCGCTCAATTAACCATTCATTAGCTTCTAATTTATATTGTATTCTATCATGTAACCTACTTGGCCTACCTTGCCAAAATTCAAATAGATTAGGTTTTAAAATATACCCTCCCCAATTTTCAGGTAAAGGAAGCTTATCTTGCTTATTGTACATTTCTTCGACTGTATTATAGGCCTTCTTCAATTCGTCTCTTCGAACTCCTTTACTTTGAGGAGAAATTGTTGCACCAATCTGACTCCCTTTTGGTCGACTTTGAAAATATTTCAAAGATCGTTCCTTACTTATTTTTGAGACGCACCCTTCAATTCGTACTTGCCTTTGCAGCATTTTCCACCAAAAGAGCACCGCTGCTTTATCATTTTCTTGAATCTGAATTCCTTTCTTACTATCGTAATTGGTGTAAAACACGTAACCCTCCTCCATAATTTCCTTCAAAAGAACCGTTCTACAGGATAAGTTTCCTAGTTTGTCAGCAGTTGCTAGCGACATACCATTGGGTTCAATTTCATCAGAATCAAGTGCCGTTTTAAACCATATTTTAAATTGATCAAAAGGATTTTTATCCATTTCCTTTTCATTCAATTCTGCCAACTCATATCGCTGACGCATATCTTTTATATCACGATTCATGTTAGATGCTATTTATTGTTTAAACCAATTTGCATATTTAACATAGTTATCTGCAATTCGTTCGTTAATATCTTTAAATGCATTTTTATTCAATTTTTTCAAACGCCTTGCAGGAACACCGCCATATATTGTTCCTGACTCAATACGAGTACCTTCTAGAACCACTGCACCCGCAGCGATTAATGCCCCCTCCTCAACATAAACATTATCCATTACAATTGCCCCCATGCCAATAAGGACATTATCCTCTAAGGTACATCCGTGAACAATTGCATTATGGCCTATAGAAACCTTATTCCCAATAATTGTCTTTGTTTTTTCATAAGTGCAATGAATGACTGCACCATCTTGAACATTTACTTGATTGCCTATACGTATAGAATTCACATCACCTCTAACTACTACACTATACCAAAGGCTACAATTATCCCCCATTATTACATCTCCAATTATACTGGCCGTCTCAGCAAAAAAGCAGTCAACTCCATATCTTGGAGTAAAGCCTCTAACAGATCTTATTAATGCCTTTTTAGACATATTGCTAAACTAATCAATTACAACACTATTATTCTTGGCAATTTCACCATATAACAAACCCGCCCCTGTCATGGTACGCTCAAAGGTTTCAAAGTTAACACGCACTAGACCAAAACGATATTTTAGTCCTAAATTCCACTCATGATTATCTATTGTAGACCAATGAAAGTATCCCCTTATATCAACTCCATCCTGAATAGCTTTATGAATCCAACCAAGGTATTCCTTAATACTTGATTTTCTAAATTCATCATCTTCTGTACATACACCATTCTCTGTAATAATAATGGGCTTCTTAAATTTTTTCCAATAACGATGTATAATATGATAAAACTCTTCGGGTTTATATTCCCACATCATGTCGTGCCTTCGACCAAGTTTGGCTAGTTTACCAGGATTGTAAATTTCATCGACCGGAAGTGGCCTAAAAGGCATCCTAGCATAATAGCTCATACCCTGAAAATCTGTCTTTGTAAATCGCATTGCACAATAATCCATAAACCACCAATCAAAAAGTTTCGCTAAAAGATGACCAGGAAAAATTTCTCCTACAAACTTTACAGTATTCTTTGAGATTCCTACTACACTATTTGGAAATTTTGCTTTAATAATATCGTATGCCTTTTCATGCGTTCTACCCAATCGATTAATCACCTTAAAAGCTTTGAATATGTTTCTCTTAAATGGTGGAAACCCTCCCATTATCCAGCCATTACTAACATAAACTGCTGGTTCATTGAATGTATTCCATGTATCGGCAAAATGCCCAAAGGCATCTACCATTTTTTGAACATAATCTAAAAACATCGGTTGAGTTTTATCTGTTTCCCAGCCACCTGCCTCACCAAACCACAAAGGATTGGTAAAATGATGTAGTACTAACATTATGTGCACCCCTCTATCCTTCAATTTCTGAAGAAAATCGGTATATTCTTCAACCATTGCTTTATCAAAATCTGCATAAGGTGCTTTTTGTAAGCGTGCCCAATCTAAACTTATTCTATACCCTCCTGAAAGTTGACAGATATACTCCAAGTCCTCATCTCTATGTGCATCATGCATGCTGCACTTATCAAAGGTACTTCCATCTATACATTTCACACCTCGCCAATCATGATCAGAAGCCGACTCTATCTGATATGCTGCTGTTGATGTTCCCCAAATAAATCCTTTCGGAAATTTTAATTCCATAATTACGCTTATTATTTCAACACTAATCCCTTGTAAAAACCCACTTCTGTTCTATACTAAGGCGGTCATTAAAAGTATAACCTGCCACATTGAACAGCCTTATTTTTTCTTTTGACTTAATTCTATTTTGAACAATATAACGAGCCATCATTCCCCGAGCCCTCTTAGCATAGGCCATCAAAGCTTTATACTCATCTCCTTTTTTATCTTTAAATTGAATATCAAGTATTTCTGCATCCAACTTTTTCAAATTAATTGATTTGAAATATTCTTTGGATGCCAAATTAACCAGCAATCTTTCTTTGCTACCATCTAAACTTAGATTTATTTGATCTATAATCTTATCTCCCCAAAACTCATACAAGTTTTTTGTTCTTTTTACGGATAATTTAGACCCCATCTCTAAACGATAAGGATGGATAAGATCTAGTGGTCTTAAAACTCCATGTAAGCCAGATAAAATTCGTATATGCCGTTGTGCAAATTTAAAATCATTCTTGCTAAATGTTTTTGCCTCTAACCCCCAATAAACTTCTCCATTAAATGCGAGAACTGCCTGACGAGCATTCTCAGATGTAAAAGACGGAGACCATGACTTATACCTATTATAGTTTAAATCTGAAAGATTAGGACTTATTTTCATCAGTTCTCCAATTCTTTTACGAGAGAGAGTTCTAAGCTTTCCAATTAACTGAGTAGCTTCATTAATAAAAATAGGTTCAGAAAAATTCTTTACTTTATTTTCTGAATCAAAATCTAATTTTTTAGCCGGTGAAAGGACAATTAACATTTATTAATTTTTCAACTACTAAATTACAAAAGATAATTAGCCTCGATAGCTTAATTTTGTTGATATGGGTAAACAAATGAGAATAAAAATTATTGATTCTAGGGATCGGTTTACAATAAAAATTCCGGTCATTAAAAATCCCTATGTAATTATACCCTTATTTGTTTCTTTTTTTCTTTGGGTTGTCGGTCTTTTTGCCATTAAAAAATTCGTATATACCTCCTTCTCTACTTGGGTCGAAATGGGCATTATTATTATTGGATTAGTTTGGCTCATTATAGGTTTCTTTCTATTGAAAATTCTAAGTTGGCTCTTAACCGGAAGTGAAATTGTTAAAATCGATAGCCAGTCACTCCATACTCAAAAACCACTACTTGTGTACAGAAGAACCAGAACCTATCCTTTAAAAGATATACATAATTTAAGAGTGGATAAAGAAGTTTTTCAAAGGAAAAAGAATGGAATTTGGCTTGATGATGTCCGTACAGTTATAAAATTTGACACCTCATATAAAGTAGTCACTTTTGGAAGAGGAATCAATGAGGATGAGGCACAATTTATTATTCTACAATTAGCTTCATGTAAATATCTAATAGAAAACAATTTTGCTAATAAGCATAATACCTAAAAGTCATAGCAAGGAATTCCGGTACTTTTATTTTTGTCTCTTTCCTTAAAAAGTCCAGAATTGATTTTAAGTGCCATATAAAAATCGGTGCCTGTCATTCTTCCAGGAATCACCCAACTGTTTAAATTATCAGTCCCTATTGTTAACACTCCTAAACGAATATAAGCCCCTACTCTAGGTCTATAGTATCTGTAAAAGACCACAGGCACCCCAAACTCGAACCACTTCAATTCATACCTTGGTGTTGCAGAAAACATTGCCGCTCTTCTTACTGCTGGTTTTTTAAAAGGAATTGGAACAATAGCTGTTCCAGAAATATAAAACCTATCTACAATGGGCATATCAAATTGAAAAGCAAAAGCTGCCGGCAACCACATACTTATTTCATTAGCCACCAATGTAGCGTTTGTATCACCTGCAAATTGAGTTACGTTAGTAATTACCGCGATATCTTCAGGATCCTCAACATCATTGTAATCGCTAAAAAAAACAGTTGTTGTATCTGGATTTATATAATGATATTCAGCCGCTTTTTGCGTAAATTTTATCCTTCCAAAATCTAAAAGAGACACCCCTAGTTTCCAATTGTGAAAATGCCTATCGTTAACTGTAATTTTATCTCTAAAAGTAATGCCCAGATCAAC